>NZ_CP035919.1:0-36558 GCF_009665415.1 Vibrio cidicii | reverse complement strand
GGGGGAGGTAAAGGCAAATGTTTATGCCGGAGAGAATTGCGACCAACACGAAAGATACATTGAAGCTTTCGCTGATGGGGATATGGATTCGGAAAATATAAAAGCCTTTGGGTTCTCTGCATCACGTTTCCCTGCTGGAACCAAGTTTGTCATTCAAGTACCAGTGTGCCCAAATGAGCAGTGCCATCTTGATGCTGAATTCCAGAGTGCCGAAAGTAAGTGCGAGTGTGGATTTGACTGGAAAAATTGGACTGAAAATAAGTATAGCTAATAGGGCAATAACATTATGGAATATGGGATAAAGCCAGAAACTACACAAGAAAATGAGCTTGAACTCTACCGGATGGAACAATTAGCCAAGCAATGGAATATGCCATACTCCGTTTACAAGGGTAAGACCAATGATATTGACCTCCACCTTACTTGGTACTGTCCACATTGTCTTGTCAGGCTCAATATAGGCCGTGTTGTTGTTCACGATGGCTGTGCCGTCCACGAAAGCTACAGGCACTCAAAGATGGATCATGTGTATGAGACACTATACTGCCCTTCGCATCACGAAGTCTGTGATTACTCCTTCTGGAATAAAGACCTAAGACGCGCTGCGCCATCGTGGTGGTATAGTGGCTTTCTTTACCCATTAAACCCGATGCAGCTTCATCAAAGGCGCATAGACATGGCAAAGAAAGCCATCCTACACCATCAAAGTGAAATAGAACGTCACAAGGAACTGATAGTTAAGCAGAAAGAAAAGCTGTCAGAACTAGAGATCCAACCCTCTGAGCTATGCTTCGTTGATTTGGCAACTAGTAGAAGAAAGGGCATCACATGATGCCCTTTCTTGTTTCCGCTACTAAAACACCCCTAATTTCGTGACATTCATCACGACATATAAATATCCAAAAGATACACCTTGAATACCCAACGAATATACATAGAATATTTAAAAGGCATTCATTGGATATTCGGGGCTTTTATGATCATTACTATTGGACACAACAAAGGCGGGGTAGGTAAATCGACCATCGCACTCAATCTCGCCGCTGTACTTAAGCCAGACATCATCATCGATCAAGATGCACACCAGAGCATCGCGATACTGAACCGACTACGGGCAACCCCTCTTAATATCATAGCAGGGCACACAACCCGAGCCGAGCTTATAGAGCAGATCAAGCAGGACGAAGATGGCAAAATCATCCTCATTGACTGTGGCGGCTTCGATTCAGCACTCAACCGTCTTGCCGTTGCCGCCGCCGATATCGTTATCGTTCCCGCATCCGATGACACGACCGAGCTCATCGGCCTGCGTAACTTTGACACTGTGCTAGCCGAAATCAGCAAAGAAATGGACACGCATATTGAAGCGTATGTGCTGTGTAACAAGGTTCATCCAAACCGTAAAAAGTTTGATGAGATCGATGAGTTTCTACAGAAAGCGGTCCACATGAAGCGGCTAAATAGCGTTATCTCACGGCGCGGCCAATTCACCGAGGCGATAAAACATGGCCTCGGCGTTGTTGAACACAAAGCAACAAAATACAGCACCGCAAGCCGAGAAATCAAAGCTCTTGCTGATGAGATTAAAGAAATAATAAATACACTTTAGATATTCATTGAATGCACAATGAATATCACATATATATTCACATAACACACAAAAGATATACAGAGGCACGATATGGCAAAAGCTCTAGACTGGGACAAATTAGGCAAAGTGGGCGAAAAAGCAACATTGAAAGAGACGTCTGCCGCGCAAGAGCCAGCGAAAGAAACGCCTGCCGCGCAAGAGCCAGCGAAAACGAAATCGAAAAGCCTTCGCGCAGTACCCGCCAATTTTTTTGATAAGCATGCTGAGTTGAAAGCTGCTGGGAAAACCAGCTTGGATTTTTCGGCGTATATCATCGAAGCACTGAGAGAGAAATTAGAGCGCGACGGAGCGCTTTAAAGAAGAAAGCCGGCGAGTATCTCACCCCTGCGCCGGCTACCGTGACCAACCAAACATAAGGATCGAGTTATGTCACACGAGCAATATACAGTAATCTCAAGAACACGTCTAATTGACCTAGCCCTACTGCCAGCTGGCCAACTGCTCCAATACGTGGAAACCAAGCAAAACTGGATGCAAAATCCGATTCTAAACCTACTGGCCAAGGGGGTGTAAATGAAACCCTCCCTACCAGACACCTGCTTTAGCTGCATACACTACAAGCAGGCGGGATATCGAGAAGATGAGTTCGCACCAAGCAAAGATAGGTTCGGCTTTGATTGCAGCCCTAAAAAGCAACGCTTCGGCATGTGCCAGGAAAAAAGGTGTCATGTCTTTTGGAACGAATCGAAGTGCGCGGCCTACGTCCAGGAACCGGACTGCGACACGCACCCATGCAAGCCGAGGCCAAAAGCACTAGAGCCGCACCAGGACCGACTAATATAACAAAGGCCCCCATTTGGGGGCCTTTGTTATTCCGCCTTAGATATGGCCGCTATCTCTGCAACAACCGCGCTAATCAAGACCAACCCGGAGTGAATTTCTTGCCTGACGTCATCTCCCGTGGCGTTCGCTCTGTTCATTACTCTGACAATCGCATTGATCTCATCGCACCTCGTTTCAATCGACTCATCGATATTCATGCTTTTACCTATCCAACTTGTTTAGTATTTATATTTTTGTCAACTGACCGTCAGGAATATGCCGAACGATATTCAGCATGTAAATAGCGAGGGAAAAAACAGTCCTATACTAGTTAAAAAAGGGAAAAAAATGTCCCATCCAACGTGACCAATGTCTAACAATTTGAGGTTTTACTCTATGCCATATGATCCACTTATTGAAGCAATAAAGCAGCGACGAGAGGCGGCAGGCCTCTCACAAAAAGATATAGACAATCTGATCGGAGTAACTTTAAAGACCTACGGCAGAATGGAGCGTGGGGAAACGGAAATGAAACTGTC
This sequence comes from Vibrio cidicii, assembly GCF_009665415.1. Lineage (NCBI taxonomy): Bacteria > Pseudomonadati > Pseudomonadota > Gammaproteobacteria > Vibrionales > Vibrionaceae > Vibrio > Vibrio cidicii. The sequence goes on along the minus strand of NZ_CP035919.1, from coordinate 33,606 downwards.
CCACTACCGGAAAATCGTCGAGAAGCTCAAAACGACGGATCTAGACATATCACTGGACATGATCGGTATCCAGAAGGGAACGCCGTGGGATGTAGCAGCGGCAGCAAGAACGCTACCGCCAGAGGTGCGCACCGCGTTGGTGTCGCTGATTATGATCATATACCGAAGCAAAGAGGATTAAGGAAGTCTCTTCATGATATCGATCAGTTGGCTAACTTGAGTATTTGATGAATCGACTCCTTCAAACGCAAAGTGTACCGTTGCACCGGCAAGGCTTATCTCTGTAATTCTGTGCGCAAGCTGCTCTACAGTCGCAGCGAGTTTATCCATTCTCCACACAACAACCACATCCCCTGATTTCACATCTGATATCAAATCATCGTAACTACTGCTCACTTTTTCGCACCGCTGCGCAGCCATCGCCGCAGCTTGCATATCTCTATCTGGATCGTCAATCAATAAGCCAATTTTCATTTTTTCCCCGTTGTGACATGTCACACTAGCCAGTTTTCATATTAACTCACCGAAAACAAACAAGAAATGACAACACCAACAGAATTGCTGTGATGAATTCACTTTTTTTTGGTGATGATTAGGACCATTATGTTCAATAGGCTAGTTTTGGCAGGGTTAAAAGGCTTTCAGCCTCATCATGGCTCATAAAAGCCAAAATCAGCGCTTAGAATCGCTTACAGAGCCAAAAATCAGCGTGAAAGTTTATTACAGTTTTGAGCGGTAAAAGTGGATAGAAATTAGGCGGGAACATTTGGCGGCGGATTTGCATCGAAACCGCCAAAAGATCGAGTTATTAAAGTTTGGCAGAGCTAAAGCCGTTATCCATAATCAGCACCGGATCATCTTCATTAATTAGCCATCGTGACCCTTGCGCTTTCCATGATCCATCAGACTGCTTGTAATCAACGTTTTCGAGTCGGCCAATAAAGCCGCGATTAGTTGAATAGATTTTCTCTACGCTGAATGCGGTGCGAATCGTCTCTCTCGCGTTGTATGTGTATTTCATATCTTCCCTCTACTCGCCATAATAACCAGCTTTTGCTGAATCAATAGCATGTTGATTCGTATGATAAGCCTTATTAAAAGCGGCTATAAATTCGGCAAAATCCATACCTTGTTCACGGCACTCAGCCCCGAACCCGTAGCAATCTGGACAGTATTCTTTTTCCATAGGATTCCTTACCCCTGTTCAAAAATAGTGATCTGCTTTTCGTCTTCTGGCGGAAGGGCCATTTCAGTCCCTGTTCGCTGCTCGTAAATCTTCGCCGCCTGTTCTCTTCCTTTCTGGGTCAGTTTTGCTGCCAAACTTAAATTTCGAGCTCTTAGAAGATCAATAAAACCCTTATCTTCCAATGCATGTAACCCCTTTCGAAAATTAGACGCATCGAGAACACCAGGACGTGATTGACTAATGAGCTCGCGCATTTTGACCACGGGAACAGCACCTTTGAATTGCTTTACTTCCAAAAATGCCAAAATAAAGAGCGCATCAGCTTGGTTTTTAGAAAGTCTCGTTTTTCTCACTTATTCACCTCTGGAGTGAATAATAACAAACCCGCTCATTAAATCAACCTTAATCACCTCACGGGTTAATAATATACTTCCGAAAAAAGGGGTGACACCGTCACCCCTTGTTGCTCACAAGCTCTTTGATGTTTTCTATGTTCTTGTTGTGCTTGTAAGTGCAGTGGTCGCCAATCGCGATGGCAAGAACCCAACAAACTATCGGGCCAACAATCGACGCAGCGGTGGCAACCGCCACGACAGTCAAAACTAGTGCGCCCGCGATCGAGGAATAAGCCAAGCCAAGTGGACCAAAAAAAAGCGTTAGCAGAAAAGACACCAAGCGAGATTTAGGATTCAAGTTCATGATCATACCCTTTGTAAATGATTGGCCGATCTCAACCTGATATGCATGAGTTGTCAATTCACTCGATCACATTCGGGATTATGGAGGAGCGCGCGACGACATGCTAAGCCATGCCGACTTATAGCGATCGAGTAACAGATGATGTCCATAGTGGCCACAACGTTCGATTTCGCCCCTTCGCCTTGCTAAGCCGCGCGAAGCGCAAAACTTGGGGTCACTGATCGTTATACTGGTTATTAGGCTTTAGTGTTGGTCCACTGATCTTGCGTGTTCCTATGCTGTATAGAGTCCGTAGGGCAAAGAAAGGTTCAGCGCGGCCAGCTTCTAGCGCTGTACTTTCATCTGATTTATACGCTGGCCGTGGGGCCCGCTAAATTGCGTTCTCTTTACTGTTTGTGGGCGCTGTTGGTACGCGCAATTTAGTGGGAGGTACTTTTTGGGCAAAGCCCAATAGAAATAACTTTACTTTATTAATGGGGATTAAGGGGCCCCGTTAATAAATAAAATGGAGATTCTCTGTAGATGAACTTACCGCTTGCGAATTCGTATACTTTTTTCAACTCTCATTTTTTTAGATATACACACATACCTATGCAGTGGCTATCAACACGTTAAAAACATGACCAGATGATCGAGGGTTCGAGCTGTGGATAACATCCAATATGGACGTAAAACAATGGAAAATAAGCGCCTAAAAAGCGCTGGGTTGGGGTAGTTTATCTAGCAGATACAGGGCATCGACCGAAACAAATCGGCATGAGATCGAGGGGGTCTAGTGGGGATACGAGAAGGGCGGAGAGTATAGTTCGTCTGTGTCGAACTCACCGATCGAGATTTCAGTTTGGAAGGCTTCAACTTGCAGCGCCTGAGCGCGTTTTCTCTTAGAGAGTTTACTTTCATACACGGGCCAAACGTTCGATAAGCCAGACGAACGTAAGCGCTCTAGCGCGAAATTACGCTGTGCATCTAGCCAGCCTGCTTTCATGCCGATTTCTTTAAACAGTTTCATCGTCAGCCACTTATAGCAAGCAACGCCTTTGATTCTGCCGTCGTCTTTGTCGAGTATATCCATAGCCTGGCTGCTCAAATAGCCGGCGCTTACTAGCTTACCGATGTAGCGGTACCAGGTCGATTCAGGCATTTTCTCGCCATAAATTGACTCGTATCGATCGCGCATGCTTGTGTGCTTAACCGGATCGAGTTCAAGCGGTTTGGCCACGCCGAGGCGAAAAGTTGACCAGTCCATATAAGTGATTAGAGTGCTAAGCACGCGGATCATGCGAACGCGCACGCGCTTTTGCGAGTCACGTTGACGACAGTCAACTTCATTTAGAGACTTCAGCATAAACGGCTTATCCGCATAGCCTGTGAGCTTATCGATAAAACGCCTGGTCGGCTCAGCAATTTTTGACTTGCTGAGGCCGATAAGGATCGCTCGTACTGCTTCTGAGTACTTGTGAGATGATGAGCTAGAGTTTCCCATTCCTCACCCGCATTGTTCTTTGCATACAATATCACTCTTGATCTTGCAGAAAGGACCACACACGGGTAAACTGAACTTGCGTTTGTGTTCTCCACGTTTTTTTTCGTGTGTGGACCATTTTTTGAATAACCCGCCTGCCAGCGGGTTTTTCTTTATCTGCTGCGTGCTAAATCGCACTTCTACAACACGCAAAAGCGGCTCCATGGCCACTTCTGCACTCAAACTTTAAGACCCCCAAACTCTAACACACGATTTTTAATAATTCATCTCAATTTGTGTTAAAAGGATCTCTTTGGTTACTCATTCGCCAGCTTTTCGAGCTTGCTTCTAATTGCTCCAGAGAGCTGCTTTGCGTTTAGCAACGAAATCGCCAAGCCACGAATACAAGCATCATCAGTCGCTGCGCCGCATAGAAAGCGCAACAACTCATCAAGATCAACGATCTCAGATAAAAGATCAACAACATTGGGTTCTTTTTGTGAATTTGCCATTCTGCGCCCGCCCTTAATACTGTATATAAAAACAGTATTAGACAGAAAAATTATAATCATGGCAAGGAATTAACGGGGAGTTGATAGAAAGGACCGCCACTTCGGTGGCGGTTTAGGATGGCATTAACCACGGGCGGTTAATGTTAGTGTGATTGGTTGTTGGCTAAACGACAGACTGGCGGGGGTGCCATCCTTATTATTCAGCCGTAGTCGCTGAATGGATACAGACCGGATTTGGTACTCGGTCGCGTTAAGGCTAAGGCGAACCACATCACCGGCTTTAAAGTGAAGCATTGAGCGGTCGGCATTTAATGTATCTCCGCTGCCGCTGGCCGCCAGAGACATGCCGATCACCGGGTCGTTGCCCGCTGGCGGGGCAATACTGTCATCATCTAGATAAACGCGAGGATCGTAGTTCCTAGCAGTCATGCTTACTTTTTCAGTCCCTTGGGGCTTTATGCTTTTTACTAAAGCAGGAAAACTCCATGACTCACCCGTACCAAACATCCAATATGGAAACTCTTGGCGACCAGACAGGTCCGGCGTAAAGTCCAGCTGGCCAGAAATCTGGACCTCATTAAACTCAGGAAGTTTAATGGCTTGATAGGGACCAGATAATCGACCATCCGGCTTACGCAAAGCCAACCAGTGCGTCTGTCCATCTTGCCAGGTGATGTCCTGATCCAACTGTAACCAAACACCGCCAGCAATTGGTCGCCAGTCGGTTATCTGGCCATTCTGACTATATCCAGGGACATCATCAGCTAAAGCAACGTAGTTCAGTAATCGACTATTGAAACCGTCCATCTCTGTGCCCCAGCTGTATTCAGTACGGGCGTAACGAGCAAGACGACGCTCTCTCATACCGAATTGCCAAGCCTTCTGGCGTTCAACGACTCCAAATGCTTTGACTTTGCGCGGATTAGCTCCCTTATCTCCAGGCAGTAGACACAGAACCGTTTCTGGCTTCCAAGTTTTATCACTGAAGTATTCGACTTCGATTCCATCAGGTTCATCGAGATTAAAAAGTGTATCTTTGCGAGACAGTCCCTTTCCAGTCATGTTGTCAGGTTGATACATGTGATCATAGACACTTCGAGGCTCATCACGGATGGGTATTACTTGGCCAAACTCCAACGTTGGCACACTATACCCGACCGACAATAGACGCTTAATTGACTCCCAGAATGTATCTTTTTTATCGAATTGAGCTGCAAAGTGGTCCCCTCTTTCTTGCCAAACAGAATGAAGTCTCAACAGTTCATCTTGTCCAATGTTGTTATCATCTAAGCCTATTTCATGACAGATATAACGCAGCACCGGTGCAAGATCATTTGTGGCCACCATGCCTTCACGGCTGTTGTAATTGTCCCCAGTCCAACCGCCTTGGCCATTTGGCACATGCAGCAAACGGGTAGGCACACAGAAGAGTTTGTTTTCAGCGCTACGGGATAGCGCATTGGTGCCACGAATACGCACCGCCAAGGTGGTGCCATCCTGGTAGCTTGCTTTGCTTTCCAGTACCGATTTAAGGCGGATCAGCTCAATGGTATCCCAGGTTCGAGTGTCGTTTGATTCGCCGGTGATTCTATAAGCCCGAAACTGAGGGCGACAATACTTACCTAAATTGATACGGACTGTATTGCCCATCTGATCTCGACTGTTTCCGCTGCGCTTAAAGACTTGCTCTTTCCAAGTGTTGCTTTCATCTTCACGCCATTGCAGCATTACTCGTAACTCACGACTAGAAATTGTGCCATTATCGTTCAAGTAACCAATCCCTTCTGGAAACTTTAGGTCGACGTGAATTTCGTTTGTTAACTCATTGACAGGACAAGCGTAGAATGGACCAACTGGTTTACCTGGCAAAGTCACTTCAGCGGTGAAACGAGCGCCTGCAATATCTCCAGAATAAAAAAAAGATGAAAAAACCATCTCCCCCGCATCTGGAAACATTTTCTCCACAGTTCCAGTGTCCGATGTTCTGTCGGTTATCTTGTATCTTCCGTCGTCTTTACCCAAAAATTGTAGGGGAAACTGGCGAGTTTCGACAGGAACGGCACTGTTAGGAATATTCATCCCTTTTCCATCTTTTATCCTGACTGCATAGAACTCGACGTTGTTTTCAGTGACAACATATGTGCTTGAGATGTACCCCGTAGCGTACTCGATTTGTGCAGCTCCATTTTGCGATTCAGTGTAAGAGATGGGATAGCGGATATAGTCGCCATAACGGCAATCGTGTAACGCTTCATCTGTCGACCAAAATTCAATAGGGCTGGTAGGATAATAGCCACGGAAGCCCCCCGCGCTATCACCCGGTGAAACTGTTTTACTCCCTTGAGTGCCAGAGATTACAATGACATGGCCTACTTCCCACTCGATCGGCCAATATGGCACTGCGACCCCTTCAAGCTCCCGATATAGTTTTAACGTTTTGTTAGTAAACTTTGTTTTTACTGGGGTGACTGAGTTTACCGCTCCTTCCAGTTCGATCCCACTACCACCGCCGGACGTGCTGCCCACCTCCGGTGACGTGTATACATTTAGCCACGCTGGATGAGCCGTTACATCATCACCTGGATCTTTTATTTGGATGTCGATGTCACCAGCGTAACTACTGATAGGGGTGTTACCTATCTGAATATCGTCTTGTGTTAACGCCAAATAACCACGACTAACCAGGTTCATAAGAAGTAGATATTCGTCGTCGTTGTAATAATACCGGTGGGCCGGATTGACCAAACACGGGAAGGTGCCGTGGGTGCCGAACAGTTCCGGTACCACGCCCATCATACGCACCTGGTTACCCTGGGCGTTCACATCGTAGATAGGTGAACCATCCGGCGTGGTTTGGCTGTAATTGTCCGGCGGCGCCATCGAGTTTGCCACCACAACGCCAGCCACGACAGCGGCAATAACAGCATAAGCAAGAGTAACTGGATCACGAGGACGAACCGTTATTTCTAGTTCTTCGCCGTCAACAAGCTTCTGGTCCCAGAGCAAAGGCGCAAACGGAAGACCATTCCTCAATACTTCGATAGGTGGCGTGGCCATTACACGAAAGTTGGGGATCTGGTCTTGCAAGATATCATTCAGGCTTTGACCAGATGGGAAGGTATCCACTTCAAACAGGGTTCGGTCCAGCTTATTAGGAAAGGTTCTGATCGTGACTGTCATCGTAAAATCTCACATCTAACGCTAGGCGCTTGAATGCCCTCAAGGGCATCAGCTCTGGGCCCGAAGCACGGCCTGTGTTTAGCACTTTGATTTGGCCATCGACGGCCACCACTAAACCAACATGCAACAGCACATCGTTGCCGGTGGCGTCCTTTTTAAAGCAGCAGCCAATCGCACCAGGTGGCGGCGTTGGCGAGGTGACTAATTCAAAATCGGGCAGACACTCAAAATAGGCCCCTGTCATTCCCTCTTTGTCATCTGGGTGGATATGCTGGTAATCGGCGCCCAATGGCCGTTTGAACAAAAGAGAACGGGCAAGAAATACTTGCCCGTAACAGTCCAGCCCGTCTAAATCACGGCCGTGATCGACATAGGGCACTTTGAGAAAATCATTTAAGGTGATCATGTGGCGTACTTGGTCCCAGGGTACTTATCAGGCGTGAAAAGAATTGACGGCCACGTTTTGTCCATCAGATTGCGAAAGCTCCCTGATACACTAGCGGTTTGCCTGTCGTCGCTGTAGGACACAGCCACCATGGTTAATGGCGCCTGAGCTGGGCCACTCGGGTCCGTTTCAAGAAAAGGTCTGTAACGTAACCAAACTTCCCCACCGGCTTCTTTGGCTGTTAGCATCAACCGGCGCGCTTCACCGGTAACGTTATCCAGGGCGAATACCAGATCTTCGCGCCCCATCACCGCGCGTTCTGGCAAGTTAATGCCAATACCGGCAGCGGTAAAAGTGACGGTTTGCCCGGTTTCCAGCGTCAGTTGTTGATCTTCAAACCCGTTACATAAACGAAAAACCCCGCCGGGAAAGGCGGGGTGTTCAAGTTCCAGGGTGTGAATAATGGCATCATCAGCCGGCGCGCTGGCGTAGGCGACTTCTATTGCTTTCACATTTACACCTCTTTAAAGCTCAGCTTCGCCATTTGGATTGGCTTATCACCAGCGGTCACTCTCAACTTGATCGTTGAACCAAAGTCAGGACTAATCGCGGTAGGGATTTGAATGCGCTTCCAGTGAAGCCCACAGAAACCGCCCAAGTCCACCCATGTTGAACCAATGAAGATACTGACTTTTAGCTCAGCATAATCATGGGAATCAAACGTGATTGGGCCACTTGGGAAGGAAGAGGAGCTTTTCTGAATATCAGGAAAGTATCTGGCCCATACTTCAATCATTGCAGGCTTATCATTGAACTTATCTGGGACAATAGAGACCGACTGCTCAATGTATTCCTCCGCTGGTATCTCGATGACTTTTGATACTTCATATGGCATGTTTGCATCCGCCGGAACAAACGGAACCAAAGCTTTAGACTGAGTCCATTGCATAATGGAGTCTGTATCAACAAATGGGTAGGCCACCAACTCATCACCTCTGACTGGCGTTCTCCCAAGGTCGTTAATCAGCCCTTTCTCTGGCTTAGGCTCACCGCCGACAAAGTCCACTGACACATCACGTATAGTCAACGGTGTCGCCGCCCCTTTCACCATAAATGCGGCTTTGTCAAAATCAATGCACCCTTTGATATGCCGATAATCGACATACCAAAAACCATGACCATCATTTTGCATTTCAAGCCACTGAGAATGTGACTTCTCGTATTGTTCATACCATAAAGGATCATAGCCATGACTCGCACTAATGAACGAGACTTCGTTGTCACCGTAACCGCTGACTCTCGTCAAAGTGCCACCTTGTGCTGTGGCGCTCGATCGGTTGTATGGCGAGCACAGAATGACACCATGTTCAGGCAGCGTGTGCAAAACGGTAAACACCGTCCCGCCATGTTGACTTGAAGTATATTCATCACCAACATTAACTTTCGTCGTGTCGGCATAAAATGCCTGATACAACGATGTAGAACGGAATGGTTCAGCCAACGAAGATCGAATATATACTTTATCCAGTGGCGTTGTAGTCACCAATTTAAGACGTAACCACTTCATATTTCGCGCGGTAACAGGAAGTACTGCTTCAATTAGAGTGCGGTCACTATAAAGTGACAACGTATTACTGGCCAGCAAGTCCATATATTGGCTTTTACGCACCACTGTTGCGTTGTTACCAGAATTAATTTCATCAAAATATTGAGATTTACTCTCAATCAAAGATGTGTGTCCGACACGAATTTCCTTCCAACTCTTAGAGCGTTCAAAGTTCGTGTTATATAGCAAATCAGAATCTGAACTACTTGCATCACGAACCGTAAAAATCTTCAGTGACTTATGTGGCCTTGGCAGCTTAGATAATGCCTCGACAAGTTGATCAGAAAAGATAAAAGCTGTTCGGGTGCCAGTATGTGAGCCCTCCCAAAATGGTGGGTAATTATTACCTTTAATAAGCCCACAATCAGTTACTAAGTTTACAAATGGACAATCAAGCTGTCGCGCAATATCGCGCATACCAGCAATTACTTCAGCACCATAATTTGCGTGATATTCTGTAGATACGATTGCTTTTGCACCCTGACCTTGCACAACCTCAATCGCCTCACGCAAATCATTGAGATACTGCTGAGCATTCATATATTTCAGATCATTGGTATAAGAGATCATCAAAGCGTATTTCGGCTTGATATCCTGCCAGCTCATCTCATCATGGTACTTGGGCTGATTAACGCGAGCACGCCAGCTGTTTTGTCTATATGTATGCCCACTAATTGCGTGATTATCAACAACGTAGTCCAGCATTTCTGATATGCGACAGATGTATGCTTTATCTCGAATGCCAAAAAGATGTTCAGTGTATGAGTCACCCATAAATGCAATCTTGTCTGAATTACTTACTGTCACTGTGCCAGTTGGCGTGAAATCAAACAGTTCAATATCAATCTCAGGTTTGTCTGGATCGTACTCTTCGTTTTCAGACAACTCACACAATCGAAATCCAGTCATATAACCAAGGCTGGTTTTGGAGGCTAGGTCATTAGACCCAAACCACAGCATCGTTGGCACAATCCCATCATCAACCTTAATCACCATCGTCTTTTCTGCAACCGTCCCCGATACCGCGACCGTGGATTGATGCTCCGTTGTCACTCCTGACAACGCACCGTTATGCTTGAAGAAAGCAATATTGTTCCCCCAATCCTCAGAGCCGTCAGGAACAATATAAAACCACTTAGCCAAGTAGCGTTTACCGACCTGATCAGCGGTGGGTATGTATCCCCAGAAGTTATTGGTCGAATTCGGAATATTAAGGTCAAACGCGTGATAGATTTTAAGGTCTGTTAGATACTTTTCTTGCACCTCATAAATTGGCTTTGCGTTCCAACTACGAAATGGAGTTTCAGAATATCCGTTCATCAGACAAGGATCTGTGACCAAATTTTTACGCCATTCAATGTCTTTTGGCTTCTCCGGCTCTTTCGTAACACGCAAATCAATTGAGCTGATATTGGCCATCGGCACTGCTGGTGCTGATTGACGGTTCTTCGATACACCGAAATAAAACCCCGTCAGATCGGCTGTCTCACCGTTACCTGGAGAAGGGTTGTGACCTGCAAAGAAGTCTAAAACTTGACCATTTGGTGAAATATTATCACTACTATCTCCAAATGGTTGGATTTGTCCGGCCATTTGAATGAACCACACATCATCATCAATTTTAGTCAAGTTTCGACTAGTGCTAATCAAACCCTTATAAACAGTACCGCCACCGACCTGCTCGTACGTTGCATATACAGATGAACTTAATGCTATGACTGATTCATCACCGTTTGGCCAATGAACAAACCAGCTTACACAAAGCCACTTCCCACGAATTGAGGTCAAAAAATCTTTAGAATATTCTCTATCCAGTCGAACTTTACAAAATTGGTTCGATAACGGGCCCCATTGCGTAGCTCTTTTAAAACCTCTTGATATCAATGCCGGGGCAGTAACATCTTTTAGCTCAAAGCTTGTCGTTCTCTGCTCAATGTTAGCGCCAGTTTCAACCGAAAAATCCGGTGAACTGGCCAGAGTCTGCATGTTTTCATTATCCATCCGCACTGAGCTGCTTATCTTATCGAACAATGCAGAAGATGCTAGGAACGCTTCAACTTGGCGCTCACTTGGTTCATATTCATGAGTTGATAAATGGAAACCCGTAAAAATTGAGCCAACCAATCCTCCGGATCGAATTCCACCAATCAGTACAGCATCAATTTCATCAGTACCAATACCACCACCAATGTCCTGTCCTATTACAGGCACTGGACTGATAATCCAATACATACGTACATTAGGAGAGACTTCAAAGTGACCTTTTCTTTGCCCTGTCTTTGGCAATGTTTGTATTTCACCATTGACCATTGAACGAGCAAAGTTTTGATAATTTAACTCACCCCATTCTGGCGTGTGCTTAAATTCTACAAACGAGGTAAATATAAATTTTGTTTTCCCTCTTAATCCATTTTCAAATGGATGTATGTACCAGTCATTTGTTGTCTGATTGTGGGTTAGATCAACACCGAAACGATAACCAAGATTATAAAGCTCTTTATACCTCTCTACGCTAACGATCTTATTGTTAATATTACGGATATGGTGTTGCCCCTTTCCGTCGGGGAAAGAGCCATAAATACACTGATTGACTGCTTTTCCTGTCAACATGCTCCAGTCGGACTGCTGAGCGCCTGCTATGGGGTCATAAGGTGACTTTTCCCAATTGCTACCTGTCCAGCCATATAAACCATTATTCCCGGTTATTGGATCGTTCCATACTTCCGCCAAAGGTTTGTCTGAAGGTGGTGCACTGGTGGCATCAAGCGCGGCTTTTGTCTCAAATGCGTGACGACCTTGCACCATAGCCGAGATAGCCGCCCATTTATCGGCTATATCTTTACTGATTGATGGTTTACTAACGCCGTCAATGACTGCAGTATCCGCTTCACCGCCTTTCAAGATCTGATTCAACCAATTGATGTTTTTTTCTAATTCAGTAACTAGCTGAAAAAAGTTGTTACTTTCATTCATTGCTTCCAACTCTCTGTGTAGTAACGGGACATGGCCAAGTCGGCCACAAATTCGTCGAGTGTATGCGGAGCCAGTACAGACGCCACGACGGCTTCGTCTGGGCTTCGGTAGGCTTTGCGGATCTCGATGATGCTCTTAAAAATCGTATAGCGTCGCTTTGGCGTTTCATCATCTGCTGGGTGACTAACAAATCGACATTCATGGTCGATCAGTTGATCACCAAGTAAAACGGGCAAGTTAAACCAAACAACACCACCCTGAAGCGCATAATCAATAAAGCCGATAAAGTCATTACGCTTATCGGCTTCTATCAACCACTCGGCTGTCATTTGAGTTGGCACATTCTGGCTAATTCGTCGCTGCCTTGCTCGGCCGTTGGCCATTTCAGTGCGCAATATATTTTTCTGGCGCTGAAGTTTGTATGGGGCCAGTAATGGAGCACCAAAAGTTTCTGTTGGCCAAGTTATGGTTAACAGTGACACGGTTAAAACCTCCCTTGTCGTTGTAAGCCCCACATGTTCTGGTACCCGCTAGTGACTTCTCCGCCCTGCTGCTGATCTTGCAGTAGTACGCGGATCACTTTACGGCCAAATTCGTCTTCTTGTACCTCGGCTGAATTGGCAACATAACCCGGTGGTGCGTTTTCAATTTTCACCACAACATCACCGATACCACCACCACTTTGGCCAGTTTTGCCGGACATAATGGCGGCATACATCTGATCCAACTGCTTGGCGCTGTCGTTGGTGTAAACCCGTTCACCTCGGTCTAACAACCAGGTGCCTTCCCTCGGCACATTGCTGATCCCGTTGTGTGCCATACCTTTCAATTGGGTGCTTTGAATTGTGCTGACAATGCTTGCTGTAGACGCGGCCACCGTGGCCATAGCGGGAATGTTCGCCGGGAACGGCAGCGCGGCAGCTGACGCGATCCCCTGTTGAATCTTGATAATGGATTCAGCAATAGCAAAAGCTTTAGAAGCCATGAACATGGCTTTGTAAATGCCCGATTGCTTACCTGCAAAAGCACCAGCAATATCAGCCATGCTGCCAAACAAATCAGAATAGTTATGAAGCATTGCTGCTTGAGCTGCATAACGTTCCTGAGCTGCTCTTTTCTCAATATCAGAAAGATTGGCTTGGTGGTCTTGCCACAAAAGCTCGCGGCTGGCGAAATACTGATCTTCTAGCTGTTGCTGTAGTGCCTGATTGTTCGCTGCTGCTTCATACGCTGCTTGGAACTGCTGTGATAACCGCGACATGCGATCTTGATAAGCAAAGGATTCTCGGGCGAAATCGGCCTGATCGCCAGCGGCATTAATCGCCAGACGGCGTTGCCATTCAACCTCGATTTGCTCTGTTGCTTTCCGAAAAGCAAGAACCGACTTGTCTTCTTCATCGCTCTTTCCCGTCGCCGGCGGTAATGGAGTTGCTCCAGGCTTGTTATAGTTGATACTGGCGGCGTAATCCTTAGCCAGCTGATCAAACTTCGATTTAGTGTTTTGGTACCAGGCTTCTATCCCTTCCGATGGCAACGGTTCACTGGCTAGGCTTCGCAGTTCCCAAATGGCTTGATTTAGGTCCAATTTGGATTGGTTCAGCGTCGAAGCATCAAATAGCTGTGGCGGTGGCATGCTTGAAAATTGGCGTAATGATGCGGCCATTTCGGCGGCTTCATCACTGAATTTCCCAGCCACATCCAACGCAGCTTGTACGGGAGAGATCACAACGTTGAAGATAAAGCGGCCTAACTCATGTAATCCGGTAGTGATTGCCTGTGCTGCCACCATAAAGCCAATTTGGACGCCCTCCCATGCTACCGCCAAGCCACCGATAATGATTTGCACCCCACGCAAGCTGTCGGCCATGATGCCAACACCCTGAGTGGTTTTATGGATGCCCTCGGCGATCATGTTGTTCATGCCGCCAAACTGCTGGGAATAGTTCAAGAACTCATCAGCCAGTGCCGCTACTATCGGCGCCAACTGGGTAGTAATTTGCTGTTTTATTGCCGTGGTGGTAACGCCCACTTTGTACATTGCGTCGTTGGCCATCTCGACTTTTGCTGCTTCAACACGAGATAAGGTGATACCCAATCTGTCAGCTTCGTCAGCCATTGAGCGCAAGCCAGCGGAACCACCGGCTAACATGTTAACCATGCCGACGCCTTCCGAGTCGAACAGCTTGAAGGCTAGGCGCACACGTTCAGACTGACTTTCTACCTGCGTAAAGGCATCAGCTAAGACATAAAGCTGCTTATCTGGGGTCATTTCGCCTAGCTGCTTGGCATCCAACCCCAATTGTTTAAGCGCGGGGGCTGCTTCACCACTCCCCTGAGCTGCTTCTGCGATCCGTCGTGTCATGCGTTGCAATGACATATCCAGATTTTTGGCCCCGACGCCGGTTAGTTCACTGGCGTGGCGAAACTGGGTTAGGGCTTCGGTGGAGATGCCGATACGATCGGCAAACTTGGCAGTTTGGTCAATGATGGCGGCTTGTTGGTTATAAACCAATGCCAGCGCACCGGCGGCAGCTGTGGCAGCAGCAGCGGTGGCCTTGGCCGCTATGGACACTGTTTTGCTAACTGAATCAGACCAGTGCTTGGCATTTTTCTGAGACTTTCGAAGCTCACTAGTGAACTGGGCGCTGTTGGCATACAGCGCCACGGTAAGTTTAGCTATATCGGACATTACATGAGCATCCTTTCGCAGACGCCAACTTGCTGGTCAACGTTTTCGTGATTAATGATGCGGGGGGAGGTGGAATCCGTGCCAGCTTGAGCGTCACCGCTCAGCGCTTCATGCTTTAAGGAGAAATGTGCCAACCATAGCGCCATTAATTCGCTGTCAACACTATGATATAGGGTGCGCGGATCGACGATCCCCAGCACTTCGCCGAGATTAAAGCAAAATCGAAGTGCTGGATCGTCGGTTAGCCTTTTTTTGCTTCGGCCTCAGCATCATCACCCAAATAATTGATATGAATTAACTTTTGCACGGCGGCATTGATAGCCATTGGCGTTTGGGCTGCCATTAATTGATCGGCTGTTACGCTCTCGGACATCGGTTTATTGCTTTCATCGAGAATGGAATCGAGCACCAGCTTGGCCGCTTCAGTCGTCAGTTGTTCACCATTTTGCTCCGCTTGGTACTTTTTTACTGACTTGTCGTACTGATTCAAACGCGCGGCGGTTAAGCGGCGAACGGGAAACTCGCCGCCCAGCATGGTGAGAGTAATTGGCGCGAGTTCCACGGCTTTCAGTAGTTGGCTTTTTAAATTCATGGATTAATTGTCCTTATGCGGCCGGAGCGTTGACGCCACGGGTGATTGAGTTCTGCTTGCCAGAGACGGCTAGATACATGGGTTTGCTTTTTTCAAGTTCCTGATGACTCCAACCGCCAAGAACAACATTCATATTCGCCCAACGACCATTGGGAAATTCAATGCGAATTTGCACCGTTTCATTGGCGTCAGCCTTATCAAGTAGATCTTGCAAATCGGGATCGCTTGGGTCATCTAAGAAAAGAAACTCTTTGTCTGGACCTTCAGGAATATCGGCCATGTACTTGCGTTCGGTATCAATCAGACGATCAGCCTCCACAAAGCCTGATGTTCGCCCCGTAACGCCGATGGCGTTCGCGTCCTTGAGGAGTTTCAGTGCAGCGACTTCAGCGCCAACAGCACCGAACAGAACGCGCGTACCACCTGGTAACTTTGCGTAAGTGCTTGGATCTTTGGTTGCGGTCATGGGTGTTTTCTCTTATTAGTGGTTAATGACAAAGTCACGATTGAATTGATAACTATCGGCGCCCTCTGGATTTTCTATCCACTGGTCAAAACCACCCGTAAATGTGGCTAATTGAATGGAGTATGCCGCGCCGGTGCCTAGATTGATTTCTCCAGAAAAGTGATCGAGCTCTTGAGCGATAAGATCAGCTAAGTCTTTCCCTTCATCCGGGTTTTGGTGGTAAACGGTTAAGCTATAATGGTCTTCTTGAATGCCCGTTTTGCGTAAGTTTCCCTCAACAAAGCCAGGCGTAATGCAGCGATAGACCACAGCGTTATCGGCTTGCTCTGGCCGTTTCAGCCAATAGCAATCCAGCCCGGTTAAATTGCTTAACCAGGCATTTAAGGCTTGCTCTAAGTTCATTGTGATTGCTTTTTGATCGCTTTTTGAATTTCGGTAGCCAATACAGTGCGAAACGTACTGACCACACGGTGACGGTTTTCAAATAAGGCTGGGCGCATAAACGGCACAGCGGCTTGTTTTGCTGTTCCGTATTCTTGCGCGATAGCCTTTTGGCTGTGCTTTTTCGATGGACCAACACGGGTGGCCAAGGCGTTATCTTTGCCGCCGTGCTTGCTGTCCAGCTTTTTGGTAGTGATCTTAATGCTGTCGCGCATGTGCTCACCATCGGCGCCGGCTTCGTCGTAGCCCGCCCCCATAGCCATGGAAAATTGCACCCCGCCCATAGCTTCACGGCTGGCTTTGCGTAAAGCGCGCAAGCCAGCCTTTTCGCCAATGTCGGTCAGGGCTTTTTCAAGCTCTTTCAAGCCGGACACATCCCAGCGATCTATCTGCATCATGGTAAATCCTCCGGTTTGATAGGGGGCGGGCTAGACTTGGGTTTTGAATCCGCATCGAGGATGATTTGTTGCCGGCGCGGATCGGAATCATCCACAGCGGTAATTTTCATCCAGCGCCCGCGCCACTGAATCCACTGTCCATTCTCGATATTTTCACGCCATCGAATCCGCCACTGGTACGTGTTTAGGGTCTGTTCGCGGTCGTTGCCGGTGGTTTGGCCACTTGAACTGGTGATCAGCTCCGCCCAGGGCGTGGCCATTTTCACTAGTTGCTCCATCGGAGCCCCACGAGGACTTTTACCTTCGATGACTCGATAGAGCACAAGACGCTGGTTGAGCTTTCCTGCTTGCATACGCCCTCACAAATTGATATCTCGATCAAAATCCAATAGAAAACTCACGCCGAGAGGCAGGGTTTTTACGCTGCTTTCCGTTACTGCTTCCCTATGCCCAAACCAGTGGCCAACCAACAACAAAGCGGCCAACTCAGTGTCCTCTTTGGCGACAAAGGCATTCTCTGGCACTAACTCGGGGTCTTTCGGCACTTCCTCTTGAGTCCAGTAGACTGGACGATTGAGGTAGTTCTCAACGGACCGCTTTGCTGCCGACAAATAGAGCGTGAGCAATTGATCGTGCTCGGTGATGTCGGCATCGATACTGCACTGGTTTTTGACTTTATCCAGATCAATCATCTGCTCTTACCGCCGTACCATCTTCGATAAGACGTTGCGCTTCTTTTTCTGAGCACGGATAAAGATCGCCAACCGTGAAAGATTTCTGCTTTTGCGAATCCCACAGTGGCATTTTCAGCTTAACCTGCGTATCACCGTTTGATTCCTCTGTCGGAGGGGCTGGTTCAGGGTCTTTTACCGTTTTGGTATCACCTTGCGCTTGAGCTTTCGTCTCTGAGGCTTCTGGCTTGGTGCTTTCTTCTGTGGCTGCGGAAGTTGGCTCTTTAACCTCTGAAATCGTCGATTCTTTGGTGGCATCTTGCGCTTTGGCCTCGGCTGTCTTGGTTTTCGGGGTTGCCATGGTTTATTCCTTTTTGTATCAAAAAGCCCACCATTTGGCGGGCTGAGGGTGAGGATTAAGCTTAGGCGTGCTCTAGTGCGGCAATGGCAGCAATGTCTTCAAGCAGCACATCAAAGCGATGGAAGCCAATGAATCCCATCTGATCAAACTCTGCATAGCGCTCGGTCAAACGTCGTAGGTTCATATAAGACACACGACGCAGAATAACTGAGAACCAATCACCATAGAACACGGACTTATTGTTTGCGCCGGCTTTTGCGATGCCTTGGTCAATCACGTATTGGTCGCCATCAATCGTTGCGGGTGCAACACCGGCAATCGCTGGGAGCCAGAGCGGACGACCATTACCATCATTCATTAGCTTGAAGCCTTTAAATGTGTCGTCGTTGAACGCCCAGCGCGTGTTTGGACCGTTGCGATAAGCTGGGTCAACTTTGTGTTTCAGGTTGATCAGGTCTGCGTAAGAGACGCCTGAAGCGGTGGCTGCTTGGTGCTTCAATTGCACTTGTAAGTTCAAACCTTTCAGGTTGTTACCAGTGCTATCCCCAGTAATGATTTGACTTGCTTCAAGGCGACCCAATCGCTGGCCAATCCGGCGCGCAACAAATGCATCAACATCGATCATGCTGTCTTGCAGTAGTTCATTGGAAACCAGCACGATTTTAGAACTGCCTTTTTTCGCGCCAATTTCAATTTGACTGAAACTCGGATCGCCCTTACCGGCTTCTTGATTTTCTGCCAGCATTTCACCGATTTCAGTTCTGCCATCGGACACGGCCCAAGGCATCGAACGTCCATCTTGAGTTGTGATGACTTGACAGATGTTCGCGATACCACCGTACACAGCCATGCTCTCAACTACGCGGTTAACAAAGTTTTTTGGCACGGTGAAGCCACCATTGGCACCCGTTGTCGTGCCTAGCGCACGAAGTTGCGCTTTATCTTCTTGTGATAGCTCCGCAAAGCCATGGCGCAGATAATTAGTAAAGGCTTCGGCTTGGCGCTGCTCTGTCGGGGATTCTGCGTCGTTTTTTTGGTCTTGGTTGTCATTTTCGCGGACAAAACGCTCGTCTTGCTCTCGCAGTTGGTCTTCGCGTTCAATTTGTGAATCTAGTTGATCCAGTTCCGACGTCATGCCGCGCCATTGCGTGGTTTCATCGTCAGTGAAAGCGCGTTTTTCTTCTTTCGCCTTGTCGTTCAACTCACGCATTTGGCGCGCGATCGTGTCACGTCTTTTCTTCATTTCATGGTATTTCATTCAACTTTCTCCGGTTTGAGTAATGAAAGGTTTTACAGGGTTTGCAACAACCGATCGCGGTACTGCTGCTCTTGGTGTAGCGCCAATTGACGCTGCTCTTCACTGTCGCCAGAACAGGCCGCTCGGGCTTCTTCTAACGCTCTGGTGCTGGCTTCGGTGTCGTTGTAGGCTGGATAGGTCACAGGGCTGACATCCAACAATTTTGAAACGCGAGTGATTGTGCGGATATATACCCCATCATCTCCCTCATCCCATCGATAACCATCAGAAGGCAAACGAAACGCAAAAGAACTTTGGCTTACGTCGCCACGGTCCATCGGCTCAATCACCATGTCTCGGACCGTTTGCGTATCGGGCGGTGTAATTTCGTAACGTAAGCCAACCTCATCAACGGTCAGTGTGAGCGTGCCGGCTTTGGTTCGACCTAGAACAAAATTTCGGTCATGGTTAAACAGGGCGCGAACGTCATCGTCCAGAACGTCATCAAACGCACCAGGGGCGATCACTTCGACAAAGCCGCCTAGGTTGTTACTGCGAGTGTTGAACTTGGCCGCGTATCCAACGATACGCGGCCCATCTCCGTCCTCGCGTTTTTCAACTTTGATTTCATCACTGCGGATAAAGATCTCATTGAGGTTTTTACTCATTAGGTTTGGCCTCTTTTGTTTGAAGATCGGCGCTGAGCAGATAGGTATCCAAACCATCGGCTTGGTTCATATCTTCCAGTTCTCGTACCTGGTTGCGGGTCATCCAACCATCACGAATGGCTTTCGAATAGAATTCAGCACGCTCTTTGGCGGTGCCGCGTAATAGACCATTTAAGTTGAACTTGACGTAATACCCAGCTCGTCGCTCTTGCTCAGTGAATAGTTTTCGGTTGAGCTCCTGCTCCCACTTCACTACCCATGGGATCATGGTGTGACGAACGAACTGAATTGATTGCTCTGAGATGTTGGAAAAGGTGGCTTTTTCCAAGTCATTGATCATGTGCGCAGGCACGTTGTAAATGCCAGCCACTTCAGAACGACTGAATTTTCGGGTTTCCAAGAACTGCGCATCTTCAGGTGGAATGGTGATCGACTGATACGCAAGTTCAGATGGCAAGAACAACGTTTTGTTGTCGTTGCTTTGCATCTCTTTCTTGGACTTTCGCCAGCGTTCGAGCAAGCGGTTCCAACTCTTTTCCTCTAGCTGTGATTTGACTGAGACGATCCCAGTTGGCTTACCCCCACTTCGAAAGAACTGGTTGCCATAGCCTTGGGTTTCTAGGCCAAGCGCAAAGGACTCTCGACACTGGGTGATTGGACTTTTTCCTACTTTGCCATCTGAACCAATCGCTTTTATGTGGATCATATCTTCAGGACTGACCGCACGACCACGAGCATCGTCCGAGGTGACTGCGTAGGTATGACGCCCTGAAGTGGTTTTGACTAAGTTGGATTCCCAAGGTCGAATCAATCCAAGTTCGCGCACTTCCCCGAACGAGGGTGACGCACGATCTCGGTGTAGTGGTTGCCCCAGCCGCTCACATGAACCATGCCGGATTCTCGCCAGTCATAACTGGTTTGAAACGGGTTAGGTTCATCGTGAAGTAGGTAATACACGGGGTGATCCGTGGCGCGAGAAACAAAGCCGTTGGCATCACGGCGCATGACATGCAAAGGCAACTGGCCCATAGAGCGACCAAGTACGCCAATACAGGAATACACCGCCGATAAGCCCATCGCGGATTCGACACTTACCCCAGAGCCGCCACCCCAATCAGCGGGATCGAGCTCAGACAGGGGGACGGATGGGTCTTCTGGGTTTGAGCGGCTTTCAAACAACAAATCAAGCATGGCGGCCCCCTAGTTTTCTTAATGCCAATAAGGCAAAAATCAACAGCATGGTGCCGCCAAACATTAAGGTATCTGACAACCCGAATTTGAGATAAACCCCACTCAGCAACGCGGCAAAACCCGCGATGCCGATCAGGTTGAGTATGTATGTCACAGGTATAAATCCTCATCATCTAGATCGTCGAATGGGTCAAAGGTTTCCGTTGCCAGGTGCGCGCGATAAACCGCCATGATCAACGCCACCGCACCATCAATTTTCTGGTCTGGTTTGTCTTTGCGTGGAAAGTGGTTTTCGTTTGCATCTGGCTTGCTGACAACGTTACTCATCATCCAAGTGAGAACTGGGTTTCCGTCATGGTGAACCCGCCCCGCTTTTAATGCAGCTTCAAGTTCAATCATGCCCGGTGATAAGTGCGCCGTGGTTTGCGGCACTTTGACGGCGGTAATGCCCGCTGCGGTAAGTTCTTGCGCAAGCTGAGTGGACCCCCACGGATCGTGGGGCACTTCGCGTACTTCAAATTCATCGGAAAAGTTCTGAATGTCCGCCCCAATCTCGTTGAAATCCACCTCGGCCCCTTCTGTAGAGATCAGCGCACTGCCGCCGCTGTTTGGCCATGGCGTACTTACCCACTTTTGATAAACTTTGCGGTTTTTAGTGTCGGGGTCGAATACCGTGTCTTCTGGCAGATAATGCTTGGAGAAGATGTAAAAATGCAGCAGCCCACGATCATCCTTACGCGTGAACAGCATGATTTGGCTACAGATATCAATTTTTGATGCCAAATCTAAAGACAACCAGCAGGAATCGTCTTTGTAATCCTCAATCGAAAGCGTGAGATCTTCAGCTCGCTTCCAATCTTCCATGTTGAAAAATGCACTTGACGCAGAAACCCAGCGGTTTAAATGCTTGGTTTTAAACGTGGTGGCATAGCGAGGATTGCGGATAGCTCGCTGCTGCTGACTGATCAGCCAGTCTAAATCCACCGAAATATCAAGATTCGGGTTCGCTTTGGCCAACACTGATGGATCGGTCCAGTCATCATCCTCATCAATCGTGTAGATGATGCCGAAAATTTCATCATCCGTAGTGGTCCCTTCAAGGATTTTCACTACGTCATCATGCAAGTCTTTGCACGGGCCAGCGATGTTATAACCCGCTGTTGTGATAACAAATATCAGCGGTTGTTCACGCGCCCCCATGCCTGTTGACATGGTGTCAAACAGCTCAGGGCCGTCGTGTTCATGATATTCATCGACGATGGCGCAATGCGGGCTCGAACCGTCGCCAGGGTCGCCGATCACCGGCTCGAATATGCTTCCATCGGTGCGCTCCATCTTCTTGGCCATCACATCAATCATGAATGTGCGGCGAAGATTAGGCAGCGCCTGAGCCATTTTTTTCGCTGGCTTGAAAACTTCCCACGCTTGCTTTTCTGTGGTGGCACCACAATAAACCTCGGCGCCATACTCGCCATCGGGGGCGAACATCCACAGCCCGTTTCCTGCGGCTATGATGCTTTTGCCGTTCTTTCTCGGCACTTCTACGTAGGCGACGCGAAAGCGGCGACGCTTGTCTTTCTTCCGTTCCCACCCATACAAAACCGCATGGATGAAAAGTTGCCAGGGCTCTAGCGTTATGCGCCGTTCTTTCAGCGGCTTCTTGGCCCACTTGCCCTTGGTGTGGGGCAATAACTGAATGAATCGACAAACCCCTTCGGCTTTGTCTTTGTTGAAGCGATACGGATACGCTTTGTCTTTGCTCTTTTCGAGATCATCCAAATGGCGTTGACACGCTTGAATGACGTATTTACAAGCCACGATCCGACCGCTAACGATGTCACGCGCGTACTTCGCAGCCGCACTTACGTTCGGATATTTGGCCATGCGCTATCCCCATTCGGCGAATTCGTTTTCGTCATCCTTATCGCCACCGCCACCGCCTGTCATTCGTCGCATGGATAACGGATCAAGACCTAACAAACTGCCGATTCGAACCATTGCCGATAAGGCATCTTGACGAACGTTGACCACAGGGTTTTTCTTTGGTCCACCTTTGGCGCTGTAAACCGTCATGCCGCCCTCACTGATCGCCGCTTCAGCTTCTAGGTACAACGAGAAGCTGTTGCAATAAGCCATGAGCAAGGGCAAGTGGTCTAGCGTTAAAATTCGTCGATCGATCAGAACTCTCGATTGTGTTTTCCAAATCGCCACCGCGTTGTCATCACGCAACTGTTCTGGCGGCGGCGCTTTTGTCATGGCCTCATGAGCAGGGGCAGCAGGCAGTGTCGTCTTGCCGCTTTTTCGACCCCCACCAACTGCTCTCACCATATTGAAAAACCTCACTGCTTTGTGACGAGTCACGACAGGATCTGCCTGTGAAAAAAAAGATCCTTATTTATCGCGAATAAAAATTAACCTGGGGCTGCGGTCCCTAGCGAAAAGGCTGTAGAGATTTACCCCGCCCCCTCCCCCTTTCAAAGAGGGAAAAGAGCGCCTTCAATCGACCAATAAAGCCTTTTGCTTTCTTGGTTCGAGGGTGGGTAAGCTTGATTCCTTTCAATACCATCTGAGCGCACTTGTCGTGGTCTGGCTCAACGTTGAAAACTCTTGCGAACAGCACGACTGAATTGAGATAAAACGGCACCCAAAACGAAACTTTGATCTGCAAAACGATCTCTTTTTTTACTTCTTGAGTTGCTTTTGCTGTCGTTCTTTTGCTGTTTTCGCTTTGTGGCATGGCCGACATAACGCCTCCAGGTTGATATCTTCATCTGTTCCGCCATGTTCCTTGGCAATGATATGGTCCACGTCACGAGCTGGCACAGCCCGACCACCACGCAAGCAGCATTGGCATAGGTACTTGTCTCGCTTCAGTATTCTGACTCGGGTCTTTTCCCACTCACTGCCATAGCCACGCTGATGGCGGCTTCGGCCTGCTTGGTGTACTTCCCAACCAGTATGTCGGTGCGCGTCACAGTAACCGCTCTTATCAGTGGTTAGTCCACCGCAATGCGGGTGGCGGCAAGGCTTTGGGATACGTGGTGGCATGTTCAATATCCTTTGAATACTTCTTGAATACACAAAGGGCATTGAGCTGATCACCGCCGCAGGCATGCTGTTAAATGGGCGACATCAGAAAGCGTCACGAGTCACTAGCAATGTTGCCTTTGGCGGTGTTAGAACTGGCTTTAAGGCAGCCAGTAGCCTTGGGTCACTTATCTTGTAGCTAACTTATGCACTATCGGGCGCTAACCGATCCTTATCCCTTCCTATTGGACACATGCGGGATTCGTTGCAATCACATGCTGGCTTAACTGATAACAAGTGCAGCCAGTAAGAACACTCGGAAACCATCCAACCGTCTAACCCGGTTTGGCTTGGTGGTAATCAATGCAGTGGTTCAGGTCCTCGATGTATAGCTGCATGTTGGTTACTGACCGTGACGTGTAGTAGATACCGCCGCCATCCACTTCGTACCACTCAAGCTGTGGTGGCGACGGCTTACAATCCACATAGTCAGGGGTTGCTATCATCGGGGTTGATTGACACCCGGCCAGCACTAGGGCCGAACCGATCAGCATGACTAGCCGTTGGGTCCTCTTTAATCTCATTAAGTCGATCCTCTCGTCGCATTCGCTTGGCCTCTGCTCTATATCGGTCCAGCTCATGAAAGAACCGATTCACAAGAGACGGTACGATCGTCACCCAACTGGGCAGGTTCATGACTTCACCCGCTTAATATGCTTGGGGTCATTCCATGCTTCATTGCCTGCTTTGCCTTTGTTCGCCGCTAAGAACTCAAGAACATCGATCAACCAGTTAGGCAACTTGGCCATCCACTGTGGTGGGATAAGCTGTCGAACTTGGGACCAGACAACCAGGACAACAGACACCCAAGCAGCGATCGTTTTGCCATGCTCACCAAACAGAGCGGCAAGCAACGTTACCCAATCAACTGGCGGGACTTCCGGGGAAACTCCAGTGGCTAGGGCGGCGGGGGCGATCAGAAAAAACGCCAACATTAACAGGTATTTCATTCGGCTTTACTCCATGCAAAAGAAAGGGCTGCCGATTGGCAACCCTAGATATCGAGCACTTCCTTTGGAAACTTCTCGATAAATTCCTCAACACGACCTGCACCAAGAGGCGTGTTGTAGTGTTCTTTCCAATAGCGCGCCAACCCTTCGATGTCGCCCGCTTTGGGGAGTGGCGGTTTCTTACGTAAGTAGTGGATACGACACATGGCCACCGCAAAAGCCAAATTGGTGATGAGTTGGCTCACATCGGGTCGCATGTCGTCATCTAATGCGGCCATACTGGCCAGCTCGGTGATCTTATTGGCCAGACTGCGCTTATACGCTAAGTAGCTGTTCCAAATGTCATGGTACGTTGCTGGCTCCATCTGAATCACACCCAACGCAGGACCGCCGCCCACTTGCGCCAGAAAGTGACCATTTAAACTCTCTTGGTATATCGTACCGACTATCAGCTGCTCGGCGGATCGGCTATATAGCCCTAACATTTTCAACGTAGGTCTAACAACCAACGTCGTGAGTTGTTTTGCATCCATAATTCACCCCACCATTTTGCTGAACTTTTGAGAAAATAATTCAAGCGCGCGCGACCCCATAAACCCCGACGTACCGACCATAAAACCAGTCAGCATTTCGGGCGAGCCTGCATAGCGACACAAGAAAAGAGTCAACACACCAGAGAAGCCGCTCACCACCACTTGCATCAGCGCTTCGCGCCAAACAAACGACTTTTTGTGTTTTCGGATGTGCAAGATATGAGCGACAACGCCGCCCCATAATGACGCAGCAAGAAACCCCGCCGTCGTGATCATGTTGAGTTGGTTAGGGTCTTTGTCTGGCATAACGGGAACCATTCAGAAAAATGAATAAAAAAAGCCCCAGCAGGGAACTGGGGCTTTGGGTCAGGTCTTTTATGTCGTGAGGAATATTGCGATGCGGCTCAGCTACACCAACACCACAATGGCAGAAAAGGTAATCTAAAATGCCAACGCTTTGCAACACCAATCGTGTGCAAATGACACTTTTTGTGTCATTTGCAGCAAAAAAAGAGACCGGACAAGTCACAACGCGCTCTTTTCGTTCTTTTTTAACGGAAAGAGCGTGGTCAATTTTTTTACATGTCGTGCCACGCACTCTCCAAACGACTTAGCCGCATTACTTAAATTTTTGAACGCGGCTTGCTGCGCTTCGATGCGGGAATAGACCTCTAATGGTTCGCTGGCCATATCCCAGATTTCATCCAGCGTAAGCGAGCGATAATCTTCGGGGTTCGTCACTCTGGCGGCACATCCAAACCGCTTTTTCCGTTCGCTGGCCATTGACAACTGACGCTGTCTTGCTGCCCATTGCGATTGCGGGATGCCACGTTTACGAGCCACTTTCCGTCGATGGCTTAACCTCATGGCTTTAGCTCCTTGTTGCGTTGACTGTTGCGACTGTACTGACACGCCTGTTCTCCTTCAAACACACAAGACCCATCTTTGACATAAGGATCGCCGCACTTGCCACACCGTTCATGCTTGTTTTTGTGTGCAGCCACTTTGGCTTGATAGCTTTTCAGTAGGTCAATAACCAGTGCTTGAAAATCCTTGTGCCCCGTGTACGCCAAAATCTCATCAGTCACTTTTTGATAGTAAGGCGACAATGTCACGGTTTTCTCTTTCATCCCAGCTGCGCGCTTTCGTTCCCGCTCTTGGCGTTTGCGCAGTGCCTCCGGGCTTAGCGAACTGTCGTTCTGACTCATCACCCCACCTCACTCTGTATCGCTGCCGATCAAGGTGGTCAACGTCGTTTCCGCGTGAAATGCATGGATGAGCAAATCCCACAACTCGCCGTTCTCCGTTCGGTTGTTCTTGATGTCGTGAACCAAGACACAATCAAGATCCGAAAGCTGCTTTCGTACTTCTTCTATCGTTTCTTTGAGTTGCGACGCCCACAGCAATGTGATGTTCCGATTTGACAGCGCCTTACCGTAAAACTCGGCCTCTTGCTGAGTAGGCAAAATTATTGCCGACTTACGGCCCATCATCTGATAGCCCAAAGCAATCGCATGGAGAAGGTTAAAGCCGCTATCTGGGGCAGGTAGTTTTAGTGTTTGGACAATCATATAAGCCTCTTTGTTTTTGCGTTTGTGTTCATGAAATTGGGTGCTCTCTCGGGTCTAAATCGACGTTTAAGATTCTCCTCTGGTTTAAATCTTTCGATCAGCCGACGATCACAGCCAGCCAGCGGCCTCAATGGATTTATTTTGTTTTTCCGATCTTCCCACTGTCTTCCCGTGGAAAATAAAAAATCCTTGGGTATCGAGCCATGCGTGATACGTCTCAATGGCCTCCCTTTTCAGGTTCTCCGTGGTGGTATGGATATAGGCTTGATCGAGATCGGACAGCTTGTGGTTGAGCAGACGCTCACCGACATACTTATCGACGCCCAAATCGGCAAAGCGTGACCGGGCGAGCTTGCGGCAATCATGACTCGTCCACTCTTGCTGGCTGACCAGTTTGTAAATGTCGTTGGCCGGATCTTTGCCTATCGGCTTTTTGCCACTGGCACCAGGGAACAGCACTAGGGTGCCTTCCGGTTGCGTCGCTTTATACGCTTGAAGCAAGGCGACCATTTGCTCTGTTAACGGTAAGATCAGCGCCTCTCGCGTTTTCGCGTGACTTGCTGGGATGCGCCAAGTTTTCTCCTGCCAGTTGAAATGGCACCATTTCGCAAGGCGCGTCTCTGAAATTCGAGTGCCGTAGCCAAGCTGCATCAATACCAGCATGCGCTCCTGCCAGCTCACGGTTTTCAGTGTCTCGAACAACGGCGCCACCATGTCCGGTTGCAACTTACCCTCTTTCTTGCTGGCTTTGATTTGGATGAAATCGGACAAACAAATGGACGACATCGGGTTGTGAGTCAGCAACTCTTCCCGCGCCGCTTGCATGAACGCGGCTTTTAAGATCGCGAAATAGCACTTCACCGTACGCAGCTGGTACCGACTTTGCAGCGGCCAGACCACTAACGTTTTGATGGTATGCTTTCTCACCCCGACCAACGGCAGCGCATCGACGGCGGGCAACAAGTGTTTGTTGATCACGCTCTTAATGGTGTTCTTGCGGGTGCGTGTGTGTTGATTTGACCCTTGAATATGCTCAAGGTACCAGCGCAAGCAGTCACCAAACGTGGCCCAGTCACTCACCGTGTGCGCCTGCCCCGTGGCCAATTTGGCCAACTTCATCGGCATCTGCTTGATGAGCGCGGCCATGGTCAATTGCGGCCATGTCCCCAGCTTTTCCCACACGGCTTTGCCATCGCGCCCGTTTGCCTTGCGTTTATCAATGAACCACCACGACGCCACCGGGCCCACCTCGGGATCGCGATTCGTCCAAAAACGCAGCTCTAAGCGATAGCGTGTATCGCTTAGGCGCGTGACGACATCACTCTCCAGATGCTTAGCGATTGCCGCATCGGTAATTTTGATGTGCTTAGTGGTCATGGCTACTGGAGATAATTAAACAGCGCGTCAATCCCGCGACGCTCTTCAATCGCCTCGATCAATCGGCGCGTTTGGGCCTTTTGCTTGTTGCTCTCGTTTGCCTGCTTTCGTCGGTTTGCTTCGTATTCGGGTTGAGTTGGTATGCGACAACCGTTTTTCGATGTAAACATGGGGTTTTCCTTTGCGTTTGTGTTTGTGTTTAGCGTTTGTGTCCTAACGCACGTTCAATGTGCTCACGCCCTTGCGCGAGATAGCGCCGATAGGTGCGCAAGCTCAGGCCCATCGTGTGGGCGATGGTCGCCTGGTCGGCATCCGGTGGCATGCCACGCAACCGGATCGCCCCGTACTGGACTCGGATGGCCTTGGCCACCATGGGCTTTTGCCGCGCGAGTTCCATGATCGCTGCCTCGATCTTGGCCTCAACGCAGTCCACTACTGGGCTTTTCTTTCCGCCACTGCCAAAGCACATCACGCCTTTATTGGCGATCATCACTTCCATCAGTGACGCACTCGATGGCAGAACCCCGCCAAGGTGAACCCAGCGGGCCCACATTTCCATCAGTGTGTCGAGGTGTTTGCGGGGTGTTGCCATAGTTATTCCACGGTCACGAGATACTGCTTGGTGCCGTTCGCTGTGCAGGTTCCCGTCGGTTTCATCACACAACGCTTTGAACCGCAGTACCAATACCGCTCATCTTTCGTCAAATTGCTGCCCGCGCGGATCGGCGACTTGCGAAAGTGACCTTTCAACATGACTTCCGCATCCCTCTCGCTCGTGACCAAAAACTTAGTGGCCATAACTCAGCTCCTTTGCGCGCTTCACACGCCGCTTGTATTGCATAAAACATTCGGAAAACGCTTCTGTCGGGCTCAACACCTCAACATCGTGTTCCTTCTGGCCACTGGCTGATATCAGCACGTCTCGCTTTGATATCGCGCCCTCGATCGACAAAAGCCGATTTGGGTAACGGCGATGAACGTTGCAAAAAAGCGCCTGTTTGGTGCGCAAAAACTCGATTTCCTCCTTAGAATTTGCCCCAATGACTACATTCAGTACCGCACTGGACCGCTGTAGCAGCGTCTTGAGTCGTTCGACTCGATACTGCGGATTCGGTACAAAACTGACATCGATCGTCATGGGTTTTGGATGATTTAAGTGACTTAGCTGAGTCAACACCGCATTCCTCTCCGGACAGTCCAAGCTCTGAATTACCATAATCATCATTTCCGTCATTGCACTGCCTCTTGTTTCGCTGCATCGAAATCGCGCACCCAGCGCTCAAGATCGATAAGTCCGTTGGTCCTGTTTAGAATCAACACAAGATGGCGAGGCCGAGGAAACCGGTGGAAGTGGTACCACATTCGCAACGTTGACTCGGCAAAGCCGAGCAGTTGTTGCGCTTTGGGGTATCCAACCTTGTCCACCCACTCCTGGTAAGTCATTTACTCTCCTTCATTAACACGATACGAGATGATTTTAATCTCGATACGTGTTATTTGCAATCACGCTTTGTGTGGTAAGTCGATCGTTTTGTGGTAAAGTTAGGAATTAGACGTTGCAGGAAGCGCTCGGTAGCGGGGCGCATGAGAAAACTTAACTAAGGGCTGTGCGTTGCTCACCCCTTAACAGGGCGTTAGGTAAAAGAGATGACCAGGAATGAAAAGTTCGCGAAAAGATTAAGAGAACTTAGAAAAGAAAAAGAAATAAGAGATGGCCGGAATTACACATGTGAAGCCGTTGGTAAAGCCATTGGCATTACACCATCAGGCTATATTAACTATGAAAATGCTTTACGAATTCCAAAGCTTGACGTAATAGAAAAAATTGCAAGTTTTTATAATGTATCGCCCTCTTATATTGCTTGTTTTTCGGATAATAAAGGGAACAGCAGCAACGAATCGCTGCTGGTGATGCCGACCATGACAGCGCAAGCGAAAGAAGATAGCGCCTCCCCTCTTGGCGATTATGGCTTGTCTCCTGAATTGCTTAAAAAACACAATTTAACCCAAGCCGAAATTTTAATTGAAATAATAAAAGATAATGCTATGTCTGATTTTCTAATCAAAGATGATGTCGTTATCATCAAGAAAACAAAAGATGTAGATTTAGAAAACTTAAATTTTAATATTTATTTTTTAAAAGATAAAAACGGCGGACTTTGGGCGCGGTGGATAAAAAAAGAAATGGACGGACAATATAAAGTCTATCCGAACAAGACCAATCATTATGAGTCTTTTACATTCACTCAGAATGAGTTTACCGAGCGGTTTGATGTCGTCGGCACCATCTTTAAGATCATCAGAGCGCCTCAAGTCGATACTTTGTAAAGATAGGAACGACTAACCGTAGCAAGATAATGACCAAAATTTGTAAAAACAGTGGCAGGTCGCCTCTGTTTTTTTTGCTTTTAAACAACACATAACGTGATATTATTTCACACGATACGTCAAGTAAGGTAAAGGAACATGTCTAATATTCACCCACTCTCAACGCTACTTAGCAAGGAACAGCACTCTCTGCCAACCACGCGCCAAGGGGCTGTAGCCGTGAAAAAACTCGAAATGCAATTGACGCCTTACCCTGCCTTTTTCCGTGAGATCCAACAGAACACGATCGAAGACATCCGCGAAACGCACCCGGAGATTGCAGAGCAATTGGAGGACGCTTTCGACTCGGCGCAACAGGCCATCGAAATTCATCTTCAGGGTTTGAGAATGGTTACACGTTTGCTCAACAACGATTAGAGGGGGGCTTATGCAAATCACGGACATAAACATCACACCCAGTCAGCTGAGTAGTCTCGATGAGCAGTTGCTACTCGCCCACGCCAGCGGGCTGAGCAACGGCCAGATCGCAAAACACCTCGGTACCGACTTATCTACCGTGAACCAACTCAATCGAGACTTGCAACGTCGACTTAGCGCGAAAAGCCTACCTCATGCGATCGCGCAAGCCTTTATCCAGGGCATTCTCACCGTAAAAGACAAAGTGAACGTGATTGAGGGCGAAACCATCGTCCGTGGTATGTGCCTATGCCTCGCAATTCTCAGCGGCATGCACAGCTTGAACGAAGACATGATGCGCACCCGTTCGCCGGTGCGAAACCATCGCAACCCGACCACCATCGCGCGCGTTCGCCAATCAGGAAGAAATAAGGAGATTTAACGTGGCCACACCATCTAACCACCAAAGCCAAACCGATCCAGAATTTCGTGATTACACTCAAACCCCGCCTTGGTTGTTCCATGCATTTAATGCTGAGTTTGATTACGACCTCGACGCCGCCGCCCTGCCTGAAAGCGCCCTATGTCAGCGGTTTTATACCCCTGAAATCAATGGGCTTGCCCAAGACTGGAGTCAAGAGCTTACTTTTTCTCGTCGTCCCGCAGTTTGGCTAAACCCGCCGTTCTCTGACATTTTGCCGTGGATGGATAAAGCCAGAGAGCAACAAGCCAAAGGCGTATTAACCACATTGCTCGTCCCCCATGAGAACCGTGCGGAGTGGTGGCCACACGACAGTGCCAGCGAGATCCGAGACATTGTCGGCTACTACGAAAACCGAGTTTATAAATCAGGAAAACTCAAGGGGCAGGAGTATAAGAAGTGGGTCAGCGGCGGCATTCGATTTATTGATGCCAAGACAGGGAAAGAAATGGCTCATGAACTTAATAAGCCGATGTGCCTAATCGTATTTAACCCTTTCCATTCTGGCCCTTGCGCTCACAAAACGATTCGCAAAGACCTACTAATGAAGATCGGCCAACAGCAGCTTGCTATGGCCGCATAAGGAAACACCATGAACACAAACGCACAGCTCAAACAACTCTCTAACCTCGATCATCTGCTCACATTCAGCAGCGACGATCTGCTCGATGCTTTTATCAGAAAATACAACGAGCAGAACGAATTGATCGACCAGCAAGCCACACAAATCAATCTCTTAAACACCCAGCTCGATGGATACAAACGCCAAGCCAGCACACAAAATGATGAGATAGCAAAACTCAACGAAGAAAACAAACTATGCCGAACCCTCGCCAAAGAGGCAGACAATATCGCTAAGCACTCTATTGGCTTGCAAACCGAGTTAGACCGAACGAAACGAATCAATCAACAGCTAAGTAAAGATCTCGCCGAACTCAAACAGCTCAACCCGAAAAAGCTCAAGGAGCAGAACAAGCGCCAACAAGCTAAAGCCATCGAGAGAGAAAAACGCATAGAGCAACTAGAAAAGGCCCTGAAAGATGCCGGTGCAGCACTCCAAAAAGAGCGCGCCGATCATCAAAAGTCGTTTGCAAAAATCGCCGAACTGCGTTCAAAGCTTGCGTTAGAGATCGGCAGTGGCCTTTATCACAACAAAGAACATCACCTCATTGTTTGGCCACAGCTCACCACCATGCTTGATGAAAACGGAAACAAATTCAAAGGGCAATCCCTGCTCTACTTGCACCAGTCTGGCCGTGGCGGCCTGATGTCGTACAACCCATCAACCGAACAAATCAGCCTATGTGCTCAACCCAAAGGAGGACTGCGCCCAAGCGAAGAGGTCAAAGAATTTGCCGCCCAATGGCTATACAAAGTCAACGTTCTACAGGATGGCATGACGCGCGAAGAAGACATGATCCCAGTGAACTATAACGGGGAGAATTTTTGATGATCATCCTAAATGACGGAAAGCTGCATCGATTCTTAGAACCCTTCGACGCTGATATAGATACGATTGCGTTTGCTCTGTCTCATATC
Organism: Vibrio cidicii; assembly: GCF_009665415.1. Classification (NCBI taxonomy): domain Bacteria; kingdom Pseudomonadati; phylum Pseudomonadota; class Gammaproteobacteria; order Vibrionales; family Vibrionaceae; genus Vibrio; species Vibrio cidicii. The sequence continues at coordinate 627 of NZ_CP035919.1, read as the reverse complement.
AATCGCTACACAGGCCACGTTGGCCAATACAGCGTTGCTCAACATTGTGTCCTTGTTTCACAGCAGCTGCCCGACGAACTCAAACTATCCGGCTTGCTGCATGACGCGCCCGAGGCGTATATCGGTGACGTATCAAAACCGCTAAAAATGCTGCTGCCAGATTACCAGGCGATAGAGTCGTGGTACCACCAACAGATCGATGCGTTATTCGATGTGACGACAGAGCACCAGGACATCAAAGAGGCCGACCTAAGAATGCTGATCACCGAAGCGTCAGCCTTTGGATTGCCTCTCGATGAGTTCCCCAAAGCCGAGCCATATCCAATCCACTTCGAGCCATGGCCACCGGAAGTGGCAAGGCTTAAATTTCTGGCCTGCTTTTATGATTACTTTGATATGTAGATATCCATATGATATCTAATGGATATTTGTTGAATATTTAAATCAACAACAAAAGGCAAAAAAAACATGAAACAAATGCAATATAAAGCGGTGGTTTGGGGGGAGGTAAAGGCAAATGTTTATGCCGGAGAGAATTGCGACCAACACGAAAGATACATTGAAGCTTTCGCTGATGGGGATATGGATTCGGAAAATATAAAAGCCTTTGGGTTCTCTGCATCACGT
>NZ_CP035920.1:0-90006 GCF_009665415.1 Vibrio cidicii | reverse complement strand
ATGTTTAAGAGCTAACGTAGAAACGAAATAAAAGTCATTCTGGATAATCCTTGCCCAACGGGCGAAGTCAACCGTGTCGTGCAAGGCGTGATCATCCACCAATTTGAATCATAACTGAGGGTTTCAATATTATGTCAGCAAATATTGTATGGTGCCGAATAGACGAGCGTCTATTACATGGCCAAGTGAAAATTACTTGGATGCCGGCTTCTGGCGCTAACACTTGTATCGTGTGTAACGACGATGTGGCCGAAGGCCCAACCGCCGAGTTCTCTCAAGCAGCGATGCGTGCCTCGGCTGGCGGAGAGTTCAAAACCTCATTTTACTCAGTCGACAAGCTGTGCACCATCATTGGTAAAGCCAAGCCTGAGCAAAAAATCTTTATCGTGTGTTCGAACCCAACCGACGTTGCGCGTTTGATTGAAGGCGGCGTACCTATTAAGGCGGTGAACGTGGGTAACATGCACTTCCATGAGGGTAAACGTCAAATCACCAAAACCGTATCGGTGGATGCGAAAGATATCACGGCGTTTGAGCGCATCGCTGCATGTAATGTGCTCTCGACTATCCAGAACACCCCAGACCAAGATCCGGTTGAGGTGTTGACACTAGCGACAGCGAGTGCGTAATTCTCAACCGCCGGTATAGGAAAACTATCCCCGGCCCAAATAAAGGAAAGAGACAATGCTATTTGAAGCAATGCTTGTAGCGGTGTGGGCGTTCCTGTGTGGTATCGATAAATACGATGTGGCACTGAACATTCACCGTCCGCTGATCACTGGCCCGATTGTTGGCCTGATCATGGGTGATCTGGAACTTGGTCTGATGACCGGTGCGGTTTTAGAGCTTGCGTGGCTTGGCCTGGTGCCAAACGCGGGCGCTCAGCCGCCAGATGTGACCATGGGGACCATTGCCGCAGTGGCGTTTGCCATAATGACCAACCAAACTCCAGAAATCGCAATGGGTGTGGGCATGCCAATTGCGGTACTGATGCAGATGTTGATCATCGGTTTCTTTGCCATGTCCTCGTTCGCAATGGGTAAAGCGGACGACTGCGCTGAGCGCGGTGACTCTCGTGGTATCGACTTCTTATTAATCAGCATTTTGACTGCCCGTGCCACGATGTACTCGGTGGTCGCGTTCATCACGGTATACTTTGGTGAGCATGCGGCACAGTGGATTGATGAAAATGCGCCAACTATGCTGCTTGAAGGTCTAGGTATCGGTGCGAAAATGGTGCCCGCTATCGGTTTTGCCATGCTGTTAAAAGTGATGTGGAACAAAGAGATGGCGGGGATTTTCTTCATTGGTTTCGTGATGACCACATACCTTAAACTGCCGATCATGGCGGTAGCGGTACTCGGTGGATCAGCCGCGGTCCTTTACTACTTCATGACAGGCAGCCAAACCCAGGCAGCAGTAGGCAATAACTCTGTGCAAAGTGAGAATTACGATGACGACGGTATTTAATACAGACGCGCTTCCAAAAGAAGCGGAGCAAACAGAACGTTTCACCGATGAGATTGATGCATACCAAGACAACGAAGTACGTAAAGTGATCACCAAGCGTGAGCTTATTATGTGTGCCCTGCGTGGCCTGTTCATGGAAGGCAACTTTAACTTCGAACGTATGCAGGCTGGCGGTTACGCGTACTCGATGATCCCAGCGTTGAAAAAAATTCACGGCAACAACAAACGTGATTTTTCGACCTCGTTGAAAAACCACCTCCAGTTCTTCAACAGCTCGCCAAAACTGTTCACTTTTCTACTTGGTCTGTCCGTGGCAATGGAAGAGAACAAAGAAAAGCCAAGCACCATCAATGCCGTGAAAGTAGCCGGTCTTGGGCCACTAGGTGGTATCGGGGATGCGCTTGACCACATGACACTGATGCCATTGACTTTAGCACTGGGTGCGGCGATTGCCGTCGATGGTTCGATTGCCGGCCCATTTGTGTTCTTCGTACTGTACCAAATTCCGCACTTCTTAGCGTACTTTGGCTTGGTGTTTCTTGGCTACAACGCTGGTGCGAAAGCGATGAGCGCCATGAGTGGCGTGACCGAGAAGCTCGCGCGTGCGGCTAACATCATGGGTCTGTTCGTGATTGGTGCGTTGACCGCTACCTTCATCAAAGTGCACACCACGCTGGAGCTCGAAATGGGTGGCAAAGTGGTCTCTCTACAGCACGATTTGTTTGACAAGATTATGCCGAACCTGCTGCCACTGGCGCTCGTGTTCTTCATGTTCAAAATGGTGCGTGGCAAAGGCTTTTTTGCCAAGCCACCGGTACTGATTTTTGGCACACTCGCGCTTGGCGTCGTGGGGCACTATTTGGGCATTCTCTAAGTCTGAGTAAAGGGCTGGGTGAACGCATAGATGGCTTGGAAAGTAGAGCCGCTATACGCCCTTTTCTTCAAATTGCCGCTGTATTGACCGTTTTACTCGTACTGAATCCTCATAATTTGGGATATCAGCATTTACGTTGGAGTGCCGAACTGATGGCGATTGAAGTGAATCGGATATTTGGTCTTAACGTTCACTTATCTACCATTCGTCGATGGTTGTCTAACCTTACCTGAGATCTGGTTAAGCCAGAACTAAGCAATTGCTCTCTTTGCTCAGAAGTTAAGAAGGGTGGTCGTCCCGTTCTTGGCTTTTTCTTCAGCCCTTCTAATCCTTATTCAAGAAAAGTGTGAACCCACTTATTAACACTGGTTCGGCTCACCATAAGAAACTTGGCGATTTGGGTGCGAGAGTGTCCATCTTTGAAATGAGCGAGGGCCAGCAATCTCATTTTCATCTGAATAGATTTCTGCTGGCTTGCGAGCTTTTTAAAGTCGATATTATTGAGACTGTCCATAGCGAATAAGTTTTATCGTTTAATGGCCTCAATTAGATCATATTTTTACTTATATTGGTATAAACAAGGTTTTAGATAAACAGGTAACAAATTCTCAGTGTATACGGAGTCTCAGTAAAGAGTAGAACCCTTACAGCTATGTTAGAAATATGTGGAGAAGTCGGAAATGGATCTGCAACTAACGAAGAGAGGCAAGACATAGTGTAAGCGCTCAATACTCCGCATAATTCCATTCTGATCTCCATGCTAGAACCTCGACGGAAAGCAGTCGGTAGTCACCATAAACATCGAAACATTTTTCTTAATGCGTTTAATCCTCGATATGTTTACCCACATATCAAAGATAGATTTGTCATAAAAAACATCAAGGCTTTTTGTCATAAAAAATTTGTAAGGGTAAGTTCAGGTTTGTTAAGATGCTCGACTTGCGAGGAGCTATCGTGACGATTGATGCGATGGCCTGTCAGACCAAGATTGCCAAGGCGATCACTAGCAAGGGCGGGGATTACTTGTTGGCAGTAAAGGGTAATCAAGACAAGTTGTCGGCAGCCATACAGACAGCCTTCGCCCCACACCGCCGTGCCCCGATTGACAAAACCACCTACCAAATCGAGAAACAAAAAGGCCGCGTTGAAGCACGTACATTGCCATGTACTCAAGGCTAGTGAGTTAGAGGGTGACTTCTCAACGTGGAGTGGACTCGCCAGTATTGTCATGGTTGAAAATTACCGAGTAGCCAAAGGTAAAGCGCCAAAGTTGGAGTACCGCTACTACATAAGTTTCAGCAGACCTGACCGCGGAGCAGGCAGGAAATGCCATTCAAGCCCACTGGGCATAGAGTCAATGCACTGGATTTTAGATGTGAGCATGCGAGAAGATGCTTGTCAGATTTACCGACAAAACGCGGCTGAAAATTTGGCAGGTTTAAGACACATGGCGCTTAACATGCTAAGAGCTGAGCCAAGCAAAATTAGTGTGCCAATGAAGCAGAAACGTTGCATGATGAACCCCGGCCTCTTAAGTCAATGACTAAATTCTAACCATTCATTGCGGACGCTCTGGACACCTATACAGCGGATGACATCATAACGATCTACCGCTGTCTATGGCAGGTGGAGTTGCTTTTTAAGGAGTTAAAATCTCACACAAACTGGCAACGATTTGTCACGGTACAAAAGGCCATCGTTGATGGGCTTATCTGGTCCAGTTTGCTTGCGCTAATCATTAGGCGCAGTACAGCGCTGCAGATAATGCCATCGGTCTCGCTGTTTAAAGCGGCAAAAAATGTGGATGTGTGGCTGTTACCTATATTTGAATGCATCAGCCCAAAGCCTGGTTAGAAATAGGTGACAAACTTGAATGGACCTCTAGCTATATACCCATAACGCGTGAAAGTCCGAATAGAGGAAATTAAAGGAAAATATCACGTTAGACGGGATTTATTCAGGACTTAATTCTTAAGTTTCAGTCTATGTATGCTTGTTTAATTATATTTATCTTGATTATGATAATTATTTGCATAATAATTATGAAGTCATATTTTAATGACAGTTTTTAAGTGAGATTAGTAAATAAAATGAAAAAATATTTAAGCTTGTTAATGGCAATAACATTACCAATCGTATTATCGGGCTGTAATGGCTCTTCTGATTCTCCATCAGAGTTAGCAGAAAGTTACGATGGTGTTTATAAAGATAAGAGTGGGGATTCTCTTTTTTATAGCTCGAATGAAGATGCGATCTATTTATATAGACCACCACAACGATACGAGGATGGTTATATAAGCAGCTCAAATCGTAGCATTGTGGTCGACAACAGTTTAATTGGTCCTTATATAGATACGAACCATTTCGTGAAATCGGAACTTGGCGACTACTATCATTACCAAAACTCCACCGTTCAGTTTCATTTTTCAAAGGGTAATGTGTCCGCGCTAGTCAAAGATGAGGGTGACAGAACACTTGTTGACACCACGTACACCAAACTGCCAACACTCGCTGATTTTGATCTGATGTATCAAAGCTATGCAGATTGGGAACGTATGACACTCATCTTCTCTAATGATGATCGCATGTTTGCTCAACTGGACTTTATGCTGACATGCCAGTTAAATGCTGATGTAAAGAGGATGTCGAACTTCTATCGTGTCTCTAATGGTGCAATAACCTGCAATGATCCAAACGATCCACGTATCGACTCAAATATGCACGGCGTCATCTATAAGGTGGCGGAAGACAGCCGAGCTGTCGTCATTGTGCAAGGAAAACGTTGGACATATCGTACAACTTTCCAAACCGTTTATTAATCGAAAAGGGGTATCAGCCTAATGCCGATCAGTTAAGCCAAAAATGATCGGTTGAACGATCCTGCAGATAGCTTATAAAGGCTCTAAGTATTCCCACTTAGAGCCTTTTCTTTTGCAATTAACGACAGCCCTCTCACTCGCCAATAGCTATGCTCCAAATACAGAGCAACTAGGACAACTTAGTGACATCCTGTGCCCAGACTTCATTAATCAATGTCTTGAAACGTCGGGGGTAGCAATGGTTCGAAAGCGCAGAATCCCTCTTGATATGGCGGTTTGGTCTGTGATTGCTATGTCTCTCTATCGACAAGAACCTCTGTGGAGTATCGTTTCCAAAGCTCAATTGGCTCTGCCTGGAAAACGAGCGCTTGTCGCTCCTAGCGCCATCGTTCAGGCGAGACAGAGACTTGGTGAGCAGGCAGTGAAAGAAGTTTTTGTTCAAAGTCAGAAGTTGTGGAATGAAGAGGCTCAACATCCTACTTGGGCTGGCTTAAAGCTTCTTGCTGTCGATGGCGTGGTATGGCGAACACCGGACAGCGATGAAAATAGGGACACCTTTCAAGCCCCCTCGAACCAAAATAGCGAAGGCGCCTTCCCTCAAGTTCGTATGGTGTGCCAGATGGAAGTGACAAGTCATATGCTGATTGCAAGTGCATTCGATAGCTACAAAACCAATGAAATGGTATTGGCTGAACAACTCATCGACACGACACCAGATAATAGCTTAACCCTGTTTGATAGAGGCTTTTTCTCACTAGGTCTACTCAATCGCTGGGCGTCGACAGGCGTTGAGCGCCATTGGTTAATGCCAATGAAGAAAGGTACGCAGTATACGATAATCAGTAAGCTTGGCAGGAATGATAGAATAGTCCGCTTGCAGTCTAGCCCTCAAGCCAGAAAGAAGTTCTCGGATTTACCAGAGTCAGTGACGGTTAGGCTCATAACCAAAACGATTAAGGGAAAAGAGGTCAATATCCTCACGTCGATGACCGATGCTTTGCGCTACCCTAGCGCAGAAATCGCTGACCTATACAGCCATCGATGGGAAATTGAGGTTGGTTATAGAGAAATGAAGTCATCGCTACTTAAGAATCAATTTACCTTACGCAGTAAAAAGCCTGAGATGGTCCGTCAAGAGCTATGGGGGGGCTACTGAGCTCTGAGGAATCCCCTAATGATTTTGATAAAAATCATCAATTTAAGGTAGATACATATCTTGTCATATGATCAAATGGTTTCGCCAAAAATCAATAATCAGATAACAAGATGTGCGAGCTCGATATTTTACACGACTCTCTTTACCAATTCTGCCCCGAATTACACTTAAAACGACTCAACAGCTTAACGTTGGCTTGCCAAGCATTACTTGACTGTAAAACTCTCACTCTTACCGAACTTGGCCGTAACCTGCCAACCAAAGCGAGAACAAAACATAACATCAAACGAATCGACCGATTGTTAGGTAATCGTCACCTCCACAAAGAGCGACTCGCTGTATACCGTTGGCATGCTAGCTTTATCTGTTCGGGCAATACGATGCCTATTGTACTTGTTGACTGGTCTGATATTCGTGAGCAAAAACGGCTTATGGTATTGCGAGCTTCAGTCGCACTACACGGTCGTTCTGTTACTCTTTATGAGAAAGCGTTCCTGCTTTCAGAGCAATGTTCGAAGAAAGCTCATGACCAATTTCTAGCCGACCTTGCAAGCATTCTACCGAGTAACACCACACCGCTCATTGTCAGTGATGCTGGATTTAAAGTGCCATGGTATAAATCCGTTGAGAAGCTGGGTTGGTACTGGTTAAGTCGAGTAAGAGGAAAAGTACAATATGCAGACCTAGGAGCGGAAAACTGGAAACCTATCAGCAACTTACATGACATGTTATCAAGTCACTCAAAGACTTTAGGCGATAAGAGGATGACCAAAAGCAATCCAATCTCATGCCAAATTCTATTGTATAAATCTCGCCCTAAAGGCCGAAAAAATCAGCGCTCGACACGGACTCATTGTCATCACCCGTCACCTAAAATCTACTCAGCGTCGGCAAAGGAGCCATGGGTTCTAGCAACTAACTTACCGGTTGAAATTCGAACCCCCAAACAACTTGTTAATATCTATTCGAAGCGAATGCAGATTGAAGAAACCTTCGAGACTTGAAAAGTCCTGCCTACGGTCTGGGCCTGCGTCATAGCCGAACGAGCAGCTCAGAGCGTTTTGATATCATGCTGCTAATCGCCCTAATGCTTCAACTGTCCCTTTTTATTGTCATCCCAAAACCACCGTTTTTAGCGGTAGTGGTAGTTATTGTTTTGCCCGAAAATACGCCCGTACTAGAAGACAAACTCCTTAGTATCAAGTTTGAAGAGCGACATTTTCTACAGATGTGTATGAACTTCTCTCGTTGGAAAGGGGCGAAGGGCATTGTAATGGTTGAAAACCTCCGCCTTGAGAAAGGCAAATCTGTCGAGCTAGAGTACCGCATGATGAATCCATGCTAGAGGCGGTGTTAAGTGCTAGTTTTAGTCAGGTAATGAAAAACTTAGGCACTCATGCGCTTGCCTTAGATATATAACATAATCGAAACATCTAAATCTAAAACGAAGGGTAAATACTCTACATGTTGAACTGGTATAACTTGTTGTAGGATCACTTTCGATTTAATATAGAATATCTTTAAAGAAACAAAATGAAAGTTGGTTTCATGTTCTAGGAGTAATCCAATGATAACGGCGGTCGAAAGACGCAATGAAATTATAGAGCTAGTTAATTCTGTCGGCCGAGCCCGTGTTGAAGACTTAGCCTCTAAGTTTAATGTGTCTAGTGTTACAATTCGTAGCGATCTCTCATTTCTCGAAAAGAATGGTTATGTTATTCGTTCGCACGGCACAGCAATTCCTAATTCTGGATTAATTTCTGAGCTGTCGGTTCACGAAAAAAGACGTCACAACTCTGAGGGAAAAGTACTTTTAGGTAAGGCTGCAGCAAAGCTAGTTGAAGAAGGTGATGCAATAATCATTGATTCAGGCACAACGACACTAGAAATTGCACGTTACTTAAATAATGTGGATAACGTGGTCGTCATGACTAATGGGCTTGATGTCGCGATGGAACTTTCATCTAAGTCTGGCGTTGAGGTCTTAATGACTGGTGGCGTTTTAAGAAAAAAAGCAATGTCCTTTTCTGGACCAAAATCAGAAGATGGATTAAAAAATCATCGATTCGATAAAGTATTCTTAGGTGTAGATGGCTTCGATATAAAAGCTGGTATTACTACTTACAGCGAACAGGAAGCATCACTTAACCGACTAATGTGTGAAGTATCAGACACAATAATTGCGGTTGCTGACTCAAGTAAATTTGGCAAACGTAGCTGCCACATGATTCGAGCGTTTAACAATATCGATACGCTAATCACTGATTCAGGCATCCCAGATGAATACTTGAAGCAATTACAAGAGCAAGGTGTTAACGTCATTATTGTGCAAGCATCACACCAATAATTCTTTACTAATTAATATCTTACCTGACAGTTGCCCTCTTTTCGATTTGGTGACTGTCAGATTATATTTGGCTGGATTCTTTCAGTCCAGATAGATTTATCCATCTTCTAATGTTTATATTGGCGTTCTGCCACACTATATTCTTCCTTAATGAGTTCTATCATGGTTGTTGTGTATCCGCTCAATACTCAGCAGGTCATAAACGGATAATGGTGATTATTTAATCTTTTTTGATGTTCCAAGGTAGCAGCGCCTCGATTCGCTCGACGGTTTCTGCGTATGGCAACTGAGTAAGAAGGATGTGTAAGTATTGGTACGGCTCTAGACCATTGAGTTTCGCCGTTTCCACCAAGCTATAACAGACAGCACTCGCATTGGCGCCTTGCGTTGTATCGGCGAACAACCACGCTTTTCTGCCAATCACGAAATACGCATCTGAAGTCACTGTGTGATTTTTAAACTGATCGGTGTTCTAGGAGCAGTTATTTAGTTAGTTGTAGTATGAGTGACAATTTAAGTTTTCTTAATACGACTTTTCGCCATTGCGCTTTCACGCGCCAAGATACCTCGCCCATAGCGCAAAACCATTGCCTCACTAGACCAACGGCCTGATTGCTGTATTTGTAACGTACTGTAGCCCTTTCTAAGCAAGTCCTGTGTTGCGCCGACTCGTGCGCTGTGTCCGGTAAATGGTTTAATACCATGACGTTTTAGGCCAAGATCATGCCATGCTGAATAGAATATTTTTTCGACCAGTTTAGTTGTAATGCCTTTATGGATTTGCTCACCCGTTGCCTCATCCACTTTAGGCTTAATGCACGAATTGTGCTTGGAAATACCAACAAACAAGTAGCCTTTTGCGCCATTGTCGAGCTTTGCCGCATCGGTATAATCCAAAATTAGGTTCACCACATCCTCGCTAAGTACGCAAGTATCCGGCTCCCCCGAATGATTTGTTTTAGTGACAGGAATGGTCAGAATGGCGATTCCGTCTTCCAGATGAAGATCACAGAGGCGAATATTTGCTAATTCAGCGGCCCTTAGCATGGACTCATAAGCAACAGCTAGTAAAGCTAGGTTACGTTTGATCAATAATCTTTCGTCGCCACCCCAAAGCTCAATCAAGCTCATTAAGTGTCGTTCGGTAAAGGGAGACGCTTGCTTGATGACTTCACCAGAACGCACTTTTTTCCGAGATATCGCTTTGATCCTGTCCTCAACATGAATATCAATGCAAGGGTCAGGGCAACCAGTGACGCGGTGAAAGCGAGATATCGCCCAACGATAGATTGACATCGTGTTACGGTGTAACTCACTGGCATGTTCAATAAAGAAGGTTTCTACCGTGGCAGGTGACGCGGGTAAGGAATCGCGGTGGTTCCTTACGCACCAGTCAACAAAGCATTTCCAAGCACTTTTGAGGCGACGCAACGTGTTTGGGGAATAGCGTTCTTTTCGCTTTTCAAATTCATGGAGAAGATGGTCAAAAACAGCTTGAAACTGTGGGCTCGTGGCGACATTAACGCCTTTTTTCTGCGCGGCTCGAATTGCCGCTTCTACATGCTCTGGCCGTACATCGGAAAAGTCGCCAAGGAGCGACAATTGGTTTTCGATCATACTTTATCAACCTTCATGTTCGTTTGAAACATCCTGAGTGCCGAGCATAAGGACAATCTTTATTGTCTCAAAACGCTCTTACGGGCCATCTTTATTGTCTTTACCACACTCAGACCATACTGAAGTTTAAATTTTTGTCAATTTCCGAGAATTACACTTCTCAGAAATTGATAGAGTAGGAGCCTTCTGTATTTAAAATGTGACATTGTAACATTTTAAATCTGAATTTTTTTTGGGGATAATTACTCCGCGCTCCTACGGAGAGTTTTAATGTTGGAAGTACCAAGGAAGAAATGAATCTATAGCAAGCTCTGTCTTGCCAGCTCTTGTTATGACACTCAATTATGTTGATTCATAACGAGATAAATAACATCTCTACGTCCCGATAGGTGATACCGCCAGTACAACTCATAGCAACGAAGAATGGCAAGCATGGTAGGCGTAGACAGGAGGGTGAGTCTTGGTGACCTCAACTGAGTTGATGGAGAAAATCTGCTCTACAACCAAATTAAATCAAGAACTTAGATGCGTGAAGAAGAAATAAAGGATGTGCACTTGACATCGATGCGACCATTTCGAAACATCGACAAGCTTTAAACGGGTGCGTATGTGCTTCGCCAGATAACGAAGCGTAATCGAAGTTGAGAGTTACAGATTATAATAGCCGAGTTAATTCAATACCTAAGAGGTTAGCAACACTACTTTAAACTCGCCATACGGCAAAGCAGCAGCGTGTGGACGAATTCGGGCGACGCCTAAGATGCTACCGACTTAAATATCGTAATCGCAGATACAGCATAGCTACAGCAACAAGATACCAGAGCGTAATGCGTGTAAGCTAGGGAGGTCAGAGTTGGTATTAACACCCCAAGTTAATCATGGTTCGAGGTATTGGGGCTGTATTGTACTAATTGCGAAATGGGTACGAGTGTCGCTGAAAGTTTATTCGTAGCCGCCGTATGCGACCTACGTTTATATTGTACTTATACGGTGATGTGAGAGGACGGAGGCCGGTGAGGTGAGGCCTCCTCCTACTCAATTCAAATTTAATTCAATGTTAACACTGTGTCAGGTTTTACGCCTTTCTCAGAGTAACCTGAATTGGCAGACCATCTTTACACATAAAAGATACGGTCGTTTTGCTGCCTTTCACGTCTGCTTTCACGTTGCTGTGTTCACCCGTGAGTTCCCATGCACCGTGCAGTGTCACCATTACTGGAGCGTAATCACTGAGCGTATTTTTTTCCATGTTTAGGTCTGGGTTTGCCACACTTAGTTTCAGTTGGTCTTCACCTTCTGGTTGAGTCATCACTAAAGATGATGTACTCACGGCGCGAACGTATTTATCCGTGATACGTGCAAAACTAAATACAGAGTAACCCGTTGCACCCGTGGCTTTATCACGAACAATGTGAACGTTGCTGTTCTTTTGCACCACTTCGTACACATCGCCCGCTTTCACCGCTTCTGCAACCTGTGCCATTTTCGTAGGTGTGGCATCAAGAATGACTATGTATTCATATTCAGCGTTATCTGGTTTCACACCGTGGTTAATCCAAGCCGATTGGAAGTTACCGAAAGTTGGCTGTTTTTTCTGGTTATCGCGTGATTCTTGCGCCTGGCGACGCACCTGGATTTCGGCACCTTTGACGATGTAGTAACCGTTACCCATGCCATCGATCAACCAATCACCTTCTGTTAACGTCGCTTCGTATGGGAACTGAGTGATCTTCTCACCGTTGACATTCAAAGAGTCTGTTAATTGAGTGATACCGTGTTGGAACAGGGTCGTTTCTGTCGGATACTCGCTGTTATTGTTGCGGATATCGTTACCCGTCAGTACCAGACGGTTGTCGAAACTGAACACCGCTTTCTTCGCTGTGAAAGCTGGATCTATTACTGGCGCGTAAAGCATTGGGTTTTGTAGGATGAAACCAAACGTACCGTACTTCCCATCTAAGCTGGTTGCCCCGTTAAACTTAACGTCGTTTTTCAGCATCGTGGTGTGTGGGTTTGGTGCATCAAGTAGCTCCCACGGCAAATGGATCGTGGTACCACCCGGTGGACGGTTCCAGTCCCAGCCGTTTTCATCGTAACCGTAGTCAGATTCTTCACCAAATTTGTGAATTTGTACCGTACCGTGTGATTGGTATCGACCGTAACGGTTAGCAGGGCCACCGCCACCGTAGATCTCTGATGACCACACGTATTTGTTCCAACCTTTCATGGTCACCATCTTATCGGCAAAACGATGGATACCCATGGCTGCGTAGTTAAACGCCGTAAAGCCTTGTGGGTGAGATTCTGGTGTAACCTTAGTTTTAAAAATCTTCGCACCATCTTTGGCAGAAAGCTGCTCAATACGAAGATAAGCACTGGCTAGCTCTTTATCAACTTGATTCGACTCTACGCCCGCTAAAGCCAGGTAACGCATACCTATCGCCACTTTATCCACACTGGTTTTAAAGAATGGACGACGACCAATCACACCCAGACCTGGGTTATTGTTACTGTAAGTACGCGCCGCCAGCATCGCTTTCTTCAGTACTTGACGTGCCTCAGTAGACAGCTCGAATGGTGTGCCGCGCAGTAAGTACGCAAGATGTCCACTCGCGGAGAGTGCAGCAAATGAGTAACCTGGGTAGTTACCTTGATGACGCCACGCTGTGCCATCTGGACGGAAACCATCTTCATAGCCCACTGGCACCTGCGTCACGTTAGCAGACATAAAGTCACTAAACTTATTCATCAACGCAACACGCTCATTCTGATCAGGCACAGTCAGCGTCATAGAAAGTTGAGCAAGCAAGAGTGTGTTCAAATAGTCCATATCCAGGGACTTTTCGTTAACAAACATACCAAAACCACGCTCATTAAATTCACGCGAGTACCACAACAAAGCGTCATGCACTGGTTTCATTAGATTGGCTTTGATCAGCACATCTTCCATCAATAGGATTGATGCATACCAATCACGCGATGCATAACCCCAGTGGTGAGTTGCGATTAAGCCAGAACCTTTTTGGAAACCTTGATCCAACAGATGCTTAGACATCAGAATGTACTTGTTAGCCAGATCTTGGCGAACAGCAGCATCGTTACTTGATAGATAAGCACGACCAATTTTACTCATCAGCTCAGAGAACGGGCGCAGGTAGTAGTAACCATCAACCAAGGCTTTGTCGTCAGCGTTCATGTGTTTTACTTGGTAAATCACATTTTGTTTTTTCGTGATGATGTGAGGGCCATTGATCACACCATCAGCATGTTGAGTTAAACCGATTTTCGCGAATTCTTCATCAATGTCACGCAGTACTTTGGCGTTCGCTTTACTCTCTTTAATGTAGTAATTGATCAGATCATTTTTGATGCGAGTAACGCCAGCAATTTCTTCTGCGCTTGCTTGCGGTAGTTCTTTTGGCAGTTTGAAATCGATTTCTGGTACGTCAATCGCGGTCGTAACCGTATAGTCTGACCATTGGTAGCGGGCATCATCAATACTGACCATGACGCGGTCAATGTAAAGTTGTCCAGCTTTGTCTGTTTTCGGTGTGATGCTCAGCCCATCCATTACCGACGATGGCATGCCATTCATATCACGCTCCACAGCAAAGCCGATTGCTCGCCAACCGGTAAAGTTGAGTTTCGCTTTTGCTGTGCTTGAGCCAAGTTTGAATTCTAGCTCACCATCATTTGCTTCTTCGTTATAAACCCAAGTAGAAAGAACGGTATAACCCCAACGGCCCCACTCTTTGCGAATGGTTTTTATTGGGTAGAAGTTAAAGCTTTGATCGATAACAAGCGGTGCGTTTGGTTCATATTTCCAGATCAGAGATTGTGAACCGTTCAAAAAACGTTTTTTAGTAACATCAACAGAACCTTCACCATCGATCGACACATAATCAGGCACAGACGCTTCTTCGAATGAAAGCATCTTCGGCGTCATCATGTTCACTTGTTGTTCAACGACTGGCGCAGCCTCTTTCTCTGTCGATTTAGCAGCATCAGCCCATACGTTACCTGACAATACGATTGAAATCGCGGCAGCTAACACGGTACGACTTGAAATACTCATGTCTATTCCTTCTAGAGGACGCGGGGGCACCCCCGCGACACATTATTTAATTTTATTCAGTGTGATTTGGATCGGATTGGCTTCTACTGTGGTGAAATTAACCACGGTTGTGTCTTTAACACGCGTTAATGAAACCGTTGTTGGTAAGCTATCGGCTTGCCAATGACCTTTAAGCACCACGGCGTTCGCTACTGGTTGAGATGGACTATGACGCCACTCACGAGAGTAGATACTCACCTCTTTTTGCACGCCGTCTTCGGTGTATTGCGATGCTTCTTTACCTTGATATAAGTTGAGGTCTGGGTTAACCATCGCAAGATTAATGGCTTGGCCTTTCTTCTCCACCATCAACATGGCTGGTTTGCCTACACTCGCAATCACACCCGATTTGAACTCTGATGGCGCAAAAACAGCATAACCAGTGGTTCGGCTCGCACGGTCAACGACCACGTGTGCTTGGCTATCTTTTTGCAGGACTCGGTAAGGAGCCGCCTTTTTATCATCCAAAGTGCTGGCAAAGGTCAGTAACTCTTTTTGCTCTGGATTGATTAAAACGGCGTATTCGTATCCCGCCTTGTCAGGCGCTGTACCATGATCAATCACAGCCGTGGCAAACTCACCCTCGGTGGCAGAGCTGTTCTTTTGATGCAGTGATTGCTGCTTCTGAGCCGCGACTTTAACGACGCTGTTACCCGGAACAAAATAAGCATTCCCATCTGGGTCAATGATTTGTTGGTGACCATTTCTGGCCGCCTTCAGCGCTGTTTCTGAACCCTGATAAGCATTACCGTTAACCAGCATGGTATCGCGTGGAGAGCGAATCGCATGTTGGAATAAGGTGGTTTGTGTTGGGTAGTCTTTCACCTTGGTCACAATGTCACTACCTAGCGCAACAATTCGGTTATCAAAGAAAAAGACCGACTTGTTAGCACGGAAAGAGGCATCGTATTTAGGGTGGCTTTGCAGCACCATGGCATACAAGCCATTTTTTCCATTAGAAACTGCGCCAGCATAGGTTTGTTCAGAGAACAACATCTCTTCTAAACCAGAGAAACGGTCAACGTTGAGTAGATGCGCTTCAACCTGCTCCATCGGAAGCTGAACGGCTGTTGTGCCTGGCCAACGGTTCCAATCCCAGCCATCATGGCTGAATGCACGCGTCTTACCGTCTGCATCCATGATCTCTAATTGACCATAATTGATGTAACGCCCGTAGCGGTTTGCATTCGCATAGGATTCATGGCTGACTAAGTAACGACTGAAACCGCGTACGGCAGCAACCCAGTCATCTCGGCGTTGAATGCCCATACTGGCATAGTTCATTGCCCAGTTACCCTGCGGGACAGAGCCCGCTTTAAAGCCCTTATCTAGCAAGAAACGACGGAATGAGTCATCTTTCATACCTTTGGTTAAACGCAGGTATGCCGATGCCATATCCGGGTCAATATCTTGTTTTCCATCCGGTGTGCCAGCCATTGCCATGTGCTGGAACGGCTCAACAGAGATGCCTTCTTTACCCGTTGGGTGGCGGCCTGTAATGGACATTAATGTTAGTCCATCGTTACTCCATATTTCCGACATTGCGGTGGCTTTTTTCAGCGTTTCATGGGCGTGCGTGTCGATCGCATATTTTGTGCGAGCTAACGCTTCAACCACAGGGGTTAACCCTGTCAATGCGCCTTTAGCGTAGGCTGGATAGTGTTGAGAGTGGTGGAAGATAGAACCATCTTGCTTAAAGCCACCACTGAGACCATGAGAAGTTGATATAGACTTAGACAGCCAGAAACCAAACTGAGCCAACAACATGTCTCGTTTTTCAGCGTCTTCTTGCATCAAGATGCTGTACAGCATGCCACGCAACTGCGTGTTCATGACATCAACGTTGAAGCTGGTCATCTCTTCGACTGGTCGGTAGATACGCCCTGTCCCCGAGAACCATACCATCATCTCAGTAACGTCTTTGCTTAAGCCGTGCGCTTGCAATAGATCACGTGCTAAGTAATGCGCCTGGAATAACGCACGCAATGTATAACCAAAGTGATGTGCAGTACCAACACCACTCTCAGCGGTATAGCCTTGTGCTAATGCGTAGCGCGTTAATTTAACGTACTTATCAGTGAGATCGGCACGCGTGTTATCATCCAGTTTGCCTTGCAATGCTCGCGCAATATCGAGCATTAACTCACCATAACGGCGCAAATCAGCCGTATCAAACACCACCTCGAAACCATTTTCATCAAGCAAACCACGATTCACGCCTTTGTCGAGGAACAGTTTCAATCGGTTGGAGTTATCAAGCCCTTCACCAACAACAACGCCATCGACTTCTTTCAGGTTGTAAGCGGCGTATTTCTTTTCGATCTCAGCTAATTTTGCGTCGCTGTTACCTGGTGCTGTACCAAGTGCAAACGTATGCAATTTTTCATGAATGTCAGCAATCGAACGAGGCGCCTTAGCGGATGATGTCGCTTTTGCACTCTCATGCTGGCGATCTTGATATTGGTTGATAAAACCATAATAACGATGCAACGCTAACCAGTGTTGGTTTGGCGCGGTATCGGCAGCTAAATTCACAAACGGGACTTGTGCGTCACGTGTTGACCAACGAGGATCAACAGGAATGCTCACCATCACCTGATCCAGATAAATCGTTCCCTTATCTGCCATATCTATGGTGTCAACCACCAACTGATCCATGGTTTCCGTTGCTTTGCCTGTCATGTCCTCGAACGGAATCATAAGCTGACGCCAGCCTTCGAAATCCATATTTACATCAAAGTAGACTTGAGTTTTACCTGCCTCTTTGAATGAAAAACGCAATTGACCTTTGTTCGCTTTGGTATTGTAAATCCACGTAGTAAAAGCACTGGTCGACTGGTCTTTACCGTTAGCTTCAAAGTGCTTATAGCCAATTGGCTGGTTAAAAATGAGCTTACCTTTACGCTCAAATTCCCATTTAAGACCCGTATCGCCGTCTTTACGGAAGTCATTATTTAAGCTCAGCGTACCTTTTTCCGCCTGAATAGGCGCAGGCATGCCTTGCTCAAAGAAATACATGTGTCCCGCAGGCTGCAAATAAGACGTAGTATCCACGTCTACAGCCATGACCGCGCCACTTTGTAATGCAGAGAAGACAGCAAGTGGCAGGAGTTTAAGTGTCATTTTCATTTTCAATACAACCCACTCAATTAGAAAGAGTACGCGCCACGGCCGTAGAACATGGTCGTGTCTTGTGAATCACTCCAAGAGTACTGAGCACCGAGGTTAAATGAGAAGTTGCTTGCGGTTTCCCAGGTCAAATCGACGTTAGTTTCATAGAAAGTGTCATCAAGTTGTGCAATTGGCGCTGAAAATTCATAACCACCATTAGCCAGACGACCTTTGGAGAAGGTGGTATGATCAAGCACTTCTTGTTTAGCTTTAAATTTCGCTTGTGCAGAGAAAATACCCAGGTTAGTTGAAATACTGCTCGCGACTTCAACACCAACACCGAGATACAAGGCTTCATGCTCAAGTTTGTCAAAATCTTTCACTAAGAGAGAATTATCTGCTTGATTTTCTTTATAACCATCCACGCGAACCAATTGGTAATCGGCGTAAATAGATGGAAGAACAGTAAAAGAACCAACGTAAAGTGGGTAGTACAAATCCGCACTCACACCGTAGTTGTCACCGCCAAACGTTGCATCTTCAGCGGTTGAACCAGAGTAAGAAGGAACACCATTTACATTGTGTTTGCTTAGGTAATCAGACCAACCAACAATGCCTTGTGCTGAAAGATACATGTCGTCAAATTTGAACAGACCATGCAAGGCCGCATAGTAATTTTCGATATCCAGCGTGCGGTCAGTCAGACGGTTTTCCACGTCTGTTTTTTGTTGACTGAATGCTAATCCAACAATGGCATCACTTGAACGCATAAGATCGTAACCGAAGGCAATACCAGTGGATTCTGAGTCATAACCATCGTAGCGATTGCTACCATCATTAGTTACATACTGACTTGATTCAGACCCCAAGACCGATACCCACATAGAAGTGTTACCGTAATCCCCTAAAATAAAGTCTGTGCCACGTTTACGTAAGGTATTGGAAAAGAGAGATTGTGATGACATAACGCTGTATAAGGACGCCCCACTGCGATCTGGGCTGAGAGCACTCGCCAGCGCCGCCGCTTCTTCTTTAGTGGTTGCGGATTCTAACAGCTGATAAAGCCCTGAGTTCCATGCCTGGTTTGCATTAACATACTCATACAGTGCTTTTAAGTTGTACACATCATAAGCATCACCACCACCACTGGCAGCCAGTCCGGTTAGGTTGTCAATATTGACGTTTGCTGAAACACCTGTTGTAAAGACAAAACCCATCGATGTAGCGAGTGTCAATTTGACTAAATTGCTCAACTTAGTGTTTTTGTTCATCGACATTCTTATTCACCCCTTGATGATAAGGTCATAGTTTTAAAGTTGCGGGGTGTCGTAGCCTTTACCCTCAACTTACGAAGATATTCATTATATTTACAAAGTCTTTCGAAGTGAGTGATCTTGGTAAGAATTTTATATAAAAACTATTAAAAACCAAAAAAAGAAAGCATTCGAAATATCATAAGTTACAAATGATCATGTGCCGTGAGGTCAAGAAGGGACAGATGTCACATTCTGAGTTTTGCAGGATAACGCACTCAGACTCATACCCAACGCAGCAAAACTAAAGAGAGGTTTATACCCATACGTAACCATAAAAAAGATGCCGAACTTGCGTCGGCATCTTGAGGTTAACTATAAATTAGCTTAAGAAGTCTGGAACATCATTTTGTTCCCACTCGCGTAAGTGTTTTTCTAAGTGATCACCTTGCTTAAAGTCTTCCATACCATAAGGTAACCGATTCTTTGTTGGGATCCATACTTTGAGTTTTTCAATCACACCTTTGTATTCTGACTGATTTGCTAGGTTGGTATGCTCATTTGGATCGACGTTGTGATCATACAGCTCTTCAGAACCATCGCGATATTGAATGTAACGGTAGCGTTCATCACGCACGGCATGGTTTTTATATCCCCAAGTCGTCACCGCTGGCTTATTTCGTTTAAAGTTAGGGTTATTAATGAAAGGGGTCAGGCTTAACCCTTCGTTGGAAGGCACTTCTGGCAGACCGCATAATGATGTAATGGTCGGGTAAACATCAAGTAAGCTTACCGCTTCTGTATATTCCACACCTTGTGTCTGTTTCGGCATTTTAATTACTAAGGGAACATGAGTAGACTCTTCCCATAACGTATTTTTACGCCAGTTTCGGTGTTCACCAAAATTTTGCCCATGATCAGACCAAAGCATCACCACGGTATTGTCGTTATATTTACTTGACTCAAGCGCATCTAAGACTTTACCAATTTGCGCATCCACGAAGGCAATGCAAGCCAGGTTAGCGCGCACCAGCTCTCTCCAGAACGTCGGACTCACTTTTTCTACTGCTGCGTGGTCCCCGCCTTCAATTGCGCCCATCGTCATGGCTTTACCGTAAAGTGGGATATCTTTCATTTCGTCTTCGATAATGTCCGGCATCTGAATAGACTCAAGCGGGAACATATCAAAATACTCTTTCGGCGCAGTGAAAGGCACATGCGGTCGAATAAAACCCGCTGCTAAAAAGAAAGGCTGATCGTAATCTTTGTGCAGTTGCTCGGCCGCCCAATGTGCGAAATATTCGTCCGGCATCAAGCCGCCCATTGGGATATCTTTACGCTCAAGTTCGCCCCAGCAAAGGGATTTCCCTTTCGCATCTGGACCAAATGTCGTGACGATTTGACCACCATCTTTAGGGAATGGATAGTATTTGTGATCATTGACGCCGTAACGGCCATAGCCAAAACCGCGATCGAGGTATTCCTGGTTTTTGATTTCGTATTTATCTTGCTCAACGTGCCACTGCTTTTCTGCACGATAGTCAGAAGTACCATGATGGAAAATTTTACCACACGCCATAGTGTAGTAACCATTCTGCTTAAAATGCTGTGGTAAGGTGGGGATATTGCCCATCACTTCTTCAGCGATCGCTGGAAAGTTTTTCAGACCAAGTTCTCGGTTGGTGTACCAACCTGTTGTCGTCGGCGCCATGCCAGACAAAATCGCGTTGCGTGACGGGCCACAAACGGGGACCGCACAGTGCGCATTGACAAAATTATGGCTTTTTTGCATCAAACGGTCAATGTTCGGTGTTTTTGCCTGTACGTGACCACGTAACCCACCAATCCAGTCGTTTAGGTCGTCGATAGCGATAAACAGTACATTCGGCTTTTGAATTTGAGCATGAACTAACGGGCTCAAGCTTAAACTCGCCCCTAGCGATCCAGTAGATTTAAGAAAATTACGGCGTGAAATTTTCACTTGAACTCCTTGGTTTAAATTCTACGTTAACAAAACGATATACCCAACAACCTCAAATGCTCGGTATACAGACGCGCAAAGCATGCCATCTCCCACTATTGATTCAAATGTCAATAGAAAAAACTAAAAACCCAAACAGCCTTGAAATCATGCAATTGCATAAAAACCGGGCATGAGTGATCTATTTGGATATAGCAAAATTAAGACATATGAAACTGAGATACATGCTCATTGATGTCATCCTTACAGGCTGCTAACTGCTCTGCGGTTTTTTCTAGCTGTTCAGCTCGCTCGGAGTAACGTCGGGTAATATCGACAATGACTTGCATGCTTTCGTTAAATGACTCAGCAGTCACGTTTTGCTCAACCGATGCCGACGATAAGTTAATCGCCTGATCAGCAACATTGCTGACTAAATCTTGAACATTATGCAGGTGTGAACCAATGTCATTCACTTGTTGATGAGAGGCAGACATCGCATTGCGGCTTTGTTCCATGACTTCAACCGCTTGTGAGGCATCTTCACGCAATGAGGTGATGATGGTTTTAATTTCCTGAGTCGAGCTTTGTGTTCGTTGTGCAAGCAAGCGTACTTCATCTGCCACCACCGCAAAACCACGCCCCTGCTCACCAGCACGTGCCGCTTCAATAGCGGCATTCAGTGCCAATAAGTTGGTTTGCTCGGAAATGCTATTGATGACTTCAAGCACGGAGCTGATGTTTTCCGTCCCTTTCGCTAGCTGCTCAACGACAGTGGATGCGCCCATAATATTGCTATCTAGTGTGGTAAAGCCCTTAATCGCGTCGTCGGTCACTTCATTACAACGATTGATGAGCTGCTGACTTCTGCCTGCACTTTCTGCAACTTCAGAAACACTGCCTGTAATCTCATTCATTGTTGCCGTCAATTGAGTCATCGCCGTCGCAACGAGTTCAGCTTCTGATAACTGTAGTTTCGAGCCGTTATTATTTTCCGTTGCCATCACGAACACGTCTGCCGCGATAGTGTTAAGTGCACCAAGGTTATGACAGATGTCTCCCACCATAGCACGTAGCGATCTCGTCATATCGTTGATCGCAATCGCAAGGCTGGCCATTTCATCTTTACCTTTTGTTGGCAAGTGATGGTGTAATTCACCCGCAGCCAAGCGCTTTACAATACGAATAGTCTCATTAACCGGATTAACCACAGAACGCGTAATCACCAAACCAATAATGAAGCTCGCAATAACGGAAAGCAGGCAAACCACAATACTGACTATCGAGCTAAAGTGCTCCGATTCCTCCATTTGGGTTTCAATGTTACTTGCTAACGTTTTGGCGCTATCACGCACTTGTACTGCATATGTGTTCATTACTTCACGAGTATGAACAAGGTTAGAAACATACAGAGCAACTTGATTTAACTCATTTTGATATTCAGCAAATTCGTTGTCCGTCACCATGATATTGCGATTCCACTCTTCAAGCTGGTGCTGCCACGCTTCAATCAATGACGGTTCTAACTGCAGTTCAACCTGCATTCTTGCTTTACTTAGTTGTATTAATCTTAATTGTGCGTTGTCAGATAAAAACTCACTTGCCCACTTTTCTTCTACTTTTTCAAGCTGCTTATTGATGCTTTGAACCATATTCATCTGTTGGTTGAAGGCATCAAACTCCTGCCCATAAGCGACACTAGCCAATTCAAATGCCTCAACTAACTCACGGTTATCCGGATGAGTGAAAATATGCTTATTAGCAATAAAGTTCTCTAAGTTAACCTTATGCCACTTTTTGAAACGTTGAGCATAAACAGGGTCTCGTGTATTAAGGTAGCTATTTTCTAATACTTGTAAACCAAACACTTCACGTACGCCAACATGCGCTTCAATCAACTGACTGACTTGGCTCTTCGTCACCGTTCGAGAGCGAAGACCTTCTCCATAAATCACTAACGACAATAGTATGATAATAGCGAACCCGGCTCCTAGCCGTTTAGCAAAACTATACTGGTTCAAATGAAACATTTGATTTCCTCATGAATCTATTAAATAAAAAAATACGCATCTTGTTGAATTCAAACACACTTATCTCACGCAGATTCATAATCATCTGAATACTATATTATCCTATCTTATTTTTAATTATCCCTTCGTGACTTCACACACAAAACGAAGCCTTGCGAAACCTTACGAAACATTCATGTTGTGTTAGTGAAAATAAAGGAAAACGTTTGCTAGTGCCTATTGATCTTTTGTGGTTATATTTTGTTCGATACAAGTGCATTTTAATCTCGACGAGAGGTTTGCAGCCGTTACTCCGCAGCTAATTCCAGAATTTAGATAGAGTGATCTAGCCGTCATTCCGCACCTAATTATCCAATAAGTCATGTGACTTTAGTTGCACAATGATTAATTGGGTCATCCAATGGTGGCTACCCAAGTCGGTTTCTGATAGCAATATCGGGTTAAACTATCTCTCACTACTATCAGGAGGTTAAACGTGACTCGTCATCAAAAATTACATGCCTCTCTGCGAGTGCCTCAAAGGCAGCAAGTTTTTGCAATTGTTACGAACGTGTCGGCATCTTCGGCGAAATAAATTCTAAAAATAGCTGCGGTATCTCGGTTAGAAAGCAATAACTGCTGTTGGCAATTGCTCTAAACTAAGATTCACGATGGTATTTCCCTTGCAATGCTATTTTTTCCTTATTAACTGAGTTAATATGAAAAATATTTTTCCAGATCGAATCCAACCAGGAAGATATTACTCATAAAGCTAAACTTTCTTGCATTTTTACCTAGTGATTTGAGTTTATCATCAGTTTACTGAAGTGAGTAGCAGCTATTCCTACCGCAAAAGTTAATTCTATCAGTTTCGATGTTTAAAATCGGAAAATAATTTCTATATGTAGCTGCATCCATATTTTAACAAATCAACCACAAAGCCTGGTAAGAAATAGACGATAAACTTGAATGTGACTCTAGCTATATATCTAATAACATGCACGAGTCAACACAGAGGACATTAAGTAAATTACCACCTTCTAAAGAAGGTGGTTTTGTGTGAGCCATCTAAAAGTGGGCCTAGACTAGAACCTTATAGTACCACCGTATCACTTCATCTATCCAACACTAAATTTATGGTAGCGCTTAAAGAGTGCTACTAAACAAAACTATTGAGTTCGTTTAAAACATTTAACTTAAGCGATTGACTTTACTTTAGGTGGATACGAAAAAAGTAAGCATTTTTGATATTAGGCAAAGCCGAAATGAATGATAGATGGAATCTTTCATGGTTTAATGTTCAGTCTATGAACACTCCTTAACTTATGCTTCTTACTGAGGTTTTTTATTTTTCCAATATTCAAAATAGATATGGTTTGCTTGGTTATCTACTTTATCTACGCTATCTGGTAGCAATTTTTCTGCAACGGTAAATGTAAATTCAAACGCAACGCCAAGACCTTTGCCGGTAATGAATTTGTCAGCAACAACAATTTTTTTATCTACGTATTTACCGTCTGGGAATGCGCTGATCAAGTTGTCACCCGTTGAGTACTCACGGCCTTCTAGTAGCCCATGCTTAGACAAGACTTTTGCTGGCGCTGAGCAAAGTGCACAAATCCATTTGTCTAACTCGATATGACGCTTGATGAATGAAATTGCCATCTCGTTAACCGTCATATTGTCAGTGTTTTTGGGTCCGCCAACCATCGCGATCGCATCGTAGTTATCATCGAAGCAGTTCGCTAGCGTATCATCTGCAGTGATACGAGTATTGAAGTACGTTGCTAGTTCCCTAGTTTCCATACAAGATAAAACGTCAACGTGAATGTTTAAACGTCTTAGGATATCGATAAAAATTACCGCCTCTGCATCTTCAAAGCCATCCGAAAGTAATAAAGCTACACGTGGAGCTGTAGTCTTATGGTGTTCCATCTTTATTAAACTCCGATTTTTTTAATGGTTTTTACCGTGTTTTGCACATTCTCAGCGATTGTATTCCAATCGTTGTCTGTGATTCGATCAACTGGTGCAATCCAAGTACCACCACAACATACTACTTCAGGAATTCTTAAGTAGTTGCTTAGGTTGATGATATTCACGCCAC
The DNA here is from genome assembly GCF_009665415.1 of Vibrio cidicii. Lineage (NCBI taxonomy): Bacteria > Pseudomonadati > Pseudomonadota > Gammaproteobacteria > Vibrionales > Vibrionaceae > Vibrio > Vibrio cidicii. The sequence goes on along the minus strand of NZ_CP035920.1, from coordinate 65,169 downwards.
CTGTTGGCATTAGCTCAAGACCTTTGTATGGACCTGTGAGCGAACGAAGCATGGCAACACCGCCAGACGCTTCTGCAGGAAAGAATTTTAGCGTATTCAGACCCATTTCGAGCGCTTGCTCAACCTGGGACGGTGAGTTAACGCCAGCGATGATATGGATATTGTTCTTTAAACAGTAACGAACTGTATTTGGGTTAAATCCTGGAGAAACCACAAAGTCCGCCCCCGAGTCCATTGCAAGTTTTGCTTGTCCTGCATTGAGAACAGTACCTGCACAGATAATCATTTCAGGATATGCTTCACGCATTAGGCGGATAGACTCAGCAGCTGCATCGCTACGGAAGGTAATTTCTGCAGCAGATAGTCCGTTTTCTACTAGAACTTTTGCTAGTGATGGGGCGTCTTTGGCATCTTCAATTTGGATAACTGGCATCACTCGAAGTTGACGCAGTTTGATGTTTATTTCTTTAGTATTCATAATTATAAATTCATCATTGAGTTGATATAACGAGTGTTTTCCGCTGGAATAATAGCGCCTTTATGCTGAATCACTTCTGCAGCCAGCTTATTACCCCAATGGCAGCATTCTTTGAGTGTGCGGCCGGTGGCCCAGGCCGCAAGGAATCCAGCGTTGAATGAGTCCCCTGCCGCAGTCGTGTCGACGACATTAGTCACCACGTTGCCTGTTGCCACAGCCACATTGTGTTCAGAATCGCTAAACATCGCTCCGTCTTTGCCCAGCTTCACAATCACTTCGCTCACGCCAAAATTACGTAAACGGGTGGTGAGTGCTTCAGGGCTGATGTTTTCACCAAGTAACAACGCTTCGTCGTCACAGGTGACCAATGCGATGTCCGCCAAACGATAGAGTTTTTCTAGCCATTGGATGGCATGCTCCTTCCCTGCCCATAAGCGAGGACGGTAGTTGGAATCCACGGCAATTTTCACCCCTTGCGCTTTAAGTACGTGCAGAGAATCGAGCAGTGTTTGTTTGTCTTCTTCTGGCAAGATCGCCAGTGAGATACCCGACAGGTAAACCAGATCAAACGTGGCAAGTGAGTTCATAACGCAAGAGTAGCGTTCGTTCTGGCATAAGTAGCGTGCTGCCGAATCATTCCGCCAATATTGGAAAGAGCGCTCACCGTCAGCTGCAAGTTCAATCGCATACAATGCTGGAAGCTTATCTTGGTTGGTCATGACTAATGAGCAGTCAATTCCCTCGTCTTCCCATGCTGTTTTCATATGCTTGCTGTAATTATCAACGCCAAGCACCGTGATGTAGGCCGGATGAACCTCCGGTGCCAGACGTGATAGATACAAAGCGGTATTGAGTGTGTCTCCGCCAAAACGTTGCTCTTGGGTAGAGAACGGTTGGCCAGAAAGCTCAATCATACATTCACCAAGAATGGCAATTTTCTTATATGAAAATGTCGTCATTTAGGTTGTGTCCCAAAATTGAAAAAACCGATTGTGACCCCCTTTTGCTATTAGCTAGTAATAGTCACAATCGGTAAAGCACAAAATACTCTGAGGGTGAGGGGTCGTGCTAAAACGGGTAGTTATAGTTTATCTGCGCTGCGGCAAACGTTGATCTTCGAGATGATGACGTCACGCATGGCGGCTTTAGAAGCGACGTTGTAATGGCGAGGGTCATTCGCATCCGGGTTGTCAAGGAAGTACTGTTTTAGTGCGTTGGCGTACGCGATTTTTAGCTCTGTCGCAACGTTAACTTTACAGATACCCAGTTCGATACTGCGGGTGACGTCTTCATCCGACACGCCAGATGCACCATGCAATACCAGTGGTATGTCAGTTTTTGCTCGGATTTTTCCTAAACGATCAAAGTCCAGACGTGGCTCTTCTTTGTACATCCCATGAGCAGTACCAATGGCCACCGCCAGAGAGTCAATACCAGTGCGCTGAATGAATTCTGCAGCCGCATCAGGGTCTGTATACATTGCGTCTTTAGCATCAACAACAAGATCGTCTTCGATACCACCAAGACGGCCGAGCTCGGCTTCAACCGTACAATCCCATACGTGACAGAACTGAACGACTTTTTTAACCAGCTCAATGTTCTCTTCAAACTTGAAGTGCGAGCCATCAATCATTACAGATTTGATGCCGGCTTCAACTTTATTGCGGATATCTTTCATTGACTCGTGATGGTCAAGATGAAGCGCAATCGGCATGTGATAGCGACGTGCTGCTGCTTTACAAATATTCACCAGGTAATCGGTACCGGCGTAAGCGTAAGTACCAGGAGTACCCGCTAAAATAACAGGTGAACGCATTTCAGCTGCGGTCTCCAGTACGACTTGTACGGTTTCAAGATTGTGAATGTTAAATGCAGGAACCGCGTAACCGCCTTCTTGTGCTTTACGTAGCATATCCTGAGTTGAAACTAAAAACATGATAGACCCTCCAATTCTTTCGACAACTTTCGTTATAATAATCGAAAGCCGCCGAAAGTTAGCTGATCAAGATCACAGTTTGGCGGGACTAGAAAAAATTTGACATTTTCGAGCTATAGCACGTAACGCCTTTTCTCAAAAGGTTATTTTTGGGTCTGAATGCTCTTCCCAGCAGAATTTCTTTGCCTTTATCGAGGACGCTTTGGGTCTCTAAGCGTCGGCTCATCGGCGTTTGATCTTGAGTGTACTCCTGCTCAAAAATCACCACGACCTCTTTCGTTTCCTGACAACCAGTGACAAAAGCATAAATAGAAGGAATACGAAAGGAAAAATCTTCTTTTTCTACTGCGAGTGGCGCACTCTCTGCCTGCCATAATCCACATCGATCACCACAATACAGCGCGATATTGAGAGCGCGCAACGACCACAAACTGCTCGCTGGCCCGCTGTAGTTATCCGTGAGCCGTGCATCGCTAGCAAACAGCCCTTGTGTAGGCACACCATGCTTAAGCGCCCCATTGGCGATAAAGTATTCGAAGTTGGTTTGCAACGCGCGTTTCACCTCACCGGAATGGAGTGGTGTATCCATCGCGTCCTGTACATCAAGGTTTGCAATAAGTGGCGCCGCGGCGGCCAGGCGATAACACGCACTTCGCCCAAAAAACGGTAAGCCTTGCGGTGTGAATAAGTAACGGAACTTGCTGGAGAACTCACACAGATTGCGTCGAATGTAGTCACGGTCGAACTCTGGATTAATCTGATCGATCCAATACAGCGAGTAATGAAACCCCCACGCGTTATAAAAATCGTAGTTGCCTTTGGCGCCGTCTCGGAACCACCCTTCACCGACGTTGAACTCTTTCACCCGTTCATAACGCCACATATCAACGCACTCTCTACCGGTAAGCGATTGAATGACCAACTGAACGGTAACAGGGAATAAATGCCAGTTATTGTCGACCACTTGAACATGATTGACCTGTTCAAACCAGGCGATGATTTGATCTTTTTCGCTCTGAGTAAACGTATCCCATGCGCTCTCTTTGCTTGCCCATAACGCGAGTGCCAGATCGGCACTTTCGCACGTACGTTGGTCATAATCCTGGAGTGCGCCCCAGTAACCTTTATGTGTTGGGTTAGTGCCGGCAATAAAGGCGTGTTTTAACCAATTAATCGCATCGATCTTGCGCGCGTAAAACGGATCACTATCTTCAATTGGATCTCGCGCAGCCCAGAAGGCCAGCGTTGGCAAAACGCGGCTACACCCTTCCATCGCATCCATACGCGCACCCTGCTGGCTCGGCATGCCAGGATAATAAGCGTGAGTAAAATTATCGACACTGTAGTAAGCAAAAGCCTCAGCTATATAGTCAGCAAAATGCTCACACTTAGATTTAAGGCTCAACGAGGAATTACTGAATATCTGTTGGATTACGGCATCATTTTTACTCAGTGCATTTTTTCCGCGCAGCAGTTTGCTGATGTGTTGGCAAAACGTGCGCCAATAAAGTGCCAAATCTGGATGCTCATAGGGTATGGTCGGTCTTTCTGTGGCTTTAATGACTTTTTTCATCGGATACCTACATAAAAAAGGCTCCTGAAGGAGCCTTTTTTTATCTGTTACTGTTTGAATCAAAGGCTTCATTAATGAATGAAGACTTGGTCACTACTTCGCTGACTCAGTCAGAATTTGGTAGCGGTCCTGGCCCCAGCCCATAGGTGCAGGTTTGGTTTTGATCCACTCATAAAACGCGGCTTTCATCTCTGTGACTTTTTCAGGGTACTGTTTGGCTAAGTTGTTCGACTCTGAAATGTCTTTTGAGTAGTTATACAGCTCATACACATGATTACCATCGTCGTAAAAATGCAAAGACCACTCTTGATCTTTAATTGCCCACTCACCGCGAGATTTACGTTCAACGTAAGGGCTTGGCTCTACGTTAGGTTGTTTATAAGTGATCCAGTCCCAGTACTGGGACCAGAACGCGTCGTTTTTCTCTGCATCATAGTGGAATGCACGCGGACCCGCCCAGTACAGATATTGATGTGGCTTATTGCGCGCCCCTTTCATGGTTGGAAGAATATCAACGCCATCGACTTTCAACTCACTCGGAATATCAATTCCGGCTGCACTCAATGCCGTTGGCAGAATATCCATCGCCGATACTAAGGTATCGTTGGCGCTGCGCTCTGGTAACACGCCTTTCCAGTGCACAATGAATGGTACGTTAACACCACCACGGTAGCGCTGACCTTTGTATGCCTTGTTCATGCCGTTACGAGGCATCGGAGATTCACCCACGGCGCCATTATCCGACAAGAAGAAAATGAGTGTATTTTCGTACTCACCTGTTTCTTTTAGCTTATCGATAATCTGGCCAATGCCTTCATCAGATGCATTGATGTGCGCATAGTATTTATCGACTTCCACGTTACCAGTATCGAACTTACTCATGTATTTATTCGGAGCAGGCTGTTCCAGTGGAATGTGCGGTACGGAGTAAGCCAGATTGATAAAGAACGGTTTATCTTCTTTCTCAGCTTTGTCAATGAAGTTCAGCGCTTCATTGGTCAGATTATGCGTGAGGAAACCCCAAGCGGTGATATTCTCATAGTTACGGAAAACGGCTGGTGAGTTGTAAACGGCAGCACCAGAGGCAAAGTATGAGTATGAGTAATCAAAGCCGCGGTCATTCGGGAAAAACCCTTTTTCAGGTTTTGAGATTTCATTATCGTGGTAGTCACGCGTTCTTTGGTTCTCAGGCACCTTGGTTTTGGTGATCTTGGCATTGTGATATTTACCAATATTTGCGGTGGCATAACCATTTTCCTGGAACAGCTCAGGAAGCATAGTGACATCAAGCGGCACACCATGGTGCGCGTCATCATTACTGTAGATGCCGAAGCTGTGAGGGAAGCGTCCGGTTAAAATCCCTGCGCGTGATGGGCCACACACCGGCGTCGCAACGTAAGCATTGGTCATGCTCACCCCTTCTTTCGCCAGTTGAGTCACGTTAGGCATGGCGCGTTTTGCCGCGTCATAAGCTTTATCAAAATCGACCTTATAACGGTCAGAGACAAAACGCTTCTTCAGCACCTCTTTTTCGATTTCGCCCATCGCAAAATCCAGCTGCTGTTTCCCCAAATCGTCCATAACAATGACGAGTACGTTAGGTTGCTCGTCTGCGGCAAGGGAGTGCATTGGCGCAGCAATACACGCGGCCCCAACCATCCCTGCAAGCACGCTCTTTTTAAATGACATGATTAACCTCTTAACGGTTGTAAAATTGCGCCATCATCGGCATAACATCAGCAGCCAGGCCACCACGACGGATAGCTTCAGACATGTGATGCATTGCAGGCGCTGTATGTGTGAAAATCGCTTTGTAAGATGGGCATAAATAGTTCTGACGATGATGCTCACCTTCAATGACATTGATGCGATGTTTTGGGCAACCGCCGTAGCACAACTCTTGAACGTTACAGTTAAGGCATTGACTCGTTAGTGTTCTGGATTTATCAAGACCAAAGTTACGTTGTTGCTTACTTAAAGCCAGTTGTTTGATGTTCGTCTGCATCATGTTTCCGAGGCGATTGTCGTCGTAAACATAGTGGTCACAGGAGTACATATCGCCATTGGCTTCGATGATCATCGCCTGGCCACAGTTTTTGGCCTGGACACAGACCGAAGCAGAATGTCCCATCCAGCAGGCTAGAATGCTGTCGAACATACGCACGTATACCTTGCCTACATCGTTGAGTACCCACTCGTTAAAGACGTCGATCATGAACTTGCCGTAGCCTTCGGCCGGTACAGAGAAAGGCGCCAATTCAGCATTTTCAACCGGTGAGTAGGATTGCACGCCTTTGTTGCATTCTGGGCGAATTTCGACGATAGGAATAAACTGTAGGAACTGAGAGCCGAGGTCTTTCAGTGCATGGTACACCTCTTTCCCTTTGTCCCAGTTTTCATCATTGATGACAGTTAAGGTGTTAAATTCGACGTTGTACTCTTTAAGCAAATCGATCGCTTGCTTAACACGCTGGAAAGTCGGTTTACCATTGACCGATACACGGTATTTATCGTGAATATCGGCTGTGCCATCGACCGAAACACCAATCAAAAAACGGTTTTCAGCAAAGAATTCTGCCCATTGGCGGTTAATGGCAATTGCGTTGGTTTGAAAGCTATTGTGAATGGTTTTGCCGTTAGCAAACTGCTTTTGAAACTGAACCACTTTTTTAAAAAAGTCCAGTCCCGCCAAGGTCGGTTCTCCGCCTTGCCAAGCAAAATCAATCACATCTGCATCCTGAGATTCAATGTAATCGCGCACGTAGCGTTTAAGGACACTGTCACTCATCAGATCTTGATTGCCCGAGTTCGGCGTGTGAATGGTGTCTTCTTTTTCTAAGTAAAAACAGTAGTCACATTTAAGGTTACAACGGTAACTGACGGGCTTAGCCATCATGTGAAAGTGTGTGGGTTTGCCTTTAGACATTGTGGCCTCCACGGAAGCGGTTCTTTAACAGGGGAATATACGTGAAACAGAAGCAACGACCAATGTTCTAGATCACAAAGCGAAACAAAACAAAAGTTTTTTGTTTTTATTCGAAAGCATTTGTAGCAATATGAAAAGCAAATGTAAGCAGAGTTAGTTTTAATTCATGTCAGGCTCATTGCTAAGGTCAGCACTTATTATTGCTAGTGTACCATCCGCTTATTTCGCATACGCGAGTACTTCACCGTTGCAATCCACCATTATCAGCTTTGAAGAACAAACGCGGCCAACGTTTGTTAGCCATGGTGAAATAAGTAAAAAACGTGCGATTTTAGGCGAGCAATCGTTACTTTGGAAATGGCGAGCTGGCGATATCCTTACGATCAAAAAACGCATCCAGCGCTACGATAACAAGCAAGCGAAAAAAGCGTTTGGTAAGAAAGCAACTCAAGTCATTTCGTTTTGGGTTTACAACGAAGTACCGTTAGATCAGTCGATGACCTTGTTACTTTCAAAGCAAGGCAATGATCCAAGTGAAAAAGCGATTAACCTCAATTTTAAAGGATGGCGCGCCTTTGGGTTATCTTTGGACAGTGACTTTGAGCAGCCCGTCACTAAAGAGCTCGATACCGTTCAGTTTGTGGCACCAACTCATGACTCTGGTGAGCTATTTATCGACCGAGTGATGTTTTCTATTGATGATGGGCGTTATCAGTGGTCGGATTATCATGTCAAAAACAGAATGGCAGGCCATTTCCCAGAGATCGACTTTGGATTACCCACTTCTTTACCTGAAGCGACTGAGCAACAAAAACAAGCGCTGAATGTGGTCAAACAAAAAACCATCACATTACTGGCAGACAGCAACATCAGACTTCCTGCTTTGCGAGCTAAATTTGATGACTTCCAAATACGAGAAGTGGAGGGAGTAATTCGTGGTCGGCACATTCTTACCGATAAGCAGCAAGTCATTTATAACTCACGCTATCTATTGCCTGAAGATTTAGAAGACTTTAAAGAATACGCCATTTTAGGAAAAAAAGACCAATTCGGGATCATCAAGCACCTTGGTTACTCCGATCTCATGCTCGATATTACCAGTCGCTATGTGAAAACCAAAGATGCCGCAGAACGCGCGGCATTGTCTGACATGTATCTCCTTATGACCAGGCATTTGCTCGATCAAGGTTTTGCTAAAGGCAGCAGTCTTGTCAGCACCCACCACTGGGGCTACTCATCACGAGGTTGGTATTCTTCCGCGTTGCTGATGCAAGATGTGCTTGAGCAGAACGACTTACTGCCAGAAGTCTACGACGCTTTGCTTTGGCATGCGCGTGAGTTTAAAGCCAGCTTCGATATGGAGATAAAACCACAGAGCTCCAATTTAGACTATTTCAATACGCTATCTCGCCAGCATTTAGCACTCATTTTGCTCAATCCCGATGAAAACGAGCGTGTTGCATTGGTGAGTAAGTTTGGCCGTTTTATCACTCAAGCTCTGGCGCAAACGCCACCATCGTCTTTTGATGGATTGCGTGATGATGGTACCGCTTATCGTCATATGGGGCATTACCCGAATTATGCGTTTCACGGATTTGATCATATCGCACAGGTCATTTATGCCCTTCACGGTACCGAGTTTGCGGTTCAAAAACCGGGATTGGATAAGCTTAAAAAAGCCATGATTGCTGGCTGGATTTATTCTAACCCTGTGGTACCCATGGGCATTGCCGGGCGCCACCCTTTCGATGATTTAAGCGTTAAACGTTACGCGCAAGGCATGAAGTTATTAGCCAAAAGCTACCCACAATTTGATGAAGAGTTAGCTTCGATTTATCTGCAAATCAGGGGATTATCTTCAAAAGACAGTGTCAAACATTTTGGAAAAACCATCTCTCCAGCCACCCTGCCGGAGGGAAGCTGGTCGTTTAATGGTGGTGCGTTTGCCGTACATCGACACGGCACGCAAATGGCCTTTATGAAAGGGTATAACGATGTGGTATGGAGCTCTGAAATTTATACCCGCGATAATCGTTACGGCCGTTATCAAAGCAATGGCAGCGTGCATGTGATGCCGTATGGCGAGCTGAAACAACACGGCTATCAAGAAAATGGCTGGGACTGGGCGCGCAACCCTGGCGCAACCGGAATTAAAGTCGATTTAGATAAACTCGAAAGTTTTACTCGTGATTCCCTGATGATGTATTCGAAAGAGGGAAAAAGCGCCGCTACCTCGTTAGACCAGAAGCATACCATCTTTAGTCACAAACACGTTGAGCGCAAATACCCACACTTTGACCCCACATTCCGCGCCAATAAGCACGTACTGGCGACAGAAAACATGCTTTACATGACGGGAAATCAGATTAGCAATTCGCTTAGTGACCGTGACGAAACAACGGAAACCACCTTATTCCAACTCGCCACCAAAGGCAGCGCGACCAGCATCAATATTAATGGCTCTCTCCATTCTGATGCGAACTTAAACATCACATTGACCAATCACGACTGGTTAATTGATAGCAATAACGTGGGTTACTTTCTGATTGATGTGGACCCAGTTCGGGTTACCCGAAGCGTACAACAATCACGCCATAACAAAACCAAAAAAGCGACTCAAGGCGAGTTCGTGACCGCTTGGATCGATCACGGGGTAAACCCGACGAACGCCCACTATGAATATTTGGTGGTGATGAATGCCACAGCCGAAGAAATGCAGCAGCTCGCGCAGCGTTATCAAAACGCCGCTCGTGATGCATCCGAAAAACCGGGCGAAATTCTAGAAACCAGTGATAACCACCACCTTGTCAGAGTGAATGACTTATATGGATACAGTGCCTTTAGTGCTGCGCACTTTACTCACGGCGTGCTGCAAGACGTCAGTCAGCCCGCTCAAGTATTGACTCAGACGTTAGCAAACGGAAACGTCAAACTCAGTGTGTCCGCGATGGATTTAAACCTCGTCAAAGAGTGGGCGTATGGGCCAACCGAGGCACCAAACAAACCGGTCATCATAGAACTGACGTTGCGTGGTAAGTGGCAAATGGATCAGGCGATTCGCCATCAATACCGCGATAACACGACCATAGTGACCATTTCGAGTCTATTTGGCGCCGCCACCGAATTTGAAATACAACCCTAACAAATGATTTGAATAACTTGAGACATGATTCTCACTTGGATACTTCAATGAAAAGAACCGCTCTCCTTCCTTTAAATAAAGTCGCACTGTTACTTGGCAGTGCTTTAATGGCGCCAAGCGCTTTTGCTTCCCTTACCCCAACAATCCTCAGCTTTGAAGAAAGCAGTGTACCAACGTGGATTAACAGCAATGAAATCACTCTTAGCCTCAGCTCTAAGCGCGCGATATTGGGTGATCAATCGCTCTTGTGGCAGTGGAACGCGGGCGAAAAATTGGTGATCAGTAAAACATTCACCCGTTATACCGATACCGAAGCGCGTGCACTCTACGGCAGTTCAGCCACACAGATCATTTCCTTTTGGCTGTATAACGAAACGCCAAGCGCATCCCCGGCCACGCTGACATTAGCCAATCCTGAAGGCGCTTACCCACGTACCACCACCATCAATTTAAACTTCACCGGGTGGCGAAACGTGACACTATCACTTAATAATGACTTTGCGTCATCAGTCCCGGCTAAGTTTGGCCAAATCATGCTAAGCGCACCGAACTCTGGTTCTGGTAAGTTATATATTGACCGCATTATGGTATCTATTGATGACAGCCGTTACCAATGGAGTGATGATCAAATCACCACACGTTATCCAGTCGAAGAGATTAATTTCGACTTGCCGATGAACTTACCCGCACCGACGAGTGCAGAGCTCGCGGCCATCGAACAAATCAAAACCAGATTGATGCAAAATCTCGGTACGGGCAGTGCTAACATTTCTAGTTTAGAAAGCAAATTCAATAGCTTTAATATTATCAAACGAGCAGATGGCACCATAACTGGCCGCCACCTTATTACTGATCCGCAGCAAACGCCGTACCAACCGAACCACCTCTCTGCGCAAGATAAAGCGGACTACAATGAGTACGCCCTTCTGGGTGAAGGCGATAAATACAACTCAAAAATCACCGGATATGCTCAGTTAATGCTTAATCTGGGCAAGGCGTATCACAACCCTCTTGCGAACAAAGATCGCATTGCTGAAATGTATACCCTCATGACAGAACACATGTTCGACCAAGGCTTTGTCGATGGCAGTGCGCTAGGGACTACCCACCACTGGGGTTACAGTGGCCGTTGGTGGTACCTTTCGGCATTGCTGATGGAAGAGCCTCTGCGTCAAGCCGGTCTGCTCGATAAAACCTATAAAGCGTTACTGTGGTTTTCTCGTGAATTCCGTGACCGTGGTTTTGAAATGAACGTGACCCCAAGCAGCACGGATATGGACTTTTTCAATACCCTGTCACAGCAAAATCTGGCAATGATATTACTTAATCCAGATGAGAGAGAAAAAGTCGCACTGCTGCATAAGTACGCCGATTTCCTCTCTGCAACCATTGATCGCAATCCTCCGGGCTACAACGATGGTTTTCGACCGGACGGCACCGCATGGCGACATAAAGGGCACTATCCAGGTTATGCATTCCCTGCCTTAACGAGCATCGGAGATCTTGCTTATCTGATGAAAGGGGATGAGTTTGGCTTCCAAACTGGCGCTCTGGACACGATAAAAAAGGCCATGATATCAGCATGGATCTACACCAACCCGACGGTTCCTTTGGGTATAGCAGGTCGTCACCCATTTACTGATTTATCCGTCAACAGCAGTTTTGCTGAAAGCATGAAAAATATCGCTCTTAGCTACCCTACGCTAGACAAAGAGCTGGCGAGTATTTATCTCACGATAACTCAGCAAAGTGCAGCTCAAAGTGTGGCTATTTTTGGAGAATCCATTACCCCAGCGACCTTGCCTGAGGGCAGTTGGACCTTTAACGGTGGTGCCTTTGCTGTTCACCGGGTAGGCGATCGCATGGCGATTTTCAAAGGGTATAACCAAGACGTTTGGTCTTCAGAAATCTATACCAACGATAACCGTTATGGTCGTTACCAGTCACACGGCTCGGTGCATGTACTCCCTCACGGTGACCCTGTCACCCATGGCTATAAACAAGAGGGATGGGACTGGAACCGTAATCCGGGTACAACCACTATCCACTTACCCATCGACGAGCTTGAAAGCCCTCGCTCTTCTACGCTGATGGTACGCTCTGATGCCGGCTTATCGGGGGCGACGTCGTTAGAAAATCAGTACACACTATTTAGTTTTAAGCATAAAGCGCCACAAGATTTAGATCGTTTCGAGCCAAGCTTTGAGATGAACAAACATGCGCTAGGCTCAGAAAAATTTATCTATTTAACGGGTAATAATATCCGTAATCTGGATGGCAGCCATCGCACTGAGACGACCCTCTTTCAGTTGGCCATACGTTCAGGAAAAGGGGTAAATATTAATGGTGTTTCTTATACGGGCAGTACATTAAACACTACCTTACAGTCAGGTGATTGGATCATTGACGACAACCATGTCGGTTACTACCTCGTGAACACCGATCCGGTGAAGGTATACCGTGGTGGGCAAACGTCAAAGCATATCAAAACTAAAGCCGTTACCTCTGGCAACTTCTCTAGTGCTTGGATTGACCATGGCGTTGCTCCGAATAATAAGCAATACGAATACATCATGGTGATGGAAGCCACACCACAAGAGATGACGCAACTGGCGAGAGCATTTAAAGCGCAACCACGTTTTGTAACCTTGCAAAGTGATGAACTGCGTCAAGTGGTGAAGGATACGTCATCCAATCTCTTCGGTTACACCAATTTTGCTGAGTCTACCTTTGATCAAGGCTACATCACTCATGTAGACAAGCCATCTCAGACGCTGCTTCGTGTTGATGCCCTACAACAAAAAATGATGTTATCAGGATCGTCTCTGGAGCTTAACTATCAAAAAGACGTGGATAATCAATTACTCCCTGACTTAACCACCGGTCCTGCACCAGTCAGTATTACTTATACCATCAAAGGGAAATGGCAGCTCTCGGCTGGTGAAGCGCAAGTCGTGGCATCAGACAATGAAACCATGGTGACATTAAGTAGCGACTTTGCCATGCCACAAGAAGTAACGCTCACAACAACGAGCTTGCCACTGATCCCTCTGGAACCATCGATTCCAGCGCAACCAGTAGAGCCAGAAGTACCCGAAGAACCAACATCTCCATCATCTTCAGGTGGCAGTGGTGGCTCGACATCACCATTACTGGTGTTTGGACTGGGTCTATTAGGGCTATTGCGTTATCAGCGTTAAGACGATGAATGCATCGCAACATAGAGTTTGCGATGCATCCGCGCATAAATATAGTCTTCAATAAAAAAGCGCCAATCAATGGCGCTTTTTATTTTATTTAACAAGTTTGCATGTACCAAAAGGTTTTGGATTATGAAACGCAGGTTTTGGAAGCCTAGGATCATTCCACGCAATCCAACCCATATCGATACCGCTTTCTGTTTTAGTAAACTCCGCACGCATTAAAGCACAAATAAGCTCTGTTTTGTCTTTATTCTGCCACAGTTGCATATTTGTTAATGTGTTCATTGGAATAGAACCTTCAACCAAATAACCATATTCCGTTATTTTTGATCGAGTTTTAAGGCCTTCCCATTTATATTCCACCAAAGAGGTTCTTTTATTAATCTTGGTGTCGAAAGTGCCCACAGCGCTATATATTTGATCTTCAGCGTCAATTTCCATTGTGTAATATTTTTCTAGATCATGACTTTTCGCTAAAAATATTTCAACACGGTCAGAATCCAAGGCTCCACGTTCACCCTCGCCAATGGTGACATGCTTATCATCCACGCGGTAACGGAAATAAACCGCTTCATCATCCCACACGGCCTTAAACTCTGTTGCTGGCGCCAACTTGGTATCCCAAGGGAAGGTAAACTGAGTCAGTGTATCGGCTTCACCCCACGCGCTGTCGCTGTCATTTGCATCAATAACAGGGGCTTTCTCAACATGTTTAATTAAGTAAGTATCACCCGCAAACACAGCAGATGAAGCAAGTAAAGACGCAATGGTAACCGTAAGTAATTTTTTCATAAACATCCCTAAAAATAAGAAATACAATAAAGAAAGATATATTTCACACGATAATAAGAAATTATCAACTACATATTGTTAAAAATTTGAATCAGTTTGAAAATATATTTCTATATCTATTGGCAGACAAATTAATATGAAAAGATGGAATGTGATTTAATTATTCATCTCAACTTAATCCACAAAAAAAGCGGCGCATCGGCGCCGCTCTCTCTTTCCCGTTGGTGCTGCACGTTACGCCAGCTTCGATACTTCAATCGCCGCAAGAATAAACGCGCCGGCCCCGTAATCAATGTTGTGCTCAAACTGCACATCACGCGGGTTGAATGCCGGCAACTGTACCCAGCCAATCATGCCGTTGTCGTGGATCGCTGTTTCTAACGCCGCCCACGCGTTGTGCACGACAGGCAGGTAGGTCGCTTCATCCAGTAAGCCCTGGTTGAGGCCCCACGCCAGACCGAAGGTGAACAGCGCCGTGGCGCTCGACTCCGGTGCCGGGAACGAATCCGGATCCAGCAGGCTCGCCCGCCAGAAACCGTCGTCGTGCTGGTACTTCACCACTTCTTTGGCGAGGTTAACGAACAGAGTGCGGTAGCCCTCGCGCTCGTCAAAGTGCTCTGGCAAGCGCTCAAGGATGCGCGGCACGGCGGCCAGCATCCAGCCCAGTCCGCGTGACCAGAAGACTTTTTCGCCATTGGCTTCACGAAACTCGCTGCCGCCATCGCCAAATTCGTTGCGGTACTTTTGCCCCACTTCGGTTGGCATGTAGCGATAATCACGGTAGTACAGGCCCGTCTCCGGATCGTACAGGTGATTCACCGAGTCCCAAAAGGCGGTGTGCATGTAGTTCACGTACTTGTCATCACCGGTTTCGCGTGACAGCGCCGCAAACGCCGGCGGCGCCATGAACAGCGAATCCACCCACCACCAGTCGCGGTGACCCGGTTTCGGATCGTTGACCATAAGGTCGAACGCTTTGATGGTTGGCTCCAGCGCTTCCGGAATGTTTACCGTTGGGTACACGTCCAGGTACGCCTGCGCGCACACGTGGTCGTCGGCAAAGCGCGGGAAGGCGCCGGTACGAAAACCGGTGTGCAGGGTGTAGTTCATCACCCCATCGAGGTACTCTTGATCGTCGGTCGCTTTCCACGCCGCGGCCACGGTGGACCAGAACACGCCCCGCTCCCAGTCGGTGTCTTTGATGAAGCGCGTGGCCCCGCTGCGGCGGATCACGCTGCGCGTCTGGTTGGCCGCCTGATAGCGGTAAACGCGTTTCATCTGATCCAGTACGTGCGCTTTATTAAGTGTCATGTCGGCTCCTTCTTAGCGAGCTAACCAGCCGCCATCCACGGCCAGCGTGTAACCGGTGACGTAGTTTGAGGCGTCTGAAGCCAGGAAGGTGACCGGACCTTGCATGTCGGTTGGCAGACCCCAACGACCCGCTGGAATGCGCTCCAAGATAGCCTGGTTGCGCGCCGCGTCTTCACGCAGAGCCTGAGTATTGTTGGTCGCCATGTAACCCGGGGCAATCGCGTTCACCTGGATGTTGTGGCCAGACAGTTCGGTCGCTAAGGCGCGGGTGATGCCCATGACCGCCGATTTAGACGCGGTGTAAGAGATCACGCGAATGCCGCCCTGGAACGACAGCATAGAGGCGATGTTGATGATTTTGCCGCCTGACTGCTGCGCAATGAAGTGTTTCGCCACTGCCTGAGAGAGGAACACCACGGCTTTTTGGTTGATGGCAATCACGTCGTCCCAGTTCTCTTCTGAGAAGTCAATCAGGTCTTCACGACGGATGATGCCGGCGTTGTTGACCAGGATGTCCACACGCCCCATGATTTCTACCGCCTGGTCGACAAGCTCGGTCAGTGCCGCCTTGCTTGAGTTGGCGATAAGGTTCGCATTGATGTATTCAAAACGGCGGCCTTCGGCTTCGATCATGGCTTTGGTTTCTGGTGCGTCTACGTAACCAATACCCAGTACGTCAGCGCCAGCTTTGGCCAGACCCACCGCCATGCCCTGGCCCAGACCGGTATCACAACCGGTCACAATCGCGACTTTACCTGTTAAATCGAACATGTTCATGATGCATTTCCTTTATAAAGCCGCCCTCACGCCCGGTTGTCTTCGAGGGTGAGCGTGAGAGCGTGTATGACTATCAAATATGAAAATCAGGCCTGATTTAGCGTAGGTCGGACATGGCCACGTGGTCCATGTCATCAAACGTCTGGTTTTCCCCACACATTGACCAAATGAATGAGTACGCTGCGGTGCCGACACCGGAGTGGATAGACCAGCTTGGTGAGATCACGGCTTGTTTTTCGCGCATCACGATGTGACGCGTCTCGGTCGGCTCGCCCATGTAGTGGAACACGACGTTGTCATCCGTCATATCAAAGTAGAGGTACACTTCCATGCGGCGCTCGTGCGTGTGGCATGGCATGGTGTTCCACAGTGAGCCCGGGTGCAGCTGGGTTAAGCCCATGGTCAGCTGACACGTTGGCAGCACCGATGGCACGATGTATTTGTTGATGGTGCGCACGTTGCAGTTTTCGGCGTTGCCCAACGTGACTTTTTCCGCGTCATCGAGGGTGATTTTGCGCGTTGGGTAGGCGTGGTGCGCCGGGGTGGAGTTCATGTAGAACTGCGCCGGAGCACTGGCGTCGACGCTTTCAAAGGTAACGTCTTTGGCGCCCATGCCGATGTACAGGGCTTCGCGCGGGGCGATGTCGTAAACCTCGCCATCGACGGTGACTTTGCCCGCTTCGCCCAGGTTGATCAGACCCAACTCACGGCGCTGCAGAAAGTACTCCACGCCTAACGCTTTGCCCGCGGCTAACGCCAGTGGGCGCTGCGTCGGGACGATGCCACCAAAGATGATGCGATCGATGTGCGAATAGGTCAGAGAGATCTCGCCGTCGACAAACACGCGCTCGACGAGAAATTGTTCACGCAGCCCGTCCGTATCGAGCATTTTTGCGTGTGCACTGTGAATAGGTTGACGAATATCCATTAGGAACCCTCGTTATTCTTGTGTATCAAATGCCCACTGCCCCTTGATGAGGGTGCGGTGAACGTGAAGTTGATCGTCCATGACGACCAGACTGGCATCAAAACCGGCGGCAATCGAGCCTAAACGCTGCCCCAGTCCGAGGTAGCGCGCTGGCACGGCGGTGCTCATCTGCACCGCTTCCCACAGTGGGATCTTGGCCTCAAACACCATGGTGCGCAGCGCTTTGTCCAGGCTGCAGGTGCTGCCAGCCAGAGAGCCGTCGGCGGTCATGGCGTTGCCATCGGTCACGGTGACGGTTTGCGCGCCGAGGACGTAATCGCCATCGGGCATGCCACCGGCACGCATACAATCGGTAATCAGGGCCATCTTCTCGTGCCCTTTCATGCGGTACGCCAGATTCATCATCACCGGATTGACGTGCACGCCATCGGGGATGATTTCGGCCAGCATGTCGTGATACAGCACCGCGCCGGCACAGCCCGGCTCACGGTGGTGCAGCCCCAACATGCCATTAAACAGGTGCACGCCACAGTCGGCGCCATGCTGATGCGCTTCGGTCACCTGTTCGAAGGTGGCGCTGGTGTGGGCGACGCTGACTTTGATCCCGCGCGCGACCAGCCAGTCAATCACCGCCATCGAGCCGTCGTATTCCGGCGCAAGTGCCACACGCAGTAAGGTGTCGCCGGCGCAGGCGCTGAGCTGCTCGAGTTCATCCAGTGTCGCGGCTTTTAAAAAGCGCGTCGGGTGCGAGCCACGAAACGGTTCGGTAAAGTAAGGCCCTTCTAAGAACGAGCCCACCAGTTCGGCGCCCGAGCTCTGACCCTGCTCAATAAAGCGTTTCACGCCACTGAGCGCGGCGTGGATTTCGTCCATCGGCGCGGTCACCGTGGTGCCACACCAGGCGACGACGCCCGTTTCTGGCAGGGCGTCACTGATGGTTTGCAGCGCCTCGGGCGTGGCGTCCATGACGTCACACCCGCCGCGGCCGTGAATGTGAATATCAACAAAGCCAGCCATCAGAGACAGGCCTTCAAGGCGAATGCACTCACAATCACTTGGGATTTGCTTGGTCACCGCTTCGATGGTATCGCTATTGACGATCACGGCGGTGTCGTGCTCCACCCCATTTGGGGTGAAGACCTTATCCGCTAATAGGGCGAAACGCATGCTTATAAACCGTCGTCGTCATCTGCCGCGGCCGCGCTGATTTTCACGAGCGCCTGACGCATAGATTGCATGGTCGAGCCACCGATTTCCAACAAGGTTTCGACCAAGTCGTCGAGGTTGCTGCCATCGCGCTCAAACGCCGAGTTGGCGATCATCGCTAGGTTCACACCCGCCACTATTTCTATATTCGGGGTGTCCAGCATGATGTTCATCGCACGGTTGCATGGTGAGCCGCCCAGAACATCACATAAAAACAGCACGCCGTCACCGGTGTTGACCGCTTGCGCCGCTTTGCGTAGCTCGTCTTCTAAATCGTCAGTAGACATGGATTCCAAGAAGTCGACAAATTCAAACTGATCTTGTTCGCCAGCGATGGCGTGAAAGGCCGACTGCATGCCGGTCGCGAAGTTGATGTGGCCTGAAACAACAATACCAATCATGAGAAAATTCCTTAAAAATAAGGGGAAGCGATTGTTTTCCCCTTTACTCAGACTTAGAGAATGCCCAAATAGTGCCCCACGACGCCAAGCGCGAGCGTGCCAAAAATCAGTACCGGTGGCTTGGCAAAGAAGCCTTTGCCGCGCACCATTTTGAACATGAAGAACACGAGCGCCAGTGGCAGCAGGTTCGGCATGATCTTGTCAAACAGATCGTGTTGCAGCGACACCACTTTACCGCCCATCTCGAGCTCAAGCGTGGTGTTGACTTTGATGAAGGTGGCGGTCAGCGCCCCAATCACGAACAGACCCATGATGTTGGCGGCGCGCGCTAACTTCTCGGTCACGCCACTCATGGCGCTCATCGCTTTCGCACCAGCGTTGTAGCCAAGGAACATCAGACCAAAGTACGCTAAGAAGTGCGGAATTTGGTACAGCACGAAGAACACGAACGGACCGGCAATCGAGCCATCCGCGGCAATCGCCGCGCCCAGTGCTAAAGTCAATGGCATCAGAGTCATGTGGTCAAGCGCATCACCAATGCCACCCAGTGGACCAAGACCCGCCACTTTCACGGCGTTGATGGTGCTTGGTTTTTCTTTGTTCTCTTCCATTGCTACCGACAGGCCAAGCAGGAAGGTGAACAGTTTTGGTGAGCTGTTGAAGAACTGCAGGTGGTTTTTCAACGAGGTCGCAAAGTCACGCTTGTTGTTGCCGTGAATTTTTTTCAGCGCCGGGATCATCGAGTACGCGTAACCGCCCGCCTGCATACGTTCGAAGTTGAAGTTGCCTTCCATGAACAGGCCACGCAGGGCACACATAATAAGCTCACGCTTGGTGATCACTTTACGTACTTCGGTGTCTTGGTACGCATCGATCTCGTCAGTGAAACGTTCTGCTTGTTCAACTTCTTTTGGAAGTGTGTCTGTATTAGATACCGTCGTCATCGTAATTCTCACTTTGCACAGAGTTATTGCTTGCGACTGCCTGGGCCTGGTTGCCAGTCATGAAGTAGTAAAGGACCGCGGCTGAGCCACCGAGTACCGCCACCGCCATGATCGGCAGTTTCAGGTACGTGGTCATCACGAAACCAATGAAGAAGATCCCCGCCATCTCTTTGTTCCACATCACTTTTAACAGCATGGCAAAACCGATAGCTGGCACCATTTTCGCGCCGATACCTAAGCCTTCAAGCAGCATGGTTGGAGCGTTTTCGTCAATCCACTGCGCCGCGTGCTCACCAAAGTACACGGTGATGAACGCGACCACGGAGTACATGGTGGCACGAGCGGTCAGAATGCTGATCAATAAGAAGTCGATACCGCGAGAATCACCGCGCTCCGCGCAGTCATCCGCTTTACCCATCGCAAACGACGACATGGCGAAGAAGCCGATGATCAACATCTGCATCAGAACCGCAATCGGCATGCCCACACCCATCGCAATTTCCGGGGTCTGGTTAGTCATGATGGCAAACGCCACCGCGGCAATCGTACCCATGGTTACATCTGGTGGCTGAGCGCCTGCGTTTGGCACCAGGCCAAGCCACGCCAACTCCAGAACCGCGCCGGTCATCAGACCCAGTTCCAGATCACCCATGATCAGGCCAACAATCGGCCCTGTGATCAGCGGACGGTGAATGTTCAGGGCAACATCGTATTTATCGATACCACACAGGAACGCCCACGCCGCCACAAGCATTGCTTCAAATAGCATTGTCTCTTCCTTTATCAGAGCCGGAGGAGGACACCCCCACCCCGGCGGTTGAAAATTACGCGCTCGCTGTCGCCAGAGCTAACACCTCAACCGGATCCTGATCCGGGGTGTTTTGGATAGTGGAAACCACATTGCACGCCGCAATGCGCTCAAACGCCGCGATGTCTTTGTCGTCCACCGATACGGTTTTGGTGATTTGACGTTTGCCTTCGTGGAAGTGCATGTTGCCCACGTTCACCGCCTTGATAGGCACGCCGCCTTCAATCAGACGCGCCACGTCGGTTGGGTTCGAACACACGATGAAGATTTTTTGCTCCGGCTTGGCTTTACCAATGATGGCGCACAGCTTGTCGACCGAGTAGAACGAGGTTTTGAACTCGCCGCCGGCCGAAGCGCGCATCGCCGCCTGAGAGAACTCGGCAGTTGGGCCTTCGGCCACATCGTCGTTACACACGATACAAGTGTTAGCGCCAGAAGCCGGCATCCAAGTAATTTTCACTTGGCCATGCAATAGACGCTCGTCTATTCGGCACCATACAATATTCGCTGACATAGTATTGAAACCCTCAGTTATGATTCAAATTGGTGGATGATCACGCCTTGCACGACACGGTTGACTTCGCCCGTTGGGCAAGGATTATCAGGTGTAATGTCTAGCGCTAACGAATGGAAGAATGAGTACTCTTGAGCCACAATTAAGTATGGGAAAATCAACTCAACATCAGAAGCCGCTTCTAGGCCATCAATATGCAGGTAGTGACCATCAGTGACAATATCATCTAGTTGCGCAGCAACTGCCACCACTTGTAGTGCTAGGTTATCACGACGTAATTCTGTCAACAGGTCTAAGTCGTATTGACGTGTGTATGGGTTATTCGAGATGTAGACCATGACCAATGTTTCATCATCAATAATTGACTTAGGACCGTGACGGAAACCAAGTGGCGAATCGTACATAGCAACCACTTTGCCCGCCGTCAGCTCTAGTAATTTTAGAGCAGACTCTTGAGCCAGACCTTGGAAACCACCGGAACCGATATAGATCACACGTTTTGCATCTTTCGCCACGATGTCACGAATTGGTGCACACACGTCTTGGATCAGCCTTTTAGATTGTTCACATACTTTCTCGAAATCTTGTGAACTGGCTTTGTTGAAAGTTAAGAACGAGAATGCCGCCATCATCATTGAAGAGAATGAGGAAGTCATTGCGAACGACTTATCGTTAGTCTCTGTCGGCATCAGTACCGCTAGAGAACGCACATCGCTTTGACAACGGTTGTAAAGCTGACCGTCAGCGTTACAAGTAACCACTAGGTGGAAACAATCAGACAAGACTTGAGAAGCCAAATCTACCGCACGCACGGATTCTGGTGAGTTACCAGAACGAGCAAATGACACCAACAGTGTTGGGATATCTTCAGCAAAGTACTGAGATGGGTTTGACACGATGTCTGTGGTCGCAATAGCTTCTACGCGGCAGTTTAATTCTTTCGCTAGGATTGGCGCTAACGCTTTACCGGCAAATGCAGACGTACCCGCACCTGTCATCACAATTCGTAAGTTCTCTTTGGCAAACAGTGGCGAAAGAAACGCTTCTGCTTGCGCACGACATTCATTCACAATCGCAAGGGTTTTTAACCAACAATCTGGTTGTTGCTCGATTTCTTTTGCTGTCCAGAAACCTTTGTTCGTTTCTAGCTCAGCAATGTCAATGCCTAGGTGTTTCATTATTTAGTCACTCGTATAATTAAAACTTGCAAGCACGTGCGTAGATTTCTAGCACGGTCTTTTGAATCTTGTTGATAACAAACGCTTTCGGGTTGTTTTCTATTTCACCGCTACGCAGTGCTGCATAACCTTCAGGTAGGTGTTGACTCGCAAGCGCAAGAGGTAGTCCCTCTTTTAGGTTGGCAAACAGCTTGTCTACGGCAGCTTGAATGGTTTCATCAGCCCAGTAGTAACGGATACGATCAGATAGAGAGTAAGAACGTGAAAATTTTTGCTCTGCTTCGTTACCGTGGTAGTACTTCGCCCAGTTATCTGGTTTTGCAAGCATCACAGATTCGATGACGTTACGTAGGTTAGAGCGTTGCTCGATAGGTAGTATTTCATCTTCAATCGCACAGAGACCGTATAGGGCTTCACGCATAGCAAAAGTTAGCTGCGGGCCCACTTTTAAGATCGCAAAGTGATCGCGAACTAATAGAGCGTAGTTTTCTGGAGATTGGTAATCGGTTGAGTGTGCTTCAAACAGTATATTCTCAAACTCGTTAACCACTTTTGATAGCTCAGCCGCTGACTCTGGTTTGTAATCAATCACACTAGAGTGGTCAAACTCAACGGCAGGTTGTACAACCAAGCCTACAACGCGATCCCAACAATCTAAGCCAGCAGCAGCAAATGCGTCCTTGTGTGCTTTAATAGTTTGACGAGCCGCTTCTGGTGACGTTGGTTGCACTTCGTGTAACTCTTCAGTTTCACCACCCGGTACTGGCACTTCTGTACCAACCACATATGTAAATGCCCGTGCAGTACCAAAATTTTTCACTGCTGTGTCTTCTGCAATTTTCGCAAGGCGCGCAGCACGTTCAGCCACGATCTCATCCGTTAGAGACACAGGATCATCGGCACATGGCATCGAACAGTCTAAGTGAATTTTCGTAAATCCCGCAGCAACGTACGTTTCGATAAGTACCTCTGCTTTTGCCATCGCTTCCGCTGCTGGTTCATCTTGCCAACGGTTTGGACCTAAGTGGTCACCGCCAAGGATCAAGTTTTCAGAGTTAAAGCCATGTGCTTCTGCTAAGCTAAGAACTAAATCACGGAAGTCAGCAGGTAACATCCCCGTATAGCCGCCGAATTGATCAACTTGGTTCGACGTTGCTTCAATCAAAAGTGGGGATTTGTCTTTTTTCGCTTGCAGAATAGCTGCTTCGAGAACAAGAGGGTGAGCAGAACATACGGAGTAAATGCCGTTTTCGTTACCAGCTTTATGCTGCTTTACTATGTTCAGTAGAGTTGTCATGTAATCACTCCAAAGTGGATCAATTCGGTATAAGTCTTACCCGACGTTTCTATGAAGTTCGAACACGAAAAAGGCGCATGTTGTAAGGTTTTAAACGATGACGTCTTCGACTACGTCATCACAATCCAAACGCCAAACTTGCACCAACTTCAGATGAAAGGCCATAGCAACACCAAGTTCATTCGTCATAGCTACATCAATAAAAACATCATTCAAGCAAAGAATATTTCCGTCGTCGTAATGCCAGAATTACTGTGTTATCCCCATTTCACAGAGCGACACCCTAGTAAAAATAAGATGATGGTTAGACACTTCATAGGTGAAATTGAAAGGAGCAATTAATCCAATTCAAAGTGCCCACTGGTTATTCTGTAATAATAACAAATGAACTTTCATTTTTCTTCGCTTTTATAATACGAAAAAAAACAAAAGCCACACAATACGAAAGCACTGTTTTTTTGATGCATTTCACAAATCACACCAATTCGTTTCGATTTCGCATAAAAAATTAACAGAAAAACCAAATAAAAAGGCAAACGAAACAAATAAAAACAAAATGAAAGCAGGGTTTTCTTCGCGGCATTTTTTAATTTTCTATGACCTGATTTCCGACTTTTGTGATCTACCAATTCGAAATTTAACTTTCGATCACTTACGATATAAAAAAGGTAAGCGTATTAGAAAACAAGTCGCTTGCAATTTAGAACATTGACAAGAGGAAACCACCATGTCTGTTTCTCGTCGAGACCTGTTGAAAGGGATTGCCGCGACAAGCGTTGTTGCTACAACAGCCGCTTGTTCTTCAGTCACCTCAAATGGCACTGCTCCTGCTCAGGGTCAGAATAAAAAGCAAAACAACGTAAAAAAACCAAACCTACTGGTTATTTTCCCTGATGAATGTCGTACTCAGTCACTGGGTTATATGGGGATGGATAAACACACGATGACACCAAACATCGACCGCATGGCGCGTGAAGGTGTCGTTCTCGATCAAACCATTTCAAATTTCCCGTTATGTACGCCAGCGCGCGGCATGTTCATGACTGGTCAGTACCCGTACCGCAATGGTATTCACGGTAACTGCCATACGCCGGAAGAAGGCCACTTTGGTGGTTCTAATTTTGGCGTTGAGCTAAAACAGAACGCGATTTGTTGGTCAGATGTGCTGAAAAAACAGGGATACTCACTGGGCTACCTAGGAAAGTGGCACTTAGACTGCCCGAAACCGCCATTTGTGCCGTCTTACAATAACCCACTCGGTGGCCGTTACTGGAATGACTGGACACCGCTATCGCACCGTCACAGTTTTGATTGGTGGTACTCTTACGGTACGTACGATCTGCACATGAATCCAATCTACTGGACTAACGAAACGCCACGTGAAGCACCGTTGAAAATCAACCAATGGTCACCAGAGCACGAAGCGGACATGGCGATCAAATACCTACGTAACGAAGGTGGTCAATACCGTAATGAGGAAGAACCATTCGCACTGGTTGTTTCCATGAACCCACCGCATTCACCGTATGATCAAGTACCAGAGAAATACTTAGAACGCTTTAAGGGCAAAACCTCAAGAGAGATGAACGATCGTCCAAACGTCGATTGGAACAAAGAATATTTGGAAGGTTACGGCCCTGAGTTCTACAAAGAATACCTCGCCATGATTAACGGTGTTGACGAGCAAGTTGGTCGTATTGTCGATGAGCTCGACCGCCTCAACCTTGCCGAAGATACACTTGTCGTTTTCTTCTCTGATCACGGTTGCTGCCTTGGCGCTAATGGCCAGCCAACGAAAAACGTGATTTATGAAGAGTCGGTACGTATTCCGATGATTTTCCGTTGGAAAGGCAAACTGATGCCAATGCAAGACGATCTTCTCTTCTCTATCCCTGACCTATTTCCAACCATGTTGGGTCTGATGGGGTTAGATACTGAGATCCCAGACACGGTAGAAGGCACCAACTACGCGAAAACAGTACAAGGTGAAAAAGGCGATAAACGTGCCACTTCACAGCTTTATGTGAAGTCACCTTATGGCGCACCGTCCTACGGGCAGCGTGGAGTTCGTACAGAACGCTACACGCTGCAAGCAACGCGTAAAATTGGTAAGCCAATTGAATACATGTTGTTCGACAACATCGCTGATCCGTTCCAAATGAATAACATTGCGGATAAGAACCCAGAGTTGGTTGAACAACTGGTACAAACCGAACTCATGCATTGGCTTGAGCACACCGGCGACTCTTGGCGTCCAACAGAAGTGCCAGCTTCTGTGTTAAACGCTTATATCTAAGTCTTACTTAGCGATAATAAAGCCAGCTTTGTGCTTAATGCTGATCGTGTGGCTACTTGAACGACCCTACAGAGGCTCCATAATCGGTCGTAACGTAAGTTACGACCGATTTTTTAGTGCGCCGAGCATGGTGTCAACCTAGGAGGTGAAAGTCTTCTACGTGCCTTGTCGAGCAGGAAACGTTAGCCTATGCAAGGGTGTCCATCGTGAGGTGGAATCTACGGGGCGCCGGCCGGAAGTAAGCAAATGGCAAAACATAGCTTTGACGAACAGAAATCTGGTAGTAGGCATAGTCAACTTGGGTAACCTAGCTAACCTGAACTCTGGATAAGAAACTGAGCTAACAGAGGAACTAATTGCTCGTTCCCCGATCTGATCATTCGACCAAAAGGAACAGATACCTCCAAGGAACGAGCATGGACAAATTAATTGAAACCTTCTGTGATGTCGATGATTTCTGTCAGTTGTTTATTGAGCAGTGGCAACAGCAACTGGTGCAGATCATCAGGGATAGCGGGAAGCGGCTTATTCTTCCAAAAAACAAAAACGAAGACTCTATCCCCGAGCGGTTTTGAAAAAGCCAGTTTCGATTGCCACTCGCTCTTAAGCGACTGGCATTAAGCGTTTGCTGGCTTTTCTTTCCACCCACCGTTTTTACTCCTGATGACTACTCTTTAGGTAGTATAATGAAAAAAAACTTACCTTACTCGTTGCAGCATTAAGTTTTTCATTTGGTTTTGATACTGCGCAACAACTGATAAAAACGCATGCCACGTTAGCCCACAGTGACAAATTCGATAATGGAATCGAAACTGGGTCGTCGAAATGACCGATGTATCACGTACCGAAATAAAAGGATCAGCACTGGATATTGATGATGGAAACGGCACCACCGTGTGGTTTAAGCACGATATTGACACCCCATCTGCGATTGAATTTGATGGTATGGTCTTGCTTAATGGAGGCCCGAATGACCGAAGCACGGATCTCAACTGGTTCTGGATGGCGCAAGTACGACCCAATGCCCTCTTACTACATTGGTTACGGGGCGAACGATAACTCCACCACTCGCTTCCGCCGTTATGCCGATGATAGCCCTCGTCTTCCTGAGTACGACGTTTCCGCAAAAGAATTCATGAACTTGCCGAACGTATCTATGTCTACGTCAATGATAAACAACTGTATGAAATTACCGATGAAGCGCAATTCAAATCGGGTAAATTTGGCGTCCGTACCTGAAAAAGCCACCTAAAAATTGACAACTTTAAAGTCTACACCTTGAAGTAAGCGTTTTACTTCACTTCAATAGCGTATAATCCATCTGTGGAGTATGCACTATTACATTGCATTTCCTCATGCCATCCATCTCTGTAACAACTCCCTGCGAATCAGCGCTTAAATCAGGATTAATATCTCATTTTCGATTAACTACCTTTAGTCTTCTTTTGTTTTCGTGTTAGAAGTCACGAAAGATTGTGAAAGTCAGTAATAAAATTAACCTATTACTTATTCCTTACTATTCCACCCCACACGATAAAGTGGACATTGGAGCTGGACTTTTTATGGCACGTAAACATCAACCGACCATTTGCGCACGAGCGGTGAAACTAACCTTAGGTGGCGCACTCTTATCTAGTGTATTGGCAGTACCTTCTATTGCTAGCGCCTCATCTTTAAGCCAAGCCTATAAAGAGGCGACCACAAACGACAAAATCACCGTCTCATTGGTCAACTACTACAAATCGGCACACCGTTGGGATACCGATGTTAAATACTTTGATGAGAATGGTAAGTTTCGACAATCGGAAGAGGGTCACCACACACAAGCAGAGTGGACGCAATCTGTCGGCATGTTCTACAACTCTGGCAAGATCAGCCTGGGTGACAGCCCGATAAAAATGAACTTGAATCTTGGCTACTCGCATATATTTGAGCTTGATAGTCAATACCCAGGAGGCATGCACAACTGGCATGGCGGGCAAAAATTACTGGAAAGTAAGGACTGTGTCTGGACCGGTGGTGAGAAATTTAAGGGCCAGTACAAATGTTACGACGTGGAAGGTTTCGGTAAAGTGCCAATGGCCAATGCTAAGTTTTACTGGAAAGGCGGTAACCTGACCGTCGGTGACGGTTTTTTCAACACCGGCATGATCACCACAGCGGCTGCCGATGACGCGACTCTTTCCAGTTACCGCGGGGTCATGCTTCGCCACAAATGGAATAACTACCGTTTTGATGCTGCGTTTGTAACTGGCTTTATGGACGGTCTAGCCGACAAAATGGGCGATCTGACCACCAACAGCAACTACTATGACCCGTATCCTAATACTTACGACTACCTCTACACCGGACGCGTAGATTACCGCGCAGGTCGTGACTGGGGTTATGTGTTCTCTTATGGTGAAGCACAAGATTACTTACGTCGCTTCCACACTAACGTCTGGATGAATCATATGATCACGCCAGAAACGAAATTACATTTAAAAGCACAATATTACTACAACAAAGCGGCTGGTGATCTTTGGCACGAAGATGTCGAAAGAGGCGTTGCTGCCTTTGATGACCACGCCTACCTGATTGCTTATCACGGCAAACTGGAGCGAGATGCATGGGGCTTATGGTACGGCTACCATACGGTTGATGCACCAAGATCAGATGGCAGAGGCGGTTTCTCTTACGGCTTCGGTGGCGCAAAAGGCTACTTGAGCCTAGTCACTTCGCCAGGTTACTCCTCTTTCCGTAGTGATGGTGGCCAAGCTCATGTTGTCGGTATCTCTTACGATTTGCGTCATTTCGGCATTCCTGATCTTAAGCTTTCGTACCGTTTCCACTGGGAAAGAAAAGCAGAACAACATTTTGACAATAACGACCAGCTCGCGATGGGTCGCGGTGAAGAGCACGTTATCGATGTCTTTTATCGCCCACGCTCTGGTTCAATGAAAGGCTTTGAATTCTTGCTCCGCAGCAGTATGTACCGTCCGGACCGTACTTATGCAAGATTAGTCTCAGAGAGATCAGCAGACCGTGGTGATATCGATGCGATCAAAGCCATTGTCAGTTACTCATTCAAACTCTAAAACCACTCCTTAATTAAAATCCAAAGCCAATCTTACGATTGGCTTTTTTTGTCTTCAAAGACCTGACACTCGTCATCATTTTCTTTCAAAGTGAAATAAAACACTTCGAAAATTGGCATAAATCACATTAATGAAAGCTTTAGAAAGCTAATATCACCCCCTGACAACACATTACGTAAATGAACAAAGCAACCAGCACGCCATCCGCTGACTCGCAGTAGAACGGCATTGTTGTTCAACCGTAGGAACAAACGCGATATGACATTCAAACAAAAGACCCTAGCTGTTGTCATTACAGCAACCCTGATCGGCTGTAATGCCGAAGACAACAAAGAACTTCCAATCAGTAACGACAATGTTTACCCGCCTATTGCGACTGAAGTGGTCGCCCCTGCACTTTATGTAGGCGAAACGGTCAAGGGTACCTACAAATTTGTTGACCCAAATGCAAACCCACGTCCAGAAGCGGTTAGCATCTATTCATGGCGTAATGCTGCCGATCAAAGTGAAATCGTCAACACTCAAGAGCTGCCTATCACAAGCAATCTTGAAGGACAAAACCTAGCGTTTTGTGTGACACCAAAAGCACAAGGCGATTTGAATACGGTTGGTGAAGAAAAATGTAGTACACCTAAAGTCGTTAATGCTCCACTAGGTGCTAAACCTGTAGCAACTAACGTTGCGATTACTCCTAACAGCACACCTGCTGTCGGCGACGTCCTGACCGGAGCTTATGATTTTGATACCAGTTTAGGCGTGACAGAAGGTACTTCTGCGTTTGCCTGGAAAACCAGCACTGACACTGTGGGCACTGAAAAAACCATCACTCTTGGCAACACGCTAGAAGGTAAACAGGTACAGTTCTGTGTTACGCCTAAAACCGATAGCACGCCAGCCGTAGCTGGGGATGAAGTCTGTTCAGCGTTAACTGACGCAATTACAGCCAAAGCGGGTTCAGCACCAGTTGCATCTAATATCACGTTCTCTGCGGACGCCTTTGTTGGTGTAGAACTGACCACCGACTACACCTTTACTGATGCTGATGGTGACCTTGAAGGTGCCAGTACCTACAGCTGGAAGTCAGGTTTAAGCGAAGTTTCAACCACAAAAATCTATACCCCAGTAGAAGGTGACAAGGGCACTGCGTTAGAGTTTTGTGTTACTCCGGTCGCCAAAACAGGTACACCGACAAACGGTACTGAAGTTTGTGCCACAACGACACCAGTCGCTGTTGTTTCAGAAGCGAAACCAACCGCAAGTAACGTAATTGCAGAAGTTCAGGCTCCTGCGGCTGATACTGAAGTTGGTGCCACACTACGTGGTAACTATGATTATGCTCAAGCAGACGGCAGCCTTGAAGGCACGTCTACCGCAGTCTGGAAAGTAGACAATATTGCAGGAGAAGAGTGTGCTGATGCACGTGCCTGTGATTACACCATCACCCAAGCCGATTTAGGTAAACAACTGGATTTCTGTGTCACACCACAAACTGCATTAAATACCGCAGGTGATGAAGTTTGTCTGACGTCTAAAGTGACGCCAAAAGGCATCAAAATCGAAGGTAAACTTGAGTACGACCAAGAGCTAATCGCAACCGTGTATGGCTATGCGGCTGACGCGACTCTTGGTGAGTGGAAGGTTGACACCAGTAACCAAACCGGCCCTGTAGATGAAGGCAACAAGAGCGTTCAGCATACAGGTAACATTTATAAAATCGGCGCTCGCGGCTCTCTGGCAACCGACTATGACTGGTTTGCTGGTGCGGGTGTAGGCTTACTAGAAGCGCGTGACTTTGTTGGAAAATCAGTTGAATACTGTGTGGATGTTAACGGTACAGCAAAATGTGCGAACGCTGCTGACAGCGCAAGCGTGACCGGCGGTCTTTACTATGATGCAGCAGATGCAAGTAAACGTGGTATCGAACCTATACGTCTGGTTGAACATGGCGCGCTTACTTACCACCGTCCTCTCACTTTTGCCGAGACACAACTGAAAGACAAAGTGGGCTTTAACGCGAACCTATTAACAGCAGCAGCACCGCAACCATTCAATGGCATTGAGTGGGCAATGTACAACCATGACCAAGGCAATGTATTTACCGCATGTACAAACCTGTATGATGGTGGACAATGGGCACTGCCAATCGGTAACACTGGTGGTTACTACACGGCTAACAACTATGCTGACGCTGGTAACAATGCACCAGATCCAGCAGCCTCTAGCATGGGCACACTAAACACAAGCATGATCACGTCAAATGAAGATAATAATCGCTTGATATCACCAGTGTTTGGTTGGCCAACGGGCGCGGCAACACCTGTCGATATCAAAACGCACTACATGAGTGCTTCGCTAAGAATCCAAGGTAGCGCTACTGGTAATTACTGGGCTCTGCGCATGTATACATCGACCAGCAGCAACTCAGCAACTCTAACAACGAATCTTAACCAGTTTGTGTCTTGTGTAACTGTAACACCGACTCCTTGATACCATCAAACTTGAGCAATCTGAGTGTCCATCACTCGAATCGAGTAGGAGGAGGCCTCACGGCCTCCATCCTCTCACACCACCGTACAAGCGTGGGTCGCATACGGCGGTTCCAAGGCATGCTAACTTTCGTTGGCTTAGATTCACTGTTTAACTCCGACGCCACTATGTCTTGCCTCTCTTCGTTAGTTGCAGATCCATTTCCGACTTCTCCACATATTTCTAACGTAGCTGTAGGGGTTCTACTCTTTACTGAGACTCCGTACACACTGAGAATTTGTTACCTGTTTATCTAAAACCTTGGTTCAGGCCTTCCCTAAATCTTAGGTACTATGCCCTCTGCTGACTTCTTATGCCCATCACACAACATCACTATTGCATTAGTCTCTAATGAGACAGGCGATAAGACCTCCCGAGGTAAGATGCCCCCCTTTCCCATAGCTCTGCCCGGTTTACATAATCACACTTCTGTTCGAGACTTCGGGCTATTCTATCTATAGCTAGGTTACCCAAGTTGACTATGCCTACTACCAGATTTCTGTTCGTCAAAGCTATGTTTTGCCATTTGCTTACTTCCGGCCGGCGCCCCGGAGATTCCACCTCACGATGGACACCCTTGCATAGGCTAACGTTTCCTGCTCGACAAGGCACGTAGAGGACTTTCACCTCCTAGGTTGACACCATGCTCGGCGCACTAAAAAGCAAACTCCACCTTCGGGTGGAGTTTTTTTGCACAACAAAGCTGACAAACCCGTAAGTGATTATTACCAATATCGAACCGAGAAAACCATCATATTGGCTTGGTCAAAACATCAACGTCGTTTGTTTCCTGAATTGCGCAAAGCCTGCCTCAACCATCCTGAAACTGAGTTTTTGGCCAATGTGGCCAACAGTGCGGAGCACCGAGAAAACTACTCGATGGGGGCCGGTACCTATCTCACAGATAAAGATTACATTCGTTGTGGCTGGCAGGTGAGAAAGGTGCGTTTTTGGTCCACAGAGAACAAATCGCAATATGTTCCCTTGGGTGAATTGGCGGCAAACTTAGGCTAATGGTTTTGGGGCTTACGCCCCAAAACCTACGGAGTATTTATGAAAAACTTCTTAATTGATCAGAAAATGGTCGACTTGGTCGAAAGGTTGCGTCAGATAGAGAAGATCACGGTTAGAGAAATCATTGGGGTGCTCAATGTGGCGTTAGCGTCACGTGACGTTCGTATTGAGTCGAAACAAGATTTCGACGACTTTTTGCAGCAAGTCTGTGAATATCAAGAGCAAGATGAATAAGTAAGTAGCCGCATGCATTTTGCAACTTTCTTGCACATTGCAATTCAAAATATGAAACGTGATGATATAAACACCATTTAACCCCCTATTTTGTTGGATATTTAACCATTTCTATTTGGCACGCTATTTGATATACATACAGTGACCCTTTTAAGCCGAGGGTCACCTAGCCAACTGACGTTGTTAGTGAATGAATTTGTTCACAAAATTTAGCCAGCCGCCCTTTGCGTCTGGCTTTTTTCTTTTTTTGTTCGGCAATGACAGCGCGACTCTCTCTAATCATATTGCTTTTTTCCGTACCTCATATCAAAATAATACTGTATAAATGAACAGTATTATTATCTATGAAAGTTATCCCTATTTACGCGAGTGCCGGCATTACTGGCTTTGAAAGCCCTGCGGCTGAGTACAAGAAGCTTGCGATAGATTTAGATGAATTGCTCATTGAGCACCCGAGCGCAACCTTTCTAGGGCAAGCAAAGGGCGACTCGATGCAAGGCGTTGGGATCTTTGATGGGGATTTGTTGATTGTTGATCGGCATGTGCAAGCTTCAGATCAAGACATCATTGTTGCTAATTACAACGGTGAATTTGTCTGTAAGATCCTCGATATTCGTCGCCGCTTGTTACTTTCTGCCAATGAACATTTACAGCCTGTTCCTATCCATGAGTTTGATTCTTTTTCAATTGAAGGTGTGGTGATTCGCTCGATTCGCTGCCACCGCCCTAGCCCGTTGTTGTGTGGTGAATAATGTTCGCGCTTGTCGATGCTAACTCGTTTTACTGCAGTGCAGAGCAAGTCTTTCGGCCTGAATGGCGGGGTAAGCCGGTGATTGTTTTGTCGAATAACGATGGCTGTATCGTTGCCGCAAACCGACAAGCAAAGGAAGCCGGCATCGAGAAGTTTAAACCCTATTTTCAAGTTCGCGCCTTGTGTGAACAGCGAGGGGTGATTGCCCTTTCTTCTAACTACGAGCTGTATGCCGATCTGTCAGAAAAAATGATGCAAGTGATCGGTCGATTCGCACCAGAGCAGCATGTTTACTCTATCGATGAAACTTTCCTTTCTTTTGAACGTTGTTTAACTGCGATCGGCGATTTCCGTCAGCACGGCACTTTGATTCGTCGAGCGGTTTGGAAAGAGTGCCGTTTACCCGTTTGTGTTGGCATGGGCCCCACCCTTACTTTAGCTAAGCTTGCCAACCACGCGGCGAAAAAAATACCCGGTTACTCCGGCGTTTGTGTGCTCGATAATGAAGCCGATCGTCTAAAAGTCTTAGCAAAAACGCCTGTTTCAGACGTATGGGGAGTTGGCCGTAAACTCTCTTCCCATTTCAAACTAATGGGTATCAATACTGCACTTGATCTCGCCAAAAAGCCTGCGCCGTTAATGCGCAAAAATTTTAATGTTGAAGTCGAACGGACCATTCGAGAGCTGAACGGTCAACGCTGTAAAGATTGGGATGTGGCTAGGGCTGATAAGAAACAGATTTTTTCTACCCGAAGCGCAGGCCAGCGGATCACCGATGTTGAATCACTGCGTCAGGCGTTGTGCCTGCATGCTGGGATAGCATCACGCAAAGCGAGAAAACAAAGTTCGCTATGCCGTGTGATGCTAGTGTTTGCCTCGAACTCTCCATTTGATGAAAAACCGGTGAGTTTTAAAGCAATACATCGCTTTGCTTACCCTACATCTGACGTTACTCAGATCACTTCTTCGGCGTCCCGTTTAGCCAATGAAGTGTTTCATGAGGGGGTTCGCTTCTACAAATTTGGGGTTGGTTTGCTCGATTTGCAAGACGGCCGACATGAGCAAAAAGACCTTTTCAACCCATGTCCGAACGATGAAAAATTGATGGCCGTATTTGACAGCTTAAATCAACGTTATGGGGATGGCGCTGTTTTTTTAGCAGCGCAAGGCATAGGGAGTAAATGGGAAATGCGGCGTGAAATGCTCACGCCACAATACACGACCCGTTGGCGAGATCTGCCTAAGGTAAGGTGCTAGGACTTGAAAAGTCATTTTTCCCCACAGCTTTACTTATCCCGCTTGTCGTTCAATTTAATGAAAATTGCGAACTATGCTAAAAAATTAGACCATCCCTTACTATTTAGTGTGCACCTCAAAAATTAATGGATATACTGTTTTTAAATCCTCTATGGAGATAGAAATGGATACCCAACAAACCACATTGACCTTTCAAGCTCTTAAGCAAG
Organism: Vibrio cidicii; assembly: GCF_009665415.1. NCBI lineage: Bacteria > Pseudomonadati > Pseudomonadota > Gammaproteobacteria > Vibrionales > Vibrionaceae > Vibrio > Vibrio cidicii. Next base: position 30,391 of record NZ_CP035920.1, on the reverse strand, counting down.
GTGCCGACGGTTACATCAAACGCCGCAATCAGCGTTTACTCGCCAACCATCGTAAAGAACTGCGTAACTTTACTCGCGCTGAAGCCACTGCCTATCTCGATATCGATGCTAAAACATTGGATAAGTACGTCGCCAATGCCGGGATCGACCCACGCCGCCATCAAGATTCTCAGTGGTCGATTAACATTGAAGAGATGTATACGGTGCGCGATTTGTTACCCGACTCTCTGCGCAAAGAAGCTAAGTTTGTCCGCGATAGTCACCAAAAGACTCAAATTATCGTGATTCAAAACCAAAAAGGAGGCGTTGGGAAAACCGTCTCTGCCGCAACGATTGCATCTGGTTTAGCCACTGAATTTCATCAAGAATATCGCGTCGGTCTGATCGATATGGATGGCCAAGCGACACTTTCCATGTACTACGCGCCGGAAGCAGAACAGGAAGGTTGCTTGTCCGTGGGCGACTTGATGATGCAAAACTTTGATCTCGAAGAAGGTGAAACGTTGGCTCAAGTGGTGTCGGATTCGTTTTTGAAAACCACCATACCTAATCTGCGTATCCTACCGGCATCACAAACCGACCGAGCGATTGAGGGCTGGTTTCATGAGCAAGTGTTTAGCCACAAACTGCCTTCCCCTTACTCAATTTTGAGTGAGATTATCAACTCGGTGCGAGATGAGTTTGATATTATCCTGATTGATACCCCACCATCATTAGGGTACGCCACCTATAACGCCTACTTTGCGGCGACCAGTGTCGTTTTCCCACTTTCGATTACCGAAAACGACATCGATGCTACGTGCTCTTATTTCAGCTACATCCCTCAAGTGTGGGCCTTGTTGGCGAATGCCAACCACTCTGGTTACGACTTTATGAAAATACTATTAACTAACCATAGAGACGGCTCGACAACCACTGAATTAATGAACAGCCTGTACGACCATTTTTCTCCTTATCTTTACTCTAAAGAGTTCAAACATAGTGAAGCGATCCGTCAGGCCTCTTCCCTACTTTCCACCGTCTTTGATATGTCGAAAAGTGAGTATCCGAAGAGCAAAGGCACTTTCCAAAGTGCGCAGCAAAATGGTTATGAAGTGACGAGTCAAATTTTGCGCGACATCGTTAACGTTTGGCGAGAGGAACAAAAATAATGGCAAAAAAACGTGGAGGAAGCCCCTTAGGTAATGCCCCAGGGTCTCAAGAAGCACAAGTATCGGCAGCAAAAGCGAATATTGACAGTTTAACTCGGCAGCTATCCCAAGAGCTCACTAATGCCGGCGAAAGTGTTGTCCACTATCTACAACAAACATTTGGTATTCAATCTGTCGGTAATAGCGTCGTATGGCAATTGGAATCTGGGACTCAGGCGACATTTAACGAAGTGACACTGTCATACGAACAAGTTCGCGATAATACCTACGTCACCTTTGAAGTAAATGGCCGTGATCAGTCTCTTTTGACTAAAGATTCATTGTCTGATCTTGCTTCTCTAGAGTTTCAGCAGTTTTACCCTGCCGTTGGCCGAGAACTGGATGGAAAGATCGATGTGCTCGATGGCTCACGTCGCCGCGCATGGTTCTTACAAAATCGCGGGAAAGTGCAAACGTTTAGAATATTGGTCACTCAAGATCAAATATCCTACTCCGATGCCAAAGCACTAGCCAAGCAGTTACAAACCGCCAAAGAGCATAATCAGCGTGAAATCGGTTTGCAGTGTAAAGCGATCATGGCCAGTGGCGAATTTACGCAAGAAGATGTCGCTAAAGTGATGGGAATGAGCCGTCCCGCGGTCAGCAAAGCTCTCAAAGCCGCCAGTATCGATGACAAACTTATCTCCTTATTTTCGGATGTTAATCTTCTCTCACACACGGACTATTCGTTACTCGATAAAGTCATGAAAATATTGGGAAATAGTGCTGAAGAGTTGGATTTATTCGTCGAGCGAGTTCAGGAAAGAACTGTCAATGTTCAGGCTGAACAGCCCCTTGATGAAACCAAGTTAGACATCATTGCCGCGATAAAAGCAGAGTTAAAAATCACTGAAGCAAAACAAGTTAAAGAACAAGCGGAAGTGACCCCCCTAGCCCAGTTTAACAGCAAAGGCGTTTTTGCCCGTAAGCGAGTAAAAGGCCGTAATTTCTCGTATGAATTTGGCCGCTTGTCTAAGGACGTGCAAAATGAACTCGATCATGCGATCGCGGCTGTACTGGAGAAGTATCAAGACCGTTGAACCTGTTGTGATTCTCGCAATAGGCAGCTCTTAGCTTAGCTGCCTATTGTGGGTCATAAACACTCCAGCTCATTTTTGGACAGAAACAAGTTAGCTTAATTACCCAAAATCGTCTCTGTCAGATTAGGATGAGTATCTTGAAGCCTTTTATCTGCGCATAACAACGAAAAAATCATTAGATCTTTCCTAAAGGCTTACTGGAATGAATGTTCAAGCATAAGCATAAATTTCGATAGTTTGGCTTCATGTAAGCGAAAACGCCCTGTACGAGACAATTCAACATCAATTCCATCAACTTCCATATGAATTATGTCAATTACAGCTTTAGTATCACTGTAATTATTCAAATAGAACGGATGTAAGTCCTTCGAGCTTACGATCATTGTCTTAGCCAAAGTGTTGGCGTCACAATGGATGTTGGACAGCGACATAGATTTAATTACATGTTTGTAGCTTGCATCAAAAATTTGCAGCAACGTTTTCAAATCGAATTCTGCGGGCTGTAAGTTACCGTCAGAACCAAACAGTGTCCTTATCATTTCAAATGGGTGCTTCATGCTTCTAGGTGGATCTATGACGTAGACTGCATGCTTAGTTCCAAATCGAATACCGAACTTCACTTTAATGTAAGACACCGATTCAATAGTCGAAACGCTACCATCAAGTGTTTCGATTTCTTGTTTAAGGATTTGGCGTTCTATGAATTGGATGATGAATTCTTCATCGTCATCAATTACTTCAAACCCAAAACCTGTGTTATGATCGTACTGCCTGTGTGCGAGGTTCGCACGGACAATCTTTTCTATAGGTATCTGATCGACCTTGTACAGTTTTACCTTAACCATCAACTAGCCTCCTGCTTGTCAGGTTCTGGTGTTGCAGATTGAAATTGTTGAGCGTATTCTTCTTGAATGATGTCGTTTAGCACAAAGATATGCTCTTCTAGGTGTGCGATCACTTGGTCAAATTCTGCGTCATTTAGCTTTTCTTTAGTATCAGGCATGCCTGATGTTTCTTTGCTAATGATTTTAAACTTCAGATCTTGTGCTTTGTATTTCTCATCAAAAGCCAATTCAAAGGTGATTACAGGTGCGCCAGTTAAGAATGTAGCTTTTGACTTCCATTTGATCTGACTACGGTAAAAACCATCTTTACATAGATCTTCGATTTGTGTGGTATTCACTAATGATTTTCCGTCATATGAAGCATTATCGATAAATGTCTTATTGTCTTTATCATCGGCTTTTGCATCCAGTTCAAAGTCATCACGTTCTTCGTCAGAGTCATCATCCAATTCAACAGACGTTGGCTGTTCTAATGCAGTGTGGATCTTACTTACACGTACTTTTTCTAGCCCAGCATAGCTAAACCCTGATTTACTCGTGTACAAAGAGTCAAAATCGTACATGTTTTCAGCGAAAGCGTTGCGATGCTGAGCTTCAGTAATACTTGATAGATCAATTTCACGAATACAAATCTTGCACTTCTGTTTTTCTTGGTACTTATCAATTACTTCCCCAAGAATTTCTTTAATTCTTTTTGTGTAGTTAAAACGAACCGAAACATAGCTAGGGTGTACAATAAAACGAATTTCACCACCATACATCTTACGTTGTTGGAACTTGCTGCGTTTGAAATCAAATTCCGTATATTCGATTGATATCACATACATTCCGGGAGCGGCAAAGTGTTCAATCGTTTCGCTACCAAGCATTGGTGGACGCTCTTGCTTAACAATCTCGACAACGTCATATAGGTCGTCAATATTAAAGTTATCAAAACCTTCAACATCATTAAAAATGCGTTTTACAGAAAACAGGTCCTGACTGGAATTTGAAGCAAGTTTCTTTTGAATATTTTCTACATGCGAGTAAGAAAATGGTAAATCGGAAATCTTTTCTACTAAGTCTTCACGTTCCAGCTTCTTTGGAAAAATTAACCCACGATCAAAAGCAATTTTCCGCAGTGCGCCTTCAGTCATTTTCGCTTTATTTGAATGCAAGGCAGTGTAGATGTCGCTTTCATTTGCGAATAGTGTTGCTTGGTACTTATTCATTATTTTCTGCCTTACTCAAAATTACAAATGCGATTGTGCTGTTCACTACCAACTTGGAAATCATAAATCGATACCGTTTTGGTATGGATTGGAATCGAAATAATGTTATCTCGAACCGTTTTAAGCTGTTGGCTGTTAAACGAATACTTTCCTACGTAGTAAGTAATTGCGTCTTTTAGATACGTACCTGAAGTTGATGAAAACGGTGTGCTGATGTAAATGCGATCAAACTGATTCAGTAATTGATAGTTAAAAATGTATTCGAGAACAAATACAAATGCTTCTTTGGACTTAACATCTTCATCCCAAAAAATGTTTAGAATCTTCTTACGGTCGGTGATTACTTTATCGCCTTCGATATGCTTAAAAAAATCATGTTCGTAAGAAAACATCAACATACCAGATGTAATCATTTCCAATGACGCAGAAGAGCCTCCCCCCTTTACGGACAGCTTGTTGTGCTTATCAGGGTAGAAAAAACTACATTTATCTCGATCAGGAATCTTCTGCCATAAAATTTCTTGTGCAGTAGTATCTGCTGGAATATTTCTACGCTTGTTGATTTCTTCAACGGTACTAAGCAAGAAACGAATCAGCCTAGGATCGAAAACTGCCATCATAGAGTTTTCAGGCATGCTGTATTCTGAATTAGGAACACCACTTAGCTTATCAAATAGTTCGTCGTCGTATTCATTGTCGTGGTTATAGATAAATAGCATGCCATGAACCTTGTATTTGCTAGGTTGTTTCAGCAAATATTTATCACGCCATTCAGGACTTTTTTGCGAGCACTCTACCTGCTGAGCAAGGCTACTGATAGTTGAACGGATACTCCTGTAGTTTTCAATTGTCGACTTCTTGTACGATTTAAGATCTGTTTGAACGTAGATCGTTACTTCACTGTCATACGGGTCTGAATAAGAAAAAACGATATCAGTAGGATGTGTTTTTTCCTTTGGTTTCTTTGCTTCACGCTGCGCCTTGGTTAAATGCGAGTCCGTGCAGCATTTCCAGTTTACGTCTGTTTCATCACCTGTACGCCACTTCATTTCATTAAAGATTTGACTAGAAATGATTTCTGCAATTGCGCCGATATGTTTAGTTTCAGCCACTGACTTTACCTATAATTCCCTGATTGTTATGAACCTATTTTATCGACACTCCTACAGATGAACAACGAGTCACTACATGAAGTTGCATTTTTTAAGTAAGTTTTTTACCTTCTAGATCACCAAATTAAAAAATCGTTTGTTTCATCTAGGGTAGAAAGCCTTCCATCCCTTTCGATACCAAGTAATAAGAAACTCTCATTTCTAACAATCCGGACTTCAGATTAACGTTTGTATGAAAAATCCACACCGAGAGAGTAATGATGAATGTTTGCGTTAACTCACATTGGGGCATAAGATCGTTAAAGCAGAATACTTAAAGCGTTGCTGCTAATTGCCGATGCCGATAACGGAAAGTAATATGAACGCCGCTATGATCAGTCCAGGCACAAACCATCTTGGAACTGGCCAGCCTTCCTGATTGTATCTAATCTTAGTTTCCCTCTCGTTCACGATAGAAAAGTTTGTATCAAACTGAGCAATGGCTTCTCTTATTTCTTCTTCGCCCTCTTCGACCTCTGCTTCAGAAGAACATGGCACAAGTTCACTGATTAAAGCGAGCGTTCCCAAAGCAGCGTGCATTGTGTAGTTGTAATTCCCCTCCGAAAAGGTTTCTCTTCTGATATGGAAATTTAAGATAGCATTGCAACCAACCGTCATTGCCATGAGTTTCAGGTATTCTCGTGCCTCGTTGGGATCATCATAATATGGCGTACTCAACGCATGATGTTGTTCAATTTCCCCATGCTTAGGTGACGCTTCTTTCGTAACGAAAAACGGTACCAGCCTCTTTCTATAAAATGTATCGAGTATCGTTATATTTTTTGCTGCGTTTCCCTTAGGCGTTGGGCTCGGATCAAACAACACGTAGGCATTTTTAGTCACCTTAGATTTCGAAGATTTGTCCTTAAGACTCGATAAGTGGAAAAAATAGCTTTCTCCATCATCGCCCTTAATAAATCCGTAATTCTTCCCAACTATGAACGATACTACTTGTCCTTTCACTATAACCTTCACATATTTTCTTTAAAAATCAGTAATCTATTATCATAAAGCAGGTATCTTGCTTCATAATAGATCTATTTGAAAAATTAAGTCAAATAGCAACGAGTGGCACAGCTTTTGGTGTCAAATTCCCGCTATTATTTATTAACATCAGCAAGCCATTATGGGTAATCGCTATTGTCATTTTCGGTTAACCATTACGTCACACAACTCCCTGTTTACTTTTCATACTGAAGTTCAACACGCTCTAGTTCTTTCTAAAAATCAATGAAGGACTTTTCTCGCCCTCGCGAGGAAAGTTCTTCGTTGATTGTCGCAGCTCGCCTGTGTGAGCGAGAATAAGAACTTGAATATCTAAAGATATTCTTAAAGATCTAGGAAGATCCTCAAAACTATACCAGTTGACCTATTTGATATACCAGTTGACGGTGATCAGTATCCCAGTTGACAGAAAAACTATACCAGTTGACATAAAAATGTTTGTAAAAGATATCCCAGTTGACATAATATCGCTATCTAGGTATCCCAGTTGACATAGTGATCATGTTCGAAGAAACGAAAGATCTATCCGTAATTGATGAAAAAGACAGAGCTAATAAATTTATCAGCTCCCTACTATTCTCACGAGCAACGGTTTTTCATCCTTCTGCTCGAATGACGCCATCTATGAGCAAAAGGATGGCTGAAGTCGCATCAATGGGCGGGGTTTCATTTGATCATCCCCTAGAGGTTGTGACTGTAAACTCATTTGGTAAAAATTTCCGAGTCGAACTGCACAATAACTACCTGTTACACGCCCACCGAGATGTGCTTGAGACGCTTCTAGCCTATGCGAAATTGATTAAGCTGGATGATGAGGCGTATAAGAGCGGCGGCAAAATGACTTGGAGAGCGGTGCTAGGAACGTTAAATGATGCTCAAACACTTCCTAACTCAAGTGAGCAAAGTTTAGACGAGGAGATTGATAGCAATGCGATAGTGCTATCCATGAGCATGTATGAGCTTGCCACTCGAATGAAGATAAAGCCGACACGATCTAACTATCGGTTGATCGAGGATAGGATCTTTCAACTCAACACATCAAAGCTTTTTATTTGTGAAATGGATTCAGATGGTCACATTTCAAGCCGTAAACCTTTGAGTTTCGTAAAGGAATTCATGCTTTGCTATGACAAATCAAAAAACAAAAACGGTAAGAGTGATGATGTTGTCGCCAACCACATCTTTGTTGTTCCTGATCAAAGGCTCTTAGAAGCCATCAAATCCCATGGTTATTACTACCGACTTGAGCAGCACAAAATCACAAACTATCGCTCTTACGCTGTGCGCTCGTTCATTAAATGGCTCACCACGCATAATCTCGATTTTCTGCATACGAAAAAATTAAGTTGGGCGATTGAGGAATATATGAACTCGGTGGCGTCCAATGTGGGTGCGTCATTCAGATACGATCTTAAGCGAAGCTTACTGGAGGTTAGGGATCAGATTGAGACCGATTTTAACCTGCAAATCGTCTCCGTCGATGGCCGTGAACATCAATTCTTCAAGGTGACGTAGTCATGATTAAAAATCTAAACTCATTGCTGAATGACCAGACTATTTCGGAAGTCCCTTTTGTTCTAAAAGGTTTGGTTAAAGCTTCCATCGGTATGCTGATTGCTGCGCCCAGCGCTGGAAAAAGTCATCTAGCATTGTCGTTAGCGATAGAACATGCTTCGTCAGCGGTGACGCTCGGGCTTTCATGTGCTGAGACGCCGAGAAAAGTACTGATTGTCAGCTCTGAGGATAGCAGTGCGGTTTTGCGGGAACGTATGGTGGAAAAGCTCAAGTCATTTTCACCTGATATTCAAAATGAACTGCTTAGTAACCTGCTGTTTCTCACCGAACAAACGCCGTTGATAGCGCCGCCAGAGGCGAATAAAGATGAGCATGACGCGGCCAGCCTGTATGTAAATAATCTCGTTCAATCTGCGGTTGATAATGACGTTGATCTTATTATTGTTGATACCGTCACGGAAGCCGTTGGCAGCTGTGATGAAGTGAAACACGACAAGCACATCAAGGCGGGATTTCAGGCCATCGCAAGACGCACAGGGGCTGCTATTTTGCTTGTTCATCACGTCAATAAAAATGAAATTCGTGGAGAGCAAGAAGTGACCATGGCCTCTGGTGCCGGGCTTAGCTCTGTTATGCGGCTAGTTAAGTTTTTAATCACGATAAAAGCGGAAAAAAATGAGAGAAAAGTCAGGTTCTTGAAGTCCAACTATCTGCCTCAAAGTGAGGAAAGGGAGTTTGATATTGAGTTTGTTGACGGTGTTTTATCGCGAAAAGGGGTATTGAGTTTTGCTCCACCGAAAAAACAAAAAGCGGAGAAACCAAGAATCGCGAAAGCAATTCAGGAAGAACCCGAGGTTTTGAGTATCACGCCAAAGCCAAAAAGAAAAAATGAGAGTGAAAATGACCTAAGGGATGTTCTTTAGGTTCCCTCCCCTACACCACTTTTGAAGGTTTCCAGTGGGGGCCTACAGAAGTGGTGTGCAAATTCTACGTGATCTGACAGTAGTTATCTGAAGGCTCTCTACAGTCGGTACCAAGTAAGTTATTTCTGAGTTAAAACTTCAACCCTATGTGCGTGAGAGGGCGGGAGCATACTTTGCTCAATTTACAGCTCAACATATCAACCCGAATTTTTTGGCTCTGTCGCAAAGTTTATTTTTGACGTGAAGTGAAGGCAGCGGCCTCTGGACACTCTTATCCTGCAAGAGCGTAAAACTTCTCGCAAGCAGAGTCTCCCTCAACATCAATCTGTCCCCGTTTTAACATGGTCCACATTTCTCGACCATGAGTGAAGGCGTCGCCCCTCCAACCGATTTCCAGCCCAAAGCTTGCCTTGCGGCTAATTTTGAATAAGGATGTATCCAAGCGTTAGCCCCGCAACCATTATGATGATACTGGTTAGAGTCATATTGTTGTCAACCCATTCATCAAGCTTACTCATTCGAAGATCCTCTTTCTTTTCTAATTAAATCAAAACCATGTTCAATACCATTAGTGACTTCACGTAAGCATGTCTTATTTGGTGAACTCAAACTAGCAATAACTCGACCAATCTCATTGCCCAAGTCACAAAGCGCAATATCACCATCAGGAAGGCTATCAAGTACTAACTTGAGGTTTAAAAGAAAAATATATGGGTTTACCAAATCTGAACGAAGCTCATCGAAAACCTCATTTCGGTTAGCCATGAAATTATCTGTAATACTCTCTACCGCGTCGGCGAAAGACAACCAATCAGGCTTTGTTTCGGTCTTGGCGAGTAAATCACTGTGGGTATTATAAGGATTCATCCCTTCTAACAGCTCTTTTTCGGTCAGCTTTTTATTGCTCATCTCATACAACCTGGAAGGATTTTTAGATAAATTGCAGTATAGCAAAATCAGCTAGACTGCTGTTAGGGTGAATGCGCTGAAACAAACTTTGGGGCAAAGATGAATCAGCAGAGGGCTAACTAGCTTAAAATGGGTAGTGCTCTTCTTCATACGCTTCCACCCAGGTCACTAGCTTTTCAAGTTCGTCACCTTCGGGTGTGCCTGGTTCAGCATCGAATATGGTTTCAATCCTCTTTAAAACCATCTTGTACTCGTTTTCTGACGGTATTTCCGATTCAGTAAGTCCTTTAACTTTCATGAGAGTTTCCCTATCGACACTCCCGCTTTTGTTAAAGCGTTCAGCCATTTTTAGCATTTTTTCCATTCGGGTGTCGTTAAGAGCATCGTCTCTTTGAACAAGAAAATCGCTTTCTGCTTTATCCGTATCTTCAGAATAAGATCCCCAATCTTTTTCATTTGTAGTCGCGAGCTCATCAGCGTGTGCTGTTTTGGGGGTAATACCCTCAAGCAGTTCTTTTTCTGAAAGTGGTTTACGGCTCATGGCTCGCTCCTCGATTGAAAGTAACATTAGATGATTTATAGCATAGTGAGTTACCGGCTGTAAGGTATGAGCTGTTTTAAGACAAGCTTTGGGGCATTGCTGTGTTACTAAGTGCCTCCTGTGGCAGGTATTTAAAGAGTCGCTTTTATCTTGCTTGACCGTAAAACTTAGCAGCTATTATAAAGGCTGCTTGCTCCACTCGGGTCACAAACTCTAACTATGCCGATTCCTCTCATTCTAAAGTCAATTTTGCTTAGGTTCGCGTCACCCGCATCGAGAATTTTTTCAAATTCAGGAGATCCAGCCGCGATCTCGTCTGGCCGCTCACTCACCCTTTTAAACTTGATAATAGATTTTTCGTTGTTCGGTAAGGTCATGAAACTATTGGGAAGTAATGCGAACGAATTAGATTTTTTGTCGATCGCGTTCAGGAGAAATTTGTCAATGTTCAGGCTGAACAGCCCCTTGATGGAACCAAGTTAGACATCATTGCCGCGATAAAAGCAGAGTTAAAAATCACTGAAGCAAAACAAGTGAAAGAGCAATCAGAAGTGACCCCCTAGCCCAGTTTAACAGCAAAGGCGTTTTTGCCCGTAAGCGAGTAAAAGGCCGTAATTTCTCGTATGAGTTTGGCCGCTTGTCTAAAGACGTGCAAAATGAACTCGATCAGGCGATCGCGGCTGTCCTGGAGAAGTATCAAGACCATTGAACCTGTTTTGAATCTCACAATAGGCAGCTCTTAGCTTGGCTGCCTATTGTGGGTCAATCAGAATTGGCCGAAACATAAACGATCCAGCTCTTTTTTGGACATTTCTGAGTTGAACGAAGCCGCTCCGCGGCAGAAATGAATAGCCCCTAATAATCATACTCTTTAGTAACACCATCATGTCGTTGGTGTGTTACTGGAGAGAACACTATGACCCCGTCTGAAAAAGAGCGCTTTGACGCCTTATATCAACATCATCATTATTATTGCGCTCTTCGGGGGGTTATTCCTGTTTTTTTAAATCGAGCCCGAACTGAATCAATTTCGTTAGACTCATTTTTTCCCCATTGTGAGTAAAGTGGTAGTGTTTGAAGAACTCGGCGATGGCTTGGTGCTGTTGCTTCCTTCGGTCAAAAGCACTTCTCATACGATGATATTGCTCGTCTTTCTCTTTGCATTCTCGGCACTCGTAACTTCGACGATGCTCTTCATAAGCATAAAATCGACTGTCTTCTGCGCATTGGCTAATCCAATCGTCACGTTCTTCTTCTGTCGCTTTGAGCTTGTTTGTGAGTTCATTGATTTTTAGCGTTTTTTCATGGTTTTGTTCGATGAGTGTCTGACGATCGCGTTGTAAGCGCTCAATGACATTTTTGAGTTTGGCTATTTCACGTTCTTCTTCGGTCATCTTAGGTAAACCTCGGTAATATTAGGGCGAAAATGCCCCATTTCTTGGGAGACTACTTCGAGTGCTTTCTCATACGGCATCGATTTTTGCAGTTCGCTCATGCGCTCTTGGGCGTAGCTATGCCTTAGTCCATGCGCTCCAGTACTCCAATTCAATGTCCGATTTGAGGCTGTAGTGAAAGAACTGGACCAACGATTACCGCCATTAATGTCGTAATGACTGGTGTAGTGCACGCCTCGGTCGGTGATCTGAATGGGGTGCACAAGTCTGCGATCTTCCAATCTTTCTGCAAGACTTTTGGGTATGAGAACTTCACGAACCAGACCGCCTTTTCCCTCGACGGTGTAACGCTCACCCTCTCGAGCTGAGAATTTCTCTTCCAGTGCAGGTCTAGGATCAGGAGATCGTTCATCGATGCGTTGCAGGGTATAAAGCTCATGCGCTCGAAGTCCGGCGGCGTGAGCGATTTCAGTGGCGAGGGCGTTGCGTTCGGTTTGTGCCTTCGCAATCATTGCTGCTTGCTCAGGGGTGTAAGAGCGAGAGGAAAGTATTTGCTGCTTATAGGATTTTATCACATCCAGTTTTTCAGTCGGCCCGAGTTTGCCTGTGACATGTTGCATCATGGATTGAATCGCCTGACGCTCCATATCTAAGGTTTTTTGCCCCACTTCTGTGGCCCTATCGGTTAAATACTGGTGTGCCTGTTCAACCGTTAAATCTCGGAGACCACAATTAAAATCGGCATTGGCGTGTTTGGCGACTATCGTCAGACGTTCTTCGTAGTTGCGAACCGTGCCAACGCTAGAGAGGTTTTTCCTCTGCATCTGCTTCATAACGTTTGCGGCCTGTTTTGCAGCAACAGCTTTTGGATCGACATTCTTCGCAAATTTAGCCATGTTTTTCTAACCATCGAAGAACGGTGGAGTGAGCGACTTTGATCCGTTTGTTGGTGCGAAGCCAACGCTGAAGCTCTGCGCCAGTTGCGCCAGCTTGATGAAGCTCCAATAGTTGATACTTGTATTTGTCGAGGCGTGATTTTCGAGTGGAATAGGAGCGTTTCCGTATGGTTTGGGTTTGATCTTTCAGGGCTGAAAGTTCGCTTTGAACATCGAAGTCAGTCATTAGAGTTGAGCGCTTTTAAAACCTTCGTCCATGATGGTTTTTATATCGTCGACGTTGATTAACCATCGTGAACCGGCACTTTTCCATGTTCCATTGGATTGTTTGTATTCAACATCAGGGAGGCGGCCAATAAAACCTTTATGAGTGTTATAGAGTTTTTCGACTTCAAATGAGGTGCGAATGTTTTCTCTTTGGTTGTAAGTGTATGACATTGTTTTTCCTTGTAAGAACATACAATCTCGAACATCGAGACAGCGACAACTTAATGCCTATTCGCCAGTTTTGTGTGAGAAACACATGGATTATCTGACCGTTTTCCAAGCCTGAAGTTGGCTAAACATTGCTGCTTTGCAGTTTGAACTTAAGCTGTTCTCAGCGTGGTCGCGAGTGCGATTTGAACTAAAACCGTTCTCGGTATTGGCACATATGTGCTTGGTATCGTGGGTGATACTGACCTTGCATTTCGCCATATATCCAAATCAAATTTGAAAAGCACACTTGCCAGTGCAGCGATTACGCCACCATAAAACTGATTCACATCGTTGCGCAAATAATGCACTGTTCTTGGTTAAAGATCAAATTTCAAATTGAGTATGCGTTATTTAATATGCGTGAAATGTCTGAATCATTTACTTTATAAGACCTTGCTAGGTTAAACGAAGTTCTAACCTAGCGAGGTCTTGATCGCCATCAAAATTTGCGAAGTGTCTCTCCCAAATTTGCAATGCGGAGCGAGCAAACAGGGAGGGACGCTGAGTGAATTTGATAGGGGTATGAAGTGACAGAGTGATGAAAGATGAATGTTCACAACGAACATTTGGCTCCGAACTGACGCGCTGCGCTTGTCGCATCCCCACACCAAGAAAACGGCTTCGCCGATTTCTTGGTGTGGGGATGTTCAGTTTGGAAAACTCAAAGGTGTGGTAGTCTTATGAGTAGGTATGTTCTTGGGAGGTGGTTCTTATGAGTGGCCTATTTGTGATTATTGGTATCGCGTTGTTGATTAGTGTTTTCGCGCTTTACTCGCCACAGATAAGCGCATGGTGCGATAAGCAGTTAAGTAGTAAAAGGGAGCACTAAAATTTAACGAATTTTGGAATAAATCTTCTTTACTCTAAAATGCGTTGCGTTTGTATAGACTATTTTTTCTTCTCAACAACGGTTGTTGATGGGTGTAATTTTGCGTATTGAAGAGAAACAAATTGCCCAGTGATTGCACTTCTCGCAATCTTTTTATTGGTTTTCTTTTTGTTCATTTAAGTAACCCTCTTCTCTTAATTGATTGGTAACTGTTTCTCGAGCTTTTTCACAGTCTAATTGCTCGATACTATTCTTAATTGCCTCGCCAAATTTTTTGTTGAGGAAATCATCAAACTGCTTTCTTGAAATTTCTTTATTGTTTAATTTCAATTTTACCCCCCTTTTTTAATTTTTGTGATTCGTGTCACATTGTAATGCATTTGCTGGCATATGTTCAAGTTGATAGATGAATTAGGTCTGAAACATAAAAAACGCCCCTTAGATGTAGCGGCTCGCAATCGAAAACAGTCGGACTCGCAATCAGCGCAAATTTCGGCTCACATTAACTGCAAATAGGGGGGAGTGACCGGGTAGAGAAGTGGACCTTGATTAAGGCGGTCAGTGAGCTCTCCTCTCACCCCATAAATCACTGAGTCTAATGGTTCAATCTTAAGTCATCGGGCTGACTCCCTTCAGGTTGATATCTAGACGCGTAAAGTCGCTCCCAGGGTCGTCACTCTTGGTCTCGCTACTGGGATAAAAAATGAAAGCCTACTTTCTCATACTCATACTCAGCGTCGTCGGCTTACCCACCTTAGCCACGGCTTCACCGGATTTGGACATCCCCCTCCCCACCATGATTGATCGCCTCGTCATTGACAGCCGACAAGGCGATGCCTTTCTGTCCATGGAAACCAACAGCGAACCGTGCCCGGGTGGGTATTTTGTGGCGAAAAGTCACCCAGGATACGACGGGCTCTTAAGCATGCTTCTGGCCGCCTATCAGGCTCACACACCGATCATCGTGTCGGCTTATCCCGACTCGTTGTGGCCCGCCAGCCGTCAAACGGTGTGCGAACTTCACAGCGTCACCTATCCCTAACCGCCTCACTAAGGCCAAGGATTTTATATGGCACTTATCCCATCCGGACACACTGTTATGGTCAGTGCGATATTGTTCACCGGTCTTAGTGCCGTCGGGAGTTGGGGCGGTGAGTCTCTCCCCTTCACGCAGAGACCTTCCTCCCAGGAACGCCCAATCGCCCCCCATTTGAGCCCAGAGGCGGCGCTGCCATCCCCGGTCATTCAGTTGCAACAACGACTATCGGTGGCGCCAGAGGCGCCGTTGTCCTGGCAGTGCGGAGAATTTGTGTCTGCAGGGTAAGGTCCTGATCATTGGTTGAAACGCGGGCATAGCCGTAAAGTGCCATGAAAACTGTCTCGTTTAACTCTACTCTAAGTGGACACTCAAGGTGGTCGCGGGGGAGTATTTCATTTTCACTTAGCGTGAGTCGACAAAAGTCGATTGTGAGTCGAGCAGGATAAATGCGAGCTCATTATCACTTAATGTGAGCCGGTGGCGTTTTTCATTTGCAGTTAATGTGAGCCGAAATTTGCGCTGATTGCGAGTCCGACTGTTTTCGATTGCGAGCCGCTACAATTAGCAATTCCAGTAGAGTAAATCCGTTTTTCATACACGCTCCAATAGCAATGTTCAGGCTGAACATTGACAACTTTCATCGGTTAAATAAGCCTGAATCGATTGGCTTCGAGTTAGGTGTGAAGGTGTGCGTCTTAACCTATTCAACGGTCTCGCTGCCATGATTGAAAGTGACACCGACTTGTCTCTTGGTAGCGGTGCTACTGATGGGAGATGGCCTCCCGAAATCTGCCTGTAGGGGGCGGTTTCAAACCGCCAAGTGCTGCTGTATTTAAGATATATGGTAGTGAGCGACTTTGGAAAAGGTATCAATAAGATATCATTTATGAATCAAGAAGATGAGCGAAAGCAAACCGTCCGATGACGCATCGTTAAGGATTAAGTATTGTCAAAACTAGGGGCGCCCAGTAACCCTAAGATTAGCTGAAAGGAAACCTACTTACTGTTTCAGCGGCAATCGGTGTATAGGCGGCATGAGCTTGATTTAGGCGGTAGCATGGAACGTGGGAACCTGGATGTGAGTTTAAGGGAAATGACAAATGGCAAATACCATGAGGAAGAATACCGATATCAAATACAGGGACGGAGCGGCTCGTAGTAGCGATGAGTCATCTGTAATGGATGAGGAGTGAAGGGAAGCATTATCCAGTTGATGAAATTCAGTCAACCTAGCAATAGCCAGATGGCATCAACAAAATCGTTTGATATTTCAAAACAGCTCGTTTGGAGGGCATATCAGCGTGTGAAAGCTAATAAAGGCGCAGTTGGTGTAGACAAAATCTCTTTGTCTGCATTTGAGCGAAACCTGAAAGGAAATCTCTACAAGATATGGAATCGTATGTCGTCAGGCTCCTACATGCCACCACCTGTTCAGCAGGTAAATATACCTAAGAAGGATGGTGGTACAAGGAGTCTGGGTGTCCCATGTCTGATCGCATCGCTCAGATGGTGGTCAAGATGCTAATAGAACCCGAAATAGACAGATGCTTCCATCCTGATTCTTACGGTTATCGACCAGGGAAATCGGCACTGCAAGCGGTAGATAAAACTCGACTGTGGTGTTGGCGAATGGACTGGGTCGTTGAGTTTGATATCAAAGGCGCATTCGACAATATCGATCATGAGCTTCTGATGAAGGCTGTGCGTCATTATGTAAAGATTAAGTGAGCTTTACTGTTCATCGAAAGATGGTTAAAAGCGGCAACACTCAATGTTGACAACGTCCTAGAACCTCGTACTCAGTACACCCAGCGCGTCAGCAGCGGATTTTGCGCTTGCCCGATGGTAGCCGACCACAGCGCAAAGTTAGCCTATCCGACAACATCCGCCCACGCATGTATTGTGTTAAAGGAAGCATCTTGGATGACTAGAAAGGCGATGAATCCTGTGTAGGCTTGTCACCTTGCAGTGCTCCGCCAGTAAACCAAGGGCTTGGCTAGGTTTACTGGCTAAGGCGGACAATACCGTTAGAAGCATTCCAGTGAACTGCCAGCGTACCAACAACCAGCACCGAACGAATAACAAATACGCTCAATTATTTGGTTTTAACTCAAATAAGTTGAGAATAATCATAATCGTGGTAGGGTAAGAAACAGTGAAAAATCCCCAAGCTTATGGTTAAGAAAACACCGTGGAGAGAGCATGATCCGCTGCCACCTAGCCCGATTAATGGGTGAGAGAAAAATGCGCATTAGCGACGTGATGCGTGAAACCGGCCTCAGCCGTACCACAGTCACGCTACTGTACAAAGAAACCGCGCTCAAGGTGGACTTAGAGGCGCTCGATAAGCTGTGCGAGTTATTCGACTGCGAGTTAAACCAATTATTGGAACATACTCCGGCCAAAAGCCAGACGATGAAAGGTTAAGGAACCCAAATGGCCATTAAGAAAACCGAACTTTACTCCTCCCTTTGGGCTAGCTGTGATGAACTACGCGGCGGTATGGATGCCAGTCAGTACAAAGACTATGTGCTGACCATGCTGTTTATGAAGTATGTCTCTGACAAATACAAAGGTGACCCTTACGGCATGATTGTAGTGCCACAAGGTGCCAGCTTTGACGATATGGTTGCCCTGAAAGGCGACAAAGAGATCGGCGATAAAATCAATAAAATCATCAGCGCGCTGGCCGAAGAAAATGACCTCAAAGGCGTCATCGATGTTGCCGACTTCAACGATGAAGACAAGCTTGGCAAAGGCAAAGAGATGATTGACCGCCTGTCTAAGCTGATTGGTATCTTTGAAGGGCTAGATCTCTCTGCCAACCGCGCCGATGGCGATGACTTGTTGGGTGATGCTTACGAATACTTGATGCGCCACTTTGCAACCGAATCCGGTAAATCCAAAGGCCAGTTTTATACACCGTCGGAAGTGTCACGTATCCTTTCTAAAGTGATTGGTATTGATAGCAATACTCCGCAAGATGCCACCGTCTACGACCCAACCTGCGGCTCGGGCTCGCTATTGCTAAAAGCCAGTGATGAAGCGCCGCGTGGGTTGAGTATTTTTGGCCAGGAGATGGACAACGCGACCAGTGCCTTGGCGCGTATGAACATGATCCTGCACAACAACGCCACCGCCAAAATCTGGAAAGGCAACACCATTGCTGACCCGCAATGGAAAGAAGCAAACGGCCAACTTAAGACTTTTGATTTCGCCGTGGCCAATCCGCCGTTTTCCAACAAAAACTGGACCAGTGGAATTAATCCAAGCGAGGATGAGTTTGGCCGGTTCAGTTGGGGCATTCCGCCAGAGAAAAACGGCGACTACACCTTTTTACTGCACATCATTAAAAGCCTAAAAAGCACCGGTAAAGGCGCGGTCATTTTGCCACATGGTGTTTTGTTCCGAGGCAATGCCGAAGCGCGTATTCGTGAAAACCTGATTAAACAAGGTTACATCAAAGGTATTATCGGCTTACCGGCTAACCTGTTTTATGGCACCGGCATTCCGGCTTGCATTATCGTGATTGATAAAGAGCACGCGAACGCTCGCAGCGGTATTTTTATGGTCGATGCCAGCAAAGGCTTTGCCAAAGACGGCAATAAAAACCGCCTGCGCAGCCAAGATATTCACAAAATCGTTGATGTCTTTACCAAGCAGCTAGAACTGCCGCGCTACTCGCGTATGGTACCGCTCAGTGAAATCGCCGGTAACGACTACAACCTGAATATTCCGCGTTATATCGACTCCAGTGAACCGGAAGACTTACACGACTTAAGCGCTCATCTGCAAGGCGGTATTCCAAACCGCGACATCGATGCCTTAGAGCGTTACTGGCAAGTCTTCCCGAGCATTCGTGCGACCTTGTTTGAAAATGCCCGTGAGGGTTATAGCAAAGCCTTGGTTAAATCCTCTGAAGTAAAAGGTACCATTTTGAATCATGCGGAGTTTAAAACCTTCGCGACAGAAAGCTTGCAGCATTTTCATGCATGGAGTGAGGCTATCGCGTTAGAGGAAATCGCTATCGGTGATCAACCCAAATCGCTTATTTTTGAAATCAGTGAAAGTCTCTTGCATAGCTACGCGAACGTGGCGTTACTCAGCAAATACGACATCTACCAGATCCTGATGGATTACTGGGCGGAGTCAATGCAAGACGATGTGTATGTGCTAGTGCAAGACGGCTGGCCAGCAGGCAAAGTGTTGCGTGAGTTGGTCGTTAAAAAAGGTGAAAAACTGAAAGAAACGCCTGATCTGGTGATTGGTAAAGCCAAATACAAAGCCGAACTCATTCCACCGGCGTTAATCGTGGCGCGCTTTTTTGCCGAAGAACAAGCCAAAGTGGATAGCCTGCAATCGCTATTGGATAGCGCCAGCCAAGAGCTTGAAACCTATCTGGAAGAAAACAGTGGTGACGATGGCCTACTTAACGATGCGCTGAACGATAAAGATAAAGTCACCAAAGCCACCGTCACGGCGCGCTTGAAACTCGCCAGCGATCCGGATGAAAAAGCCGCACTAAAACAAGCCAAAAAACTCTTTGATGCCGAGGCCGAGGCCAAAAAAGCCCTAAAAGAAGCGCAAGAAGCCCTCGATTTAGCGGTGTTTAAGCAATACCCCAAACTCAGCATCGATGAGATCAAATCCCTGATTGTGGACGACAAATGGCTGGCAACGCTTGAAAGTAATATTGTCGCCGAAATCGAGCGCGTGACGCAGCAATTAGCGAATCGTGTGAAAGAGTTGGAAGAGCGCTACAGCGCCACCCTGCCGCAACTGACCCAATCGGTAGAAAACCTCAGCGATAAAGTGGCAGGCCACTTAAAAGCGATGGGCTTGGAGTGGACGCTATGAGTGGAATTGCGGAAATGAGTCCGAAATATCTGGCGGAAGCGGCTTCGAATGCTGACCTCATTGGCTATAAGCAGACCGAAGCTGGCGATATCCCATTAGATTGGGAGTGCCATAACTTTGGGGATTTAGTCGATTATAAAAAGGGATATGCGTTCAAATCCGAGCAATACGGCGAAACGGGCACGCGTATCATTAGAGTGAGCGATACAAGTTATGCGGATATAAAAGATGAATCCCCAATTTTCATCTCGGATAAGTTGGCAAAGCTTTATCAAGCATGGTCTCTCAGAGAAAGTGACCTTATTTTTTCTACGGTTGGTTCGAAGCCGCCAATGTATGATTCATTGGTTGGTAAAGCCATTTATGTAACAAAAAAGCATGAAGGAAGCCTCTTAAACCAAAATGCAGTTCGAATTCGAGCCAAATCTAAAACGGAAGGTATTCAAGCATTACTTTTAAATCATTTTCGAACAGAACGTTATATTGATTTTATTGAGGTGATTTATCGAGGAAACGCCAACCAAGCGTCCATCACGCTTGAAAACTTATTTGAATTCAAAATTCCTCTACCGAGCGTAGAAAAAGAACAAACCGCCATCGCCAATGCCCTGTCAGATGTCGATGCGCTAATTAGCGAGTTGGAAAAACTGATTGCCAAAAAACAGGCCATCAAAACTGCCACCATGCAACAACTCCTCACCGGCCGCACCCGCCTGCCGCAGTTTGCTTTGCGTGAAGATGGTACGCCAAAAGGTACCAAGCCAAGTGAGTTGGGAGAAATCCCGGAAGATTGGGAGGTATTTACCTTTGCTGACGTAATAAGCTTTTTGTCTAGTGGCGCAACACCCTATAGAGGAAATAAGTCTTTTTACAAAGGCACTATTCGTTGGATAACTAGCGGCGAGCTCAATTATTGCGTTATTAATGATACTCTTGAAAAAATCAGCGATGAGGCAGTCTTAAAAACAAACCTAAAGATTCATCCAGCAGGTACATTCTTAATGGCTATTACTGGATTGGAAGCCGCTGGTACGCGTGGTGCTTGTGGCATTGTTGGGCAGCCGTCAGCAACAAATCAGTCTTGCATGGCAATTTACCCAAACGAAAAGCTAATGACCCAGTATTTATATTTCTGGTATGTCTATAACGGCGAAGAGCTAGCCTTCAAATATTGTCAGGGTACAAAGCAGTTAAGCTACACCGCAGGGCTTATTAAAAAAATACCAATATATTTACCTTGCGATACTAGAGAACAAACCGCCATCGCCACCATCCTATCCGATATGGACGCAGAGATTCAGGCGCTGGAACAACGCCTTGGCAAAACCCGCCAGATCAAACAAGGCATGATGCAAGAGCTGCTGACGGGTAAAACACGGTTAATCAAACCATCAAAGGAGGTTATTCATGAGTGAATCCGTTTTTGAATATGGAAGTCGCTGGTTAAAGGCCGACTTCCACCTCCATACTCGCGCTGATAAAGAGTTTACTTATAGTGGTGAAGAAAATGACTATGCCAACCAGTATGTCGCGGCGCTTGCGAATGCGGGCATTGGTCTTGGAGTTATCACCAACCACAATAAATTTGATGTAGATGAATTTAAGGCACTGCGCAAAAAAGCCAAAAAGTCAGGCATTGGTTTGTTGCCGGGCGTTGAGCTATCTATTAAAGATGGTCAGGCTGGTGTGCATACGTTGGTGGTTTTTTCTGATGAATGGTTTAACAACAAAGAACAGACCAACCATATTCAAACGTTTCTCAGCCTGACTTTCGCGGGTATTGCGAACTTTGAAGATGAAAATGCGCGCTCGAACCACGATATTGTCGAAACCGTGCGTGAGCTGGATAAATTTCACAAAGATTACTTTCTCATTTTTGCCCATGTTGAAGCTCCGAATGGCTTATGGGGCGGGCTTGCTCCGGGACGAATCAAAGAGCTATTTGATAATGCGACAGTACGACGCAGAGCCTTGGCTTTTCAAAAAGTGCGCACCCGCGATGAGCGCGCGAAAATCCAGCAAGCATTAGGTTATTTGTATCCGGCTGAAGTGGAAGGTTGTGATGCCAAGAACCTTGCGGATATGGCGGCACGAAAAGAGGCAAGTTACTTAAAGCTTGGCTCATTCAGCTTTGAGGCGGTTAAATTTGCGCTGCGCGATAAAGTCTCCCGAGTCCGCGCCGAGCTGCCTAGCTATAAGCATTCTTATATTCAAAAAATCCGCTTTGAAGGGGCGGGTACTTTAGGTGGCACAGAAATTTGCCTTTCACCTGAGCTCAATACCCTGATTGGCATTCGTGGCAGTGGTAAATCATCCGTGTTGGAAGGCGTACGTTACGCGCTGAATATCCCCTTTGGTGATAAGTCGTCGGATGTGGAATACAAAGAGGGGCTGGTAAAACACTTACTGCGTAGTGGTGGCAAAATTACCATCGACGCCATTGATCGACGCGGGCAGCCCTATCAAATCCGCCGTATCTTGGGTGAGCGCCCCGATGTGTATGTGAATGGTCAGTTGCAACCTGGCGTGTCGGTGCGTGAAACGGTATTGCATCAGCCGATCTACTTTGGTCAGAAAGATCTTTCCAGCACGGGCGCTGGCTTTGAAAAAGACTTGATTGAAAAGTTGCTTGGCGAAGCGCTGGTACCTGTCCGGCAAAAAATTGAGCTGGGCCGTCAGCGGGTGGTGGATGCGATTAATCAGATTAAGCGCCTCAACCGAGCGGCAACGCAAAAGCAAGAATGGTTGCAGAAAAAGCAAGATGCCGAATTTAAGCTCAAGTTTTATCAGCAGCACGGTGTTGAAACCAAGCTGCAAAAGCAAATTGACTTTGAGCGCGACGAACGTAAAGCACAGCAAGTCATTCAAGGTGCTGAGCATTATCTATCCGAGCTCAATAGTTTTGTCGCCAGCTTTGAAGATGAGCTAAAAAATCAGGCGTTGTATAAGTCTGCCCAGAATCAGATATTTTTTGATGACTTTTTTGCGACCTACAAGCAGTTGATTGCTGGCTTTGATGGCATTAAGCAAACGGTGCTCAATGGTCACAATACGGTTGCGCTTTTACAGCAGAAACTAGCTGGCTTTGTACAACAAAAGCAGGCGCTAAAAGAAGAGTTTGCCGAGATTGAACGCAAACTGGCCACAGAGCTTAAGCAAGCTGGTGCACAGGCAATTAGCCCGCAAGAATTTAAACAACTTAAAAGCTTGTTAGATCAAGCCGAGCAAATGTTAGCCGTACTCGCCAAAAGCGAGCAGCAGTATGCGAATTTGAATCAATCCCTAGAGCGTGAATTAGCGCAGCTTAATGATTTATGGCTGGAGGAGTACCGCACCATTGAGCAGGTACTGAGCAAAATCAATCGGGTTGATTCGCCCCTTAAAATTGTGCCGCAATTTAAAGCGAATAAGGCTGCCATGCTTAAGCACATTCAAGATTTGTATCGCGGGAGCCGTATTCGTGAAGCAACGTTGCAAAGTGTGGTGGATGAATACAGTGATTTCGCATCGGCCTATCGCGACGTTGAAAAGCTGAAAAGCACGCTTAGCGGGTCTTTTGATACCTTCTGGCAGTATTTTGAAGACAACTTAGAAGCCTTGTTAACCTGGCAAGTGCCGAATGTATTTACTATCGAGTATCACGGCAAAGCACTGGCGCACCACTCGTTGGGGCAACGGGCATCGGCGTTGATGCTGTTTGTGTTAAGTCAGCAAGAAAACGACGTGGTGATCATTGATCAGCCAGAAGATGATTTGGACAACCAAACTATCTATGACGATGTCATCAAGCTGATTAGAGAGCTTAAACCTTCTACCCAGTTTATCTTCGCGACACACAACGCCAATATTCCGGTACTGGGTGATGCGGAACAGGTGATTGCCTGTGAGTATCAAGATGACCATATCGCGTTAGTTAACGGCAGCATCGACTGTGCTGACGTTCAGCAACGCATTGTAAGTATTATGGAAGGTGGTGCCGAAGCCTTCGAGAAACGTAAGCAGGTATATGAAGCATGGAAACCGAAGAACTCTTAGCGATTATTGCCAACGGTGAAGACTCAAGGCATCAGTTTAAGCAAAACATTACCCGAGCTGAGAGTCTGGTGCCCGAGTTAGCGGCATTCAGTAATTCTAAAGGCGGTTTATTGTTTATTGGAGTCACTGATGACGGAGGCATTCAAGGACTAACTATTGAGGATATGGGGCGAATTAATCAGTTGGTTTCTAATGCGGCAAAGGATGTAAAACCACCGATTTCCGTTACCACTGAAAATGTTGCTTTACCCAGTGGTATGGTGATGGTTGTTGATGTGCCTGAAGGCATAAGCAAGCCTTATATGGATGGCAACCTACATGTATGGGTAAAAAATAGCGCTAACAAATCCAAAGTCAGCGCGCGAGAAGAGCTACTGAGAATGTTTCAATCATCGGCGTTGGTCCATGCGGATGAGATATCTGTGAACGGTAGTTCTGTTACAGACATAGACCAAGAGTTTTTTGACGCATTTTTTGAAAGGGAATACGGCGAACGAGTTGAAGACCAAGACGTATCTCGTGTGCAACTGCTTGAAAACATGAATTTGGCAAAGAACGGGCAGCTTAACATCTGCGGCGCCTTGTTGTTTGCATCACGACCACAAATACGCTTACCGGTTTTTATTGTAAAAGCGGTGGCTTTTCCGGGTGTTGATATCGAAGACGAGCACTATATCGACAGCCAGGATATTAACGGCAAGCTATCGGATGTATTCCAAAAGGTTCTGGGTTTTGTGCTGGCTAACATTCGCCATGTGCAGAATGAACAAGGCTTCAACTCAGTAGGCGAGCCAGAAATTCCGCGAATCGTTCTTGAAGAGCTTATTGCCAATGCACTTATTCATCGAGATTACTTTGTATCCGCTCCGATTAAGGTTTTGGTGTTTGCTGATCGAATTGAAATCGTCAGCCCCGGTCACTTGCCCAATAACTTAACGATAGAAAATATCAAAATGGGTAACTCGAATGTTAGGAACCCAATTTTGGCCTCGTTTGCTCCAAAAGTGTTGCCATATCGGGGCTTGGGGAGCGGCATAAAACGAGCGTTAAAAGCGTATCCAGACATTGAGTTTATTGACGACAGGGCTGGCAATGCGTTCAAGGCCATTATTAAGCGAGCTCAAAGAATAGCGAGCACAGTTGGTTGAGTTGGGTGCTTAATAAAAGTCTAACTTGCTTGATCCTTACTTGACTTGGTGGTGATAAAGCTAGCTAATTTAGTTCTAATGGCTTGATTTTGATGGATATAATTTGCTTGATCGTTGCTTGATTGGCAAGGGGAACAAGCTTCGAATTGATTAGAGGTTAGGATGAGTAACGTTGGTCAGCGTGAGCGCGCTACCCAAAATCGTATCGTTCAGTTTTTTCAAACTGACTTAGGCTATCGCTATTTAGGCGATTGGCAGGATCGCGCTAATAATAAAAATATTGAAGTGGATATCCTAGTTGATTGGTTAAAAAAGCGTGGTGTCAGCGAGGCGTTGATCAATCGTTCTATTCGCCAATTAGATACGGCAGCAGCGCTGGGCGAAGGTAAAAAGCTCTATTACGCCAACAAAGAGGTTTATCGCCTGCTGCGTTATGGCGTGAAAGACAAAGAAGGTGCTGGCCATCTTAATGAAACTGTGTGGCTGATTGACTGGAAAAACCCAGAAGCAAACGATTTTGCCATTGCCGAAGAAGTGTCTATTAAGGGTGAGAACAAAAAGCGCCCAGATATTGTGTTGTATGTCAATGGTATCGCACTCGGTGTGATTGAGCTGAAACGCTCTTCTGTGTCTGTCTCTGAAGGTATTCGGCAGAACCTCGATAACCAAAAGAAAGATTTTATTCGTAACTTCTTTACCAGCATGCAATTGGTGATGGCGGGTAACGACACGCAAGGTTTGCGTTACGGCACCATTGAAACACCTGAAAAACATTACCTTGAGTGGAAGGAAGATTGCAGCAGCCATGAGCCAAATAGAGGGCCATACGATCATAAACTCGATTTTCACCTGAGCCGCGTGTGTAACAAAGCGCGCTTTCTGCAAATTATCCATGATTTTATTGTTTTCGATGCGGGTATAAAAAAGACCTGTCGTCACAATCAGTTCTTTGGTATTGAAGCAGCAAAACGCCATATCGCAAGGCGTGAAGGCGGCATTATTTGGCACACGCAAGGTTCTGGCAAAAGCCTCACTATGGTATGGCTGGCCAAATGGATACGCGAAAATGTCAA
The DNA here is from genome assembly GCF_009665415.1 of Vibrio cidicii. NCBI lineage: Bacteria > Pseudomonadati > Pseudomonadota > Gammaproteobacteria > Vibrionales > Vibrionaceae > Vibrio > Vibrio cidicii. Next base: position 4,313 of record NZ_CP035920.1, on the reverse strand, counting down.
AGACGCCCGTGTATTGATTGTGACCGATCGTACCGAGCTGGATGAGCAGATTGAAAAAGTGTTCACCGGTGTTGAGGAAGATATTTATCGCACCAAAAGCGGTGCCGATTTGGTGGCGACGCTCAATCAGCCCAACCCTTGGTTGGTTTGCTCTTTAGTCCATAAATTTGGTCGGCAGTCTGATTCGGAAAACGATACCGCGACGGATGAGTTTATTGCCGAGTTAAAGAAATCCCTACCATCGGACTTTAAAGCCAAAGGCGATTTGTTTGTGTTTGTGGATGAGTGTCACCGTACTCAATCGGGCAAGTTGCACGAAGCGATGAAGTCCATCCTGCCAGAAGCCATGTTTGTCGGCTTCACCGGCACCCCCTTGATGAAGAAAGACAAGAAGAAATCGGTTGAGGTATTTGGCCCTTACATTCACACCTATAAATTTGATGAAGCCGTGGCCGATGGGGTGGTGCTCGACTTGCGCTATGAAGCACGAGACATTGACCAAAATGTCACTTCGCAGAAAAAGGTTGATGAATGGTTTGAGGCCAAAACACGCGGATTATCTCGATTAGCGAAAACCCAGTTGAAACAGAAATGGGGCACCATGCAAAAGGTGCTGTCCAGTAAATCGCGTTTGCAGCAGATTGTGAATGATATCTTGCTGGATATGGACACCAAGCCACGCCTGATGGATGGCTACGGCAATGCCATGTTGGTCTGCTCTAGTGTCTATCAAGCTTGTAAAGCTTATGAAATGTTCAGTCAAACAGATTTAGCCGGTAAGGTGGCTATTGTCACCAGTTTTCAACCGACTGCTGCAAGCATTAAAGGGGAAGAAACTGGTGAAGGTTTAACAGAAAAGCTCTTTAAGTACGATATTTACCGCAAGATGCTTGCGGATTACTTCGAGCAACCGGAAGACAAGGCCGCTAACCGAGTTGAAGAGTTTGAAAAAGAAGTTAAAAAGCAATTTATTGATGAGCCAGGGCAAATGCGCTTGCTCATCGTGGTCGATAAGCTGCTGACTGGCTTTGACGCTCCTTCGGCTACCTATTTGTATATCGACAAACAGATGGCTGATCACAACCTGTTTCAGGCCATTTGCCGCGTGAACCGCTTGGATGGTGATGATAAAGAATACGGTTACATCATTGACTACAAAGATCTGTTCCGCTCGTTGGATAAAGCAATTTCGGATTATACTCAAGGCGCATTTGATGGTTATGACAAGGAAGACGTTGCCGGGCTGCTGAAAGATCGTTTAGAGCAGGCCAAGCTAGATTTGGATAATGCTCTGGAAATGGTGCGAGCCTTGTGTGAGCCGGTAAAAGCGCCACGCAACACGGAAGACTACATTTATTATTTTTGTGGTAAGTCAGGTCTGAACCAAGACGAGCTCACCGAGAAAGAAGCGCTGCGTTTAACGCTTTATCAGAACGTTGCCAAACTGCTGCGTGCGTTCGCCAATATCGCCAATGAAATGCCTGATGCAGGCTATTCTGGGCAAGATGTGGACTCGATAAGAACAGAAGTGGCTCATTTTGAGAAAGTCCGTGACGAAGTAAAACTGGCCAGTGGCGATTTGGTAGAAATGAAACGCTTTGAGCCTGCGATGCGCCACTTGTTAGATATGTATATTCGTGCGGATGACAGCGAAGTGCTGATGGATTTTGAAGAGCTAGGGCTTATTGAGCTCATTGTTGAAAAAGGTGCTGATGCCGTGGAGGCTTTGCCTGAAAGTATTCGTAAGAATCAGGAAGCCATGGCCGAAACCATCGAAAATAATGTGCGTAAAACCATCGTTGATGAAAACCCGGTTAACCCCAAGTATTACGAGCAAATGTCGGTGTTATTGGACGAGCTGATTGAGCTTCGTCGCCAAAAAGCGATTGAATATCAAGAGTATCTGGAAAAAGTCCGCGAGCTATCTCGTAAGGTTATACGTCCAGAGCAGACAGCGGCTAACTATCCGCCATCGATGGACTCTAATCCCAAACGCGCGTTTTACGATAATTTTGGTCAAGATGAACTACTGGCTACCAAAATAGATAGTGCCATTCGTTATACCAAAAAAGCGGATTGGGTAGGTGATCGCTTTAAGGAACGAGAAATTGCCAATGCGGTTCGAGAAGAAACGGCGGGTTATGAGGTGGATATTCAGGGTGTAATGGAACTGGCAAAAGCGCAAAAAGAGTACCACTGATGCCTAAGGTAGAAATTGGTTCTATTACGATGCAGTTAAATCGTAAGGCAATTAAAAATCTCCATATCAGCGTACTGCCACCTGATGGGCGTGTGCGTGTTTCTGCTCCTGAATCTATGACAGAAACCGCAATCCGTATGGCAGTAATCAGCCGCATTCCTTGGATCAAGAAACAGCAGAGTGATTTTGCCAAACAACCTCGCCAATCTGATCGAGAAATGGTGAGTGGTGAATGTCATTACCTGTGGGGCAGGCGTTATCGACTGAATGTGGTCGAGCGCGCTGGTAAGCATGAAATCAAGCTAGGTCGTGGTCGATTGCATTTATATGTCAATCCCGCAACAACGCTTGAGAACAAGGCATTGGTACTGAACTCATATTATCGAGATGCGCTTAAAGCGCGAATCGCTGAGTTATTGCCTGTTTGGGAAGATAAGATCGGCGTTACAGCTGCCGATTGGGGAGTCAAAAAGATGAAAACCAAGTGGGGCAGTTGCAACACGCAGGCCAAGCGTATTTGGCTGAATTTAGAACTTGCTAAAAAGCCACCGGAGTGTTTGGAGTACATCCTAGTGCATGAATTGGTGCACTTGCTTGAGCGTAATCACAATGAATGCTTCAAGGGGTATATGGGCAAGCTACTTCCCGATTGGCGAGAGCGCCGTGATTTGTTAAACCGAATGCCTTTAGCACATAATAATTGGATTTACTAAAGTTTGGTTTTGTTTAATGCAGGTGAACTGGGGTATTAACGGATATTACTGACCATTTCGTGGTTCTACACGAGATGGTACGAATATATGTCCATTCAGCTTTGTTAATCACCAACAACACCCCTCCCGCTACCCGTTAGATCAGCACCCTGTGAGGGGGTACTCGTTTCTGGGCTTGTGATTTCGGGTAGTTTTTAAGAGATAACCCCAGTCTTAAAGGCGACTGAGGCGCAGCCACGAGCCAAAACACCAGGTAAAGGCTCAACCAACTTTACATTTAAAGAGCTTGAGTTGAGTATTGAGCGGATACTTTTTATGCGCGAATTTTCCTTTCGACTCGCATCACATTACGGGCTCGCAAGCTGTTAAACTGTCTCTCAACACAACCTGGTTTGCAAGGGAAGTAAACGCTGCGCCCCTAAAGCAACAAGTTGCTAAGGGCTAGCTAAATCGCAATACGATAAAGAATATCGGGCGAAGCGCAAAGCACGCAAGCCTGAGTTGATTGAACTTCATTATGAGGTCGTCTCTCGTGAGCAAAAATCCAATCCGAATTTTACTTTTGGCTTTTCTAACCGTCATTCCGCACCTAATTATCTAATAAATCATGTGACTTTCATCACGTAACGATTGATTGGGTCATCCAATGGTGGCTACCCAAGTCGGTTTCTGATAACAATATTCGGTTAAACTATCTCTCACTGCTATCAGGAGGCTAAACGTGACTCGTCATCAAAAATCACATGCCTCTCTGCTAGTGCCTCAAAGGCAGCAAGATTTCGCAATTGTTACGAACGTGTCGGCATATTCGGCGAAATAAATTCTAAAAATAGCTGCGGAATCTCGGGTCTAAACTTACTGTCTACTACACCGATGGCGAACTGCGCATCAGCAATATCCTTGCCGAGAATGCAATTCGCTCTTTCTTGGTTGGGAGGTGGTCATGGTTGTTCGCCTGGAGCGAAAGCCTACAGCATCGTCGAAACCGCAAAGCTAAATGGGCTAGAGCCATACGAATATCTTCACCACCCTCCTGACTAAACTGCTGTATGCCGAAACGGTAGAGCAGTTCGAATCTCTTCTTCCGTGGAATATCTCCAGATACTAATACTTCTAGCTGCTCACTTCAATACTGCTGGGTATTAACCGCTTACACTTAACTCTAAGTAGCTGCGATTCGTGGATGCTCATTCGGCGATGGCTTAAACCGATCTCAGGTTCATTAGATAATAAAGCCCACTTTTATGATTACTTATGAATCACAATCTTTCACTTTTAAAAATTGAAAGATTTCGAAACCACTTCGTAAGTAAGTTGAGAACAATATCAAAGTAATTTTCTCATCAATAAGTAAAATCATTATAAGAAAAATAAATAAAACAAGCTGTTAACTCCTAAGT
>NZ_CP035922.1:0-1279655 GCF_009665415.1 Vibrio cidicii | reverse complement strand
CACGGCATGGTTTTATGCTGGTCGTATCAGAAGCTTACTTGATTCGGCTGAAGGTGAAATTCTCATCTGAGTTAGTAAAGTTGAGGCTTTCATTGTCTGTTACCGTGATAGTCGCGCTAAACATGGGACTACCTTTATCATGTAACCCGCCTGGACCGTCTGCTTCGCTAGTGATGCTGGTGACGGTGAACACACCACCATTGAGGTTAAAGTTACCAAATTCACCGGATGTGGCCATAACCGCTTCGCCATTGTAGGCTTCTTGGTTATTGGTATGCACGATCACATACTGATTATTCGGCAGTATGGTTAAGATGTTATCGCTGCTGATGTCATCTTCTCTCAAATACCAAGCACCCACCATGGCATTGCTGCTGTCGGTAATTTTGCTAAATTGAACCTGTTCACCAGCTTCATCAGCGAAAGTGATGTCTAGAGTCGTTTGTGTGGCCTGAGCTTCGAGAGTGATTGAGCCAAAGTTGTCTGCTAATCCGCCGGAATTATCCGATTCTCTGATCACGTTAAGCGCCAACATTTGGGTGGCAGGATCGTAGGTATAAGTACCGTATTCAGCCGAGCCTGCTGCTTGGTCGCCATCGTCAGCGAAGTCTGAATGTTCATGCACAATGATGTAGTTGTTGTCGTTGAAGAAGGTGAGTACATTGCGCTTGCCTGCGCCTTCACTAAATAACCAACTACCGGTCAATTGGCCTTTTAAGGTATCGGTAAAGTGAGTCTGAGCGGCTTCTTCGGTGACTAAGGTTTTACCTATGCTGGTTAAAATGGCGCTAACAGATGCGTCAAAACTATCACTGCTGAGATCTAATCCTGTGCCGACAAAAGCATCCTTACTGGTATCGATAATGGTGATGCCATCCGAGAGATCGCCGTTATCGTCCAAGCTTTGCAGCAATTGTAAAATGTTAACCGTGGTGGTGGTGGCTAGCCCTCCACCGATATCAGCTGGCGTGACTTGACCACCGGCTTTGACGGCTGGAAAAGTGAGATCGCCAAGGTAAAAGGTGACCGTTTCACCTTCTAAATAGGTGAATTTTCCGTCTTCCGTTGTCATACCGTTGCTGATGGTTGCGGTGCGATAATTCATGCCTATGACGGGACTATCTAAAAAGACCCCCGTTTTGCTTTGTGGTGCCGGGGTAGATGAATCGCTACCGCCGCCGCACCCTGCCAAAGCAAGTGCTACACATCCTGTTAGTAGTCGTATTTTCATATGTGCTCCAATCGATTTTATTATTTTGCGCAAGGCAACCCTTGTTTTGTCATCGAAGCCGAGTATTTCATCGAGAATTTTGCCCAACAATACCCATATGGGTAATGCTATTAACATTTTTCACGTTTATTTGACAATGCGGAGTGGGGATTTAATACTTTTTGCGCAGTTGAGGGCTTCTAGGTTGATGGGTGGATATGAGTCAAGTTGATAAGGTGGATATTGTAAAACAGATTTACAGCACCATTGAGAAGCCAGAATTATGGCAAGAGGTGTTGGTCCGCCTGAGTGAAGTATTAGGGTCTTCGCACGCATTTATTGCTAGCCGATCGAGTGTCGATCATTCGCCATCTCGATTTGTTGCTCATGGCTTTGAATCAGGCCATTTTGAAACCTATCAAGAGCATTTTTATAAAGTAGATTTGTGGACGCAGGGATTGGCACGACATGATGCCAACCAGTTTCATGCTAGCCATTTGGTTTGCAATGATAAGGATTTTGTTGATTCCGAAATTTACTCGGATTTTGCGAAGCCCGCGGCAATCAGAAATTCAATTGGCTGTTTACTCGCTAAACCGGATAGCCAATTGATCACCGAAATTGCGTTTATGTCAGGGCCTGACACGGCTTACTATTCTCAGCAGCAGGTGGCGGCGGCCAATGCGTTTCTTCCTCATATTGATCACGCTCTAGGGATGTCACTGCGTATGCAGCAGAGCAACGCGGCAGGTGCACAGCATGCGTTACTGGATGTGTTACCTGAAGCCATTTTTGTTTGTGACTACCATGCAGAGCTGCGTTACTTAAATGCATCGGCTCAACGCTTATTGTCTGACAGCACGTTGTTTCAATCGTCGGCTTTCTTTTCACGCCGATTAAGCTTCGCTTTAGCGGAGACAGATGCTCAATTTAGACTCGGTTTGAATCAATCCGCGGCTATCCTTGGCGCAGAGTTTGATAAGCGTTTTTATGCTTGGGATGCGCATATGGTTTATCGAGTGACATTAAAGCCTTGGTTTTACCAAGTCGTGACGCCGATTGGGCCACACAATGTCGCTTGTTGTTTAGTGATGGTGCAAGCTTGCGCGAGCCGATTTAAAATTCATCCTCAAGAAATAATGTCTTTGTTTTCATTAACCTTAGCGGAAGCGGAAGTGACCAGTTTACTTTGTTCAGGCTCTTTGGTTGATGAAATTGCCGTGCTACGTGATGCAACCAGCAACACCATTAGACAGCAGATTAAAGCGTGCTTAGCGAAGACCGCAACCCGTAATCAGGCTGAACTGGTTGCTAAAGTCATTCGGAGTCTTACTCTGAGTTAGAGCGCTTAAGTGAGCTGAGTTCAGTAACCCAGCCCTGTTTCGCATCTAAAATAGGGGCGAAGTGCGCCCCTTGAATGTGCTTAACTAAACGCTCTTGCGACTCGGCCTTGGCTGGTGATGGTGTACTGTTCACTGTAAGCGGGGATGAAAACCGATTCGCCCTTTTGGATTAAACAACGTTCGCCATTAGCGTGGCTGAGTTCGAGAATGCCATCCAAAGGCAGCAAGATTTCCGCGCTGGCTACGTTGATCGTCAGCTTCTCTGCGGGCGGTAAAATGGCAAATTTAAAGTCGTCGACAGGAATGGGGTAGTGCAGACTGCCATCACTCAGGTTTGGCTCAAGGCGCAGTTGTTCCAACGGCTTGTGTTTGAATTGAGTGCATGCCACCAACTCATCAATATCCATGTATTTTGGCGTTAAACCCGCGCGCAACACGTTGTCGGAGTTGGCCATGATTTCTAAGCCCGTGCCATGCAAATAGGCGTGCGGCGTCTCGGCTTGCAAGAACATCGCTTCACCCGGTTGTAAGGTAATCACATTGAGCATCAATGGTGCGAAGAGGCCGATGTCGTTGGGATACTGCTTTTCCAATTCAACAATCAAGGCAAAGAGCGGCAAATCAATCTGCTTTGCTTGGTGGATCAAAGCCGCTACGGCGTTGTTTTTCGTTTCACCTTGCAATGAAAGTAAGCCGGAGAAAAAGTCACTCAACCCTTGTTCTGTTGGGTTACTTGAGAGGGCATCAACAAATGGGCTCAGTTCGTCAATGGCCAGCTCGGCAAAGACATTGAGAATTTCGCCAGTAGAGCGAAAACCGTTCATCGCTTGGTATTCTGTTAGTGCGTAAACCAGCTCTGGCTTGTGGTTTGGGTCTTTGTAATTGCGGTTGGATGCGGTCAACGCAATACCTTGCTGCTCTTCTCGGGCAAAGCCTAATTCTGCTTGCTGCTTGTTGGGATGCACCTGAATCGACAGCGCATTTTCAGCGGCGAGAATTTTAAATAGATAAGGCAGCTCACCAAACTGTGCGGCGGTCTGCTCACCTAAAACTAGCGATGGATTTTGCGCAATAAAGTCAGACAATTTAACTGGTTGGCCTGCCATCGTGACACATGAACAACCATTGGGATGCGCCCCCATCCATAACTCGGCTTGGGGTTCATTGGTTGGATTTTCGATCGCGAACAGTTGCTGCATGGCGGTTTTGCTGCCCCACGCATAGTTTTGTATCGGGTTGGTCATCGGGAAGAACACCGCCAGCGGCAGGGTTGCTTGCGAAGCTAGGATCTCAGACATCTTTCTTGCCTTCAGAAAAGTTACCTTTAAAAAGTGACCTTTAGAAAAGTCACCATCGGAAAGATGGCTTGAGCGTGCGCCCAAGCCATACGGTGGAAAGAGAGGGAAGTTAGGCGGTTGCGGCCGCCAGCTTTTGTGCGCGGATTTTCTTCAGCGTCACACAAGTGATTGCTGTAACCGCAGCGCCTGAAGCCATGCAAATTAGCGCCAATAACGGGTAGTTCATCGCGCCAAGTAGCGCTACAACAGGGCCACCGTGCGCCACGCTGTTAGTGATGTCGAAAGAAAACGCCATTACCGCTGCAACCATAGAGCCCAATACGTTGGCAGGAATCACCGACATCGGATCTTGCGCCGCAAATGGAATCGCCCCTTCCGAGATACCGACTAAGCCCATTGCACCTGCCGCTTTGCCCGCTTCAATTTCTGACGATTCAAACAAATCGAACTTGCGACCCATCGCGGTGGCGAGCGCCATGCCAAGTGGTGCAACCGGAATGGCACACGCCATCGCACCCATAAATTGGGTTTGGCCACTGGCAATCATGCCGACAGAGAACAAGAACGCCACTTTGTTGAATGGGCCACCCATGTCAAAGCCGGCCATACCACCCAGCACAATGCCCAGTAGAATCACGTTACCTGTACTCATGCTGGTGAGCAGTGCGGTTAAACCGTCCATTAGGCTGGCGATGGGTGCACCGATGACGAAGATGAACAGACCAGCAATGAAAAGCGATGCGGTGATAGGTGCGATCATGATCGGAACAAGTGGTTGAATAAACTTGTGGTAGTTGATTGAGGTGATCCACTTAACGAAGTAGCCAACAAGCAAGCCTGCGATGATGGCACCAATAAAGCCTGTTCCTGCTTCAGCGCCGTAGAAAGAACCGTTGTTAGCAATCCAACCACCGATTAAACCCGGAGCCAGTGCTGGTCGGTCTGCGATCGCGTAGGCAATGTAACCTGCCAAAATCGGGATCATCAACGTGAAGGCGACCACGCCCACTTCTAGAATTTGGTTCCACATACTGCCTGGAGGGATCGCCATGCCGGCTTCGGTTGGCTCGCCACCGACCGCAAGGGCTAAGGCAATCAGAAGCCCCCCGGTGACCACGAATGGGATCATGTGAGATACGCCGTTCATCAAGAAACGATAGAGATCAGAGCGCGCTTGGGACGCTTTGTTCGCCACCGACTGCGTGCTGGTGCTTTCGGCTTGGTAGCTTGGCGCGTTTAACGCTTCGTTAATCAGCTTCTGAGCGTCGCGAATGGGTGCTTTGACGTTGGTTTTGACGACACGTTTACCGGCAAAGCGCGCCATGTCGACTTGCTTATCGCACGCCACAACGATCGCCTCTGCACGTGCAATTTCTTCTGCGGTTGGGCTGTTTTTCACTCCAATCGAGCCGTTGGTTTCCACTTTGATTTCGTAGCCCAACGCCGCCGCGCCTTTTTCCAGTGCTTCCGCCGCGAGGTAAGTGTGGGCGATGCCTGCAGGACAACCCGTCACACCAATGATCAACCCTTTGCTCTCCGATGGAGGAGTGTCTGGAGCAGGTTCGGCCTTTTTCAGCAATAGTTGCAGTGCTTGCTCGGCGTTTTCGGCATTGAGAAATGCATCGATGAAGCCTTCTTCGATCAGCTTGGAAGAGAGTTCAGCCAACACTTCAATATGGTGGTTATCGCCTCCATCGGGTGACGCGATCATGAAAAAGAGTTTGGAAGGCAAACCGTCTTCTGCGCCGTACTCAATGCCCTGTTTGCTCACGCCAATGGCGACGGCAGGTTGGGTAACGGCGGCACTTTTCGCATGAGGGATTGCGACGCCGTCTTCAAATCCGGTGTTGCCTAGTTCTTCACGCGCTTGGATGTCTTGTAGGAAGGCCGCTTTATCTGAAATACGTCCTTGCGAATGCAGGATATCAATCAGCTCCTCAAAAACGGCTTGTTTGTTATTTGCTTGCAGATCAAGCTGAATTAAATGGGCATTAATCAGTTGGTTGATCATAGAAACCTCTGTGTTTTGTCTTTTTTATCCCGCGCTGGCCTCACGCAGCTGCGCCAAGTGACCTGGGTATTTGTCAGAGATATTGTTTAATTTTGCGGATCGAGCGAGTAGTGAAGAAATGGTACATTTACTGGATAATTGTATCAGTATGGGTTGAATGTGATTTGGATCGCTATGAGATTTGGTGACTGCCTTTGCCTCTAAAATTCTCACCATTAAAGTTAAATTGCAGTTATTTCATTAATTTAAAGTATGTTTGTTGTTTTTAAATAAGAAAAAGAACACTAGAGAATTGGTGCTGTGACTGGATTTTTGTATCATTTTGGCGGGAGTGTGATTTTGTTCAATGAGCCATGGTAAGAATCGTTGTATACCTTACGCTGTTACGAATTGAATAATGCGATGAGAGCCTAGAGATGATTTTTGATGATTTGATTTCATCGGTACTAAATGAACGTGAGTCCTTTCATCACATTTGGTTCGCTGGCGATTTTCATACGCCACCGGAATTTAGCTATCAGGTTAACTTTCCCCGTTTGGAGTTAGTCTTGGATGGGGAATACATTAATGAAATGGAAAGTCACGATCGCAAAGTAAGCAAAATTGTCGCCAAAGCGGGTGATGCGATTTTTATTCCTTCGAACTGCTGGAATAAGCCGAACTGGGATACCGATTGCTCGGTGCTGAGCATGTTGTTTGGGCGTCGTCAGTTGGGGCTCAGTTTGGTGAGTAAACGCAAAGACGAAGCCAACTTTTACGATATCCAAAAACACAGCATCCAAACCCGTTCAGGCTTTGCCATCGACAACATCTTAGAAGCTCTGAGCTCATTGGCGCGTGAAAATCACAAAAAGCCGATGGATGAGCTGTTGCTGCAAGCTCTATTGCAATACACCCAGACGATGTTGAATGCCCCTACTGAGCAGTCGCATAACCGCGTGCAAGATCTCTATCAAGGGATCTGCATTTATATCCAAGAGAACTTCCATCGGCCAATTACCCGTGAAAGCATTGCATCGCGTTTTAGCATCTCCGCCAATCATTTATCGCGACTGTTTCGCCAGCAAGGGCATATGACGTTAGCTGACTACATCACTTGGGTAAGGGTGGATCGCGCCAAGTTTATGCTCAAAAAGTATAACTTTAAGCTCAGTGAAGTGGCGCTGCGCTGCGGGTTTAAGGATGTGAACTACTTCTGCCGCGTGTTTAAAAATCGCACGGGGCGCACACCAAGCGATTACCGCGCCTCAATTTAGCAGGCGTGACATGGCGTACATCAGCAGCGCTTGCAGATCAACGCCGCTGCGAGTCAACAGTAGACGCTCAACCATCTGATCACACAGTAAATTGCGCGTTAAATTGGTCGCAGCGATGATCTGTTCTCGATTGGGCTTGCTCGGCATCACCAAAGCAATGGCTAAATGCACGTCGCCCATTTTGGAAGCCCAATCCATCGATTCGTCGTTTTTGATCACCGCCACAGCAATGTGTTCAATGCCTTCAAACATCACATGAGGAATCGCGATGCCGGGGGCTACGCAGGTGGAAGAGCGCTCTTCTCGCTTGATAAACGCCAAAATCAGCTCATCGGGCGAAACGGGGTAAATCAGTTGCGCTAACCCTTTCAAACACTCGAATTTGGTGAGTTCGGTGTGCGCTTTGGCATAGTGCCATTTGACCTCGGCTGGTGGACAAATTTGCGCTAGACGTTCGGCCAGATGGCTGGAGAACTCATAGTTGATCTTTGAACCGACCACGGTGAAGTGATCCGACAGCATGTCTTTAACCACAAAGCAGGCGAGTTCGGCATCAATGCCAATGGCGGTGATTTGGCAAAAATCCCCTTCTTGTAAGCCTACTTGCAGCACCGCGAGTGATTTTGCGAGTTCTGCGCTACGATTTTGCGTGATATTGATGATGCGCAGGGTGCTTTTGAACTTTCGCGCAACACGAGACAATGGTTGGGCCACATGGGCACTGGCGTTAACATCGTTCACCAAGAAGGTGACTTGATATTCATGCATCATGCTGGTGTTTAGCGGCAGTGGATAAGAAACACTTTGTCGACGTTGAGCAGCACATCTTCGATGGAGAGTTTCACCACGTTCATGCCTTCAAAACGTCCTGGCTGTTCGATTTCGATATCCGAGACAATCAATACCTTATCTGCATGGGCCACATCATAAGGCATCAGTTGGTTTTCGATCCCCATCGCACCTTGGGTTTCAACTTTGATCTGCACATTGTACTTTGGTGCGGCTTTGGTTAATGCATCGGCCGCCATGTAGGTGTGGGCAATGCCCGTTGGGCAAGCGGTGACCGCAACAACTTTCATCGGATTATCTCGTGGTAACGTTTGGCAGGATATTAGCACAGCGTAAGGCAAATGCGGCTTTTTCACAGCAGACCCAGTTCACAGTTCGCTTTTGATGTTACAAAAATCCAGTCATTGCATCTTTCGTCCTATGTTTTGAAACCGCTTGGCTGGTTACTCTAGCCTACGCGCGCGTGCGCGAACCAATACACGCCTCAATGAGTGAGTATGGATAGTATGGACAACGCAAGGTAAAGCCATCGTGGATATGACCAACCTGATCGAACCCGAAGTCATCTGCTTAGATCTGAAAGCCAACAGCAAAGAAGACGTGCTGATCGAATTGGTGGAGATGCTGGATAAAGCAGGGAAATTGACCGATAAACAGCAATTTTTAAAAGATATTTGGCTAAGAGAAGAAATTGGCAATACCGGTTTTGAAGAGGGGATTGCCATTCCCCACGCCAAAAGTCACGCCGTTGCCTTACCTGCTGTGGTGGTGGGGATCAGCCGCCAAGGGATTGATTACGGAGCAGAAGATGGTCAGCTTTCCGATGTGTTTTTTATGCTCGCCTCCCCCGATGGCGAAGATCATCACCACATTGAAGTGTTGGCACAAATCTCCAGTAAATTGATTGAAGAGGGTTTTGTCGAGAAGCTCAAAGCCGCGGAAGATATCGATCAGGCGCGAGCGTTGTTTGTGGGTCACAACGGCGTCGATACCCTGCAAGAGCATGGCATGGGTGAGTTTGTTCATCAGCCGCTTAGCCCAATGGCACAACGCGTCGCGCGTATTAAGGAGCATTTGCTGTTTGGCACCTCTCATATGATGCCGTTTATTGTCGCGGGCGGGGTGCTATTGTCGCTTTCTGTGATGATCTCTGGCCATGGCGCGGTGCCAGAGCAGGGAGTATTGGCGGACATCGCGCAAATGGGCATTGCTGGCCTGACTTTGTTTACCGTGGTGCTCGGCGGCTACATTGCCTATTCCATGGCAGACAAACCGGGTTTAGCGCCGGGGATGATTGGCACTTGGATTGCGGTCAATCAATACCATACGGGCTTTTTAGGCGCGATCATTGTGGGCTTTTGGGCGGGCTTTGTGGTGCGTCAGCTGAAAAAGATCGAGCTTCCCGACAGCATGAGCTCGCTCGGCTCTATTTTTATCTATCCTCTGCTCGGAACGTTTATTACCTGTGGGGCGATCATGTGGGTGATTGGTTCTCCTATCGCCAGCAGCATGTTGTGGCTCAATCAATTTCTGGCCTCGATGGCCGATTCTGGCAAAGTTGCTTTAGGCGCGGTGTTGGGGGCGATGACCGCATTTGACATGGGCGGGCCTATCAACAAAGTCGCCACGCTGTTTGCCCAAACGCAAGTGAACACCCAACCTTGGTTGATGGGCGGAGTCGGCATTGCAATTTGTACCCCACCATTGGGGATGGCGCTGGCCACGCTGTTGTCACCAAGCAAATTCAAGCGTGATGAGCGTGAAGCGGGTAAAGCGGCCGGCATTATGGGCATGATTGGTATCAGTGAAGGGGCGATTCCATTTGCCGCGGCGGATCCCGCACGTGTGCTGCCGGCGATTGTTGCTGGCGGTATTGTCGGCAATGTGATTGGTTTTCTCTTCCAAGTACTCAATCATGCGCCTTGGGGCGGCTGGATTGTACTTCCTGTTGTCGATGGAAAAGTGGGCTATATTGTTGGCACGCTTGCCGGTGCTATGACCACAGCCCTGATAGCGATTGCTCTGAAGAAAACCGTCAATGAAGACGAGAATTCGCCAGGCGATACACTGGCATATTCTTCGGTGGTAGGGGAAGGCCAAGCCGATATTCTTGCCGTCACTTCGTGCCCTTCTGGTGTGGCGCATACTTTCTTGGCGGCGAAATCGTTGGAAAAGGCGGCATGCCTACTCGGGGTGAAAATCAAAGTGGAAACACAAGGTGCCAACGGCATCATTAATCGAATTACCGCTAAAGATGTTCAAAGGGCTAAGTTTGTGATCTTTGCCCACGACGTCGCCATCAAAGAACCCGAGCGTTTCAAGCACATCAAGGTTATCGACGTCACCACCAAAGACGCGATTTTAAATGCCGCAGCATTGATGCAGATGAAGCGATAAAGTTCTGAATCACAGCACTATGAAATAAAAAGAGCCCTTGGGGGAAAGGGCTCTGGGGGAGGAGCTTAAGGGTTAAGCTTGGATAAGTTCGGCGGCTTTTTTCATCGCCTCCTTGGTCGAACATTCGATGATTTTCGCGTTGGTAAAGCGGTGTGCGTCTTTCACTTGGATATCGTGAGCAAGAATCACCAGTTTTGCGTTTGCGACATCTAGGTCAGTGATGCGGTTCTGGATACCGTTTTGACCTTGAGTTTCTACTTTGATCTTGATTCCCGCTGCTGCACCGGCTTTCTCTAGCGCTTTCGCTGCCATGAAGGTGTGTGCTACGCCAGATGGGCAACAGGTGACAGCGACGATGTCGTACTCGCCTTCGCCTGCTGCTGGAGCCGCTTGAGCTTGCGTTGGTGCTGCTTCTGCGATTTCGTCTTCTGCTTCTTCTTCCGCGATTGGTTTCCAGAAGCCAACGATCACTGCGGTTGTTAGTGAGCCTAGTGCGATACCCACCACGTACATTGGGATGTTGCTTGATACAGGCGCTGTGATTAGGCCGCCCCATGGTGCGTGTAGTAGAACGTCTGTTAGGAAGCCAAACACACAGCCAACGATACCACCAGCAACGATTGAAGGAAGAACGCGTACAGGGTCGTTTGCTGCGAATGGGATAGCACCTTCAGAGATACCGATAGAGCCCATGATTGCTGCTGCTTTACCTGCTTCTTGTTCTTGCTTAGTGAACTTCTTCTTGAATAGGAATGTTGCTAGTGCCATACCTAGAGGAGGTGTACAGATTGCGATGCCCACACCACCCATTAGCCATGGTTGAGTGTCCACTTGAGTTTGAGCAAATAGCGTTGCGACTTTGTTGATAGGGCCGCCCATATCGAATGCCGTCATACCACCAAGAATCGTACCTAGAACCACTTTAGAAGCGCCCGCCATAGAAGCTAGGAACTCGTTCATAGATGCCATGAAGATCTTGATTGGCTCACCGATACCCCATAGAACGATGCCTGCAGAGATAAGCGTACCGAGTAGAGGGTAGATAAAATACGCGCCGAGCGCCGTCATGTTGGCAGAAAGCGGGATTTTCTTAAGTTGGAATACCACTCCACCGGCAATGAAGCCCGCAACGATACAACCAAGGAAGCCGCCGCCCATGTCCGCCATGATGCCAGAAGAGATCATGGCTGGCGCAAGAGCTGGTTTGTCTGCAATGGAATAACCGATGAAACCACCCAAAATAATAGGGAACAGCACCAGGCCTTTAATACCGATATTGGAAATATCCGCTAGGAAGCCATCTGCAGGAACGGCACCTTTACCGGAAGCCATCACAGCAAGTGCCAATAATACACCGCCAGCAACAATAAATGGCAGCATATGAGATGTACCAAATAAAAGGTGACCTTTCATGGTACTGAGGAGTTTTTTGAAATCGCTACTGTTATTGGTAGCTTGAGCGGTTAGGGTACTCATAATTTCACGCCTTATGATTGAATTAAAATATTAAGAGTTTGATGTTCGTCTTTTGCGTTATGAATATCTTCAATAAACTCTTCGCTAAATTTTCCGAATAATTCTTGAAGAACATAAATATGATGGTCTGCGCCGTTATCGGGTGAAGCAATCATGAAGAATACGGTCGGTTTTACGCCCTCTTCGTCGCCATACTCGATGCCTTCGCGCTTTACGCCAACGGCGATAGCAGGCTCTATTACTGCTTTGCTTTTTGCGTGCGGATAAGCGATGCCGTCCATTGAAGTGACGCTTAATGCTTCACGTGCTTCGATGTCGGTTAAAAACGCCTCTTTGCTACTGACTCGGTTATTTTCAAATAGCATTTGTGCCAGTTCTGCAAAAACTTCTTTTTTATTGTTCGCTTGGAGATTGCCTTTAATTAAATTGGCATTGGTGAGTTCTGTGATCATTTTTAGCTCATGACGTAAATAACGGATGAGCTAAAATTAGTTTATTCTTTAGGTAAGAGAAATAGCAAAAATAATTCAGTCGCTATACTTTTGTATCACACCGAATTAAGTGTGATGGGGTTCAATATCAACACTATTCTTATGATTAGTACCACTTGAGTTTTGTCCACTTGGTCTGTGCACTGTAAGCTTCCAATTGCGGACAAGGATTGACTAGATACGTGACGTCTGCGTATTGGCATAAAGGGAGATCGTTGATTGAATCGGTGTAGAAGTGGATCGTCACATCACTTCTATTTTCTGTTTTAAGCCACTCCTTTAAACGTGTCACCTTACCTTCTCGATAGCTGGGTATGCCGCTGATTTGTGTGCTGTAGCGATCGCCGTTGAGTTGTAAGTCGATACCGATGGCTTGTTTAATCCCTAAACGTTGTGCGACCGCTTTCACCAAAAAAGAGACGGATGCAGAGATGATGAGCATGTCGATGCCTTCTCGCTGTAACTGGGCGATCAGCGTTTTAGCTTGTGAGAACTGCTTGGGCAAGATGTCGCGTTCGACACACTCTGCGGCTAATGCGTGAACTTCTTCGATCGGCAAGTGGGTGAGCGGGGCGATGGTGAAGGCGAGATAATCTGCCATGTTCATTTTGCCTTGGTCGTAGAGCGCCATAAGCCTTTGATCCTCTTGGACAAAATTGGCGTCGGTGGCAATGCCTTTTTCTGCCAGAAAGGCGTTCCATATCATGGCACAATCACCATTGATCAAGGTCTTGTCGAGGTCAAATACGTACAAAGGGTTGGCCATTTTAAGCTCTCACTGGTTGAATTTCGTTAAGGTTGAACAGCAGTTCCAGTTGGCTGCCGCTGGCCAGTAGCCGTTCTGATGAGCGATTGAGCAAATCGACCGTGAGCTCACACTGATTGACGTTCACCTGATAGCGGATCACATTGCCGAGCAACTGGTGACTTTTAATCACCCCAGTTTGCGGCGCAGAAATGTGTTGGCCGTACTGTCGGCCGGGCTCTCTAACATAAATCGACTCAGGGCGAATCGCCACTTTCCATTCGGTGTCGAGATTAAACAGACGTTTTGCTTGGCTCGCATCAACCAGATTGTAGTGGCCCATAAATCCGGCGACAAACTCATTGACCGGATGGGTGTAAATCGCTTCCGGCGTGCCTGCCTGCACTATCTCACCTTTATTCATCAGGAAAATGCGGTCTGAGAGGATCATCGCCTCTTCTTGATCGTGAGTGACAAAGATAGTGGTCAGGTTCATCTCTTTCTGAATATCGCGGATCTGCTGACGCAAGTGTTTACGGATTTTGGCATCCAGCGCAGAAAGCGGCTCATCGAGTAACAGAATGCGGGGTTTTACCACCAAGGCGCGCGCCAGTGCTACGCGTTGACGCTGTCCACCAGAGAGTTGATGCGGGTAGTGCTGCTCTTTGCCATTGAGTTCCACCAGCTCAATCACTTTTGCCACTTCACGTTGGATAGCATCAGCCGGCATCTTCTGCATTTTCAGTCCAAAGGCGATATTACCGGCCACGGTCAAGTTGGGAAACAGCGCATAGGATTGAAACACCATGCCGATACCACGCTGCTGCGGTGTTTGCTGAGAGATGTTTTCTCCGTTGACCCAGATCTCGCCATCATCCAGGCTTTCTAAGCCAGCCAGGCTGCGCAACAGAGTCGATTTGCCACAACCACTAGGGCCAAGCAGAGTGACAAACTCGCCTTGTTCAATCTGAAACTGAATGTTTTCAAACACCTTGTTATCGGCAAAATATTTGGTGAGTTGATTGGCGGTAACGTAGCTCATGAGTGAGTTCCTCGGCTAAAACGACTGGCGAGCCAAGTCAGTAAAAAGATAAATAGGAAATAGGTCATCACCAGCGCGGAGGTAAAGTGGCCGCTAGTCTGGCGCATGTTGTACAGATAGATCTGCAAGGTTTCATAGCGGGTGCCCACCAAAATATTGGCAAAGACAAATTCCCCCAGCAGGAATGAAAAAGAAAGAAACAGCGAAGCCATCAACCCCTTCTTGAGATTCGGCAACACCACCAGCAAAAACGCTTGCGTGGTGCTTGCACCGAGCAGGTGAGCGGCGTCCATCAGATCGCGCAGATGGATAGCGGCGAAATTGTTGGCAATGGCGCGATACATAAAAGGCAGTGCAATGGTGAAGTAAGTGCCCACTAAAATCCAAGGCGTGCCAACCAGTGCAATCTCGCTGTCTGCATAGAGCTGCAAAAGACCGACCGAAGAGACCACCGGAGGCACAGCAAAAGGCAGTAAGATGAGTATATTCATCACCTTGTCGAGTTTAGGAAAGTAGTAGAACACCACGAAAATCGC
The DNA here is from genome assembly GCF_009665415.1 of Vibrio cidicii. Taxonomy (NCBI): domain Bacteria; kingdom Pseudomonadati; phylum Pseudomonadota; class Gammaproteobacteria; order Vibrionales; family Vibrionaceae; genus Vibrio; species Vibrio cidicii. The sequence goes on along the minus strand of NZ_CP035922.1, from coordinate 1,265,061 downwards.
GGGCAACACTAACACCACACTTAATAGTAGTGCTGAGAGACAGATAAAGAGCGAACGGCTAAAAGCATCGAGAAAACGCTGATCGCTGAGCAGCTTAATGTACCAGTCCAAGGTAAATCCGTCCGGCAAAATGGTCGCTCCCCAGCGTGATGAAAGCGAGTACACTAAAGTCGCGACAATCGGGATCAGCATCAAACCGACCACAGTGGTGACCACGGCTTGGTCAAAAGTGCGCTTATGCTTGTGCATCTTGCTTTCTCCCTAGGTAACTTTTGCTGATCAACCACTGGTTGATGACGGTAATCAGCGCTAAAAGCACCATCACGAGCACTGAAATGGCCGCCGCGAGATTGGGCTCAAGAAACAGATCGCCCGACACTAAGCTAGCGATGCGGATGGTGATCAAATTGTAATTACCGGAGGTGAGCGCATAAACGCTGGCGTAGGCACCAATCGCGTTGGCGATCAGAATAATGAAAGTGCCCAGCAGCGCAGGTGACAGGACCGGCAGCGCTATTTTGAGCCAATATTGCCAAGTTTTTGCTCCCAGCAGAGCGGCGGCGGCCTGCCAATCGTCGCTCAGTGCGTCGAATGCGGGGTAGAGCAGTAAGGTCGCAAGGGGGATCTGAAAGTAGATGTAAATCGCCAGCAATCCCCATTTGCCGTACAAGTCAAACTCGCCCAGCAAGCCATATTGTTTCAGCAACAAAGTGAGCGCGCCGTTGGTGCCGAGAATAATGATGAAAGCGAAGGAGAGCGGCACACCAGCAAAGTTACTGCTCATATTGGTAAAGGCGATCACACCATCGCGTAGCACACTATTGACTCGGCGCAGCGAGGAAACCAGAAGAGTGGCGATGGCTAAACCAATCAGGCTAGACCAAAACCCCAACCAGATACTGTTAGTAAAGGCTTGACGCATGAACGCCGAATCAAGAATTTCAACATAGTTCTCTAACGAGAGGCTTTCTTCGTAAATAAAGCTGTTGCAAAGCACCCAAACCATCGGGGCCAGTTGGAACAGATAAAAAAACAGTGCAAATGGCGCCAACCATAATGCGGGTTTAAAACGAGAAAATCGGCGAAGCGTGGCGTGCTTGGTGGCGGATTTACTCTGAGGAATAACAGAACTGCTCATAGTGCTAATAGTGCCTGAGGATAAGGTTTTTGGTGATCAAGGCCAAGTAACTGGCAGACGGCACCACAAAGCTCGGTTTGTTGGATGTCACACTCGCGGTGGCTAAAGTGCTCGCCAAGTACAAATAAAGGAACTTCACGCTCCTCGCGCAAAATGCCGCCGTGGGAGAGGTCGTTGTTCATACCGTGATCGCTCGTGATGAGGACTTGATAGCCGGCGGTAAGCCAAGTATCGAGATAATGAGACAAATAGCCGTCGGCCATGCGTGCACTGTTACGGTATTGGCGTGAATCTAAACCATGTTTGTGGCCCATGTCGTCAATGTTCATTGGATGGATCAGCAAGAAGTCGGGCTGATAGCGGCGGCGTAGATAGTCGCCATCGAGAAACAAAGCTTCATCAGGGTAGTGATCCCAATGATAAAAACAGCCGTGCTGGATGTTGAGGCTGTCATCGTGGGTGAAGCGATCGCGCACAGCATCATAGGGAGCGCGATTGTACAGTTCACTGACCCAGTGATAAGCCGCCGCTGCGGTGACTTTGCCCTGATTTTTCGCCAAGCTGAAAATCGATTCCTGCTGCGAAAGGCGCACAATCTGGTTATGCACGATACCGCTGTCGACAGGCCGAACGCCAGTAAGTAAGCACTCGTAGAGCGGGCGAGAGAGTGACGGGAGTTCACAGTGCAGTTTATAAAGCGTTGCGCGTTGCTGTTCTATCAGGCCATTCAGGTAGCCCATGCAGTCTTGGGCTACCTGATAGTTGAGTCCATCTAGAACAACCAAGATCACTTTGCTGTTCATGAAAAATGGCCTCTTATTGTTGGTGGATCAGAACGCTTTCTTGCCATTGACGCGGCAGTTTACGCGCCGATTTTTCCCACGCATTGAAATCTTTTACCGGGTGCACGTTGCTGTACTGGTCATTCGCAATCAGTTTATCTTGCACCGATCTTGGTAGAGTGACGTTACTGCGAATAGGGCGTGCGTAGCCTTCGGCAAGGTTGATCTGGCCCTGATCACTGAAGATGTACTCACGTGCCAACTTGGCTGCATTCGGGTTTTTTGCGTACTTGTTGATGATGGTGGTGTAGCCAGAAATAACCGAACCGTCTTGTGGAATGTTTACGCTAAAGCGTGTGCGGTCAATTTGGTCACGGTAGTTGAGCGCGTTGAAGTCCCACAAAATGGCCACTTCCACTTCGCCTTTTTCAAGGTTGGCAATGCTTGGGTCGGTAAACGATAAACGCCCCTGTTTAGCCAGCTTAGCGAAGAAGTCCAGTGCTGGTTTGAGGTTACTTTCGTCACCGCCGTTGGCAAACGCCGCTGCTAACACCGCGTTATTGGCTTGCGCTGCAACACCGACATCACCAACCGTCACTTTGTAATCCCCTTTTAGGATATCATCCCAAGATTTAGGGGCATTCTTCACCAAGTTATTGTTGGAAATAAAAGAGATTGTGCCAGTGTAGGCCAGAGCCCAGTGGCCCTCTTTGTCTTTCGCCCAATTCGGAATGTCGTTCCAAGTGGTCGGTTTGTAGGGCTGAGTGACGCCCTTTTTGACCGCAACACGAGCAAAAGCAAAACCGACATCACCGATATCTGCGGTGGCGTTTTTCTTCTCTGCTTCGAACTTGGCGATCTCTTGCGCCGAGCTCATGTCAGTGTCTTGATGTTTCAAGCCATAGTTCGTTTTTAAGTCTGTCCAAGTGCCTTTCCAGTTGGCCCAACTGTCTGGCATCCCGACACTGTACACCGCCCCTTCTTTTTGTGCGGCTTCAATCAGAGATTGCAAATCCGCTTGTTTTGCCATGACGTGCGTCGATAGCGAAGCGGCGATCAGCGTAACCGATACCGCCGTAGAACGACTAAGCAAAGTTTTCATTGTCTCCATCCTTTTGGACTAGGTCAGTAAGTTCGTTTTTTATCCTAGGGAGGGAGTGTGACGATTTAGCGCAAGTTGTTTGACAGTTTTGTGTCGTTTCGGTTGCGCTAAGAGGCTGAGAGGAAAGGAGGTATCGATACGGCGCGTTGAAATGTCATTGGGAAATCCATCGACATCTTTTTGCTTGATCAGTCTAACAATACCAGTATTGAAGATAGATATTCCTCATAGATATCCTACATTTAATAAATAAATCAGGTAGAAAGTGGATCTTGTCGATGAATGTTAAGCCCCTTTTAATGTGTGTTCTCTTGCCGTTTTCCATTGGTGCTGAAGAAATTACCTTTGGCATTGTTCCTCAGCAATCGGCAACCACGTTAGCGAAGCGCTGGGGGCCGATATTACGAGCGGTTTCAGAATCGACAGGCCATGAGATTGTGTTTCGTACCACTAAAGACATTCCCGAATTTGAAAAACAGCTGCTAAGGGGTGAGTTTGACATCGCTTACATGAACCCTTACCACTACACCGTTTTTCATCAAACGCCCGGTTACAAGGCATTTGCTAAACAGAAAGACAAAATGATTCGAGGTTTGATCGTGGTGCAAAAGGGCAGTGCGCTGGATAACATCAGTGAGCTGAATGGCAAGATGGTGGCTTTTCCTTCGCCAGCGGCGTTCGCAGCCAGTGTTCTGCCTAAAGCGGCGCTAGAACAACGCGGCATTAAAGTGAAACCTATGTATGTCTCTTCACATGATTCTGTTTATCTTAATGTGGCCAGGGGAGTGGTTGAGGCGGGTGGTGGAATAGAGAGAACATTAAATAATATTCAGCCAGAAGTGCGAGAGCAGCTAGCGGTACTGTGGCGAAGTGATGCTTACACTCCCCACGCGTTTGCCTATCATCCGAATTTATCGATAGAGGTTGTGCAGCAGATTCAAACCGCGCTTATTGAATTGGCCGATACAGAAGAGGGCGCCATGCTGTTAAAGGCGATCAATTTCAGCGGTATCGCCGCCGCAAAAGATGAAGATTGGGACGATGTCCGCGCCCTCAATATCACCTCTTTAGAACACTTAATGAACTAGAAGGTCAAGATGTCACTTAGGTTAAAAACGATCATAGGTGTTGCACTAATTGAGGCCATTGCGCTGGCGATCTTGGTATCCTTAACTTTGAACTATTTGAAAACCACTAACTATGACGGCCTCAATCAACGGGTTATTTCAACCACGCGCTTGCTGGAATATACAGTCAAGAATGCGGTGCTGTCCTACGACTTAGCGACCATTGAATCACTCACCCAAGAGCTGGTCACTGAAAGTGACATTGTCTACGTTGCGGTATTTGGCGAGGGAGGACAGCTGCTCTCAGAACAAGGTCAAACCCCAAGCGGTTACAGTGTACGAATTTTAGAAGAGTCCTCCAAACAGGTAAAAGATGGCATATTTGATGTAAAACAAGACATTAGAGAGGCGGGAATCACCTTTGGTTCGGTCTGGCTTGGCTTTGACATGACGAAACTGAACAGCCAGATCAAGGAAGCGCAGAAATGGACTGCCATTATTGTCTTGGGTGAAATGTCTTTGGTGGCCTTGTTTTCCTATATTTTGGGGGCTTATTTGACGAAGCGTTTGACACAACTGAGAGATGCCGCAGACCAAATCGCGAATGGTCACAGAGAAGTCGATTTGAATATTGCGGGCAAAGATGAGGTTTCTACCGTATCTCAAGCCTTTATGAATATGGTGGAAAGGCTTGCCATTTCGGAGAAGAAAGCCGTTCAATATCAACAGCAGCTTGAACAAGCCAACGAATCTTTGGAGAGCAAAGTGGCGCAAAGAACGCAAGCCTTGCTTGAGTCGAATAGAAAGCTAACAAAGTTGAATCAAGAACTTAAATCGACGCAAGAGAAGCTAGTGGAATCGGAAAAGATGGCCTCAATTGGTACTATGGCGGCGGGCTTTTCCCATGAAATTAATAACCCTATTGGTGTGGTTAATAGCAATTTGCAAGTGAGCCTTGAATATCTTTCCATTTACCAAGATTGGATCGCTTTACTGAAAGAGCCGGATAAAGTGGTTGATTCAGAAATGCTCAAAAAGTGGGAAAAAAACCACCATGTACAATATCTTCATGAGGATTTTAAAGCATGTCTTCTGGAGACCAAGCAGTGCGTTGATCGAGTGAAAGGTTTGGTCGATGCATTGCAGAAATATTCGGCTAATAATCATGAAGGTCGCCCAGACTTTAAACCAATCGAGCTGTTTGAGTTAGTTCATCAAGCGCTGTCAAACATACAAGTTGCAAATAATGTAGAAATAAATATTCATTCATCCGTGACTAAAGCGCCTCTCTTATTAGGCTCGGAAAGTGAATTGGTTAAACTTTTTATTGAACTGTTCAAAAATGCAGTTAATTCGTGCTCTTGCTTGAAAGAGAGAAGTGGACATATTCAGATTAAGGCGAAGCAGATGGACAATTCCTGCCTTGTCGATATTGAAGACAATGGTGTTGGAATAAAAAGTGAGTGGTTGAAGCGTTTGTTTGATCCCTTCTTTACCACAGCAGAAGTTGGGCATGGGATGGGCTTGGGGCTAACCTATTGCTACGATATTATTAAGCATCATAAAGGTGAAATTGAAATTAAAAATAGGGAAGAGCATGGTGTTGTTGTTACGCTCACTCTTCCCTGTGTAACGAAAGAAAACAGCCAATAACTCAGATGTTCAATATTGCTCTTAGTTAGTAAAAATTAGATAAAGATGGCTAAAGGCAGGTGAGTTTCTTTCTCTATCTCTTTTAATTTCTCGAGAATATGGTACGTAATTTTACTGCCCGCGGTGAGCATCAACTTGCCGTTGGGTAGATATAAATCTTCCTTCAAAACACTGCCCACTTTGAGTTCTTCGAGACTGACGCAGCGATCAATATCAATGTCAGCCATCTGCTTCTCAGCGAATTTGATAAACAGATCCGCGATATCTGGATCAAACATTTCACCAGCTTGGCTTTTAATAAATAATCTCGCACTTTTGGTTTTCATCCGATGGGGATTACGCATATTAGCGACAAGAAAATCGTAGCTTTTCACTATCTTCAAGATACGTGCACCCACAGGAATTGCGTTCGCCTGCAGGTGATCTGGTGTACCTGTCCCATCAAAGTGTTCGTCTTGATGGCGTATGATCTCTACGAGAGGTTGAAAACGTTTTATCTGACTGATGAGCTCAGCGCCAACCACGGGGTTGCAATGTGGAAGGTGAGGAAGCTCTTTATTTTGCTCTTCATTTTGTTCTAAGTTGATTTCTACAGGCTCCTCTTCAACGGAGCGAATTAAGCCTATCTCATGCAGTAAACCAGCGAGATAAATATGCGAGATTTCACTGTCACTGAGATGGAGCTTTTTGGCGATTGCTCGAGATATCTCAGCGATGCGTAAGCTGTGTTCGTTATTGTTGCCCGTTGCGCGTTGAATAATCGCAGAGAGCGTCGCTAAGATATCTTTAAAGGTTTGGGTGCGATTATTGAGCAACGCTTGTAATTTCTTGTTGGCTAACTCCAACATTTCTGTACGCTCTTTCACTTTTTCTTCGAGATTTTGATTGAGCTCTTCTAGCTCAACATTTTTCACGGCCAATGCAGCCGTCAGCTCTCGCTTCTCTTTTTTCAACTGAAACAACTCGACTGCCTTTGCGATGGTTTCTTTAAGCAGTTGATTGTCCCAAGGTTTGGAAAGGTAGGTGTGTATACCACCTTCATTGACGGCTCTCACCGTAGACTCCATATCACTGTAACCCGTCAGCAAAAAGCGGATCGAATCTGGGCTGCGTTCACGCGCTAAACGAAGAAATTCAGCGCCATCCATTTCCGGCATGCGCATGTCAGAGATGATGATCGGCGGTTGGTCTTGATCAAGATAAGCGAGCGCTTCTGCTCCACTTGTAAAGCTCACCACGTCGTAATCGAATCTCAACACTCGAGTGAGAGATTTGAGAATATCTGCTTCGTCGTCGACCAGCAGAATAGCCAGTTTTTCGCTTTCTTCAGAACTATCAAGGGGATCTTTTTCTGCCGTATCGTTCATAAATGATTCCTTAATAACTAGCGAGGAACTTTAAAAAATCGTCACCAGGTAGTGGAGGACTGACCCAATATCCTTGTATTCGCGTACAGCCATGCTCTTTTAAATAATTATACTGAAATTTATTCTCCACCCACTCGGCAACGATAGACATATTGAGTGACGTTGCGCTATCTGTGATGGATTTCAAAATAACGTCATCGGATTCGCTTTCTCCTAAAGAGCGTATGAAGCGACCATTAATTTTAACCACATCAAAAGGGATTTCTTTTAGCGATTCAAAGCCAGAATAGCCCGTGCCAAAATCGTCAATTGCGCTATGCACGCCAGCGGTTTTCAGTAGTTTGATCTGTTCACTCATCCTAGAAAAAGAGATGATTTTCTCTGTCTCTAGAATTTCAAGTTCTAACAGCTCTGTCCCTGCAAGCCACTCACCGCTTTCATTGTGCAGACACTGTTTTACGTAGCCGGACTCAACTTGCGCGGCAGTGACATTCACGCTAACACGGATTGCAAGCTGTTGTTGTTTGAGCCGCGCGATCAACTGGAGCGACTGATTAAGCATGCGCTCGGTTAATTTATCCAATAAATCATATTTTCCCATCAGTGGTAAGAACTGTGCGGGGTTTAGAATATGCCCATGTTCTCCTTTTTGACGGGCGAGTGCTTCACAGCAATCAATTTTACCCGTTCTTAGGTTTAATTGAGGCTGAAAATAAGCGACGAAATTATTTGAACGAAGATCTTTGATAATCAATGATAATTCGGAAAATTCTCTCACTCTCTCATTCGGTGACTGATCGTTTAGCCAGTAAGTATGATTATCGATGGGTGATATGTCGAGTTTTCTTCGGGCAATTTCTTCTGCGCAAATTGTATTCCACGAGTAGGCGTCACTTAGGTAAATACTGACTTGAATACGTGCTTTGCTTTTTGATGATGGAAAATTTGATTCCTCTAGATTAAAGATTAACTCGTATCCTGAGTGATGGTATTCAACAAAGGTAAAAAATTTATCTTCATAACGATACCACACGAGCTTTTCTGATTTAGGAATGGCCTTGGCGATATCATGAATAAAGTCATTCGCTTCCATGACGCCATATTGGTCATTAAATTTTTGCATGGATTGAATATCTAGCATCACTAATAACCAAGGTTTACAGCGATACTCTTTTATTTTTTCAATATGATTATTTAAAGCAAAAATATTTTTAAGTTGAGTGAGTCTGTCTCGGTTTCGTGTTTTACTTTGGATATCCAGCACCTCTTCGATGACCGACGTGAGTTCATCATTGTCCCAAGGTTTTCCTAAATATCGTGTCAGTGCACCGGTATTAAAGGCATTGGTCACCCGCTCAAAATCTGCTTGCCCTGAGAGCATGATGGTGGCTACCTCAGGAAAGTCGGATTTTATTCTTGCCACCAGTTCTGAACCGTCCATTTCAGGCATTCTAAAGTCGGTAATCACCAGATTAATATTTTGATTTTGCTTTAAAATCTCAATGGCGCTTGCTCCTGACTGAGCAGTATAGATGTGCCCAACCTTTCGTCGTAATTGTCGTTCTAAAGACTTTAGGATCAGCGGTTCGTCATCGACAAGGAGTATTTCTGCATAATCGATCATAAGTGTTCATCCATCTGCTACTTCGAAGCATCCTGCTGTGGATTTTGATTGATAGGGAGTAGAATCGTAAAGGTTGAGCCTTTACCTACTTCACTCTCAACTTCGATTTTCCCTTTGTGCTTGGCGACTATGCCGTAAGAGACGGATAACCCCAATCCTGTGCCAGAGCCAACTGGTTTAGTGGTGAAAAAAGGATCAAAAATAGAACTTAGAATTTCTTGTGGAATTCCACTGCCTGTATCGGCAATTTTAATCGATACAAAATCATCGTCGTGTTTATCGAGGAAAATAGATATTTTCCCTTTTCCTTCGATCGCATGACAGGCGTTGACAAGTATATTAAGGAAAACTTGATTTATTTGCATCGGTTGGCAATACACTTCTGGAACGTCTTTAGAAAAGTGTTTCTCTACCTCAATATTGTACTTTACTTCGTTGTTTATTATTTTAAGTGTCGATTCTAGGCCGTTCTCTAAATTGCTGTAATTCCACTCAGAACTGTCAATATGAGAGAATTCTTTTAGGTTTTTAACAATAGCCATGACACGACTTGATCCTTCCAAAGATTCTTGAATAAGATCAGACAGATCGTCGAGAATATAGTCGAGATTGATCTTCTTTTCCGCTTTCTCTTTGATCTCTATAATATTTTCAATCTCACAACTATTTATTAATGTGTTTAGCTGTTGAATATGATTTTTTACTGTCGAAAAATAATCATCTAGTGTTTGCAAATTAGAAGTAATAAAGCCGATTGGATTATTGATCTCATGGGCTATTCCAGCCGAAAGTTGACCAATCGAGGCCATTTTTTCTGACTGTAACAACTGGCTTTGTGCCTGCTTGAGCTTATTTAGGGCATCTTCGAGTTGATGCTGCTCATTGTTCAGTTTGACGGTCAACTCTTTTAAGGAATGGTGTTGAGCGGCTTGCAGGGTGACATCATGGATACAAAGGCAGACGTGTTCCAAAGAGCCGTCGTCACTGTGAATAGGCAGAACCTCAATATTTTGAAACATTCGGTCTTCAGAGCCAGAAATCGGTCGAGAAGTGTAAAAAGGCAAAACATGGGGAGCCTGTTCCCAAGATGAGAAAGTGGGTGACTCAATCATAAAGGCAGTATCAATCTTCCGTTTGAGGAAATGCTGCGATTCTGGATATTTCTCTAACAGATTTTGGCCGACTAACTCATTCGTGGTCACTTTCGAACGCGTGACAAAATACTCGTTGACCATGGCTATGGTGTAGTCACGACGAACGATGCAAATCGCCACAGAGAGCTGATCCACCAGATCGGAGAGCATCAATTTTGACTTGATATTCGACATGTTTTTACCTGCTATATCCATGCATCTAGCTTCTCAATCACTTGACTAAAGCCACTGTCTGCAAAGCAAATCACGGTTTTGGTTTCGAACTCAAAGGACTCAATGAGAAACGAGACCTGCAAAATGATTGTGTGCTGCCATTTGTCTTTTGGCAGTGTGAAATCGTCAGGTTCCAAGATAACCGGTGGTTGAACTCTCGCTTTAAGCTCGATCTGGTTACACAATCCTTGAATACTGGCACCCGAAAGGATGTTGGATACTTCCAAAAGGCAGTCGGCGAGGAGGTTGTCGGAGAGGTTATCGTCACCCTCAAGACGCCACATATTTTTTGCCAGCTCCTTGCCCCCTTTTCGGCTGAGAAGGGTCAGTACCTCGCCTTGCATTTGGCCAAAAAATGACTGCTGGGTGTAATAGTACTCTTGGTTTTGCTTTAGAATGTTGTTGAGCTCTTCATGAGAGGCAATGCTGATATTGGGAACCGTGAGCGTAACGTGCAAGTTGAGTAAGTTGGCCAATTTATTGGCCGCTTTGCCCATTGATATGTTGAGAAATTCTTTTAGCGAATCTTCATGGTCGGGCGTAAATGCATGATTCATAGTAAACCGACCCCCTTTAGAACGGACTCTAGTTCTTGTGCCTCTAAAGGCTTTTGTAGAAATTTAACCGCACCCAACTCCAGTGCTTTTTGCTGTGAAGTGGGCTGAATATCGGCACTAATGACAAAAACGAAATTTCTCGCGGCAATTTTCTTCAATTCGGCTAACACCATAAAACCATCCATCACGGGCATGGTTAGGTCCAAAAACATTACGTCGGCTTTACCATCTAAATAGAGCTGAATCGCCTCTTGGCCATTTTGCGCTTCATGAAGATTTTCTTTAAATTGCTCAGGCAGCGCTCGTATAACTGCTTTTCGCGACATTTTTGAATCATCGACCACAGCAACAGATATCGACATAACACTCTCCTTAAGACGCATCGGCTAAAATAGATTGAATGACATTTTTATAGTGGTCAGGTAAGGAGAGCAAAAATGCCTCCATACTATTGCTTGCTTCAGCCTCCATCCAGCGCATGGCGAGCAATAAAACTTGGCTATCGATATTTTCGTCATTTAAGGTTTGCTCCCCCCCGATGCGCAGGATGCTCTCCGCCATATCAACGCTGTAGCCCCACAAAATCAGTATATAACTGCAGATCACGAGGCTGTCTTTGTAGCCGCACTCAAACGAGTAGAACGCTTCAAATTGATCAGGCTCTGCGCCTTTTTCCAGTAATACCAGCTCTCCAATCGAGCAAAGTAACGTCATGAGGTAGATCTTTTCTTGTTCACGGGAAGGCAAGTTGAGACGTTCAGACAGCACTTTGCTTTTTTCTGCTGCGTTGAGATAGCGGTTGACGATTTGTTGGTGAACAAGCGAATCGAGATGTTTAAAGCTTTTCTGTGTGAGCATAATGCTGGCAACCGCCTCGACCATCGCCAAGCCAAGACGTCTGATAGACTCACTCAGTGAGCTTGTTCTGACCTGAAAACCGAGATAGGCCGAATTGGCGAGTTGTACCAGCCTTGCTGCCAATGTTGGTTCTCTGTTCACCAGATCTGACACGTCTTGTATCGATGCTTCCGGGCGAAGGATGCATTGGCGAATTTGCAAAATACTGCGAGGCAACACTGGCAGATCTTCTATTTCTGCAAGTTTGGCTCGACATGCGGTGGAGAAGGGCATCTGTTTTAGTCGCTCGGCACTATTGAGCACATGGACGAAGTCTTCCTCCGAAAAAGGTTTGGGAAGCATGAAGTGTACCGAGGAGTTAAGTAGTGCGCTGGCTTCTTTGCTGGTGTCGCCAGTGATTAGCGCGCGGATGGAATTGGGGTAGGCTTGGCTGGCCTGTTTTAAAAGCTCGTCTCCTTGGAGGTTTGGCATCAGCAGATCACTGATGATGAGCTCGGGTTCCTGAGCGACTTCTGCTGCCGCTTCTTGCCAGCATCGAGGATCATTGACTAAGGTGAAATGCCAATCCGGACGTAGACGACGCAGCATCCTGCCTGCTGCTTTCAGCATCAACTCATCGTCATCAATGAACATCACGTGTAAGGCTGAACCACTCATTACTACCTCTAAAGTCTTAGATTATCATACAGATAAGCCGTGTATTGCTTTTAGCATAGACTACAAATTGAGCGGTTGAGAACACGATCATCACATTTGTGAAATCTGTATGGAGGTCAGCAGCGAAACGACGGTGATTGCACAACTCAACCTAGCGTCATATTTCTGTTATCTGCTCGCTTTACCTTATGAAAGAAAAACGCAATGGACTAGATCAGCAATGAGCACTCAAGAAACCACTCAGCTAGGCAGGATAAAAAGCACAATTCGCGCACAGATCAACGCCGGAGTATGGTTTCAAGGGCAAAAGTTGCCCTCGGAGCGCGAACTGAGTGGGCTTTTTGCTACCACTCGTATCACCATCAAAGACGCTTTGGTTTCACTGGAAACGGAAGGGCTGATATACCGTGAAGAACGTCGTGGTTGGTATGTCTCACCGGAGCGCATTTGCTACAACCCGCTTTCTCGTTCGCATTTTCATCAAATGGTGCGAGATCAGCATCGTATTGCTGAAACCCGTTTGCTGCATGTGAACTGTGAAATGGCGTGCGGAGAGTACGCCAATATGTTGGAGGTTGAGACAATCACGCCAATTTACGTGATTGAACGGCTGCGTTTTATTGATGGCCGTGTGGTGCTGTTTGTGGAAAATGTCCTCAAAGCAGCCTTGTTTCCCACTATCTTGCAGGAGAATCTGACGGGCTCCTTAACGGGGCTCTATCGGCAAAAATATGGTTACGAGACTCGCCGCTCACGCTTTGAGGTGGTGCCGACTTCTGCGCCAGCCCACGTAGCTAAAGCGCTCAATTTGGCGCAAGGACAGCCTGTACTCAAGATATGTCGAGTCAACTATAAGCAAGATGGTGAGCTAATTGACTGCGAGTTTGAATATTGGCGCCCCGATGCGGTGATGATTCGCATTGATAGTCTGAACGAGTAGTTACTCATCATCCGTTGGTAACTGATTGGCAGGGTCGACAATTTGGTAATATTCACCACTGTCAAATAGCGCTTTGAGTCCTTTGCTGAATACTTGGCTTAGATGCTCGCTTCTTTGTAAATCTGCTCTAGTAAACAGAATATGCATATAGTCTTCACTGAGCGCTTTTGGGTGTACCATTATCTGCGCTGCCGCCGAAGGCTCTAGTAATGTTTTGATCAAATACTGACCACGCTCTAGCCCCGCAGGATAGGTATCCACGCGCTGCTTACCCAGTTTGATGATGCTGCCGCCATCTTCGTTATCAATATCTGGTGTAATCCCCAGTTTTTGCAACAAAGCGGTGGCGGCGTAGTCCTGAGTCGCGCCGATACGATACTTTTTCAGGTCCTCTACGCTGTGCCAGTCAAACTGGCTGCTCTTATGATAAAAAAAGACAATGTGTTGAGTGAAAAAGGGCTTTGAATACAAAAAAATGGTTTGCCGTTCTGGTGTCATCATCCATGGGAATGAACCATCGTAAGCCCCACTTTCAGCATATTTGTAGGCTCGGCTCCAAGGGAAATAATCCAATTCGACTTGATAGCCTTGATTGGCAAAGGCAGCGCGCACAATGGTTTCTGCGACTTTGAATTCAGGATTATCTTGGCGGCTAGTATAAGGTTCCCAATCTCCAATGGCGAAACGAACAGTCTTGTTCTCCTGTATAGCCCAACTGGCTGACGAGCAAATCAAACACAGTAGTGCGAGTATCCGTTTGCACATTCTTTAGCCCTTTCTCACGCCATGTTTCCCTTAACTTTAGTCTATTCTGTGCGGGTGGCGTACTTTTCAGCGAGTAGCTGCGCACTGATTGGCCGTTCAATCAAATAGCCTTGCAAAATATCGCAGCCATACTCTTGGAGCCTTTGACGCTGTGCCTCGGTCTCTACCCCTTCAGCGACTACGCGCATGTTTGAAGAGCGGGCGATGGCGATAATCGCTTTCACCAAAGAATCGCTCTGTTCAGAATTGAGCATTTTGTCGATGAAGACTCGATCAACCTTGATTTCATCAAGAGTGAGGTGGCTCAGATAACTCAGCGAGGAGTATCCGGTGCCAAAGTCGTCGAGTGAGATGGTGAAGCCAAGCTCTTTGAGTTGCTCAATGATCGGTTTGACTTTTGGCATGTCATTGATCAGCACGTTTTCGGTAATCTCCAGCGTAATGCGATGGTTAGCGATGCGGTAACGTGTCACGGCCTCCGTGAGCTGTGTGACGAAAGCGTCGCTGATCAGTTGCATCGGCGAGATGTTGATCGACAAGGTTAAGTCAGAATCGCTATCCGGAAAGAGCTGGCTTATCTCTTCGCAGGCGCGATGGATGACAAACTGTCCCAATTGGTTGATAAGGCCAATTTCTTCAGCCAGCGAGATAAATTCAATTGGTGACACATGTCCTAATTGCGGATTGTGCCAGCGAAGTAAACTCTCTACGCCGTGCAACCTACCGCCTTGGGTTTCAACTTGCGGTTGATAAACCACAGAGAGTTCACCACGTTCAATTGCGCCGCGCAGTTCACGCTCAAGTAAGAAATCATGCTGGACTTGCAAGTTGATACTGCTATCAAAAAACAGCACATCGCCTTTTTGTCGTGCTTTGGATTTATAGAGCACGATATCGGCTTTGGAAATCAGTTCTTCAGGGTCGTGGCCGTCAGACGGATACATAGCAACGCCAATCGAACAACTGGTGAAGATGACTTTGTTGTCGATGACGAATTGCTGACGGAAAACCTGTTTGATCTTTTCCACTTTTTGTTGGGTTTGCGCCAAGTTGTCGAGGCAAGGGAAACAGAAAATAAATTCATCACCGCCAAAACGTGCGACGAAATCGCCTGGTTCGAGGAATGCCTCAAATTTCTTGCCTATTTCGCTTAGCAAGCGATCACCTGCCGAGTGACCATACAGGTCGTTCACTTTCTTGAAATCATCCAGATCGACGAACATCACCGCCAATTGACAGCATTTCTGCTCCGATTTTTCAATACCTTCACGAATGTGCTCATGGAGCAAAGAGCGGTTGGGTAGACCAGTTAATTCATCGTGGCGGGCGATGTATTCCAGTTGGTCTTTGGTCTGTTTTAACTGTTTGAAATCTTGATTGATGCGCCGCTGGAAGCGCTGGAAGCGTTTGGCGATCACACGGCTTAACCCCAGTGAAAATAGCGCGACAAACAAAATGGTCGCACTGCCCAGTGTCGCCATTTGCCTAAAAGTACTTTGCCCTTCACTTTTCGCTTGCAACTCTCTTTGCTTGAGGTAGTTGTGGCTGACTTGCTCATACACTCCCGAGCCGATGGTCCAGCCCCATGCTGGGATTTGAATGACGTAACTGGTTTTGGTGCGATCATCCAAACCCGATGGCAAGTAGGCCGCTTGATAGGTTACAAATTGGTGGTCGGCTTTGGCAAGACGCGCAGCATCCGAGGGGCTTGATTCGCTCTCCCCTTGCAGGGCGTTGCGACCAATCAAGTTCGGGTCGATGTGCGATAAGACTGTGCCTTTTTCGTCCATCACAAACACGTAGCCATAATCACCAAAACGTAGGTTGTTTATCCATTTGAGAACAGTGGCTTTGATGTCGTTTTCCACATCGACCACATAATCGCCGGTACCGATGAACCAGTCATAAGGTGCGAAATACTTGCCAAAACCGATCTTCTCAAACTCGTGATTTTTATTGTCGGGTTTGACAAACCACCAGCGGTAAAAGGCTTCGTCATTCGCCTTCACCTGTTCACCCATGTCACGCACGATGTAGCTGCCACGCACGTCTCTAAAATCCCACAAAGAGGTGCCTTCGACTTTAGGCAGCAGCGGGTGCATGATGCTCATACCGTCAATTTTGTAGATGAAAAAGTAGCCCCGGCCTTGATTGAAGCGAATGTCACGCAGTGCGTCGGTAATCATTTTCGTCACGGTGGCTTCAGGGAGATGGCGGTTGCTTTCGTAGATGCGCGTGGCAATTTTGTGCGCTTCGTAAATACGTTCACGGATGGTGTTTTCAAGCTGTTCTTCGGTGAGCTCGCGTGCGTAGTCGACTTGCTGGGCGACGTATTCGACCTGACTGGTGAGCTGAGTGCTTTGTCGTTGTTGGAAATCGGCGCGCAGTGAAATCAATTCCTGCTCGGAATGCAACATTACGTCGCGAACGGACAACGCCGTCCATAGCAAGGCAAAAACAGCGACAATGGCGGCGGGCGCATAGGTGATGAGGGTCAGCAGTTTTTTATCCGTGAGCTCTGCCATAAACCATCCTTATCTCAACAAAGCGGGTGAGTCATAGTAACAAAGTGATTAGAAAATGCGTTATTAATAATGATAATAATCACTTCAAAGTTGTTAAGATCCAGTTTTTATTCAATAAATACATTTTATTACAGTGAGTAGTGTGCGATTAGTGTAGGTGATCTAATTCATATTTTAGTCTGTTTATAAAACCAATATCCTGAGTGATAGGCGGAGTCGTTTCTTATTGATGGTTCTGTGCTTAATGGGGCGGCATCTGTTATTTTTGAAGTCCGCCGCAAATCCCCTTGCGTTGACAAAACCATGAATATCGGACTCTCCCTTCTGGCTACACTGGCGCTCTCTAGTAGTAGCCAAATAGCAGGTTGTACGTATGTCTCTGTGTTCTCCAGCATCCGAAGTGTTATCCAATGTCAGTTTAAATGGTGAGTGGCGGCTTACTTCACCTCAGCGGCCAGAAATCTCTGTTCCGATGACCCTTCCCGGCGACAATGTTTCTGCCTTGTTTGCCGCAGGGGTGATTGTCGACCCCTATTGGGGAGACAATGAAAAGCAGGTCCAATGGATTGCAGAGGTTGATTGGCATCTTGAACGCACCGTTTGGGTTGATGACGCTATGTTGGCCTCACAAGCGATTTGGTTGAGCATGACTCGGGTCGATACCTTCATGACTCTGTACATCAATCAAATTGAAGTGCTGACGTGCAGCAACATGTTTGCGCGTCATCAAGTCGATATTCGTCCTTTTCTGCGAGCGGGCGACAATCATCTCTGTGCGCAGTTTTATCGTGTTGATCTGAAAGCCAAACAGCGTGCCGAGCGTCTTGCATTCCCCGTCCCCTCTGCGATGGGAAACAACCAGTTACCCCATATGAATTTAGTACGGAAAACACAGTGTCATTCAGGTTGGGACTGGGGAATATGTTTGATGGTGTCGGGCATCTATGATGCCATCGAGTTGCAAGTGATTAATCAAACTTGGCTGAAAACCCTCTCCACCGAGCAGAAATGGCTTGACGATGGCAGCGTCAAAGTGACCCTGATCGCCGAGGTTGAAACCACGCAGCCGATACAATTGTATTTCAGCCTGGCAGAGCAAGAGTGCCAGATAGAAGTGCAAGACGGTGGCTCAGTGCAATGCTCGTTTGTGGTGAGTTCTCCCCAATTGTGGTGGCCAAATGGTTACGGTGAACAACCGCTTTACCGTGCGCAAGTGCGCTTTGCTGAGCAACGATTGGAGCGGTTGATCGGTTTACGCCAGTTGCAGCTTAATAGACAAGAAGATGAGATTGGTTCAGCGATGGAATTTGTGGTCAATGGCGTGCCAATTTTTGCCAAAGGGGCCAACTGGATCCCACTTGATGCAATGCCCGCTCGAGAAACACCAGCGCGTTATCGCCAAAGGTTGCAAAGTGCGGTAGACGCCAACATGAATATGATCCGCGTTTGGGGCGGTGGCCAATATGAAAGTGAACTCTTTTATCTGCTGTGTGACGAGCTGGGTTTGCTCGTATGGCAAGACATGATGTTTGCTTGTTCGCTCTATCCAAGTCATGAGGCGTTTTTGCGTGACGTGGAACAAGAGATTGCTTATCAAGTCCCACGATTGCGCGAACATCCTAGTGTCGCCCTTTGGTGCGGGGACAACGAAGTGATTGGCGCTATTGGTTGGTACGAGGAGTCGCGAGCCAACAGAGTGAAGTATACGGTGAACTATGACCGTTTGAATCGCCATATTGAACAACATGTGCTGGCACTTGATGACACACGTGCATTCTGGCCAAGTTCTCCATGCAATGGGGAGCTTGATTTTGGTGATGCTTGGCACGACGACAATAAAGGCGATATGCATTTCTGGGATGTGTGGCACTCAGGTAAATCATTTAGTGCTTATCAAGCCATTAATCCGAGGTTTTGCTCTGAATTTGGTTTTCAATCTTGGCCATCATTGGCGGAGGTAAAAGCCTTTGCGCCAGCACACGATTGGAATATCACCTCACCGACGTTTGAAACGCACCAAAAAAACCCGCGAGGCAACAGCATCATCACAGAGATGTTTACGCGCTATTTTCGTTTCCCTAGTGGTTTTGAACAAATGCTTTATTTAAGCCAAGTTCAGCAAGCCATGGCGATAAAAACGGCAAGTGAACATTGGCGATCTATTTCTCCCATTTGTCGCGGTATCCTTTATTGGCAACTGAACGACAATTGGCCAGTGAGTTCTTGGTCCAGTATTGAATACAGTGGGCGTTGGAAGCAGTTGCACTATCAAGCCAAACGCTTTTTTGCACCGATCCATGCGGTCTTTTCTTCACACACTGGCGTGCTGAGTTTGCATCTGCTCAATGATAGCCGACGTTGTTCCAATGTGTCTGGGGCGGTCAGCTGGATGAACTGGCAAGGAGAGGTGCTACACAGTTGGCCACTCACGTGTCAGATGAACGCCAATAGCAATCAGATAGTGTGGCAAGATAGGTTGAATTTGGCGCAATCCAACGAGGGCTTTTATTACGTCGAGGTGCAGGGCGAAGGTGAGACGATCATCAATACTTGGTTTGCTACTCATGAGCTCAAAAAGTTACCTATGAAAGAAGCCTGTATTGAGGTGAAAATCGACGCGGATGAAATTACCCTGATCGCGAACAACCCGGCATTTTATGTGCATTTAGAATGTGACACGTCTGGACGATTTAGTGATTCCAGCTTCACTTTACTGCCCGGTAAAGCGGTGACGATCCGCTTTTTGGGGGAAGACAAAGAGGCGATGGCAGATTCGCTACGGGTTTACCATCTAATGCAAAATTGACACTTTCCCTCAGTCTCGGCGTTGGTTCGCCTTGACTGAGGGGCGTTTCATTTTATCATAAAAGGCGTTTTGTTTGGCGTGCCTCCTTCTCAGCGACCAAACCGTAGGGAATAGAGGAAAATACCTTTGGATTGCTCGTCACCGTTGGCGCTGCATTCACTTGCTGCCAATCGAGCAGCATGATGGCCAATACATTGCGGTGTTCGCCACTTTTCAGATCGAAATCGCCAGAGACAGAGGGAATCATCCCCTTATCGTGATTAATAGAAGCCTGAATTGCTTGACGAGTTTTTTCGACAACCGGATCGTCTTCTAGCCCAGCAAGCAGAAAACTAATACCGACTTCGGCGATGATGTCCTCTTTCGCCCGGATCAATATGGTGTCAATATTGGCGCGAAAATAGTCGTAAATCCACTGATGCTGCTTTTCATCGACTTGATGCTGGTAATACTCAGAATCGGCAAAAATAATGTGCGTCATGCCATACAACTTGTTGCCATATTGCTGAGGTGAGAGTTTCTTATCACTGGTATCTGGATAGGTGTGCTGAAACGCCTGAATAAAATCATTTACCACATCCTGCTCACCAAGCTGCTTTAACCAGTAAACTTGATTTGCTAGCTGCGCAGCCCAGGCTTTGATCATGTCTGAGTCGGTGGCGTATTTTTTAAAATCATAGCGACGAATTACATCGCGCAGTTTGCTATCTTGCAGATGTGCCAGCCCATATTCATCAGCTCGAGCCATTGAGCCGATGAGATCAACGCCAAGATAAAGATACTCTGGCATATGCTTGGTTGCGGTATAACGTAATCTGCTGCGCTCATCGGTTTCGTCCATGTAGCCTGTTAGGCGCTTTTCTGCATAGAGAATAATCTGTTCAGGGGTGTGAACCTCTGCCGCAAAGTAATTGAGCCGACTAGCCACTCTGGCTAAATCGCTCCATACCGCCGCTGCGTATTTTTCATCCAGTGTTTGGCGAAAAAGTCGCAAACCATAGTGCCCCTCGACGTAGGCAGGCAGAGTATAAAGTTGACTTTCGTAGGTCGCTTTGATCTGCTCGGCGGATTGCTCAAAGCTCAGCGTGTGAGATTCTTCACTCGCACTGGTATGAAAGGCGATACAGGCCGAAACCAACACGGCCAAATATCCGATTTTAAAACGCATAACCTTGTCCTGTTATCACTTTGATAAATTGGACTTTAGCAGCTATGGTTTGAGTTAATGTAATTGCTTGGTCAATAAATAGTAGGATTGACGTGTCTAAATGTCAGATTGATGCGTTCCGCCTTAGATTTGGCCGTTTTCGGCACGCAGTGACGCCAATAGGTTTGTGTTGTGCCAGCCATGATCAATAGAGAGCCCGCTTGCAGTTCAAACTCGATTTTTTCTTTTGTCTCGATGTGCTGCAATAGAAAACGTCGTGATTCGCCCAAAGTCAGTGACGCGATAATCGGCTGCTTGCCTAACTCTGGTTCATTGTCTTGATGCCAACCCATGGAATCTTGACCGTGGCGGTAGAGATTGGCGAGTACGGAATTAAAGTGGCCTCCAGATGCCTGCTCACAGCGCTGTTTGAGCTCTAGCAGACTATTCGTCCAAGGGGAAGGATGCATGGTTAATCCAGAATAGCGGTAGATAGCGTCACCACACCAAGCTTGCAAACGAGGTTGCAGTACGGGTTTGCCAAACAGAGTAATCGCTTCTTGAGCCCAAGGGAGCTCAGAGCGTAACTGATGAAAATAGCGCTGTGCCTCACAAGGTGAAAGAAATTGCGGATCCCAGTACAAGAGTCCACCAGCGCGAATGGCAAGCCATTTATCGTTATGGAACAGAGAGGGTTGCTGTGTCATAAGTTGTCCGAAAGTTCACACCCGTAAAATATGCTTACTATTATTAACCAGATTGGTTTATTCTTATACATATCAACTTTTTTAACAATAATAATGATTTATTGATTATTTTACCTATCTCTTAGGCGTGGACAGGGGCTTAGATGAAGTACACGTTCGATAAACAGTGGAGCATAAACCTGCTGTTTTTCCTTTTTGTTGTGCTCTCGGTAGGTGTGGTTGAAGTACTCAATCGCAACCAGTTGCAAGTGCTAGAAGAGCATTTGCAGCGAGAAGCAAAAGATCAACTTTCAGCGATTCGATCTAAGCTGGAAGCAACGATTGTTTCTGACATTTACATTGTCAGCAGTTTAGCGACGCTGGTCTCACTCCATCCTAGCAGCAATGTTCAAGCGCTCGACGAAGCTTCATCCAAAATCATTCGCAAAGGACGTCACATAAAAAACGTCGTGTTAGCCAAAGATGACGTGGTGAATTACGTTTACCCCTTGTCTGGTAATGAGCAAGTGCTTGGCCTTGATTACCATACGGTGCCCAAGCAGTGGGCCTCTATTTTGAAAGCAAAAAACATTGCTGAGATCTTTATTGCTGGTCCAGTGAACTTGGTTCAAGGTGGCAGAGGCTTGATTGCCAGAGTGCCGATTTTCAGTGATCCGCCGCTCAATACTCAGTATTGGGGGGTGTGTAGCGCCGTCTTAAACTTCGATTCCCTGTTCACGGACGTGGGCCTAGTGAGTTTTGCTTACAAGTACAAAGTGGCGATCAAAGGCTATGATAGCCAAGGCGCAGATGGCGATATTTTCTGGGGAGAGCAAGAGACCTACGACTCAGCGTTTGTTCGCGAGAAAGTGAATTTTCCGCATGGTGGTTGGGTTTTAGCTGTGGCGAAAGATGAGCAGTTCCTGGCGGGCGTCCCTTGGTATCAACTCAATATTGCACGTTTGTTAGGGTATCCAATTCTGCTTTTGCTTGGGCTGGTTTTTATCACCATCTATCGTTTATACGACATTGCTCGCGTGCGCTCTTTGCATGATGAACTGACAGGGTTACCTAATCGGCGTTACTTCATGTATTCGCTGGATCGCTATTTCAGACACGCGCAAAAATTGGGTAAAGACGAGACTTTTGCGGTGATCAATTTCGACTTAGATCGCTTTAAACACATCAACGATACGTTTGGTCATGCGGCGGGGGATAAAGTGTTGCTTGCCTGTGCCGAGCGAGTAAAAAGTACGCTGCGTTCCACCGATATCATTGCTAGGATTGGCGGCGACGAATTTTTAATTATTTTGCCGAGAATTCAAAAGCAGGAAGACATTGCACAACTGATAGAAAAGTTAAAATCTGCGCTGTGTGCCAATCCGGTGGTGTACGAAAGTGAGTTGATCTATCTGCACGTCAGTATTGGTTATGCTTTTTTTCACCATGACTTACGCAATTATGATGAAATGCTCAAAGAAGCGGACGATCGTATGTATCGAGAGAAGAAGCTGCAGCGTGAAGTGGTCAGTTCTTTGCTCAGTTAAAAACCAAGGCCCAAAGCTCGTGAAAGCGAACTTTGGGCCTTGGCACTAAAGTTTAAACGCACTGAGTTGGGTTTGCATTTCCTGCACTTCAGATTGATATCCTTTGACTATCTCATTTAAACCATTTGCCTGATTTCCCGTTTGATGAGCGATTTCGGCAAGTACATCGACATCTTTATCAACCATTTCACTGGCTTTCGACTGTTCAATCGTAGCGCTGGCAATGCTGCTGATGTGTTGATTAATTTGTTCAATCGCGCTTTCTAGATTTTCAACACTTGAGCGTACGACATCGACCGAGTGGTAGGTGTCGTTGCCAGCTGTTTGGCTTTTGTCCATGTTTTCGACCGAACGTTTGGTGTTGTCGCGAATTCTGTCTAACAGCTTAGTGATATTTTCGGTTGCTTGTTGACTACGTTGTGCCAGATCACGCACTTCTGATGAGACCACGGCAAAACCACGACCATGTTCGCCAGCGCGTGCCGCTTCGATTGCGGCGTTGAGAGCCAAAAGATTAGTTTGATCTGAAACCGCGCTGATGGTGTCCACAATCTGGCCGATGCTTTGCGTATCTTTGTCCAGTTCACGCATGCACGTTTGTGTGGCTTCAATTTGCTCCATCAAAGCTTTGACAGATTGGAAAGAGAGTGTGCTCTGACTTTGACACTCCAGCACTTGTTGGTTCATGGTGTTGGCATCTTCGGTTGCTCTTTCAGCTGAATGGGCAATTTCAACACTGGATTGGGAAAGCTCGGTCATTGCCGTTGCAATATTGTCACATTTCGCCATCGTCGCCTGACTACTGGCTCCAAGGCTTTGAGCTGAATTCACGATGGTGTTCAGTCTGCCAGTACTGTGATCGTTGGCTTGCTGCACGTTGTCGAGAAGAGTGCGTATCGCATGAGTCAAATGGTTAATGCTGGAAGCGATAGAGGCAATTTCATCTTTTCCTGATTGCTCAAGATCGAGCGACAAATCAAAGCGTTTTGCCATATTACTCAGGGTGTTGGTCAAATGGCCGACGCGTTGGCGTAGCGTAGTTACCGTGGTAAAAACCACCCAAATGAGCAAAAAAGAGACGGTCAAAGAGGCGAAGATCAGTATATTACGAGTGGTGGCAGCCTGAAAGGCGTGTTGTTCAGAGAGTGCATGCATTTCGGTTTGTAGCGCATTGCGGACTTGGTTAATCAGCGTGATGCGTTGTGTGGCCATTTTGAACCATTCCGGTGAGCTTGGACCGTTGATCTGATCAAGCTGCTCCCTTTGGGACAGAAAACTTTTTTGAATACTGTCGACTTGCTGCCAAACAGGGTCGCGCTCGTAATCGAGTAATTGCTGCTTGAACTTTGTTGGCAGCTCAAGCAGTGCACTACGTTTGGCGTAGTCCCCTGCGCTGACATAGTTCTCAATATTAGCAAAAATCGACGCAGTCGCATTGCCCCGGGCGAAAACGCCATTCAGCGCTCCGCGAACTTGGCCTGCTCGTTCCTTCATAATGATGATAGAAACCAGTGACTCTCCAAGCGCTGACAACTGCTCATTGCCTACTTCAGATAACACTAAGCGGTTGTTATCTATCGCGAGTTGATTGATGTGTGAATAGAAAGTAAAAGGGGCAATGGTCGGAGCAAGCTTGTCGACGCCCATACGCACAGCGTTGAGCTCACCTAAAGCCGTGTCAATGTCTTTGGTGAGGGCCTTGATTGCTGTTGAACTAAAAAGTTGCGCTTGATGAGCACGCAACTGGGCGATCGCCTGATCCGATTTCGTCCGCTGTCCTTTAAGGGCATTGATTTGCTCTGGATTTCCCTTACTACCAAGCACTCCGGCCGTCAGTCCTCGTTCAACCGCGAGATTATGGGCTAGGTTATCAAACAAAATGACCAATTGAATCGCCTCTCGATCAAGATGTGAGGTTTGAACTTGGCGGTTAAAACTCTGGATGCTATGAGCGGCGAGTATGATTGACAGCAGCAAAGGGATACCCGCTATCACGGTGACGATGTTATAGAGTTGGAACTGACGTAGTAACGCGTGCATAAGCGTCTCCAAGGCATTCTCTGTTATTGATTAATAAGCCGATTTGTGGATTTTGATCTGCCTAGTCAGTATAGGTGACGTTAAAACGTCGTTGCCTATGGTGGTGAGATAACGTCGTCAATGTCACACATTTCCAGAATAAAACAAGACGAGTCTAACAATACAGATAACTAATAATTTTAACTATTAATAATGCACTCGATGGCATAATGCGCTGTCTTTGCAAATTGAGAATGCGATATGCAAATAATGTCTATAAAACAACGATGTTCAGCACAAAAATAGACCTTTTAGACAATTGTTTTTTTGGCACACATTGTGCTTTACCTATTACGACCCTTCTTAAGCCGAGGGTCACCTAGCCAACTGACGTTGTTAGTGGACACAGATTGTTCACACGTATAAACGGCCAAACACCTTGCTTGTGTTTGGCCTCTTTTTTATCTGCAATCTGCAGATTTGCTTAAAATCATTCCTCGCCACATTTTGCGTAGCAGCTTGGCTGACGCGGACACACGGCTCCTCGGGAGCAGATCAAACGTGCAGGAGTGTTGATCCCGCGCTCTATCCACTTGATATTGAGTATTTTGGCTATCGTGGTCAGGTCTTTCTTGATATGGTACGGCACTTCACTTGTGCCACCATGGCTGACGCACAAACGCTTCAACTCTTCTGCAATTTCAATCGCATCGCCACCTTGTGCATTGATCGCCGGGTTGAGATCAATACCAGCACAGAGCACGCGATTATTGCCCGCGGGATCAACCACGTTCACCGATTCGCAGCAGTACAACCTAGGCTCATTGCCAACATTAAGAATGGAAAGCTGCGCAGAGCTCCCCGGTTGTGATTCAGACAGCTTACGAAACACCGCCCAATGCTGACATGGATCGTTTACTGTGCGCATGTTCCCCCAAGGCAGCGGGATGCCGTTACCGCGATACACCGCTTTGAGTTTACCGGGGCCATACGCATCGAAATAATGCCAGTGAGGGTAAGGTGAAACCACCGTCATGCGGCGCATGGCAACAGAGGGCGAGACTCCCGCTTTCTTATGTACGTCGATTTCGTAGCCGCTCCGATCGAGCAATTGGCGAAACGGAACTTTCGGGCAGAGCAGCGCCCCGGCAAAAAAGCTGGATTCAAAATCACGCCACGCCAGCAGAATATCTTGGGAGTTGAGGTCGGATGTCGGGGAGAGATCGTCGGCTTGGTCCCAGTGATTTTGATGACCAATTGAGAGAATGCTTTTCACGCTGTCGGCACTGTGCAAAATGCGATGGCCAATATACACCGCTAAATCGTACTTTAGCCGAGTCGGATACTCTTTCATCATGCTGTTGAGATAAATGGTGCTCGGCGGCTCCATAAAGGACGTCACCAACTGTTTGGCGTTAACGCCCAGCTCGTCAACCACATCTTTTGGCGTGCGGTTTATCCAGCGGATATCCATGCCCAAACTTTTGGCAATATCAATCAGATCTTCCACCGACATATTGAGGCGTTTTTTTCCGATCTCTTCCGCGGCACGTTCCAGATCCGGGAAGTGGTTTTGGTTCGCTTCTTGATGAGCGCGGATCAGCAGATGAGCAAATTGCCGCCCAGTGATGCCCGTTTGCGAGAGCATTTCCGGAATTGCGATTTGTAAAATGTCATTGGAGAACAAAAAGCTCGGCTCAAGCGCCATGCCACTTAACCCGCCACGATTACCTTTGTTGGGCGTGATCGCTTCTAATTCGGGCTCGTCATCCAAAAACCAAGCGGGATCTTTTTGAAACACTTCGGCAATCACTTCCAGCATATCGATGCTGGGAACCCGTTTTCCACGCTCGATCATCGAGAGGTAGGAGACCGATGGCGCGTATTCAGGGTTGATACGAATACAGCGCGCAGAGAGGTCTTCCATAGTTAAATGGTTGTTTTTTCTTAGGTTCCTAATTTTGGTTCCGAGGAAATGCGATTGGCGAATCAAGCTTTTTGACACAGACATTTTGTAAAATTCACACTGTAAAATTTTTGTTGTGAAATTGTAGTAAAAAATTCGCTAGTCTACATAGTGAGCAGGCAAGGAAAAAAACCTTCCACTTCACAGAATTGTTAGAAACCAAACGCAAGTTTAAAGTTTTTGCTCCAAAAGCAAAAAAGGAATGAGATTTTCTAAGAGGGAAAGACGATGAATATGCTTAGATTCGATAAAAATGATATCCAACAACAACACCGCCCATTTATCGCAGAAGCCGTCTTTGCCGTCGAAGCGGTGAGCTCAAGCGAACAAAATGAGAAGCAACTGAAAGCGAAACAACTGCTTGATCGCCTTTTCCCGCTGGAAAATGGTTCACACCAAGACGTCACCAGTTATGTGATCGATTATCGTCACCTGATGGCCTATTTTGCAGACGGTACGCACAGTGGCTTGCGCTCTCCCAAGCACTTTGTCGCCTTTACCGGTGGAAAAGAAGATCCTTGCTCTATCCTACTGCGTGACGAAACAGGCAGCCATGTGGAAGTGATGCTGGGCTGCCACAAAGGAACCGGCTGTGTTGAACTGATTGAAATTGATGACATCCAACTGGAAACGCGCACCACATTCAGTCCGTCGTTAACTGGCGACGCGCCTACCGCGATGCGTCACTGGATTAGCCTTGTGAAAGGGGATGTAAATGGCAAGCCAATGGCAAGCAGTGAAGATAAAGAGTACACTGCGAAAAATGGTCAAGACTACATTCTAAGCTATTGCTACAGCATCTAAGTATAAAATAAGAAAACCCCGGAAAAGTGTGCTTTTCCGGGGTTTTTGTCTGAGCAGAAAATCGCTGGTTAGACTGCTGAGCAGCGTTATTTCACTGACGTAATTAAAGTAGTAACGCGATTAAAGCCGTGATGTGATTAAAGTGGCATCACCCGATTTCGCCCAAGTTGTTTTGCTTCGTAGAGAAGTTTATCGGTACGGTCGACAAAATCGTCTGGTGTTTCTCCCACTTTCCATTCAGCGACACCGAATGATGCGGTGATGTTTTCCACCTGCTTTCCGGAACGTTTATCTTTGACTTTCAGTTTCTCGATATTGCGCCGCAGTGATTCGGCGAACTGCCTAGCGATACGCAGCGATTTGTTAGGAACAATCAGCGCAAACTCTTCACCGCCAAATCGGTACGCGGTAATGCCTTCGCGACAGCTCATTTGCAGGCGTTTAGCAATAGCGCGGATCACCGTATCGCCAAACAAGTGGCCGTAGTTATCGTTGAATGATTTGAAATGGTCGATATCCAATAAGACCAAGCTGATGTTCTGTTCGGCGTTTACCAAAGCACGCAGATCGTTATTGAATGCACGGCGGTTGTAGAGGCTCGACAAACCGTCAAATAGCGCGTCTTTTTGCACTTCGGCAAGCTGCTCTTTGAGGCGTGAGATCTCAGTACTGGCGTTATTGAGCTGGCTGCTAAGAAATCGGGTCGAGTGGCGAATTTCCCGTGATTCAGACACCAGTTCTCGAATCACCCCCATCACCTCTTCAATGCTTAGCCCTTCATCTTCGACTTTCTCCAGCTTGCTGAAATTTTTGTCTACCAAGGCGGTAAAAGAGGACGTATCGGAGAGCGTATCCGACATGGAGCTGGCGATCTCACCGAGTAAAATCTCAATGCTGTCTTTGAGCTCTCTTAGGCTAGTCTCGGTTTTGCTGGCCACATAACTGTGATAGAGCTGTTCGCTGGTGGCGGGAGGGCAAATACCAAAGTTTTCCAACACCGTGTCTAGTTCTTGGTTTAACTGGGGAATAGCATTGTCGACGTAGGTATACCAAAGCGCGTAGTTAGCAGGCGTCGCTGCTACATGATTTTTAATCATCAAGGGTACCGCTTTTTTGAGATTGGCGGTGGATTTCTTAAAGTCGTCGCTTGTCATTCTAATTATGCTTTTACGATAGCTAAACAATCATACTGCTAAGATTAGCGGATGAACGATTGAGATGCTGGAGTTTTTGCCATTTTTTGAACAGCGATTATTAAAAATATTGCTGACTCAATCAATGTATTTTATGACTTTGTGCACAGGTAATGCATTGCCTTAACAAAATGTGCAGCGAAGATAGAAGAGGTCAATAAGTTACCGTACCAGCACCGCCAGAGCGAATGGGAAAATCGGCGGTCAGGTAGCAATAAAAGACGCACCTGACCGCTCATCTGCCATTTCAGCAACAAGGGCTTATTTTTCAAACAGTGTCGCGTATTCTCCATAACCGTTTGCTTCGAGTTCGGCTGCCGGAATAAAACGCATCGCCGCCGAATTCATGCAGTATCTTAAGCCAGTGGGCGCTGGGCCATCTTCAAACACATGCCCGAGATGGGAATCACCGTAGCGGCTTCTGACTTCGGTGCGTGGGTACACTAGCTTGTAATCGGTTTTGGTGACGACATACGCAGGGTTGATAGGCTTAGTGAAACTTGGCCAACCCGTGCCTGATTTGTATTTATCGGTGGAAGAAAACAGCGGTTCTCCGGTGACCACATCCACATAGATACCCGCTTGTTTATTATCCCAGTACTCATTTTGGAACGCGCGCTCTGTGCCGTCTTCTTGCGTTACGTAGTATTGCAGCTCGCTCAGTTTGGCTTTGATCTCTGCATCCGACGGTTTACGGTAGGGCTTGGCGCTTTTGATTTGTTGATGCTCATCAATCAACTGGCGAAGCGTTTTCGGTTGCTTATTGCGCGCATCACCAAATACCTCGTCCAAGTACTTGTCACGACCAGAAGCGTAGCGGTAATACTTGTACTTCAAGCTGCTCTTTTTGTAGTAGTCCTGATGGTACTCTTCTGCTGGATAGAAGATTTTGTACTCAATCAGCTCAGTTTTCAGCGGTGCGGGATAGATGTTGGCTTCATCGACCTCTTTTAAGAAGCGCTGGGCAATGCGTTTTTGTTCGGCATTGTGATAAAAAATGGCCGGACGATATTGTGGGCCGCGATCAACAAAAGAGCCTTTATCGTCGGTGGGATCAATGTGGCGAAGAAAGTAATCCAGCACCGCTTCGTAGCTTACCACTTGCGGATCGTATTGGAACTGGATCACCTCTAAATGACCGCTTTTTCCTGAAGAGACTTGGCGATAGCTTGGATTGACCACATCGCCGCCGGAATAACCCGATACAACATCGTAGACGCCAACGAGTTTCTCCATATCTGATTCCGTACACCAAAAACAGCCGCCCGCCAGTGTGGCGGTTTGCAGTTTGCCATGGCCGTTGCTTTTCATCGTATCGGCCACACCGATATTGCTGTAGCCGATGAAGAGGAGTGAAAACATCACCGGCACCAGCCAAATGAATTTAGTCAACTTTTTCATACTTACCTCAGGGTTTTCGCTTGTTGTACGTAATAAGAACGAAGAGGCAGCAAAAAAATTACAGCGAAAAGAAAATTTCGATTGCCTTCACTGACCAGCTAGCTAAATTAGGCCGTTGTAACGTCACGATAAAAGAGGAAGCCATGCAAGCTGAAGTGAAGTGGGTTGAAGATTTTAAGTTTCTGGGTCAATCGCAATCGGAGCACTCGGTAGTGATGGATGGTAATGGTGGCGCCACAGCACCAAGCCCAATGGAGATGGTGTTGATGGCCGCTGGTGGTTGCAGCTCGGTGGATGTGGTCGATGGCCTGAAATCGGCAGGGCAGAAAGTGACCGCGTGCAGCGCCAGACTAACGACTGAGCGCCGTGATACTGCGCCGCGCATTTTTACCGCGATCAACATTCATTTTAGCGTTTCTGGTGAAGCGCTAGAGCCTGCGTTGGTGGAAAAAGTCACCGCTGATTCGCTGCAAAAATACTGCTCTGTTTGCCTGATGCTGGGTGCTGGTGTTGAGATGACGCACAGTTGGGAAATCGTCTGATCGCCAAGCGTGCCACAAAATCACAAAGAGGAAGAGAAAAGCGGCTGCTTTTCTCTTTTTTCCTTTATAGGGCCAAGTAGGATAAAGCCGTTAGCTAATAAGGATGATCTGATGACAGAATTTGAAAAAATGATGAGCGGTTTGAGCTTTGATGGAGCGGATCGTGAGATTGATGCCATACGTAGCCGGGCGGCGGAGCTTTTACTGCGTCTGAATGTGACGACACAAAGCGATCAGCGTGCCATTTTGCAGCAGCAGTTATTTGGCCATGTAGGGGAGAGTTTTATTCAATCGCCGTTCATGTGTGAATTTGGCCAAACTATTCATATTGGCGAGCAGACTTTTATCAATATGAATGTGGTGATGCTTGACGGGGCGAAGATCACCATTGGCGATCACGTATTGATCGGGCCGAGTTGTCAGTTCTATACCGCATCTCACTCGCTCGATTACCGCAGTCGCCGCCGCTGG
The DNA here is from genome assembly GCF_009665415.1 of Vibrio cidicii. NCBI lineage: Bacteria > Pseudomonadati > Pseudomonadota > Gammaproteobacteria > Vibrionales > Vibrionaceae > Vibrio > Vibrio cidicii. Next base: position 1,234,077 of record NZ_CP035922.1, on the reverse strand, counting down.
GAAACATTTTGCAAGCCAATTGTGGTCGAGGATGATGTGTGGATCGGCGGAAACTGTGTTATCAACCAAGGTGTTACCATCGGTGCCCGCTCGGTCATTGCTGCTAATTCGGTGGTGAATCACGACGTACCGCCTGATTGTTTGTATGGCGGAACGCCAGCCAAACTGATCCGCGTGCTCAGCTAGTGTGGTGGCACGCAGTGCGCCAGATAGTAAGACAAAGATTTGCTCTCGTTGGTGGTAAAAGTTTCATCGCTGACGGATAGCGATTCGATTCGATCGAGGCGAAAGTGGCGATAATCGTTGCGCAGTTCGCACCATGCCACCAGTGTCCAATGTTTCCCCCAAAAGATTTGCCCGAGCGGATGTAGGCGGCGCTGGGTCACTGACCCTTTTTCATCTTGATAGCCGACATCGACAACAAACTGGCTGTCAGTGGCGTGGCGAAGTAATAGAGCACGTTTGGCGCTATCGGACTGGATATGATAATCGGGCACCAAGATAGGGAACTCTTCCACCTGCCGTTTCAGTTTGTCGGGCAGCACAGAAAGAATTTTGGCCGATGCCGAGTGTGAGGCTTGAGCGAGTTCGGCATCGGACCACGCCCTGACCATGCGCATGCCAAGTTCAAGTGCCACCATCTCTTTTTCGCTAAACATCAATGGCGGTAGGTGTGAGCCGTTTTGTAGCAGATAGCCCACCCCCGCCTCGCCGCAAATAGGAACCCCGGAGCTGAGCAGTGATTGAATGTCGCGATAGATGGTACGTTCACTGACGGCCATGGTTTCCGCGAGTTGCTTGGCGGTCACCGCATAACGCTTGGAGCGCAATAAGGTCAACAGTTCAAATAGACGTTCCGACTTGCTCATGGGGTTCCTTTGTTGTGGTGGCGTTTAGACGTTACAACTGCTCATTTTGATCAATTGGTGACGCATGTCGACCGAGTTTGGCTCAATTAACGCCATCAGCGGTTGGCAGTCCGCGTGATTTTTAAACTGTTCACCCGCCTTTTTTGCTGCCTCCATATCTTGCCAGTAAACTACATCCGTCCAACTGTCGCTTGCGGCATCGTGGCTCAGCGAGCGGTACAAAAAGCCGGGTTGGCTGGCGACAAAAGCTTGGCTCTGCTCGCTGGCTGCGATGTAATTTTGCGCTGACGTACCTTCAATCAGTTTGAAGCTGACCATTTCAATAACTTGTTCCATGAGACTTTCTCCTGTTGTGTGAGTTCATGGAAAGCATACTGCGTGGCTTTGTCAGAAGATGTCAGTAGCCTAATCCCAGTACGGTGTATCGCTGCCAAGTTTCTCGTTGAGAAAGTCAATAAACATTCTTACTTTCAATGGCATATGCTTACGTTGCGGGTAGACAGCGTAGAGAAAATGTTCGGGTAAAAGATACTCTGGCATAAGATTGACCAACGTCCCGGAGCGCAGTTCCTTGCCGATGATGAAGGTGGGCATTTGCGCCACGCCAATGCCTGCGATGAGGGCGCGGCGAATGGCCTCGCTGTTATTGACGATAAAATTGCCTCTTGGTAGCACCTTAAACTCCTGCTCTTGGTGGAGAAATAGCCACTCATTGCCGCCGCGAAAATAACTGTAGCGCAGACAGTTGTGATCCGCGAGATCAGCCGGTTTTTGCGGCGCCCCCATTTTCTCGACGTAACTCGGTGATGCGCATAAAACGGTGCGACACGGCGCAAGGCGTTTGGCAATCAGGTTGGAGTCGGGCAAGTGGCCGATACGGATGCCGAGATCAAAACCGCCTTCGACCAGATCAACCATTTTGTCTTCCAGTTGTAGATCGATTTCCACCTCAGGATAACGGCCAAGAAATTCGCTGATCAGCGGCGCGACATGCAAGACGCCAAACGTCATCGGCGCGGTGATTTTCAAGCGACCTTGCGGAGAACCATGCAGCTCAGAAACGGCGTCGACCCCGCGTTTGGCAAGGCTCAGTGCTTGCGATGCATAGTCGTAGTAGCGTTGTCCCGCTTCGGTCAGGCTCAGTTTGCGGGTGGTGCGGTTGAGTAAGCGAATACCCAAGCCATCTTCAAGATGGCTGATGCGTTTACTCACCGCCGATTTGGTCAGGTTGAGTTGTTTCGCTGCTTGCGAAAAACTGCCGCAGTCGACCACAGTGACGAACACGGGCAGATCGGCAAATTGATTGATCATAAGTAAAATTGTTGAGCAGATGGACACAATGTTTTTCTATGGAGAGAGATTATATTCATATTAAAAACAATCTAAACTACCTCAGTAATAAAACGCAGTAGTGGACACAGAAATGAAATACGATTGGATATGGTTTGACGCCGATGAAACCCTTTTTCACTTTGACGCTTTCAAAGGCATGCAGTTGATGTTTGCCCGTAAAGGGGTGGATTTTACCGAGCAAGATTTTCACCACTATCAAAAAGTCAACAAGCCGCTGTGGGTCGACTATCAAGACGGCAAAATCACCGCCGATGAGATCAAACATCGCCGCTTTCAGGAGTGGGCCGAGAAACTCAATACCACCACGCTGGAACTCAATAGTGCGTTTCTTGAAGCTATGGCCGATATTTGTACTTTGTTGCCTGGGGTCAAGGAGCTGATGGAAGCGCTGCACGGTAAAGTCAAAATGGGTATCATCACCAACGGCTTTACCGAGTTGCAGGCGATTCGTCTCGAGCGCACCGGCATGGCGGGTTATTTTGACAAGGTGGTGATCTCCGAGCAGGTGGGCGTGGCAAAACCGGATCTGGCGATTTTTGATCACGCGCTACAAGTGGCTGGGCAACCGTGTAAAAGCAAGATTTTGATGGTTGGGGACAACTTGCATTCCGACATCCTCGGCGGTATGAATTTCGGCATCGAGACCTGTTGGCTGAACCATCAAGGCAACCCGGCCGATGAACGTATTGCGCCGAGCTATACAGTCAGTTCCATGGCTGAACTGCATGCCATTTTGCTTGCTTAAGCGTAACGCAGAAAACAGTCCGCTAAGGTTTGCATCAGGCTCTCGATAGAGGGCCTTTTTTGCAGATGAGAAAAGAGTGGCGTGTGAACGTCGGCTTTGATCTCTACGTCACGCTGGCTGAGCCGATTACACAGTTGTACTGGCTGTACAATCCGCGCCATATCGGCATCAATCAAAATGCACGCTTGCGCTAGTATCACTTGCCCGCCCTCTTTTTTCAGCAGTACTCGCTGCGCGGTGCCAACCACTTTTTGTCCGCCAATGTTGAGGTTGTAATCGCCATCGCAGTAGGAACCCGGCGTGGCGTGGACATCGACCTCTAAGCCATAGTGGCGAAAGAAGTGGCGTAGGATGTCACACAGTTTTAAGTACGCACTGCGAATGTCATAAGTTTGATCGTGCGGCCAATGGTAGAGGTGCGAAAGGTTAATGATGCCGGGCACTTGTGGCACTGGCGCGCCACCAGTTTTTCTGGCCGTCAGTTGCCAGCCCAGTTGGGCCAGCTCTCGGTGTAGCAGCTCGCTTTGTGGCCACTTGTTCCCCGCTGGCAAGACGAGCGTTGGCTGTTTGACCTGCCACAGCAGCAGCGCTTGCTCTAGTTCACTCGTTTGCACTTGTTTGATCAACGCCGCCTCGCGTTGGAAAAGTTCGTCAGCCTCGATGCTGAGATAGCGGATGAGTTTGTTCTTAGCTGCCACAGGTCACCTTTTCGCGCGTATAAAAAACCGCCCGAAGGCGGTTCATGTCACTGTATTTCAATGAGATTGACTTAAACCAAGGCCAGTTTAAGCCCTTCGGCCAATCGGGTCACGGCTTCTTTCAATTGCTCTGGGGTCGCGTTAGTAAAGTTGAGACGCAGCGCCGCAGGAGCATCTTGTCCGGCTGGGTAGAAAACAGGGCTAGGCACTACGGCCACACCATTGCTAAGCAGCGCCTTAGCCAATGCGAAGGTATCGCATGGTGGCAAAGTGACCCAGACAAACATACCGCCATCGACGGGCTTCAGTTGGCAGTTTGCTGGGAGCAGCTCTTGTAGCGCTTGCGCGAGCACTTGATAGCGAGCGTGGTACAGGGTGCGGATTTTTTGCATATGTTCAGGGAACTGCTCATGCTGCAATAAGCCAAGCAGCAGAGCTTGCATTGGTACGCTGGAGTGCAGATCCGCGCCTTGTTTGACTTTGATAAGTGGCTCTAAATAGCTGGTTTTGCCAGTTACAATACCGATACGCAGACCCGGAGAGGCTATCTTGGAGAAAGATCGCAGCACGATAGAATCTTGCGGGCAGAAGTCCGATACCAGCGGCAGAGCTTCCCCTTGGAAGCGTAGCTCGCGATACGGCGCATCCTCAATAAAGGCGACTTTATGCTCAATGCACAACTTAGCCACTTGCTGACGTGTTTCGAGCGACCAGCAGACCCCTGTTGGGTTGTGGAAATCTGGCACCGCGTAAAACATCTTTGGCGCGTGTTGCTTGAAACAGGCGGCCAACTCATCGAGGTTTGGCCCGTATTCGTTTTGCGACACGGTGACGATGTTCGCGCTCACTAAGCCAAAGACTTGCATCGCGCCGAGGTAGCTTGGCGCTTCCATCACCACGGTGTCACCCGGATTGATGTAAGCACGCGCGATCAGATCCAACCCTTGCTGCGAGCCGGTACACGCCATCGCCATGTGTGTCTCTGGCAGCGCCATGTATGTTTTGAGAAAGTGCAGCAAAGGTGCATAACCCGCCGTTGCGCCATACTGGAACACTTCAGGCATCTCAGACAATGTTTCCAAGGACGGCTTCATCAGCTCGATTGGAAAAGTCTGCTCGTCTGGCAAACCGCCAGCAAGAGAGATCACACTAGGGTCGCTGGCAGCGGCGAGGATTTCGCGAATATAGGAAGATTGAATCTGTTGTAATGAGCGAGCGATTTCCATGGAGTTTCCTGTCTGTGCTTTGATTTTGTTATTTGACTGATAGTACATCCGGTTGTGTTTTATGGTGTGTCCATTTATGCTGTTGAATATGTCCATTCATGCTATTTTCGTTTGCAAGGCCGCCTTTTCGTCATGAGTAAACAGCACATTTCGCGCATCAATGATGTGCTTTACTACATTCATCAAGACATTAGCCGTGAGCTGTCTGCTCGCGAGTTGGCGGAAATCGCTGCGTATTCGGAGCAACATTTTCATCGTGTATTCAAGCAAGTGGTGGGGGAGTCGATTCACCAATATATTCGCCGTACTCGCATGGAATACGCCGCCAATCAATTGATGTTCGATACGCGCTCATCAGTGCTGGATATCGCCAATAAGTGCGGGTTTACGTCGCTTTCCTCTTTCAGCCGCGCATTTAAAGCCACTTTTCACATGGCTCCGGGGGAGTGGCGAGGTCATGACCCGCATGTGTCGGACAAACCCTACCTTAAAGATCCCGAAGTGGCGGCGGGCTACCATCGAGTCGCGAAACGCAGTTTGCCTGAGCCGAAAATTGTAGAAGTGCCGCAAAGATTGGCGGCTTATGTGCGTCATGTCGGCTACAACCGTTCAATCAAAAAGTCGTGGCTGATTTTAAAAGCGTGGGCGAGCGCGGAAGGGCGCCCTTTTGCGGCGCAATTTGGCTTGCATCACTCGAATCCAGCTTGGGTCGAACTGGATAAATGCCGCTATGTTGCCTGTATCGGTATCGATAAACCGCTGAAATATCGAGGTATCGTTAACCAAATGGTCATTCCGGGTGGGCTGCATGCAGTCTTTCGTTTGCACGGCGTGTATGGGGAACTGCTGCCGCAAATCAGTCAGGTGCTGGAAAAATGGCTGCCCGACTCGGGCTTTAAACTGCGCTCAACCCCGGCTTACGTGCACTATCACCGCAACCATTTTGTCGATGAAAACGAAGCGTTTGAACTCGATTTCTATCTGCCAATCAGCTTTTTCTAAGCCGCATCGCCGCAGTACAAACGGTTTTTCAATGTGACCTTGCCCGTTTGTTTACCAGCACTGCTCGATATCGCTAGCTATTTGTTTGTTAATGCATTAGCCACCACTTCTGCGGTAGTATTCTTCTACTTAGCCAACACCATTCCCGCCTCTGGCAGCCATGGCGAAAAAGATAAGGACACGCAGTGCAATACGTAAAAATTAAAGATGCCATCGTAGAGCAGATTGAAGCTGGCATGTTGTCACCTCGGCAGAAATTGCCCGCAGAACGAAAACTGGCGGAATCATTTGATACCACACGTGTGACGTTGCGTGAGGCGCTTGGCCTGCTTGAAGCGGAAGGGCGCATCTATCGCGAAGATCGCCGAGGCTGGTTTATCTCACCTGCGCCGCTGCGTTATGATCCGACGCAAACGCTCAATTTTACCAATATGGCTTTGGCGCAAAATCGCCAACCGAAAACCGAACTGCTGCTGGCAAAAGCCATCTTGGCCGATAAAGTGGCCTCACGTCTGCTGAATTTACAGCCGTTCTCGGATGTTTATCGCGTTGACCGTGTGCGTTATCTTGAAGATCGCCCAGTGGCGTACGTGACCAACTATGTGCGTCCTGAGCAGTTTCCTAATCTTTTCGATTTCGATTTGTCGCAATCGCTGACGGACATTTACCGCGATCACTTTGGTGTGGTGTATCAGCAAATTCGTTACCGCATTACCACCAGCAGTTTATTAGGTGAGGTAGCTCAAGCGCTGCGCGCCACATCGGGTACGCCAGCGATGGTGGTTGAGCGTGTCAACTACAGCCAGCAAGGCGAGTTGATTGACTGCAATATTGAGTATTGGCGCCACGATGCATTGTGTATTGAGTCGTTAACGCAACTGTCGCGATAAACCCAAGGTGGTTTAGCAAGGCTCCTGTTTGGGCGCCTTTTGTTTAAGGAGAGTGAATAGATTTTTTACCCGAGGAGTATGCTGATTCTGCTGGGAGTTCTTTTATCGCTCGGGTTGAGCTAACCGTTTGTAAACGGCCAGATAGCTCTCGCTGGGGGAAGATGGAGAGCTACCCGGCCTATCTCTTAACCACGCAGATCTTTGAATGAGAACAGGTTAAAAGCGTACTTGCGCGCCGACCATCACTCCGCCAGAAGAAAAGTCGCTGTTTTTGGCGTAGTTGTATTCGAGATTCAAACCGAAGTGTTTGTAGGCCCAAGCGACACCTGCCGCTGCTTCACCACCAAGGCTTGATTCTTTGTAATCTTTGCTCTCGCCACTGACTTTCAGTGTGTAGCTGAGCGTGTAGTAAGTGAGGCCGCCTTTTCCGTAAAGCTCAAAGCCGGCTCCCAGTGGGTAACTGGCGTAGCCACTCACTCTCTCGCCACCATAAGCGACAGATTTAACTTCACTTAATGGGCTGATTACGGCAGAGGTGATGCCCATAAACGCCCCTTTCAAACCAGGCTCGATGCCAAAGTACTCATTGAACATATAACGGTAGTAGATATCGCCCAGATACATGTCGCCGTCTTGATCACCGATTTTGGTGCTATAGCTAACGTCACCATAGCCCAAACTACCACCAATCACGTGTTTGTTGGGCGCAGCGTGCGCCGCTAAGGAAAGGACAGACAGCAAACCAGCGAAAGCGTATTTGTAAGACATAAGATCTCCGAATTCTCGAGTAATTTAGTTGTGCAGCGTATGTTGGGTCCACGTCGTTGTGTTGCTATCTGGCATGACTGCCGATTGTCCTTTTCGAATAACTTGAGGACGAAAGCCATGTTTCGGCCAACTTACCGAAGCGTAGAGCCTGTACAGTTTAAAGCATAGGCGGAAAATATTGAACACTGTTCATTTGTTTATTTTATGAGAAAAAGTACGGAGGTTTTGTATGGATTTGTAAGGATCAGTGCAGAGAACAGAGCGAGTTTTGATTTTTAACTAACAGTTCAGATAGTTAACTGCGAAATGGTTACTTGCGAAAAAGTAAAAAGCCCGCGGAGCGGGCTAGCAATTAATAGAGGTAACGGTAAATCAGCTATGTGCTTCCAGTTCAATACTTTCTGCTGGGGTTTGCTTAGCCTCTGCCGCTTGTAACATTTTGCGAATCACCAGAGACGCGCCAAGCGCCACACCGACCATCACGACGGCCAATACGGTGAGTAATTGGAAGTAGTCGCCATACACAGTGTGCACAATTTCTTGGGTAATGGCTTGGCCTTTCTCCAGTGCTATTGAGGTGGAGAACACCGCACCAACAATGCCACTCAGCGCAATCGCCACTGAGAAGAGACTGACGGAGAAGTTTTCTATGTGTTTCGGCGCAACCGAAAGGATAAAGGCGACCACCATTGAACCGACAATCACCTCAGCAAAAGCTTGGAAGAAGTGAATGGCTAAGAAAATTTCAGGGCGGATCAGCACATCTTCACCGACAGTGGTCACGGCCAAAGTCAGAATGCCAAAGGCAATCGCGGTGAGAATAAACGAGAAGCCGACTTTGGTTGCTGTGGAGAAGTTGATGTTACGCTTCTCAAGATTGGAAAACAGCAGCGCAATCACAGGGCCAGCCACCATACACCAAAGAGGGTTCATTGCCATGGCCGCTTCTGGTGCAACCGGAATAAAGCCAAACAGATCGCCACGCATGGTGTTGATCGCTACCATGTTCATCGAGGTCATCATTTGGCCGTAGTAAACAAAGAAGCAGGTAGTGAGGAACGTGATGATGAGGATCGTACCCATCTTCAATGCATCGCTTTTGTCCGATTTCAACATCAGGGATATGAAATAGACAATGGCCGCAGCGCCGATGGCGTAAACGATATTCTGGCCTACCGCCATGTTGGAGAACATGAAGAACACCAAGCCAATCATGCCAGCAGATAGGGCAAGAAAAGCTGCCCAGTGTTTGCTGCTGACGGGTTGCTGGTCGATTTCTGCTGCTACATCACGCAGCCCTTTATGCATCACCACCAAAGTGATCACGGCAGAAGCGGCCAACACCGCAGAGAGCATAAAGCTGCCGTGAAAGCCAATGACCAACACAAACATCGGGAACAGGTATTGACCGAGGAAGGCACCAATATTGTTGACTGAGTAGTTCACCGGGTAGCCGTTTTCAAAGTCTTCCTGAGAGTTAAAAGTGCGCTTATACAAACTGGGGTAGGAAGGAGACATCAAACCGCGTGAATAGCTCGCCAAAGCGATACCACTAAGTGCCATCGGTACATTTTGCGTTGCGGCGCCGAGTACCAACAAGGTGTAGCCACTGGCGAAGCCAAAATAAGCGATAGTCAGAGCCCGATAAGCACCGAGGAACTTGTCGGCGATAAAGCCGCCAGCAATGGCAAACAGCGGCCCGATGGCGGAAAAAGCACCGACCACCATCATGGTGTCCGCTTCGCTGTAATTTAGCTCTTCGAGAAAAAATCGGGTCAGGATGACCATCACGCCGTAGAAAGATAAGCCAAACATCATTTGGCAGAACATCATGGATTTATTTAGTTTATTCCACATAATTAATTGCTCATATTTGATTTATAGGCAGTGTTTATAACTGCTTTTATTTTACTTAACTGGTTAGTAATATTTTGAAACAATTGTCGCAGAAAAAATACGCCTTTCACTACATTTTCTAATGCGAAACGATTGCTTTGCTAATGCGTTGTTCTAGATCAAAAATTCGTAGGGAAGAGAGTTTGAGTGAACTGATCGCTGGTTAAACTCAAATCTGTTGAACGTATGAAATTTGACGAATGAGCAAGAAAAAGGGCAGAAATTCTGCCCATTAGTGGTGTGAAGTGCGTCGATAAAAATTATTCGCATGGTGGCGCCATGTGGATTAACGCCAATCCACCGAGTGAAGTCTCCCGATATTTTTTGTTCATGTCTTTGCCAGTTTGATACATGGTATCAATAACTTTATCTAATGATATTAGGCATTTGCTGGTGCGTTTTAGAGCCATGCGTGAGGCGTTGATCGCTTTCATCGCGCCCATGGCATTACGTTCGATACAGGGTACTTGCACTAAGCCACCTATCGGATCGCAGGTCATGCCGAGTGAGTGTTCCATGGCGATTTCCGCGGCAATGCAGATTTGCTCGTTACTGCCACCGCGTAGCGCGGTTAACCCGGCCGCAGCCATCGAAGAAGAGACACCGATTTCGCCTTGGCAGCCGACTTCTGCTCCGGAGATGGAAGCGTTAGTTTTGTACAAGATGCCAATGGCGCCAGAAACGGCGAGAAAATCTTTGAGCTGCTTTGTATCTAACTCTTTGATGAATTTATGGTAATACATCAGAACAGCAGGGATAACGCCAGCCGCACCATTGGTCGGGGAGGTCACCACTTGACCACCTGCCGCATTCTCCTCGCTGACCGCGAAGGCAAACAAGTTGATCCAGTCCATGATTTCCATCGGGTCATTTTCAATCGCGGCATTGGCTTCAAGCTTTTTCAGCAAGTTTGGGGCACGGCGCGTGACGTTCAATCCCCCCTCCAAAATGCCTTCGGTGTCAAAGCCGCGTTTCATGCACAAACTCATTACCTTCCAGATCTGCTCTGCTTTGGCATCAATGGTGGCCATATCATGGAACGCTTGCTCATTACGTAGGATCATTCCGCCGAGACTCAGGCCATTTTTCTCCGCCAGTTCGAGCATCTCCTCTGCATTTTTAAACGGAAAATCGACAGCGACACCTTGTTCTTTCTTGCCATTGAGGAGTTCATCGGCGGTGGCAATAAATCCGCCGCCAATCGAATAGTAAGTTTCGAAGGCAATCCGCGCACCCTGCGAGTCAAAGGCACTGATGGTCATGCCATTTTCGTGTAACGGCAAGTTGTCGCGATGAAACAGAATGTCGCTGGCAAAATGGAAGGTGATAAAACGTTCACCGCTGAGTGAAAGCTGCCCCTCATTAATCGCTTGATGCAGCGCGAGGTTGGCGCTGGTCATACGAATGGTGTCTGGCCGATTGCCCAGCAAACCAAGAATCACCGCTCTGTCGGTGTGGTGACCGCGGCCGGTCAGTGATAGCGAACCGTAGAGATCCACCTGAACGCGATGAACTTTGGCAAGATCCTCGCCCAACAATTGGGTAAACTGATACCCGGCAATCATAGGGCCATTAGTGTGAGAACTTGAAGGCCCGACGCCGATTTTGAAGATATCGAAAATTGACAGCATGTTTAACGTCCTATTGACAGTGCTCAAGATGGATTAGTGTGATTCACCAACACCACCACAGTTTTAATGTTGTTATTTTGTTAATAGCTTGTTGTGTGGTGAAAGTAGCGCCAAAAAGGCGAAAAGTACAGCAGCTCGTGCAGCGCAAATGAAAAAATCCAGAGCCAGAGAAAAGATGAACGCAAACCACGTGGTGATAGTCCTTGGTAAGAGACTGTTTGCTAACCAATTAACCGAAGAAGGGCGCAGTCGCGTGGAGGCGCTGGTGGCCGCGCTGAGCGAAGGTACGCTAGACGAACAGTGCCTGATCGCTTTTTGTGGTGGCGTGACCCAAGGGCAAACTCGCTCAGAAGCGAGCGCGATGCTTGAGTACTTCGCCCTACTTTGCCAGCAACAAGGGTTGACCGTTGCGCCTCAGCGAACTCTTTTAGAAGAGCAATCAACCAGTACGCTAGAAAACATCCTGCAAGTTTCGCGAGTGCTGATCGAAAGTGGTGTTTGTCAGCGGGGAAGTCAGTTGAACGTGACGTTTGTCTCGAACGATTACCACTTGCAGCGCATCTTTGAGATCCAGCAATCGATGGACGAACAAGGTCTGCTGCGCGTTTTGCGAGAACGCTGCGCGGCGCTTGGTGCTGAGTTCGCCATTAGCTATTGCTTGCAAGATCATCTGAGTGTGCCATATCCGCATCATGGCCCGCAGGCGGAGCTGTTTTTGTTGATCGACGAGTTAACGCCCTATCGGGTCTATTTGGAAGGGGTGGCACGTGGCGTTTTCCAGCGGCCGCTTGCCGAGGTAAGAGCGCTACCATTGCAAAGCGCGACGCGTGCCTTGACGCGGATTGGGGCGATCATTGCACAGCGCGCCGAGTACGCAGCGCTAAACTTTGACTTTGCGCGTTTGCAGGGCTGGATTGGTGATACACCACCTGAGGCAAATATTGAGTCGGTAAAAGCGATTGCTCGCATGTTCAACCAACAGCTTATCTCGCTCAACCGCCAGCTCGATCCGGAACAAACCCCCATCTTTCGCTTCAATTAAGTGAGAGGTTTGTTAGTTATCAACGGCTCGACTATCCTTATTTTAGTTTCAAAGTGGCGAAGTTCTTATTTTTGTCATTGATATTTACCGGGTTATTGCGCCGCTTTTCTCTCTCCGGTTATCGTATGGCAATCCATCATTGGCAAAGGAAATGGAAATGTCACAACAAAAATTCCGATTGGTAACACGCAGTGATTTCGACGGTCTGGTTTGCGCAGTGTTGCTCAAGCAGCAAGATTTGATCGATGAGATAAAGTTTGTCCACCCTAAAGACATGCAAGACGGGCTAATCGACATTACGGCAAACGACATTGTGACCAACTTGCCTTACGTCGCGGAAGCGCACTTGGTGTTTGACCATCACCTATCCGAGACGATTCGTAACCGTGGCGAGCGTGCAAACCACATCATCGATCCGAATGCGCCTTCGGCGGCGAGAGTGGTGTGGGATTACTATGGCGGCACATCGGTTTTCCCGCAAGAGTGGTTGGAAATGATGGAGGCGGTGGATAAAGGCGACTCTGCGCAGTTTTCCCGCGATGAAGTGCTTGATTCCCAAGGGTGGAATTTACTTAACTTTTTGATGGACGCGCGCACTGGTCTGGGCCGTTTTCGCGAGTTTCGCATCTCAAACTACAACTTGATGATGGATCTGATCGAGTACTGCAAGCATCACACCATTGAGCAGATTCTGGAACTGCCGGATGTCAAAGAGCGTATTGATCTCTATCGTGAGCATGAAGTGATGTTTAAAGAGCAGATCCAGCGCTGCGCCACGGTGTATGACAATTTGGTACTGCTCGATTTGACCGGTGAAGAGACAATATACGCCGGCAACCGCTTCATCATTTACGCTCTGTTTCCGCAATGTAACATTTCAATCCACAAGATGTGGGGCTTCCAAAAGCAGAACATCGTGTTTGCCACAGGTAAGTCGATTTTTGATCGCAGCTCGAAAACCAACATTGGCGCATTGATGCTCAACTATGGCGGCGGTGGCCACCACGCTGCGGGTACCTGCCAAATTAAAGTGGAAGATGCCGAGCGTGTCGAAGCAGAGTTGATTGCTCAGATCAATCGAGACGGATAGAGCAAAAACACGAGGAATCGAGAACTCCAACCGCGTTTTGGTGGTCAAAGCCAAAGTCGGTGACTATTCTCGATCCCTCTTCTTTTCAAGTTAAACAGATATACTTGCCTTTTGTTTAAATGATAATAAATATCAATTCTCTTTGTAAAATGAGGTAAGATTCATATAATCAGTCGCTTCGATAATAACGATAAGCGGTTGCTATGAACCCTCATTTTCCAATTTCTTGTAAAGTCAGCCTAATCTCTTTAGCGGTATTCCACAGTCTGGCTCTGCATGCCAGTGAACAAACTGATGAATCAGTGGAAGTACTTGGGGTGCGTTACGCCAAACCCATCACCGTCGCCAAGCCAGCAGAAACCATCGTCGATTCTGATCAGATTGAAGAGCAGCAGTACGCTAACTTTGCTGAGCTAGTTGGCTCGGTACCCGGTGCGACGCTGGATGGCGGAGCGCGCTCAGGTGGCGAACGGATCAACATTCGCGGTTTTAGCGATCCAAGTGATATCGCTGTTTACGTTGACGGCGCACCGATCGGTTTTCAGCAGTATCGCTATGGTACCTTTTTCTTTGACCCATTCTTGATCGGAGAAACCGAAGTCATCAAAGGGGCACATGATTACCAAGCGTTGAACGGCAAATTTGGTGGCGTGATCCGCATCACAACCAAAACGGTTGATGATCTTCTAGAGGTCGGGCAAAACTTGGGCGCGCGCGTTTCCACCGGTTACAACACCAATGGTAATGAGAGTAGCCAAACCTTAAGCTTTTACGGGCGCAGTGACACAGGGTTTTACTTCTTAGCCAATGGTTCACTCAAAGATTCGCAAGATGTGCAAGTCGGCGGCGGCGAAATAGTCGATTACTCGGCGTTTGAGCAAGATAACTTGCTGTTGAAAGTCGGTTATCTAAGCAATCATCACCAGTTGAACGTGATCACGACACGTTATCGTGATGAAGGACGCAAGCCTTGGGCGAACCGCCGCGGAAAAATGCCGGATATCTCCGACTACAACATCAAAAAATATGGTTCGCTTGAAGCGGCGCAGTACGCCAATACGGCATACAACACTTATCAAGACAACACCACCACCTTGTCTTATCGCTACATGCCCTCCAATCCGTACCTCGATCTTACCTTGACTGCGGCGCGTTCCAAAAACGAACGGCACTGGGTTCGCCCGGATATCGCTTTTGAAAAAATGTTTGTATCGGTTGGCAATTACGGGCACGAATCATGGCTCAGCTACGAACGTGACTACGTCGATTTGTCCAACCGCGCGAGTTTTCGTGACCACGATCTGGTGATGGGGCTGCAATACGAAAAAACCGATCGTCAGTCGCTGGTGTACAACAAATCGTACAAAAGCAAAGCGGAGAAGAACTACGGTTGGTATACGCCCTATTTTGAACCGTCGGGCGAGCAATCGATTTATGGCGTGTATGTGGCGGATCACTATCGCCTGAGTGATGCGCTGCAGATTATTCCGTCACTGCGCTACGAGTACATCGAAAGCCAAGGGAAAGGCAACGCAGCGCCCGATTACAATGACCCTGATGCAGGGCATGATTATAGCAAAACCACACATAAGGGCTTTAGTCCACGTTTAGAAATCAACTACCAAGCAAGCCCAAGTACGCTGCTCAATTTCTCTTACGCGTACGCACTTAAAGCGCCTACTATTGACGATCTCTATTCGGTGCAGTTTGCCAAGGCCAGCGCTCCCGCCTCTGCGCGAGATTTAGACGTATCGCGCGTGCATGCTTATCAGGGCAGTGTCATTCAGATTGACGAGGGGGTGCTTGGCGACAATAGCGCACTGGCCACAGAGCTGACGATTTTTTTCAACGACATCAGCAACAGCGTTGGTAATAGACAGGGAGCCAACTTGGATAAAGAGAGTAACGCGCTGCAAAGTTGGAATACCAACCTCGATGGTTACAAAATTTATGGTTTCGAGCTGATTTCGCAACTTCGTTGGCACGATTTCTATTCCGATTTCTCCGCCAGTTATGCTCGCGGCAAAAACAAAGGCAGCTTGAAAGATTCGACGGGAGCCGATGAGGATCGCCCGAACGTACCACCGCTCAACATCAACTTCGGCCTTGGTTATGAGTGGATGGAAGGGTTACGCACCGGCTGGAAGGTACGTTGGTACGATGTGCAGAACAAAACCGAACCGGGCAATATGCTGTCAAATCTGCCGAGCGATCAATACACGCTGCAAGACGCTTATCTTAACTGGGACGTCAAACAAGTACCGGGGCTGCGCACCGGAGTCGTGGTGAAGAATCTTACGGATCGCTACTACCAACCCTATTTGATGAACGGGGTGCCAGCGCTCGGACGAGAAATCAAACTGCACCTTAGCTACAAATATTAGCATCAACAAACACTTACGGTGTCGCCAAGAGCGCAGGCCGTGAGCTAAACGGTTGGTTCCCATCACGATCGGCTTAGTGCGGTTCCTCCTTTTTGCTCTGTGATCAAGGTTGATTACAGAGCGATTTTTGCTAGTATCCCTGCCACTGTTTACCCAGAGCTGTGACGCCATGAGACATCTGAAAACCGCCGTCCATCCGGAAATCGATCATCTGGACGATAAAATCATTTTCAAGCGCAACGCCGCCCGAGCGATTTGCCTGGATGGTGAGGACATTTTATTGCTCTACACCGAGCGTTATCATGACTACACCATTCCCGGTGGCGGTTTGGACCAAGGGGAAGATGTGATTGCTGGGATGATCCGCGAGCTGCAAGAAGAGACGGGTGCGACGAATATTCATAACATCAAGCCATTTGGTATCTATGAAGAGTTTCGTCCTTGGTATAAAGGAGAGGCAAATGTGATGCACATGCACTCGTATTGTTATACCTGCAACATCGACCGAGAACTCGGTGAGACGCGCTTTGAGCAGTATGAAATCAACAACGGTATGCGACCAATGTGGATCAATATTCATCAGGCGATTGCGCATAATGAGCAAACCATGGCGCAGAGTTCGAAAAAGGGCTTAAGCATCGAGCGAGAGACCTTCTTGCTACGCTTGATCGCCAAAGAGCTGCTCTAACGTCCTCTTTTCGCCATAAACTATTTTTCCTATCAATAAGTTAGCGCCAAGCTTGCTGTTAACTTATTGGTTTTCATAGAAGATTGCGACATTGTTCGAAGAAAGGTAACGATTCGTAACACAGACGCTGTAACAAAGATGCGCTTGAATATACTCAGGTAAGTTTTGACTACAGATGATGGCTATGAATAGAAAATTTCTTGTGACCTTCAGTACGACGCTGCTTGCCAGCTTGAGCAGCGTGACGTCTATCGCTGCGCCTACCGTTGTCCCCGATCCTCCGCAATTGAGCGCCAAAGGCTATCTGCTGATGGATTATCACTCTGGTGAAGTGCTCGTCGCCAAAAACGCCGATGTGAAGATGAATCCCGCCAGCTTGACCAAGTTGATGACCGCGTATGTGGCAGGGCAGGAGATGAATCGTGGCAACATTAGTTTTGACGATCAAGTGGTAGTGAGCCGCAATGCTTGGGCGAAAAACTTTCCTGACTCTTCAAAAATGTTCATCGAAGTCGGTACGTCGGTCAGCATGAGCGATCTGTATCGTGGGCTTATTGTTCAGTCCGGCAATGATGCCAGCGTGGCGATTGCCGAGCATGTTGCCGGCAGCGAGGCGGCGTTTGTCAGCTTAATGAACGCGTGGGCGGAAAAACTCGACCTGCAAAACAGCGCGTTTACCAATCCGCATGGGCTCGACAGCGATGGGCTCTACTCAACCCCGCGCGATATTGCCAAGTTGGGCCAAGCGATTATCCATGATTTACCCGCCGTCTACCCGTTTTACAGTGAGATGTCGTTCACCTACAACGGCATCACTCAGTACAACCGCAACGGTTTGCTGCGCGATCGCAGCCTCAATGTGGACGGAATGAAAACCGGCTTTACCAGCGGTGCGGGTTATAGTCTCGCCACGTCCGCGACTAGCGGCAACATGCGCCTCATCTCGGTGGTGATGGGCTCAAACAGCACCAGCAGTCGGGAAATTGAGAGCAAGCAATTGCTCAGTTATGGCTTTCGCTTTTTCGATACGATTTCTCCGACCGATGTAAACCAAGTGCTAGCCACGCCAAGGATTTGGATGGGCAGTCAAGACGAGTTGAAAGTCGGCATCGTCGAGCCAGTTTTCTTAACCTTAACTAAAGGTGAGAGTAAGACTCTGCATGCTGAACTGACGTACACCAGCGACATCACCGCACCAGTGAAAAAGCAGCAGGTGGTCGGTCAGGTGCGGTATAAAATCGATGACAAGGTGGTCAAACAGGTGGACTTGGTAGCATTAGAAGCGGTGGATGAAGGCAGCCTGTTTAAACGTGTAGTAGATTGGTTTAAGCGTTGGCTGAGCAATCTGTTCTAAGCAATCTATTCAAAGCAAACTTTGAAAAGCAAAGCGCTAAAACAGCAAGACCAAACAAAAATCCCTTTGCCAGTGCAAAGGGATTTTTAATCCGGTGCGATCAGTTGACTTCAACCCGAGTGACCAATAGCTGGTCAACTTTGTAGTTGTCGATGTCGACCACTTCAAACTTGTATCCTGAGTAGATGATGGAGTCGGTGCGGCGCGGGATCTTGCGCAGCATATACATCATAAAACCAGCGATGGTTTCGTAGTTTTGCGGGTGAGGAAATTCATCAATGTTGAGCGCGCGCATCACGTCGGTGATGGGGGTGACGCCATCTACCAGCCAAGAGTTGTGGTCGCGGGCGACGATTTGCTCTTCCCCCTCGGCCAGTACCCAAGTGCCCATCACGGCACTTTGCAAATCATTGAAGGTGACGATCCCCAGCACCAGCGCGTACTCGTTCATGATCACCGCAAAATCGACGCGGCTGTTTTTAAAGTATTCCAGTGCTTCAGACAGGCTCAGCGTATCGGGAATGATGGGGCAGGTTTGCACTATGCTACCCTCTTTTAGGTTAAGTGGCTGGCCATTGATGAGGCGCGTTAGCAGCTCTTTCGAGTCGATGTAACCTTTGATCGCGTCCAACTGATCATCGCAGACCAAAAACTTATGGTGCGGGTCTTCGGAAATTTTCTTCTTCAACACCTCTTCATCATCTTTCATCGACAGGTAGGTCAGGCTTTCACGAGGCGTCATCGCCGACGTTACCGGGACCGATTGCATCTCAAACACGCTCTCCATCATCTTCTGCTCGCCGCGATCGAGCACGCCCGCTTCGGCCCCCGCATCCATTACCGCGTAGATATCGTCCGAGGTAATATCGTCGTTGCGCTCAGCAGGCACGCTAAAGAGGCGGAAAATGGTGTTTGCCAAGCCGTTGAAGATCCATACAAAAGGCTTTAGCAGTGAAATGCAGATCAGCATCGGTCGAACCAATGTCATGGCGATTTTTTCCGGCATCACCATGGCGATACGTTTTGGCATCAAGTCCGCAAATAGAATGAATAGGCTAGTAACCAGAATAAAAGAGCAGAAAAAGCTTAACTGGTTAACCCAAGCGATAGGCAGCCAGCTTTCCAAGAGTGTTTTGATATGCGGAGTAAAAGCCGATTCACCGACAATACCGCCCATAATGGCGACCGCATTTAGGCCAATTTGTACCACGGTGAAGAAGTTGCCGGGGTGGCTCTGTAAAGCCAGCACGAGAGTGGCACGTTCGTCCCCCTCTTCAGCAAGTTGACGGAGACGAATTTTTCTCGCCGCGGCCAAGGCGATTTCAGACATAGAAAAGAAGCAGCTGGTGAGTATCAGCGCGATGATGATTGAGAAGTTCTCAAATAAACTCATGATGAGTGTCCAAGTAGCGTTCAATAAAATCCACTAACCGAATGGAACAGGAACATCGGGTGGTGGCTTGTTTGCTTAAACCAGAAAGAAATCCAAATCGCGGCTCGGTCAATGGAGCCGATTCGGCTCGGCTATTCTATACGTAAGGACGGAATAGATGAAGGAACAGATGCAGCAACCCTAACCACACTTTTCAAGAGCAAACGTAACTTAGTCTTTTGAAAGATTTACAACTGGGTAAGAAAACACTATCTTACGCCGCGTTATTTTTATTCAATCGATGATTTAAGGAACTCATGGCTGTTTTAGATATTCTGACCGCACCCGATCCGCGACTTCGCGTGGAGTCCAAACCTGTAACTGATATTGCTGCTGTGCAAACACTGATCGACGATCTATTGGATACCCTCTACGCAACCGACAATGGCGTTGGTTTGGCAGCACCTCAAGTGGGCCGAGAAGAGGCGATTGTGGTGATCGATTTATCGGAAAAGCGTGATGAGCCTTTGGTTCTGATTAACCCGGTTGTTGTCAGTGGTGATAACAAAGCCATGGGACAGGAAGGGTGTTTGTCGGTGCCAGAATACTACGCCGACGTTGAGCGCTACACCTCTGTGGTGGTCGAAGCGTTGGACCGTGATGGCAAACCGCTGAGAATCGAAAGCAGTGATTTTCTTGCCATTGTGATGCAGCACGAAATTGATCACTTGTCCGGCAATCTGTTTATCGATTATTTGTCACCACTCAAACAGCAAATGGCGATGAAGAAAGTGAAGAAGTTTGTTAAAAATCGCGCGCGTTAACCGCCATCTGCTGGACTAAAGCGAAAACAAGGCCACTGCTAGAGAGTGGCCTTTTCTTTACCCAAATTTACCAAGACAAAACGCTGCTTTACATTAGGTTGGTTACTCTAAAATAACCTTAATAGAAAAGTGGAATTGGTTATGGATAGGGTTACATATGGCGTTTTAAGCGTGGTCGCGCTTGTCACACTGCTGTGGATTCAAGTGGAGCCATCATTACTCACCTCGGATAATTTCTTCCAATGGCGATCGGGATTAATACAGTATTCTGGCATTCTGTCTCTCATCCTGATGTCGACCGCGATGGTGCTCGCGCTGCGTTTGCCGATAATCGAGACTTGGACGCAAGGGTTGGATAAAGGATACCGCATTCACAAATGGCTCGGCATTGCCGCTGTGCTGCTTGGAGCGTTCCACTGGTTGGCATATCATTTACCTAAATGGTTGATTTCACTAGAGGTGATATCGAAACCTGTCCGGTTTAATGGCTCTGGTCCGAATGCGAACTTGACGGGCTGGGCGCAGTGGCTGAAATCACTTAAACCACTGGCATTGGAAAGTGGCGAATGGGGGTTTTATCTATTACTCGCTCTGCTTGTGCTCTCGCTTTGGTCTGCCGTCAAGTATAAACCCTTTCGCCTCACTCACCGCTTAATGGCTATCGTTTACTTGCTATTGGCTTTTCATTCGTTTGCGCTGCTAAAACGTGCCTATTGGGGGGAGCCTATCTACTGGTTGACCACCAGTTTTCTTGTGCTTGGCTCTTTAGCCGCTTTGTACAGCCTTGCGGGATTGGTCGGACGCCGAGCGCGTTACTCTGCGTCAGTAAAAGCGTTACGCTACTGTGCGTTAAGTCAGACACTGGATCTCACATTGGAAGCCGAGGCTAAGTGGCCAAGCCACCAAGCTGGGCAATTTGCTTATCTCTGTTTTGCCGGGGAAGAGCCGCATCCTTTCACTATTGCCAGCGCACCGAACTCTTCTCAGCTTAGGTTTTTGATCAAAGAGCTGGGGGACTTTACTACCGGGTTACATCAACGCTTAAGTCAGGGGGATGTTTTGCAAATAGAAGGGCCGTACGGCAAGTTTTCGTTTACCGCTGAGCGGCCTCAAATCTGGATTGGAGCGGGCGTCGGTATCGCGCCGTTTATGGCAGGCCTAGAGTGGTTAGCCAGTCAACAAAGCCATCCGCAGACACATCTGTTTTTCTGTTGTCAGCAGGCAGAGCCACGGTTATGTGAGGAGCTTAAGCAAAAAGCGCAACAAGCCGGAGTGTCATTAACGGTCATGGACTCAAGCAAGGATCTACTACTCTCGGCGCAAAGTATTGCCCAGCAATGTGGGGATTTGCGTCAGTTCGAGTTCTATTTCTGTGGTCCGGCGCCGTTTTCAAACGCATTGAAAAAAGCGCTCAAACCATATCGAGTGAAGGTTGATAAGGCTTTCCACGCGGAAAAATTTGTGATGCGTTAGAAATCAGTCAGCCCGTAAATCAGCGGGCTGACGGTTTTAGCGATTAAAAGCGATATTGGTAGTTAATAAACCAGGTATCTTTGCCTTGAGGATAGATACTGATATCACCCTGCAGGCGAGGAAAGAGGAGATGGGTCGTTGCCATCGACAAGAAGATGAGATTTACCCCAATCATATTATCGCGAAAAATCTCACCTTCACTTTTTTCATCTTCATCAATATTGATATTGTACAAGCCTAAGGCGCCTAGAGTTAATGCGCCGATGGCGCCAACTTTTCTATTTTCCATATCGAGTAGAAATAAGCCCGAGAGGCCTAAAAAGGTTCCAGCGGTGGCCGGATCTTTAGAGGCCCAATAAGAATAAGCCGCCGCCACCGACTCAATGAGTAGCATCGGGACGACCTCGTTAGATACAAAATTCCAATTTTGCTGAGTGGTACTATTGATTATATAAGGCTTTGTTCCTACTAAATCTGGAGTCAAAGCCAATGGCTGTTCGGCATATTGGGAAAGCGAGATTTGCAGAGAGTCAGAGAGAAACGGCTCAAAATTGATGTCTGAGTTGGTGAGGGCTATTTCACCCAATGCGTGGCAATTAACCGAGAATAAGAGAAGAAGCAACAGTTTTTTCATTGTCTATCCCTAACATTGAAATTTTTCACAGGGAGCGTTGACTCAATGAACAACGCTCCCCCTTTTGCTTAGAGGATATCTATTTAGAATAAATAGCTCAGATGGAAGTCAAAGCCACTACCATCAAATTTCTCTCCAGTCGAAGAGACTTTGTAATCAATGTTGGTGTATTTTGCGCCAACGGCAAAACGACCGATCGCTAGAGGAGCAAAAGCGTATTCGTACTGCACGGTAAAGCCTGCTGCGTCATCAAACTCGACTTCGCCATCGCAAACATTGGTTACTTTACACTCTAGTGTGACCGCCGTGTGGTAGGCGATACCTGCGCCAATTTTATGCTCGTTGAATGCTTTAAACGCGATGAACTCAAGCGGAACGCGATCGAAAGTCACATCACCATTTGAGGCAGTGAGGCTATCAAACTTATAGCCGATGGTGCCACGTAATAGAAAATCTTGCGGAAGCGCTACATCGACACCACCGAAGAAAGAGACGCCTTGGTTCCCTTTGATTTTGTCGCTTTCGCCATTATCGTAAATGCCTTTAAACAGGTCATCACCGCCGAAACCATAACCAACTCCTAGTACGCCGGAAAGTCCGTTTGCATTCACTGAAGAAGACGCGATTAAGCCCAAGAGAAAAACTTTAGATAAAGCCAACTTTTTCACAGATAGTTCCTTATTGATATTTAACGTTTTGATAATATCTATACACATTACGATCACTTGTAGTTGTATTTGTGATGCATAGATAGGGGGAGGAAAATATCATGTGATTCATTGCTTTATTTTATAATTATTCTAAATATTAATGGTGAATCACAAAATTATTAGTTATTGATATTATTGTTTTTTTTGCTTCTGTTCGTTAGCCCTATTTTTCTACACGCTTGACATCGCCATTGTTCAATTGTTAACCTCTCGACATCCTTTCTTTCGGAGATGACGCCAACATGGATATCTAACTTTCCTTATACCGATGATGTTTCATTCATTCGGCTCTTGGAGTTAGTTGGCGTAGTTGCGTTTCCGATTATCTTGATAATCTAAATTAGTTTAACCTTGTTTACCCGATACTCCGTGCTATTTGTGCGGATTAATACTCGGGTTAGAGGGTAATTTTAGCCGACTGACTTCTTACTGTTTTTAATAGTAAGGGGGTCTCATGCCCAATATTCATGCTCATCAGTTGAGCTTTCAATTAAATAGTGGTGAGTGGTTATTCCATTCGCTGGATCTTCATTTACCCGCTGGAAAAACGGGTTTAGTCGGGCGCAATGGCATCGGAAAATCTGTCTTGCTACAACTACTCATCGGCAAACTCACTGCAACAACAGGCCATGTTCACGTTGGTGCAACGATAGGCTATTTCGAGCAAAATTCTCAAGAGCAAGAACGTGATGCAACGATTGCGACCTACTTAGGCATGGCAGAACCGCTTGCGGCTTTTCGCGCCATTGAGGCTGGGAGTGTGGACACTGAACACTTTACCCAACTTGGTGAGCAGTGGAACATCGTTGAAACGATACAAAGCACATTAGATGAGCTGAGAATCACGCTGCCACCTGATGCGAGCTGCCGTGAACTGAGCGGCGGGCAGTTTACTCTTTTAAAGCTCAAGCGCTTGTTTCTGGCGTCAAGTGATGCCTTAGTGTTGGATGAGCCCACCAATCATCTCGACACATTGAGCAGAGAGTGGCTGATAACTCAGTTGCGAAAAGAACAGCGTCCAGTTTTAGTCGCCAGTCATGATCGCGCTTTGTTGATGGAGATGGATCGTATCGCGCGTTTGACTTCAGAAGGGCTGCATTGGTTTGAAGGTAACTATGCGGCGTACCATAGCCAGTGGCAATTACAGCAACAAGCACTAGAGAGAAAAGTCGCCCAACTGAAAAGTGAGCAAAAATCGATTGCTCGAGAGTTGCAAAAAAGCCGTGAAAAAGCGCAACAGCGCGCAGCTCAGGGGCGCAAAGCGCTAAGAACAGGTAGCCAGCCGAAGATATTGATGGATGGCAAAAAAAACAGTGCGGAAAAAAGTCGCTCTGCAGCTGTCATCAATGGGCAAAATCAACTGAAACGTAATCAGCAGCAGTTGTTGAGTTTGTCCGCAAAACGAGTGCTCGAATCGCCAACGACAATCTATCTGGCTGATGTTGAGGGCAGTAAAAACCGGCTGCTGCTGAGTGTTGAGCGTTATCGCTCATGCGGCGCAAATCATCCGTTATTGGATTTTCAAGTTAGGCAATTTGAGCACCTGCGTCTAAGTGGTGCCAATGGCAGTGGAAAAAGTCGCTTACTTAAAGCGATTGATGGACAACATCAAGAGTATCAAGGACAAATCAAACTCAACAGATCGGTGGTTTATTTAGATCAGTATTACAGCTTGCTTGAGCTTGAAGACACTTTGCTGGAAAATCTCGCGAATTTTTGTCCAAGCTTAGGAGAGGGGGATGCTCGTTTGCTGCTGGCCGGGATCGGCTTTCGTGGTGACTCGGTACATCGACAAGCGCGACATCTGAGTGGTGGGGAAAAAATGAAACTGGCGATGCTGATGGTTAGCCATGTTGACGGCGATCCTTTGCTGCTATTGGACGAACCCGATAACCACTTAGATATCGAGTCGAAAACAGTCTTAGCCGCCGCGCTGCGCGATTATCGTGGTGCTTTGATTCTCGTCAGTCACGATGACTATTTCGTTGAGGCCGCAAAATTGGACAAAGAGTGCAAAGTGGAGTCGCTCGGCTAGTGAGGCGTTATGGTCAAAGGTAAGTGCTCTGTCAAGGATGACGGAGGCGGAATTTGGGCTAGACTTAAGGTTAACGAGCAATCATGAGCAAAGAGGAAATTGTGCAACGGAATCTGCAGTCGATGGACGTGAAATATGAGAAGCGAAGAGTCGCGCTGCTGCACTCGCTGAAAATTCTCGATACAGAGCGAGAAGAGCGTTTCGAGCGTTTTACTCGTTTGGCTAAATTTATCGCTGGTAGTGATATTGCCTTGATAAGTTTGGTCGACAGCAATCGGCAATGGTTTAAGTCTCGTGCTGGCTTGGATGTGTGTCAAACAGACAGAGACTCTTCTTTTTGCACTCACGCAATCCAAGGTTCTGAGCCGCTGATTATCAGCGATGTATTTGATGACCAGCGTTTTAAAGATAATCCCTTAGTTCTACACGAGCCTTTTATACGTGCCTACGCTGGTTTTCCTATCGCTATTGATGGTATTCACCGTCTTGGCACTCTGTGTGTTATTGATAAAAAGCCGCACCAACTTTCGACTGAACAGGTACAAGCGCTCAGTGATTTGGCGCGTATTCTGGAGACCGAGCTTAAGAGCAGTGGATTAGCGATTGTCGACGAGCTCACTGGTTTGATGAATCGACGCGGCTTCTATCAAGAAGCGCTGCGCATATTGTCGGTCAGTAGCCTAAGTCATGACGGCTATACGCTGATCTATTTTGATCTAGATGGTTTTAAGCAGATCAACGATCAGTTCGGTCACGATGTTGGCGACGAGGTACTGCGGCAATTTTCTTACAGTTTGGCTGAGTCGATTTGCTGTTCTCAGGATGTGGCTTGTCGATTAGGCGGCGATGAATTCTGTGCTCTGGTCCAACATGGCGGCCATTATGACGTGGCTAGCACGATTCAGCGTTTGGAGGAGAGCCTTAACTCTCAAGGCGAATCGGGTATTCCGCCAATTGAGTACAGTTGGGGAGCGGCTACACGGTTGCAACATCTCTGCGGAGACTCGGTTGAAGCGTTGCTCTCTGAAGCAGATGAGGCGATGTATCTTTGTAAGAAGCAGCGGCGTAAATTGCGACAAAGCTCAGTCTCCTGAACCTCATTTTCAATGACAGCCAGTCTCAGTGACTGGCTTTTTATTCGCCTAAAGTATTATTCATTCATTGCTTAATTAGCTTGTTCTACTTTAATTGTGTTCTAAAATGAAAGAATCAAAAAAGTGAGAGGTATCTGCTTAACACTTTGGATGATGCGTGAATTAGAACGACTTCAGTCGTCTGGCTTATAGAGTTTTCGAGCTTTGGATGTGGGGCTAGCATTTACCAAGTTGGTTTTATTTACGCAAGGACAAATGAATATGAAATGGTTGAACAATTTAACGATAACGCAAAAAATGAGTAGCTTGGTTGGCGCACTGCTCAGCCTCATCATTCTTGTCTCTGCGTTTGCGGTCACCAAAATGGAGAAAGTTGCTCTAGAGATAGATAGCATCGCCAATAATAATATTCCTTTGACCAAAGTCGTTACTGACTTAGCGGTTCACCAACTTGAAAGTGCAGTCATGCTGGAAAAGTTGCTGCGTTTCTCCCAGATCCCGCTTGAGTCCTCTGCGAACGAACAACAGCAATATCTCAACAAGTTGCGACTCGGTGTCGACAAGGGGCGGCTAGAACTAGAGAAAGCCAACCAGGCGCTAAACATCGCTTTACAACAAAACGTCATGCCAGAAGTTCAACGTTATTTACAAAACTTAGAGCGAGATTTTCAAGCGTTGCAGCAAGAACAAGCAAGTTTTGAGCGTCAACTGAATAAACTGCTGGAAGAGTTGCACAAAGGCGTTGCTGCGGCTGAACTCGTTACCTTAGCCGCAGAGTTAGAGGCCTATACAGAGCAACTGGATCATCATTTAGTTGAGGTGTTGGGCAAAATTGAAGCGGCAACGATTCAATCGATCTATATCGCCGAACAGGAAGAAAAAGAAGCACTTAGCGGTATGTTGCTCCTCTCTTTGTTTGCGTTAGCGTTCGGCGCAACATTGGGTCTGTTGTTTAGCAAGCAGATTGTTAGATCGGTTGCCTATGCAAGAAATCTCGCTTACAAAATCGCTCATGGCGATCTCACCCAGCGAGCTCAGGTGGATTCCAAAGATGAAATCGGTCAGTTACTAACACACATGAACAGTATGGCTCAAGCGCTTGAAAGCATGGTCGGAGAGGTCATGGATAGGGCCAACACAATAGCTTCGACGGTGGTTGAATTAAATGCTGTTGCTGAAAGCAACAGACGTTCTGTATCGAAACAGCAGCAGAATATGGATCAAGTAGCGAGTGCGATGCATCAAATGGCCGCGAGCATTACCGAGGTTGCTAGTAGTGCCGAAGAGGCCACGATGTCGACAGCAAGAGCGGATGAAAATGCTAAACAAACTTGCGTTGTGATTAGTCAAACCCAGTCCCTGTCTAAAGAGTTAGTGGAAAGCGCGCAAAGTTCGCAAAAAATCATAGAAGAGCTACAAACTAGTACCGAGCAGATCCAAAACTTTGTCATGGTGGTCGAAGGCATTGCTGAGCAGACTAACTTGCTCGCGCTGAATGCGGCAATAGAAGCGGCTCGTGCTGGTGAACAAGGACGAGGCTTTGCCGTGGTGGCGGATGAAGTGCGTGCGCTTGCCTCGAGAAGCCAACACGCGACACAGGAAATCGGTAATCTGATCAACACCCTGGTTGTGCGCGCTGGTACGGCGGTAGATATGATCCACTCTAGCGATGAAAAGATCGAGAGTAGTTTTGCGTCTATCGAAGAAGCGAAAGCGCAGTTGGATGTGATTTCAAATGCGCTTGCTGAATTGATGGAAGCGAATACCCAAGTTGCAGCAGCGAGTGAAGAGCAGGCGGTATCTGCCGAAGAAATAAGTAGCAACCTCAACGGTATTCGCGACGCTGGTGAAATTGTAATGATGAGTTCAAATGAGACATCCCAAGCCAGTGAGGACTTAGCGCAGCAAGCACAAGCATTGAAAATGCTTATGGGCAAGTTTGTAGTCAAACAGTCAATATGAATAAAGCCGCTGCTGGCCCACAAAGTGAGCGGCGGCTTTTCTTTGCCCTTCATACTGAGCGTAGATCCCGCACTTATGGCATTGGTGCCCAAGTCAGTGTTTTCCCATTACTTAGCTTGGCCATCAGAGTGTGTGGCGCGATCACTTCTCCTCCTGTTAGCTTAAACGGCTGCGCGCTAAAATTTGCACTGAGAATCGAGCCATCACTAAAGCGCGTTTGTTGCACTTGGCCTTGCTTATCCAGCCAGCGAAAATCGACCAAGGCTTTATCCCACAACTGCTCATGCAAGGGCAAAAAACCTTGTTGATAGTGTTTGAGCTGCTCGATACGCGCGGAGTTTTTATGCGTTTCATCGCGGCTTAAATGCACCATCGCCGGAGTGTTAAACAGCATGGCACGCAAATCACGCACGGCTTTGACATTGGTAAACTTCAAACTGTCGCTGTGCCAGTGGTGGCTACTGATCAGCTCGTCATGAAACACCGTTTGATAGAGCGGCACTTTGTACTCTGGAGCAAACAGTAAGCTGCGGTAGGGCTCTTTAACTTGCGCCGATTTAAAGAAAAAATCCGGTTTTTCATCGGGATACCAGTTGCCCAAATAATAAGGTGACTGCTTGTCACTCTTCATCGCTTGGTCTGTCCAGCCAAAGCCGACTGTTTCCATACCATGAGCAAACACCAGCCCTTGAGTGGTCAGGGCATTGCCATCTTCCGATCCCAAAATCAGCGTCGGCGTGTTTGCAATATCCTGCATTCGGGTGTTAAACGCAGCCAGCATCGCGGTTTCGTTGTTGCGCGAGCGGTAATCTTCCCGCGCCATGGCGGTGCCATCCACATCGAGAAACAGGCTGTTAAAGCGCCCCAAATGGAGAATATCTTGCACGCGCTGTTTAACGTAACTGAGTTCACAGGCGGGATTGAGATAAAAGCCGTTACCGCGAAAGCCCAGTTGCAACGTGCCATCAGCTTTTTCAATCGCGCAGTTTTCGCGCATGCGATCCGGCAGCTGCGCGGTCAGCCAACTGTCGTTGATGCCTTTTTCAATCGCAGTATTGTATGAGTCATACACGCCAATCAAATAACCGGCTTGTTTGGCGCTATCGACCACTTGCGGCTGATAAAAAGCGGGCATCCAGTTATCGAGACCTAGCCAGAGTTTGCTTAATCCCGCTTGCTGAAGAGTGCTGATCATGGGTTGCGCTAACCCTTGTCCCCATTGATCGCTTGGTTTGAGGTATGCGCCTGCGTGTTCAGTCAGCCACACTTTGCGCTGCTGCGCGGCTTGGTACTGCGCTTGAATGGACGATGGAGCGGCGCTGAACTTTTGGTTCAAGGCTTGGTTTATCTCACCGACCAGCAATTTTTTCTGATACTGATTAAGCCAATCTTGGCCTTTTTTTAGGCTCGCCAATTCCTTTTGTAATTCTGGTTAAGGGGTAAACTCAGAGCGCCAAAACCAATCGCGCAGTCCCCACCAATCCACCACATCTTGCTCTGCGATTAAATCACGCCCGAACAGATAGACGTGGCTTGCACCAATCATTTTTTCGATCTGCGGATTTGCCTTGCGTTTTTCCGCAAGTGAAACACGCAGCCCCGCGGCTTCGCGCCAGTCGCGATACGCTTTGGCTCCGGCCAGCATCTCATCGCCCACGGTGATGCGCACGCTAAAAGGCTCACTTTGGTTCAGCGGGGTAAACCAGTGCTCGGCTTTCACGTCCAACTTGCCTTGCTGCTCATTAAAGTGCAGCTGGTTATTGGTGGCGTTGAGCAGTTGATAGCTGATGAATCGTTCGCCCTGCTGCGCGCTCCAGAACGGCATTTTGAGATCTTGCGTGGTATTGGAGCCCGAATGATTGTCTATCAAATAGCGTGTCCAAGTCGGGTTATCGGTCGGCACTCGCATTCCTTCATCAAACGGCAGTAATAGCGTTTGGGTCGATGCTTCACTGAGATCAAACCTGCGCAGTGCTTTGGGTGCTTGGCGTTCAATCCCACTAGCACTTGGCCAGCGAAAGTGGATGTTCAACCCTTGTTGCAACTGCGCAGACACTTGCACGCCACTTGGCTTGAGTGTCCATGTTGCTTGCTCGGCGCTTTGGGTTACTTGCGTTGCCTGTTGAGTCTGCCCATCAATCTGCAAGCTGCCTTGGTTGATGGTGAAAGTTTGCGAGTCTAGCTTAAGGCTGATGGCAAGCGTAGCTGGGTCAATTTGCCAGTGCTGATCGCCCTGTTCTAAGGTCAACGCAAAGCTCGGCGCGCTCACCAGCAGCAGTAGCCCCAGTGGGGAAAAGGTGAATTTCATATCGGTCTCCTATCGAATAACCCAGATATTTAACCTTGTCCGTCGATAGGTTTTGTCACCAGTATGTCTTTCTCACTTTTGCCTGAACTTAGTCAATGGGTATCGTGAGGCGCTGCATTTGCTCAACGCGAATAGTGCCTTGGTATTCACTTTGAGTGATGCTGAGACTACGCCAGCGCGCTTGAGAAGGGGCAGAAGGTGGGGCTGGGGGCTGATCACGGTTGATGGTTTGTGAGTGCAGCAGGGTAAAGTTTTGATCAAAAAATTGCCAACGAGCCAGTGACGATGCGCAGCCCGAAGGCGTGGAGGGGAAGCGGATAGTGAGATCGGCCGCGCTGGATTGTTCAATCCACGGTGTGCTGGAAGGGGCCGAAATCAGCAGCGCCATGCGCTGCTCGCCCAAAGTGAGCCAATAGACACCTGCGGCATACGGCGAAAGCAGATCGCGACTTTCCACTTCGGCGTAATCGGCAGGCGCAAGCTCCGTTTCTAACACCGTTGCACCTTGTGCAGAAGTCAGACGCACCGCCAGCGGCTGGCTGAGGTTTTCGGCGCTCAGCCTCACTTGGTAGCCTTGAAAGGTCTGATTGAACTTATGAATAAAAGTCACCGCAATCGCGAGATCGTTAGGCGATGTGCTTGGAAGTGCCTGTCCACACTGGGTTTGACTGAGGATAGCCTCTTTGATGGGTTGCCAAAAATCCTCGGCTACGGGCGTGGTAGACAGTGTGTGGATGAGCTCGTGCCACGCTTGCGTGGGATGCCCATCAACCAATAGCTGATAACTGCTTTGCAGTGGTGTGGTGCGAAACCAAGCATGGGTGGGGCTTGGCGGCGTTTTCGCTATCGCAGCGCCACTTATCAACACGCTTACTAACGCACTGAGTATGCCAAGTCGCACAATGTGATTGCGAAAAGAGGCGCAGATCATACGGCGGCTACTTTGAGGCGATAACCGACACCGCGCAGGGTCTCGATATCCAGTTGCGGCAGTTTTTGCCGCAAATGCAAAATGTGGTTATCCACGGTGCGCGTGGTCGGGAAATATTGATAACCCCAAATAAGATTGAGCAGCTCATCACGGTGATAAACGCGCCCCGGATTTTGCAGTAGCATCAGCAGCAGTTGAAACTCTTTCGGTTTGAGTTCAACCGGCGTTTGGTTATTAAGTACAGAGCGATTGGCCACATCGACCACAATATCCGCGTAGCTGAGTACGCTACTGCCGAGCGGGCGCAGTTGCGCTTCGATGCGTGCCAGCAACTCTTGGTGGGAAAAGGGCTTGAGCACATAATCTTTCGCCCCCGCTTTGAGCCCTTCAATCCGTTGCTCCACTTCAATTTTGGCGGTCAGTACGATCACTGGCAGGGCTTTGAGCATTAACCAGTACGGCAGATGTTTCAGGCTATCACCATCGTGCAACTGCCGATCTAAAATCACCAGATCGGTACTGAACCAGTGCTTTTCGACCTGTTGGCTCTGCGTTACCCACTCGCATGCATAACCATGGTCATGCAGATAATCGCGCAGACCTTGGCCGAGTAAGGTGTCATCTTCAATCAGCAAAATACGCTTCATAGCGGCAGCTCCAAAATACAACGGGTGGGATGACGACGGATAACCAGTTTGCCGCCCATTTGGGTGATGAGTTTTCGCACCAACTGCAAGCCAACCCCCATGTTATCCGTGCTTGGACGAGAGATTATGCTTCGGGGCATCGAGAAGCGTTTGTACAGACGTTGGTAGAAAGAGGGAAATTCACCGTAATCTTTCACTTCAATGCGCAGCGTTTGTGCAACTAAGCTCACCGTAAGGCGAATGGGCGGCGCGCCATGTTGCTTGGCATTGCTAAGTAAGTTGGTGATGCACAGCCCAAGCCAGTAATAGGGCAGTTCGAGCATTGGGTCGTGTTTAAGATGAAGCTCAACCTCAAAGCCCTCGATACAATGCTCGATAAATTCACTCAACTGCGCTGGGTGGCGAGCCATGGTGTCGTGGCTCGGGCTCAAGTAGTGGCGACTGGTTTCGCTCAGTTGTGCTAGCCGCTGATGATCGGCCATTAATCGCCCTAAGCTCTCTTGCGCCTTGGGGGATAACTCATCAAATTGGCCGCGTAGTGATTCGACGGTAAACCCTAAACTGGTGATGGGCGTGCGCAGTTCGTGAGTCAGCAGTTGCAAAATAAAGCGCCGCTCGCGCCCTTCTTGATAGCGCAGCCAAAGTGAACGCAGCGCAGCGCCAAACGCAAGCAACACTCCGATCACCAAACCGCTATACAGCAGCGCATGACTGCTCACGCGCTGATTAAAGCAGAGGTTGCTGTAACGCTCATCGCAAGGCTTGTGCGCTTGATAAGGCTCAAGCGTGAATGGCAGTGGTGCGGTGAGTGCGCGCCACTGCACGCTCGAAAGCACATGCCAGCCCGCTTCGCTGCTTAGCCACAGTTCATCATTTGGCGCAAGATACAGGCGAAAGCCGTTGAGCAGTGCATCCACTCCGGCAGCGCCCGGTCGTTGCCACAAGGTATGTAACGGATGATAGCGGCTCGCCAAGGTGAAACGTGTTGGGTGCGCAGAGGCAAAG
Organism: Vibrio cidicii; assembly: GCF_009665415.1. Taxonomy (NCBI): domain Bacteria; kingdom Pseudomonadati; phylum Pseudomonadota; class Gammaproteobacteria; order Vibrionales; family Vibrionaceae; genus Vibrio; species Vibrio cidicii. The sequence goes on along the minus strand of NZ_CP035922.1, from coordinate 1,201,446 downwards.
GTTGCCTGCTCTGCATCCGGTAAGTGCTCAATATAGCGATCTGCGTAGCTGCCTCCCGCCGGATGTTGCCACGCAACACGCTGAAACCACTCTGCGCCGAGCGGCGTTTGGCGACATAACGCCAACTCAAATTCGACCGCTTTCGCCAAATACGGCGAAGAGGAGTTGAGCGGCTGGCACTGCTTGGCCGTGGCGGCTAAATCTGCGATGTCTTGCCACGTATATTGAGTAAAATCAGGATATTGACTGTGACTGCTGAGGAGCGCTAACGGGTATTGATTGAGGGTTTGGCTAGCCACCAGTGGCGTGCTTTGCTGCTCAAGCGCCACGCGATAAAAAATCGACCAACGCTGAGTTTCAGGCAGGTCAATACTGGCCAGTGTGGGAACTGCCCATAAGCTACACAGTAAGAGGCTTAACCAGCGGTGAGTCAGCAGCAAGGTCATGATCTAAACACTTAGAATTGGGTTCATGCCAATAGTAGTGTCTCAAGACGGAGATTTGTAATCTGTATGTCAACAAATGTGTCATTCAGAGCAAAACGAGCGGCAGACTTTCTACTTTAGGTAGGAGAACCACCGCTCGATTGATTAAAAGTAAAACGATGGCTTTATAACTCGATGCTTTTCACCATACCCGCTTCGGCGTGGCCTGGAATGTTACATGCAAACTCGACTTTGTTATCGCCGTGGAAATGCCACATCAGTTGTTTTGCTTTGCCGGGTTGAACGGTCACGGTGCTGCCGCTGTCATGAGTGTGATTTCCCATTTTTTTCATCATTTCGCGGTGTTCAAGCTGTTCAGCCATAGAGCCGATAGAAAACTCATGGTCGATTTTACCGGTGTTCATGACAACGAACTGCACTACGTCGTTTGGCTCAATTGTGACTTCTTTTTTAAAGGTGATTTTCATGTCATCGCTCAAAATCACATGCACGATTTTGTCTGGTTTTGAACCTTTGGCTGGCATACCAACATCCGACATGCCTTCCATTCCCATCATGTTCGAGTGGTCCATCTTCATGCTGCCTTCTTTCATGTTGCCATGATCCATTTTACTGTGGTCCACTTTTTCATGCTCCATCTTAGAATGGTCCATTTTTGAGTGATCCATGGTGTTCGCAAATACTGCGGTGGCAGAGAAAGTCAGTGCGGCTGCAATCAGTGTTTTTGTCATCTTGTTCATGGTTTTTTCCTTTTTAAGTCGTGTTCTTTTGTGTTCTGTTGTTGATTGTTTTGTTAAGGGGGCAGTCAGTACTGCCCCTGATTTTCTATTCGGTTTTGGTCAGTTCTTTGCTTTTCCATAACTTGAATATGGCAGGGAGAACCAATAGCGTGAGCAGAAGTGCCGAAGCCATGCCGCCAATCATCGGGGCTGCGATGCGCTGCATCACTTCAGAGCCCGTGCCTTCACCGTACATGATTGGGATAAGGCCAATAATCACCGTTAGAACCGTCATCATGACTGGGCGTACACGTAAGCCAGCGCCTTCGCGGATCGCATCGGTGAGATCTTGTGGCTTAAGCGCTTGCTTGTTTTCTTCAGCGTGAAGCTTTTTGTAATGCCATGCTTGGTTGAGGTAGACGAGCATGATGACACCGATTTCCACCGCCACCCCGGCTAGTGCGATAAAGCCGACCCCTACCGCAATGGAGAAGTTGTAACCGAGGTAATGCATCAGCCATAGGCCTCCCACCATTGCGAGTGGTAATGTCGCCATAATGATCAGCACTTCACCAACGCGGCGGAAGCTGAAGTACAACAGCAGCATGATGATGGCTAAAGTAATTGGCACCACGACACTGAGTCGCTCTTTGGCGCGTTCCATATATTCATACTGACCAGACCAAGCAAGTGAGTAACCAGCAGGAAGTTCAAGCTGCTCTGCTACCACTTGTTGCGCTTCTTGTACGTAGGAACCTAAATCGCGACCATCAATATCGACAAACACCCAGCCATTTGGACGTGCGTTTTCGGTTTTGATCATCGGTGGGCCATCTTCATAGCGAATGTCTGCCACGTCGGCGAGTGCAATGCGTGCTCCGTTGGGCGTTACCAGTGGTAGGTTTTGCAGTTTGACCACGGAATCACGGTAGTCTTGCGGATAACGCACATTGATGGGGTAACGTTCCAGACCTTCAATGGTTTCTCCCACGTTCATGCCGCCAACCGCGGTGGAAATCACTTGTTGAACATCTTTAATACTCAAACCGTAACGTGCTGCCGCTTTACGTTTGATGTCGATGGTGACATAACGTCCACCCGCAACACGCTCAGCGTAAACAGACGCGGTGCCTTGCACGCCTTTGAGGAGCGGTTCGAGTTGTGAGCCGATCTGCTCGATCACTTTCAAATCAGGACCGGCGATCTTAATGCCGATCGGTGTTTTGATGCCTGTGGCAAGCATGTCGATGCGGGTTTTGATGGGCATCACCCATGCGTTGGTTAAGCCCGGGAACTGAACAAGGTTATCAAACTCCTTGCGAAGTGATTCTGTCGTTACGCCTTCACGCCATTGGTCGCGCGGTTTGAGCTGGATAACCGTCTCGATCATGGTCAGTGGCGCGGGATCGGTTGCGGTATCGGCACGGCCAATTTTGCCCCACACCGTTTCCACTTCCGGTACGGTTTTGATCAGCTTGTTGGTTTGTTGCAACAGCTCACGCGCTTTACCGATGGAAATACCCGGATAAGTGGTTGGCATGTACATCAAGTCGCCTTCATCCAATGGTGGGATAAATTCACTGCCCAAGTGACTGGTCGGGTAATAAGCCGATGCCATCAGTCCCAATGCCAGCACGATCATCGATTTTGGGTACTTAAGACTTAAGCTTAGCAGTGGGCGATAGAGCGAAACCAACCCTTTGTTGACAGGGTTTTTGTGTTCAGGCAGTACCTTACCACGAATAAAGTACCCCATGAGCACAGGCACAAGCGTAATCGCCAGACCTGCCGCTGCCGCCATTGCGTAGGTTTTGGTGAAGGCAAGTGGCGAGAACATTTTGCCTTCTTGACCTTCAAGAGCGAACACGGGCACAAAGCTTAACGTAATGATAAGCAGTGAGAAGAACAGCGGCGCACCGACTTCTTCGGCTGCTTTGCCAATCACTTGCCAACGGTTTTTGTCCGTGAGTGGTGTTCGTTCGATGTGCTTGTGCACGTTTTCGAGCATTACGATTGCCCCGTCCACCATGGCACCAATCGCAATCGCGATACCACCGAGAGACATGATATTGGCGTTAATCCCTTGCCAGTGCATGACAATAAAGGCAGAGAGAATACCGACAGGCAGGCTAAGCGCGATGACCAAGGAAGAACGGATGTGGAACAGGAACAGCGCACAGACAATCGCTACGACGATGAACTCTTCCGCCAGTTTCTTCCAAAGGTTCTCTACCGCAGCATTGATTAACGTTGAACGGTCATAGGTGGAGACGATTTCGACCCCTTCTGGCAGGCTGCGTTGCAGATCGGCCAGCTTGGCTTTGACGTTATCAATCACTTCGCTCGCGTTTTCGCCAAAGCGCATGACAATAACGCCGCCTACGGCTTCCCCTTCACCATTAAACTCAGAGATACCACGACGCATTTGTGGGCCAATATTGATATCGGCAATATCCCCCAATAGCAGTGGCGTACCCTTGTCGGTCACCTTGAGTGGCAGTGACTGAATATCCTCGATACTGGTGAGATAGCCTGTCGTGCGCACCATGTGCTCGGCTTCTGCTACCTCAATCACGGACGCACCGCTTTCTTGGTTGCCGTTTTGGATGGCCATGTTGATTTGTTGCAAAGTCAGGTTGTATGCGCGCAATTTCGCGGGATCAATTTGCACTTGATACTGCTTGACCATGCCGCCAACGGTGGCGACTTCAGAGACCCCTTCGACCGTTTGCAGCTCATACTTTAGGAACCAGTCCTGTAGGCTTCGTAGTTGGGCTAAGTCATGCTTTCCTGTTTTGTCTTGCAGCACGTAGCTGTATATCCAGCCCACACCTGTTGCGTCTGGACCGAGGGTAGGTTTGGCATTCGCGGGTAATTTTGGCGCGACTTGGCTTAAGTATTCCAATACGCGTGAGCGAGCCCAATACATGTCGGTCTTATCATTGAAGATGATGTAGACGTATGAATCACCAAAAAACGAGTAACCGCGCACCGTTTCTGCACCCGGTACCGCTAACATGGCGGTGGTGAGTGGATAGGTGACTTGGTCTTCCACGACCTGTGGCGCTTGACCTGGGTAACTGGTTTTGATGATCACCTGGACATCGGAAAGGTCGGGTAGAGCGTCAACGGGGGTATTTTTGACGCTATACAAACCACCAAGAGTCAGTAATACGGTGGCAATCAACACCAGAAAGCGGTTGTTGAGTGACCAGCGAATAATGGCAGGAATCATTGTTTACCTCCCAATACTTCAAGCTGTTTTAAAACGTACTCTGAGCCCTGTTTCGCTACTAGAAATCGTACTTTCTGCCCTTCTTCAAAGCCCGACAAATTGATCTCTTCACCTACGGAGAAGTTCATTTCACCTGAATCCCAGTTCCATTCCGCGACGGGAAGGTGGGAGAGGGTAACCATGCCAAAATCCGCCATCAGCATTGAGACATCACCACTTAACCAGACTTCGTTAACGATGACGCTGTTGTCTGCTTTCACCGCAATAATTTGGTATTGGCCTTCGGGGGTTTTCTCCATTTCAAACTCAATCGCTTGGCCTTTTTGTAGCGCACTCAGGTCTACACCTTGCGCGGCGTTGAAGTTCATGGTCATGCCTGGCCAGTTCCATTCAGGTACGGGCTGGTGGTTAATGGTTAACATGCCGTGATCTGCCATTAGATCGGTGATTTCACCTTTTGCCCATGCGGTTTCTGCCGCTGCTTCAACCCCGTTTATACGAGAGAGATCTGCGCTTTGACTGGATTCAGAGTCGAGCATAAAGTGCGCAGAAGTTACAATGCGATCATTGATGGTTAAACCTTGCAGCACTTCGATTTTATCACCCGCTTCGCGTCCAATTTCGATGCGCGCCGAGCGGTATTTACCTTCGCCTTCCGCTAGGACAACACGTGTCATGCCACCAGAGCGAATCACTGAGGATTTCGGAATCGTCAGAACGTCGGAGTCACTCACGGGTTGCAGTGTGATGTTGGCAAACATGTTGGGTTTGAGTTCACCATTGGGATTGGCAAACTTCAGGCGCATACGTAGCGTGCGTGTTTTTGGGTCGAGAATAGGGTAAACATAGTCGATAGCTCCTTGCCACTCTTTACCGGGCAATGAATCCAACGTCATGCTGGCTTGGCTACCGTTGGTTAGCCAGTGCGCTTGTCGCTCGAACACTTCCGCATCCACCCAAACTTCGTTGAGGGGGCCAGCACTGATGACGGCTTGAGCGGGAGACAAATAGCCCCCTTCACGAATGTTTAGGCTGGCGATAACACCATTGGCTAACGCTTTGACTTCGATGGTTTGCGATGCTTTACCGCGGCGAAGGACTTGGTTTATCTGCTCGCGATCCACACCGAGTGAGAGGAGTCGTTCTGTCGCGCCCTTGACGAGCCCATCGCGGCCAGTGCGTTTGGCATTGAGCAGCTCTTCTTGCGCTTTAACCAGTTCGGGAGAGTAAAGCGTAAAGAGGACATCGCCTTTTTTCACCTGTTCTCCCACGGCATTGATGTAGAGTTTTTCTACCCAGCCGGAAACACGGACGTTGGTTTGCCAGAGTTTACTTTCGTCAAAGGCGATATAACCAACGGTTTCAATACGTGGAGATAGCTTGGCCAGTGTCACGCTATCGGATTTGACGCCGAGATTGTTTTCAACCGATGGATCGATTTTCACAGTGCCTGCTTTGTCATTCGCACCGGCTAAATCTTCCGCATAAACAGGGATGAGGTCCATGCCCATTGGCGATTTTCCTGGCTTGTCACGTTTGTAGTTTGGGTCCATAGGAGCAACCCAATACAGAGGCTCATTGCTGCTTTGAGCACTGCTTGTTGAGGCCATTGCACTCATATCGTGGCCACTCAAATAACGGTTTGCTGCGAATCCGACAGCACCGCCAACCAAAAGGGCAATAGTGGCAACTTGTAGTGTTTTCATGATTTTATTCCTTTGCTGATTGCTGACGAGTGGCATCGATATGGGTGAGTTCTGGTTTAGCAACGACATAGTTAAAACCACCAAGTAGCATGCTGAGGTTGCTGTTCACTTGGTTAAGGTCGGTGATGAGTCGTTGAGATTCCAGTTCGACGGCCAGCTCGTCACGAGTGGCGGCAATCACATCATTAAATTGTGCGGTACTGTTTTGGTAGCCTCGCTCAATCGCTTTGGTGCGAGCTTTAGCTTGTTCTACCAATGTGGTTTGGTAGCGCTCAAGGCGCTGTTCAAGATTGGTTCGATCAACCATCAGTGCATTGACCTTGGCATTCATCTGAGAGAGCAGTAGATCTTTCTGTGATTGAGCGGCACCTACCTGATATTGTGCGGCAGCATGATTACGATCTTGGCGGTTGCCGGTAAACAGAGGAATATCCATGGTTAAATAGGCACTGACCAAATCAGAGGCTGGCTCACCTTTCATATTGTTCGCTTGGCGATACGCATACATCACTTCGACACCAAATTGCGGAGTGTAGGATTGCTCTGCCAGTTCCACCTGCGTCTGGCTAACGGCGATACTGGCATCGGCCATTCGCACCATCGGATGTTGTGCGAGAAGTGAAAAGTATTGCTCATTATTGACCGACGCGAGCAGAGTATCGAGCGATTGCCAGTTCAGTTGATTGGTTGCTTGCAGCATGGTTTGTTTCCCCAACCATTCGCTACCTAACCACTCAGACATTTGTGACAGAATGCGACGTTGCATCTGTTGGTTGGCTTGCAGCTTTTCTTCTAATTGGCTGACTTGCAACTGTGCGTTGAGCAGGTCTTGGGCTTCACTCTTACCAATTGAATAGTTGGTACTGATGAAACTTTCCAGCTCACGCATTAAACGCTGATTTTCACGTAGAACGCGTTCAGCTTGCTGCTGATAGCCGAGTTCCAGCCAAAGCTGCGTCATACTGTTGGCCACTTCCCGTTCGCGGGTGTCGACTTGAAGCGCCATACCATCAGCTTGCTGAGTGGCTTTTTTACTCTGTAAGTCTAGCGTTGAACCTCGTTCAAACTGCTGCATTAGACCAACAGAAATGTTGGTCATTGGGTCTTCGTCGAACTTAAAGCTATCGACAGGTAAACCACCAAAACCCACTTTGAGTTTGGGATCCATGAGAGTCGCAGCGGCGACACCGGTTTCTCGCATTGCTTGCGATTGGGCATAGAACTGCTTGCGGCTGGCGTCGTTTGCCAGAGCCTGTTCAATAAGCAGCATTAAAGGTTCACTCTGTGAGAGCAACTGACCTGATGCTACAGTTGAAGACTGCGCCATCACTGGAGTTGCAACCAGAGCGGAAACGCTGATACACAGCGCCAATAAGCTTGGTTTCATTTTTATAATCCAATCTGCACGTCAAAAAGGGACGTGAAAATACACACCACAGCTCGTTAGAGCTTGTGATACGACATATCGATGATCGGATTACGCTATCGGGGGGCGATAGAGAGATTGCTGTCTTTGGATGACCAATGTGGAGGATTCATGCGGAATCAACGCCAACTGATAATGGGCTTGTAGGCTGTAGCTACTTTGTGGAAGAAAGGCAAAAACACTCACGCAGGCTGCAGTACAGCAACTATGAATGGCAAGGTCATCATTCATACAGGGTGGGTGACTGTTTTTCTCAGAAGAGGGGGGCATATGCATCGCATGAGAAGACATCTCATCCATTGTCATTGAACAGGCAGAGGCGACATCGGTTTGTATTGAGGATGCATTGAGCATTTGAAAAGTCATTAAAGGCGCGCTGGAGGCAAAACTTGAGCTCAGCATGGCAAAGATGCTGATGAGTGAGATCCAGAAGATGCGAACAGAAGAGAAACGCATGTCGTGCCTTAAATGAAAAAGATAGCCGTACTTTAAAGCTTAACCCTGGGGGAAGGTCAAGCATAAAAGCGTTCTAAAGGATGATTTTGCATCATCGTGTTAGCGCGAGTTTGCCACAGAGCCCCAATTCTGTTTTCCTTCGCTATTGAGATAGTATTTTGCGAGAAATCGCGCATAATTCTGCTATCCAACACTCACAGAAGAAATGACTTATGACTGATTTCCAATATTACTTTCACCCACTGCCTTGTTTTAACTGTAAAAAAACTACCGTCAGCACGGATCTGGGTTGGTTAACGGCAGCGATGAAAGAGGATGTGTTAGCCCAAGTGGCCGTAATTACTGCACAAGACAATGTGGAACCTGATCTGGCGGTCAACGTGACTTGTACCAAAGAAGAAGCGCGTGATTACTTGTTGCTTAACTTCTACGGCTACTCAGAAGAAGAGCTGGTGGATCAAGTGGAAGAAGAAGATGAACAAGAAGTTGCGGCTGAAATCGCCGATCTCACCGCAGAAGGTAACGAGACAATCGTGTTCGAACACGAAATTGCCCTACAAAGTTGTACCGATTGCGATATGGATAGTGAGTGACACGGAGCGAAATGAGTTAGCTTAAACGCGCTTTTCAGGTCAAAAAATAGAAAATCCCTCAACGTTGGTTGGGGGGGGGTTGTTTCTAGAGCAGAGCCTTAAATCTCGCTCCACACTATTTCCTCGTTAATGTGGCGCATAGCTGACGTTGTACAAATTTGTTGCTAAGCTATTGGTCAGACCAGATAGGGTCATGGATGAAATGCCTAACTAAAGGCAATAAAGGGAAATTTTGGTGAGATTACATACAATTCAAGGCTATATCCAGATCATGTATTTGGCGGAATATCCTGACAAACTGATGCTCTTGGATGGAGCAAGCCGGGCCGATATTCCCTATCTTAAGCAATTTATTGATCACGAGTTGGGAAAATCATTCTCCGACCTCAAAGTGGTGGTGGTGACGCACATGCATCCGGATCACGCGGGTGGGGCCCATCTTCTGCGACGTTTGACAGGGTGCAAACTGGTTTCGGCTGACAAAACGCACGATTGGTATCACGGCTGGGATGGATTTTTGATGCATTTAACCGATCTAGCGTTAGCACGTTGGATGGCTAACCGACTGAAAAAGCCAAGGCGTAATCTTTGGTATTCGAGACGGCTTAAACCGGACTACCGCTTGCGTGACGGTCAAGCGATTCCGGGCTTTGAAGATTGGCAAATATTAGAAACGCCGGGGCATACCGATCGCGACCTATCGGTCTATCATCCTCAGCAAGATATTCTCTATGTCGCCGATTTAATGGTGGAAGTGAAAAAGCATCTGATTGCGCCTTTTCCAGTTTTTCATCCCAATAAGTATCGTGCATCGCTTAAGCGAGTGTTCGAAATGCAGCCGAAAATGCTACTTGCTGCGCATGGTGGACAAGTCGTATTTGATGAGGTTGCTTATCAGCACATTCTGAATACCGCACCGCGTAGCCCTGCAACACATTGGCGGGTAACGAAAGTTAAGCTGAGAGGGTTAGTTGGTTCGATAGGGCGTTTGGCTGTTGGCAGCAAGAAAAGTCATAAAAGAGAGTGAGGAGGAGAAAATCTCCTCCTATTCAACTCAAGAGGCTAATACGTGAGACTGACTTGGGTCCACTAGGACTTTATCTGACATGCCTTGGCGGCCCAACAACATCATGTAGGTCATATCTTGACGGTTACTAAGGGTGATCTCAATCGGCCACTCTTGGTCTCCCATCCGCAATAGGGTTTCGATCACACAGCGGTGTTCAAAGGTTCCGTTGGAAGATTTCACTTTTCTGCATGCTTTAAGAGGCGCACTGCAACGCACAATTTTTTCCAAATGATAGACATCAGGATGAAGGTCAAACTCGACATACTTTCTGCCTTTCTTTCTCAGACAAAGCAGATTATCAACGTGCAGAGAAGAAGTCTGCGCGCCAGTATCAATTCGTGTCTCTAAGTGAGTAATCCCTAACTCTGGTAAGCAGACAGCTTCAGTATTTCCGATGATCAATTTCTGAGTCATTGTATATATCCAAGCTTGCTACGCAATTTTAAGTATAGTGAAAGGCTCGCTTTCACCGCGGATGATTATCCTTTGCCTCGTGTGCGATTGGCATTTGGCTTCGCGTTCTTTTCGATAAACTCATAGATCATGCCTGCGATGTCCTTTTGCGTGGCTTTTTCGATCCCTTCTAGGCCGGGAGAAGAGTTCACTTCCATGACCACTGGGCCGTTTTTCGACTGGAGAATGTCCACACCACAAAGGTTCAGTCCCATTGCTTTGGCCGCATTGATCGCGGTCGCACGCTCTTCTTTGTTCAGACGAATCAGTTGCGCCGTTCCACCACGGTGTAGATTGGAGCGGAACTCTCCCTCTTTGGCCTGACGCTTCATCGCGGCGATGACTTTGTTCCCCACCACAAAACAGCGAATATCAGCGCCTTTGGCTTCTTCGATAAACTCTTGCACCATGATGTTGGCTTTCAGTCCCATAAAGGCTTCGATAACGCTCTCTGCCGCTTTGCTGGTTTCAGCCAATACCACGCCAATGCCTTGAGTGCCTTCAAGAAGCTTGATCACCAGTGGGGCACCGCCAACGTTTTTGATCACGTCTTGGATGTTGTCTGGATGATGTGCAAAACCAGTGCGTGGTAAGCCAATGCCTTTGCGCGATAACAACTGCAAAGAACGCAGTTTGTCGCGCGAACGGCTAATGGCGACCGATTCGTTGATACAGAAGGTTCCCATCATTTCAAACTGGCGAACCACTGCAGTGCCGTAGAAGGTGACTGAAGCGCCAATGCGTGGAATGACAGCGTCATACTCCGGCAATTCTTCACCCTTGTAGCGAATCTTAGGGTTGTTGCTCGTAATGTCCATATAGCAGTGCAACGTGTCGATGACATCCACTTGGTGTCCACGTGCTTCACCAGCCTGCTTTAAGCGAGTGGTGGAATATAGACTCTCATTACGAGAAAGAATAGCAATACGCATGGCATTTCCTTAGTAAGTCATGACCAATTTCAAATCATTTAAGAATAAAGCGAACGGGTTTAAATGATGTGACATACCCCTTAAATAACGCGGGCAAAAACCATTCGTTCACACGATTCAGGATTGTGGTAGAACACCACATCGTTTTTGAGGTGCGCACCTTAGATTTTTTTAACTAGCGATGAAAACGAAAAAAACTCATCGTAAGGACAAAAATATTCTATCAACGTGGCATCCCTTACGGCTAATGATTGTCAAGTGAAAAAGGCGTCGGATATTAGAAAAATTGGTTATGGTAGCGTGAGTTACAACTGGTCCGATTAGACTTCTGGCCGTCTGAAGTAGTTTATAAGCGGATGATGCAACAAGTGGCTAGCTACCTGTTTAGTAATAATAGAAGAGGGAACAAATTTGGTGCGATTGTTTTTTCTTCTATCTATGTTCTTAGATAGGAGTGACAGTGCGTAGTCGGTAATCGATCTCGCCAAACAGCCCACCTCATTTCTTGAGCGTTTATTAACCATTGGTAGCAACTTAATCGATCTCGATAAGGTTCTCTAGGACTGAAGGTTGAAAATGTGCAAAAACACAACTTTTTGTGCAGCGATCTTGCTGGCGGGATAAAATAAAACCCCGCCTGGTTTCCCAGACGGGGCTTATTCTCTTTCGCAGCAATCCAGCTACTGATAGTGCTCCCTGCATCTATCCATGATATTGGCTAAATCCTTTAACCTAATCCTTGTTACATCGCCTTCCTAGCGGTGTCCTTGCTGGCCTGTCATCCTGACGGGCGTAACTCTATCCCAGAGTGTCACTTCCTTGCTGATAACTCATCCTAAGTCATCAAATCTTCATCCTGAAGATACCCAATCCTTTAGGCTTTGTCCTGTTCCCGCCAACATCCTGTTGACGGACCTAGTATTGATTTTTTACGTAACGCTGACAATTGCTGTTGTGGAAAATAATTAGAGAGAAAAAATGCCATTTGAAAAAAAATTATATAAAAACAATAGTTTGTGGCTTTTATTGGTTGTGGTCTTAGCTGAGAATAGTAGAAAGGCTTACATCTCTTGTAAGAGATCTCGCACAAAGTTGATGGCCAAAGTCGTTATTAACCTTTTTGCTTCTATGGAAAAAATGCTTCGGCAGTCACACTCATCGTCGATGAATGAATGCGGAGTGGGTGTGCCGTTATTAAAAATGAGGCTGTTGGACTGGCATGACAATTGTATGAGTTTTAATCATCAGGAAAGCGGAACAAAATTGCCATTTTTCTGTCATATGAGCTGAGTAGATTAGAAGTTGCCATGACAATAGGTACCATCAGGGTTCAAAAAATGAGTTGCAACTTTTGGTGATTTGTCATTAACTTGTGAAGTTACTCACAGCCAAAGTCGAGGTTACCCGATATGTTATCGGAGCAAATAAACCTCAGAGAAAATAGATAAGTCTATATTTAGGCAGATAATTTAAGGAGATTGCTATGAGAAAAGTGAGAAGAGCTCAGCTTCATCGCATCCGTATCCAATATTGGAAAGATGTGAAAGATGCATCTAAAAAATCTTGCTAAGTAGTTAAAACCGTAAACCGTTAAGTCAATACCGTAATAAATCAGTCATACCAAAAAATCGAGCTGGCGTTGGGACGAGTGATCCCCACAACTGCCAGCTCAAATATCTCTTCATCTAGTCAGTTTTATCTCACCAGAATCCGATTTTGTATCAAGATCTTAAATAGATCTTACAAGTAGTTTGCGTCAGCTAGCTCGCTTGCTAGAACCGATTTGACTTCTGCACGTGCGTTTAGCCATTCAAGCACTTGCGCTTTTTGCTCTTCTGTCGCGCTCGCGTAACGCTCTTTGGCACAAATGAAGCCTTCGAAATGTTCTAAACCGCCACCGCCAAAGCACAGACCCAACGCATCGATGAAATCAATGAAATCATCGACAAAAACGTCATAGCGATCAAAGTCGTGGATGTCGGTTTCACAGCTGATTTCGAAACCAAGAATAGCGAACTCGCCTAAAAACAGTTTTTTGCGAAGACGACGGTTTTTGTTTTCCACTTTATCTAGTTTCATTATGTTCTCTCGCTAGGGTTGTAATGATAAAAAGCCCATACTGCAAAAACCACTGAGTATGCTTTGCTTGTTCAGGCGTGCGTCTTTATAACGTTGTTTGTCCTAGAAACCAAAGACTATTGCGCTTATTCGCTTCTAATTGACTAATTCATAACATTTATTCAAACAAATCTTCATAAAGATAGACAAAATTTGTCATTTTTCTATCTCATGATGTTCCCCGCTCAACTCTAATTATTAACACTTGGGACAATAAACTTATGAGTAAGGAAACATTTGACGCGACGCGTTATAACCATAGCCAAAACAAGCCTTTTGAAGAGGTTTTAGAAGCGAGTCTTACTCGACGTAACATCCTCAAAGGAGGGCTTGGTATCAGTGCGATGACGGCGTTTGGCGCATTTGGTTTAGCGGGCTGTAACAGCTCTTCAACGGCCGCATCGGCTGGCAGTAATGCTGGAGCAGGAAAAGCAACGGCGGTGCTCAATTTTGACTCAATTGCCGGATCGTTAACTGATGCGGTGAGCGTACCACCTGGGTATAAAGCGCAAGTTCTAGTTCCTTGGGGAACGCCGCTCAACAGCAAAGCGGCGGCATGGAAATCGGATGCCAGCAACAGCGCAGACGATCAGCAATATTCGCTTGGCATGCACCATGATGGGATGCATTTCTTCCCAATTAATGGCAACCCCAATGATGGTTTACTCTGTATCAACCACGAATACATTGATGAAGATGCCTTGCACACCAATGGTCAAACTTTTGTCAACGGTGCTCGTACCATCGTCGATGAAGTGCGCAAAGAGATCAACGCACATGGCGTTTCAGTTGTGCGTATCAAGCTCGAAGATAATGTGTGGAAAATGGTGGACAACGATCCACTTAACCGCCGCTACACAGGGGCGACGGTCATGGACATTTCCGGCCCGATGGCCTACTCCGAACATCTGGTGACACGCTTCTCACCAGACGGCAGCCAAGCGCGCGGTACGCTAAACAACTGCGGTAACGGCTATACACCTTGGGGCACTTATCTCACCTGTGAAGAAAACTGGCCGGGTTACTTTGTTAATACCGATACATTGACCGCAGAGCAGTCTCGTATCGGTATTGAAAAAAGTGGCACAACGCGTTACGCGTGGGAAACTTTGGCCGGACATGCAGAAGAGCGTCTAGACGAATTTACCCGTTTTAGCGTTGCACCAACTGGAGCAAGCGCGATGGATGACTACCGCAATGAAGCGAGTGGTCACGGTTACATCGTTGAGATAGACCCATATACCGCGAACTCAAGAGCGGTAAAACGTACTGCGCTTGGCCGTTTCCGTCATGAAGGTTGTACGTTTGGTAAGCTGCAAGTGGGTAAGCCAGTAGTCTTCTATTCCGGCCATGATTCACGCTTCGAGTATCTGTACAAGTTTGAATCGAAAGCGCTGTGGGATGCAGCAGATGCTGAACCCGCTAACCGCTTAGCAACTGGCGATAAATACATGGACGAAGGCACCTTGTATGTCGCACGCTTCAACGAAGATGGAACAGGTACTTGGCTACCATTGACCCTAGAGAGTGTGACAACAGACGGAGGTACACTGGCAGACAGTTTCGCTTCGCTGGCCGATATCATTCTTAATACCGCAGGTGCCGCAGACTTGGTTGGCGCGACGCCTATGGATCGTCCAGAATGGTGCGCGGTAGATCCCTACACAGGCAGCGTTTATCTCACATTAACCAATAATACCAAGCGCACAGAAGCCAACTCGGCTAACCCACGTTTGAACAATAAGTTTGGTCACGTGATTCGTTGGGAAGAAGGCACAAGTTCGACGGCGTTTAGTTGGGATATTTTTGTCTTTGGCTCTCCTGCTAACGGCGATGCTGCTACTAACCGCTCAGGTTTGACGGATTTGAACCAGTTTGCTAGCCCAGACGGCTTGGCCTTTGATGGCCGCGGTATCTTGTGGATCCAAACGGATAACGGCGCCAGTGAAGTCACCGGTTACACCAATGATCAAATGTTGGCTGTCGTACCTTCACGTATGGTCGACGAAAATGGCAAGCAGGTGACGGTTGGTGCCGACAACCAAACGCAGTTGAAGCGCTTTTTTGTTGGACCAAACGGTTGTGAAGTGACGGGGTTTGCCATCAGTCCAGATTACAAATCGGTGTTCGTGAACATTCAACATCCAGGCAACTGGCCATATTCCGATGATGCAGCAGAAGCCACACCTGCTGGCGTTACGGTAAGACCTCGCGCTGCGACGGTAGTGATTCGCCGTGAAGATGGCGGAGAAATTGCGCTCTAACCGTATTTTTTCAGTCAGCCGCAGTCAAAAAAAATGGCCCCGATTTCAGGGGCCATTTATCAATTTTCTTTTTCGAACGCCTGTTCTCATCAAATCCCGTTCATCTTTGAGAGGTAGACACTACTTAATGCCATATTTGCGTAAGATGTTGTCGAACGTACCGTTTGCTTTGATCTCGGCCAGACCCTTGTTAAACGCCGCAATAATCTCACCATTTCGAGCGTTCGCTACCCCAGAGGTGACGTGGAGAGGATTAATTGAAAGTGCATTTTGAGTAAACTCGAAATCATCTAGATTCATTCCTGCCCCTGACAAGGTTGATTTAGCCACCAACTCATCTTCTAAGGTCAAATCAATTCGGTTCGCCAAAAGTTTCTTCGCATTAGTCAGTAGATCGTTGGCTTCAGGTTTATTGAAATTGGTCGCATTGAGAAACTCATCGCCATAACCATAATTGCGTACGATGCCGACGTTTTTCCCAGTCAGGCTTGAGATGCCTTGATAGTCGAAGCTGTCCCCTTTGCGTTTGATAAACTTAAGTGAATTTTCTAGATAGGGTTGGCTGTAATTAAGATAGGAAGTTCGCTCTTGTGTAAACCATGTTGCGACCAACACATCCACTCGCCCTTCTTTCACGTCATTCAAAGCGCGTGTCCAAGGCATGATTTTAAAATCCACATCATATCCTTGTGTTTTAAAGGCTTCAGTAACGATTTCCACTGAAATCCCTTTGTTCATGTTGTCTTGCTGAACAAACGGTGGCCAAGGATCTTGAGCCGCCGTGATGGTCGCAGCATGGGCGGAGAAGGAGAGTAATAAGGCACTGACTGTAAGCAAAAGCGTTTTCATAAGCTTTCCTCTTTGTAAGAAGCGAAATAAGTTTAGGTACTAGGTACGGAACTTGGTCATGTGTCGAGCAATGTTCTGACTTAAGTCAAGTACCTCTTCGGTGCGCTGGGCATTTTGAACTGCGCCAGAGGAGACTTCATTGGACGCTTCAGATGCCTCGACAATCGCTTGACTGATCTCTTCAACCGCTTGTCTTTGTTCTTCGGTGGCTTGAGAAATTTGGCCGTTGCGATCAGAGATCACGCTGATCAGTTCTTGCACTTGATTAACCGAATCTTGTGAATCACTGACGCGGGTTGCCGTTTTCTCAAGCAAAGAGGCTATGCGGGACAGCTCTTGTTCTACCGAGGTAGTGGCACTACCTAAGGTGGCAATGTTTTTCTGGATTTGCTCGGTTGATTGGCTGGTTTTTACCGCCAAGTTGCGCACTTCATCGGCGACCACGGCGAAGCCACGGCCTTGTTCACCAGCGCGAGCCGCCTCGATGGCTGCGTTAAGCGCCAGTAGGTTCGTCTGCTCAGAGATATCATTAATCACGTTGAGCACGGTGGTAATCTTCTCCCCTTCGTTAACCAACACATGCATCTTGTCGTTTACCTGATTCATTTCATTGCGCATGTTAATGATTTCATTCGCAGAATGTTCGATGGCTTGATTGACTTGATTGGCAAGGGAGGTCGCGGTGTGGGCTTGGTCGGCTGTTTCAGAGGCCGTGTCTGCGACGATAGAGACGGAATGGTTAAGCTCGGTTGCCGCCGCCGCAACGGTGCTCAGTTGATGTTTCTGCTGCTCAAGCTTGTTGGCATTCTCACGGGCATTGCTGCCGCTTTCGCGTGCTTTCTCTTCCAATGTGACGGATGAATGGCTGACATCTTGCACAATCACACGCAAGCTTTCGGTAAAGGTGTTGATGCCGTCGGTAATGTCATCAAACTCTTTGTACTTCGCTGGGGCGAGCTTGTTAGCCAGATCGCCGTCGCCGGATGAGAGTGATTGAATCACGTTGGTGAGTTGGCGTATCGGTTTCAAAACGGTAGCTGCCAGCGCAGCGATAACAACGACACTGATAATCAGAGCAACGATGCCAAGTTCTACGAGATTGAGAAGTAGAGACTGTGCCAGCTTTTCATCTAAAATACGCGTGTTGTAGTAAACGTTCACTTTGCCGACGGATTTCTCCTCGCCATAATCGGAGAAAAGCAGCTCTTTGCTCACCATCATCTCGGCTGAAAATGCGCTTTTGTCTTTGACGTCCACACCTGCTTTATCGTTTTCACTTTGGCTCGGTTGTAGGAAAACCAAGTCACTTCCTTGGGTATCTTGCAACTGAATTGCGGAAATTTCCGGTAAGTTTAGCTCAGCAGAAATCGCTCTTTTAGCGGTATCAAGGTCAAAATCCCACACCGCTTTTGGGAGGCTGATGGCCATACGTTGGCTGGTGTTGTTAACACTCAGCATCAGTTCAGCAGTCAAGCTTTGCTTAAAGTTTTGATGCTTAATAAAGGCAGAAACCAGAAGAACTAAGGTGACTGCGAAAATGACTTGAGCGAGAAATACGATTTTTAAACTTTTCACGGCAGGCACTCTCGATTTGGATGCTTCTTAAAAAAGTAGTTTCAAGCGAGAGAATATGCAAATTCAATCATCGCTTAATTCGATAGAAAATAGCCTGTTATCTGTTTTGTAGGCAGTCCACCTTTCTCACTTTTCTGATTTCTTGATTTATCTTGATAGGCAGAACTATAACTAACAGTGATATTTATCTCTGGAGAGATTTAATATGAAACAATGGACATTAATAGGTTTGCTAGTGTTAGCTCTTCTGCCAAAATCGAGTGCGGCAGAATCTTTACGTGTTGTTACTCTTGAATACCCACCCTATATCGAGAGTAAAGGATCGCAAGTATCTGGTATAGCAGTGAATTTGGTCGCAGAAATATTTAGCAATTTGGAGATCCCTGCGGAAATTACCGTTCTTCCTTGGGCTCGTGCACTCAACTATATGGAGACCGGAGAAGCTGATGCCATATTTACCATATTTAAAACGCCACAGAGGGAAGAGTTTGCTTATTTTAGTGAACAGGTTTTGTTTAGGCAAAATATCAGCTTAATTCGTAATCAAAACAGTTCAGTAAACTCAAATGATATAGAGCAAAAGCGTTTTTCTGGTTTGAGTTTGTGTGTGGTAAACAAAGTGAGTTACGGAGAGTACATTGATTCGAAGATCAAATCTGGCACGTTTAAAACCATAGCTAGGCAGAATTCAGCTGAACAATGTGCTCTGATGCTAAGTGCAGGCCGTGTCGACCTTTGGGTGTCGAATGAGTTTGGTGCTCGCAGTATTATCGCTCGGTTAGCTTTGCAGGATAAATTGGAAATCATGCTGCCACCGATGCAAACCACCTTGAGTTATATTGCTTTTTCTAAAAAGCGCCAGAGTGAAGAGTTACGAAATCGCTTTGATGTGGAACTACAGAAAATGAAACAAACAGGACGCTACTTTGAATTGATCAATGACTATTTTTCTAGTCTGACACCTGATAAAACTGGAATGTGATCATTCTCCTAATGGAAAATTGAGCGATGATCGATGCGCTCACTTTTTTATGCATCTAGATCCAGTATTTAGAAATGTCTTTTGACTAACTTATTTGTTTTTAAGATGAATTTAAAGAATCAAGTAAGGAGCAATTTTCGTAATGTAATAAAGTAAGGAAATTGCAAGGATAACAAGAAATTTTGGGTGTTAAGAAAATAATTGGAATAAGCAATTTTAATAAAAACATATAATTCATTTAATACTGATGTTCCCCTAAATGTTTTTGTTAGGGGAACATCTAAGCGTTGACTTTACTGGTAATTGCCTTTGATTGACTCTTGCTCAAATTTTTGTAGTTTTCCCTCCGCCAGTACTTTGGCTAGACCGCGGTTGAAAGCATCTAAGATCTCTTGCGCTCTGGGGGATTTTTTCGGCACGATGAGAAAGTAGTCTCTTTCTACGATCGGTTTGTCATTCATCTCGATTTGATCGGTTAAGCCGAGTCGCATGACGGTCGTTTGGCCAACATTGGAGTCTTCCAAAACAATGTCTAAACGTCCACCTGCAAGTTTCTTATAGTTCGCGTCGGCATCGGAGATACGGGAGATCTTCACCACCCCTTGTTTTTCTAAATCCTCAACACCATAGGCATAGCCAATGACTCCACCGATAGCGTATTTGGCGAGATCTTCAGGTTTACTCCACATAATCTGTGCGCCCTTACGTTGGAATAAGGATGTTTTTAGAGTCAGCACTTTATCTGAGTAGAAGAAATGCTGCGCTCTCTCTTCATTTCTGCTCCACAGAAACGAGCCGTCTAACTCACCGTCCTGTGTCTGTTCAAAACCCCGTTTCCAAGGTAAGTAAACAAACTCAACGTTGTAGCCTTCTGCGGCGAAGGCTTCGGTGACTAAATGAGAGATATAACCTCCATGTTTGAGTGACTTGGATTGGTAAGGTGCCCATTCGCCATTGGCGAGCCTAACGGTGTTGGCCAAGCTGCTGGATGAAAACAGTGCGATAAGAATAAAAGAAAAAAATCTGGTACTTAATCGGTTCATACCGAGTCTCCTTTTCGGTCACCTAGGCGAGTGCGGTTTTGGCGAAAACGTCTTCGTCGTGGTAACTAATAAATCTGACTGAATATTTGAATCCATGGCGGTAAACAACAGACCGCTTTATTTAGATTAGACTACAGTTGCCATATTGGTGATAAGGATGTTACTAAGGAGAATCTAGATACGATTAAAGTGAAGAGAGCACAACGTCACCCCATTTCTGCCTAGAGAGAGTGGGCTGGTTCAGCCCATTCTGCGTTGCAGCGGAAGCTAGGATTGCTTTTCAAATACCTCAACACCTTGTGGAATCTCATACCAGCTCTGTTTCTCCTTGACCCAAACATGGGTAGTCGGTTGAAACAGAGACTGCACATCAGGCGCAACGGGTTTGAGTTTCAGTTTAATGACCTCTGGTGCCGCGGGATTGAAGTGATAAATTCGGTTACCACAGCCGGGACAAAATTTAGCGGCGTTGATATTGCCACTTTCGGAGGCGCGTTGCCACTCATGCATCTCACCTTTAAATTCAATGTCTTGCACATGAACCAACGCGGTAACACTAAAGGGGCTGGTAGAGAGTTTTTGACATTCAGTGCAGTGACAAGCAAGCACTTTAAAGGGAGCTTTGTGCAGTTGATACTCGACTTGTCCACATTGACAGCTGGCGCTAATTGGAAATTCCATAAACAGTTCCTTTGGTGAGTTGATGTTGGATACTGTAGGGAAAAAGCGCATTGCTCTGCCACTAGAATCGTGGCTTTAGTGTGATTTCATTGCAAAGAGTGATCTGGGTGGAAAATTACGTGGAATAGAAAGGGCAGAGAGCGATGTGGCTTTCTGCCGTTGAGGGAGCACAATCGGACAAGCATTGAGAGCTGGTCACCTTAGTGCGCTTCAAATGCGAGAGCTTTTTTCTCAATCTGACGGAAAAGTAAGGTCAAGATCGCATTGATGGTGAGATAAAACGCCCCGGCGACACCGAAGACGGTCAAGGTATCGTAGGTTTGTGCATTGATGCGTTGTGCATAACCCATCAAATCCATAATGGTAATGGTGCTGGCCAGAGACGTCCCTTTGAATACCAAAATCACTTCATTCGAGTAAGCCGGTACAGCACGTCTTAGCGCATAAGGCAGTAATACTTGTAAGGTTCTGATTTTATCCATGCCTAATGCACGGCAAGCTTGCCATTGTCCGGAAGGGATAGCGTTAAATGCGCCTTTAAATAACAGAGTACTGTAGGCCGCCGTGTTGAGTGCCAGTGCCAGCATGGCGCAAAACCAAGGTTGGCTAAACCAGTGCCATAGAAAACTGTCGCGAATCCAATCAAACTGCCCCGGGCCGTAATAGATCAAGAAAATCTGTACCAGCAGCGGCGTGCCAGTAAACAGGGTGATCAGGCTGCGGCTTAGCCAATGCAACACTGGCACTCGTAAAATCAATGTGGTGGTCATTAAAAGCGACAGGATACAGCCCACAAGCAGTGAAGCGACAGTTAGCTCTAAGCTGGTGGCTAAGCCTTGCAGTAATTGCCAAACATGTTGCTCTTTCATGCTTTGCCTCCTTCACTGATACTCATTCCTTGAATGGAGAATTTCTTATCGATCACTTTTACCAAGCGTTGAGTGATGAGCGTAATAAGCAGATAAATCGCCGCCGCAGTGGCATACCAAGTAAAGGCCTCATGAGTTGCTGCTGAGGTTAACTGCGCCTGTTTGAGCAGGTCCGTCACGCCGATCAAGGAAACTAAAGCGGTATCTTTTAGCAGCACCAACCACTGGTTGGTTAACCCAGGCAACGCGTGGCGAATGGCCTGTGGCAGGACGATGCGAAAAAATGCATGGCTTTTGGCTATGCCCAGCGCACTGGCCGCTTCACGTTGTCCTCTGCCAACCGCTTTGAGTGCGCCGCGCAGGGTTTGCGAGGCATAAGAGGCGAAAATCAGAGATAACGCCACCACGCCAGAAAGAAACGGACTAACTTCGACGAAATCACCGGTAAGTAAAAACAGCACCTGCGTCGAACCGAAATAGATGAACAGGACGACGAGAATTTCTGGCAGGCCGCGCAGCAAGGTGACCAACAGCGTTGTTGGCCACTTGACGACGACAAGCCGAGCCATCTCGCCACTGGCGAAAATGACCGCCAGAACCAGACCAACCAACAGGCTGACCACTGCAAGTTGGACGGTCATCCAGCTTGCTTGAACCAGTGAAAGTGAGTAGCCCGTCAGCCCCATATTAGTTTCCGAAGTACTGGTTAAAAATGGTTTGATACTCGCCGTTTGCTTTCACAGCTTTAAGTGCTGCATTCAGATCAGCGACCAGTTTCTGGTTGTCTTTATTGACCGCGATACCAAAGCCGTTCCCGAAGTATTGTGTGTTGGTAACGTATTCGCCGACGTAAGCGAGATTGTTCTCTTTCTTGAACCATTCCGCGACAACCGCAGTGTCACCGAATACCGAGTCAATACGGCCATTTTTCATATCGATAAAGGCGTCTTGGTAGCTGGCGTAAGGGACGGCGGTCACGCCTGCCATTTGTTCAAGTAAGTAGCTTTGGTGAGTTGAACCATTTTGCACTCCAACGCGTTTGCCTTTCAGAGCACCTTGATCGGCCACTTTGCCCGCGATGGAAACAAATGCTGCTGAGTTATCGTAATAAGCATCCGTAAAGCTGACTTGCTCAAGACGCGCTTCGGTGATGTCCATAGCGGAAATCGCCGCGTCGTAACGTTTGAACTTCAGGGCAGGAATAAGGCTATCAAACGCTTGATTGTGGAAGCTGCATTTCGCTTGCATCTGTTTACACAGCGCGTTGGCTAAATCGACATCGAAACCTTGGATTTGATTGTTCTCATCCATGTATTCGAACGGCGCATAAGTGGCCTCCATGGCGAATTTAATTTCCTGCTGAGCAGCTACGTTGGTAGAGACGAGTCCGATAAGGGACGCCAGTAACATCTTTTTCATTGTAATACTCCGTGTTTTTATGCGCTGAAGCTCCCTCTGGGGCTCGCTTCTTATTTTGTTCTTTTAGTGCTTTAAATAATCCGCAAACTGGCTGGTTTGTGGCTGGGTAAACGCTTGTTTAGTGCCATGCTCGACGATCTTCCCTTTCTCAAGGTAGAGCACATGGCTGGCAATTTTTTTTGCAAAATCGACTTCGTGTGTCACGACCACTTGGGTAATGCCCGTTTCACTCAGTTGATTAATAATTTTCACTACCTGATTGGTGATTTCGGGATCGAGCGCCGCCGTTGGTTCGTCAAACAGCAGTACCTCTGGCTTCATCATCAGGGCGCGGGCGATAGCGACACGCTGTTGCTGACCACCGGAGAGTTCCAACGGCCAAGCATCTGCTTTTTCAGCCAATTGCAACGTGGTTAAGATCTGTGTCGCTTGCTCTTTGGCTTCGGCTTTGTTCAAGCCTAAGACCTTGACCGGGGCTTCGATTAAATTTTCTAGTACGGTCATGTGCGGCCAAAGATGGTATTGCTGGAAAACCATGCCAACTTTACGTCTTAGCTGCAAACCTAGATGTTCACTCATTGGCTGAGCGAAATCGAAAGTTTGCCCAGCGATATTCAGCTGACCGCTATCGGCATTTTCAAGTAGGTTCAACACGCGCAAAAGAGAGCTTTTACCCGCACCGCTTGGGCCGAGTAAGACTAAGGTTTCGCCTTTGTCACAACGAAAATGAATATCGTGCAATACTTGGGTGGTGCCGTAAGACTTATTGATGCCATTAACCTGAATCGTCATGTCTCATTTCTGCGTTAGTTGTTATGTGGCTTATGCTAGCATTTTTGCTGATCTATGCAATAAAAATGTATATAAATTTATTATGTTGCTTTTTTGTATAGTTTTAAGCCGATCTATCAGACAGACCTACTGGTTAAACCAGCATCTGTTTTGCCAATATTGAGTCAATAATAGCGAAGCGACGCTGTTTTTCTCAGCAAAGGGGCTAAGATGAGGCGAAAGCAACGAGATAAGGAGTGAAAATGAAAATAAATGCAATTGTTGCCTTGGGTATGGCCTCATTACTGTTGGGTTGCCAGTCCAGCGAGAATCTTAGCGCGGATGTCCAAGCAACGAAAAGTGAGCCAGTGATGAGTGTTGCTGACAGCGCGCACAATGCGAGAAATTCGCTCGATTGGAGCGGCACTTATCAAGGTACGCTGCCTTGTGCTGATTGCGAGGGTATTGAAGTTTCTCTCACACTGAATCAAGACGGCACCTATCAGCTCATTCGTAATTATGTTGGCGAAGTCAGTGGGCAATTTACTTCGCAAGATCGCTTCCATTGGGATGAGCGCGGCAGTGTGGTGATTCTTTCTGGTGAAGAGGCGCCGAATCAGTTCTTCGTCGGAGAAAATGTTCTTTTCATGCTCGACAGACAAGGGCAGCGTATTAACGGGCAGTTGGCGGACCTCTACCGCCTGATTAAACAGTAAATAACTCTGGTGAGTTAACGTTTTTGCCGCCGCCGTTTGCGCTCTGTCGACCAGTTTTATAGAGTGTGCGCCTACACAAACTGAGGGATTGAGCCCTCTTTTTTCTATGGGGTATTTTGTGGAGAACGTACTGCTGGTTGTCGATTTTCTTCTGCAGCACAAATTGATTTTTACCGCGTTGATTGTGTTATTCGTCATCGCGATTCGCCGTTTTACTTTGTCAATTATCCGCGGTGATGCGGCGCTAATCACGCAGAAACAACGTAACTGGATGTCGCTTACCAAAAATGGCACTTTCGCTGCGACACTGCTTATTCTATTTGCCCTTTGGCAAGCGGAAATCAACCAGTTTGCACTTTCTGTTACCGCAATTGCGGTGGCAATCGTGGTTGCGTCGAAAGAGATTATTCTCTGTTTTACGGGTTCGATCCAAAGAGCGAGTTCGCGCTCGTTTCGCGTCGGAGATTGGATAGAAGTGGGCAAGATCTGTGGTGAGGTGATCGAACACAATATGATGGCGACCGTGATTCAAGAGATCGATTTGCACCACGGCCAGTATCACTTTACTGGAAAAACCGCGACGTTGCCGAACAGCATGTTTTTTACCTACCCGGTGAAAAACCTCAATTTTATGAAGCGCTATGTCTACCACAATTTTTCCATTGTGGTGCCGGAGTTCGTCAACTTGTATCCGCTTATCCCTCTTTTAACCGAAAAGATTGAAGAACACTGCCACTATTTCAGTGACGTGGCTCGCCGCTACAACGCCATGATTGAAAAGCATGCGGGTGTCGATTTGCCGGGCTCTGAACCGCACATACATATCACGACCACCGCCGCTGGTGAACAGGTTGTGCACTACATGATTTTTTGCCCGACCGATAAAGCGACTCACTTGGAACACTTGATCCGCCAAGATTTTATGCATGCGTACGAAGAGCGCTTTAAAACTCAGGAAAACAAAACAGCTGAATTGTCCCTGTCCGCTTGAAGCTGCGTAGCCGAGGTCTAGACTAAAAGGTGTAATCAAAGGCAACGTTGCTCGGGGGGAAAAATGGTAGGGCAATGGATTTAGGAATTTCATCATTCGCCGTCCGGTACCATCAGTTACGTGGTATCGGATGGTCGTACCCACCAAGCTATCATTATCGATCCTGTGGCAGACTGTTGTATTGAATCGGGGGAGATACGTTTCGATTCTGCCGATACACTGCTTGAGTATATTGCAGTCAATCAGGAACTGCTGACGTCGGCGTTGACTTATAATCTCACCGCACAGCTGCCCGATTGCTGAAGCATAAAGAAAAAGCCTTATCTTTCGATAAGGCTTTTTAAATGTGGCTCCTCCTGCTGGGCTCGAACCAGCGACCTGCGGATTAACAGTCCGTCGCTCTACCGACTGAGCTAAGGAGGAACGATTCTTTTATCGTGCTTGGCACTTACTGACGTTTTAATAAAACACCAGCTAATTTAAATGGTGCCTCGAGGCGGAATAACGGGCTCGCCCAGAGCACTGACCGGGGTTTTCAACGAAAAAACACCAGCTATTTTAAATGGTGCCTCGAGGCGGAATCGAACCACCGACACGAGGATTTTCAATCCTCTGCTCTACCGACTGAGCTATCGAGGCAAACTATCTAGCACAAGCTAAATAGTGCAAAAGTGGCGGAGAGATAGGGATTTGAACCCTAGGTACGCTATTAACGTACGCCGGTTTTCAAGACCGGTGCTTTCAACCACTCAGCCATCTCTCCGTAGGCCGCGATAATAGGGGGAAGAGATTCGCTTGTAAAGCGGAAAAAATTCAATTGCTTGATTTATCGCCACTTAGGCGCTTATTCGCTGTGATTTTGAGCGTTTGATCTCTTTTTACGCGACGTTTCGTCGCAAAGTATGCGTGCAAATAACAAAGATAAAAAAACCGGAGTGGTGTGACTCCGGTTGGTGACGTTTTTTCTGCGGCTGAGCGCTTAGAATTTGTAAGTGACACCCGCATAAAGCGCACCGATGCTGTAAGCCACATCTTTGGTGACCACGCTGCTGTTTTCTACATAAGTGGTGCGAATACCGAAGATCTCGCTATCGTATCCAACGCGGAACGCTAGTCCATTCAGTGTTGGCGGTGCATATTCTAGACCGAGACCGAAATGGATGGCGGTACCCTGATCGTCTTCGAGTGTCTGTGTCTTTTCGCTTAGGTCAAGCGCCGAAAGACCAATTAAGCCGTACGGGCGAAAGCCGTTATCAAAGCTGTATCCTAGATTGGCGTTGATCGACAATGCCGTAGGCGACCAAGTATTCACTGGGTTAGTGAACTTAATATCACCGTATTTATTGTACTGTGCCTCAATACCCACGATACGGTTAAACTGATAACCAGCGATAAGTTTAAGTGCGCTGCCATCGGCTTTGCCATCCACACTTTCATCGCTGTCGAAATCGGTAGAACCTATGCCACCACCAACATAAAATCCTGACACTTTCGACTCAGCTTGAGCTGCTGATACGGCGGCTAAGCTCAGTATAGCGAGTGCGATCGCTTTCATTCTCATTGTTATTTCCCACTAATTTGGTCTAAGGAGTTGCTTGCTGTTCTTTTTTTGCAACTCACAACACTTTCTGTGCTCTGGTTTTGAACACTGTTTTATAGTGGCCGGGATGATATACAAATCTCATAATAATTGCCATAGGCAGAGGGAATTTATTGATGATGTCTATTTTAGATGGCGATTTTTAGCCCAATTCTCGTTGTGTATAAAACGGGAGTGGCGAATAAAGTGGTCAATCTGCTTGGCAATAAAGAGATTGTAGATTAGGCCAGTGTGACTAGTGTGTGCCATGAAATGGTCAGTCATACCCGCGATTTTGGTCTCTTCGACAGTGACGGTGCCGTCAGATAAGGTATGATTATCCATTAGTAGAAACGGTCTTGCTCCCAAAGGTAGAGTGCCCGCAATACTGCCCAGTTTTTGCGGCCATCGCCAACGGTCATCGTGCAGATCCAAACCGTGTTTAGGCGCGTTACCAAGCATGGCGCCAAAACCTAACTCTTTAATGCGCTCGGCAATGGAGGCGCCTTGTAATGGTGAGCCTATCGTCACGACATGGGAGATGGAGGCTGTCGAAGGTTGCCGCGACGCAAGATAATGTTTGATCATCAGCCCGCCGAGGCTGTGACCCACTAACACGTTGGGGGAGAAGGGGTCGAGCGCCTGATCGATCGTCTGATAGACTTTTTCCTCATCAATCTTGACTGAGTTGTAGGTCAGGGTTTGCGTTTGATAGCCCAGCTTTCGCAAGCGGTGGCTAAGTGGCTGCATAACCAAGCCATGCATATACAACCCATGTAAGATGATGATTTTCATCTCGACTCCTTTCGTGGCTGCGATGAGTATCGCATGCGATTTATTCTGTTACTGTGACTCTGCTCGAGCAAGCAAGTTTTGTACTTGCTGAAATAATTGGTGACGGTCAGTGACATCACCAGACACGACTTCGCCAATGTTGACGCTGACTTTTGACCAGAAGCGGCTTGGTCGCTTAGTACAAGCATGCCCATTTTTATGACTGAAAAACGATCCCCACAGCCCGACTAAACCCACCGGAATCACCTTGACAGGGTTATGTTGCAAAATCTTTTCTATCCCGGGGCGAAATTCCCCCAACAACCCATCGGTGGTCAAACGACCTTCAGGGAAAAGACACACCACTTCGCCATTGTTGAGCGCTTGGTCTATTTGCTGAAAAGCGTTTTGATAGGTGTCACGACATTTTTTCGGCGAACAAATAGGGATCACACCAGCGTGTCGGAATAGAGGTTTGAGCAGTGGTATTTCGCTGATCTCTTTCGCCATCACAAAACGAACTGGCCTTGGTGATACGCCCATCAGAATCAGCGCATCGACGTAACTAACGTGATTCGCTACCAGCAGAGCGGCTCCTTGCTGAGGGATCAACTCTCGGCCACGAATCGTCACGCGATACATCAGATGGCTGAGTAAGTAGCTGACAAAACGTTGCGTAAACTCAGGCACTTGGCGATAAACGTATACCGCCACGATAAGATTGACGACCGCGAGCAGAGCAAATAACTGGACGATAGAGAACCCGAGCACCGTTAAAAGGACGATGGTCAAAGCGGCTGACGCGACCATAAATAGCGAGTTCATGATGTTGTTGGCGGCGATTGCTTGCGCACATTGCCCATGCTCGGCGCGTGATTGGATAAAAGCATACAGAGGTACAACGAATAGGCCGCCACTAACGCCAACCATGAAGAGATCAAACATGACTCGCCAGTGTGCTGACTGAGCTATAAATGCTCCTGCTTGCCAGTAGGGGTCACTCAACGGTTGGCTTTGCGGAAGAGCAAGCAGCAAGTCAATGCCAAACAGTGTTAAACCAGCAATGCCAAAAGGCAAAATACCGAGTTCCACTTGATCAAAAGAGAGTTTTTCACACAGCCAAGATCCAGCGGCAATGCCGATAGAAAAGAGGGCCAGCAGCAGCGAGACCACGGTACTGTCGGCGTGCAAGTGGATTTTCGCAAAGTTAGGGAACTGAGTGAGATAAGTTGCGCCCAGAAACCAGAACCAACTGATGGCGAGGATTGCCATCCAGATGCCGTGATTACGCTGGCTGTTTTTGAGTGTGGTGATTAAGGCAGAAATTGGCTGGAAGCTTCCCTTGCCCGCAGTGCTGGCTGGTAAAGAAGGGATCAAACGGCTGGTGAACACCCCAATTAGTGACAAAACGAGCACGAGCCCTGCGGCAATCGGTAGCCCATCGTCGAGCGCGATGAGTAATCCGGCGGTTAGAGTACCTGCAAGAATCGAGATAAAGGTGCCCATTTCGACCCAAGCGTTGCCTTTGACCAGTTCACGAGGCAGCAACGCTTGCGGCAGCAGAGAGTATTTGACCGGGCCGAAGTACGCCGACTGGGTTCCCGTGAGAAAGAGCAGCACCAGCATGGCGATAGGGCTTTGCGTCAAAATAGCCACGGCAGCGCATCCCATGATAAAAAATTCGGCGATTTTCAAACGGCGGATCAGGCGCGCTTTGTCCATGTGATCGGCGATTTGCCCCGCATGCGCAGAAAAGAGTAAAAAGGGCAGAATAAACAGACCCGCAGCCAAGTTGACAAATAGATCGACAGGCATTGGCAAGCTATCGAGCTGGCTGTAAGTGACCATCAGCAGCAAGATATTTTTATAGACATTGTCATTTAAAGCGCCCAAACATTGGGTGCAAAAGTAAGGAAAAAATCGACGAGAAAATAACATTTTAGCCTCCATGAGTGCGTAGTTTTACTACGTTCCAATGGCTGGCAGAGTGCCGCAAATCCCTTTTAGGCGCGAGAATAGCGATAAAAGTAACGTATATTGTTACTCGAGATCTAATCTGATGTTACTTTTTACACTGGCTCGCGTTTGCTTCTCGCTCGGCGAACAGCGGGAACGTCCAGCGGCGAATCGCGAGCACCAAGGATGTCCCGTGACGATCTTTGATATCCAGTTCATTGTCACTTTGGCAGGTGGCGTAGAATTCGCCGACCAGTTTTTGCATCTTCTGCTGCATTTTCTGGTTGCTGGGCAGCGACATCAGCCCTGTTGCCATCACCAGTTTTTCATCCTCTGCGGCAAAATAGCTGTTGAAAAAGGCGTGTTGCACTTGCTGCTGGAAAAACGATTGAATCGGGCCACCGGCAATCCAAGTGAACTGCTTTGCGACTTTCAATTTGAAGCGGTTGTTGGGTTGCAGTTCAATGATGCCGAGACGATCGAGTTGCACGCACTTTTGTATCAGATCCGGTTCATTAAACTGATACTGTTCGGCGATCTGTTTGAAGGTGTAGCCATTCACGACGCAAACCGCCACCAGTAGCAGTGCTTTGTCGTCAATCAGTTCTTTCTCCTGCTGATAATTGAGCGCGGTTAGCCCCTGTTTTTGTGCATAGGCGAGCTTAAACAACTCACTCATCTCTAGGTCGATAAGCTGGCATATGCGTTCCAAACGTTCCAAGCTGATGTTGTTGCCTTCCGCAAGCAAGCGTTTTACCGAGCCTTCACTAAGATCTAAGGCGGTGGCGATGTCGGCATAGTGCACACCACGTAATTTCAGTTGGGTTTTCAGTTCAGCGATCAGTTGCTGCGATTCGGTCATGGCCTTTGTTCCATCTGATTTGCTCAGTTTCCAGTTCGGCCTAGTATGCCCACCTCAATATGAAATTGCGAACAACAAAAAATGGCCCTGCTTAGGGCCAAGGGGGAAACAACGTTAGCCTCTCGGGGAAGAGACTTCGTCGACCAAATACAAAATGGATTGATAGGGTATTCCGCTGTGATGCGACAGGCCAATTTCACAGGTGCGACTGTTACTAAAACCGCGAGTGCAATCGCTTGGTACTTGCGCTTTGAGCGGATGAACCGCGGCGGCGTTCAATTCTGGCGTAGTAAACCCTTTGTCGCCAGCCCAGCCGCAACACTGAATATGCTCAGGCACGATCACTTGACTGGTGCAGGCTTTGGCCAGTGCCAACATGTCGTTTTCCAGCCCCATGCGGCGTGAACTGCACGTGACGTGCAACATGACGGTTTCATTAAGCGGCTTAATGTGCAGATGCTCCAGCAGATACTTGCGCACAAAACCGGTAGGCTCAAGCACTTCCAGCGGCTTGCTAAACTGCTCAATGCTGCGTTTGGCACAAGGGCTGGTATCCATAAGCACCGCATATTTACCTTGACGAGTGGCCTGCCACAGCACCTCTTCCAACTGTTTCGCTTTACTTTCAGCCAGTTCGCTCATGCCTTTGCTGTCGTAAGGCATGCCACAGCACTGATCATTCAGGCTCGATGGAATTATCACATCGTAGCCCGCTTTCTCTAATAGTGACAATGTCACCTCCGTCAGCGGGCGTTGATCTGTCGCGCTGCTCTGCTGGCCCATGTTACGGCTGGCACAAGAGGGCATGTAGACCACTTTCTTTTCGTCTGAGCGCTGCGCCAGTGGGACTTTACCTAGGTCATGCGTATTGGCCTGCGGATATTCTGCATACCAGATAGGCGTTGCTCCTTTGGAAAGCGATCGCAATCCGTTGGTCAGTTTGCCGACCGTTCCAGCGCCAAGCGTTTTAGTGGCGATCTGGTTGGCTTTGAGGCCAGCGCGTGTTAGGGCGGCGGTGGCGGAAAAATGGTCCGCAGTCCATTTGGCAATCGGGGTAAACTTCTGATATTTAGCCGTGCGAAGTTTTTTCACCAAATCGCCAGTATTAATGCCAACTGGGCAGCGATCGGCACACAAACCAGTTGCGGCGCAGGTATCAATACCTTGATATTCAAACACTTTCTCCAACTCGCTGGCTTCAACCTTTTCACCTGCACGCTCTCTGCGCTGTAATTCTCGATAGAGCACGATGCGTTGACGAGGCGAAAGCGTGAGCGTACGCGATGGGCAAACGGGCTCGCAAAAGCCGCATTCAATGCAGCGATCCACCAAGGGATCAGCGGCTGGCATGGGTTTGAGGTTTTCGATGTGGGAATGTGGATTGTCGTTGATAATCACCCCGGGATTGAGCAGGCCCTGCGGATCGAACAGCGCTTTGATCTGCTGCATCAACTGGTAGCCCTCACGGCCCCACTCTAGTTCAACATAGGGGGCCATGTTACGCCCTGTACCATGTTCTGCTTTGAGCGAGCCTTGATATTTGACCGCAACGAGCTCAGCGACGTCATCCATAAACTTGCCGTAGCGATCAATTTCTTTTTGACTATCAAAACCTTGAGTGAAAACGAAGTGCAAGTTGCCTTCGAGCGCGTGGCCGAAAATGATCGCTTCACTGTATTGGTAACGATCAAACAAGGTTTGTAAGTCACGCACACCGTTAGCTAAGTTTTCCACGGGAAAAGCAACGTCTTCGATAATTACCGTGGTGCCGACTTCGCGTACCGCGCCGACCGCTGGAAACATCCCTTTGCGGATCCCCCACAGTGTCGCAACGGTCGCAGCATCGCTGGTGAACGGCACAGATTCAATGATGGTGTACTCTGCTAATGCATCCATCACAGATTTACATTGTAAATCTAACGTTGTTTGGCAGCTTGCATGAGACTCAACCAAAATGGCCGCGGCTTCGAGATCCAACGATTGAATAAAGCTCGGCATACCGGCTTTGTCTGCAACAGAGCGCAGTGCGCGTCCATCCATCAGTTCCACGGCGGCCACGGGCAACTTGGACAACGTGGTCACGGCGCGACACGCTTCTTCGATGGTCGCAAAGACCAACAACGTGGAGGCTTTATTGGGGTGCTCAATGACGGTGTTATAGGTGATCTCGGCAATAAAGCCTAAGGTGCCTTCTGAACCAATCATCAAGTGTTCAATCACTTCAATCGGATCTTGGTAATCCACCAGGGCATTAAGAGCGTAACCTGTGGTATTTTTAAGACGATATTTGTGCTTAATTTTATTCGATAATTCTTTATTATCAGTGACTTGTTGGCAAAGTGCTTCAATGCCGGAGACGAGCGAAGCGTGGCTTTGCTTAAACGCAGCGATGCTGGCGTGATCTGCGGTGTTCAGTATGGTGCCGTCACTAAAAACGATCTTCATACTATCCACGGTGCGGTAAGAGTTTTGCGCGGTGCCGCAGCACATGCCACTGGCATTATTGGCCGCAATGCCGCCGATTTTGCAGGTATTGATCGAGGCTGGATCTGGGCCGATCTTGCGTTGGAAAGGTGCAAGGTATTTGTTGGCATCTGCGCCGATCACGCCGGGTTGCAGAGTGATCTTATGGCCATTGTCGATAATTTCATGCCCGCGCCAGTCGTCGGTCAGTGTGATCAGTACTGAGTCGGACACCGCTTGCCCGGAAAGGCTGGTACCAGCGGCGCGAAAGGTGCAGTGCACGCCCAGTTTGTGGCAACTTTGAATGGCGAATATCACTTCGTCGAGATCTTTGAGGCGCAGTACAATCTTGGGGATCAAACGATAAAAACTGGCATCGGTACCGTAGGCTAAGCGTTTGGCCTCTTGGGTAATGATCCGCTCTTGCTCGATGCGTGTTGCAAACAGTGTTTCAAGTTGTTGGTAAGTGGCGTTGGAAAGAGTGTTGGCCATCATTGCTTCCTTTTTCAGTGCAGCCGATGTGTTTTTATGCTTGAAATGGCTGCGGTGCTGGGCTCACGTTTTCCAGCACCGTGTTTTTTATCAATCGCTTAAGGCATTTTTACCAGAGAATCGCGCGAAAGATCGCCAATGGTTTTTGCCCCTGTGAGCGCCATCGCAACGCGCATCTCTTTAGCATAGAGATCCAGCAAGTTCTCTACTCCAGCGCCACCTTGCGCCGCCAGTGCGTAAACAAACGAGCGACCAAGCAACGTGCAATCAGCACCAAGCGCCAGCATACGCACCACATCTAGGCCGGTGCGAATGCCCGAATCGACGAAGATTTTCAGGTCGCCTTTGACGGCATCGGCAATCCCCGGTAGTGCTTTGGCGGTCGATAAGACACCGTCCAGCTGGCGGCCACCATGGTTCGATACCACAATGCCGTCAGCGCCAAAGCGAACCGCGTCTTTGGCGTCTTCTTGGTCTAAGATGCCTTTAATCACCATCGGCCCGTCCCAGAAGTCACGGATCCACTCGAGATCTTGCCACGAGATGGAAGGATCGAAGTTCGCCCCCAGCCAGCCGATGTAATCTTCCAGCTTGGTTGGCGTGCCGCGATAGGTGGAAATGTTGCCCAGATCGTGCGGTTTACCCAGCAAACCGACGTCCAGCGCCCAGCTTGGATGCAGCATCGACTGAAACACGCGACGCATCGCCGCATTTGGGCCGCTCATGCCAGAGTGCATGTCGCGGTAACGCGCGCCCGGTACCGGCATATCAACCGTGAACACCAGCGTGGTCACGCCTGCTGCTTTGGCGCGTTCAAGCACGTTTTTCATAAAACCGCGATCTTTGAGCACGTAAAGCTGAAACCACATGGGGCGCTGAATGGCGGGTGCGACTTCTTCAATCGGGCAGACGGAAACGGTCGACATGGTAAACGGAATGCCTTTCTTCTCCGCCGCTTTCGCCGCTTGCACTTCGCCGCGCCGCGCGTACATGCCGGTTAAACCGACAGGGGCAAGCGCGATAGGCATCGCCAATTTTTCACCAAAAATTTCTGTTTCTAAGCTGAGATCAGCCATGTCACGCAGCACGCGTTGGCGCAGCGCAACGTCGCCGAGGTCATCAGTGTTGCGTTTGAGCGTGCGCTCGTCATAAGAGCCGCCATCAATGTAATGAAAAAGAAACGGAGGCAATTTGGCTTTTGCCGCAGCGCGGTAATCGGTAGAAGCGGAAATAATCATATTGGGTTCCTAGCTGTCAATCTAAGGGCGCGATTTGAGCGTGTTACACTGCTCAATCCGCTTTCACTGACTGCGCGACAAGTCGCAGTCGACATCTGAAAGTGAGCTTGCCAAGCATGCGCGCCGAATCGATGTGGCGCGCGATGCCGTGCAGTGACATAGTGGTTATGGGATCATCAGGGCGTCGGTCAGTTGCAAACCATAGATCAAGACCAAACCTATGATGCCTGTCATCACAAGATAGTAGAACGTGGGAATAATGGTCTTGCGTAGCGTCGCACCTTCACGCCCAAGCAGCCCGACAGTCGCAGACGCGGCGACCACGTTGTGAATCGCGATCATATTGCCTGCGGCAGCGCCCACCGCTTGCAGCGCCACCACAATCGCACTGGAAATGGTCAGGGTTTGCGCCACTTCAAACTGGAACTGGCTGAACATCATGTTAGAGACGGTGTTGGAGCCGGCGATAAACGCGCCCAGTGCGCCGACGGTGGCACTCAGTGCCGGAAACGCCGAGCCCACTAGGTCCGCAGCGAAGTTCGCGGTAGTGACGGGCATACTGGCCAAATCCGCGGCGTTAACCCCAGAGTTAATAAAGATACGCACCATAGGGATAGTGAAGACCAGAACAAAGCCAGCACCAAGCAAGGTTTTGCTTGATTCACCAAACGCTTTCGCCATCGGCTTGACACTGCCCGATTGGATAAGCACGGCCAACAGCGCGACGAAGACTAAGATCCCACCCGGCAGATAGAGTGGCTGAAACGCGGTAGTGATGCCTGTTTCACCGAGAATATTGCCAGACGCAATGCTGATGCCAGTGAGCAGCGCTTTGAAATCGGGACTGACACGGCTAGCGACTAGAATTACCGCCAGTAGCACGTAAGGTGTCCACGCTTTGGCCAAACTCATCGGCTTGCCTTTGACCTCTTCAAGGTCGATTTTCAGTGAACCCAACCACTCCGTTGGCCATTTTTCTTCCGCTTCAAAATCCCATTGGCTTTTGGGGACTAAAAAGCCTTTTTTCGCCGCGGTTACCACAATGGCTAGGCCAAGCAAACCACCAATCAGAGACGGAAACTCTGGGCCAAGGAACACTCCAGTTAGTGCGTAAGGCACGGTAAATGCCAAGCCAGCAAACAGGGCGAAAGGCAGAATGTCCAAGCCTTCGCTCCAACTGCGATTCTTGCCAAAAAAGCGGGTCAGCATCATCGCCATCAGCACTGGTATCACAGTGCCAACGGCGGCGTGAATAAGCGCGACGCTTGAAGTGATTTGCTGTAAGTAAATATCCCAGCTTGAACCGTGGGCGAGCAGGCTTTCACTGATGTTGTGAGTATCGAGACCTTTGTTGACGCCGACGATGATCGGCGTACCGACTGCGCCAAAAGAGACGGGCGTCGATTGGATCATCATCCCCATCAGCACCGCTGCTAATGCAGGGAAGCCTATCGCTACCAGTAGCGGCGCTGCGATTGCCGCTGGTGTACCAAAACCAGATGCGCCTTCAATGAAAGAGCCAAAACACCAAGCGATGATGATGGCCTGGACGCGACGGTCAGCGGAGATGTCGGTAAAGCCGTTACGTATGGTGGTGATGGCGCCCGTATGTTTTAGGGTGTTAAGTAGGAAAATGGCGCCAAACACGATCCACAGTACTGACACTGTGATGCCAAGCCCTTGTAGGATAGACGCCAGCACGCGTGTGCCGGACATATCCCAGAAGAATAGGGCAATGACAACGGTCAGGCCAAAGGCGACGGGCATGGCTTTTTTAGCAGGCCAGTTAAGGCCAACAAGTAGGATGGCGGCGACGACAATCGGCGAAAAGGCCACCAAGGCAAGTATGGTTTCACTCATGGGTACTTCCTCGTACTCTGACTTTCCAATCTCAGGCGAGTTCGGCTGAAATATTGAAAATCCTTTATTGTTTTTGTAATGGGGTTGTTAATTTGTGGTGAATTTACCCCTTTCTTTTTTATTGATATAGGGAAATAATGAAATTCATTATTTCCAAAAATCACATAATAAGATGCGTGCAGATGACCTAATTTTGTTTTGCCAAGTGGTAGAACAGGGCAATTTTAGTAAGGTGGCGGAAGAAAATGGCCTTACAAATTCAGTAGTTAGTAAAAGAATTGCCAGATTGGAAGAGGAGATAGGCGTGCAGCTATTGTATCGAACCACGCGAAAGTTGACGTTAACCGAAGCAGGCAAGGCGTTGTTACACAGTGCTAAAAATGTGAAGCAAGCCACGATGGAAGCGATGGACGCGATTTCCGGTTTCGGCGAAAACGTCAGCGGCCACATCAAAATGTCGGTGCCGACCATCTCGGGCGATCTGATTTTAGCCGACGCGGTGGCTGAGTTTTGCAACCTGCATCCGGGGCTAACCGTTGATATGTCGCTGGACAACCGCTTTGTTGACTTAATCGCTGGAGGATACGATCTGGTGATCCGCACTGGCTATTTGGAAGATTCCAGCCTGATCGCGCGTCACATTCTCGACTCACAGTGGGTGGTGTGCGCCTCACCCTCGTACATCGCCAAGCATGGTAAACCGATCAAACCGGATGATTTGACCAACCACAACTGTCTGCAATACGCCTATCAAACCACGGGCGCGTCAGATTGGGAGTTTAAAGGCAACAAAGGTAACTACATTGTCAAAGTCTCTGGCTGCTTTTCTACCGACAACGCCACCGCACTGCGCAAAGCGGCGCTCGGTGGCCACGGTATCGCTTATGTGCCACGTTGTTTGGTCTACCACGATTTTCGCAACGGCCAGCTGGTGGATATTTTTCCAGAGCAAGTGGGTAAAAAGCTTGGCATCTACGCCGTCTATCCATTTACGCGTCAACCACCGAACAAAGTTCGCCTGTTAATTGAACACATTCGCGCGCGCTATCTCACCATCTCGCACTATTTCTGAACTGCGATCTATTCAGCATTTCGATGATTGTTGCCAATTTAACCTTGAAAAAGCCGCCTCTCACCCCGAACTAAGGGGTGAAAATTATTCTTATTAGCAAGGAATAGTCGATGGCTGGCGATTCCTTTCATTCCAAGCATAGAAAGACCACAGGGACGTTATGCAATATATAAACACACGAAAACAAGAACTTATCGAACACTATTTTGGCCATCCTGTCGCCGATCCTTATCGCTGGTTGGAAGATGATCGCAGCGAGGAAACCGCGCAATGGGTGGATGGACAAAATGCCGTGACCTTCGATTACTTAGCGAAAATCCCATTTCGCAATGCGCTGCGTGAACGAATCGCGGCCAGCCAAAATTACGCCAAGTACTCTCAACCGTTCGTGCGCGGCGAGTATACCTATTTCTATAAAAACGATGGCCTGCAAAACCAAAGCGTGTTGTATCGCAGCAAAGGCGATCAGGATGAAGCGCAGGTATTTCTCGACCCCAATGGCTTTTCACCCGATGGCACCACTTCGTTAGATCAGGTCTATTTTTCTAAAGATGATTCGCTGGTGGCGTACACCATTTCCGAAGGGGGCAGTGACTGGCGCAAGATCTTTGTGCTCAACACTCAAACTGGTGAGCAGATTGAACCAGAAATTGTCGATGTGAAATTTACCGGCGTGGCGTGGCTCGGTAGCCAAGGTTTCTACTATTCTCGCTATGACAAACCGCGAGGCAGTGAGCTCTCGGCGCGCACTGAGCAGCACAAGCTCTATTATCATCAGCTCGGCACCCCGCAATCAGAAGATGTGTTGGTATTCGGTGAAAATGAGGGCGAAGTGCATCGCTATGTCTATGCTCAAACGACAGATGATGATCGCTATTTGCTGATTAGCGGCCATGAGTCGACCTCAGGTAACCGACTGTTTTATGTCGATCTGCACAGCGAGGAGCGCCAAGTCTTCACGCTGCTGGAGCATGTTGACTCGGACACCGAGCTGCTCGACGCAACCGACAGCCACTTTATCCTCTACACCAATTTGCATGCCCCTAACGGCAAAGTGGTCAGCGTGGATATTGCCAGCGGCGAGTGGCGCGATGTGATCGCCGAGCAAGAGCAGCCCTTAGAGGTGGTAGCCGCGGGTGGCTATCTGTTTGCCACTTACATGGTCGATGTGCTGTCGAAAGTGGTGCAGTACAGCTACCAAGGCGAGCTGATCCGAGAAATTCAGTTACCCGGACAAGGCAGCGCGAGCGGTTTGGAAGGGAAAAAGTCGCAAACAACGCTCTACTATACCTTCACCAACTACGTGACGCCGCCGACCATTTTTGCCTTGGATGTACACAGTGGCGAGTCGGTGGTGTATCGCGAATCGAGCGCGCCATTTAAGCGTGAAGATTTTATCTCTGAGCAGGTGTTTTACCCCTCAAAAGATGGCACCTTGATCCCGATGATCATCTCTTACAAAAAAGGCATTCAGCTCAACGGCAAAAACCCGACCATCCTTTATGGCTACGGTGGTTTTGATGTCAGCCTCACGCCTGCCTTTTCCGGCATGGTTTCAAGCTGGCTTGAGCTGGGCGGCGTGTACGCGGTAGCCAACTTACGTGGCGGCGGTGAATATGGTAAAGCATGGCACAACGCCGGCACGCAAATGCAAAAGCAGAACGTGTTTGATGACTTCATCGCGGCGGCCGAGTACTTGATTGAACAGCAGTACACAGACAGTGCGCATTTAGCGATTCGCGGCGGATCCAATGGTGGCTTGTTGGTCGGCGCGTGTATGACGCAGAGGCCCGAACTGTTTAAGGTCGCGCTGCCTGCGGTGGGAGTTTTGGATATGTTGCGCTATCACACCTTTACCTCTGGTGAAGGTTGGAAATATGACTACGGTACCTCGGCGCAAAGTGAAGAGATGTTCCAGTATTTGTTGGGCTACTCTCCGGTACACAACGTCAAAGCAGGCGTTGCTTACCCTGCCACTTTAGTCACCACCGCCGATCACGATGATCGTGTTGTACCTGCCCACTCCTACAAGTTTATCGCCCAGCTACAGCAAAAGCAGGCGGGGGAGAATCCTGTTCTGATCCGTATTGATGTCAATGCGGGACATGGTGCGGGAATGCCAATGAGTAAGATGATCGATCTGTCGGCAGACTTGTATGCCTTTACTCTGTTCAACATGGGGATCCGTGAGCTCAGCCCAGCTTAAGCCCGCGATAAAGTGAAAATGCCGCGACAGTGTCGCGGCATTTTTGTCAGCGTCTGTTAAGCCTGAGACAACTGACGGGTCGGCGGCCATGCCGAAGGTAGCTATACCTACTTTTTAATACTTCTGTTTTTTGCTTGTTGTAATGATGACTGACGTTGTTATTTAATCTGCTGGTTTGGATAGTAATGTGTAATTGCGACAAACAGATGACGCTAGGCCACTTCCTCCACGTTGAGTTGGCTATCGAGATCAAATGAGGCGCTGATCAGCTTCTTGGTGTAATCGCTTTGTGGATGATGGAAAATCGTCTCGGCGCTTCCTTGTTCCATCACTTCGCCTTTTTGCATCACCAACACGCGATCTGAAAGCGCTTTAACCACCGACAGATCGTGGCTGATAAACAGATAACCGATATTGTGTTTTTGCTGCAAATCTTTGAGTAGATCAATCACGGTTAACTGCACCGAGCGATCGAGCGCTGAGGTCGGTTCATCGAGCAAAATAAGCGACGGCTCAAGGATCAAGGCGCGGGCAATGGCGATGCGCTGACGCTGACCACCAGAGAACTCATGCGGGTAGCGGTTAATCGCATTTGGCTCTAAGCGCACTTCTTTGAGCGCTTCACGGGCTCGTTGCATTCGTTCGGCTTTGCTCATTTGGGGGCGATGTACGGTGAGCGCTTCGGTGATTATCTCGCCGACCGTCATGCGTGGTGATAACGATCCGTAGGGATCTTGAAACACCATTTGCATCTCTTTCTTCAGCTCAAAACGTTGCTTGGCACTGATCTGATTGAGATCGTTACCTTGAAATTCAATGTGCCCAGTGCAAGGCAGTAGGCCAATCAAAGCGCGGCCTAAGGTCGATTTTCCCGAACCGGACTCGCCAACAATCCCCAAGGTTTCACCGCGTTTGAGTTGCAGCGAAATGCCTTTGACTGCCTCAAAATATTCACAGCGGCTAGGGATGAAGTGAGGTTTGGTGAGAAACTGCACTCGAATATCGTCTGCTTTGAGTAGCATGGGCGCTTGCTCATCCACCGCGATTTTGCTGCCTTTCGGGATAGCGTTGATCAGCATCTTGGTGTAATCGTGTTGCGGATTGTCAAACAGCGTCGCCGTTTCACCTTGTTCCACCACTTCGCCTTTGCACATCACTAGTACGCGGTCCGCAAAGTGTTTCACTACGCCAAGATCGTGGGTGATGAACAATATCGCCATGCCCATTTTGGCTTGGATCTCTTTGATCAGTTGCAGCACTTCCGCTTGTACCGTCACATCCAGTGCTGTGGTGGGTTCATCGGCGATCAGAATATCGGGCTCGTTGATCAGCGCCATGGCGATCATAATGCGTTGCAACTGACCACCCGAAAATTCGTGAGGGAACTTGCTATAGGCTTGCTGTGGATTCGGCAAATGCACCAGATGAAACAGCTCCAGCACTCTCGCTTTGGCTTGCTTGGGCGAAACGGCGCGATGGCACATGATCGCTTCGGCGACTTGAATGCCGACGCGCAAATAGGGGTTGAGCGAAGTCATCGGCTCTTGGAAAATCATACCGATACGATCACCGCGAATGGTGCGCATCTCTTTTTCGCTTTTTTCTAAGATCGATTGACCTTCAAAAACAATCGAAGAGTCTGGATGGATAATGGCGTTGTTAGGCAACAGCTTCATTAAGGCGCTGGAAGAGACCGATTTTCCGGAACCAGATTCGCCGACAATCGACAGCGTTTCTCCTGCGCGGAGCTGGAAAGTGACGTTTTTTACTGCATCCACGATACCGTCATTGGTGGTAAAGCTGACGGAGAGATTCTCTACCGTGAGAATGGTTTGCGATGACATTGAAATTCCTTGTCTTAATTGAGCACTCTGGCCACTTGAGCAGCCCCTGAGTAATGATGGAGCGCCGAAAACTGAGCATGCGCATGGCTGACGTGTTCCAACTCCAGCATCCAGTGCGCGTTGCGTTGGGCGCGGCAGAAAGCCGTCATGTAAGAAAGCAGCGCGTCGGTATGTTGCACCAGAGTGGAGCGTAAACGGTCGATTAACTCGCCCGATTCCAAAGCAAGGAACTGAAACAACGCATAGGTTTGATTGAGAGTGCTGAAAGCATCGTGATGCAACCCCATACGGTTATAAATTTCAGATTGAGCGATGCTGGCGTCCCGCAGCCCGCTGAGCAGGCAGGCAAACTGGCAGGGCTTGAGTGAACAGGCCTCGGTTGCAGATTGAATATGCATAGGCAGATGTGAAAGCACATCGTTAAACAAATGGTGCGCTTCCGGCCAGTGGCCTTGTTCCATCAGCTCTTGCGCTTTGAGGTAGCGCATCCAACATTGTTCCACATCCACTGTCTCAATCCTCGGCAAAATAATTTTCATAAGTTTAAATGAAAATTATTATCAAATGCAAGTGAGTATCAAAAGCATAAGCTAGTGAGCCAAGTTGGTGGAAATATCGCCAGTTGTGCGGGGCTGTAGGTTAAGTCACTAAAAATCCTATTAAATCCAACTAGACTTGATGTACTGTGATGCTAGATACGCCCAACCATCTCGACAGAACGCTCAATGACCACATTGTTCGGGCTTAGGGTAACAAGACAACAACAAGAACAAGGAGGCAGGTATGGCGATTCAAAGACTTACCGCAGACCAACTTTACTCTGTGGCTGAATTAGAA
The DNA here is from genome assembly GCF_009665415.1 of Vibrio cidicii. Classification (NCBI taxonomy): domain Bacteria; kingdom Pseudomonadati; phylum Pseudomonadota; class Gammaproteobacteria; order Vibrionales; family Vibrionaceae; genus Vibrio; species Vibrio cidicii. Next base: position 1,158,950 of record NZ_CP035922.1, on the reverse strand, counting down.
CAACTGCCATGTAAGTCAACCAAAGAGTTGACGCCGATCGATGAGATTGTCGGACAAGAACGCGCGCAAAAAGCGGTCGAGTTTGCTATGTCGATCAAGGAGAAAGGCTACAACATTTACGCCATCGGCCAGAACGGTTTGGGGAAACGCACCATGATTCTGCGCTACCTCAATCGTCATCCTCACGATGCCAGCGCGCTGTACGACTGGTGCTATGTGGCGAATTTTGAAGATATCCGCACGCCGAAAGTGCTTAAACTTCCTCAAGGTGTCGGGGTACGTTTCCGTAACGATATCGAGAAGCTGATGACCAAGCTGGTCAATGCGATGCCGTTGGCGTTTGACAATGAAATGTATTTCAGCCGCGCCGACAAACTGAAAAATCAGTTGGCGCAAAAGCAAGAAGCGGAGCTGGAACGCATCTCCAAAGATGCGAAAGAGAAAGGCATCAGCCTTACGATTACCACGCAGGGCGATTATCAGTTTGTCGCGATGAATGGCGAAGAGCTGCATACCGAAGAAACTTTTGATGTGCTGAGTCGTAAAGAGCAAGAGAGCTTTGGCGCTAGCATTGATGAACTGGAAATCAGTTTACGTTCCATGGTGCGTCAGCTCACCGAGTGGGAAGAAGCCTACACCGAAAAGATCAAAAAGCTCAATGATGATGTAACGCGGGATGTGATCACCCACTTTATCAAGCAGCTCAAACTCGACTATTCACAGTATCCGGAGATCAAAACCTATCTCACCGAGTTGCAAAAAGACATTATCGAGAATGCCGACATCTTTTTGGAAGAGAGCGGTGAGCAAGGGGAAATCGCCTCGGCGGCGCTGGATAAAAAGTTGCCACGTCGTTACAAAGTGAATGTGCTGGTCAGCCGCAAAACCGACGAGTTTCCGATAGTAGTGGAAGAGACACCTAACTATCACACTCTGTTTGGCTCGATTGAAACCGCGACTTTTAAAGGCACGGTGTTTACCGATTTTTCGCTGATTCGCGCAGGCAGTTTGCACAAAGCTAACGGCGGCGTGCTGTTGATGGATGCACAAAAAGTGCTCGAACAGCCTTACGTTTGGGATGGTCTAAAACGAGCGCTGCGCTCACGCCAACTCAGTTTTACGTCACTGGAAAAAGAGGTCACGCTGACTGGCGCGGTATCGCTCGATCCAGAGCCTATTCCACTGGATATTAAGATCATTTTGTTTGGTGACTATCGCACTTACCAACTGCTGCAACACTATGATCCTGAGTTTAGCGAACTGTTTCGTGTCACCGCCGACTTCGAAGACGAGATGAAACGCACCGCGGAATCTGAGCTTCAGTACGCGCGTTTTATCTCTAGCGTGGTGCATGACAACAACATGCTGCATTGCGATAAAAAAGCCATTGCGCGCATCATCGAGCACAGTTCGCGTATCGTCGCTGATCAGGGCAAGCTTTCCCTGCATTCGGCGCACATCGCCAATCTGCTACGTGAGTCGAACTACGTGGCGAAGCAGTCCAATTCTAACATGATCCGCATCGGTCATGTGGAGGAGGCGCTGAGCAATCAAGAGATGCGTGTGAGCCGCTTAAAAGACATGGTGATGGAAGGCTTTATCAACGGCACCACCTTGATCCGTACCGAGGGGAAAGCGGTCGGTCAGGTCAACGCGTTGTCTGTGATCAGCACCGGTGATCATGCATTTGGCGCACCCAACCGCATTACGGCCACCACGTGTTACGGTGATGGCGAAGTGATTGACATTGAGCGCAGTGTCGATCTTGGCGGCAGTATTCACTCTAAAGGGGTGATGATCCTCTCTGCCTATCTGTCGTCGGTGTTCGGTCGCAATGCGCGTGTGCCGTTAACCACCACGATCACCTTTGAACAATCATATGGTGGTGTGGATGGTGACAGTGCCAGTATGGCGGAGTTGTGCGCGGTGGCATCGGCCTTTTCTAAACAGCCAAACCGTCAGGATATTGCGATCACCGGCTCAATGAACCAGTTTGGTGAATCACAGCCGATTGGCGGCGTGAACGAGAAGATCGAAGGTTTCTTTGATGTGTGTGTGATCAAAGGACGTCATCCGCAGCAAGGCGTGATCATCCCGCGCTCTAACGTGCACAATTTGATGCTGCGCCCGGACATTGTCCGCGCAGTAGAAAAAGGGGAGTTTCACATTTGGGCGATTGAGCACGTCACCGAAGCGATTGAAATCTTCACTGGCAAACGGGCTGGTGAGCCGACTGACGACGGCAGCTACCCGATCGATACTATCTTTGGTATCGCCCAAGCGAAGCTTAACGCATTGCGCAAATAAGTCTTTCAAGGGTCACAAAGTGGCCCTTTACTGTGTCTTCTCTGGCCTGTTCGCCACGTGCATTACATGGTCGATCAATTGACGTGTATTTCAGAAGAGGTGGTGCCTGATTCCGCTGAGCTTTCACATCTAGCTGAAAAACAGAAAGAGCAGTTAAGCTTCTTCCGTCTGTAAAATCCACGTGTTGTAAAATACAAAACCGCCACAAATATGGGCGGTTTTTTTATCATCTAGCTTCTTAGCTTCAGTTTGGTACCATCGAAAGTGAGGTGGCTGAGCAGGCTCTTGGCGTTGACTTTGCCGTAGTCATCAAATTCCACTCCGTAGCGTGCGTAGTGGGTCGAGCGTTGCAAATTGCACACTTTGCCTTTAAGCGGGGCGAGCGTCACGCCGCCATTTTTGCCTAAGACAATATCGAGCGACACTTCTTCGCCCACTTGGAAAGTGCGGCTCATCGGCGTAGTAATAAATCGGCAGCCACCACGGGAGAGATCGCGTATTTCGCAATCCACGCCAACCTCGCCCAAATAGGCTTTCGCGCTAAGGTTTACTTCATAGCGGATCTCTTTGCGCAGCTGCGACACCTGCATGGTGCTCGGCACACTCAGTACCAGCAGCGGGAATGGGTCGCCCAAGCGGTAGGAAATTTGGCTGCGAAACTGAATGATCGCCCCTTCACCGCGATGCGACAGCGCTTTGATATTGATCCAAAAACCTGCTTGAAAATAAAAGCGCAGATCTTCATCCGAGATCTGTGGCACCTCGATCAAGATCGCATTGTTCGAATGCGAACCAATGAACTTACTTGTGGTTAAAAACTTGATGCCGACAGGTGTCGTGACGTTCAGCGTCATCTCACTGCCATGCTCAATCATCGCCAGTGCGTCCGTACTGTTTAAAGTGGATACCTTGTGCGCTTGATTGCTCTGTTGTACCGACGGACTACGTCCTTGAATTCTCGCCATAGATAACGTCATTTATTGTAGTGATTCCTGATAGAGCAGCCCGAGAGATTTGGCACAGTTGTGTCACTGCCATCTCGCATACACTAAGCGTATGCCCCAAATGGTATTCGCGCATATTTCGATTGGGAATTTTATTCAGGGGGATTAACATGTTCAATGATAAATACCTGAAATTTTGGAGGAATAGTGTGAATAACGTCACTCATGATGAGAAAAGTCAACGTTACAGCGTGCATTTGGAAGGAGAGTACTATGCCACGCTCGCTTATCAACTGGTCGACGGGGTGATGCACATTACCTCAACTAAGGTACCAGAGGCCCTGCAAGGGAAGGGATACGGTAAAGTATTGATGGAAGCGGTACTGCCTGAAATTGAGCGAGCTGGCTACAAAGTGGTGCCTATTTGCAGCTATGTGAAGCATTATTTACAGCGCAATCCGCGCTGGCAGAGCTTGGCCGCCTGACAAAAACAGGGCCAGCGCGGCTGGCCTTGATAACCTATGCTTGCGTCTTAACTAGCACGCTGGCGAATGCGCCCCATGATGTAAGTATTGATGAACTGGCCATCGCGAAATGACGCATCCACCGCTTCTCCCTCAATCACAAAGCCATGTTTCTTATACAGGGCGATGGCTCTTTCGTTATCGCTGTTGACTTCAATCTGAATACGGTGAACGTTAAGCCAGTTGTCTGCCAGCTCAGTCACCGTTTCGATCAACCTGCTGCCAATCCCCAAACCGTGGTAATCGTCATGCACGCCAATGCCAAATGAGGCTGTGTGCGCGGTGCGCGGGCGTTGAGAATGGTGAAAGCCGATATTGCCGACCACCTTGCCATCGACAACCGCAACATAGCTATACACTCCGGCGGGAATATTCGATAAGCGCTCTTTCCACATTGCTACTGACGGCTTTGGGAGTTGCAGGGTTTCACGTTGCGCTTTCGGTTGTGAATAGAGTTCCACCAGTGCTTGCGCGTCATCAACGCACGTCGGACGAACGATAATTTCCATGCTTTTCTCCTTGTTTGTTGTTTTTTAACCAATCTAACTAGAAAAAATCATAAAAACCAGATTTTTTGTTAATAAATTGAGTGAGTTGATTTCAGAAAAAACTAAGGAAAATCGCCGAGGTTTGCGGAGATTTCAGTAGAGTTATTGGAGGCTTGGCTGACAAGTGAGCAGTTGCACCATTTTTTGTGGCCATTTTTTTGTTCAGAAAGATTTTGTTCTGTAATAGGATGCCGTGTCACTGTTGAATAAACAGGTCACATTAAATAACTAAAAAGTAATAAGGAAAACTGATGCAATTGCGACGTTTTACTCCTAGCTCCGTGGTGTTGGCGATGACTCTCGCTTGCCCAATGATGAGCGTTGCTCAGGAAAGTGTTGTTCCAAAGACCGAAATGCCATCCCCAACTTGGATGCGCGATATTGCCTTGTCGCCAGATGGCCGACATATCGCTTTTACCTATGCCGGACAGATTTGGTTGGTGCCTTCGCAAGGGGGCGATGCACAGCCGCTGACCTCGGCTGACAGCTACAGCGAGCACCCAGTTTGGTCGCCAGACAGTCAGTCGATCGCGTTCACTGCTGACCGCTTTGGCCCGGGTGACGTGTTCATCACTTCGCTGCGCGGTGGCGAAGCGAAGCGTTTAACTTACCACTTCAGTAAAGATGTGCCTTACGCTTTCAGCGCCGATGGCAAACAGGTGTATTTCAGCTCAGCGCGTTTGGGCGATGCCGATGCCAGTGTGAACAATGGCTTTGCCGGCACCGCGTCTGCGCATCTGTATGCGGTGAATGCAGAGGGTGGGCGAGAAAAGTTAATGCTGTCGAATCCGCTCAGCAGTTTATCCATCAATGGGCAAAATGGTCAGTATCTGTATACTGATCTGCCATCCCCGATGGAACAGCAATGGCGTAAACGCGATGTCTCTGATGCAGCGCGCGACATCTGGCGCTTTGATCCACAGACAGGCAAGCATAGCCGTATCACGCACTACCGTGGTGAAGATCGCGATGCCGTTTGGTCTGCCGATGGGCAGTCGCTCTACTATTTGTCGGAGCGCTCAGGCAGCTTCAACATTTGGCAAAAAGGGTTGAATGAAGCGGATAATCCAGTGCAAATCACTCAGCACGAGTTTTTGCCTGTGCGTTTTCTTTCAACCAGTCAACAAGGCGATCTCGCCTACGGTTTTGACGGACAAATTTGGCTAAAAGCGGCGAGTGAATTCGCCGCTAAGCCAGTTGAGGTCAATATCCGTCAGGTGTTTCTCGGGCAAGGCAAACACTTCGTTAATCTCAATTATGAAGCGACAGAAATCGCGGTTTCGCCGGTGGCGCCTGAAGTGGCGATAGTGGCCCGTGGTGATGTTTACACGGTATCGCTGCTGTCGGGGGCAACCAAACGCATCACCAAAACCCCGCAAGCGGAGCGAAATGTCTCTTTCTCAGCTGACGGTTTGTCGCTGGTGTACGCTTCCGAACGCCATGGCAACTGGGATATCTTCCACAGCTATGTGAATGATACGGGCAAGAGCTTTTCCACTTCACTGGATGTGCGAGAAGAGCAATTGTCGGATGAGCCTGTTGATCAAACTCAGCCACTCTACTCGCCTGATGGCAAAAAGCTGGCGTACCGTGAAAACAGCAACACGCTTAAAGTTTACAATCTGGAAGAAGATAAACACTATGTGTTACTCAATGATACCCAGCTCTATTCCTACCATGACCAAGATCTAAGCTACGCATGGTCGCCAGATAGCCAATACTTGGTGACGCGTAACCGTGCGGTTTACAACGCCGATATCGTACTGCTCAAAGCCGACGGCAGCGAAGCGCCAGTGCAGATCACCAACAGCGGTTTTGTTGAGGGTGAGCCGAAATTTAGCGCAGATGGACAGATGGTCTACTGGTTAACCGACAGAAACAGCCTGCGTGATATCGACGATTGGGCAGTACAGTCGGATGTCTACGTTACGGTGCTCAACCAAAAGGCCGATTACGAGCTGAAGAAAAGTAAAGAGCAGAAGTGGCTTGATCGAGAAATCGCGCTCGACAGGGGCGAAGAGGGCGAGCAAGCCATGCCGATGGAGACACAGGTTGAACCGCGTGGACTCAAGCATCGTACTTACCGCATCACGCCGTACTCAATGTCGCCACGCTTTACCTACCTCTCGCGTGATAACAAAGCGCTGTTGGTGGCAAACCAAGTTGGCGACAGCGTCGAGTTCACCAAAATCATGACTGAGGACAGCAGCACTGAAGTGTTGTTTACCCGAGCTGCGGAAGAGGTGAGAGCGATCGAAATGGAGCCAGACAGTGAGACACTGGTGCTGATTGGCGATCACGGCATTGAAGAACTCCATTTGCCCAGTGGCGAATCCAACTATGTCGACTACCAAGCCGAGGCCAATTACGACTTTAGCGCAGAAGTAGCGTACATTTTTGACCATGCTTGGCGTTTAACCGCAAGCAAGTTTTACGATAAAGGTCTGCATGGTGTGGATTGGGCTGCTTACGGCGAAGCGTATCGCAAGCATTTGGCTGGAATTCGCACCTACAAAGATTTCGCCGAACTGCTGAGTGAGATGTCGGGTGAGCTCAATGCCTCACACACTGGCGCGTTCTTCTTAGACGGCAAACCTGGTTGGCCAGAACAAGCTTCATTAGGTCTTTTCTATGATGACAACTATCGAGGAAAAGGGGTGCGTGTTAAGGCTGTGCTGCCTGCGGGTCCAGCTGATACCTATCAGACCATCATCAAACCGGGCAGCATTATTTACTCGGTAGATGGCCAAGAGATCACACCAGAAATGAACATTTATCCGCTACTGGACGGCAAAGTCGGCAAAATGGTGCGTCTGAATGTGTTGAGCCCGGGCGAAAAAGAGCCGCAAGAGACCCAATTGGTGGCGATTGATCTGGGCCGCGAAGCGGAACTGGCGTATGAGCGTTGGGTTGATGAGCGCAAAGCGCTGACGGAGCAGTGGTCTGAGGGGCGCTTGGGCTATGTACATGTGCCAGAGATGGGACCGATCTCTTACGAAAGCTTGATCAATGAGTTGTTTGGCGAATACAACGACAAAGAAGGTGTGATTGTCGATATTCGCTACAACATGGGCGGCAATTTGCACGACCAGCTCATGGAAGTGCTCTCCGGTACGCGCCACAGCGCCCAAGTCACTCGTGATGGCTATCAGTTGTCGACTTTCCCTGAGCGTCGCTGGGCGAAACCGAGTGTCATGTTGGCCAATGCGGCGAGCTATTCTGATGGCTCGATTGTGCCCTATTTTTACAAGCGTGAAGGCATTGGCCAACTGGTTGGTGAGCGTGTGCCGGGTACGGGCACGGCGGTGTTATGGGAGCCTCAGCAAGAGTCTCGACTCGTTTACGGTGTGCCTCAACTTGGTTTTAAAGACGACCAAGGGCAGTGGTTTGAAAACCAAGAGGTGATTCCGGATGTGCTGGTTTACAACTCGCCGGAAGACATAGCCAAAAATCACGACAGACAACTGAAAGTGGCGGTTGAAACCCTACTCGCAGATTTGGATAAAGCGAAGTAGCAGAGCTTCTATTCCTCACTGTTCGACGTCGATTGAGCCCCCCGAAGATTGTCCATCTCGGGGGCTTTTTTTATCCTTTTCTTCCCACAGACACCTTTTGTAACAATTATTTCACCTTTGGATGCCAGCAGAGTATGATGACCACTGTTCTGAATCAGCCGCGCTGGGCTTATTCACGTCAAAACTAGGGACAGATCATGACCGCAAACCGCCAAGGTTGGAAAACACCGCAAAACTTCTTACTGCTCGTTTCTATTATCGTACCCATCGCCTTCTCAACTTGGATGGCGCTTCTCAATAACTTCGTTATAGAAAAAGCCAACTTTGATGGTGCAGACATTGGTTTACTGCAAAGTGTGCGCGAAATACCCGGTTTTCTCGCCTTCACCGTGGTATTTGTCTTACTGTTTGTTCGCGAACAGCGTTTCATGTTGATTTCACTGGCGATGCTCACGCTCGGCACGGCGATCACTGGGCTGTTTCCTTCCCTGTTTGGTTTGCTGCTGACTACGTTATTGATGTCGACCGGCTTTCACTACTTTGAAACCCTCAAGCAGTCGCTCTCCTTACAGTGGCTGAGTAAAGCAGAAGCGCCGGAAATGTTGGGTAAATATGTCTCAGTGGGCGCACTGGCTTCGCTGGTTACTTACGGCTCCATTTGGTTAATGTTGGAGCAACTGAAATTCGATTTTCGCACCGTATACTTAGTCGCTGGTGGGGTGGGTTTGGTGTTGGTGCTGGTGATGGTGTTTGCTTTTCCAGAGTTTAAAACCGAGGTGCCGCAAAATAAAAAGCTGGTGCTCCGCAAGCGTTACTGGCTCTACTACGCCCTCACTTTTATGAGTGGTGCACGTCGGCAGATCTTTACCGTGTTTGCGGGCTTTTTGATGGTGGAAAAATTTGGCTACTCAGCGGCAGATATTACGCTGCTGTTTTTGGTCAACTATCTGTTCAACTTTTTGTTTGCCAAACGGATTGGCCGTTTTATCGGTGTGGTGGGCGAGCGCAAGGCGCTGATGTTTGAGTACGTTGGGCTGATTTTTGTCTTCGTCGGTTACGGTTTAGTCAAAAGTGCAGAGTGGGCCGCTGCGCTGTATGTGGTTGACCACCTCTTTTTTGCGCTGGCGCTGGCGATCAAAACCTACTTCCAGAAGATTGCTGATCCCGCAGACATGGCCTCAACCGCAGGCGTTGCTTTCACCATCAATCACATCGCGGCGGTGGTGATTCCGGTGACCTTTGGTATGATCTGGCTGGTTTCGCCTTCCAGCGTGTTCTACATTGGCGCGCTAATGGCCGGGATGAGTTTGCTACTTTCGCTCAATATTCCGGCCAAACCTGAGGAAGGGAACGAAACGCGCGTCTTGCGCTGGAGCTAACTTTCTTTCAACGCTGGGCTTATTGGTCGTTAAGATAACAATGTTGCTTTCGCGGCTGATGGTCTTGAATTGGCGCCGGGCTGTAGAGCCTCGGCGCGCTGTTTTTGGGCAGATGGACAAGGTTCAAATGATGGCGACGAGCCCATTGCACCGTCAGTGAAGTCGGTGCCGAGAGCGTCACTAATGTGGCGATTCTGGCGCGCACCGCTTTGTGGATCAGCTCCAAACTGCAGCGACTGGTCATCACCACAAAGCCTTGTTCTGGATTGACGTTTGCTCGCACCATCGCGCCTATCAGTTTATCCAAGGCATTGTGACGACCAATATCCTCGCGGCACAGTGCCAGTTCACCGACGTCAGTGACATACAGCGCCGCGTGCAATGCGCCGCTGTGTTGAGCTAACACTTGCGCTTGCTGAATGCGCTCACGTAGCCCAGCAAACAAATCTGGCTTAGGCGGCGCAACCTCTGGTAGCGCCTCCAGCGATGGCAAAGCTTGCTCAAGCGCTTCAACCCCACAAATGCCACAGCCGCTGGTTCCGGCTAACTGGCGACGCTGGCTTTTCAACGCCCAAAATGCGCGATTGGCGATCTCAACCGCCGCATGCAGTGAATCTTGGCCAACGCTTAACTGTACATCGTGAATTTCACGAGCTGAGTGCACCACGCCGCTGCTGAGGCTAAACCCGGTAACGAAATCTTCGATGTTGCCCGGTGTCACCATCATCACTGCGTAGCTGATGCCATTAAAACTGATGGAGAGCGCCGTTTCACTCGCCAGCGCTTTACTGCCTTGAGTGCGCCCAGTATTCATCTCTACATATTGATAACGATCTGGTTTGTGTGCAGCGAAGTTGGCTTCACTCAGTTGCGTCAGAGGTGTGATGGTGCAGGTCATGATTCTTTCTCTCTTTATGCCGTGGTGAGCGAGTCAGCGGCAAATATCGTCTGTGCTTTGGCAAAGCATCGTTCAGCCAGGACCGAACGCGGTTCACTGCTACGAATCAGTAGGCCAATCCGCGAGTGTACCTTGGCTTTGGAGATCGGGATCATCCGCAGATGCTCATTCATGGCTTCCATGCCACCATTAAGTGGCATAATGGTGCAACATAGCCCGGCGTTGACCGCTTGCAGCAACTGAAATGTCGAGTCACTCTCTAACTGAATGTGTGGTTCAATTGCGTGACTGTGAAAACTAAGGTCAATCGAGCGGCGGTAATGCATCCCCTGAGTAAGCAAGCCAAGCGGGATCTTATCGAGACTCTCCCAACCCATTTCGCTCTCGCCGAAGGAAAAATAGCGGCTATCGTGCAGCAGCCCCATACGGGTAGGTTGAAGTTCAAACACCTCAAATTGGCGCGTATCGAGTTGATCGAGATAGCAAAGACCGAGATCAAGCTGGTTGCGGTTTAACGCGTCAACCACTTGTTCCGAGGTCATTGAAAAGAGCTGATAGCGCAGATCTGGGTAGTGTTGGGTGAGTGGCTTGAGCAATGTCATAGGGTCAAGGCTGGCTAGAGGGACCATGCCAAAACGCAGATTCCCGACCAGCTGTCCGCGGCAGTTGGCAGCTTCTGCTTGCAAACCGTCGTGCGCGGCGAGCACACTGCGCGCCCAAGCGAGAATGCGCTCGCCTGCATCGGTAAATCCTTCGAAGCGCTGGCCACGGTTAATCAAAGTGAGTTGCAACTCCTCTTCTAAATTGCGAATGCGCATCGAAAGAGTTGGCTGGGTAATGTGGCACATCGCTGCGGCTTGCCCAAAATGCTGGGTTTCGTCGAGAGCAATGAGGTATTTCAATTGCTTAATATCCATAGTGCTTTCCTAAGCAGCCAAGCGTAGAGAGGTTGCAGGCGTTAAAATGGCCTGACTTGAGTCGTTTTGCTCAATATTGACGATCAGCGCTTCGGATTGCAATCGGTGAGTACGCATCGCTTATTGAAAACGCCATATCTTTTTACTCAAGGTGCACGATAGAAAAAATGTCGTGAATTGAACCGGGGTCGCGTAATGACAGTGGTTGGAGCTGGTTAATAAATAAGCGTTGATAGTCGTGATGACGTTTTCATGGAATACAGTTATCTACCAGTGAAATAAATATGTCGCTCCGAGTGACACAACTATTTTAATTTATTTCTCGAATATATCAGTTTGCTACTTTTTAGGAAATTACAGAGAAAGTTAAATTTCTATAAGACATTTAATCTTCATTTTAATAATAACTTTCAATGTCAAAAAATAGCTATTTACAGAAATGTTTCTGAGCTTTAAATACGCTTTTACTTCGTGCTGATTTTCACTTTCTTTGATTGTGGTCAAGAATAAAGTTGAAAATGACCCAGATCAAATTGATTGTTTTTATCAATTGATAGGTGGGCTCTATCAAGATTGAAATGTGGACTTGCCTGGCAACCATGGCCATCAACGCTTTGTTTTTAAGAGAGCAATAGCGAGACAAGTGATGAAAATGCAAACTTTGTATTTAATTATCCTGATAGTTCCTATCAATTAAAATTAAATCAATCAATTTGACTAACGTAGAAATAGGGATTAACCTCTATCTAAAATAAAAATCGCCCAAATAATTTGTGGCATTGAATAATCAGTCAGTGAACTTTACCTCCTCAACGTTATTTCACCGAAATCAAAGTGCTTGACGCTAGGATCGCTATTTTCTATCGCTCATTAATAAATCCGAGTGGTAAATCAGAGTTCATTGTCATTCCGAACGAGGAGTGTCGTCATGAAGCAAAAAGAACAGATTGAACAATATTCTGGCCCTGCGGGTGGCTGGGGAGCGCTCAAAGCGGTCACGAAAAGCTGGTTAGGCAGCGACAATGCCTTTCGAAACTTACGTGCGATGCTCAAGACTAACCAAAATGGCGGCTTTGACTGCCCGGGATGCGCTTGGGGAGAATCACCAGAAAACGGCATGGTCAATTTTTGCGAAAACGGCGCCAAAGCCGTTAACTGGGAAGCCACCAGCCGCTTAGTCGATCCGGAGTTTTTTGCCCAGCACAGTGTCAGTGAGTTGGCAAAGCAAACTGACTACTGGTTGGAATACCAAGGTCGTTTGAGCCATCCGATGCGCTACGATGCGAGTAGCGATCACTATGTCGCTATCTCTTGGCAAGAAGCGTTTGATTTAGTCGCCAAGCATCTCAACGCGCTGCAATCGCCTGATGAAGCGGAATTTTACACCTCGGGGCGAGCCAGCAACGAGGCGGCCTATCTCTATCAGCTGTTTGTGCGTGCCTTTGGCACCAATAATTTTCCCGACTGTTCCAATATGTGCCACGAAGCCAGCGCGATAGGGTTGTTTGAAACCATCGGGGTGGGTAAAGGCACTGTGGTGTTTAAAGATTTAGAACACGCTGATGCGATTTTTATTATCGGGCAAAACCCCGGTACTAACCATCCGCGGATGTTAGAACCGCTGCGCGCGGCGGTAAAACGCGGCGCACAGGTTGTCTGTCTCAACCCTCTCAAAGAGCGTGGTTTGGAGCGTTTTCAAAACCCACAATTGCCGATTGAAATGCTACGCAACGGCTCAAAACCGACCAGCAGCGCTTACTACCATCCGGCTCTGGGCGGCGATATGGCGGTGTTTCGCGGCATGGCGAAGTTTCTATTGCAATGGGAACGTGAAGCGTATGCGCAGGGCGGGGAACCTGTGTTTGACCACGAGTTCATTCGTCAGCACACCAACGGATTAGACGCCTATTTAGCCGCTGTTGAGCAAACATCTTGGCAGCAAATTGTTGAGCAATCAGGTTTGCAACTTGATGAGATTGAGTCGCTGGCGCACATCTATCGTCACGCCGATCGCGTCATCATGTGCTGGGCGATGGGGCTGACGCAGCATCGCCACTCGGTAGTGACCATTCAGGAAGTGGTGAATCTGCAATTGCTGCGCGGCAACGTGGGCAAACCGGGCGCTGGTTTATCGCCAGTGCGTGGTCACAGTAATGTGCAGGGCGATCGCACCATGGGTATCAATGAGAAACCGCCTGCGTTTTTGCTTGATGCACTGGAGAAACGTTTTCAGTTTAAGGTACCTCGCTCACATGGCCACAACGCCGTACAGGCGATTCAGGCGATGGAAGAAAAACGCGCTAAAGTCTTTATCGGTCTTGGTGGCAATTTCGCCCAAGCAACACCGGATACGCCTCGTACTCACCAAGCCATGCGCAACTGCGAGCTAACGGTACACATCGCCACCAAGCTCAACCGCTCTCACTTGGTGACCGGGCGTGATGCCTTGATCCTGCCGTGCTTGGGTCGCACTGAAATCGACGTGCAAGCCCATGGCCCTCAAGGTGTGACGGTGGAAGATACCTTTAGTATGGTGCACCTCTCGTATGGTCAACTGAAGCCGCGCTCGCCACATTTGCGCTCTGAACCCGCCATTTTGGCCGGGATTGCCAAAGCGACGCTGGGCAACTTCCCGATTGACTGGGATTGGGCCATTGCTGATTACAGCCGCATTCGTGATTTGATTGAACAGACCATTCCCGGTTTTAAAGATTTTAACCAACGCGTGCAGCACCCCGGTGGTTTCTATCTGGGCAATGCGGCGGCGCGGCGTGAGTGGAACACCGCCAGTGGCAAAGCGCAGTTTTCTTCTTCGGCTTTGCCAGCACAACTGGTGAATGAGCATGTCACGTCTCGTGGTGATAAGCCGGATCTGATTTTGCAAACGCTGCGCTCGCACGATCAATACAACACCACGCTGTATGGTCTGAACGACCGTTATCGTGGCGTGTTTGGCCGACGTGATGTGGTGTTTGTCAACCAAGAGGAAATTCGCCGGTTGGGTTATCAAGCGGGTGACAAAGTAGACTTGGTGAGCTTGTGGGAAGATGGCGTGGAACGCCGTGTGAGCGGCTTTGAGCTGGTGGCGTATGATATGCCCGCGGGACAAGCTGCGGCCTATTACCCTGAGACTAACCCTTTGGTTCCGCTGGAGAGTTACGGTGAACGCACATTTACCCCGACCTCCAAGTTTATTGCGATTAAACTTGAAAAAGCCCAGCCAAGTGAGGTGATTGCGACCACCGCAGTGTAATCACTATGCTAAATTGCGAGGCCCTGCAGTATGCTGGGCCTCGCTGTTTTTACGACCACGGATACCAGAATAGAGCCGTGTCGAGTAAGCGCTTACCAATCGCTGCCGCGACGATCACGACAATCGCGGTGAGACAAAGATAATCCACTTGTTTGAGCGGTTTCAAACTGTACCAAGTACGCGAATTATGCCGACCAAAGCCGCGTAGTGTCATCGCGTTGGAAATTTGATCCGCGCGTTCCAAGCTGGAAAAAATGAGCGGACCAAGAATTTTGGCGACGTTTTTCAAACGCGTGAACAGCGGTGCTTTCTTGCTGAGTTCGACTCCGCGAGCTTGCTGGGCGTGCATGATATTGACGAAATCTTTCTTCACTTCCGGCAGATAACGCAACGTTAAACTGACCGCGTAGGCGATTTTGTACGGCACACCGAGGCGGTTAAGGCTCGCGGCAAACTCCGTCGGATGGGTTGTGAAGACAAACACCAACGCAATCGGGAACATGCTGAAATATTTCAGTGTCACGGTGACTAAGTAAAACAGCGTCTCTTGGGTGAGCGAGTAGTCACCGGGCAGCGAGAGCAGCACATGCGCAGTGCCGATGTATTCGCTACCTTGCTGCGGGGCTAAGGCAAACATAAACAGCGCGTTGAGCAGAAGTACGCTCGCAGTACCGAGCAGTAACGGTTTATAAACGCGAAATGGCACTCGGGTGAGTTTGAGCAGCCCAAGACCCGCGATGATCAACAAGCCAATCATCCGTAAGTCAAAGGTAGTGAGTACTACCGTGATCCACGCGATGAAGAGGGCGAATTTTGTGATGCCGTTCAGTTGGTGCAAAGGCGATTGGGTATCAATGTAGTTGATACCAAACTTCATTTTGGTCTCTTTCATGCCTGCTTCTCGTGACAGCGCTTGTTTGACGAGGTTTCACTTTCGTGGACTTTCTCGCGATGGACTTTCTCGCTGGCGATAAAGTGGCGCATCAACCCATCACGGTCGGCAATGGCAAACTTTTCCGCCAATGGGTACAAGCTGGTGACCGTGAGGTTGGCGCTATCGAGCAAAGCGGGCGAACTCAAAACATGGGTCATCGGTGCATCGGCGATCAATTTGCTGTCGGCAATGACCAGCGAACGTGTGGTGTATTCAAGCACTAGGTGTAGATCGTGCGAGATGATCACTACCGTTATGCCAAGCTCGCGGTTGAGTTTTTCGATAAAGCGCAACATCGCGGTGTAATTGCGATAATCCTGACCCGCGGTCGGTTCATCAAGGATCAACAGTTGCGGCTCTAAAGCGAGAATTGAGGCGATGGTGACGCGTTTTTTCTGTCCGTAACTCAACGCTTCAATTGGCCAATGCCGATACTTGCTCAGCCCACACAGGGCCAGAACGTCAAGCACTTTGCTCTCGATCTGAGTTTCGTCGAGGCCACGATTACGCAGGCCAAAAGCGACTTCATCGAAAATCATGTGATGGGAGATCATATGATTGGGGTTTTGCATCACTACGCCGATTCTTTGGCTGCGCTCAAAAATCGACAATTGACTGAGATCGTCGCCATGTAAGTGCATTGAACCTGCATCTGGCGTCAGTACCCCCATCAGCAGTTTGGTGATGGTGGATTTTCCTGAGCCGTTTTTACCCAGCACGGAGACAAACTCGCCACGTTGAATATCGAAACTGACGTTCTCAAGCGCATTTTTCTCACCATCATAGGAATAGGTCAAATCACGCACTTGCAAAAGAGGCGCCGATAGTGAACGCACAGAAACAGGCTCGGCGGCATCAAACCAAGCGCGAAGCGGCTCGGCAAAAGGTTCGACAGGGATGTGCGACAGCTTCGATGGATGATGATGTTCAGTAAGCTGGCAGCCAGCCGCTTTTAAAGCCGAAAGGTAGAGCGGCTCACGAATTCCGTACTGCGCCAGCAAAGAAGAAGCAAGTAGCTTGTCAGGTGTGGTGTCAGCAATTATTTCGCCGTTATCCATCAAGATGATGCGATCCACTGGCCGATGCAGGACATCTTCCAAACGGTGTTCAATAATTACCACGGTTTTACCACTTTGTGTGTGCAGATCATCAATGATTTCAATGGTCTTCTTGCCCGTTTTCGGGTCAAGTGCGGCTAGCGGTTCATCAAACAGCAAAATATCGACATGGTCGACTAAAATGCCCGCCAGTGAGACACGCTGCTTTTGCCCACCGGAGAGATCGTGCGGCGAGCGCTCCAGCATCATCTCCAGATCAACCATACGCGCAGTGGCTTTGACCAGCGGGTACATCTCAATATTGCTAGTCAGTTGGTTTTCCAGCGCGAACGCAATATCTTCACCAATGCTCAACCCGACAAACTGGCTGTCGGTATCTTGCAAAACCGTGCCCACTTGTTCGGTGAATTGGTGCATGTCAAAAGTGTCAGTATTTTGCCCATTGATACGCAGCTTGCCAGAGATTTCTCCTTTAACCGCGTGCGGAATCAGCCCGTTGAGGCATTGGCCAAGCGTCGATTTACCGCTACCGCTTGGGCCAATGATGACGATTTTCTCTCCTTTCTCTATCCTTAGATTGATATTTTTTAGCGTCGGTTTGTCCAGCGACTCATATCGAAAAGAGAAGTTAGAAAATTCGATGGTCATGCGCGATTAAGCCTCAGTTAAGTTGCGGCTCTGTTTATTGCGTTTCGCGACCGATTTAAGAATAAAATAGCCCACAACGGCGATCAGTACGGTGTTACCAGAGGCAATAATCGTCAGTTGGGTAAACACTTTTGTGAAAGGTTCGGCATATAACAGGGTATCGAGGAACGCAGAACAGCCATAACCAAACACGTTACCAAGTAGCGCGAGCAGCACAAACAGGGCAAAGTCTTTCATACTAAACTCGCCTTTTTCCAAGCGATTGCGAGTTAGATATGGGAAGAAGCCGATAATTAAACCAACCAAACCAGAGCCGAGAACCCAAGTCAGCCACACGCCCCAACCGGCGAACAGGTCCGTTACCCAGTGACCAATAAAGCCCACCAAAAAGCCGACCAGAGGGCCAAAGAGAACAGAAAACAGCGCGAGTACCGCCATCGCCGGCTTGAGTGTGGTATTGGCAAAAACCGGAATGCCAAACATGGGCAAGCCACCAATGCCGTAAAGCGCCGCACCGATTGCAATCACCACTACGGTTTTAGCTGAAAGATTCATAGTTAACCTCTGTTCAATTGTCGAAAGAACACATCATTGTTTGCGATGAGCCGCCTGATTGTCTATGAAATAGACAAAGCAACCAAGTCGCTTATGGTCGGTGCGATTAATCATCAGAAAAGTTGTGATGTTTTCTGCATATCCTTATGACACGCTTGCTTTTTCCGCACACATAAAAATAAGGCGCGCAGTATACAGAATTATATGAGGTGAGGGAATGGAGTGTGATGGGATGAAGTGAATGGGAATGCTTTAGAAAGAAAAGAGCAGCGCGGGTACCCCCACGCTGCGCTATTCTTCGGTGCACACCTGATTGCGTCCGTTGGCTTTGGCGCGGTAGAGCGCTTTATCGGCGCGATAGAAGGTGCGTTGGGTATTTTCACCGTCGCGATGCATGGTGATGCCGATTGAAACGGTCAAACCGCGTTCACCTAAAATCTCTGTCCAGCCAAACTGGAAAATGCGTTCGCGGTAATTTTCAGCGTGCAGCTCGGCTTTAGCGAGATCGGTATTTTCTAAGATCACTAAAAACTCTTCTCCGCCAAAACGCACACACGAGGCACCGCGAAACTTAAAGTAAGCGGCAAGCTCATGTGAAACGCTGACGATCGCCTTGTCGCCGACTAAATGGCTTAGCTCATCGTTGATCGATTTGAAGTGGTCGATATCGATCACCATCAGCGCAAACGGTGTTTCATGCAGCAGCAGATCTTTGAGTTTGACGTCCAGCCAACGTCGGTTGTGCAGCGCGGTGAGCGGATCGGTGAACACATCCTGTTGCAACTGCGCCATGGTGTTTTTGTGTTGCTGTGTGGTCTCTTTGAGTTCCTTGTTTTCAATCTCCGAGAGGATCAACTTCAGTTGCAGATCAAAACGGGAGATGCGGCGCAGCTGGCTTGCCCCCAGTTCACTGATCGGGATGTGCTTCATCAGATCCGACTCAATACGGAAGCCTTTTTTCTCACATGCCAACGCGTCCTTAAATCGACCTTGCGCGGCTAATACCTTACTCATTGCATCGTAAAACTGTTTTGCAACGATGGGAGAGGCCTTTAGCTCAATGTTCTTGGCTGCACTGACCAGCAGCATATTGGCGAGCTCTTGTTTGCCAATCGCACACAGAGAGTAAGCGAGCTCGATACGGTTCATGATCGACAACCAGTTCGAGTGTAGGCTGCTCGAAGAGTACTGCGTTTTTGACAGGGCCAGCAAGGCTTGCATGTGTTGGTTTTGCAATCGGTGCAACTTGGCTTGGTAAAGCAGAACTTGCCCAGAAAGAATTTTATCGCTGACCAGAATACTCAGCTCTTCACACTCCTTTAAGAGATCCTTGGCCACATTGACACGGCCCAAATGGATGTAGCAGGAGAGTAGGTAGAGTTTATAACGTAGCCGTAGTGAACGGCTGCTGATGGAGTGGTCAATGCCGTCAATTTTTTGATAGTAACGCAGCGCGCGGTTGTGATCGCCAAACGCATCGCAAAGGTTACCCATGCCGACAATCGAGGTTACATATTCATCGATAAACCCGTGTTCAACGGCAATATTAGAGGAAGAGATGTATTCATTGAGTGCGGCGGTATAGTCACCACTGTCGACCAATCGTTCACTCAGGCTGGCTTTAACCGTGAGAATATCTTCGGCATCGTCAGGTAATTCAAGTAATTGCAGCGCTTGGCGTAACTCGTCAATGCTCAGTTGTAACTGCTTTAATTCATAACGGTACTCTGCACTAATAATGTAGCAGTGCGCGCGCTCTTTGCGGGTGGAAGCAACATGCTGGCGAACATGATTCCAAAGAATAATGGCTTCTTCTCCGGCCACGGAGGCGGGATCAAAACCTGCATCGGTGACTTTATTCAGCAGCTTTTCCATGCTTCTTTACCTTTGTTTTTTTTCTTTGGCTCTCTTCCAACTGCTCAAGTGTAAACGGAAAAGTGAGAATATCGTGCAGCGTGATTTCGGGTAGGGCGCCGTTTAATCCTTTACGCTTCCAAGGGTAGATACTCAGGATACTGGAGAATATGGCGAACAGTTCTTCGGCCGCTTGTTCCTTTTCGCTGATGAGCATCGCCACACGATCGGCGCTCAAACGAGAAATCAGATCTTTGGTGGTGGAGAGGCTGTGCGCCAGTTCAGTACAAACGTCTAGGTAAGCCGCATCACTGTGGCGTATCACGATAACGGCATGGTTGCCCTTTTTCAGTTCGGTTTTAAACAGGACCAGTTGTTCCCACCAATATGTCTCAGACACAACATTGGAAAATTGTTTTTCCGGATCATATTCGTGCTGCGCGCGTATGCGGTTGATCAGTTTGCGTGCACGCTGCTCCAGTTGTCTTTTTGAGCCACGAGCTTTGTCCATGCTGACGCGGCTGGTTTGTTCTCGGAGCATTTGCAGTGAGTGGCGGCGATATTTCTGAAACGCTTGATACGCCAACTCATAATTGCCTTGTTCTTCGGCGACTTTAGACTGCTGAAAACAAATTTGGCTGAGTAGTTCGCCATTATCAAAACGAACGGCGGACGCTTCTGCTTGAGCGAGCAGTTTCGCTGCGTTGAGGGTATTTTTACGCAGTAGTTCTAAGCGAGCTCGGCTGATGTAAGAGTGGGCTTTCATCCAGGTAAGGTCGTGCTCAACAGCGAGTTCATGCGCTTTTTGCGTTGCCTCATCGGCGGCATCAAGCCGTTCTAACCCAAGTAAGGCCAATCCACGAAAATCCCAGATTTCGGCTTGCCACGTTTTGTCATGGTAATCCTTCAGCACTTCGGCCGCACCATCCAGCACAGTTAACATTTCTACGTAATTGTTGAGTAGATAGTAATCCCAAGCCAGCAAAATACGTGCTTTGCCTTCCAGCCAATCAATGCGTGCATTATTGGCGACTTTTACCGCGAGTTCATGAGTGGCGGCGGCCAGTTTGTAGTCTGTCGTAATGCGCCAAACATTGCCAAGGCCAATCAAAGCCTCAATTTGGATCTCCACCTCATCAACCAGTGCGGATTGCTCGAGGGTGTTTATCCAATACTGCTGGGCGGAGTAATACTTGGCTTGTCCCCAGTATTGCAGGGCGTGAAGGTGGAGAATTTCTGGAAGATGATCGTCGTTATCTAAGCGGTTTTGTTTGCTGTAAGCGTCTTTAACAAATTTCAGCCCACGGCGGTAGTCCATCAAGTTCCAACAGCACTGCGAGAGGATCAGCAGTGCGCGAATTTCACCTTCAGGGTAGAGAATCTGTTCCGCACGGACGTAGCACTGTTCAGCGACTTTGAATACCGCTTCTGGCTCTTGATTGATGCGAGCCTTGAGCTGTCTGAGTTCTGTATCTAACTGAAATTGGCTTTTATCCAAAGTGTACATCCGTGACAGTAAAGAGGGCGTCTAACACTTTCATTATATTGACGTGTCAAAAATTAGCACTATATCCGGGCTTATTTGTTCCGCTCGCTGCCGCTGGGTTATGAATAATGGGCGTTATTTCACATTCTTAACTCAGGTTGAACCTTCTACAGTGCTGCATTAGGACAAAAGCTGCTTGAGTGTCAGTGGCTTTTCGGTCACTCCGAGCCGCTGTGCCGCGGTTTGCCCTTGTTTGTCTTGATAGCATAAATTGTGCCACGCTCTGAATATGTCCAGCAGCGACAAAATGCCTCCGGGGCGGAGTTTACGTCTTGGCTCGTTGATAAAGCTTTCAAATAGAACTTGGAAGCGACGCTGGAAGAATGCGATGTTGCGCGTAGTGGCGGTATTAAACCATTGTTCGGGATGGTTATTATTGCCGGCAAGATAACAGATGCCTTTTTGTACGTCGCCTTGATTGGCAATCGCCCAGCGATCACGCCACCAGCTCATATAGACAATGTCGACTCGTTCAAAAGGCTGATCCATTTTCCAGTCCGCATCTTCTTCAACATACATCAGGTCAACATTCTGGCTCTTGATCCGTGAGAGGCAAACACTCAGTGCCGCAGATCGCAGCAATGGATCTTGTGGCATGTAAATAGAGACACGACAAGCGTCGTTGCACATATCCAACACATGAAGGTAGTGAGCGTAAGAGGTGTAAGGCGGACGAACCACCGCACCTTTTGACGGATAGTTAAACACCGTCATGTTACCCATCGGGTCTTCTACGTTTCCGCGTGCCAGAATGGTTTGATATTTCTGATCAATTCGCTCGCGCAAATAGTTTGACGGTGCGCCAGTCGCTTCTTTGGCTTCGGCAACGTATTCAGGGGCAACAAAACGAGAAATCGGCTCGTAAGGGTTATGATCCACCGAGCCTAAAGGTTGTTCATTGGCCGAGTAGTTGACGTGCTGGCAGAGAATGTAGCCGGACTGGGCTTCACCAGAGGCGATCCAGTACACGCCGTTATCACTGTTCGGCTGTAGCGAAACGTAATGGGAAGCAAGATGATAACTTTGTGCATGGTTGACCCAGCGCGCATCAATGGTGGCCAATTTGCGGCGGCAACGGCTGGCAATGTGGTCGACATGATCGTAAAACGTTTTGGGATTGATGTGAAGCTTGCGGCAGATCTCTCGCACTGAGTAACCCGTAAACAACAGGCCCATCAAGTTTTCTTGGAATTGCAGCTTTTTATTTGCCCCAGACCATTTATCGACAAAGGTCGATTGACAACTTTTGCAGCGATATCTTTGTCGATCGCCACTGTAGCCAAATGCATGGTAGAGATGTTTGTGAGTATGAACGGATAGGCCAAAGTTGGCGCAATCGTCGTTGCGGCAAGCAGGCAGGCCGTCGCTGTGAAGCTGACGCAAGCGATGCAGCTCGTTCAGCACTTCACGGTTGTTAAGTAAGGGGGGGAAAGCTCCACATTCACGGCAGACCATCGCTGGACGCTTAGGGTTCGCATGTTGCAAAACGTATCGTTTTGCATCGCTCAGACCAAAGTTGTCACACGCCAATGTTTTACAAAAGTTGAGTTGTAACCCATCTGCGTCTTTTGGCAGTTGGCCGTTAGACACGATCACCCCCTCGGGATTATTCGGATGGCCGAGCGAACCCGGCCAAAAGTTTAGAGATTGATTGCTGTTTCAAGAGCCACTTTCATCATGTCATTGAATGACTTCTGACGATCTTCTGAGCTCAGTTTTTCACCACGGATGATGTGGTCAGAAACGGTCAGAATAGTCAGCGCTTTGGCTTTGAGATCTGCGGCTACGCCGTAGATGCCCGCCGCTTCCATATCCACACCTAGAATGCCCAGTTTTTCCATCTTTTCAAAGATATCAGCTTCCGGGGTGTAGAACAGGTCGGCAGAGAACACGTTACCCACTTTAACAGGTACATTTTGCGCACGTGCTTGCTTCACCGCTTCTTCAAGTAGGCCGTAGTCTGCTAGAGCAGCAAAGTCGTGGTCGTTAAAACGGATACGGTTCACTTTAGAGTCAGTTGATGCGCCCATACCGATAACCACGTCCATTAGGTTTACGTCGTCACGTACCGCACCACAGCTACCGACACGGATAACATTCTTAACGCCATATTCAGCGATCAGCTCGTGTACATAGATACACGCGGATGGGATACCCATACCGTGGCCCATCACAGAGACTTTTTTGCCCTTGTAAGTACCAGTAAAGCCAAACATGTTACGAACGTCACAAACTTGTTTTACATCTTCCAAAAAGGTTTCTGCGATGTATTTAGCGCGAAGTGGATCACCCGGCATCAGGACGGTTTCAGCGAAATCACCAGGTTGTGCGTTAATATGTGGGGTTGCCATAGTCTTCTCCAATATTTCTATTGAGGTAATTGTCATCAAAATGAATTCTAATTACCAATTCTGTTGAAACTGTTTCTGTTCGTTGAGGCAATACTAGCTAGATAAATGGATATTCCATGAGACAGGGCTCACAGATTGCTTTGATTTATATCTCCGTGCCTCTATTGATAACTAAATGTGTTGAAAGCAAAAAGGCAATCGATTTGTCTTAGGCAAACCAGTAGTGAACTTGGCTTGCTGTTAATGATATTGATGTAATTGGCTGTCTAAGCTCACAAGGTATTAACCTTGTTAATCATAAAGTAACCTATTCTGTTTGCGAAAAGCTGGATGTATACAAAAACAAATCTTGTATAACTCATGATTTTTTTGCTATATCTATACAGGAGATTTTTTTGTATAAGGTGTGGTGTGATGGAAAAGACAGGTATCAAAGTTGGCGTCAGCGCCTGTGTGCTTGGCGATAAAGTCAGATTTGACGCTGGACACAAACTGAGCCGATTTGTTGTTCAGGATCTTGGTGCTTATATGGATTTCGTTTCTGTTTGTCCGGAAGTGGGGATGGGCATGCCTGTGCCACGCCCGACAATTCGTTTGGTCTCGGACGCCGAGCGCATTGCTTTAGTGGAAACCAAAAATCCTGACAAGGATTACTCGCATGCGATGTTGGCCTACGCCGAACAGAAAGTATCGCAATTGATGGATCAAGAGTTGAGTGGTTATATTGTCTGCGCCAAATCGCCAACCTGTGGTATGGAAAAGGTCAAGGTGTACAAACAGCATGGCGCGGAGAAAGAGGGAGTCGGCTTATATACGCAGACTTTGATGCGCAAAATGCCGTGGTTGCCGGTAGAAGAAGATGGCCGACTGCATGACCCGGTATTGCGTGAAAACTTTATCACCCGCGTTTATTGCTTACATGATTTCAATCAGAATATTGGCCGCGTGCGCACACGCAAGAGCATTGTCGATTTCCACTCACGCTATAAACTGACCTTGATGGCCCATCATCCGCAATCTTATCGTGAGCTTGGTCGTTTGGTCGCCGCGATTGCTGAGTATGACTTGGAAGCCTTTATTCCCTTATATCGCGAGGGTTTGATGCGTGCATTGACCCATCGTGCTAGTCGCAAAAACAATACCAATGTGTTGATGCACTTGCAGGGCTATTTTAAGAAAGTGCTCAATAAAGAGCAGAAAGCGGAATTGGCGCGAACGATAGACGAGTATCGTCAAGGCATGCTGCCTTTGCTAGCGCCACTGACGCTGATAAAACATTATCTCAACACTTATCCCGATGATTATCTGCACAGTCAGAAGTTTTTAGCCCCTCATCCTCAAGAATTGAAGTTACGTTATGGTTTATAAACAAACAGAAGAGAAACTCTACGCTATCCGCGAAGTGGCAGAAATGACGGGCGTGAAGCCTGTGACACTCAGAGCTTGGCAGCGTCGCTATAATCTCGTTCAGCCGCAAAGAACGGAAAAAGGTCATCGGCTGTACAACGAAGAAAACTTGGCGATGATCCGCGAGATCCAAGGCTGGCTGGCCAAAGGGGTGGCGATTGGTAAAGTGCAGGCCTTGTTGGGCCAAGCGGCGGATATTAGCGGCCTAGAGAGTCAAGCGCTTGATGAAGTCGAAGCCATGCTTTCGGCGCTAGCCGATCTCAGCGCTGGCAAAGTGGAAAGCCTGTTAAACACTGTGCTGCGCGAGTACCCCTTTAATGTGGTTTGTCAGCAGTTTCTGTCGCCGATATTACAGTCTGTAGAGTTGGTGAAAAGCGCAAATCGTTCACTGCAAAAAGGCTTGTTGCGTTCAATCCTTGTACGCCGTTTAGCCGCCGTTTTAGATGCCGAGAACAAAGCAGCGAGTAAAGGTAAGTGTCTAATTGTCAGTTATGAAAGCAGCGATTCATTGGCAGGCTGGATAGAAGCGGCGCGTTTGAGCGATCAAGGCTGGCATATCACTTTGATTGATCATGTTGATGATGTCAGTGGTTTGCTGCAAGCCGATGTGCTAGCCAAATATCAGCGAGTGCATCTGTTTTCCAATCGTGCGCTGCAGGAAAAGCAGCAAGCTATCATACGCCAACTACAGCAGCAACATAGTGCTGTGACGTTGTCAGAAGTGTTGAGCAAACTCCATTTTGAGCAGGAAAATCAATGAAACTGGTTTGGTTTAGACGCGATCTGCGCGTGATCGATAACCCCGCTTTGCAATATGCCACAGAAAACTCGCAGCAGGTGGTCGCCTGTTTTGTCGCCACGCCCACTCAGTGGCAATCTCAACATATGGCGCCTATCCAAGCCGACTGGATTTGGCGTCGCTTACCTGAGTTGCAGCGCGATCTCGCGGCGCTCAATATTCCTATGCTTTACGCCGAAGTGGACACTTACCAACAGAGCGCAGAGCAAGTCGCAAGCTGGGCTAGGCAGCTCGGTGCAGACAGTGTGGCGATCAATGCCGAATACGAAGTGAATGAGCAGGCGCGTGACCATTGGCTGGAAGCTGAGTTAACGCAAAGCGGCATGCATCTACAAAGTTTTCACGACAAATGTTTAATGCCACCTGGTTCAGTGCGCAACAAGCAAGGTGAGTACTTCAAAGTCTTTACCCCGTTTAAACGTGCTTGGTTAAGCCAGTTTACGCTGCCCGTGATTACCACCTCTTCTGCGGTTGCGCCTTGTCACTTGCCGCAAAGCTTGGCTGAGCAAATTTTAACGCCTGACGCGCCCTTTTCTTTCCCAAGAAAAGCCAGCGAGGCTTGGCCAGCAGACAGCGCTTCGATTTTGCAACGCCTCAGGGACTTTTGCTCAACGTCGGTGGATACCTACGACAAGCAGCGCGATTTTCCCGCTGTGGCTGGCACCAGTCAGCTATCGCCCTATTTAGCGTTAGGCGCGTTGTCGGTACGCCAATGCATCGTGCGTTTGCATTGGCAGCAAGCGTTTTTATCTCCGGGGCGGGAAACGTGGTTGAGTGAGCTGATCTGGCGCGAGTTTTATCAACATCTAATTTGGTTTGAACCTAAATTGGTTAAAGGGGCGGGCTTTGTCGCATGGGAAAGCAAACTCTGTTGGCCGGGGAAGTCGGCATGGCTTACACAGTGGCAGCAAGGGCAAACTGGGTATCCGATAGTCGATGCGGCGATGCGCCAACTGAACCAAACGGGATGGATGCACAATCGCCTGCGGATGATCGTGGCGAGTTTTCTTACCAAAGATTTGCACCTCAACTGGCGCGATGGCGAGCAGTATTTTATGCAGAATCTGATTGACGGTGATTTTGCAGCTAACAATGGTGGCTGGCAGTGGTCGGCATCCACCGGGTGTGACGGTCAGCCCTATTTTCGTATTTTCAACCCGACCAGTCAGGGGGAAAAATTTGACCCAGATGGCCGCTTCATTCGCCGCTGGGTGCCTGAGCTGACAAGCGTACCGGATAAATACATTCATCAGCCGTGGAACTGGCCTGGGAAAAGCATGCTCAGTTACCCAGCGCCGATGGTTGATCATAAGCGGGAAAGAGAGATAACCTTAGCGGAGTACAAAAGAGCAAAGGACAGCGACTAGATGAAAGGCAAGACGGCGCGATTATCGGCTTATTTTATCTCACTTTTTGCCAGCAGCAGTTTATGGGCGGCGACATTTGATTTGCCGCGGGAAGGGAGCCGATTAATTGGCCGCATTCAGCACCATGTGGTTGAAGGTGGTGAAACCATGGCCAATATTGCCAAGCACTACGATGTCGGTTTTCTTGCTTTGATGGCCGCCAATAAAGGGGTTGATCCTTTTTTGCCGCAAGAAGGTTACGTGCTCTCCGTGCCAACGCAGATGATCCTGCCGCCTGTGGAGTACAAAGGGATAGTGATCAATCTGGCCGAGCTGCGTCTTTACTATTTTGAGCCTGAGATCAACAAGGTACACGTGTTCCCTGTAGGGATTGGACGTGTTGGCCGAGACACGCCAGAAATGGTGACCAAAATCAGTGAAAAGCGGCCTAACCCAACGTGGACGCCGCCCGCTTCTATCCGTAAAGAGTATCTTGAGAAAGGCATTGAACTTCCTCCCATCGTTCCCTCAGGCCCGGAAAATCCGCTCGGAGAATTTGCGCTGCGTCTTGCCTATGGCAGTGGTGATTATTTGATCCACGGTACCAATAAAGATTTTGGTATCGGTTTGC
This sequence comes from Vibrio cidicii, assembly GCF_009665415.1. NCBI lineage: Bacteria > Pseudomonadati > Pseudomonadota > Gammaproteobacteria > Vibrionales > Vibrionaceae > Vibrio > Vibrio cidicii. The sequence continues at coordinate 1,131,536 of NZ_CP035922.1, read as the reverse complement.
GTGTGAGCGCTGGTTGCATTCGAATGGAGCCAAAAGACATCCAGTGGCTGTTTTCTCAAGTGCAAAAAGGGGAGCAGGTGACGGTTATCAACCAGCCAGTCAAAGTCAGCTTGGAGCCGGGGCGCATTGTCTATCTTGAAGCGCATGAACCGTTGACACGCAGTAACGGCGTACAAGATGAACTGACAGTGCCTATCGAGTTGGATTGGTGGATGGGAGAGCTCAATTTGGATGACAGCAAAGCCAGAGCGGTACTGACATCGCAAAACGGGGTGCCAGTCGAAGTAGCAGCGCCAGACTTTGGTTAAGTCCGGCGCTGAGTGAAGCTTATTTGGTATAAGATTGCGCGATATTGTCAATACGCTCGTTAGCACGCACCGCTTCTTCCTGTGCTGCCATCGCGGCCATTGACGCTTCTTTTGCCGCCATTGAGGCGTTTTGGGCCTGCATTTCTGCATCGGCTTGATTGCTCTTCAATGCTGCGACTTCTTTGCTCAGCATCTCAACTTGATTCTTCAGTTGGTCGACTTGCGACATGGCTGCTTTGGTCTGTGCATCCGGACCAGATGCACACCCCGCCAGTAAAAGGACAGACGTTGCGGCAGCTGCGATTAGGATTTTGTTCATAAAAACTCCTTGTTCTACTTTTTAATTAGTCACTGCTTAGATCAATCATAAAGCTTAGATCAATCGAAAAGACTCCATGATTGTAAACAGTATAAGTGACAAGCGTGAGTTAAACTGTGGCAGAGGCGCAAATACCTGAATTTTTGACCAAACACTCACTTTTGGCCCATTGTGCATCGTGACCAGCGGAAGTTGAGTTTGAAACTACGCCATCAAGGTGGATTAATTTTCTGTGATCTCTATCCTTTATCAAGTGGTTTGCGGTATCATTGCGCGTTTTTTAAAAGCCATTTCCAGCGTAAAATTTGCCTGTCTGGACTGGTGCGAATAAGTGGAGAACCCTTTGCAATTTAAAGATTTAGGCCTAGATAATCGTTTGTTGAAAACCTTAAAGCATTTTGATTTCAAGCAAGCGACCAAAATTCAGCAGCAAGCCATTCCTGTGGCGATCGCAGGAAAAGACTTGCTGGCATCGTCCAAAACCGGTTCAGGCAAAACCCTTGCGTTTGTATTGCCGATTTTGCACAAATCTTTAAAGAACAAAGCATTATCTGCAAAAGATCCTCGAGCGCTCATTCTTGCGCCAACCCGTGAGTTAGCCAAACAGGTGTATGGCGAGTTGCGCTCTATGCTGGCGGGCTTGTCTTACGATGCGACCTTGGTGGTTGGTGGGGAAAACTTTAATGATCAGGTGAAAGCGCTCAGCCGTTACCCGAAATTCATTGTGGCCACGCCCGGACGTCTGGCGGACCACCTTGAGCACCGCTCACTTTACTTGGACGGCCTAGAAACTCTGGTTCTGGATGAAGCCGATCGCATGTTGGATCTCGGTTTTGCCCCAGAGCTGCGCCGTATTCATAACGCGGCCAAGCATCGTCGTCGTCAGACGCTCATGTTCTCGGCGACGTTAGATCATGCGGAAGTAAATGATATTGCATCGGAAATGCTTGATTCACCGAAGCGCATTTCCATCGGTGTTTCGAATGAAGAGCACAAAGACATCACACAGCGTTTCTACTTGTGTGACCATCTGGATCATAAAGAAGCGTTACTGGATCGCGTATTAAGCGAAGCCGAATACCGTCAGGTGATCATTTTCACCGCCACGCGTGCTGACACCGATCGCCTGACGGAAAAACTCAACCAACAAAACCTCAAAGCGGTGGCGCTGAGTGGTGGGTTAATCCAAACCCAGCGCAACACCATCATGAGCCAGTTTGAGCGTGCGGTGTTTAAGATCTTAGTTACAACCGACATTGCTTCGCGTGGTTTGGATATTGCCAACGTGACTCATGTGATTAACTTCGATATGCCAAAACACACCGAAGAGTACGTGCATCGCATTGGCCGTACTGGACGTGCTGGTAACAAAGGCGACGCAATTTCGCTTGTCGGGCCAAAAGATTGGGACAGCTTTAAGCGTGTTGAAGCGTTTTTGCAGCAGGACATTACCTTTAGCCACTTCGACGATCTGAAAGGCAAGTTTACTGGTCTGAAACCACGCAAACCGGATTACCGTAAAAAAGCAGTGGTGCAAAAGAAAGCCAAACCGCAAGCGAAATCGACAGCGAAGAAGCCTGCCAAACGCGATAAGAGTTTCTATCAGAACGTGGCCGTGGGCGACAGCATCTTTATTCCGAAGAAAAAGTCACCATCCGCCGCTGACGAGTAAGCGTCAACCTTCTTGTTTGAAAAACCGCCGACTGGCGGTTTTTTTCTACCCCAAGTCTTCGCGATATGATCGATTGGCCGCATTTACCGTCGAACGTATGTAAACGAGATGTATTCCTACTACGGTCATGTGATATTAATCTCAAAAATAATGCCAATGATAATTGATATCATTTCTATTTATAGGCAGAATAGGCACGTTTATTAATTCTATAAATCTAAGTGCCTTTTCTCATGAAATTTGCTCATGTTTTATTCATGCTGGCTGTGGCTCCGGCAGGGATTACTTTTGCCCAAGATTCTTACCAATGGCTGCGCGATGAGAGTCGCCAATCACCGCAAGTGCTGGAGTATTTGCAGCAACACAATCGCTTGACTGACGAGGCACTGTCACCTGTACGTGATTTGCAGCATTCGTTACTGAGCCAATGGCAAACGATGACGGTAAGTAAGGCTGATGAGCCTTGGCAAAGCCGTTTAGCAATGGAATGGAAGCTCTCATCACAACGGGGCGAGCTTAGTTTGTTGCGCCGAGCAAACGCAAAAGCGCAAGCTCAGCTGGTCTACTCGTTTGCGCCAAGACAAGCGCAAGCCGATTATTACCAAATCGGCGCTTGGGCGGTCAGCCGCGATCAAAGTAAGTTGCTGTTTAGTGAAGATATCGACGGCTCAGAGCGCTATCAACTGGTGGAAGTCAACCTCAAACAAGGGGGAGAGAAAATCTTAGCCATCGGGCTCGATCAGTCAATGCTTTATTCGGCCGATGGGCAATATGTTTACTTGATTCGTAAAGATCCCACCACGCAAAGACCAAGTGAAATCCGCCGCCTAACCGTCGCCGATTTGAGCGAACAACGGATTTGGCAAGAGGAGAGAGCGGACTGGTTACTCTCTTTTTATCAAGCCAGCGATCCGCGTTATGCCTTGCTGCAAAGTAACAATGAAAATAGCAGTGAGCAAAAACTGCTTGATCTACAAAGCGGTGAAGTGCGGCCAATTCGCCCAGCGCAAGCTGGCCTTGAGTATTACGCCGATGTCGCCAAAGACACGCTGTTCATCAAGAGTAATTTGCACGGCCAAGCGCGCTTGTATACCGCGCCGCTGAAACAGCCAAGCGAATGGACGCGCTTTACTCAGGCGCTGGATGGTCTGCAGCAGTTCTATCTGTTTGCCGACGCGCTAGTGGCCGTAACTCAGCAAAAGGCCGATTCACAAGTCTTGGTATTTGACTATGCTGGCGAGTTAAAAAAGCGTTTGCCGCTTAATCCGCAAGGACAAGTGGCGTGGGTATCACGCAATGGCGATTTTGCCAGCAATCAACTTCGTCTGCGCAGCATGTCCATGACCACTCCGCCAATGTGGCAAGAGCTGAATGTGAAGACTCTTGATTTGGTGACGTTGTCACGAGATATCTATCAAAACTACCATGCTGAGCGCTACGTTTCTGAGCAGGTGATCGCCCATCAAAATGGCGTTGAGGTGCCGATCACGCTCGCCTATCGCAAAGATAAACTCACCGCGCACTCGCCAGTGATTTTGTACGGCTACGGGGCTTACGGTTTTACCATGAAACCTTACTTTATGCCGCAAATCATCAGCTTGCTGGATCAAGGGGCGATTTACGCCATTGCCCATGTGCGCGGCGGCGGGTACTACGGCGACGCTTGGCACCAAGCAGGGCGAGGTGAGCAAAAACGCCACTCGATGGATGATTTCGTTGCCGCCGCTAAAAGCCTGCAACACTACCAACAGGGTGAGCGTTTGGTTTACGCCATGGGCTCTAGCGCAGGTGGGACTTTAGTGGCCGGAGCGCTCAATCAAGCGCCGCAAGCTTTTGCCGGAGCGGTGCTCAAAGTGCCGTTTGTCGATGTGGTGAACAGCATGACCGACACCAGCCTACCGTTGACTGAGCAGCAATATGGCGAGTGGGGCAATCCGCAGGTGGAAAGCGCGTTAAAAGCGATGCAAGCCTATGACCCATATGGAAATGTCAAAGCCGTTCCTTATCCGCCTTTATTGGTGCAGATCGGCCTTAATGATCAGCGCGTGCCTTATTGGGAAGGAGCCAAATATCTCAGCAAGTTGGCCGAACTGAGCACAGGTCAAGGTCCTTATTTACTGCAAACCGATTTCGAATCGGGCCATGCCAGCGATCGTCGAAAAGCGCTGGAGCAACAAGCGTTGGAATACGCGTTTCTGATTTCACTGTTTAAAACATCGAGCCAAGCGGAGCAAAAATGAAGTTGAATCCTGTTTGTGCGGCGGTACTGTCGGTACTGGCTGCAAATGTCGTCCACGCGCAAGAAAACCTAGCGGTGATGGAAGAAGTGGTCGTTACGGCGAATAGGATTGAGCAGCCGATCTCGAAAGTGGCGGGCAGTGTCGCGGTAGTGACGGGGGATGCGCTGGAAGAGAGAGGGGTGACCGAGCTGTACGATGCGCTGCAAGGCGAGCCCGGCGTGAGCGTGACGGGCGGTGCGGGCCGACCACAAAACATCACCATTCGTGGTATGACGGGCAATCGTATCAGCATCATTCGCGATGGCATTCGCTCTGCTGACGGCTTTGGCGCGAATGACATCAATGATCAAGTGGGGCGCGATACCTTTGATCTTGCCAATGTCAGTACCATTGAGCTTATCAAGGGAGCAAGCTCATCGGTGCATGGTTCGGGGGCGATTGGCGGCGCGGTGATCGTAAAATCCAAACAGCCGAGTGATTTTCTGCAAGGCAAGGATTTCTACGCCGATGTTTCTGGCACGTACACCGACATCAGCCAAAAGTACAAAGGTGCGAGCAATCTTGCTTTTCGTTCTGGCGATACTGACAGCCTGATTAGCGTGGCTTACTGGCAAGGGCAAGAGACGCGCAATTTTGAGCAAGATACCTATAACCGTGAGCTTGATGGTTATAGCGTGGCGTACAGCCTCAACCATTTTTACAGCGACGAGCTGATGTTAAAAGCGCGCGCCGAGCTGTACACACAAAACCAAACTCGTTTGGAAGGCTCTGCCTCGATTCAAAAAGATGGGGAATGGAAAATCGCAGACTTCGCGCAAGAGCAAAGTAGCGAAGAATACAGCGCTTACCTTGGCGCTGAACTCACCCCGTTGGAGCCCACTTGGTTTCGCCAGTTAGATACAAAACTTTATTGGCGTCATACTGAGTCAGACGAGCAAACCAACCGTTTGATGCATCAAGTGGATCACAATAATTTGCTGGTCAAGCGCCGCGAACAGGAACACAAAACCTTCACCGATGAAACCATCGGCATGCGCGCTGATTTCACGCAGTCGCTTTTCGCCGCAGGCGCAGATCATCAGCTGGCATTTGGCATCGAACTGGCAAGTGACTACTACCAACGCACCGATCGCGATAAGGTGCTGGATTGGAACGGCGTCAAAATCTCAGCCAAGCAGCCGTTTGCCCCGGCTCGCGCTTACAACCTTGGGCTGTATGTGCGAGACATGATCGAGTTGCAACAATGGACCCTTACCGGCGGCTTGCGCTTTGACGCTCATCGCTTGACGCCAGATGCCGATGGCGAAGTCGGCGGTTTCCCGCTGAAAGATATCGACAGTTCAGAGCTGTCGCCGAGTTTGTCGTTGTCGCGTGAGCTTTTTGCCAACAACCGGGTTTATCTCTCTTACAACCACGGTTACCGAGCCGCGGAGTATGACAAAGCCTATGGCTATGTGTCACACGAGTTCGTTCCTTTGACCCCTTTTGTGATTGCGCCGAATCTGGATCTTAAAGCGGAAACCTCGGAATCTTTTGAGATTGGCAGCAAATTTGATAACGGCCGCGCGCGTTTGTCGCTGGCTGCGTTTTACAACAAGTTCGACAATTTCATCGATATCGTCACCATCAGCTTTGATACCAACAGCGGCAATTATATCAAGCAATATCAAAACCTTGAGGGCGTAGAAACGTATGGCGCTGAAGTCTCTGCGGGTTACGCCTTGAGCCAAAAGTGGGACGTTGGCGCCAAGCTGGGTTATGTCGATGGTAAAGAGGCAGACGGCGATTACATTCGCAGTATCACGCCACTAGAAGGCAGTGTGTCGCTCGGCTATCACGTGCAAGATTTTAGTGCCTACGGCTTATGGAGCTGGGCAACGGCGATGGATCGCGTACCGACCTGCCAAACCGATCTCGGTTTAGCGGCTCAGTGTGCCACCACCAGCGCGTGGAATCGCGTGGATATCGGGGCGACCTACCAGCTGTCTAAAGATCTTCGTCTCAGTGCGACGATCGCCAATCTGTTTGACAAAAAGTACATTCGTTATCAAGACGTTGCCGGCATTCTTGACCAAGACAAGCACTACTCGAGTGAGCCGGGACGCTATTTCACTCTCAATGCCAAATATCAGTTCTAGGATTTCACCATGAAGTTAACCCCTTTAGCGCTGTCACTTTTGGTTGCGGCAGCGCCAGCGATTCAGGCCGGACAGTGGGATTACCCTGCCGAAGGCACGATGGTCGCCGATGCCGCGCAAGCCAAAAGCTATCTTGATACCCATTATGCGCAGGACGGCGAGTTTATCTTGCGCTACCAAACGGCGTCGAAGCTGGGCAGTCATTACAATTTTGATGTTTGGGTCAATGGTGTTTATCAGCCGCAGCGCACCTTGGTCGTAACGACTAACCCAGAGCAGCAAGTGGTGCGTGTGTTTAAAAGTGTGCAAGACACCCAGATGCGTAACGGGCAAGCGCTGGTGGCGGCAGAAATCGAGTCACCGCGCACGCTGGAAGCTGACGAGCCGCCAGCACTGAGCTCAGGCAATTTGCTGGATGTAACAGTCTCGCTGTTTGACCCAGATCTGCGCACCATGCAGCAGCAAGCGGCGCCAGAGACGGTCTGGTCCTCATTGGATGAATACCCGCAAGCGGTCGAGTATGTTGAGAAATCCATTCAAGTGTTGCAAGCCGATGGCAAGTTCTACCTTGCCAATCCGCGTGTCAAGCAAGTGGACGCGCAGGCGCTGCTCGCGGTCACTGAGCAGGGGGGTGAGCCGGTGCGTGACAGTGGTGATTTCTTAGCGCCTGAGGGCGTTGAAGCATTTCCTTCTATTGATGCGTTGCAAAGTGTGCGTTTGGGTGACGACGCTTTCCCGCAGCTCATGGCGTTCTATCATCTCGATAGCTCGCTGCGCTATTTGGCCAGCCTGAACTACACCTTGTTTAGCGAGCCACTGCGTTTTGATGCGCGCGGTTTAGCCAAGGACAATTCCAGTTACTACTACGGCCCGCGTGCCGTGATGTTCGGTATTGGTGGCGCGTCGCCTGACGCCATCGATGCCGACGTGATCCGTCATGAGCTCGGTCACGGTATCCATTATCAAATAGTACCGGACTGGGCTTATGGACACACAGGAGCGATTGGCGAAGGGCTGGGAGACTATTGGGCAGGCAGCGCCAGCTATCGTCAGCAATATTTGGACGCTTCTCGTCGTGGCCAAGAGTTTGAGATCGATACCGTATTTAATTGGGATGGTGTGTTTGGCGTGCGCCGCTCGACCCGCAGCTTGTGGAATCAGCGCGCGCGCTACTTCGAAGAGGCCGAATACCCCGCGCACGTGAGTGTGGGAGGTGAGTTAGGCGACGAGCTTTGGTCAACGCCACTGTTTCAAGCGCTCAAAGTGGCGGTCGCCCGCTATGGCGATGGCAGTGACAGCGTGTTTCGAGAGTTTGACACCATTGTGCTTGAGGGTATGTACGGGGTTGGCCGTGGGGTAAAAATGCACGATTTAGCGGAGTCGACGGTTTTTGCTGCCAAAACGCTGTTTCCAAACAAGGAATATGCGCAGTTTCTTATTGAAAGCTTCAATCGTCATAACCTGCTCAAAGCGCCATTCAACGTGCGCTACAAATCCCGTTACATTGGACAAAGCGAACCAGTGGAACTCAGCCTGACGGCCAATGAGCGTCAAGCGAGCATTCAAGGTCAATGGCAGCTCAACGGAGCGAAGGTGCAAGAGATCGCGACCACCTTATCGGATGCGCAAACCTTGCAGGCCGCACTGCCCGATGGGCTTGTTTGTGGCGCGCAGTTTGACTCGACTGTGGCGTTGGATTATCAGTTCGCCGACAGACTAAAAGCGCAGTCGTGGCGCGACATCGTATCGCTAGTGAACGGCACGCCGCTGCTGCAAACTCCAGCCAGAAACCTGAATGCGCCTTTGTTGGATGCCAAAGTCGATAGCCAAGGCAGGACTAGCCCCGGCAACAAGATCTTTGTGCAAACCCTAACCGACAAAACGCGCAAAATTGACAACAGCTTCGCCGTTTATTTGCACATCGAGCACAGCGCACTGCAAGAGCTGCAGGTGACGTTGATCTCTCCGCAAGGTAAATCGGTGCCACTGCTCAATCACCAATCTGGCTCTCAACACGGTTTTCAAGGTTACTTCACGGCTCAGTATGACGACGAGCTGCAAGCGCTGCTCGGTGAACCAAGCTGGGGCACTTGGCGTCTTGAGATATCTGATCGCGTCTCGGGGAATGTTGGGGTTCTGAAAGCGTGGGGCGTAAGTCATTTTGCTCAATATCAGTGCAGTGCGGGCAGCCGCAACAATACGGCGGGTGAGAGCCAGAACAGCCGTTCCGGCGGCAGCGGTTCTCCTTTTGCTTTGCTCGGGCTGCTACTGCTTGCCATGGTGAGAGCCTTGCGCTCTCGATAACAACAAACGCAATTTACTAGAAGAAGATCAATCTATGAAGTTTCAATATTCTGTCATTGCTATCTCTTTAGCTCTTGCTGGCTGCGGTGGTGGAGGCGGCGGTAGCGGTAGCGAAGTGCCAACCTACCAAGTGTCAGGAAATATCGCGATGCCCGGCTCATTGCTCGATACGTCGGTGTGTATCGATGACAACCAAAATTTTGTCTGCGATAGCACTGAGCTGAAAGCGAAAAGCGACAATAGCGGCAAATTTTCTCTTACCTCGACCAACAAAAACATCTTGATCAGCACGATCCTCGCGCAAGTGGATAACGGAGTAGGGCAGATCGTACCGCTGGCGGCTCCGGGACAACGACTCGTGCAAGGCAATCACATCAATGGCGTGACCACCTTGCTGGCAGGATTGGTCAATGATGGTTACACCCTAGAGCAAGCGGAGCAGATCGTGCAATCGCAGTTGAACGCGGCGGGCGTATGGCTAAGTGGCAGTGTGCTGGCAAATGCCAGTGAAAATGCGTTGGTGACGCTGGAACAAAACACGCTGGCTTTGCTGGCTGAGATGACGACAGATCAAATGAGAAGCGGCGTTTCGTTGTTAGCGCAGGATCTGAGTTTTGACGGCAAATCCCTTACGGCTGCGCTCCTTACTCCACCGGAGCGCGCTGCGCTCGTGGCGAACATCGTCTCCGAAGTACAGCGTCGTATCGGCCACAATGATACAGGCGCGACACGCTATTTCACCGATGGCGATCAAGAGGTGGCCGAAGCGCAAGAGTCTTACCCTGGGCAGGATGCAGAATATGGCCTTGATAACAGCGACCAACAAACGCTGACGGGCAACGGTTTCAAATTTGTTAAGTTGGATGCCAAAGGCCAAACCTTAGCCGATGACGCGACCAATTGGGCTTGTACGCTGGATGAGCGTAGCGGGCTGGTGTGGGAAAACAAAAGTGGCGATGCCAGCTCAGTGCAGTTTAAGGATCGCACCTTTGTGTTTGAGTCACAGACTTTCAAACCTTACAGCGACGATCTGCAAGTGGTTGGTTGTGTCGAGGCCAAAGACAATCTCTGCTCTACCCAACAATACGTTGCTCACATGAACCAACAAAGTCTGTGTGGCATCACTCAGTGGCGTTTGCCGACCTACCTTGAGTTTTACGACATCATCGATTTTGGGGAAACGACCAAAGATGAGAACGACCACGTCTATGGTCTCGATGTCCGCTATTTTCCCCAGCAGACACAAGGCAGCCCAGATCTTAATACTGGCGCGATTTGGCTGAACAACATTAGCTTCAACAACTATTCGCCATATCAAACTTTGGGCGCGGTTCAGTATCCTGTGGTCGCGACCAAAGGTGCGGATCGTGGATACGTGAGTTTTGTGGAAATATACTCCGACAGGGTGACCCCAGATAGCGGTACTTCCTTCCAATTCCCAATCCGTCTGGTTGCAGCAAAGGAGCAAGTAAGATGAAAAAATTAATCACCGCACTGGCGCTCGCTGCGGCGTCTCAAACGGCGATGGCCGTGCAAGAGTGTTCAATTGATATCGCCAAAAGTGCCCCAAACTCGCGTTATGATTACTCCGCGCAAGGTACAGTAACCGATTTAAAAACAGGTTTGACGTGGATGCGTTGCCCGGTTGGTATGAGTTGGAATACGGCGCAGCAAGCGTGTACGGGTACGGCTGACCAAGTGACGTGGCAAAGTGCACTTTTGACCGCCCAGCAGATCCGCGATGAGTCGGGTAACCATGCACTGCACAATTTTGCAGAGAAAAAGCAGTGGCGTTTGCCAAACATTAAAGAGTTGGTCGCTTTGACCGAACACGCTTGCTTCGGACCGGCGATGAATGGGACGGCGTTTGCTAGCGGCTACACGGTGGAAACAGGGGATTTAAAAGGTTACATCTGGAGCAACACACCAAGTGGTGATGGGCAGGGGATCATGACCTTTGATTCCGTTAATGGTGAGATTTACAACTACTCTCATTCTGCGCAGGATAGCACCTTCTCAATGTTATTGGTGACCGACGAACAATAATCACGCTGTAGCGAGAATCGCTGTCTACGCGCATCATTGCCTACTAACACTCAGCGGTTTACTGAAAATCAATAGCAGCAAGCTCCGCACTGGCGGAGCTTGTTGTTTTTCGTCATAGGAAATGGTTTATCGAGGCGCTCAAAGCGAAACCTTAAGCGTCTAAACCTTAAAGTAAGCCAATTGTTGCTTTTGGTTCTCCGCCAAGCTAGAAAGCTCGTGGCTCGCCGCCGCTGCTTGGGTAATACCTGTGACATTTTGACTCACCAGCTCGTAGATATTGCTCAGATTGCTGTTGATGTCTGACGTCACCTGATTCTGTTCTTCAGACGCGGTCGCCACTTGGGCGTTGATCAGCGCCAGTTCCTCAATCGAATGGCTGATCTCCTGCAGTGTGGCGCTGACATCGCTGGCCAAGGTTTGGTTACTGGTCAGCATTTGCAAACTGGCGTGCATGCTCTCGTTGGCCCGCCCCGATTGATTTTGCAGCTCTTCAATAATGGCTTGGATCTCTTTGGTTGAGTCTTGCGTTCTTGCTGCGAGCATACGGACCTCATCGGCAACCACCGCAAACCCTCGACCGCTTTCACCTGCTCGCGCAGCTTCTATGGCTGCGTTGAGCGCGAGTAGGTTGGTTTGCTCCGAGATGCCTTGAATCACTTCAATCACTTTGCCAATTTGTTCCGATTGGGTTTTCAGTGAGTTAACCACTTGCGCGGCGTTGTTAAGCTGATCGGCCATCTTGTCGTTGGCGCGGCTGTTTTGTTCGAACATACTTAGGCTACGCTTAGCCAGTTGATTGGCTTGATTGGCCGCACCATCTGCTTTGGCCGCGTTGGCGGTCACATCGGCGGCGGTCGATTCCATCTGGTTGATGGCGGAAGCCACTTGTTCGACTTCGCTCTTTTCTTGATCAGAATTGACACTCGATTGTGTCATTACCGCAGCGAGTTCGGTTGACGCTGATGCCACATCGACACTGATTCGCACCAGAGAATCGACGGTTTGGCGTAACTGCTTCACCGTGCTGTTGACATCTTGCGCCAGTTGCGCGACTTCATTTTTACCTTCTACTTCGGCGTTAACCAGCAAGTTACCGCTGGCGACTTGTTGCATTGTCTGCTGCAAAGCGCGGATTGGCTTAACGATCAGGCTGGCTAACAGTAGGCTAATCAGCGCGGCGACGGTCAGAATACCAATCATGGCGAATACGGATACCGTCAGGGTTTTATCGTGCTGTTGCCCCGTTGCGCTGACTTCTTCTAATGCCATCTGATTGAGCTTTGTGGACAGTCGATCAATCGCTTTCACCATCTCTTCGCCAGCGAGGCGATAGGCGCTCATGGCGTGATCGTATTGTTCCTGAAAGCCCGGTGGCGGGTAACGCTCGTGATGCTTGGTATTGAGCAGTGGCAGCATGGTGTTGCGAGAGTAGCTGACGTAGTGATTCAGCGCCTGACGCATTTGCTGCGTCTCCGTTTCTAAGCCATCCATGGTGCTTATCTGGTTAAGCAAGAGGCGAATATTGCTTTGTCTCTCACCGAGGACTTGGCTCAAGGTACTGACATCATCGGGATTAAACAGGCTATAAATGGCCTTGATACGCATCGCGTACATATTATCGACGATTTCGCCCAGCTCACTTTTGTGCTCGATGAGCTGCTCTGTGGAGACAGTGACGCGTTCAAACGCCTGCTTAAGTGTGCTTGTGCCTACGGTGAGCCCTGCGAGCAAAAGAACAATGGTAAATGCGACCGGCAGCAGAATTTGTGCCTTGATCGACAGTGCGCTAAGTAATTGACGCATTAAAACAACCCTCTGTATTTATTTTCTAAATGATAATAAATATTATTTGTAAATTATACATAAATCTATCAATTGAGATTTGGCCTATTCAACCACTTATTTTGTCAAAAATATCACTACTAATTTGCTGTGTGTCTCAAATCGATGAGATGGTGCGAACGAGTGCCGAATTCTTACTCACATCTGTCACTTTTGATGAATAAATTGCTCGTTGAAAGTGGGCCTCAGCTGGGGTGGGCGTTTTTAGTGCTGCATGGAAAGGCTGTTTTTCCCGTCTATTTTCTCTAAGTGGTGGCTGTGATTATTAATTGATCAATCAGCAATGTGTCATAGAGGGTTCAATTAAGTGAAACACAAATGTCACATTCGCGTCCTAAAGTGAGCTTCGTTCAAGTAAAACACAACGGCAATCGAGCCATAAAGGATATTGTGATGAAAAAGACAGTAATCGGTGCAATCGCTCTATTGGGCGCTCTGACAGTGACCTCAGCTTCTGCTAAAGAAACTATCTCTGCAGTGGGTTCAAGCAGTGTAACTCCACTGATGGAAGTTTTCTCTGAAACGTACATGAAGAAAAACCCTAATGTATTTATCGAAGTACAAGGACCGGGTTCTTCTGCTGGTGTGAAAGCGGCGAAAAACGGCAGTGCCGACCTTGGCATGTCATCTCGTGACCTAAAATCTTCTGAAAAAGAGCCAACCTTGGTTGAAGAAGTGATCGCTCGTGACGGCATCGCAGTGGTGGTTAACCCTAAAAACACGCTAAAAGGTCTGACTTCAGAGCAAGTATCGGCTATCTATAAAGGTGAAGTGACCAACTGGAAACAAGTGGGTGGCGAAGACAAACCAATCGTTGCGATTACTCGTGACACGGCTTCCGGTACTCGTGGCGCATTCGAAGATATCCTGAAACTGAAGAAGAAAGTGTCAGGTAAAGAAGTGTCAGCCATCTCTCAACGTGCTCAAGTTGCTAACGGTAACGGTGCGCTGAAGACCATGGTTGCTTCAAACCCATATTCAATTGGTTATATCTCGCTGGGCACCGTCGATGAATCTGTGCACGCACTCGCGATTAACGGTACTGACGCATCGGTAACTAACGTGAAAAACGGCTCTTACAAAGTAGCGCGTCCTTTCCTTGTACTTTACAAGCAAGGCAAACCTTCAGCAGAAACTCAGAAGTTCCTCGATTGGATGCTGACGCCAGAAGCGCAAACTCTGGTAGAGAAAAAAGGCTACATCTCAGTTCATTAATCAATATCGCTCAATTTGCTCAGCCCTGATTGTGGGCTGAGCGTTTTCTATCCACTTCGAACTTTATCGAAACGTGAGATTTTATAATGACCATCGCAACTCGTAGTGAAAAGCTTATGAACAATGAAGCCAAAGCTATTAGCAAATCCGGTTTACGTACACAAAAGAGAGTTGACTGGAGAGAACGCATCTTCCATGGCCTCTTCTTAACCAGTGCGGTTATCGGTATCGTCTCTCTGGCCGTGATCGCCTACTTCATCGTGCGTGAAAGTATTCCCGCTTTCCAAGAGGCTGGTGTTTCAGGCATCGTACTCGGTGAAGACTGGCTGCCGCCTGCACTTTATGGTGTCGCGACCATGATCGTCGCTTCAATGGTGTCCACCTTTGGCGCGGTTTTGGTTGGTGTGCCTGTCGGGGTGTTAACCGCCATCTTTATCGCAGAAATTGCGCCAAAACGTGTCGCTGATATCATCCGTCCAGCGGTTGAGCTTCTCGCTGGTATCCCCTCAGTCGTGTATGGCTTCTTTGGTCTGGTTATCATCGTGCCTCTTATCCAGAACATATTTGATGTACCAGCTGGTAACACCATTTTGGCCGGGATTATCGTACTTGGCGTGATGATTCTGCCGACGGTCATTACCGTTTCTGAAACCTCGATTCGCGCAGTACCGAAAGCTTACAAAGAAGGCTCTTTGGCGCTAGGTGCCTCGAAAATTTTTACTATCTTCAAACTGCTTGTTCCTGCTGCGCGCAGCGGCATTATGACTGGCGTTATTCTAGGAATTGGCCGAGCGCTTGGCGAAACCATGGCCATCATTATGGTGATGGGCAACGCTCCAGCCATGCCGCAAGGCATTTTAGACTCCGCTCGTACACTGACGGCAAACATCGCTATTGAGATGTCATACGCCAGCGGTGTGCACGCCAACGCACTTTACGCTACGGGTGTGGTGCTACTGGTGTTCATCATGATGCTCAATGCAGCTCTGCTTTACCTTAACCGAGAAAAAGCGAAATAATCGCTTGTGAAGGTGACAATTATGGATCGCGCAAAATTAAAACAAGCACGTCAGTTTAAAGACAATGTGTTAAGTGGCTTTATCTGGTTGGCAGCGGCTCTGACCGTTGGCTTCCTCTTCTGGATCATCTGGTACATTCTGTCGAATGGTTTACAGCACGTGGATTGGAATTTCATTACTGACGATTACACTCGTACAGGCGATGAGCACGGCATCTTCCCGATGATCATCTCAACCGTTTACATGGTTATCGCTTCCATCGCAGTAGCGGCGCCTCTGGGCATCATGACTGCGATTTATTTAACCGAATACGCCAAAGTGGGTAGCCGCTTGGTCAAAGTGATTCGCTTCTGTACCGAATCGCTGGCGGGTATTCCATCGATTATCTTCGGTCTGTTTGGTATGACGTTTTTCGTTGCCATTCTTGGACTTGGTTTCTCGATTCTCTCCGGTGCATTAACCCTGAGTATTCTGATTTTGCCTGTGATTATTCGTACCACGGAAGAGGCGTTGATGGCCGTGCCACAAACGTACCGCGAAGGCTCGTACGGTCTGGGTGCATCTAAAATTTACACTATCTGGCGTTTGATTCTTCCAAGCGCAATGCCAGGTATCTTAACCTCGGTCATTCTAAGTATTGGTCGTGTCATTGGTGAATCCGCGCCTGTGTTCCTCACAGCAGGTATGGTTGCACGTATTCCTGATTCGCTGTTCGATTCAGGCCGTACGCTGACAGTTCACCTTTATAAGCTAACCACAGAGCTGTTTACCATCGAAGAGTGGAATCAGGCTTACGGTACAGCAACGGTGCTGATTGTATTGGTCCTTTTGATCAACATGGTGACCAAACTGATCGCCAAGCGCTTCAACACCGCAACGTATTAATTACTGCGTGCTTTCGCAGGTTAAATGACACGAATTTTCCGATTTAGAGATAAAGAACATGAACAAATTTGATATCGAAAACTTAGACCTTTTCTACGGCGACAACCAAGCGCTAAAAGCGATCAACCTACCGATTCCTGTTCGTCAAGTGACGGCGTTAATCGGCCCTTCAGGCTGTGGAAAATCGACGCTGCTGCGTTGCCTCAACCGTATGAACGACCTGATTGAAGGGGTAAAAATCACCGGCAAATTGGCGATGGACGGTGAAGATATTTATGGCAACGTTGATGTCGCCGATCTGCGTATCAAAGTTGGCATGGTATTCCAAAAGCCAAACCCGTTCCCAATGAGCATCTATGAAAACGTGGCTTATGGCCTGCGTGCTCAAGGCATTAAAGACAAAAAACATATCGATGAAGTGGTGGAAAGCTCTCTGCGCGGTGCTGCGTTGTGGGATGAGGTAAAAGACCGTCTGAAATCACACGCGTTCGGTCTTTCTGGTGGCCAGCAACAGCGTTTGTGTATCGCCCGTACGATTGCCATGGAGCCGGATGTGATTCTGATGGACGAGCCAACGTCTGCACTTGACCCGATCGCAACGCACAAAATTGAAGAGTTGATGGAAGAGCTGAAGAAGAACTACACCATTGTTATCGTAACCCACTCGATGCAGCAAGCGCGCCGTATCTCCGACCGTACCGCTTTTTTCCTGATGGGAGAGCTGGTGGAACACAATGAGACGCAAGTGATTTTCGGTGAGCCGAAAGACGATCGCACTCGCGGCTACGTGAATGGTGACTTTGGTTAATGCGAAATTGCTGGCATACAATATTATAACTACAAGCGATGGTAAATCTTGCCCCTCATACGAGGGGCTTTTTTCTATTTGTGGCAGCAAAAGCCTTTGTGGCAATAAAAAGCCGCATAAGATAGCAAGTCTGTTGGCACTTAAATTGTTGCCGCTATCGTATTTGTGACGATTCCAGCAACAGAATTGCGAAGCACTTAACAGCTGATTGTAAATGCCATTGATTGCACATTGACTCGCCGCTAACTTTAATTCGAGAGAATAATTAAGTGGTGTAGCAAGGTGAAGATCAGGAACTTTACACGTAAGGTCTCGTCAACGAGAGATCATCGATTATTGGCGCAAACCATTTTTGAGTTTTTGTCTGAGTTGGTGTGTCCGAAAGCGATGGCGATTTTTGATGATCCGCTGATCAATACCTCTTTTAATTTGCAATACAGCCATGGTGAACCGTGCAGTTTAAGCGAATTTCCAGCCACTTTCTGGCCTTGGGCAGGCCAGTTTGATACCTCCGAAAGCTTGATCCCTCTTGCTATCAACACCTGCAACTGGGATCACCAACAGCCGTTAGGTGGCGCCAGCTACATCATGATGTTGGACAACTATCCGATGCTGCGTACCTATTTGTTAATTCAGGGCGTAAACGAAGGTTCTGCGCATCACATTTATGAAGAGACCCACGATGTGATGCAACTGGCGGCGGCGCGCTGGCAGTGTATTCGCGCCGAGAAACACGCTTGCTTGGAAGTGAAAAACCGCGATATCCGTGAAGCGCAATACATCGACGAAATCAATCAGCGTGAGCGGTTTATCGACAATATGAAGTTGGTGCAGCAAGTGGCATTGGAAATCTCAAACCCCGGTTCGCTCAACGATCTCTACCGAATGGCCGTCGAGGCGCTGCGTGATCGCCTTGGTTTTGACCGCTCAACATTCATGTTACTCGACATGAAAAAACGTTGTTTTAGCGGTACTTATGGTACCGACGAACACGGAAACACCGTCAGCGAATTCCACACTCAATACGATCTGCACCAACTGGGTGAAGAGTACATCACCGCACTCTCCTCGCGTGAAACTAACCTGGTAGTGATTAATGAAACGCCGCTCTATACCGCAGGTAAAGTGGTTGGTCAGGGTTGGAATGTGATGCTGATTTTGCGTGACGGAAACGAGCCCTTCGGTTGGCTGGCGCTGGATAATTTTATTCACCGCAAACCCATCACCAGCTATCAAAAACAGATGCTGCAGTCGTTCGGTGCGCTACTGTCGCAGATCTATATCCGTAAACGGCAAGAGCAAAACGTGCGAATGTTGCACTCCAGTATGGTGGAGTTGTCGCGCTGTACCACAGTGAGTGATGTGTGCCGTTCTGCGGTCAGCTTTGCTATAACGCACTTGGGCGTAGATCGCATGGCGGTATTTCTTACTGATGAGAGCTGCTCTTACATGCAAGGGACTTGGGGGACGGACATTCAAGGTAATGTGGTCGATGAGTCCTATTTCTTTGGTGAAACACAAGATTATTCGCTTATCAATCTCGCTCGTTCTATGCCTAACGAAGTCGCGTTTGAAGAGTCAGTACCAATTTATCACGATTGCAATATTGTCGGTTTTGGCTGGGGGGCGATGACGCTACTCACCAGCAATAGCGATGGCCCGATTGCATTCATCGCGGTTGATAACCTATTAACCCGTGGGCCGCTGACCTCGCAACTGCGAGAGGTGATCCGCATGTTTGCTTCCAGTTTAGCCGAGGTATTGCAACGCACCCAAGCGCAGGAAGCGATTCGTGAGCTTAATGAAAATCTGGAAAAAGAGGTGCGTAAACGGACGTTGGAGCTGGAACAAGCGAATCTGCAACTGGAAGTGCTCTCTAAACTCGACCCTCTCACGCGTCTTGGTAACCGCCGCATGCTCGAACATGTTATGGAAACCGCTTGCCACAATGACGATGATGAGGAACTCGCTTTTGGTTTGATCTTGCTTGATATTGACCACTTTGGCTTGTTCAACAACCATTACGGCCATTTAGAGGGCGATATCGCCTTGATGCGCATCGGCCATATTCTTGAGCATCACACACAAAATGAAGAAGAAGTGTTCTGCCGAATTGGCGGCGAAGAATTTGTTTTGTTGATGGTGGGGAGCGATGAAAAGACGGTCAGAGCAAGAGCGGAAAGTATTCGTGCGCGGATTGAACAAGAGCAAATTACACACGAAGTGAATCCGCATGGCCGTTTGCTCACCGTTTCTGTTGGCGTATCAAGCAAACGAGCCTATGGTCGCGATCTGCATTTTGATCGCCTTTATCAACAAGCCGACCAAGCGCTCTACCGAGCAAAAGAGACGGGGCGCAACCGAGTGTGTCACTATCACGACATCGTTGAAGCGCTCACTGAATAATGGCCATCAATCGATGGCCAAAAATTTTTCGTGCCGTGGCGAGGCCGTTTATAACCTGGCGAGCGGCTGTTCCTGCCTGTTGTGACTTTTCCCCACGCGACTAAGCAAAAGCTTCAGTTGCTCTGGCGTCCAAGCTCCCTGCTGTGCTGAAAAGTGCGCCTGATGCATTAACTCAAGCTGCTGCTCAATTTTTGCACGTAACGCGGCGTCTACCTTATGTTGGTTTAGCCAAACGCGCGTGGCCGCTTCAATCTGCGCCGCGTCGCCTCGCTCAATCGCTTGCAGTACCGAGGTTTCGCCCATGAGAGCCGGTTGCTGATGAGGTGCCTGCGTGCGACGAACTTGGCGGCGCCAGTAAAGTGCAAAAGCAAGCAGAGTGAGAACCCACAGCGCGGCAAACAGACTCGTGAGATAAACCCAAATGGGGGATGCGCCGCTTTCTGCCGCCGGGTTCTGGTTGCTGTCGTTGTTGATCTGACTTGCTGCCGGCAAGCTCGGCAGGTTCAACACTTGTGAACTGCTCGGGGTGATGTCTAGGGTTAACCCAGAGAGCCTAGCACTTTTGGGCTGATCGCTTTGCGTGTTCCACCAATCGATACTCAGTTCGGGTAACGTTAAACGGCCTGTTTGGCTGGGGATCAGCACCTGTTTTACGGTCATTTCTACACTGCCATCATCAGCGGTACTAAACTGTGGCTTTTCTGGGTAGACACGCACCGAATCGGGATAATGGATGGCAATCTCCGGCAGCAGATCCGCCGAGATCCCTTTGGCTTTGAGCTTGATAAGGCGTGTAATCGCACTGCCTTGTTCCACGCTGTCTAAATCTCCCCCTTGGCTGGTTTGCCAACTTTGGGTCAGTGCAAGCTGGCTCGCGGGCAACCAAGGCCGACTGGCGTTGGCCGGGATGGCTTTCACTTCAATGTGTTTCGATTCGCCGCGGCTGTTGAGCGATAGCAGGCGGGCCGAGCCGGTTAAGCTGTCGCCATAAATCAGCGAGCCCTGAAACTGCGGGCCTTGGATTTCATACTCGCCTGCGGTTTGTGCGCTTATCAGGTAGTTTTGCTCGACCACGGTCACTTGCAGTCCTTGTTCGACTACTTGGTATTGCTTGCTTTGTCCGACAGGCTGCATCGACAAACCGTTTACTGAGGGCGGAACGATACGCGGGTTTTCCAACCGTCTTGGGTCAGCTTTAATGCGGATCTCCACTTTTAGCGGTGTGGTCTGCGCGGGGTAGAGCGTTTGTTGCCCGAGCTGCATCGAGTATTGAATGATGTCACTCGCCTTGGGTGTATTGCTATCGCTTGAGACGATCAACTCGATGGGTTGGCTTTGCAGCCCTCCCGCACTGAACGCGGGGATCGTCAGGTTCCCAGTGCGTTTTGGCGAGATGGAAAGTACCCATTCACTTTTTTGTGAGTACTGACCGTTGATGTAGTTCTTGGCCGAGCTGAACTGGGGGCCCGATTTGAAGAAATCGCTGTCGAGTACACTCAAATCAATGTCGCTGGAATCGACAGAAAAATCGGCGCGAATGCGCAGCTCGATCAGCTCATTTTGTGCCAATCGGGTCTTATTGACGCTGGCAACCAAGGCGTTTGCCAAGGCATGCTGACTGACAAAGCCAATCAGCAAGATAATAAACAGGCTTAACTTTTTCATCGGGTTTCGCTACCAAGTTTTTCCATTGTTATCCGGTTTAGGTCTCTTTTGTGCTTGCAACAAGATCTGCGCTTTGAGCAAATAAGCAGGGTCGCGAGCACTCTCTATCGCCTCCAACTTGCGTTTATCGGCATCCACTTCGTCTTGCTTTGCCTGAGCGGTTGGCTGTTGTTCGCTATTGCTACTTTCTGTGGAGTTGGGTTTGCCTTGTTGCTCTTGCTCTTGCTCTTGCTCTTGCTCTTGCTCTTGTGCTTTGGCAGTTTCTTGAGGCTTTGACTCTGCGTCTTCGCGGCGATCATCTTGCGCATTTTTTTTATCTGCTGACGGCGATTTTTCTGCCGTTTTTTCTTGACGGCTGCTCTCTGAACTCGAAGACTGCTGTTGCTGTTGCTGTTGCTGTTGCTGTTGCTGTTGCTGTTGCTGTTGCTGTTGCTGTTGCTGTTGCTGTTGCTGTTGCTGTTGCTGTTGCTGTTGCTGTTGCTGTTGCTGTTGCTGTTGCTGTTGCTGTTGCTGTTGCTGTTGCTGTTGCTGTTGCTGTTGCGCCTTTTTTACCGCCTCAAGGTTGGCTTGCGCTTGGCTAAGATCCGGCTGCTTGGTTAACGCTTGCTGATAAGCCGAAATCGCGTCGTCAAGCTGGCCGTTTTTGGCTAATGCATTACCAAGGTTATACAGCGCCGCTGCACTGTCTGAACTAGAAAACCACTGCGCGGCTTGCGCGTAGTCACCCGCTTCATAAGCGGCTGCGCCTTTCCATAGTGGGTCGCTAAACGTTTGTTGCGCGGCTTGATACTCTCCTGCATCAAACAGCGTTTTGCCTTGTTGATCTGGCGTTAAAAAGGGCGAGGCACTGGCGTTTGGCGTGTGGGCAAGTGGCAGTGCGATGAGCACCATCCAAAATACGCCTTTACGAAACAGCAGCAAACTTAAGCCGAGAATCAGAGGCATCAGCCAAAAACCGCCGTTAACACGAGAGAGACCGCTCTCTTGTTGACGGCTTTCCACCTGCTGCCACAACCCGGGTTGATTGCTGAGCGCGGCAAGCTGTTCGACGTCGCGGTTATCGTGTTGTACGGGAAGAAAAACCCCGCCAGTTTGCGCGGCGAGCTTGGCCATATTGGCCAGATTCGCTTGAGCGACGATTGGCTGACCTTGCGCATTGGTCAGCAGTGAGCCGTTTGGCAGACGCACAGGTGCGCCCGCAGGTGTGCCAACCATCAATACCGAGACGCGCACCGAGTGTCCTTGCAGTAGCGCCAACGCCTGTTGTAACTCGCTGTCGTTGACATCATCACTGATCAGCACGATGTCGCCGCCACGGCCCGAATCCGCTTGCAATTGAGTGAGCGCCAATTGCAATGCGCTGGCTAAGTTTGAGCCTTGAAACGGCATCAGCTCTGGCGACAAGTTTTCCACCAGATTGGCTAGCGTTTTACTGTCGCTGGTCAAAGGGCTGAGCAAATACGCATCGGCGGCGTAGGCAACTAAGGCGGTGCTACCTTCTTGCCATTTGGGCAGCAGATCGAGCGCTTTGTATTTGGCTTGCTGCAAACGGCTGGGCGAGATGTCATCGGCGTACATTGAGCGCGACATATCCATCAGCAACACGCGGTTGTGGGCGAGGTCAAAGCTCGGTAGCGAGTTCTTTTGCCAACTGGGGGAAGCCAGTGCCACGATAGTGAGAGTCCAAGCCAGCAGCCATAGCCAGAGTGTTGAGGTTCGCTGCATGGCGTTGTTTTTGAGTAGGTGCGCGGCAATCGGGCCTGTGCGCCATTTTTTCCGGCTGGCTTGGATCAATATCGCCACGGGGATAACGATAAGCGCAAACAGCCATTGTGGATGAAGAAAAATCAAATCAGACACGGTTGCTCCTAAAAACAAACAGCAATAGCGACAGCAAGAATGCGATGGCTAACGGATAAATGAACCACTCTGATTGCGGGCGCCAGATCTGCACATCGCTGGTGACCGGTTCGAGTTGGTTGATGGCGTCGTAGATTCCCGCCAGCTCTTTGGCATCGCGCGCGCGAAAATATTGCCCGCCAGTCATTTCAGCCATCTGCGTTAAGGTCTTTTCATCCAGATCGGCGGCGGTGTTGACTTTGCGCGTCATGAAAAACTGCTTCACCATCATTTCACCTGCGCCAACGCCGACGGTGTAGATCTTGATTTGATGACGCTGCGCGATTTCAGCGGCTTCTAATGGCGAGAGTGTACCCGCGGTGTTACTGCCATCACTGAGTAAAATAATGGTGCGTTGTGACGCTTTGCTGTCAATAAACGTTTTGCTTGCTAAGCCAACACCATCGCCAATGGCGGTTTTTTGCCCAATCAGGCCAATCACTGTCTGGTTGAGCTGCGCGGCCACCGTTTGGCGGTCTGCGGTTAACGGCGTTTGCAGATAGGCATGGTCGGCGAACAGTACAAGGCCGAGTCTATCGCCTTGACGTTGCTCGATAAACTGTGTCACCACTTTTTTAACTGCGCTCAGGCGGTCGATATATTGACCATCATCCTGCATGTCTTCCTCTTGCATCGAGCCGGATAAGTCGACCACCAGCATCAGATCGCGATATTCAGGCTGGAACTCAATCGGCTCACCAAACCAGACCGGACGCGCCGCCGCGCATAGCAGGCACAGCCAAATCAGGAGTGTCGTGGCTTTGGTGATTCGCCCTTGTTTTGTCTGATTTGTGGTACTGGTTGGCAGATAAGCGAAACGCAGAGCGTGTTCGGTTTTTGCTTCAGGCAGCAACTTGTAAAGAATGAGCGGCAGTGGCAATAACACAAACATCCACCACCAAACAAAACTCAATCCTTGTAGTTCAGCCACGTTTACCTCGCTTAGGCGGTAGTGCCCGTTCAACCCAAATTTTACAGTCGTTGATAAGTTCAGCGTCGAGTTCGCTGCGCTTGCTCTGATATAAGGCGGCCTGCCACTCGTTCATTTTGTTGCAAAAGCGCGCTTCGCCGAGCTGCAAATCGAGAAACTGATACCATTTTTCTCCATGTAGCGACGCGATGGTCTCGCGCGGGAAATAGCACAATGCGGCTTGGCGCAGCAGCTCAATCGCCGAAGATGGGGTATGTGCCACGATCGGTTTTTCAAACAATTTCAGTGCAGTGCGCTTGGCACGTAGCCTATGGGTACGCCAACGGAGATAAAGCACGATACACAGCAGTGTGGTGACCACGGCGGCAAGCATCGCCCACCAACCCCAAGCAAGTGGAAACCAAGAGGGAGCGGCAGGAAGAAGAATAGGCTGCAAGGCTAAAGTATCAGTTTGGGTTGTCATTATTGTTCTGCAATTTGATTGATGAGAGGTTTAGCGCAAGAGAGCGTGCTAAACGGAATTCCATGACGATAACTTAACAGACGAAGCTGCTGCTGATGCTGTTCAAAGTTATTTTTTAAGTCCATTTTTTGTTGTTTACAACCAAAATTAAACCAGCGTGAGGTTTGTCCATCGGTCAGTTTTAACTGGCCCCGGTAATCGGTTTCACCGTACTCTAGCGGGTCATACAGTTGCACCAATCGCACGTTATGATGCTGTTTCAGCGTCGCGATCTGTTCAAGCACCGATGGAGCAAAACGCACAAAATCGCTGATAAAAATGATCTCACTGCCTTTGGCCGACATCCTTTGTAGTCGCGGTATTACTGCGGCTTTATCGAGATGAGTAGGGCTATCTGCAACGACACGATTGTGAGCGCTTAGGATGGCGTTAAGTATCATCAGCCCACCTTTGACCAGACTGGTTGGTTTAAACTCCAGCAGCTCTGAACCCGTATCGATGAGCGCGCCAATCCTATCTTTCTTACTGAGCGTGGTCCATATCAAAACGGCAGCGAGATGGGCGGCTTGAACCGATTTATACAGATATTGAGAACCGAACAGCATATCTGGCCCCAAATCGAGATAAATCAGTACCGATTGCTGTTTGTCTTCGCTGAATAACTTAGTGTGCGGTTTACCGGTTCTGGCGGTGACGCGCCAGTCAATACTGCGAATATCATCACCAGCCTGATACTGGCGTACCTCTTCAAAGTCCATTCCTCGACCGCGCTGGCGGCTGCTGTTCATCCCGCCAAGCACGGACCAAAGTGAGCGTGCCGGAGGCAGCCAGCGTATCGATTGGCTTTTGTAGTACAAAAGCTCCTCCAGCGACAAAGTAACCCCGTTGCTGTGCGGTGGCAGTGCAAACTGAGCCATAAGTTACACGCTGCCAACCAGAGTGAGGAGTTTGTCAATCACCTGATTGGCGTTAACGCCTTCTGCCTGCGTTTGATAGCTCAGCATAATTCGGTGGCGTAGCACTGGGTACGCCATGGCTTGAATGTCGGCAGGTGTGACGTAATCGCGGCCACTGAGCCAAGCGTGTGCACGAGCGCATCGGTCCAGCGCGATGGAGGCTCTTGGACTGACGCCCATGCTGATCCAGCCCGCCAGCTCATCGCTGTACTGCTGAGGAGCACGGGTTGCCATCACCAAGCGCACCAGATAACGCTCCAAGGTTTCCGCCATGTGCACGTTGAGCACGGCTTGGCGCGCTGCAAAAATCTCAGGCTGCGTGACGCGTGGTTTGTCCACCGCCTTTTCGCCTTTGGCTTCTCCCCGGTTGATGCGCAAAATGGCAAGCTCATTCTCTTCATCCGGGAAATCGACCTCAAGATGCAAGAGAAAACGGTCCAATTGCGCTTCCGGCAGGGAATAAGTGCCTTCCTGTTCAATCGGGTTTTGCGTCGCCATCACCAAAAAAAGATCCGGTAGCGGATAAGTATGACGCCCTGCAGTCACTTGGCCCTCGGCCATCGCTTCCAGCATCGCCGCTTGCACTTTAGCGGGGGCGCGGTTGATTTCATCGGCGAGGATCAAACTATTAAAAATCGGGCCGGCTTGGAAAGTAAAATCGCCTGTTTCCGGGCGAAAAATGTCGGTTCCGGTCAAATCGGCAGGTAAAAGGTCTGGTGTGAACTGAATACGGTGAAAATCTCCCTCGATACAATCGGCTAGGCTTTTGACCGCGCGAGTTTTTGCCAGCCCCGGAGGCCCTTCGACCAGAATATGTCCGTCGGCGAGAAGTGCGATAAGCAGTTGTTTAACTAATTCATGCTGGCCAATCACTTGGCCCTCAAGATAGCTTTTTAATCCTTCAAAATGAGCGTGTTGCATGGTTACTTACATCAATTGAGTTTTTTGTCTTTGTTCACAAAAAGTAAAGAAAGTTCCGTTATTTTTCTGTTGATTGTTATTGGGGCTAGGCAGGTGATCTCAAGAGGTGATCAACAGATTGAGGTAAAAAATCGCTCTATGACGCTTTTTCTCCAGTTTTTGCTGACTTAGCCGATATATTTTCTATCTATGAGAAGGTAATAGACTATTCTTTAAAAGTATTTGCCAGTCTAAGCACATTGTGCGCAGGCACCAGACAAAAAGTGATTCTAATTAAAGGTCCAAATATGATGAATCTTCACTCCCTGAGCATTAAACAAAAAGTTGTCATCGGGATAACTTTTGCTGTCCTTGCTTCCACCATTTTACTGGGCATTATGGCGCAGAAACAATCAAGAGACGTTATCAGCCATCGTTTGGTCGATATCGAACTGCCCTTGATCTTGAACCAAATTAACCTGCAAGTCGACAAGGATGTGTCTCAGTTGCTCTCTGCTGCAGAGCAGTTAGCAAAAAATGAGTTTGTGCGTGAAAGTGTGCGTGACACGGCCGATCCGCAAGGCCAAACCAAGCTGATTAAGCAACTGAATAACGTCAAAGAGCAGTATCAGCTTAACGATGCGTCGGTTGCAAACCGTCAGACCGCGTATTACTGGAACCAGAATGGCTTCCTACGCCAGCTCAATCAGTCACAAGATGGCTGGTTCTTTGGCTTTACTAACTCGGGTAAACAGACCATGGTGAGCATTTTTACCGAAGCCAATGGCGAGGTGAAAATGTTTGCCAACTACCAGCATCTGAGCGGCTTTACTATGTCCGGTGTTTCTAAATCGATGGACGACATGGTAGATAAACTGAACGGCTTCCAAATTGAAGACAGCGGTTATGTGTTTCTGGTGGATAGCGCGGGTAAAATTCAAATTCACCGCGATAAGCAGGCGGTAGGAAAACCGCTATCTTCCTACATTGACTCCAACTCAGCTGCACTGCTTAACAAAAGCAAAGCAACTGTGTTGCAGATAGAGATGGATGGTCAAGATGTATTTGTAGCCAGTGCCTATGTGCCATCAATGGATTGGTTTGTGGTCGGCGTGGTGCCTGTCGATGAAGTGTTTGTTGAGTTGAATGCAGCAGCAACGCAGATGATGATCACCACGGCTATTGTGGCGATTGCCTTCATTCTTATGGGCGTTTTCCTGGCCAACAGCATTACCAAACCGATTGAGCAAATTGCGCTACGTTTTACCGATTTGGGTAAAGGCGAAGGCGATCTTTCTCAACGGATTGAAGTGAAAGGGCAAGATGAAATCGCTCAGCTTTCATCGGGTTTCAATGGCTTCATTGAGAAAATCCACGCCACCATGAAAGAAGTGGCGTCGACCAGTATGTCGCTCAGTGAAGCGGCGGAGAGTGTCTCTTCGAAAGCATCCACCACCCACAACAACAGCCAAGAGCAAAGAGATCAAACCATCCAAGTGGTTACCGCGATCAACCAGATGGGCGCGACCATCAGTGAGATTGCGTCCAACGCGGCAACCGCAGCCGATACCGCCAACCAAGCGTCAGACAATACCAAGCTGGGACGTGAAGTGGTGTCGAAAGCGAAAAACGTGATCGCCCGTTTAGCGGATGATGTGGAAGCAACCAGCCAAGTGGTGACGCAATTGGCGACCACGACCAGAGATATTGGCTCGATTTTGGATGTGATTCGTGATATCTCCGACCAAACTAACTTGTTGGCACTGAACGCAGCGATTGAAGCGGCGCGTGCAGGAGAGCAAGGGCGTGGTTTTGCGGTGGTGGCCGATGAAGTGCGTAATCTAGCCAGCCGCACTGCGTCGTCAACCGAAGAGATCCAGAAAATGATCAATCAGTTGCAAAGCGATGCTAAAGATGCGGTGACCGCGATGGATGCAGGTAAAACCGTCACCTTTGAAGGGGTGGAAGCGACTGATGAAGCGGTGCATGTGCTGGTGAGTATCTCCGAGCGCATTGCCGATATCTCCGATCGCAACACTCAAGTGGCAACCGCGACGGAAGAGCAATCGACAGTAGTGCATACGATTAACCAAAATATCGAAGAAATTAACGCCATCAATGAAGTGACCACCAGCACTGCAGAAGAGCTTGCCGAGGCCAGCCGTGATCTTCGTTTGTTGTCGCAACGTCTCGATTCTATGGTAGGTAGCTTCAAACTCTAGAGTCAGGTAGAATTCTACTAGTTTCGATGTTTTAGGTAAGAACCATGACTGATTTTGAAAAAGAGCTGCAAGCAATGTCTGCGGAAGTGGCGCAAGAACCTGAAGTAAAACTGCCTTCTCTAGAAGAGCAACAAGCGATTGTTGCCGAGTTAAAAAAGTTGGAAGCAGAAGGTAAACTGACTCCGGAAGTGCTAGAGCATTATTTCGGTCAGTTTGCAGCGAAAGGTGATGCGCCTATCCACTAAGCTCACCACTCAGTGAAGTATGGATAGACGAAAGGGAAGCACGGCTTCCCTTTTTGTGTGCTTGAAAATTAGGTGCCAGTATGGAGCGTGGGCGCGCTGTGATATTCCTCCGTACCAATAAAAACGCCTTCCATAAGGAAGGCGCTGATTTGGCAACTTGAATGCATAGCGAAGAGGGCGAAATTAACGCTCGACGCCTTTTTCATTAAATAGACGTTTGCAAGCACGGCCATCGCTGTGGAACAGGTGACAACGGTGCGCTGGGATGCCGATCTCCAAGCGATCGCCCGCTTCCACATCAAGCGTATCAGGTTGGCGATAAATTACGTCTGCATCCGCACTTTCTAAGTTGAGGTAAGCTTGCGTTTCGTTACCCAGCTTTTCGACGATCATCACTTCACCATCGATGACGGCGTCGCCATCTTGTGCCGACACTAAATGCTCAGGACGTACGCCTAAAGACATGCGATCGCCTTTATTCACGGTAGTGCCTTCAACAGGGATCCAGAACGAGGTGCCGTTCGACAGTTTGACTTTCACCTGATTGGCTTCGGCATCTTCAATCATGACGCTCATGAAGTTCATTTTTGGTGAACCGATAAAGCCAGCAACAAAACGGTTTTGTGGGTAATGGTAAAGTTCAAGCGGCTTACCCACTTGCGAAACGAAACCGCCATCCAGCACGACAATCTTGTCGGCCATGGTCATCGCTTCCACTTGGTCGTGGGTAACGTAAATCATGGTGCAGCCGAGCTGGCGTTGCAGTTTAGTGATCTGCGCGCGCATCTGGACACGCAGCGCCGCATCAAGGTTAGAAAGCGGCTCATCAAGCAGGAACACATTTGGTTGAGAAACCAAGGTACGGCCAATCGCGACACGCTGACGCTGACCGCCGGATAGGGCTTTTGGTAAGCGTTCTAGTAAGTGACCCAACTGAAGGATTTCAGCCGCTTGTTCAACGCGTTTGTCGATCTCTTTCTTGTCTGCTTTTGCCAGTTTGAGGCCAAAAGACATGTTGTCATACAGATTCAAGTGAGGGTAGAGCGCGTAAGACTGGAAAACCATGCCAACGCCACGTTTAGATGGCTCAACATCGTTCATTCGTTTATCACCGATGTAAAGGTCGCCGGAGGTGATGTCTTCTAACCCTGCGATGCAACGCAATAGGGTCGATTTACCACAGCCTGATGGTCCGACGAAAACGACAAACTCGCCTTCGTGGATCTCTAAGTCGACGTTTTTAGAAATCATTACGTCGCCATACGCTTTACAAACATTTTTTAACGTGACACTCGCCATTTAGCTCGTCCTCGATCAATTTTTTTATAATTCACTGCCCATCATTATATGAATTATGGAAGCGGACAGTAACAGTAGGAATCGGTAAGCAGGGATATGGTAAGAAAATAGGGTAGCACTTTAACAATTTTTAGATTGAAAGTGCTACCCGCCATAGCCAAATACGGGTTTTTCTCCCCCACATTGTCAATATGCCTCCCCCGTGAATAATTACCACAAACATATTGACGTATGCTATTTCACCCGCATGGCAATGCTAAAACCAGCGAAAAATGGGTCTAATCAGACTCTGCTGGAAAGGGTTCTTACCATCCACTCTTGGATGAGTGAAGTTTCTTCGATCCGGAGCAAGCCGACATCCTCCTGTCACAATTTATTGTAGGGGGAGTAGTCAGGGAGGAGCGATAAACTTGTCTGCCAACGCAGAGTGGTCAAACATCACAATAATCAATGCTGCAAATATGAATTCGATCACATCAAGTGACCATTTTGTGATTTAGCTCGCGGTACGGTAACGATGAAGATCACGAAAATACGCCATAATATCGAGGGCGTAGAGGATAGGAGGATGAGTCACAACGGTATTTTTCAGATGATACATGTCGAAATACGGCTCATCCTCTGTGGAGTGGCCCTACATCAAAATATAAAAAGGATACGAACATGAAAAATGCTCTAAGCGCTGTCGCACTAGGTACTCTTGTTGCACTGGGTTCTTTTGGTGCGAATGCTGCCATCGAAGAAGGACAACTGACAATTTGGATCAACGGCGACAAAGGTTATAACGGCCTTGCGGAAGTTGGTAAGAAATTTGAAGCGGAAACGGGCATTAAAGTGACCGTCGCACACCCAGACGGCCTGCAGGACAAGTTCCCACAAACGGCAGCGACTGGCGATGGTCCTGATATCGTATTTTGGGCGCACGACCGTTTTGGCGGTTATGCAGAAGCGGGTCTTCTGGTTGAAATCAAACCTTCGCAAAAAATCAAAGAAGGCATCGTTGATTTCGCATGGGATGCCGTGAAATACGACGGTAAACTGATCGGTTACCCAGTGGCAGTTGAAGCGCTATCACTTATCTACAACAAAGATTTGGTGCCAAACCCACCTAAGAGCTGGGAAGAAGTGGAAGCGCTGGACGCGAAACTGAAAAAACAAGGCAAATCAGCCATCATGTGGAACCTAAAAGAACCGTACTTCACTTGGCCTCTGATGGCGGCTGATGGCGGTTACGCGTTCAAGTACACCTCTGAAGGTTACGATGTGAAAGACGCAGGTATCGCAAAAGACGGCGTGAAAGACGCGATGAAGTTCGTCAAGTCACTGGTTGAGAAAGGTGTTATCTCTGCGGATATGGATTACTCCGTGTCTGAATCAGCGTTTAACCAAGGCAAAACAGCTATGACCATCAACGGTCCTTGGTCTTGGGGTAACGTGGAGAAATCGGGCATCAATTACGGTGTCACCACTTTGCCGAAATTCAATGGCCAGTCTTCTAAACCGTTTGTTGGCGTTCTGACCGCTGGTATCTCAACTGCATCGCCAAACAAAGACCTCGCGGTTGAGTTTATCGAAAACTACCTGCTAACCAACGATGGTCTGCGTATGGTGAACAACGATAAACCACTAGGCGCGGTTGCGTTGAACTCTTTCCAACGTGAATTGGATGCAGATGCTCGTATCGCTGCAACCATGGACAACGCAATGAACGGCGAAATCATGCCAAACATCCCTCAGATGAGTGCATTCTGGGGTGCGGCGAAGAACTCTATCGTCAACGTTGTTGATGGTCGCCAAACTGTGGATGCAGCACTGGCAGACGCAGAAAAACAAATGACTAAATAAATACCCTTTTGAGGAGGGGGTAACTCCTCCTCACTTTTCTCTTTTATGTTTTTATATCGCTAGCAGGTTTCCTATGCAGTCAGTTCAAGGTACAGATGCTATGACAGCTCCAGCAACCAGTGTGCCGGGCAGTAAAAAAGTGCTTATCAAGTGGGCACTTCTTGGCACCATCGGCATTCTAAATGGATACGCAACAATTCTGATGTATTCCCGAGGTGAGGTTGCGTTTGCAATGCTCACTATCATTCTTACTGCGTTAGCATTGTATATTTTTGGTAGTAAAAAGACGTACGCACACCGCTACATTTACCCTGGTATTGCCGGAATGATCTTGTTCATTCTTTTCCCGTTGGCGTATACCGTCGGTCTCGCGTTTACCAACTACAGTGCTAAAAACCAACTTTCTTTGGATCGCGCGCAAACTGTTTTGCTCGATCGCACGTTCCAAAGCGGTGAAAGTTATCCATTCACCCTATACAAAACCGATGCAGGTTATCGCATTGTAATTAAAGATGGTGACGCGTCACTTTCAACGGACGATTTTGTGATGGGCGCTGCGCCTTCTGAGCTGAGTCTGACGCCAGTAGAAACGCCGATTGGCGAAATTGAGCCGATCAAAACCATCGTGAGTAACCGTAGCGCGCTCAACAGCATCGATCTGCATCTCCCTGGCGGTGAAGAGATCCGCATGAGTGGCCTGCGCAAGTTTGCTGGGGTTGTGCCGCTGTACACCATGCAAGCCGATGGTGAGACACTAAAAAACAACCAAACTGGCGAGCTGCTTAAACCGAATATGGATGTTGGTTTCTATCAAGCGATCAATGAGCAAGGCGAGTTTGTTGGCAGTACGGTTTCTCCGGGCTTTGTAGTGCAAATCGGCACTGATAACTTTGAGCGTGTATGGAAAGACGAGGGCATTAAAGAACCTTTCATCAGTATCTTTATCTGGACCGTGGTGTTCTCAATTCTGACCGTCGTTCTTACTCTGATGATTGGCTTGGTATTGGCTAGCGTGGTGCAGTGGGAAGAGCTGAAAGGTCGTGCAATTTATCGTGTTCTGCTGATTCTGCCTTACGCTGTACCTGCGTTTATCTCCATCTTGATCTTTAAAGGTTTGTTTAACCAAAGCTTTGGTGAGATCAACATGGTACTGAACGCCCTGTTCGGTATCAGCCCGAGTTGGTTCTCAGATCCGATCATGGCGAAAAGCATGGTGTTAATCGTCAACACTTGGCTTGGCTTCCCTTACATGATGATCCTGTGTATGGGCCTACTTAAAGCGATTCCTGAAGATCTTTACGAAGCGTCTGCGATTGACGGGGCGAACTTTGTACATAACTTCACTCGCGTAACATTGCCACTGATGATCAAACCGCTAACGCCACTGCTGATTGCTAGCTTCGCGTTTAACTTCAACAACTTTGTGATGATTCAGCTATTGACCTCTGGTGGCCCGAACATGATCGGTACTTCAGAACCCGCAGGTTACACTGACCTCTTGGTTAGCTACACCTACCGCATCGCGTTTGAAGGCGGCGGCGGTCAAGACTTCGGTTTGGCGAGTGCCATCGCAACGTTGATTTTCTTACTGGTTGGCGCATTAGCACTGCTTAACTTGCGTTTCACTAAGCTATCTCAGAACTAAGGAGCAGTAAAAATGGCAATGGTACAAGGTAACTCTCTTAAATACCGTGTCTGGGCGACGCATATTGCTCTGTGGGTTTTCCTCTCAATGATTATCTTCCCGCTGTTGATGATCGTCGCGATCTCATTCCGTGAAGGTAACTTTGCAACAGGTAGCTTGATCCCAGATAACCCATCACTCGAGCACTGGAAGTTGGCACTCGGCTTTGCCGTGACCAATGCGGATGGCAGTGTCACGCCACCACCATTTCCGGTACTCACTTGGCTATGGAACTCGGTGAAAGTGGCGGGCATCACGTCGGTGCTGATTGTAACACTCTCGACCACGTCGGCTTATGCGTTTGCACGTCTGCGCTTTAAAGGCAAAGACACCATCCTAAAAGCGATGATGATTTTCCAGATGTTCCCGGCGGTATTGGCTCTGGTAGCACTTTATGCTCTGTTCGACAAGCTAGGTCAGTACATTCCTTTCCTTGGTTTGAATACGCATGGCGGTTTGATTTTCTCTTACTTAGGTGGTATTGCGCTGCACGTTTGGACGATCAAAGGGTACTTTGAAACTATCGATAACTCGCTAGAAGAAGCGGCGGCGTTAGATGGCGCGACACCTTGGCAAGCATTCCGTTTAGTGCTTCTGCCATTGTCTGTGCCAATCCTCGCGGTGGTGTTTATTCTGTCGTTTATCGGTGTAGTAGGTGAAGTTCCTGTGGCATCATTACTGCTTTCTGATGTAAACTCGTACACATTAGCGGTTGGAATGCAGCAGTATCTCTACCCACAAAACTACCTGTGGGGCGACTTTGCCGCTGCTGCTGTGTTGTCTGCACTGCCAATCACGATCGTTTTCTTACTCGCACAGCGCTGGCTGGTTGGTGGTTTAACTGCCGGTGGTGTGAAAGGTTAATCGCTAAGGCATTAACTGGAAAGTATAAGAATAAGAGCGACCGTAACAGGTCGCTCATTTATTTGTCCTTTGTCTACACTCTTGGTTTGGCCGCCGATCAGTAGCAAAGGCATTTCTGGCGTTACGCATAGCTGGCTGTTAGCTTTGTTCCTTACGCTTAAAAACTAACAGTTTTTGTAACCAGATGCCTGAGTCTAGACTCAGGCTTTTTTATATCTGTAAATTATGTTTCAGACGTGAGAAGACTACCCATTTAGCGACAATTCGCCCAGATGCATGAACACCTGATGCGTATCAGTTCACAAAAATAACCGCGAGTCTGGAAGAATGGGAAAAGAGGGGGTTAAAACTCTCGACTGGATGGGGCGCAGCCTAAGTATTGCAGCAAGGTATAAAGGCTTTCTTGCTGCAGCGCGACTTTGCGAAACAGATCGGCAAACGTAGAGTCACCGCCAAAGCAAGTGCGAATGTAGTGGTTAATCTCATCATTGTTATAACCTTCCACATACATGGTTCTAACCCACTGGTATTCGACAGATTTTAGATTGGAAAGGGTAGTTTCACTCAGTGTCGTTTCCTGAAGTTTCAATTGATGAGCCTGTACTGGTCGTTGGAATATTGCGATTAGAGCAAAGATGAATGAAGAATTTATGACAGATTGGTTTCAGGATGATGTAACAAGAGCAGTGTATTCGTAGAAGTTGGGAGCAGGCTCTGCACGACGGCTACGCGCAGAGCTTATGGAGTTCGTTATTTGAGATACTTAACGTGTGCCTCCATCTCTTCACCGATCTCTTTGCGCATGTTCATCAACCTAATCGCAGATTGTTCCAGCGCTTTGTCTTCATCGGTTTCTGGCACCCACTTTTGAATAGGCGTCGGTGTCCCTTCTTCGTCGACGGCAACCATGATCACAATACAGTGAGTGGTTAAGCGATTTTTTAGATCTTTAGGATCGCTGGCTTGCACATCGATGGCAATGTGCATGGATGTGGTTCCCGTGTAGATCACTTTTGCGCTGACTTCGACCAGATTGCCGACGTGGATCGGGGCGACAAAGCGAATGCCCCCCGCGTAGGCTGTAATGCAATACTTACCACTCCAAGCGGCAGAACAGGCGTAAGCAGCCAAATCGATCCATTTCATCACGGCGCCGCCGTGGACTTTGCCACCGAAGTTGACGTCACCCGGTTCAGCGAGAAAACGAAGAGTAATATTGCGTTGACCACGACTCATTGAGCAATCCTTTATTGGCAAAATACCAGACACTAGATAACAAAGATGTTACTTATTAGCAATCAGTTTAACGTGAGTAGCGCAATAGAGTGCTTCTTGGGCTAAGAGATACTGGCAGCGGTCGCTTCTGCTGGCCCGGGGACACTTTTTTTACGCCGTTTAATCTGCGACAGAATGACGCCGCTGACTACCATCAATCCCCCCGTGAAATGGTAGAGATAGATTTGTTCATCCAACAAGGTGGTCGCCAATGTCACAGAAACCACCGGAAGCAGATTCATGAACATGGCGCTGGAGTCGGCTCCTATGGTGTCGATGGCTTTGACCCACATCCAAGGAGCAAGAATCGACGCAGCAATGCCAGCGTACAAAATCAGTGGTAACGCAGCCGATGACGGTTGCAACTGTTCGCTGGTCAGCCAAAGCGGCGTGAGCATAGCCACGGCAAACAAGCCTTGCATGTAAATCAGTGTCCAATTAGACATCGGCATTTTCCAGCGCTTGAGCAGCACGCAATAGGCGGCGTAGACGATAGCGGCAAGTACCATCAAGCCATCTCCCGGTGTGATCGGTTGGTGGAAAAAGTAGCTTGGATCGCCCTCGCCGAGCATCAACGCTAAGCCTGCCAGTGAGATGACTCCGCCAACCAGACTCAGTGGTGAAATCTTTTTACCAAGCAAGGGCAGACTTAAAAATACGCTCAGCAGCGGCACCAGCGAAGTGATAAGGGACATGTTCGATGCCGATGTGGTAAGCCCAGCGTAGTAACCGAGCGACTGATTGAGCACCATCCCTAACATTGCCAGAAACGCCAGTTTAGTGAGGTGAGGCTTGATGGTTGCCCACTGGCGAATGACTCCCGGCAGACAAAATGGCGTTAAAATCATCATCGCCACAAACCAGCGGTAGAAGCTCATCGCACTGGGTTCGATGGTGGAAGCCGCGAGTTTATTGACAATCGAATTGCCACCCCAGATGAATACTGTGAATAACGGAAGAAGATACACCATGAGATCCTGCTCGCACTATGTAAGTTGAATTAGAGTTTGGCAGGTCTGTATAATTATATGTATCTCCAATCAGACATTGCGCGTGACAGGAAGACAAGTTTGAAAAAAAAGACGCGAAACCTCCATCCTTCTTTATCGATAGAGCGGGCACCATCCGACGTATTCATGAACTTTGAG
The DNA here is from genome assembly GCF_009665415.1 of Vibrio cidicii. Taxonomy (NCBI): domain Bacteria; kingdom Pseudomonadati; phylum Pseudomonadota; class Gammaproteobacteria; order Vibrionales; family Vibrionaceae; genus Vibrio; species Vibrio cidicii. Next base: position 1,094,938 of record NZ_CP035922.1, on the reverse strand, counting down.
GCGTTTCTGTCCAATACCGAGACGCGTGCGCACAGTCATCCGTGGGGGCAAGTGCAGCTGATCAGTGGCGGCATTCTGGAGATGGAAGCGCAAGGCACCCGCTTTCTTGCGCCGCCGCATTTAGCCATTTGGGTGCCTCCGGCCGTGACACACAAGAGTTACAATCGTCGCCCGCTTGAATATTGCTCAATGAATATCTCCAGCAGTTTGACTGACCAATTTCCCGCCAAAACCAGTTTGATCAAGATTACGCCCATTGTGTCGGCGATCATTGAAGATTTTCGCGCTCGTGATATCAGTGTGGCGCAAAGTGATGCTGACAAACGTTTGGTGCAGGTATTGCTCGATCAGCTTGCGACGCAAAAAACCGAACACCACTTTTTGCCCTCGTCGAATAATAAATATCTGGCGCCTGTGCTGGCGTATGTGGAGGAAAATCCGACCGACGGTACGCCGCTTTCTGCTTGGGCGGAGCGCGTACACACCACAGAGCGCACACTTGCGCGGCATTGTCAGAGTGAATTAGGGATGAGCTTTACCGAGTGGCGGCTGCGCGTGCGTTATCTTTACTCGATGGAACTGTTGCGCAAAGGGCAAACGGTAAAAGAGGTGGCGCTGACACTGGGTTACAATCAGGCGAGCCCATTCATTTCGATGTTTAAAAAATACTCCGGGCTAACCCCGGAGCAGTATAAAAGCCGTTTGCTGTAACCAAGTGGAGTTTGGCTCTAAAGCGTGCTGATCACGTAATCCAAACCGCCGACAATCGCTGCCACTTGTGCGTCGTTGCACTCTTGGGCGGTGACTTTAGGGCTGTCAGGATAGACTTCCGTGGTGGTGCCAAAACGGCATTGCGTGATGCCGCCGCAAAGCCCCAGTTTCGCCATTGGGTAGTTGATCACGCCGTGCTGCACCACGCTAGAGCCAATGATCTCGCCATTGTCATCCGCTGGCGCAATGTGCGTCACTTTCGCCACGCAAGCAATGACCGCTGCTTGAAACTCTGGCTGCGGGTTTTCGCTGTCGCCGACGGTGTAAAAACCATCCGGAATGTTACCGGGTTCAAATTCTTGGCCATCACGCGCTGCCAGCGCTGGGCGAAATTCGCTTTCGTCGCTGTCGGTTGTTTCGTGTAGATCGAAATGCACCAGCACATCGCCTAACTGCGCGACCAAACTGAGTAAATTGGCCGATTCTTCTGCTGGGCTATTAGGATAGAAAGAGCGATTTGGATCGAGTGCGTTGGGGTTCCAACGGTTGATCACTTCATAACCCCAAGGACTGACACAAGGTACGCACACCAGATTGAAGTGAGATTCGTAGCGTTTACCCTCGGTTGCCATAAACTGCAAAGCGCCATGCACACCGCTGGTCTCATAGCCGTGTACACCCCCGGTAATCAGTACCGTTGGCTTTGATTCGTCCCAATGTTTGCTCTTGAGGCAAAAAAGCGGGTAACGCTCGGGGTCGTAAGAGAGCGCGCCATATTGCGCGACGTCAAACTGCTCGGCCAAAGCTTGAATCTTTGGCACCACTTCACTTTGGTATTCACGTTGAATGTGAGTTTGAGCTCGCCAAGCCAGGCGCTCCTCTTCTCCCCATTTTTGTCCCGGTGTTCCGATTGGGTAAGTTTGTCTTGTTTGCATGGCATTCCCTTTAGGCGTACCTGTGGATGAAAAGCCAAGGGTAGATCGACTCTGAGCCGAAAACAACCGAGTGAAGGCGCTTCCCATCGCGATCTGAATTATCGCTTTGCAAGAGTCGAGGCCGCTGTTACATTTTGAAATACAGTAATTTATATAACGAGACAACAAAATGGCAGGGGCGAGTTTATTAACCTTATTGGATGACATTGCCACCGTGTTGGATGATGTGGCCGTCATGTCTAAAGTGGCGGCGAAAAAGACGGCTGGTGTGTTAGGGGATGATTTGGCACTTAATGCCCAGCAAGTGTCTGGGGTGAGCGCAGAGCGGGAAATTCCGGTTGTCTGGGCGGTTGCCAAGGGTTCGTTTAGAAACAAATGCATTTTGGTTCCTGCGGCGCTGTTGATCAGTGCTTTTGTCCCTTGGTTAATCATGCCGCTGCTTCTTCTCGGTGGTCTGTTTCTCTGCTTTGAAGGCGCGGAGAAAATCCTTGAAAAGTGGCATCATGCACAACCATCAAAAGAGAAGGAAATCGCAACGGAACAAGCGATTACCGATATTGCTGCCTATGAAAAACAGAAGATTGCAGGGGCGGTACGAACCGATTTTATCCTCTCGGCGGAAATTATCGTGATAGCGCTGGGGACGGTGCAAGGGCAAAGTACCAGCGCGCAAATATTGGTGGTGAGTTTGATCGCTTTTGTCATGACTATCGGTGTCTACGGCCTTGTTGCGGCGATTGTCAAACTCGATGATCTTGGCTTTTATCTCGAACGCCGCTCGCAAGGCAAGGGGATTGGCAACACGCTGGGTCAGAGCTTCATTCGCTTTGCACCTAAGCTAATGAAAGGGCTGACGATAGTGGGAACGGCTGCTATGTTCCTTGTCGGTGGCGGCATCGTGGTGCACAACGTTCCGGCCATCCATCATCTGGTTGAACCAGTGTTAATGAATTTCTCGGCATACACTTTGGCCAATGCGCTGCTCCCAGCGCTACTTAACGGTATTATTGGGGGGCTCGCGGGGTTAATCGTGGTGGCTATTGTCACTGGTTTGCAAAAAGTTCGTGCTCAGTTCACTTGATAACCACACAGTTTGCTATTTTGCGGGTTTAAATATCGGACACCAGGCAGACTCGATTGCGGCCTTTGCGTTTTGCTAGATACAAGGCCGCATCCGCTCGGTTAAGCAAACTATCCCATTCGTCGTGTTGCAGCAATTGCGCGACACCAAAACTGGCGGTACAAGGCTCTTGCTGTTTGGCGGAAAATTGTGTCTCAGACATGATTTGCCGCAGCTTTTCGGCCACCACTAATGCACTGTCTAAGTTGGTGTCGGGCAGCAGAATTAAGAACTCTTCTCCACCGATACGAAATGACAAATCTTGCCCACGCAAATGTGTGTTGAGCAGTTGTCCGATTCCTGACAAGGTAACATCTCCGACTTGATGGCCATATTGGTCGTTAACTTGTTTAAAATGGTCTATATCCAGCAAAATAATCGATAGTTCAGAGTGGGTCCTTTCTACTCGCGATAGCTCTCGTGGCACCATATCTTCCATCGCTCGTCGATTGTAGAGGTTAGTGAGAGGATCAAGCAGAGAGGTATTATAAATGTTGATGACCAAGCGCGCGTTAACCATTAGTGGGAAGGTAAAACCAAGTGCCAGAATCAGTGCGATGGAAAGGAGAAAGGAGATCTGATGTACATCACTTGCGAGCATAAAATCGGCTATCTCTGCACTGTGATAGGTGAATCCGGCGCGAAATAGCATCCACAATGACATCAGCGAAAAGGCGGCTGAAAGTAGCCGTACTGCGATGGGATGATCTTTCGCTTCCCCGCGAGCGACGACGTAGGCGCTGAGCGCGCAACAAAGAGAAATGTACATACTCAACACCATGATTCTCGCGTTGGTCGACATTTGGAACTCTGAGTAAAAAATTAAATACAACACCAGCACAGGAAAGCCTGCCAACGCGATGGCGGTGTTGTTGGATGAGGCCTGGCGGAACTGGCTGAGCCCGGCGAGGATTAAGGCATATCCCAAACCTATGGCACTGTTGGCGAGAATCTTTGATAGCCAGAAAGTGGTTGAGTTGCCAAAACTGAGTGCCAGAAAGCCAAATGCAATCAAAAAGATAGCGAAGACGAGCGTTTGTAACCCGCGAATATGAGTCGTTTGAATCGCTTTTAGCATAAGCATGCCAATACCGTAGGCAGTCGAGACCAATACGGAAACAATGGACAAAGTTCTTATATCTAAATCTAGATGCATATCGCGCCGTCAATCATTGTTATAGATTATTAGAGACGGTTGGTTTGCCGCTCCGAGTGTCACTTATAAGCGTAGATGATGAAATGTGAAAGGAATAAAAAAGCCGCTAAAATCAGCGGCCTTATTGCGATTTTCGCTACAAATCGATTATTGTACGGTCCATTCAATCTTTTCGTTAGCACGGATAGGCACTACTTCATCACCGCCAAATGGCATAGAAGCGGGAACGGACCACGCTTGCTTGATGAGAGTAACGGTGTCCGCATTGCGTGGTAGGGCGTAGAAATCAGCGCCGTTGTAACTGGCAAACGCTTCTAAATTCTCCAGTTTTCCTTCTTGTTCAAACACTTCAGCATAGAGCTCAAGTGCAGCGTGCGCAGTGTAAGAGCCGGCGCAGCCACACGCGGACTCTTTCGCCCCTTTAGCGTGCGGGGCTGAATCGGTCCCTAGGAAAAACTTTTTGCTGCCGCTGGTGGCCGCTTTGCGTAGCGCCAGTTGGTGAGTGTTGCGTTTTAGTACTGGCAAGCAGTAAAAATGCGGTTTGATGCCACCAACTAGCATGTGATTACGGTTGTAAAGCAAGTGATGAGCGGTAATGGTTGCCGCCACGTTGTCACCCGCTTGGTTGACAAAGTCGACCGCGTCTGAGGTGGTGATGTGCTCTAAAACGATTTTTAGACCAGGGAAGTCATTTACAATCGGTGCTAAAACCGTTTTAAGGAAAGTCTTTTCGCGGTCGAAAATGTCGACATCGTGATGAGTCACTTCGCCGTGGACCAGCAGCAGCATACCGGCGTCTTGCATCGCTTGCAGCGTTGGGTAAATTTTCTTTACGTCGGTCACACCAGAGTCGGAGTTTGTCGTTGCGCCAGCTGGATAGAGTTTCGCCGCGACGATGATACCACTTGCCTTCGCACGGTGAATTTCTTCAGCGGTGGTGTTGTCGGTGAGATAGAGCGTCATCAGTGGTTCAAACTGGGCGGCGGGTTGGTGCGCCATAATACGCTCGCGGTAAGCGTGCGCCATTTCGGTGGTGGTAACAGGAGGAACGGTATTGGGCATCACCAGCGCGCGACCGTTATAGCGGCTAATATCGCGAACGGTATCGGCTAAAACCTCGCCATCGCGTAGGTGAACGTGCCAGTCGTCAGGACGAGTAATCGTAAGTGTTGTCATTGTTGCTCCCACCAAAAGTTGTGATCCGAAAGGAGCCTAAACAGTTTGCGCAAACGCTACCGTTTAGGCGACAGGATGATATAGGAAAGCGTCTGACATTTCATCCGCTTTTTCATTGCGGTTACAGTTTGCCATTCTGCAAATTAAAAACGTTTTAACATGGATATCAATTGTTTATCATATGCTTCACGCCAAATAACAAGGAAGCGAAGCCCATGTCACAAGCCATTCTCAAACAAATTAACGTGTTTCCGGTGAAATCGGTCGGTGGACTGTCCCTCTCCAGTGCTTGGGTCGAGAAGCAGGGGCTGAGTTTTGACCGCCGCTTTATGCTGGCAACCGCCGATGGTGGCATGGTAACAGCGCGCAAATATCCTCAATTGGTGACCATTTCTTCCGCGCTTGTGGCTGACGGTGTGGTGTTTAGCTCTGTTGGCAAACCATCACTGACGATTCGCTACCGCGATTTTAAAATGCAAGAAGCACCCGCGCAGGTGTGGAAAGATCAGTTTATTGCCTATACCACCACCGATGAAGCGGATGACTGGTTTAGTGACGTGTTGCAGCAGCGTGTCGAACTGTTGTTTTGCGGTGAACAGTCGAACCGAGTGCGTGAAAAAGTAGGGCACAACGTCAGTTTTGCCGATGGTTATCCCTTGCTTGTCATCAGTGAAGCGTCTTTGGCGGAGCTGAATCGTCGTAGTCCTGAACATCATCTGATGGATCAATTTCGCACTAATTTAGTGGTGAGCAATACCGATGCGTTTGCCGAGGACGGTTGGAAACGCATTCGTATTGGCGAGGTGGAATTTGAGGCTGTCAAGCCGTGTGAGCGCTGCGTATTGACCACAGTAGATGTGGAAAAAGGTCAGTTTCGCCAGAGTAAAGAGCCGCTAAAAACCTTGCTGCAATTTAGAGCCAATGAACGTGGCGGCGTGTTTTTTGGCCAGAACTTAGTCGCGCTTAATGAAGGGATGATCCGCGCGGGCGATCGCGTAGAAGTGCTCGAAAGCAAAGAGAGAGAGTTCTACCCGGACAACTCGCCAGCGCGCATTGAACTGACTTGTGTTGAGAAAGAGACCATAGCGCGTGATTTTATCACCTTTTGGTTGGAGCCAAAGTCGGGGCAATTGCCTATCTACCAACCCGGCCAGCACCTACCGATTGAAATTGAAATTGATGGAGCCCGGATTGCGCGCCGCTATACGCTCTCGTCGAGTCCATCTCGACCTGGGCGTTATGCTATATCGGTCAAGCGTATTGAAGGTGGGCGCGTATCGAACTGGTTGGCAGAGCATCTTTCCGTCGGTGATGTGCTCAGTGCGCAAACGCCTGATGGTCAGTTTCATCTCACCGATAAACACAGCCCGTTACTTCTGCTCTCAGCCGGAAGCGGTGTGACTCCGATGCTCTCCATGTTGCGTTATTTGGCTGATCATCAAGCGATGGACGATGTGGTTTTTTACCATCAGTGCCGTAGTGTTGAAGACATTCCGTGCCGTGACGAGTTAGAGCAGTTGAAAGCGCAGCATCCGGGCCTGAGTGTGAAAATCGCCTTAACTCAAGCGCCAGTGGATTGGTTCGGGCTCAAAGGACGGCTGAGCTTATCGCACATCAAACAGATCCCAGCGGTTGAGACGCGTCAGGTGTTTGTGTGCGGGCCAGATGGCTTTATGCAAAAAGCTAAGAGTCTATTGCTGAAAAAAGGCTTGCCTGAAAACCATTACCATCAAGAAGCTTTTGGGGTTTCTGCTGCAACCAATAAACCGCTGCAAAACGTGACCATCCGCTTCGGTGAGCACGAATTTGACGGCAACAACCAGCAGCCTTTGCTCGAACAAGTGGAAAACGCAGGATTGGAGATGAGCTACAGTTGCCGCGCCGGGTTTTGTGGCGCATGCAAAGTGACGGTCACTGCAGGGCGTGTGCATCAGCTGGACGTGCCTGCGCTGTCGGAGGAAGAGAAACGTGACGGTAAAGCGCTAGCGTGTTGCTGCGTACCAGAGTCGGATGTGACTTTCCAGCTCGGCTAACGTCGCGCAACTTATCTCATCCGCAGTAAACAAAAAGCCAGTTGCACAGCGCAACTGGCTTTTTACATGGTGTCATGTCAGCGAGTTATTCAGTCGTAGATGGTTGGAATAGGCTGACGTTTATGTTGGGTGGCTTTGTAGATAGCAATCAGTCGCTCAGACACTGCTTGGCTGACGGGTTTGCCTTCGAGGAAATCGTCAATCTGCTCGTACGTCAGATTCAATGCATCTTCGTCGGCCTTCTGTGGTGCCAGCTCTTCCAAATCCGCTGTTGGCGTCTTTTTCACCAGCAATTCTGGCGCGCCCAAGGTTGCGGCGACTTGTCGCACCTGACGTTTACTTAAGCCAAATAGGGGAGCCATATCGCAAGCGCCATCCCCAAATTTGGTATAAAAACCCGTAATGTTCTCTGCCGAGTGATCCGTCCCTAACACCAAACCGCCAACGTAACCGGCGATTTCGTATTGCGCCACCATGCGAGCACGCGCTTTGACGTTACCTTTAACAAAGTCTACTTTGGCTGCATCGCTCGGAATCAAGCCCGTTCCTTCTAGCGCTCGGTGTGACGCCGCGTGTAAGCCGTCGACGCCTTGTTTGATGTTGACGGAAACGGAATGAGTTGGCTGGATAAAAGAGAGTGCCAACTGCGCTTCGTCTTCGTCTTTTTGCTCACCATAAGGAAGGCGTACGGCGATAAATTGATAGGCGTTAGTGCCGCTCTCTGCATTTAACTCATTGACGGCTAACTGTGCTAAACGGCCGCAAGTCGTGGAATCGACACCGCCGCTGATACCAAGAACCAGCGCTTTGCATCCGGATTCAAGCAGTTTTCGTTTGATGAAAGAAACGCGACGTTCAATTTCAAAATGCGGGTCAATTGTTGGGAGAACACGCATTTCATCGCGGATGAGTTGTTCCATTTCGGTTTCCTTTTCCTGCAAGCTTAAGTCATCTGAAGTACACCTGAAGGGGTAAATCCAGATGAGTAATACAAAATAATCAAGACTGGTAGTATCATACCCGATTCATTTGAAGAGAAAACTCCAAAGCCTGAGTAAATACCATTTATGCTGAAAATCGCTGTATTTGGGAGTGCGTTTAATCCCCCCAGTTTGGGTCACAAAAGTGTGATCGAGTCTCTGTCCCATTTTGACTTAGTCCTATTAGAACCGGCGATTGCCCATGCGTGGGGCAAAACCATGCTCGATTACCCAACTCGGTGCGAACTGCTTGACGCATTTATTGAGGATCTGTCGCTCTCGAACATTCAGCGTTCCTCATTTGAGCAAGAGTTATACCAGCCAGGTCAAAGCGTCACCACTTTTGCCCTATTAGAAAAAATTCAAGAAAAGTATCCTGATGCCGATATTACCTTTGTGATCGGACCAGATAACTTTTTTAAGTTTGCTGACTTCCATAAAGCGCAAGAAATACTCAAGCGCTGGTCAGTGATGGCTTGCCCTGAGAAGGTAAAAATCAGAAGTACCGATATTCGTCGGGCGGCTGAAAATGGTGAAAGTTTACATACGCTAACTACAGCATCGGTCACAAAATTATTGATTAAAAAGTGTCTGTATAAGACAATACCCGCTTCTGAGTAGAGGTCTGATGAGCATGTTGAAGAATCTGGTTATCGCAAGTTTTTATCTGCTGCTATCTCATCATGCTTACGCTTCATGCGTTCTTCCCGAAGAGCGTTCGGTGATGTTAGAAGATGAGATGTATGAGGCATGCCAGAGCATCGATGAGGATGAAAGCGATGCAGTGATACTTCATTTGGATGATCAACAGACCACACAACAAAAAGATTATTGGGATGAATGGGCACTTAAATCTGAAGACAGCCCTGTGATCAGCCAAAATTTAGCCAGTAATCATTTTGGTATTGGTTTTTGGTTGCCGGAGGAGTACCAAAAAGAAGCGCAAAATATGACAACAGAAGAGTGGTTGCGTAGTCATGGCGTGCTTTTTAGTATTGGTTTTGGCGACAAAAAAGCAGGTCATCCGCGAATGCGCTTTGATTACCGCTGGCACGATACCTCGGAAGGGGATGTGATGATGCAAATCGAACTGCCTTTTTAAGCGTTTCGTGCTTTTTCACTTACCGCCGCGATTACGCGGCGGTGTCGTATTGTAAGTCCCCAATTTCTCGCTTAGAGAATCCGCCCTGCGATGGCTTCACAAGCTTGATCGCACTGCGCTAGATTTCCCGCAAACAATGCATCGACAATCGCATCTTTACTCACACCGGATTGCTGGCGTTTGAGCGCTTCACGCACCAATAAAGCCAGATAGACTTCATTTGGCAGTGCTTTGCTCGCTTTTTCCCAATGATTTATCGCGTCGTTGAGCGGGTTGGGCAAAGAAGATGGCTCAAGTTCGGTGATCTCACGTTTGAGCACGGCGAGCAATTCGTTTTGGGCAGCGGAGTGAGCGGGTGTCACGGCAAGTTTGTCGCACAGTGCACTCATCAAGGGGGTGAGTGTCACGTAGCCTGAACTGCTTGGAAACAATTCTTTGAGTCTAAGAGAAAGATCGCACCGCTCTAGCTGTGTATGTGGCAGAATCGTCAGCGCGGTTAAGCAGTTTTGTGGGATCCAAAATGCTTGCTCAGGTTTGACCGCAAACTCTTGCTTACCGAGTTTCACCAGCGCAAGACCAGTGCGCACAATCACCAGTTGATGTTTCAAAGTGCGCTTTCTCGCCGTGGCGAATAGGTGGCGGTGGTGCTCGCTTTTAAACTCGATCGCGTAGTTCATTTTAGGTACCTCAAATCTTGGGGCGCCAAGATTACCGCCTCTTAAGGCAAAAGCCAACTGCTGCCCCGGAGATTGGGTATTTTCGGCACTTCGATGAACCCAGAGCGCAACAAATTGTCATATTTGTGATTTGACTGGTATGACCTTCCTCAAACTATGGCTAAGGTAGCTGCGTACGCGAATAACAATGCGTAGAATGTGCCAGCTTTTTTAAAACACGAAAAGAATAATGACTGACCATATCGATCCTTATGCAGAGATTCGTCCTTACAATGACGAAGAGATCCCTGCGGCAATAGAGCGCTTGATCCAAGACGATGAATTTATCAGTGCGATATTGCAACATCGTTTTCCACAGCGTAGTCCTTGGTTCAAAGGACTAGTAAAACCGTTTCTGCGTCTCTATCTGAAGCGCAAGTGGCGTACGCTGGATTCTGTTGAAGCCATCCAGTTAGTGGTGAAACGCTATCTGGAAGATACTTTAGAGAGCACCACCGACGGGGTGACGTATAGCGGGCTCGATAAACTTGACCGCAACAGTGCCTATCTGTTTGTCTCCAACCATCGTGACATTGCGATGGATCCGGCTTTGGTCAACTATGGGCTATTTACCAGCGGACACAAAACGGTACGTATCGCGATAGGTGATAACCTACTGAAAAAGCCGTGTGCCACGGAGCTGATGAAGCTAAACAAGAGCTTTATTGTGAAGCGTTCGGTAAAAGCGCCGCGTGAAATGATGAAAGTGCTGGGCCAGCTCTCTTCCTATATCAAGTTTTCTCTTGATAGCGGTAACTCGATTTGGATCGCGCAGAAAGAGGGCCGAGCAAAAGATGGCAATGATTTTACCGATCCCGCTATTTTAAAGATGTTTCATGTTGAAGGCCGTAAGCAAAAAATCGCCTTTGCTGACTATATGGCGGCGCTGAAAATTGTTCCTGTTTCCATCTCATACGAGAACGATCCGTGCGACATCGCTAAGGCGAAAGAGTTGTACGAGAAAGCGACGCATGGCCGCTATGAGAAAGGTGAGTTTGAGGATATCGAGAGCATCATACAGGGAATTGTCGGCTACAAAGGCCGAGTACATGTCGCGTTTGGTGATGTGATCCAAGGGGCTTTTGAAACGCCAGAAGCATTGGCGCAAGAGATTGATCGTCAAATTCATGCCAACTACTACGTCTATCCGATCAACCGTCTGGCCGCTGGTCAAGAAAGTGCGGAGATTGCGGAGGCCGTGCGTCGTCAGCTAAGCGAGAAATTGCATCAACTCCCAGAGGGCGCCAGAGACTATTTGGTGGCGAGCTACGCCAACCCGGTCAACAATCAGTTACAAACAGATTGCAGATAAGCGTTTAACCATTCAAAACAAAAGTCGTCCAATTGGTCGGCTTTTGTTTTTTTACTTTCTCATCAACGGCATTATTTGTTTTAGCGCGCCACTGCTTGTGCTAGCGAGCCACTGCGCCACCAAGGTTGAGCTCTTGTGGCCATTTGGATATGCGGTTACCCCCGAGGAAAATGTTGCCTTTGACGGTCATTTTATTGGGGAACTCGCTTAAGGCCGATCCGCCGATATACAGATTCCCTTCTACCACGATCCCTTCCGGTAGGCTTTTTAGCGGTGTGCGAATCACGCTGAGGTCACCTTTGACGACCAAGCCGTTGGGCAGCTTTTCCAGGGGTGTATCGGTCAAATTAAGGTAACCGCCAAGTTTCACCCCTGCTGGCCAGTTTTTAATTTGGCTGCCGAGTAAGTTGGCATAGCCTTTTATTGAAGTACCGGCATAGACGGTAGTGAGTGTGCTATTTCTCGCATCCAAGCTGCCTTGAATATCGAGATCTTGTGGCAGTGCTTTTATTGCTGTTTTACCGATATTGAGATTGCCTTTGACTTTCAATCCGTCTGGTAGCGAAGTGTAGGGTTTGTTTCGCAGGTCTAAATTGCCGTAGTTATCCAGATGATTGAGGATCTGATAGTGATCGAGGGCTTGCGCTTGAAGAGTTATGGGCAAGAGTAATAGACAAGAGAGCAGAACAGACCGTGTCACGACAACATCCTAGTTTGAGAACAGTAGCGAAGTATCAGTGTACTCTACTTAGGCGAAAAAGGTGAAGGTGACTGCAACGTGTTTAAAATATATTCGCCAAGTTGCTTTTTTATTACTTTAGGATGAGTGGAGTTTAATCAATCACCAAATATAAAAACGAGCCTCATAGAGACTCGTTTGCATATAATTTAAACAAATTAGTATTAACGTGCTAAAGAACGACTTTTTAATTCAAAAATCAGTTTTTCTGCACTCACTTCAAACTTAAAGCGCGCTTTTAATTCGGTCGATTCAGAATTGAGTTCGCTGGTATTAAATTCAACGTTTTCATTCACCGACTTTGCCAATTCTAAATAACGTGCAAATTCTGCTTCCAGCAACTCTTTTGAACTTGCATAAATGGTAACGTCGGCAACATTATCGCCTTCTTTAATAATGAACCCAATCTCACCAGCGCAGCCACAGGCCTCACATACGGCGTTTTCTTGTGTCTCAATGCTCATAACGAATCCTCACTTAAAAAAGGGATTATAGCGGACTCACTCGGTTTCTATCTAGTCAGATTAAGCGCAGTGAGCATAACCCGCTTATCATTTTAGCTTTTGTTAATGGATGACGTGATCTCCGTCAATTTTTGAACCGATTTAACCGTTTAGTAGTACAGTAAACCTGTTGCGTGAGTTGCACCTTTGAGAATTTTATTACAGTATCTCGGCATAAATAAATTTTACATAATCTATCGCTATTAAAAGATTCTTCAAGCAGATAGAAAATCCAATTTGATAACAATATTTGTTGTTAATTTGGTTGCATATTCTGTGATTTGGATTTGCTCTTAGGCATGCCTCTGCATTTATTGCAGAGTACCGTCATAAAAAGTAGGTGATTTTATTTTCGGTTTGCAGTCTAAGGGCCGTGATCCCTAGTCGCGATGACCATTCCTGCTCCATACGTAGAGCAGGATGTATTTACAAAGAGTAGAGCTGAAAATATGCCAAAGCGTAGTAAAGAAGATACCGAAATCACTATCCAGAAAATCATGGATGCGGTTGTTGATCAACTTCTGAGACTGGGGTACGACAAAATGTCCTACACCACTCTTAGCCAACAGACAGGCATTTCACGTACGGGGATAAGCCACCATTTTCCAAAGAAAACGGACTTTACCTCGGCACTGGATGGGCGGATTTTTAAGTTGTTTGTGGAGCACCTTGAGTTCGATAAAGGCCTGGGTGAATTTTCTCATAGCTGGATAGCTGCACTGGAAAATGACCAATTCCGTGCCATCCTCCGTCTGCTGTTTCACCACATCGTGGCGGCAGAGCGTGCCCATGATTTTGCCGCCAATGGCATCGATCGTTTGTATAAAATGGTGGATAGCCAGTTTGGTGAGGGCAGTGAGAAAGAGTTGGAATGGCTGATAGGTAAATCATTGATTCAGCTAAGTTAGTGGAATAAAAAAGCTCCGAGTTTCGGAGCTTTTTTATTTTCACGTTTACGCGTTATGCTGCGGCATGGACCAGTGGGAAGCCCAGAGTTGGGTGCTGAGCTATCAGTGCTTTGTAGCCATAGACATTTTCAATTATGTCTGGCGTTAACGCTTGCCATGGCGCAGCGTCTACCGCAATTCTCCCTTGATGTAAGATGACCAAACGATCCGAATATTGTGCAGCGAGGTTTAGATCGTGCAAGACAACGATGACGGCCGCATTTTCCTCTTTGGCCAACTGACGTGCAATCACCAACGTGTTGTGCTGGTGGGCAAGATCGAGTGCCGAAGTCGGCTCATCCAACATCAAAATTTTATCTTTTCCCGCTTGGTGCAATTGTGTCAGCACTCTCGCTAAATGGAGCCTTTGCTTTTCGCCGCCCGATAGCGAAGGGTAGACGCTTTCGGCAAGATGCAATACATCGGTCTTTTGCATGTAATCTTGGGCCAGTTGGCTGACTTTATGCTGCGGCAAACTTAAGGGGATCGCGCCCAGCTCGACCACTTCACGTGCCAGGAAAGGAAAGGTGAGTGCGCTGCTCTGTGGCAAAAGGCCGAGATGGCGGGACAGTTCGGCGGGCTGCCATTGTGAAGCCGCTTTGCCGAAATATTCGATCTCATTTTGCGATGAAATTTCGCGGCATAGCAGCTTGAGCAAGGTACTTTTGCCTGCGCCATTTGGACCGAGCAATGCGGTCACTTCGCCAGCTCGAAAATCAATATCGACTTTGTTTAGCACCACTCGGGAGCCAAATTTGACCTCCAGTTGTCGACCACTTAGCACGACATGTCCACTCACAGCATTTTTCCTTTTTGTTGCAGTAACAGATAGATGAAGAAAGGAGCGCCAATCGCCGCTGTGACAATACCGACAGGCAGTTCTGCGGGGGCTACTGCGATGCGTGCAATCATATCGGCAGCTGTCAGCAGCAACGCGCCAAGCATCGCCGAAATAGGGATCAGCTTGCGATGGTCCGGCCCGGCGAGCATTCGGCCAAGATGAGGGATGACCAAACCGATAAAACCGACCGCGCCACAAATGCTGACCGTTACGCCGACGCCCACAGCCGCCAAGGTGATCAGCCCTCGCTTGAGTGATTGCACCTCAATGCCAAGGTGTCTTGCCTCGGCCTCTCCGAGTAACAGCGCGTTGAGTGGCATCGCTTTGCGGGCAAAGTAACCATAAAGAATCAGCATAGTGACCAGTGCCAGCATGATGGATGACCAACTGGCGGCGGCGAGAGATCCCATCGACCATAATGAGAGATCGCGTAAGGTTTGATCGTCGGCGAGAAAATTGAGATAGCCAATCACCGCGCCAGAAATGGCACTGATAGCGACACCCGCAAGTAGCATGATGGTGACTGACGTACCGAACTTGCTCGCGCCAATACGATAGACAAGCCATGTTGCGCCCGCACCGCCGAGAAAGCTAAACAGCGGCAAAATCGCCAAGTTCATCAGCTGCGGATATAGGTGACTGACTTGAGAAAGGCCGACAATGGCCACTGCGCCGCCGAGCGCGGCACCGGCCGAGACGCCGATGATACCGGGTTCGGCTAATGGGTTACGAAACAAGCCTTGCATTACTACGCCACACAACGCGAGGATCGCGCCGACCAACATACAGAGTAAGGTGCGTGGCAGGCGGATCTCGCGGATCACGATGTCGATGTGCGCTGGTAAGTCGCCTAAATTAAGTAAGCTGTGGAAAGTGTCATTGGCGCTGATGTTCATCGGCCCGACGGTCACTGAAGAGACGGCGGTTGCAACTAACAGCAAGCTAAAAAAGCACAGCACTTGGGCAAGAGAAAGACGGCGTAACATGGTGATCACTAGTTGGTATAGAGAAGCTGATTAAGACGCTCAGCTTCGGCTAAGCTTTTTAGACCTAAGCCACCCACAAGGGCTGACCCATCGATGGTGACGATCTGTTTATTGATGCCTGCTGGGGTTGCAGCAAGTAGCGGTAACATCTTGATGATTGCATCCGGCCCGCCTAATTTTTCATAGCTTCGGCCGCTCACCAAAATCACATCGGGCTGCATTTCGACCATGGCTTCTGTTGACAGCGGTTTGTATGAGTTTAATTGTGTCGCGGCGGGGTTGATGGCACCAGCGAGCGTGATGATGGCATCTGGCGTAGTGTCATTGCCAGCCACGCTGGGGGCGCGACCATCGTGGATCAAAAGAAACAGCACTTTCTTTTTACTGCTTTCGGCCGGTTGATTACTGTCGAGCTTAGTTACTTGCTGGGCCACGATCTGTTTCAACTGAGAAGCTGCTTCTTTACGATCAAGTAGTTGAGCAATATCGTCGATACGCTGCATCAAGCCGTCGACATCAGCGTCGGTGTTAACCACTTTCACATCCACACCGGTGGATTTAAGCTGTGCTAGCACAGGTGCTGGGCCCATTTCATCGGAGCCGACGAGCGTGGTTGGGTTTAGCGCCAGTAATCCTTCAGCGGAGAGGCTGCGGTGATAGCCAATTTTGGGCAGTGATACCGAATCGGGTAGATGACTCGTCACATCGACGCCGACTAAACTTTTTTCAGCGTGGAGCGCAAAAACCAGTTCAGTTACGGCGCTGCCTGCGCTGATGAGGCGTTCCTCTGCGGTGGCGGTTTGGCTCACCATCACTGTGCCAAGCAGAGCGATGCTCGCAGCGATGGTTGTCAGTTGCTTTTTCATAGATGAAATCTCTTATTGCGGTGGTTCGGTAAGAAGCTGTGTTGCTTTAATGCCGCTTTCTTGAAGAAATCCGAGCAGCCTCACCAGATGTTGAATGTCGGCGGTTTTATCTGCGCCAATCACCACGGGTTTGTCTGAGTTTTTGCTTTCTTCAATTAAAGCGAGCGTAAAGTTGTCCCAATCGATGTAACGTTGGCCATTGATTGCCCAGTGTGGCTCGTCAGCTAGAATATTGATGGTCAACGACTGCTTTTCGACTGGTGCGACGGCGTTGGAATCGCTGCTCGGCAAGTCAACATCAATGGAATCGAGCTTGACAGCCGCGGTTAGCATCAAAAACACCATCACAATGAAGATGATGTCGAGCAGCGGAGTGAGATCGGGTGTCAAGCCATGCGAGTTGTCGGGTGGCGGCGCTTTGATCATTTCAGCTCCGTCGTCAGTTCGGTTGCTGTGCGCAGACCCTGTGGAGAAACGTGCTGTACGGCAACGCCTTCCAGCCACAAGTTGACGTAGTTGAGCGTGTGCTCCAGTTTGGCCATCACTCTATCAGCCCAAAGGCCAAGTAGCTGCGCCCCTGCAATTGCGGGCAGGGCAATCAATAGGCCAGCAGCGGTGGTGCGCATTGCGAGGCCAAGACCATCGGCGAGATCGTTGGGAGTGATATTACCGCTGGAAGCAGCGACGCCTTTAAACATCTCAATCAACCCCAGTACGGTGCCGAGCAAGCCAATTAAAGGGCTAAGCACGCCGATCAGAGTGAGCAAGCGTAAGCCTGAGTGAAGTTGATGGCGTTTTTCTTGTAGCCACATTCCAGCGGCATCTTCTCGCAAGGATTTCGCAAACGCGTGATGCGCCAGTAACATGGCGACCCCTTTGTAAAGCAGTGGACGCTTCAATGCTAGGCGTTCGGCCAACTGTTCAATGTGCAGGTTATTGGTGGGCGAAATAGTGTGCAACTCACGGCGAATGGCACGTTTGCCAACGCCAAGACTCAGCACGACTTGGATGGATCGCTCGACAAGGATCATCACCATCACGGTGGAACAAATGATTAGCGGCCAAGCCATTAGCCCAAGTTGGCTCTGTAGTTCATGTATATGTTGCATAGTTAATCCAATGAAAAACGAACGGGAACTCTGATGCGAGAAGGCATTCTTCTGCCGTTCTCAACGTGTGGAGAGAAGCGCCACGCTTTGGTCGCTTTTAATGCGGCGTTGTCCAACATCTCTGTGCCGCTGGAGGCGATCAGCACCGATTTGATCTGCTCGCCTTTTTCATCGAGCCAAATCTCAATCATCGCGGTGCCTTCGATGCCTCTTTTTTGTGCAAGACGAGGATACTTCGGTGGCACGGGCCTTTCGAGATAACTTGGTCTGTCGACCAGTACCGGTAAACTGCTCGCTCCTTGCGCGCTCTGCGCTGGTGTCGGTTTACTGCTCGGTTGTGGATCTTCAGTCACGGTTTGCTTTACTTGTGTCGGCTGTACTTCTGTCTGCTCTGCTTGAGTTTCAACCTTGTTCGTTGCCACTGTTGGCGTCTGTTTTGTTTTGACAGGCTGCGTTTCTGCTGGCGGTTTGATAGCCTCTTTCTTGACTGGCTTGTGCACTTTTTCTCGTTGAATGGGTGCTGGCTGAGGCTTTTTTGCCTCTTCGATCACCGGTTTTTTTTCGACGGGTGGATGTTGCGGTTCGACTTTAGCTGCCGGTGGCTGAGGATTAACCGCAACAAGATTCACCGCTACGGAAGACGATTGATTTCCAGCGGTTGCAGCAAAGGCTTGCTTCTCATCTGCAACAAAAAGTATGGCAGCGTGCAGCACGAGAGACGCCATTCCTGCGAAGACATATCTAGGTAAATTCACAATGTTCATACTGTCCAATCAAGCTAACTGGGCGAGATTATTACCTACAATACAAATAATATCAATTATCAATTGCATTATCATTTGTCTGATTTTATCATTTGCCCAGTTTAAGGAATTAGGCTTACCAAGCTTCACCTGGTGAGTAATAAGCGAGTACCGATGACGCTTAATTTAGAGAAGTACGATCAATCGATTCTTGGCGCGAACACCCCCGATCCACTGCGCTTTGCATTTGCACAAAAACACGCTGCGCACGCCGGCGGAGGAAGTCGCCCCCTAGCCGCGGACAAAATGAGTCCGACGTTCCAGCGGCTGATGTCTCAGCAAGAGAGCACCAAGCAAAAGCGTTGCCTTTATGTGCACATTCCATTTTGTCGCGTGCGCTGTACCTTTTGTAATTTCTTCCAAAATGCGGCTAGCCGTCAGTTGGTCGATAGCTATTTCGCCGCCTTGATGGCCGAAGTTGAACTCAAAGCGGCACAGCCTTGGACGCAAAACGGTGTGTTTCATGCTGTCTATGTTGGCGGCGGAACGCCAACAGACTTATCGCCGGAACAGGTCGAGCAGCTCGGCACGATGCTGCGCAGCCGCTTTCCATTGGCGGCTGACTGCGAAATCACTTTAGAAGGTCGAATCAACCGTTTTAGCGATGAGATGTATCAAAGTGCGCTAAAAGGTGGTTTTAACCGCTTCTCCTTTGGCGTTCAGAGTTTTGATACCTTAGTAAGACGCAGCGCCAAACGCTTAGACGACAGAGAGCAAGTGCTTTCTCGCATTAGTGAGCTGGCTGGTTACGATGAAGCGCCCATCATTGTTGATCTGCTTTACGGTTTACCGCATCAAACTGAGCAAGTGTTGCAGCAAGATCTGCAGGATTTCATCTCAACCGGTGCGCATGGTTTAGATCTGTATCAACTGGTCGTTGGTGGCAGTGCGCCCATGCTCAACTTAGTGGAAAAAGGCCGTTTGCCCGCACCCGCGACCACCGCAGAGAAAGCGTCTATGTATCAACTGGGTGTTGAGTTTATGCAAGCACATCACCTCAAGCAGCTCAGTGTTAATCACTGGGCAACGGACAATCGCGAGCGCAGTTTATACAACAGTTTGGCAAAAACCTACGCTGAAGTGTTGCCAATCGGTTGTGGTGCGGGTGGCTCGATTGGTGGTTATGGTTTGATGCAAGAGCGCCAGCTTGATCGCTATCTCGAAGCGATGAGACAGCAACGCGTGCCCTTGATGCTGGTGACAAAGCAGCACCACTTAGAGCCAATTTTTTCAGCGTTAAAATCGGGTTTTGATCGCGGTGTGCTGCAAGCCTGTCAGCTTACTGATTTTGCTGGAATGGATACATTTGAGTATCTGCGTCCACTGTTTGAAGTTTGGCAGCAAAAAGGATTAATTGAGCTGAATGGGCAGAGTCTGGTGCTCACGTTAGCCGGCAGCTTTTGGGCGGTGACACTCGCCCAAGCTTGCATCCAAGTACTAAGCTCTGAGTATCAGCAGCAACAGCAGATTTACGATATTGCGCTGTAACAACAGCGCAATTTATTGAATAAACCAAGAACTTTTGGAAGCAAAATGAACGAACTACAAGCAAAAGTCGCAGAACTGTTGCAACAAGAACCAACGCTGTTGCCGGGGGCAATGGCCGAACGCCTTAATGTGTCAGAGCTGGATGTGGTCAGTGCCTTGCCAAGCGACATGGCGGTAATGCTACCGGGTGAAATGGCTCAACCTGTATTGGAAAGTCTGGTCGATTTCGGCCCGGTGACGACGATAGTGCACGCTTTTGGTTCGATATTTGAGGTGAAAGCGCCGTTTCCCAAAGGAAAAGAAGCCAGAGGCTACTATAACCTGATGGGACGCCAAGGTGAGCTGCATGGTCATCTCAAGCTGGACAACGTTAAAGCGGTTGGTTTAGTGAGTAAGCCTTTTATGGGGCGTGAAAGCCACTATTTTGGTTTTTTCTCCCAGAGCGGGGAAAATATTTTTAAAATCTACCTTGGCCGTGATGAGAAGCGTGAGCTGATTCCACAGCAAGTGGAGCGTTTTAAAGCGATGCAAGCTGAGTTTGCAAAGTAACAGAATAAGAGTGAGGAGAAAGTCATGGATCAGCAGGTAAAACAAGAACGACTACAAGGCCGCTTAGAGCCGGAGATCAAAGAGTTTCGTCAAGAGCGTCAAACCTTGCAACTGGCGACAGTGGATAAAGATGGCCGCCCAAATGTCAGCTACGCGCCTTTTGTACAAAACCAAGAAGGCTACTTTGTGCTGATTTCGCAAATCGCACGTCATGCCCGCAATCTCCTAGAGAATCCACAAGTCTCTTTGATGATGATCGAAGATGAAGACTCTGCAAAGCAGCTATTTGCGCGTAAACGCCTGACGTTTGATGCGGTTGCCAGTGTGGTGGAGCGCGATAGCCAACTTTGGCAGCAGGTGATTGGTCAGATGCAAGAGCGCTTTGGTGAAATTGTTGCAGGCTTGAGCCAACTGGAAGATTTTGTCTTGTTCAATTTAAAAGCTGAACGGGGTTTGTTTGTCAAAGGCTTTGGTCAAGCATATCAAGTGTCTGGTGAGGATTTGGTCGATTTTGTTCATTTGCAAGAAGGGCACCGCCAGATCTCTAATGGCTAAGCTCAACGCTGGTAAATATTCATGATTTTAAGGGAGTTAGTTATACTGACTCCCTTTTTTATCGGTTGGAGAGACCTTGTGAAACCCGTCAGTAAAGTTATGGTAGAGCTCTGTTATCCGTTTATTTATGAACAGAGTCCGGTGTGTGATTTTGAAATTGCCGCAGATGAACTCTGCTGCCGAGTTGGCCTCGTCCTGAGCATGCAGCCGCTCGACCCACTGGTGCGACAGGTGCTGAGCCGACTGCAAGCGAACATCTATCACCTCAACGGTTCAGTGCGTGGTAAGTTAGCGATCAGCGAAGAGGATGTTGAGGCGTTGACTGCCGACTATGACGCGCTGCGTGAAGCCTTGTCCGGTGGTTTCGCTGGATTTGTGCTGCCGGGTGGTCATCCGGTGTCGTCGCAATTGCACCTGTGCCGCTGTCAGGCAAAAAAAGTAGTGAGGGCCTTAGTTGCGATTGAACACAGTGGCCTGAAGTCGCCTGCGCCAATCCTGTTTCGCTATGGCAATTTACTGGCCAATGTGATGTACGCGCTTGCCTCGTACACCAACCAAGTTAACCAAGTGGAAGAGACGGAGTTTGTGAGTAAAAGCTATCCGATGCCGAAACGACAGTGATGAATGCAAGTTAAGGAAAGAGGAGGCGGATTATACCGCCTCTTTGGATTTTTCAAGCGCTCGCGCACCGCGCAGCATGGCTTCCACCAATTCACCAGCATTGAATTTTTCCAGTGCCTCATGCGCGCCAACTTGATGGGCACGATCGACACAAATTTCACTCGATAGTGAGGTGTGCAAAATACGATAGGAGCGATTAAGCGCCGGATCGTTTTGTACTTCAAACGCCAGTTCGTAGCCATCCAAACCCGGCATTTCAATGTCGCTGACCAGCAAATCAACCGGACGACCCCGTTCGGCTTCACGGCGCATTAATTCCAGTGCATCTGCGCCGTTTTTGCAGATTTGGTAAGAGATATTGATGCTGTCCAACGCATCGCTCAATTGTTTACGGGCAATCGACGAGTCATCCACCAGCAAGATGCTTAATGCTTTAAGTCGTTCGCGTTCAATGTCGGTGAGCATCGGAATCTTAGTATTTTCATACTGCGGGTAAATTTTTGACAGCAGCAGTTCGACGTCCAACATCTGCACAATTTCATTGTTGTAACGGGTGATACCAGTGACAAACACATTGTGTCCGGCACTGGCTGGGGGTGTCTCGATGGAGCGCCAATCGCAGTCGATGATTTTCTCAATCGAACGCACCATAAAAGCCACGACAGTGCGCAAGCAGTCCGTGACGATCAAATAGCTATTTTTGTATTCCGACTTATCAATCGGGCGAAAACCAATCGCCGCCGACATATCGATGACTGGAACGGTCAGGTTACGAATCGTCACAGTGCCGATGACGTGGCGGTGTGAATAAGGAATTTGCGTGGTGGGCAAATATGGCACGATCTCCCGGACTTTGAGCGTACCAATAGCGAAATTCTGCTTTAGTGTCAGCTTAAACACCAGCATTCCCTGCGATTGATTTGCCTTACTAGGGGCTTTAGCCATACTGTTACCTTGCTTAACGTTATTTTTTACTGTCAATCTTACTGCATAATGGCTCACCTTCAAGGGATATCGACGACGAAAGTGCGATAGAGCTATCTCATCAGCAATTAATGACCCGATTGAGGACTTCAGGTAAACTTGCGCACTTTGACATTTTTGAGGGGAATAGCATGGCCCAAACAGCAGCGGCGTTGCACATTTTGGTGAAACACAAAGAACAAGCGGAAGAGATCATTGCGCAACTGAAAAAAGGGGTAAAATTTCACGTACTTGCCAAAAAGCATTCTCTTTGCCCATCGGGTAAACGCGGTGGTGACTTAGGAGAGTTCAAACGTGGTCAGATGGTTCCTCAGTTTGACAAAGTGTGTTTCAGCGGCGAAGTGCTCACACCACATCTGGTAAAAACCAAATTTGGCTGGCATGTGGTGAAGGTGCTGTATCGGACGTGATATGAGTTAAGCTTCGCTAGTCATCTCCTGATTGAACAGAGCGTTTTAGGGCAAAATATGGATGTTATTCTCTACAGTGCGAAAGGCTCCAACAGCTCGGAGCGAGTGGAATGGGTACTGAATTACAAGCAAATTGCCTACCAGCGGATAGAACTGAGCAACGAAGCGCTTGCTGGCAGTTATCTCAATATTAATCCTTTTGGCTACGTGCCGGCATTGTCAGTGGATGGCGAGATCTTCTCAGAGTCCATGGCGATTATTGAGTACCTTGAAGAAAGTGGCGACAATTGGCCTTTACTCGGGCGAACGCGCAGTGAAAGAGCCCATGTCCGACGAGTATGCGAGTACGTTAATGCCAGTATTCACTCACCACAAAATAGAACGGTGTTGGCCTTTTGGCGGCCTGAGCTAGGCGATAGAGAAAAGCGGGTCTTGCGTGGGCAGTGGATTATGCGCTGCCTAGAGAAATTGCGTGCAGCTCTGTGCTGTGACTCAGGCTATGCCATCGGTCATCACTTCTCGCTGGCGGACATTTTTGTCGCATCAATCTACAAAAAAGCACGGCAACATGGTTGTGTTGAGGACGAGTTTTACCGCAATCATCTGCTGCATTTAAGAGCCGATAAGAAGATCGCGGAGTCAGAGCCACGTCCTTAGGCGCTACTTCGCACAACTGATTGTTAAGAGTGCACTGCATTTGTAACACGATTGAGCATCGAACGCAGACTACCTAAAGCGATCACTTTGTGAAAAGGAATGATCGCCAGCAGGTAAAGATAACCAATCCAAGTGTGGGTATTGACTAAAGTCGAGAGCGTAAACTTTCCGGGCGCATGTTTGACGATGGAAAGAGAGACACGCATGTGCTTATCTTCCGTGGTACAGATGATCTCGTCTGCGGTGAGTGACTCGACGTGATGCAAACCGATACCTTCGCCTTCTCGAAGTTGTTGTGCATTCAGCGCAACTTTACCCGCCGATATAGCAAAACCAAACGGTTTTACCAGCGCATTTCTCAGCGCCATGAGCTTTTCGACACTCTTTGGCAAATGGCCAAAAACATCGACATAGACTTCGCTTGGTGTGCGGTTGGTGTCTGCGATTTCGAAGCGCAAAGCGTCACTAAACCCTCTTTTCTGTTGACGGCCAAACAATGAACTCTGGCTCGGTATAGGGACAGAGTGTATCTGCGTCATAGTAGCTCCTTAAACAGTAGTTTTATTTCTCTTCTCACTTCTGCACCGCCAATTAGCGCCAGTAATATCAAGCCGCCGGGCACCAGTATTAACATCAAAATCGGACGCATAACATAAGAGAAGAGAAAGATCCCAGGTAAAAATATAACCCATTGAACAATCTTTAAGATCAGGTTTTTGATTAGAGGTTGCATAAAACTTTTCCAATAAACTGAGCGTGCTCATTTTATAATTGAGCGTGCTCAGTTTGTCAACTCTGGTCAGGAAAGGTATCATCTTTCCTAAAGAGTTTGAGATGGATAAAGCATGAGTAAGCGAGATCAGACAAGAGAGCGTATCCTAGCCGCTGCGTGGCAACTATTTGAAACACAGGGGTATCAAGAAACCTCAACACGGCAGATTGCAAGAGAAGCGGGTGTTGCCGATGGAACCGTGTTTAGCCATTTTGCGACTAAACTGGCTATTTTACGCGAAGGTATGATGAAGCAGTTGTCGCTGCTTGCGCAGCAGGGTGTGTCGAATCCATCGCTCGATCCTTTTGAGCTCGGTATACAGTTTGCGCGAGTCTATTACAGCTACTATTTTGCCAATGTTAATTTGAGCCGCGCACTGCTCAAAGAAGTGCTGTGGGATATGGACTACTATCAATCGTTCAACCAAACTTTGTTTGCGACGATGAGTTTGCCTGACACGTTGAGAGACAAAATTCCTTTACTATTGGATTGCTACTTCATGACACTCGTGACTCATCTGGGTAAGCCGGAGCCTGATCTGGAAGAGGCGTTACAAGCCCTGACTAGTAAATATCAATGCTTACTGGCGCAATGAATCATAGAGATTAATACTCTGGATTGATGATTTACTTGGATTAAGTTCACAAATTTGATGTGATACATCTCAGTGTTATTTTGCTCTCAAGCCTAATTTCAAATACTTATCATTAGATTGTCTTTCCAAAATGAAACGTGCATTTCCTGTTTTGTTGTTTTAAAACAGTAAGATAGAATTCTTTTTCTATATGCTCTCGTTTCTCCATGACTGTAGGAAGGATGATAGTTGGCTACTTGGCCAATTTCTACGCCCTGTGTTTCCTCCCGTTTGTACATTCACTAGGTGGATGGCGAATAGCCAGTTCGCTCTATAATTTTCTTCAGGCGCACCGAAGCGATATGGCGATACGCAGTTTCGCAAGGTGCAACGTGAAAGGAGAGTGAAAATGGCTTGCTTAAACAACGAGCAAAAACGAAAAGGCAACGTGATTTTGCACGCTTTCGACTGGCGCTATGATGAGATTGGCGCTCAAGCAGAAAAGATCAATCAAATGGGTTATGCCTCGGTGCTGGTATCACCACCGCTGCGTAGCGCCAAATCCGCAAAATGGTGGCAACGGTATCAGCCACAAGACTATCGTGTTATCGACAACTTTCTCGGCAACACCGAAGATTTCCGCAATATGGTTCAAGCTCTTGAAGCGGTTGGCGTTCGCGTTTACGCCGATGTCGTCTTTAACCATATGGCCAACGAAGCCAAGCAACGTCGCGACTTGAGCTATCCAGCTAAATCTGTGCTGGAAGAGTACATCAGCAACGCTGAGTACTTTGAAAAGCAGCGCCTGTTTGGTGATCTTTCGGAGCCGTTATTCACCGAGAATGACTTTGTTGAAGCGTTCGGCATCCAAGACTGGAAAGATAAATGGCAGGTGCAAAACGGGCGGATCTCCGGTGGTCCAAGTGATCCGGGATTGCCGACATTACGTGTGCATGAACATGTGATTGAACAGCAGCGTAACTACCTTCGAGCATTGAAAAAACTTGGTGTGAAAGGTTTTCGCATTGATGCAGCCAAGCACATGACCTTGGAGCATATTAAACAAGTTTGGACGGATGAAATTACTGAGGGGATGCATATTTTTGGTGAGATCATTACCGATGGAGGGGCGACTCAGGAGGAGTATGAACTTTTCCTACAGCCTTATTTGCAAGAAACGCGTTTGGGGGCATACGACTTTCCGCTCTTTAGTACGCTATTCAAGGCTTTCTCAGAAAAGGGCAGTTTCAAAAGCCTGATCGATCCTTACTGTTTTGGCCAAGCACTGTCTAAACGCAGGGCGATAACCTTTGTAGTAACCCACGATATTCCCAATAACGATGTGTTTACCAATCTGGTGATGGATGAGACATCCGAATGGTTGGCTTACGCTTATATCCTTGGCCGTGATGGTGGTAGCCCGTTGATTTATACCGATCTCGACACCAGTGAAATGAAAAACTCCTTAGGAGAACCGCGCTGGCTGAACGTTTGGTGCGATGACAAAATGGCGAAAATGATTGCATTTCACAACCGATTCCACGGTGAAGAGATGGAGGTGTTGGAGGGCAATGACGACATGCTGCTATTTCGTCGTGGTCAAGAAGGCTTTGTGGTGATTAATAAGTCGAGTCGCAAACAGTCGGTTTCTATCCCTAGCAACGCGTCCTTAACGGATGTGCTGACTGGAAAACGTTACAGTTCAAGTAGAGGCCGAGTTGATTTCACCATCGACGCGAAAACCAGCTTGATGATGTGGTAAGAAAACGGCGAAGCTTAAGCTTCGCCGCCTTTTATGGTGAGTAAAAGCGCTAAACGATGAATTTGTTCAAGATAGTGTCTTGTTCACGGACGTTTTCTACCTGAACTTGCATCGCAATGTTGGCGCTCTCTGCCAACTCAGATACCTGTACGGAGAGATCTTTGATCTTCACCGTGTTGTTGTTGATCTCCTCTGCAACTAAGCTTTGCTCTTCAGCGGCTGAAGCGATTTGAATATTCATATCGCTAATTTGCTGAATGGCGCCGCGAATACGCTCAAGTGCGCTATTGGCTTCTTGTGCTCTTGCCACGGCGTTGATCGCGGTGTCTTTACTTTGATTCATCGCACTTGCCACTGAATTCGCGCTGCTTTGCAGCTTCTCAATCATGCTGCGAATTTCGGTTGTTGATTCCTGAGTGCGCTGAGCTAGGGTGCGCACTTCATCTGCAACCACGGCAAACCCACGTCCAGATTCGCCTGCACGTGCCGCTTCAATTGCCGCGTTTAGAGCCAGCAAATTGGTTTGATCGGCAATGTCATTGATCACTTTTAGAATGGTTTCGATATTCGACGTGGCCGACTCGAGCACTTGTACCTCTGTGACCGCTTCGTCAATGCGGGTAGATAGTTCATCGATCGCTTGAGTTGTGTCGTTGACAATGGCCGTGCCATCGACAGTGGCGTCATCGGCATCTTTCGCCGCAGAAGCTGCACCTTGTGCGTTAGAAGCGACATCAGAAGCGGTGGTCGCCATCTCATGCATCGCGGTGGCAAGCTGTTCGAGCTCACGCAATTGCTCTTGCATCGCAGCAGCAGACTCTTGTAAACCGACGGAGGTGTTTTCTGACCCATGTAAGATTTCAGCTCCAATCGCTTTAGACTGCTTAATGAGTTGCTGCAAATTGCCCGTAAAGGCATTAAAACCACTGGCCAGTTTTGAGAACTCTTGGTCTGTATTGGTATCTAGACGTTGAGTTAAGTCTCCATCGCCAGAAGCAACATCTTGAATCGCTGTATTGAGGTCATCAAGTGGACGCATCAAAGAGCGGATCAACACCAGCAAAACTGCGATACTGATAATCAGTGCAATCAAGGTATAGATGATGGAGCTGTTGCGTAATTGGCTGATCGATTGGTAAGCAATGCTTTCATCGAGTACCACGCCTACATACCAGTCTTCCCCAGGAACAGCAGAAAAATCAAGAGTATAAGAAGTACCATTCAACTCAACTTTCTGCGGTTTGTCGGTAATTTGCACGTTTGGCATGTATTCCGACATGGGTTTGCCGTTTTTCTTTGTCTCTGGGTGAGCGATGGTGGTGCCGTCTTTTGCGACGATGAATACGTAACCTGCATCAAACAGTTTTACTTGGTTCACCAATTCGGCCAAACCCGCTAAACTCACGTCGTAAAAAATCGCGCCAATAAACTTTCCGTTGTCGCGCACCGGCGTCGCGATGGAGACAAGAATTTCATTCGTCGCCGAGTCGGCATACGGTGCGGTAATGATCAGTTTTCCGGCATTCTTCGCATCTTTATACCAAGGGCGAACACGAGGATCCCAAGTTGGCCCTGGGTTCCAGTTTGGGTCGTTATTAATGTTCGAGCCATCTTTTTCAAACCCCAACCCCGCGAGCAGGAAGGTATTTTTAACCACTGGGCGGGTAATGACGTCGGAAATGTGTTTTGGTGAGAGGTCGGTTTCCATCATACTGGTTGAGTAGGCGGCGATGGCTTTTCTGCCGTTAATTTCAGCCGCAACCGTATTGCGAACCCCATCAACAATTTCAGTGACACTGGCTTCGACTTGTTTGGTCAGTTCGTCCTGAACAGTAAAATATTGCTTTGCGGTTAGCAAAGAAACAGTCACGAGCAGCAGTAATGAAGAGGCTGCAACAATTTTATGGCTAAATTTCATCCTGTGTCCCTCAGTTTGGTTAAGTAACCAACTACTTATAATTTTATAGTTAATAAAGTACCGTTCATCCAGTTATTTATTTAGTAATATCTAATTTATAAAGTATTTTTTGTCCGTAAAAAAACGAAGGGGGAACCCTTCGCTTTTTCTATCGTTAGTTAGACAGTAAAACGGTTGAGAATATCGTCTAATTTACGCACGTTGTCCGTCTGTACTTGCATCGCTTGGTTGGCATTTCGCGCTTCACCTGCTACCTGTGTAGAGAGATCTTTGATGTTAACGGTGTTGTTGTTGATCTCTTCCGCAACCAAACTCTGTTGCTCAGCAGCGGAGGCAATTTGCATATTCATATCGGTGATTCGCTGAATCGCATCACGGATACGTTGTAGAGAGTTACGTGCCAAGCTGGCTTTTTCTACTGCGTCAACTGCGCTGCTTTTACTCTCTTTCATTGCACCAGCGACAGAAGATGCGCCCGATTGCAGTTGCTCAATCATATTGCGAATCTCGGTCGTAGACTGTTGAGTTCTTTGTGCCAAGGTACGAACTTCATCGGCAACCACGGCAAAACCACGCCCGGATTCACCTGCTCGGGCCGCTTCAATTGCGGCGTTAAGTGCCAGCAAGTTGGTCTGGTCGGCAATGTCGTTGATGACTTTCAAAATGGTTTCGATATTGGCAGTCGCGGACTCCAATCCCTGCACCTCTTCAACGGCCATATCAATACGTTGCGACAGCAGGTTGATAGAATCGGTTGACTGATTGACCACGTTAGCGCCTTGTTGTGTGGCGTCGTCGGCTTCTTGAGCGGCGGCGGCTGCACCTTGGGCATTGTTCGCCACTTCGGTTGCGGTGACCGCCATCTCATTCATGGCGGTCGCCAGTTGTTCCAGCTCTTGCAATTGCTCACTCATGGCTTCTGCCGAACCTCGAGCACCGCTTGCCGTCAGCTCCGTACCGTGGCGAATTTCTACGCCGATCTCTTTGGACTCAATAATTTGCTTTTGCAGATTGGCGGTAAAGGTATTGAAGCCTGCTGCAAGTTGTGAAAACTCTTGATCGGTATTGGTATCAAGGCGATGAGTCAGATCTCCGTTGCCCGAAGCCATATCTTGGATGGCTGCGTTTAATGCATCCAGCGGGCGCATTAAGAAACGGATCAGCATGGTAAGCGCGGTCAAGCTAAGGATTAAGGCTATCACCGCATAAATCATCGAGTTGTTGCGCAGTGAGTTAACCGCAGAGAAAGCGATGTCTTGATCGACAATTGCACCGATATACCAGTTTTCACTTGGGATCTTGCTAAACTCAACCAGATAGCGAGTGCCGTTGAGCTCAAACTCTTGCGAGCCTTCTTTGAGCTGTACTTGTGGCAAGTAACTCGATAACTTCTCGCCGTTGTTCTTTTGCTCTGGGTGAGCAATAGTGGTGCCATCGGCGGCGACGAGGAACAGATAACCTGCGTCAAAAAGGTTAACTTGGTTAACTAGATTAGCCAAATTTGTCAGTTTCATGTCATAGAACATGGCGGCGACGAAACGGCCATTCTCTTTTACTGGCGTACCGACCGAAATAATCACAGTTTTGCTCGACACATCCACATAGGGGGCGGTGACGATGAGCTGATTTTTGTTTTTGGCATCGATGTACCAAGGACGCTTACGAGGATCGTAATCCGGACCTGCTTCCCAACCATCGTCATTTTCTACCACGAAACCATCTTTTTCATAACCGAAACCCACCGCAAGAAAGCTGGATTTCAATTTTGGTTTCTCAAGGATGGTTTTGACGTAGGCTTTATCGGATGGCGAAATCTCGATCACTTCGGTGGTGGACTGAGCCAGCATCTTACGCGCTTCCATCTCTGAAACCACGGTATTGCGCACACTGCTTATCATCTCATCTAGGCTTTTAGTTACGTGTTCTTCGATGGTGCTGCGAACAGTGTAAATTTGCTTAAGTGACAGCAAGGATATAGTCACTAACAGCAGCGCAGAAGAGGCTGCTACAACTTTATGACTGAATTTCATATAAATCCCCTAACTTAATTCCAGCAAGCTTTGTAATTTTTAATAATTGTAGAAGTAATATCGGCATTTGCGCCGTATACCTAAGTACAATTTGTTACTTTTTTCCAAGCTAGGCAAATATTTGTAGATGTCAGTCCTCTTTTTGTGACTTTGATGGCTTTCCTTTGCATCCGATTGAATATTAAGCGGATTGATAGTAAAGAAGTGTCACAAATATGAGATGCATTAATGTCTCAAATGCAAGAAAGCCTCGTATGAAACGAGGCTCTCTCTAAGGTCGTACGGGCTAGAAAATGAGATGCGCCACGCCAGCAATAATTGGCAGAGTGATCAGTGTGCGTAGAATAAAAATTACGAATAGCTCAACGATATTGACCGGAATCTTGCTGCCGAGCAATAGCGCGCCCACTTCAGACATATAAATGAGTTGGGTGACCGACATGGCTGCGATGATAAATCGAGTCATCTCGTTATCAATAGAAGCCGCCAAAATGGCTGGGATGAACATATCGGCAAAACCAACAACAATGGTTTCAGAGGCGGCAACGGCTTCTGGTACACCCAGTAGCTCTAGGAAAGGAATGAACGGTTGACCAAGAACAGAAAATACAGGTGTGTATTCAGCAATGATCAATGCCATGGTGCCTAGTCCCATAACGACGGGTAGCACTCCAAACACCATATCCACCGCGTTACGAATACCTTCAGCAACCACAGATTTTACCGACGTCACTTTGCCAGCTCGATCTAGAGCCAGTTCCATGCCCCAGCTAAATGAGGTATGGCCTGCTGGCACGGCATTGGCGTCAGCGTGCGGTTCACTACCATCGATATAGCGATCTTTTTTCATGCTCAGTGGTGGTAAGCGAGGAATGATGATAGCGGCAACAATGCCTGCGAGACAGATAGCACCGTAGAATGGCAAAAACAGGTGTTCCAGTTTCACTTGGGCAATCACGACCAAACTGAAGGTGATCGATACCGCTGAAAAAGTGGTGCCTACAACCGCAGCTTCGCGCTGAGTGTAAAACTTACTTTCATACTGCTTACTCGTGAGCAGTATTCCCACACTACCATCGCCAAGCCAAGAAGCCATACAATCAATGGCACTGCGACCTGGTAGGTTAAATATAGGACGCATAACTTTGCTCAAAAGAGCGCCAAACAGCTCCAGCAAACCGAAGTTGAGCAGTAGTGGCAGTAGCATGCCCGCAAAGATAAATACCGCAAACAGAGTAGGCAGAAGGCCAGTTAGGACTAAACCACCAGTATTTTCTTCCCAGATTGCTTTTGGTCCAACTTGAAAGAACGTCATCACCACGGCTGCGCCACCCAAAAGGCGAACGACTAGCCACAGAGAGCTTGGGTTGAACAGTCCGTTGAGAAACGTATTGTTGACGATTTTCGCTGGCTGGAAAAGTTTGGTAGCAAGAGAGGCCACAGCCATAAAAGCGATAATTGCCGTCACGAGTGCGACAAGATGATCGCCCAGCAAAGCAGGTACCAGCTTGGCTAAAATTGCCACTGGGATGGTTAATTCACCTTGGTAGCTGATTGGAGCCATAAAAAGAAGTAGGCCAATAAGCGAAGGAATGAAAAATTTCCAAAAGTTGTTTTTTCCGGCCACTTCACCGTTGGTCAGCGTGGCAGTATTGGTGTTTTCTGTCATACGTTTCTCATGTTACTACTAGTCAATACTTCCATTTCTGGAGAATAGATATTCACTAAACGTCTGTGTTTAATCACAGAGTTCGCGAGAGTACTCGCAAACGCACCTCGATGCAATACTATTCAACAAAATACCCTAAATATTCAGGCGTAACATCCGATGTGCGATATGAAATCAGAGTATTGTATTGACTATGTGTCAAATGTTAGGAAATTGTATCATTTTGAGTGTGGGGAGCTTCAATTAATGCAAAAATTTGTGATTTCGTCTGCGTGAAGAAGCCAAAAAATAATCGATAACTCTGTTAAAGAACCTTGTTTCGATTTATGTATAGGTAGATCCAGTAGGCGAACGCGATGGTAATAGCCAGACTGGCGGGGAAAATTAATGCGTAAAGTTGATAATGAAGGAAGCTAACAGCGCCAACTGATCCACCGAGGAGAAAGCCGCAGAATATGCATAAGAACAATTTAGCTTTGCGTTTATCGAACTGCTGACCGCGCAAGCTTTCGCCAATCATGATGCCTAGATCGGTTATCACTCCGGTCATATGGGTGGTACGAACTACCGCGCCGCTGAAGGTGGTGATCATGGCGTTTTGCAACCCGCAGGCAGCAGAGGCTAAATATTGTCCGTAGATATGACCATTGACTAAGAAACCGAGTGACATGATCAGCAAGAAGCCTTCGATACAGAGTGCCACGCCGTAACGGCGACCGAGTTTTAATGCGCTGCTCTCGATAAAAAAACCGCTGAAGGTGGAGCCTAATAAAAAGCTAACGATAATCAGCACCAAGTGAAAAGTATTGGTGGTGTCCGTGAGAAAGCTGCTACCGAGCAACGTTACCGTACCTGAGAGATGTGAAATCGCCTGGTGCTGAAACCCCATCAGACCAATAGCGTTCACGCAGCCAGCCAACAGTGCCAATAAGAAGGCACCAAATTCAACCCAACGAGGCAATCTTGAAATCACGGTCATCTCTCTCAAAGACTAAGGTGGTGATTATAGCGCTGCGTGCGCCAAGTTAAAGTGGTACGAGCTGTTGGTGGTTGATCATTCTCAAGTAAATTTTAACTTTTATATAAAAATTTGAGTGAAAGGTCATTCCACGTGACAAAAACGAGTCAAAGTATGTTCCGTCCTCTTTCAACTTTATGTTGCTATCTTGATCATGGAGAAAAATATCTTTAAGGTCTGCTTAACTCAGTTTTGCCCAGTAGAAAGATGAAAAAACGCCGATTGCTGTTCCCTTTGATTTTGCTCATTCCAGTTGTAATGTTAGCGGTAGTGATTGTAGCGGGCATGTACCGCTTTAGCCTCACTGACGACGACATCATGGCAAAGTTTCCCAATCAACCTATAGAAAGTGATGCGCTGCTTTACGCTTGGCTTGGGATCTCTTCGCCCAACCCCTTGACCCTCAATGTGCCCGAAAGCAAAGCGTTTGCCTTTATTGATGAGTATGACAGCGCCAATGGGCTGGCATCTGGTCAGTATGACGCGGGGACGGAGAGAGGCCGCGTTACGCTGTTTACCCAATTTAAGCTGGATCTCCGTTCAGATGAAGAAATCTGGTTTACTGCGCCATTCATGGTCAGTAATCAGGGAAGCGGCCGTTTTTACTATTTGGGATTGTTTAAATATGACCCACAGCCGCGACGAGTCATTATGACGGACTCCGTTCTTCTCGGTGATCGTATCGAGCTTGAACAATCGCAGCTTGGCGACAATAAGTATATCGAAGTGACGTTTTTGCAGCATTCGGCGCAACAATCCTATATAGAACAACCGCTTGACCGAGTGACGCAGCGATATGAACGAGTGGGAAATAAACTCAAACAATCTAAATAATCATTTTTGAACGACTTTTTGTGCTAAAAATGGCAATTTCATGGTGATTTCTCAATAAGAAATGCATAAGCTGTGAAGCCTGTTCAGCAGGAGATAGTAAGGCCGTGTCTTCCCCAGTAATTAACAGACGTGTTTCTCAACGCACTAGCGGTAAAAAGTGGATGATGTTCTCACTACCGCTGGTGGCAATTGTCGGTATTGCCGCGTCATTACCCCAATCCAACCTCACTCGCACGATTGAGCTCAATTTACCTGAGACGAGCCAAGTGGTTGAGTCGCTGTTCGTCAACAAGTCAGACGGTTGGTTGATTCCGCCCAGTTTTGAATACCAGATAAAAAGTGGTGATAACCTCAGCACAATTTTCACTCAGCTTGGTTTTGGCTACGCTGAGATGATGAAAGTGATGGAAACGGACTTAAACTATCTGGCGCTTGATACTTTAAAACCCGGTAATACGCTGAGATTCTGGAGAAATGAAGTCACTGGTGAACTCAATAAAATGGAGTTGGAGTTCAGCATCGCAGACAAAGCGGTTTATGTACGCAACAGTGACGGGACTTTCGATTTTGAGCAGGTTAACCTTCCAGGTGAGTGGCGTCAGCAACCGCTGACGGGAACGATTGATGGCAGCTTTTCTACTTCGGCCAATCGCCTGGGATTAAGTAGTACAGAAATTGATCAAGTGGTGTCTTTGTTAAGAGAGAAGTTGAATTTCACGCGAGATCTACGCGCTGGTGACAAGTTTGAAGTCGTGCGGCGGATGCAGTACATCGATGGTATTGACAGTGGCAAGCGCCAGCTAGAAGCGATCAAAATTTACAACCGTGGGCGTGAAATCAGCGCTTATCTGCACACCGATGGGCAGTTCTACGACGCCAAAGGGCAGAGTTTGCAACGCGCCTTCCAGCGTTATCCCGTTGCCCGCAATTGGCGTTTGAGCTCGCAGTTTAATCCACGTCGCTTGCATCCTGTTACTGGGCGTGTGGCCCCGCATAACGGAACCGATTTTGCCACGCCAATTGGTACCCCAGTGATGTCGACAGGCGATGGGACTGTCATCATGGTGCGTAATCATCCATTTGCCGGCAACTATGTAGTGGTTGAACACGGCAGCAAATACAAAACTCGTTATTTGCATTTAAGTAAGATCTTGGTGCGAAAAGGGCAAAAAGTGTCGCGTGGGCAAAAAATTGGTTTGTCTGGTAACACGGGGCGTGTGACTGGGCCACATCTTCACTATGAATTGTTGGAGCATAATCGCCCGGTTGATGCGATGAAAGCCAATATCCCAATGGCCAGTTCGGTGCCAAGTAAGGAGATGAAATCTTTCTTAGCAACGGTGAAAGAAGTGGATTCAATTTTGCATGAGCAGACCTCACAAGCGATATGATCCAATTACGATCAAACAAACAGATCAAAGTGAACCCTCTTTGATCTGTTTGAAACGATTTTCTGTTTAGGCGCTGCGTGCGTTCTGTGCCTGCAATCTAGCAATAATTTCCTGAGGTTTTTGCGGTTTGGAATAGTAGTAGCCCTGAATTCGCTCACAGCCCATCTCAATCAGTTTGTTCAACTCACTTTCTTCTTCAACCCCTTCGGCGACCAGATCGACATTGAGTTGGCTAGCTAATTGAATAATCAACCAAACAACACGTTCGGCGGTTTGGTTGCTGAGCATATTTCGCACAAAACTGGCATCAATTTTTATGGCATCAATAGGGTAGCTATAGATGTAATTCAAGCTAGAATAGCCCGTACCAAAGTCATCCAGTGCGATTTGAAAGCCTTTCTGCCGTAGTGCATCAAGCAAAAGTAGCTCTTTTCCAGATTGAGTCAGTAAGACCGTTTCAGTTAGCTCGATAACAAAATCTTTCGGATGGTGGTGATACTTGCGCATCATCGAATCGAGAAAAGCCAAATAGCGTTGGTCGTTGACCAGCTCATAAGCTGAACAGTTAACTCCGAGTTTGACTCGATAGCCTAGCTCATTTTCCAGCCACACTTTACTTTGACACGCCAACTCAATAATGCGTTCGCTTAACTGAGTAATTAAGCCAGACTGTTCTGCAGCATCGATAAATTCAACGGGTGATACTGCCCCATACTCAGCGCTGTTCCAGCGAGCGAGCACTTCAAAATAGTCCCAGCGTTTGTTATTGACATTAACAATGGGCTGAACCACGACATAAAATTCCTCGCTTTGTTCGACAGGTAAGGAGAGTTGCTCGCGGATAGCTTCAATCAATTGTGATTTACGGTGGTAGTGCGCACTGAGATGTGTATCGTAACTGCGTATCCGTTCTTGAGGATTCTTCTTACACTCTTTCATCGCCAAGGTAGCGTTGAGGATCAGTTCTTCACCGCTCATCACTCGTTTGTTGACTGCTTTTGCTATGCCCATACTGACATCAAAACTGACATGGTTGCATTTATCTTGATACCCAGATGAGAGGCTGTGCAAAATTTGTTGGCAGACATCTTCTGCCTGTACTGCGAAAGTAATAAGAGCAAACTCATCGCCAGAAATTCGATAGGCCAACCTCGGTGGTGGCAAGACCTGACGAATGGCATTGGCAGTAAATTTAAGAATTTGGTCGCCGACGTAGTTACCGTGAATATCATTGATCAATTTGAAGTTATCAATATCTAAATAGACTAAAGAAAACGGGCTCTCAGTCTGTTCGGTTAGCATCTCCAAGGTATCACTCAAGCTACTGCGATTCTCCAAGCCAGTGAGATTGTCATGAGAAACTTCGTAGCTGAGTTGATTAACCAGTTGATCAGATCGAGCTGTGAGCCACTGTTCACGCATGCTTTGCGCCGCTAATTTTGCGTACACTTGATGGTGCTTGATCAGATTAACCGTCTCCTCAGGCGGTGAGTCATACACGGAGATCAACATACCCAGAATGTCACCATTGGGTGCGTGAAGCGGGATCCCGACAAAGGTTTTGATTCCCATCGCGGTGAGTGTCGCTGAATGAGGGGCAGAGCAGTAACAACTCGCGTGGCTAAGACAATACTCAGTGATGGCTAACGCGACTCTCTCTAACGATTCAGGCGTCACGCGTGCAAGATCAGAATCCGAGTCGCGTTTGGCACATGACTTGATACTGGTGTGGCCACTATGCAAATCAACCTGCAAGATGCAAGTTGAGTAAGCCGCAAACTTTCTTTGCAGTTCTACAGTGACTTGGTGCAGCAACTCATTCCCATCGAGGGACAAAGCCTGGATGAGGGTATCGAGTTCAATGCAAGCTTCCAAGGTTGAACCTTTCATCTGACGTTATCTCTGCCTGAATAGTTTTCACGAGTTATTATTGGTGCATAGAATTGCAAAATCATTACTTTATGCATCGTATTAAATATTGTTCAGGTTGGCTGAGTTTGCAACGTTGATTGTCTGCCTAGCCGCTAAGCTACTGTTTTTCCATTAGGTAAAAATGCATGTCAACTGGCCCTTTCTTGCTCCAAACGCTCTTTTAGATAGTCGATAAACAGTTTTGTGCGCGTGTGCTGGTAGTCGAGTTTTGGATAGTAAGCATAGACCGTTGATTCGTCGGCAGTGATTTCAGGTAAAACCCGCACCAGTGTGCCTTGTTTTAATTCGTCTTTGATCATTACGTTGTTACTTAGCAAAATGCCCATGCCTCGTTTGGCGCCATGGAAAAGCGCTTCTGGGTTAGTCGTGGAGAAATTACCGGAGAGAGTAAGGCGTTTTCCTTTGTTGATTTTCACCTCCCGGCTCGGTTTTTCTCCCCAAATGAGTATGTTATGTTGCAACAAATCGTCTGCACAGGTCGGGGTGCCATGTTTGGCTAGATACGCAGGGGCGGCGTAAAATGTCGCCTTGTGCTCAAAGAGAGGGGTGGCAATAAAGCTGAGCGAGTTTAACTGTTCTAGCTCGCGGCTGATAAACAGATCCAAACTCAACTCAGGGAGTTGGCCGGGTAACGTGGTAAAGAGCTGAATTTTGATGTCTGGATATTTCTCAAGAAAATCATCTAGATAATGAACGAGAAACTTAGAGCCTACCGCCAAGGTTGCGCCAATTTTCAACAGACCTGCTGGGCTTTGGTTGACGGAACGTGTTTCGTCTAACACCGATTGCCAACTCTCCATTTGCACTTTTGCACGTTGATAAAACAGTGCGCCAGCTTCGGTTTGGCTGATCGAGCGCGTGGTGCGCTTTAACAGTTGCACGCCAATTTTATCTTCAAGCCATTGAATACGCTTACTGATCGCCGAACTGGTGGTGTTCTGCTTTCTCGCTGCAGCGTTAAAGCTGCCTTCCTCCACCACTCTGATGTAACTCTGTACGCTTTGAATCCAATCCATTATTCATTCTCTCTAGGAATTAATTTCTTTCCAGTTTCCTAGATTATCATCAAATCATAAGCAATATACACTGCGGCGATGAGCTTAAGGGGAGAAGGAAGTAAAGTGCAAAATCGGCTGCGTAAAACACCACTACTTTTGGCGATGATGATTATTGCAACTGGGCAGGTTGGAGTGGCTATCTACATGCCTTCGCTGCCGATGATCAGTGCTGAACTCGGTTTGGCGCAAGCCAGTGTGCAGCAACTGGTGACCCTGTTTTTACTCGGTTTTGGCTTCTCGCAACTCTTCTACGGGCCGTTCTCGGACGCGATTGGCCGCCGTCCGGTATTTATTGTTGGTCAAGGGATATATCTCTTGGGTACCTTAGTCTGCATCGCTTTTTCATCCAGTATGGAAGCGTTGGAATTTGGCCGCTTGTTGCAAGGATTGGGCGCAGGGAGTGCATCGGTACTCGGGCGCTCTGTATTGCGAGACAGCTACGAAGGTGATCAACTGACCAAAGCGCTGTCGTACATTTCGGTAACCGCGTCAATTATGCCGATCATCGCCCCGGTGTTTGGTGGTTGGATAGCCTTTCACATTAGTTGGCAAGCGGTGTTTGTGTTCGTGCTCTGTTACCTATTGGCTATCTTCACGCTGGGTTATTTTGTCTTACCGGAAACTTTGCCGTATGCGAAAACACGCTTTCGTCCACTGAGCCTAATTGCGACCTACCGTGAACTGTTGAGCAGCCCGCAAGTTTTGGGCAGTGCAAGTTTTAACTGGATGAGTTACCTCGCGAGTTTAGTCAGCTTATCGATTTTCCCCTTCATGATGCAAAATCAACTTGGTTTATCGGCTGCAGATTACGGTAGCTTGATGATCGTTCCCTCCGTCGGGCTTCTTTGTGGCAGTGTCGCAGTGAATATTCTGCTGCGCCGTTTTACTATCCGGATGGTGCTTGGATTCAGTTTTACCCTGATTGTGCTGGCGGGGCTTGCACTCATGAGCTTACCGCTGAGTGTGGCGAGTCTTGTGGGCGCTTTCACCTTGATGAGTTTTGCTCAAGGCTTGTCATTTCCCTTGTCGATCAGCTTGCTGCTAGCGCCACATAAACAAAAGGCGGGCGCGGTGTCTGCGCTCTCTGGCTCGGTACAAATGTCGGTTGCCGCGTTGTTGGGCGGCTTTTTGGTGGAGCACTGCATTGCCACGCAAACACAGTTAGGGCTGTTCTATCTGATGGTGGCAAGTGGTTGCTTTGCGGTACTGCTTTTTAATAGCCGTATTATTGTTGCTCGCGAAGTACAGCAAGTGTGAGCTTGATTCTACCGAGCGGCATTACTACAATGCGCGCAAATCTTCACAAGGGCATACTGATGCAACAGAACGAATTTGAACAACTGGTGAAAGCGCTTTGCCAGCAAGAAAACCTACCTAAAGCGCTGGAATTGCTAAAAGCGTCGGACGATGAAGAAATTTCGCAGGCAGCGCAATCTCTCACTGGTCAATTTGTTTTGGCTGAAGTCGAGGGGGAGCGACGTGTCTATCATGTTTCTTACCAAGAGAATGACGCGGGAGAAGAAACCGAGTACCTAGAACACATCATGAACGAAGGCGAGCACTTGGTGAAATTTGCGGCTTGGTTCTTTGACTGCATGTTTGAAGTGAAAGCGAAGGAGACTTACCAAGCGGCAGGCAAAACATACCAGCAGCCCAAACGCAGCTAACCTCCTTTCTCTTTGTGTTAAAACGCCGCCGTGTTGTTCACCGCGGCGTTTTTTGTTGATAGCGGCAACGCTGCCCTCTTTTTCTTATTTCGATAAGATCTTTTTATCATCTCATGAAATAAAATTACGAAATAAATGTGATCTAACGCTTGTTATTGGTCAAATATGAAGTAAAATTACAACGTAAATGAGAGAAAAGAAAACTGAGGAGAAGCAAAATGGGTAACGAACTAGGTGGCGCGTACATTGGTCAAATGATGGCAAAACAAGCGATGCACAACGCTTTGTACGGAAAAAGCACCAAGAAGAAAGCCTCTTTGATCAGCCGTATGTTTAAAAAAATGGCAAAATAAGATCATCGATTTGTAATAAAATTTCAAAAAAAACCTGGCTTTAGCCAGGTTTTTTATTTTCGCTCAGTTAGGATTTTAGTGAGCCGATTGGTGACTCATATCCAGCACATTGTCTGGCAACGAGGTTAAACCACGTTGCTCTAGCCAGAGTTGCAGTTGATCGTAGCCACCGATGTAATGGCCTTCCAGCCATATTTGTGGGACGGTCACAGGCGTTTTCTCTCCGATGATGGCTTTTACCTCAGGG
Source organism: Vibrio cidicii (assembly GCF_009665415.1). Taxonomy (NCBI): domain Bacteria; kingdom Pseudomonadati; phylum Pseudomonadota; class Gammaproteobacteria; order Vibrionales; family Vibrionaceae; genus Vibrio; species Vibrio cidicii. The sequence goes on along the minus strand of NZ_CP035922.1, from coordinate 1,054,414 downwards.
ATCATGCGATACAGAGCCGCACTCTCTTTGACCACATCGTGATAGAGATATTCTATGCCTGCATCATCCAGTCGTTTTTTGGCTTTCACGCAGTAAGGGCAGGTCGCTTTGCCGTAGACGATGTTGCCTTTGAGTGTATCGCGCTTAGACCATTCGGCGATGACCGATTGAACCAATACGCCACGGTTGAGCGCCTCTCCCTGACTGACTACTTTGCCTTCAACCAGCAGAATCGGTGCGTGCCAAGCGCCCCGTTTTAGCGGTTCCCACCAGTGAGAAAGCCAATCCTTGACCTCAAGCTCAACGGGTACGTCTGCCAATTCGTTGGCAAAGGTGTCAGTGAGAATGTCCTTGGTTAAGGTGCACTCGCCACAAGGAATATTGACTTTAAAAGGGCCCCAACTTCCGGCCCATTTATACAAAGTGATTTTGATCGGTTTACTCACGAGTGTTTCCTTAATTTGGCTATTCGCTTTAATTTAATCAGTTTCTTGTGAATAAGAACGAACCTATCTGCCTTTTCTTTCAGCCTAGTGGAAATTATCGGCTTTTCTAACTTTCGGTTTTTCTAACTTTCGGCTTTCTTACTTTCAGTTTTGTTAGCAACGGCTTTCTTAGTATCGATTTCTCACCGTCTGTTTTTCTTACTTTCCCAATGGGTGATAAAAGCGACGGAAGCGATAATGATCGCCGCGCCAACCCAAAGCCGACCTGGTGGAACCCAGCCGAAAACCAGCCAACCTGCCAAGACATTGAGCGGCAACTTTGCGTGGTCGAACGGTTGTACAAAGGAAGCATCAGCGCTGTCATACGCTTTCACCACCGCCCACTGTGCCAGTGCGGTCATGCAGCCTGCGGCAAAAAGTACCAACCAAATAGTTGTGTTGCTCGGCAGGGTAAAATCGGGCAAGGCCAGCATAATGTTAAACGGGGTGATCAAAAGCAGTAAGTAGACCACCATGGTGGAAGGGGGATCATTCACTGAGAGCTTTTTCACCATCAGTGAATAACATGCCCAGAAGAAGGCTGCACCGACAGGCAATAAGGTCGCCCAACTGAAATCATCGGTCCATGGCTCAAGAATGATCATCGCGCCGACAAACCCCATTAATGTGGCGGCCCAGCGAGCGATACCGACTTTTTCTTTGAGAAACAGGCCCGAGCCAATAGTGGCAAACAGAGGTGATGTCATCAAAAGCGCAATGCCTTGCCAAATTGGCACCGGGTAGGCGAGTGCCCACAACCACAATTGGATGCCAATCACGGAGAGAAAAACCCGCAGTGCATGCCAACCAAAGTGCGAGGTTCGCAGTGAACGGCGGATACCGAGGGTTCTGAGATACGGAAGAATCACAATCAGCGCAATACCGTATTGCAACAGAGCAACGGTGGTAGACGGAATGGAAAAATGAATACTGGCAATTTGTGCGAGGCTGTTAACCAAAGCAAAAGCGAGCCCTGCGGTTAACATCCAACTCGCGCCTCGAATAGGGTGATGTTGAGAATGCATAGAAAATTGGTGTTAATAAAAGTTTGAGAATCATACGTTTTCTCGCCGGCTAAGCCAACGTTTCGCTACCAAATGCGAGATAAAAAAAGCCCCCAGTGAAGGGGGCAAATGCCGATTTAAAGGACGTTACCTCTGATTAAGAGGCTAAGAACGAGAAGCACAAACGCTGCCATGCATTTGTACTCTAATAAAAGCATGATGTGTGCCAATTTTTAAATTATTGATATTTATAGACTTATCTATTTTGATATGCCGTTGATTGCACCAAGATCAGGCTCAAATATCCCCTTTGGTGCACAGTGAGGGCAAGTTGTTATGCACCAATTGACGCCATCGTTGCTCGAAAACAAAAAAAGCCGGTGACTGGACCGGCTTAAAGACTCTAAGTGTTAAGGACAATTAGAAATCGTACCGTACACCCAAGCGAAGCGTGTCTTCACCTTGGGTGACTTTACCGGCTGCGTCTTTTACTTCATCCATTTGGTTCATGTAGTAAGAGGCGTAAGTGCGGAAGTTGCTGTTCAGTTTGTAGTAACCAGCCAACTCAATACCCTTAGTTGCGTCAGACTTCGTGCCGTTGTTGTCTTCTTCTGCGAAGCTGTAGAGCAGCGCGAGGCTAAAAGGTTTGCTGACTTTGTACTGCGCGACAAGTTCGTACGCTGTGAATTCTTTCTTCGCTTTATCATCGATATCACCAGTTGAGTAAGTGGCACCGAGGTACAATTTGTCGAGCGTGTAACCTGCACCTGCTAGGATTTGGTTTTCGCTGCCTGCGCCTTTACCGAGGTCACCAGATGAATAAGCCAGACCAAGGTCTAGACCCATCGGTAGGGAAAACAAACCGCTGATACCCATAAGGTCGCTGTTGTCTGCACTTTTTGCTGAGTAAGTGGCTTGAATTTGCAGCGCATCAAAAGTGCCACGATAAGCAAAAGTGCTGTCTGTTTTGTCTGATGATGAGTCGATGTACTGTTGTACACCAGAGAACTCAGTCATGTCCGTTAGGTCAGAGATAATCACTGCAGCCATGTTTTGGCGGCCGACAGAGAACGAACCTGCGTCAGATTTCACACCAGCATACATGTAGCGGTTGTCAAAGGTGCTTTTGCCTGTACCTTGCTCAGCTTCATAGAAACCGAATGCTTCTAGGCCGTTGCCCAAATCGGTGCTGCCTTTAAGGTTAAGACGAGCACGTGTGCTGTCTTTCATCGTACCGTCGATTTCAGCGCCTTTACTGCCGATGAAGTCACCACGGAATTCAACGCGGCCACCAATCTTTAGTTCGGTGCCTTCATTGCTGTATACCGTTGCAGCAAATGAAGAACCTGTTACCACTGCTGAAAGAATTGCTGTTGCTAGAGCTGCCTTTTTCATTACTTGTTACCTTATTTGTAATCAATGGGCTTACTTGCCCGTTTTGTTTATGTGGCTAAGGTACGGGTTGAAAATGAACAATCGATGGCTGATTGATGACAATTCGGTTGTGAATATATTTCAAATCTATGAATTGATTGGTTTTTATACGAAGCGTATAGCGAAAGATGAAAAAGAGATGGGCAGAAGAAAAGGCCAGCGTTTCTGCTGGCCGATTTAGTTACAGTGGCTGATCGTTGACGCTCACTTTCACATCAATGTTGCCACGTACAGCATTGGAGTAAGGGCAGACTTGATGCGCAAGGCTAACGAGTTGATTGGCTTCTTGTTGAGGGAGATCCAGTGTGGCGTTTAAAGCCACTGTTAAGGCAAATCCACCGCGATCATTTGGACCAATGCCAACCGTTGCCGTTACCGGAGCGTGTTTTAAAGCCACTTTGCCCTCGCGCGCGACGTGTAAAATCGCATTAGAAAAACAGGCGGCGTAACCTGCAGCAAATAGCTGTTCTGGATTGGTGGCTGCGCCGCTGCCGCCCATCTCTTTTGGATAGCTTAAATTCAGCTCAAGCAGTTTGTCGTCGGTGCTGACCATGCCATTACGACCAGCAGAAGCGGTTGCGGATGTTTTATACAGTGTCGTCATCGTCTTTCCTTTGTTTTTTGATTGTGTGCAATTTAATTGCTTACAATCTTATATCGATCCCTGAGTTGTTTGCAAGTATATTGTGCGCAATTTATTTGCAAGGATGATTCTATGTCTCAGTCCCACTCCAATTGCCAGATCAGTATAGAAGATGCCATTTTGCTGGAAAATCAGATCTGTTTTCCGCTCTACAGCGCCGCGAATGCGGTCATTCGATCGTATCGTCCGTTACTTGATAAGCTCGATCTCACCTATTCTCAATATTTGGTGATGTTGGTGCTCTGGCAGAAAAACGGCATCAACGTGAAAGATCTCGGTGCAAAATTGTATCTCGACTCGGGCACCTTAACGCCGCTACTCAAACGCTTGGAGAGCAAAGGCATCGTAGAGCGGCGGCGCGGGAAAGATGATGAAAGAGTACGAGAGCTCTACCTGACAGAGATGGGGCAAGCGTTAAAACAGCAAGCGTTGTCGATTCCGCGAGAGATGCAGTGCAAGTTTGATCTCTCTTTGGATGAATTGCTCACCTTGAAAACGTTGTGTGAACGAGTGATTGGCCAACTGGGCTAATGGAGAGCAGATCTCATTTTCTGTCATTCTGTGATTGAATTCTGAGCACTTTATCAGTGGCTGGTTTAGAATCTATTTTTTGAGTTCATTCAGGGAAGAAAAATGCATCCTATCTATTTAGGAAACAAAAACTTGCAGCCAAGTAAAGTGCTCTGTGTCGGGCGAAATTATGTCGAACACATTAAAGAGTTAGATAACGCGCTGCCTGAACAGATGGTTCTATTTCATAAGCCTGCTACTTCGGTCACTCCCTCCCTGAGTTCATTCCATCAAGAGCCGTTGCACTATGAAGCTGAGATCTGTTTTGTGGTGGAAGATGGCCAATATACAGGCGTTGGCATCGGTTTGGATCTCACTAAACGAGAGATGCAAACTTATCTGAAAGGGAAAGGGCTGCCGTGGGAGCGGGCGAAGGCGTTCGATGGTTCTGCGGTTCTGAGCCGTTTTGTTTCGCTTGCCGGATTGGATATCGGCGATCTCAACCTTGAGCTATTTATCAACTGCGTCCGAGTACAAAAGGGGCATGTCAATCAGATGCTCTACTCTCCAAAGACCATCTTAGCCGAACTGAAAGGCTACGTGACATTACAAGATGGCGACATCGTCATGACTGGAACGCCGCAAGGTGTCGGAGTGGTGCACAAAGGCGACGTTTTCTTGGGCCGCCTTAAATGTGGTGAGCATACCTTGATCGAAATCGAATGGCTGGCGAGCTAGAACACCAGCAGCTTTAGCAGCAGAAATACCGCCATACTGACGATAGTCGTCAGCAGCACGTTCTTGCTTTTCCATGCGATGAAGGCCGCCAGCAGCGCGGCTAAAATGTACGGATTTTGCGGCGACAGATGAAGCTCTCCCTCGGGGGAGAAGACAATCGGAGCCCAGATGGCGGTTAAAACCGCTGGGCTGGCGTAGCTCAAAAAGCGTTGCGTTCGCTGGCCTAATTTCAAAGGCAGATTGGGTTCGAGAAACAGATAGCGACTGGCAAACACTAACGCTGTCATGGCTAAAATAGTCAATAAAATCATCGTTTTTTACCTCCAAGCTCTTCGGCTAAATAGCCTGTAGCCATCGCGCCGATACTGGCAATCATCAAAGCGCCTTCGACCTTAAAAAAGTGCAATGCCACCGAAAGCAGCAGGGCCGTTACGACGCTGAGCAAGACCGGCAGATTTTTGATCCCGGGGACGACGATGGCAATAAAAGTGGCGGCGACGGCAAACTCTAAACCCAGTTCATTGAGCTGAGGTAGGAAGCTGCCCGCCAAAATGCCAGCAAAGGTCGCGAGATTCCAGAAGAGATAAAAACTAAGCCCTGCACCCAGCGCGTACCAGCGATCAAACTGCTTTTCGCTTTGATGCCCAACGAGGGCAAACAGCTCATCGGTTAGCAAGAAACCCAGTGACAAACGCCACCTTAGCGGCAAAGGAGCTACTTTACTGCGCATCGACACGCTGTAGAGAAAGTGGCGAGAGGTGATGAAAAAGGTGGTGAGTAGCATGGTCGTCAGCCCTGCGCCCGCTTTGATCATGCCCATTGCGACCAGTTGCGCCGAGCCGGCGAATAGAATCGCCGACAGGGCTTGTCCTTCAAAAGGATGTAAGCCTGAATCAATGGCAAAGGAGCCGGCAAGCAGCCCCCAAGGAAGAACAGCGATACTCAGTGGCATCATGGCAATCGTGCCTTGCCAGAATCGTCTCGTTTTTGAGTCGTGTTGTTGTGAGGTCAAACTGATATCCATAGTGTACTCTTTGCTGTTTTTTCTCACTTTAGCGAGACGTGTGGGCAAAGTGTTGTATTTTTTTGCTGAGAGAAGACGCGACGGCTAGCCATTTGCCAAGCGATCCAAATGCTTGACATACTGCCCCGGCGTCACGCCCATGGCTTTTTTAAAATGACGGTGGAAATGGCTTTGGTCATGAAAACCGCACTCTTGCGCCACGTCCAAGATGCGCTGCCCACCTCTTAATAACCGCTTGGCAAGGCGCAAACGCTGCTGGATCTGATAGGCGTGTGGTGGAAAACCGTAGTTTTTTTGAAACTCCCGCACCAAGTGAAACGGGCTTATGCCACCAAGTTTCGCCAGTTCTTCCAAAGAGACATCGGCTTGGGGGAAATCATCAAGAAACTCTTTGACCAGCGAGAGCTGGCGCTGAGCAGAGACAGGCGTTCGTGGCGGCTGGCGTACACTGCTGTGTTTGGCCGCCAGTTTGATCAAGGTGCCGTACACCAATGTTTCGCGTAGTAACCGATTGTCTGAATTGGCTAAAGTGTCAAACACCAGCCGTAGCTGCATTGCCAATTCAGGATCGTACACCACGGGTTGCGGGAAGTAAGGCTGCGCCAAGTTGGGCGAATTGAGCTCGTCACTCAGTCTGGCAAACTGCTCCGGCACCGGATACATCGCTTTGTACTCCCAGCCCCCTTCGGTAGCTGAGTGGCCGTTATGCACTTCATCGGCATTGACCAGAATAATGCTGTCTTGCGGTGCGATGTGGTTTCCTCCGGTGCGGAAAAATCGCTGCGCGCCTTTTTCAATCACGCCAATGGTGTAGCCTTCGTGGCAGTGCCGAGAAAAATTCTGTTTCTCGTACTTGGCATCCAGCAGTTCTAAGCCCCCGAGTTCGGCGGCAATCTGGAAATGGGCGATTTCTTTATTCTCATTTTTCATCGTGTGGTGATTCGCAACAGCATCTTCGTCCAGTCTACCCGAGTTCGAAACGCCATTTTTGTACAAAATTGCTCTGGATGATATCACCGCGGGTAAATTGGTTTGATTCTCCGTTCTTCGGATATTTATTAGTCATATAGTTGGCTTGATATTAAATGATTAGCCGTAAATATGGCTTGCTTGCATGGCTTAGGATAGAATCCGCCGCTTTGTTGACAACGATTCACTAAACAAATGATCGATTTCTCTATATTGCCTGTTTACCTGACGGCGGTCATTGCTCTGCTACTGTTGCCTGGCCCCGACATGTTGTTGATCGCCAGCTCAAGTATGAGCTACGGAAAAAGAGTGGGCCTTTTTGCCAGTTTGGGTAATGCGACCTCTGGTATGATTCTCACTCTGCTTGCGGCGATGGGCGTGTCGGCTTTAATTGCCATGAGCCCACTTGCCTTAAAAGCGCTGCATCTGCTCGGTGGTGCGTATTTGCTGAAAATGGGTTGGGATTGCCTCACAAGCACGCCTGCGCAGGCCCCGGAAAACTACGACGCCAAAGCGATGGCGGCCACTTATTATCAGCGCGCTTTAATGAGTAATTTACTTAACCCGAAAGCGCTCGTTTTCTTTGTGATGTTTTTGCCACAGTTTGTGTCGGCCAACATCAGCGCCAGCTCTGGTGAGCAGATGCTGGCTCTGGGGCTGCTGCTCAATTTACTGGGGTTACTGTTCAATCTCGGCTTGGTGGTATTAGCCGGAACGCTGGGTAAGCGTTTGCTGGAAAGCGATACCTTCCGCCTCTATCAACATAAGCTCATGGGGCTGGTATTTGTTTTCTTATCTCTTTGGATGTTATCCAATTTCAACTCGTGATAGGGTTATGCCTCATTTCTAAAGCCAGCAACTGCTGGCTTTTTCTTAGCCAGAGGAGCACGTCACCATGACGATGACAACGGAATTCACTTTTGATCTCCAGCCGGAGGATTTTGAAACGATTCGTAGCGGCATTCGTGCCTATAACTTGCAGCATTTACCTTCAGGTGAAGTAACACGAATTGGCTGCTTTGTGCGCGATGAAGAGGGCAAAATGGTCGGCGGTTTGACAGGCAACTTATTTGCGAACACGGTGTTTGTTGAATTTCTCTGGTTGGATGAAAACCATCGCAAGGGCGGTCTTGGCACGCAACTGATGCAACGTTTAGAGGCGGAAGTCAAACCCAAAGGGATAACGGATCTTTATCTCGACACCTTCAGTTTTCAAGCTCTGGGTTTTTACCTCAAACTGGGTTTTGAAAAAGTGGGTGAGTATCGCGGATTTCCAGCCGAAGGCATTAGTAAATATTTTCTGCAAAAACGTATTTAGCGTACACTCGGGAATGGTTAACACGCCAAGCTTCTGCTTGGCGTGAAACAATCAGATTATAGACTTGCTTGATGAGCGTTGATCAGGGCGTTCATCTTCTCTTCAGTATGACGCTGCGCAGTGGCGTAATCCATTTCAGCCGGGAAATCGCCAATCACTTCGTAATAGCACTTCAGCTTTGGTTCTGTGCCTGAAGGGCGGACAATCACACGCGATTGATCCTCCAGATGATAGATCAGCACATCACTGGCAGGCAGATTGATTGCCTCTGTGATGCCACCTGAGACAAAACGCAAAGAAGCTTTGAGATCTTCAGTCACGACGACCTTCTGCCCGCCAATCGTTTTGGGCGGTAGTGCTCTTAGCTTGTCGCCAATCGGCGGTGAATCGGGAGAGAGGGCGATACTGCGCTGCGCATTGCAATAGAAACCATGTTGACGATAGAGACTTTCCAACTTATCCCAAATGGTCATGTGTTGTGCGCTTAATCTGGCGGTGAGCTGGGCAAACGCCACCAGCGCAGACAAGCCGTCTTTATCCCAAACCTTGTTGCCGATTGTGTATCCTAGCGCTTCTTCATAAGCAAAAAGAAACTGCTGGTTTTCGCTTTGCAGGTTCATCGCTACGTTAGTCAGCCATTTGAAACCGGTTAGCGTTTGGTAGTAGCTTGCGCCATGATGTTTGGCGATGGCAGACAACAGGCGAGATGACACTATGGTATTGCCGACCAACTGTTTACTCGCATCGCCGCGGCTAAGCAGATAGTCCGCAAACAACGCACCGACTTGGTCGCCACTGAGCATCTGGTAGCGCCCATCACTTCGTCTTGCGGCAACGGCAAAGCGGTCAGCGTCTGGATCGTTGGCGCACGCAATCTCGGCATTGACCGATGTGGCTAATTCGATCACCCGATCCATCGCTCCAGCCTCTTCTGGGTTGGGGAAGTTTACCGTCGGGAATGTGCCGTCTGGTTCACGTTGCTCGGCAACGCTGTGGACCTCGGAAAATCCTGCGTCTCGAAGCAGCGTTTCGGCCATTTCAGCGCCCACGCCGTGCATAGCGGTGTAAGCCAGCACGAGATTATTGGGCGCGTTTTTCTCCAGCAGCGGATGGTTATTCATGGTTTCACGGTAGCTTTGGTAATACTCTTCCGTCAGCCATATCAATGAACCATTTTGTTCAGCTTGTTCCAGCGCTTGGTAAGGGATCGGGCGCGCTGCGGCGAGGTCGATTTGCGTGGCAATGCCTGCATCATGTGGGGGAATGATTTGCGCGCCGTTTTCCCAATATACCTTGAAGCCGTTGTATTCGGGAGGGTTGTGACTCGCTGTCACCACCACGGCTGCTGCTGCGTGGAAATGTTTTACCCCATAGGCGACTACCGGAGTCGGGGAGACTTTATACGTGAGGTAGACTCTAAACCCCAGCGCACTCAACACCGCCGCGGTATCGTGAGCGAATTGTTTCGAATCGGTGCGGCCATCATAGCCGATCACTACGCCGCGCGATTGGGCGTTGTCGATAGTTTGCATCAGGTAGTGACCAAGCCCCGCGGCCGTTTCTTGAATGACTAAGCGGTTCATACGATTTGGCCCAGCGCCGACTTTGCCACGTAGGCCAGCGGTGCCAAATTCGAGTCGGCCGCGAAAGCGATCGGCCAGTTCTTCGTCTCGGTGGTTATCAATGAGGGTTTGTAACTCGGTTTTACTGATTGGATCAGGATCTCGGGCTAACCATGCAGCGATCTCGGTGTTCATTGTTTTGTTCCTTATGCATCTTGCTTGGAATTAATCTAAATGATAACAACTATCATTTCTTTGAAGCCAATCGTTTAGTTGTGAACAAAAAAACGTGTTGCTGTAAAGATAGTCAATTTCTGCCAAAGCTTCTGCTATGGAAGTGAAATCAAGGGGATATCAGCAACCTGTATACAGGAATGCGAAGGGGGGTAGAGAGAAAAAACAAGGGGAGCGATTCGCTCCCCTTGGACTGTAGAGGCTAAGTGAGCCTTAATTTGTTTTTTTAAGCTCTTGATACTCAAAGCTTGGAATCGTGACTTCTACACGGCGGTTTTGTGCACGCCCTTCGGCCGTATCGTTAGAAGCAATAGGGCTTGATTCACCCGCACCGACTACGGTCAACTGCTCTGCTTTCACGCCACCCTGGATGAGATAATCTGCCACCGCTTGAGCGCGTTTCTCCGAAATGCGTTGGTTAACTGTCTCTGAACCGGTTGAATCAGTGTGACCGACAATTTCCGCGTTCGCGGTTGGGTAAGCAAGTAACACTTCCAAAAGAGGTTCCAGCGATTTTTTGCCACCAGCAGAAAGTGTGGAACTTCCGGTTGCAAACAGCTCTTGGTTGTACTTCTGATTAGTGAATTTAGTCACCCACTCCGGTTTTGGCTCAGGCTTCACTTCTTCTTTCACTTCCTGAACCACTTCCTCTGGCTGAGTTTGAGCAACGGGTTCAACAACGGCAGGTTGCTCTTGTTCGACAGGACGTGGCTCTACCACAGACTCGCTGGTGGCAGCGGGCGCTGCACTTGATTGGCCAAACAGATAAGTGACACCCAAGCTGAACACGTTAGTGTCCATGTCTTGTACGATATCGTCACTCATATCTTGGAAGCGTTGATATTCAGCGCGCGCTTTTAGCGTTTCTGACAATTGATATTCAAGACCCAGTGAGCCTGTGGCAACAATGTCATTCTCATCACCAAAGCGCATGTAGGCCGCACCTAGCTTAGCAAAAGCATCGAGCTTTTCATTGACTGGCAAGTTGAGCTTTGGCGCAACAGAAATTGCTGAGAGGCGATCTTTGACATAGCGCCAATCTGAAAATGTGGTTTCAAATTTACCCAGCATATCAATGCCCACTTCGGCAGCGATATTATCGGTAAAGTTGTAGCCAGAGTAAGCCCCTAAACCAAAGGACTTGTAATCACAAGGGCTGGATGCGTAGCAGGCATCCTCAAGAGCAACGTAGCCAAGTTTACCACCCACGTATACATCAGAGAGGGCGGCTGTAGCGGTAGCTGAGAAAAAACCACTGCTAGCTAGCACGGCGGAAATAGTGATAGCTAATTTTTTCATAATTATTCCTTCTGTTCTCAGGCTAAGACGGTATGGGAACTTGATTAACTTGTCATTAAACGTGATGACAACGTGGTCAACGCAAGAGAGTCAAGTCGCTTCATTCTAGTGACAAAATGTTGCAAACCCCATGCGAGAATGTGAAATTATGTGATATGTCTCATATATAGGACGAATAGGAATCTTTGTTTTGTCTCTCTTGATCATTGCATAGGAGTGTACTCCAAGAGGGTGTAATTAAATATTTACAATCAATGTAAAGCGTAAAATTATTGAAAAGTTTGCCTTTTGATAAAAAAAATGATTGCAGTCTCCGTTTTAAGCCGATAAGTTACCCCCATACCCAGAAAAAACGGGCTGTGCAGAGGATCCGTTCCTTCTGCGATTTCAGCCAGAAAAGAGTGAATAGGAAGAAGTACGCAATGTTTCAAACTGATGATGTAAGAATAAATCGAGTCAAAGAACTGTTACCACCTGTGGCGGTTCTAGAGAAGTATCCGGCCACTGAAACCGCGTCTTCGACCACTTTTGAATCTCGCAATGCGATTCACAATATTTTGAACGGTGAGGATGATCGTCTGCTGGTGATCGTTGGCCCATGCTCGATTCACGATCCTGTCGCTGCGGTGGAGTACGGTAAGAAACTCAAAGCACTGCGTGATGAGCTGAGCGATAAACTGGAAATCGTGATGCGTGTCTACTTTGAAAAACCCCGCACGACGGTTGGCTGGAAAGGGCTTATCAACGACCCATACCTAAACGATACGTACAAGCTGAATGATGGCCTGCGTATGGGGCGTAAGCTGTTGTTGGATCTCACGGACATGGGGCTACCTACAGCCAGCGAATTCCTAGACATGATCACCCCGCAATACGTCGCTGATTTGATCAGTTGGGGCGCGATTGGGGCACGTACCACAGAATCTCAGGTACACCGCGAGTTGGCGTCAGGTCTCTCTTGCCCGGTTGGCTTCAAAAATGGCACCGACGGCAATATCAAAATTGCCAGTGATGCGATTCGCTCTGCGAGTGCTTCACACCATTTTCTTTCGGTCACTAAATACGGACATTCTGCGATTGTTGAAACGGCAGGTAACCCAGATTGCCACATCATTTTACGCGGTGGTAAAGAGCCAAACTACAGTGCATCACACGTTGCTGCGGTGAAAGAGGAACTCGCCGCTGCTGGTCTTCCACAAAAAGTGATGATTGACTTCAGCCACGCAAACAGCTCGAAGCAGTTTAAGCGTCAAATGCTGGTGGCCGATGATGTGTCTGAGCAGCTTGCCAGTGGCGAAGATGCGATCTTCGGCGTGATGATCGAGTCACACCTCGTTGAAGGACGCCAAGATTTGGTGGATGGCAAAGCACCGACTTACGGTCAGTCGATTACCGATGCGTGTATCGGCTGGCAAGATACCGAAAACGTTCTTCGTCAGTTGGCTGATGCCGTGGCCGCACGCCGCGCCAAGTAAGTCATTAACCCGCTAAGTGGTATTAAAAAGGCCTGCAATCGCAGGCCTTTCAGATCTTAGGCTATCGGTCAATCACGCTCTTTTGCCGGAATGTAACCGTACTCTTGAATAATCGCTTGGCCTCTCTCGGACTTGATAAAGCGGATAAACTCTTTCTCCGATTGATCTAGGTTGTCACTTTTGTACAAAATCAAAAATGGCCGCGATAAAAGATAGCGGTTAGTCGCGATGTTTTTCGCATTCGCATCAATACCATCAATAGTAATGGCTTTTACTGAGCGATCCACTGACCCCAAAGAAACGAAGCCGATAGCTTGTGGGTTGTGGTTGACGATGGTTTTCACCATGCTGTTACTATTTACTACCAGATTGCTGGTGCTGATATCGGAGACTAATCGGTCTTTAATGATTTTAGTCAGACCCAAAAGGCTTTCGAAACTGTAGCGTGAACCGGACGACGCTTCGCGTGTTACCGCAGCAATTCGTTTATCTTCACCGCCCACTTGTTTCCAGTTGGTCAGCTTACCTTGATAAATATCGAAGATTTGTTGCTGTGTTAGGTTATTGATTGGATTGGAGATATTGACGACCAGCGCCAAACCGTCATAAGCAATCAGATCGACATTCAGGTCTTCACCTTTCTCCATTTCAGTAAGGTAGCGTGAGCTCATGCCCAGTTTCACCACCCCTTTATTGACCATGGTGATGCCCGCTGTGGAGCCGATGCCTTGTACGGCAACAAAGGTTTCAGTATGAGTTTTGTTAAATTCTTCAGCCAACACATCCATCACGCGTGCGACAGAGGTTGAACCTGAAATATTGAGCTCTTTGGCGTAAGCGGATGGAAAGGATAGGGCAAAAGCCAAAAAGGTAGAGACCGCTAAGCGAATCATAAGGTACTCCAATATAAGCGTATTTTAGCCGCCTATGATATTTCGTTCAGGTTACACTTTTGTGAAAGGGCTGGCATATCCTGTGAAAGCATGGCTACAGACTGGCTTTCTTGTGAGATAAGCGTAGAGTTTGCGTATACTCATTACTCGTATTGGGCGCGGGAGAAAACCATGTCAGTCACGCAAATAGCCACCAATCGTCTCTATAAAGAAGTTGAAGAGTTGTGTACCAAGCGTAACACCAATGTACCGGTGGAGCTTGGCAAATGTCTCTATGTGCCGCTTGAAACTGGGGTTGAGCTGCACAAAGCGAGCTATCTTCTGGACTCCCGACACAGTGAGTACACCTCTCCTGTAGCCCAGATTCTTTTTGATGAAGGGCAGCAGCACTGGCTGTTTTTTATCGCTCGATTCGATGGTGAAAACTACTATTGGGAGCCGTATTCGACTTTAACGCAAAGTGCGCATCTTGAGGATATTCTCTATGAGATAGAGCACGATCCGGCTGGCTGTTTTTGGTAATCCCTTTCCAACTCTCCCATTAATCACGATTTCCCAGAAACCTTGGCACGAAATTCTTTAGGTGTCATGTGCTGAAGCGCTTTAAAGGCGGTGCTGAAATGGGCGGCGCTTTTAAAGCCTGATTCCGTTGCAATCTCATTGATGGATTTGTGGCTGTTGCGCAGTTGGTTGGTCGCATAACTAATACGTTTGATTTTCAGCAGTTGCGAAAAAGACATCTCCTCTGCGGCTAAGCGGCGCTTTAAGGTCGCGATAGACATGCCCATATGCTGTGCCAGTGATTCTAACGAGATCTCGTGATCGAGGTTCTCTTCGATATAGCAGATGATCTTTTGTGTTTCACTAAACTGAGTAGCCGCGAAGATAGACCCCAACAATTGAGGCTGAGCGTCAACCATCAAACTCAAGAGTGCCAGCGCTAAATGTTCCTGTGCCAGTTGAGGGCTTTTGCGCGATACGGACTCGATTAGCAGTTGCTTCAACTGTTGGAGAGCTGGCGCGGTTGCCCCAAACTTAGTCAGAAATTCAGTTTGGTTGGTGGTTGCGCTGACAAGTGGGTAGCTATTGCGAAATTTTTGTAGCAGGGCTGGGGTGAAGATCAGGACGACAGCGGAAAAGCCTTGCTCTCCGGGCAGTGCCAACGCTTCTTTAAATTGGTCGGAGTGATAAAAGGCAAACTCGCCTTCTGCCAATAAACAGGCTTCTCCAGCTTGTGGATGAAGCTGCAATTTCCCTTTCTCGACACAAAACAGACCGTTTTGCGCTGTCGGGTAGCGCTCTTGCTTGCGCGGCGCGAAGTGAGTAAAGGTCAGAAGCTCTATTGCTGGCATAAAATCGAAATCGCTGTTTGGTCGTTGATCACTGAATGGACAGTTAGAGTCGTGCCCTTCAATCGTTTTTTCTTTTCGAGGTGATTTTACTGGGATTGAGGAAAATAAAAAGCGCCCAAATTGAGCGCTTGTTATCATTTATTCACCTTGTATCGCTTCAGCGACTGGCAATTCGGCAAACACGGCGGTTGGTTTGGCCACCAAACTGCGGTTTTCTTGGTTGACTTCGGTGAGCACCACTTCCAATACATCGCCCAGTTTGTACACCAACTCTTTATCGATGGAGATTGTCCCCGCATCACCATTACACTCAATGCGCTCTCTATTGTCGACAATCAGTGCTCCGGGAATAAAGGCTGCTGCGCCATTTTCCAGCAGACGAACACGCATACCCGCGCGGTTGATATCAAAGATTTCCGCATGGAAGCGGGTTTCTTTCGCTGGCTCATTTGCCAGAGTGCGAGCGTAAAGCCAATCTGCGACATTGCGCTCCGCAATCTTGTGGTGTTTACGATGCAGAGCCAACTCATCACCGACGGTATCATCAGGTTTTTGCACTGGCTCTTTATTAAGGATCAGTGCTTTAAGCATACGGTGGTTGATCATATCGCCATACTTACGGATAGGAGAGGTCCAAGTCGCGTAAATATCTAGCCCCATTGCGTAGTGAGGCAGCGGTTGGTTGCTCACTTCACTGTAGGTTTGGAACTTGCGAATACGGTTGTCGAGGTAAGTGCTTTCTTGCTGACATAACCAGCGACGCAGCGCAGCAAAGCCTTGTAAAGTGGCTAACGATTCACTGGTGAAAGGTAAGGTGCCGTCGGGATTAACCAGTTCAACCGCATCAGCCAATTTTTCTGCTTTGAAGCCAGAATGGCAGTTGAATACGCCTGTACCAAAGTGCGCTTGCAAGGTTCTACCTGCACAGATGTTGGCGGTGATCATCGACTCTTCAACCAAACGGTTTGCACTGCGGCGTGAGTCGGCATGAATCGCGATCACATCGTTATCTTCACTGAGTTCGAAGCGGTAATCCGGTCTGTCTGGGAAGACGACCGCGTGTTCTTCACGCCACTGTGCGCGAGCCAGAGAAAAATCGTACAAGTCACGAACGATGGTTGCGATTTCTTCGCTTGGCTGCCATTTTTCCGATACGCCGTTTTCTAACCAATCGGAGACGTTGTCGTAGGCCAGACGAGCATGCGATTTAATATTGGCAGCAAAGAAACGAATGTCATCGCCGATCACGCCATCTTTCGACACGGTAACCGTGCAGCAAAGGGCAGGGCGAATTTCACCTTCGATCAACGAACACAACTCGTCGGCCAGATCGCGTGGCAACATCGGAATGTTGCGTCCGGGCAGGTAAATGGTGAAACCGCGTTCGCGCGCGACTTTGTCCATCTCATCGTCTGGCGTAATGTACGCAGTTGGGTCAGCGATTGCGATGGTCAGCTCAAAATCACCAGCGGCGTTTTTCTTCGCGTATAAGGCATCGTCCATATCTTTGGTCGACTCGCCATCAATCGTGACAAAGGGTACGTGCGTCATGTCGATGCGTTGTAGATCCGCATCGTCTTTGATTTCCCAGTGTTCAATGCCCGCAGGCTCGGAATTTGGTAGATCATTTTCGGCCAACGTAACCCACCACGGAGCGATTTTGTCATTGGCATCGGTGATTTTTTCCGAGATCTCAACAAAGAAGCCGTTTTCGTCTTTTAATGGATGACGAACAAGATGCGCAACTACCCAATCTCCCTCGGCGAAGTCGTCACTTTTTAGCCCTTTTTTCACTTTGGCTTTCAGTGACATTTTCTTCAATTGCGGATGATCAGGCGTGACGTTGAGCTTGCCCTTGAACATTTTGATGCGGCCAATAAAACGGTTGAGTGATTGTTCCACCAACTCTTGAGGCTCGGCGACTTCACGTTCGTTTTCCGTGCGGATGATGGCAATCACTTTGTCACCGTGCATACATTTTTTCATGTAAGCCGGCGGGATGAAGAAACTGGTTTTGCTGTCGACTTCGAGAAAACCGAAACCTTTTTCGGTTGCCTTGATGGTTCCCTCTTTCTTAGGCAGATTTTCTTGAATTTGCTGCTTAAGTTGGGCGAGTAGTGGATTATCTTGAAACATCTTTTCTTAGCTTATGTTTTGAATTGGGCACACTATAATCATTGCACGGCTTTATTACTACCAAAAACAGGCTGTTTCACCGTCCATCATCTACAATTTGACCAATAAATGATTGAGCTCAGCCCTTGTGTTTACTTGGGCTGAAGGGATTAGGCGGCCTAATTCTACCACTGCTAAGAAATATTTGTGATGAAATTCAATTTTTTCTGGCTTTTTTTATGCTTTTAAGGAATAATCCGCGTCCCTTAAGTCGTCCCCAATGGCTTGTAGCGTTTTTGTACTGTGCTGTTTCCTGCAAAAGGAAGCTAAAACCGGATGAATCAGTATCGAATGAGAAGAGCTTGTGGGACCCATTTTTACATTAAATACAGTAGGATCCCCATGCAAGATTCTGTTATTCAATTCAGCGATTTAGAGCTGAATGATTCTATCCTTTCTGCTCTAGAAGGAATGGGCTTTGTTTCTCCAACACCAATTCAAGCAGCCGCTATCCCACATCTACTTCAGGGCGTAGATGCACTAGGTAAAGCACAAACAGGTACAGGTAAAACCGCTGCGTTTTCTCTTCCTCTGCTAAACAAACTGGACCTAGCACAGCGTAAGCCACAGGCTATCGTGTTAGCACCAACTCGTGAGTTGGCTATCCAAGTTGCGGCAGAGATGAAAAACCTCGGCCAAAACATCAAGGGACTTAAAGTTCTCGAGATCTACGGTGGTGCATCTATCGTTGATCAAATGCGCGCTCTGAAAAATGGTGCTCACGTTATCGTAGGTACACCAGGCCGTGTTCAAGACCTGATCAATCGTGAGCGTCTGGACCTCGGTGAAGTTCACACTTTCGTTCTTGATGAAGCAGACGAAATGCTGAACATGGGTTTCGTTGATGACGTGACCGAAATCATGGAACACGCGCCATCTTCTGCGCAGCGTGTCCTTTTCTCTGCAACCATGCCTCCAATGCTGAAAAACATTGTTGAGCGTTTCCTGCGTGAGCCAGTAACGGTTGACGTTGCGGGTAAAAACCACACGGTTGACAAAGTTTCTCAGCAATTCTGGGTCGTAAAAGGCGTAGAGAAAGACGAAGCGATGTCTCGTCTGCTTGAAACTGAAGAGACCGATGCGTCGATCGTATTCGTTCGTACTCGTCAAGATACTGAGCGTCTGGCTGATTGGCTAAGTGCACGTGGCTTCAAAGCTGCGGCGCTGCACGGTGATATTCCTCAGTCTCTGCGTGAGCGTACTGTTGATCACATCAAACAAGGCGTGATCGATATCCTAGTTGCAACAGACGTTGTGGCACGTGGTCTTGATGTTCCACGTATTACACACGTATTTAACTACGACATCCCGTTCGACGTGGAATCATACATCCACCGTATCGGCCGTACTGGTCGTGCTGGACGTAAAGGTAAAGCGATTCTTTTGGTTCGCACTAACCAGATCCGCATGCTACGCACCATCGAACGTGTGACGAAATCTTCTATGGAAGAGATCCAACTGCCACTGCGTGACCAAGTTGCAGCCGCTCGCCTGAACAAATTGGCGGCAGAGTTGGCAGCGGAAACAGAACACAAAGCGCTAGACAAGTTCGCTGAACTGGTTGAAAAGCTAGAAGAGACGCTAGAAATCGATTCTTCAGTACTGGCGGCAATTTTGCTGAAGCGTCAGCAAGGTAAACGCCCGCTGTTCTACGTTGGTGAAGATCCAATGGTGGAAGCCGTTGAGCGCGAAAAACAACGCCGTAAAGATCGCCGCGAAGGTGGTCGTGAAGGCGGACGCGAAGGTCGTGAAGGCCGTCGTGAGAGCTTCAACAACCAAGATTGGGATACTTACCAGTTACAAGTTGGCCGTGAGCAAGGCGTTCAGGTTAAAGATATCGTTGGCGCAATCGCAAACGAACTTGGCCTAGGCAAAGGTTCTATCGGCGCGATCAAACTTGCGCAAGAGCACACCTTTGTTCAGTTGCCAAAAGCGATGAGCACACAAGCAGCCAGCAAACTTCGCAAGCTGCGTATCCGCCAGAAAGAAGTGGGCGCGGTAGTGTGTGATTTTGACGATTTCGGCGAGCCACGCGGTCGTCGTGAAGGCGGTGCACGCCGTGAAGGTGGCTACCGTGGTCAGCGCGAAGGCGGACGCGAAGGTGGTGCACGTCGCGAAGGTGGATTCCGTGCTAACCGTGAAGGTGAGCGTCGTTTCGACCGTAACCGTGGTGGTGATCACCGTGGTAACTATCGTGGCGAACGTGGCCATGGCCGCAGCAACAGCAGCCGTCGCGAAGAAGCATAAGATTGTAGAAAACCGGGTTTCGACCCGGTTTTTTTTCGTCTGTGGTTTTTTCCGTTTGTCGTCGGCCACTTTGTCGGCAAGTTGCAGCGCCGCCCCGAAACGCTTAGTGCATCAAGTGGCGTTTTCTCTCTCTGTTTTTTCTGTCAATCAACTCATCTCTCGTGGCGATGCTACGTACTTCTGACGCTGCGTTTTATATTTTTCGTGCCCCTAATAAAATCAAAACCTGTTCAAGATCAACAAAAAATCAGCGTTTGAACCGTATAGGCTAAAAGATAGTTGAAAGATTAAAAAATTATTGAATAATGGCCTGTAGATTAAGAGAACCGCGCAAATGCGTTGTACCCAGCTCCGCTCCACAACAGGAAACAAACTCCATGTCTAATTCGTTCGTACTAGTGATCAACTCAGGTAGTTCCTCTCTCAAATTTGCCGTTATCGACTCGGTCAGTGGTGATGCGGTGTTAAGTGGGTTGGGTGAGTGCTTTGGCTTGGCCGACGCTCGCATGAGCTGGAAATACGCTGGCGAGAAAACGGAAATTGCCATTGAAGGGGAAGGAAACCACCATAAACTTGCTATTGGCAAGTTGGTTGGTTTGACTGAACAATTAGGCCTTACGCAAGATATCGTCGCTGTCGGCCACCGTATCGTCCATGGCGGCGAGAAGTTCACTAAGACAGTGCGGATCAACGAAGAAGTCACCGCTGAAATTGAGAAATTGGCCGATCTTGCGCCGTTGCACAATCCGGCGGGTGCGATTGGTATTCGCGCCGCGATGGAAGCCTTCCCCGCTTTGCCGCAATTTGCGGTGTTTGATACCGCCTTCCACCAAACTATGCCTAAACGTGCTTTCACTGGCGCGATTGCTACTGAGCTGTACACTGACTTTGGGATCCGTCGTTACGGCTTCCACGGCACTAGCCACTATTTCGTTAGCCGTGAAGCGGCCAAGATGCTCAATAAACCGGTCGAAGCGTCGAGTTTCATTTCTGTGCACCTTGGTAATGGCGCTTCTGTTTGCGCGATTAACAACGGAAAATCGGTGGATACTTCAATGGGCTTTACCCCATTGTCTGGCCTGATGATGGGCACACGCTGCGGCGATTTGGACCCTGGGATCATCGAATACCTGCTAAAGAAAGGCTGGTCGCAAGAGAAAGTGTTTAACTCACTCAACAAAGCGTCTGGCTTCTTGGGTGTGTCCGGCCTAACCAGCGACGCTCGTGGCATTTTAGAGGCGATGGAGCAGGGCCACGAAGGGGCCACATTGGCATTCCAAGTGTTTACCTACCGCGTTGCTAAGTACATTGCCTCTTATCTGGCAGCGCTTGATTCTTTTGATGGCATTATTTTCACTGGTGGCATTGGTGAAAACTCACTGCCGATCCGCCGCGAGATTCTGCAAAACCTCAAACTGCTTGGTTTTGTCGAAGATGAAAAAGGCAATGAAGAGGCTCGCTTTGGTAAGGCTGGCGTGATTGCCAAATCAGAACTACTCAACGCGGTAGCGTTGGTGGTGCCGACCAACGAAGAATTCGTGATTGCCCAGCAATCGGTTGAATTACTGTAATTTAAATTAAAAACAGATAGTTAAAAGCGAGCTTGGTGCTCGCTTTTTTTGTAATCATATGTTGGATAGACCATTGTAAGGTAAGCGCGTGGCGACACACCTATTACTCACTACATCGACTTCTGCAATTCATTTTTTGCCCCAAGTTAGTGGGGCTAGGGTTGGCTTGTTGATGCTCCTTAATGAGTTAACGTAAAAACTCATTCATAAGTAATTCAATTGTCTTGTCGAGTACATGAGTTAATGTCTATTAGTTAATTAGACTTCTTGTACTCCATTACCACTTGACAGGTGAGTAGTAGTGGATTAAGAGCAATCGGCCCTAATACCTAGAAATAGGAAAAGTATTGGGCAAAACTCTAAAATCGTGGTCAATTTTAGTGACCGATACACACAAATATTATGTATTAGTCTATTTCCGGTAGCTCATCTTTACCCATCCAGTCTAGTGGAGATGCTAGCTCAACGAAGTCCTTATATTCATCTAAATCTATCGACTCGAACTTATTTTTGATATAGAAGAACTTAACCCATAGAAGTGCTGGCACTCCCAATTTCTGTGCGTCTATATCATACTGATATTTTTTGTACTCCTCGTGGAGAGTCTTACAGATCTGCTCTAAAGGTGTCTGTTCTGGAGTAGGACTCCAGCGATTATCGCCTAAAAAATGCATTCCCGCATGAAATTCTCCAGATGAATTAAAGTGAGAAGAGAAAATTTCTTTCAGATAATCAAGTAAGTAGAATCTATAAATACCAGATGAATAGGGGTTTTTTACAGCGTTCTGATAAGAATAAATCTTAAGATTAGGAGCATATTCCCGTGGATCGAAGTTCATTTCAAGATGTCGCATATGAGAGCTTTCTGGTATGTAAGTTTCTAGAAAGTCATTCAAATAGATAGTCTTCTTACTATCCCCATTCTGCACCACTCTTGCAAACTTGCCACATACTATTTCGTCAAAAAGATTATGGTCCTTTTCTTTGATACAAAGTAAAGCTGTTAGCATCAATATATCAATTTTAGAGCCTTTAGGCATATTTGAGATTGTAGCCACTACTCTATCTGCAATTTGGATAGCAGTACGAGCAGATACCTTAAAGGCGTCAAGAATTACCGATATATTTCTTAAAGTTGCTTTTGCATCCACATTAAAAGGAAGTACTTCAATGTTCAAGTCTCTCAAGTAATCACCAGAAAGCTTGCTAGCGTCACTGTGCACTTCTAGAAAATTTTCTAAATTCGGGGCTTTAAGACTATAGCGACTATTAAAGAAGCGACTAAGATAGATTTTAGCGTCAAATCCCTCGCCATAAACAGCTTTTACCGCATGTTGTAGTTGTTCAGTGTCAGTAGCTACTACAAAAACCACGCCATTAATGTCAAATATATGCTTGATTGTTTCCAGCATTTCAACAGCATAACTAGGCCTGCAACGATCTAGTTCATCAATGAAAATGAAAGCTGGTAGTTCTTTATTTTTAAGGCCAACAACTGCGGTTACCCATTCGAATACACTTGTCTTTAGGCTTTCTATCGCTGCACTTTTAGCATCATGTTCATCTATTAAATACTTAACTGCTTCAGAAGCTGCAAAGCTCATATCAATAGGTTGGCCATTTTCATCTACTAAATCTTTGCCATCTTTCCCCTTAATACTACCGATATTTTCATTGTCGTCATCGGCATTCATAATTACCACAGGATCAATTCCTACATATCTCTTAAATAAACCTCGACCTACACCTGGTGCAGCAGCTTTCAACAGACCTATAAGCTTACGAGGCACTTTGAACTCTATGGAATTTTTGTCTTTTCCTGCTTGCTTTCTCAATTGTTCGATGATGGAGGAAATTACCGTCATTAAAGGATCATCTGAGTAATCTTTCTTCCACGCATCTATGTAAACAACGGGGTAATGCTCTTTGATATCTTCAGACCAACGTTTAAGAAAATATGTTTTACCTGCTCCCCATTCTGCATTTAGATTAAGCACATAATTGCGCTTTTGATCACCAGTATCTCTTGCTTTATCAAAACCTTGAGATGCAAGAAGTTTTGTAAGGAATGTTGCGTACCTAACCCTTCCCAATTTATCTTCAGGAAAAAAATCATTCTCAATCTTGAGCCCCTGAGACCAATCCAACTTAACTTGCTTAACCATTTAATTTTCCGATAGTTATTGCCAACACTTTTAAAGTTTACGACCATTTACCATAGTTAAGCAAAAGGTTTGATATTAATGTTTGTGGTTACCCGAGAAATTTTTCATCTCAAAATTTGAGGCTCATTATCCAAATGAATATTAATTGAACGAAGCCTCAACCCTAAAATGTTTTTGTCCAAATACCTGTTAGCAGAAGCGATACTAATCGCCGCCTAACCAACGAAGAGTTCACGATTGTACGGTAATCGGCTGAGTCACTGTAATCTTGTCGAGTTTAACATCAGAGAGAGAAGCGAGCCTGGAGCTCGCTTTTTCTCTAGTTGAGCAGGACATCTGCTCAACGCGGTTGCGGCTTATAGCTTTCTTCCTGAGTAGTGAATAATGTCGTGGAACACGGCATTCGTCTCACCTATGTTTTTGTAGCCATGAGCTTGGTTGGCATTAAAGCGCACCGCTTGGCCCGGGCGCAATGTGTGCCATTCGCCATCAAACAGGACCGCCATTTCGCCAGCAATACATAGGATGTGCTCGGTCACACCAAGATTGTGCGGTTCAGATTCATGCTGATAATTGGGCGCTAAGGTGAGTTCGAATACCTCAAACCCCAGCGCTGGCTCAAACGGGAACAACAAGCTAACGAAGAAGCCAACATTGTACTCCTCGCGCCTTAGCTCGTTTGCATCTCTGAAAAGATTGGTGAGTTCATGATTCGAACCCACGGAGATAAAACTGGAAAACGACACATCAAATCCTGAGGCGATCTGCCACAGTTTGGCGACGGTCGGGCTCGATTCACCGCGTTCTATTTGCCCAAGCATGGCTTTACTCACGCCAGTTGCTTGCGCGGCTTTATCTAAACTCCAACCTTTTTCTTGTCGAAGGCGTTTTAAGTTATCGCCGACTTTGATTTCGGTTTGCATATTTTTTCGACAAACTCCTTGTGCGCTATAGCGCACAAATGCTAGATTAAATTGCACGGACGTTATAACGCACATTGAGGTGAATTAACATGACTAAGCTAAAACTTTCTCACATCAGCACCGGCTTTATTGCCGTTTTTATTGGCTACGCAAGTGCGGCCGCGATAATTTTTCAAGCCGCAAGCAGTGCTGGCGGGAATGAAGCGCAAATTGCTTCTTGGTTTTGGGCGCTAGGGATAGGTATGGGAGCCAGCACGATTTTGCTCTCATGGTTCTACAAGAAACCAATCGTCACCGCGTGGTCAACACCGGGCGCAGCATTGTTAATTACCTCCCTTGACGGATTGACCATGAATCAGGCCATCGCCGCGTTTTTATTCAGCTCTCTGCTGATTACCTTAGTTGGCTTGGCCGGGATAGTTGAAAAAGTACTAAAGCAAATCCCAACTGCCATCGCAGCGGCGATGTTGGCCGGAATATTATTGCAATTTGGCTTGGGCTTGTTTGAATCGCTCATGGAAGAAGGACAAATTGTTTTGGTGATGTTAGCGATGTTTATTGTGGCAAGAACTTGGCTGGGAAACTTATTGGTCCCGAGTATCTTTCTCGTCGCGCTGGGGCTCTGTGTCGCTATGGGAAAACTCGATGTCAGTGAGGTCACGATGGGGTTGACCACGCCGACCTTCATAGTTCCGGATTTTGATTTCTTCTCGTTGGTCAGTGTTGGAATCCCTTTGTTTATTGTCACCATGGCCTCGCAAAACTTGCCAGGATTTGCGGTATTAAAAGCCAATGGCTACCAAGTCGAGTCCTCCAAAATTATCACAACGACAGGTTTGGCCGGGCTGTTATTGGCTCCGTTTGGTGGTTTTGCTTTTAATTTGGCCGCCATCACAGGCGCGATTTGTATGGGCCCAAATGCGGATGAAAACCCGAAAACCCGTTATATGGCGGGGATTTCGATGGGTGTATTTTATCTTTTAGCGGGCATTATGGGCATGTCATTTGTTTCTATTTTTAGCGCCGTCCCTGCCGCTGTGGTGATTGCGATTGCAGGGCTAGCGGTGATGCCCACCTTAATGAACTGTTTATCGGTATCGATGACCGACAGCCACTGCCGAGAGCCTGCACTGTTTACGTTTCTGTTCACCGCTTCTGGCATCAATTTACTCGGGATTGGCAGCGCTTTCTGGGGCGTATGTCTGGGGCTGATTTGCTACTGGCTATACAATTACAAAGCGAGCATGGCGAGGGCGAGTGACACATCAGCAACCCAATAGGTTTAATCCGCTGATGTTCGAGTATTCCTATCAACTCAATTGTGGTTAAACAGAGCTGCTATTGCAGGCGAGAAGGCCTCACCGCTATGGGGCTGATTTAACGGGTTATTAAGCACTACCAAGGCTCGCTAGAGGCTTTTACTGTTATGTGTGTCTATTTGCACGGCATGCTTGCTTTGAAAGTCTCGGTATTGGGTGTATAGAAGAGGCAGTTTCGAGTCTAAGATCAAGATAAATAGGAAAAACCTATGCTGTATAGAGTGTTAATCATCGCCTTTGCCTCTTTGTTAAGTGCGTGCGCATCACAAATCACCATCATTCCAGATGAAAATAAGATTTTGCTGACCGAGGATACGTTGGTTTACGAGGGGATGATCACCGGAGACGCTGTCCTTGAGGCGATCCGCCTAGTGCGAACCGACGGACGCCAAATCAAAAAGTTAAGAATCACCAGCGAGGGCGGTGAAATGGGTTCTGGCATCGAGTTTGGCTATTTCGTTCATGAACTGAATTTGGATGTGGAAGTGAGTCAGCTCTGTTTTTCCGCCTGTGCAAACTACATTCTGCCCGCAGCCAATCATGTGTTGATCAAGAAAGATGCCATGCTCGGTTGGCATGGCGGAGCGAAGCAAGACGACGAAATTTGGCGTCGCTCAGTCCCTGCGAGTCGGTGGGAAGAGTTTTCCGGCTATTTGACCCGTTTGAGATTAAAAGAAACGGCTTTTTTTGACTTAATAGGCGTTGATCAAAATATCACGGTTTATGGGCAGACTATTCCCAACAATTGTAAGTTCAGCCAAAAGACGCAAGGATGGATATATAGCTTATCTGATATGCGAGCTATGGGAATAAAGCACATTGAGATGCAAGGGGATGAGTTGACCACGTCGACAACCTATAAAGACACCGAAATAAGCACTTGTTTATTACCGGATATCTTTAAATAAATCAATTGATTGCCAATGAAAATAGCCGCAAAATGCGGCTATTTTTGTGAGGCGAAAAAGACTATCTGCTACATCGCCGCTTTTTTCGCCGCCTCAACCCAAGCATCAAATTGTTTTTGGTGCGCTTTTATCCAGCCATCGGCATGCGCTTCAATGTCGGCTGAACGATTTTTGCCTTGGCTCATCATCATATTTTGCGCGCTCACATCGTTAATGTTCACTTGCATGATGGCAAACAACTTCGCCGCCGCTGGGTTTTGCTCGGCAAACGCTTTATTGGCGACGATGCGCATGCTGTTCATCTCAAAGCCGTAGTTTTTGCCATTTGGCAACGTGGTATCGACATCTTTTCGCTCACCCGGCAGCGCCGAGAAAGGCACTTCAAGCCAGACGACGTCTTTAGCGGGAACCAAAACGCCGCTCACCCAATACGGTGTCCAAGTGTAGTAAAGAATGGGCGAGCCTTGCTTATAGCGGGAAATGGTATCGGCGATGATGGCGGCGTAGTTGCCTTGATTGTGCGAGACGGTATCACGCAGGCCGTAAGCACTAAGCTGCGCCTCGATAACCCCTTCACAGCCCCAGCCCGGATTACACCCGGTCAGATCGGCCTTACCATCGTCGTTTGCATCAAATAGGCGAGCGATTTTCGGATCTTTCAATTGACTAATGTTGCTGATGTTGTATTTATCCGCTGTGGCTTTATCAATCAAATAGCCTTGCGCCGCGCCGCTGATGTATTGGCCTTGGCGATAGAATACCTTGTCTCCTCCGGCCATGGCGTATTTGTCACTGTGCAGCGGAAACCAGCCAACCGCGAGGAAGGTGGCGTCGCCTTTGGCGATCGAGGTGTAGGCGACGTTGTAATCGACTTCTTTGGTTGGTAACACATCGTAACCGAGCGCTTCAAGGGCACGGTTGACGATCAAGGTTTGAAAGGTCTCTTCCGCAACAGTGGATTGAACCGGCTGTACGGTTACCCCCGCACCGGGCAGTTTTTCTGCCCACGCGCTGCTGGCCACAACCAGTGACGTGAGAGCAGTAACGGTGAGGGTTTTCTTCCATGAGCAATGCATATTATTTCTCCATTTTGCTTAATTCAGGTGAAGGCTTGCGGGAGTTGAAGAGTCGCGTTAGCAGAGATGCTGGTCCGGTGTGATACCAGCGCAGTTTGCTATTGCCCGCGTTGTCCCCCAAGGTTTGTGTGATGCGATCAAGTAAAATCGCCAGAATGACGATGCCGACCCCGCCGACTGCAGCTAAGCCCATATCTAAGCGGCCGATGCCACGCAGCACCATCTGGCCTAAGCCGCCAACGGCGATCATGGAGGCAATCACCACCATAGAAAGTGACAACATTAGAGTTTGATTGACCCCTGCCATAATGGTGGGCAGCGCCAGAGGCAGTTGAATGCGATAGAGCATTTGCCGTTTGCTGGCACCAAAGGCGTGACCTGCTTCAATTAGCTCTTCGGGCACTTGTTGAATGCCTAAAATCGTCAAACGCACCACAGGTGGCAGGGCAAAAATGATGGTAACCACTACGCCGGGCACGTTACCAATACCAAATAGCATGACGATCGGCACCAGATAGACAAAAGCAGGCGTGGTCTGCATCGCATCCAGCAGTGGGCGAATAATTTTGGCGGCGGTTTGGCTGCGTGCGAGCCAGATCCCCAGTGGCAAACCAATCAACAAGCAGAAAAATACCGACGTCATGACCAGTGCTAAGGTGGTCATGGCTTGCGACCAAGCGCCAATCAAACCGATAAAGATCAGTGACGCAAGTGTGGCACTGCCTAAGCGAATATTTGAGCATTGCCAAGCAAGCAAGAACAAGATCAGCAGCATGATGGGCGCTGGTGTGGAAACCAGTGCGGTCTCAAACGAGGAGAGTATGAAATCGATCGGCACGCGTACGGCTTGAAACAGCGGGCGACCATGATCCACCAGCCAGTTTAATCCGGTTTCTACCCAGTGATCGAAGGGCAAAATGGCTTGATCGAAGGGATGAAGCGGATCAAACGATGTGAGCGGAGGCGCATCACTATTGAGCCAATCGGCGTTGTCGGTCACGGGCGTTGCTTGTCCCCAAGGATCGCTTGGCGCAGCGCTGGTTTGTGACCACGGGTCACTGGTTTCTGATTCGTTAGACATTGTTACTACTCCTTGTCTAGGGTTTGCAGCAGCCGTGATTTGGTGACCACACCAAAATACTGCCCTTGCTCATCGACAACGGGAACGGCGTAAGGCACCCCGGCCACAAGGCCCAAGATGTCGTTGACTGATTGCTCGGGTGTGAGTGTGATGGCGTCTGGCAACTGCGCGCTACTCAAAGAGCGTTGCTCTTTGTGCGCAAGGCGCAGCGAGTCGAGTGAAACCACACCGGAAAAGCGGTTGGATTTATCAATCACAATGCCGTAATCACGATCCTGATCGAGCAATATCTGCATGGCGGATCTTGGGCCGTCGTGTTCACTTTTCTTAAACACCGCCACTGGTTTTTTCCGCGCAATGTCTTTGGCGGTTAAAACGCTCGCCACATTTACACCACGAAAGAAGGCAGCCACGTAGTCGTTGGCAGGATGGTTGAGGATCTCATCAGGAGTGCCGACTTGCACCACATCGCCATGCTGCATGATGGCGATGCGATCGCCGATGCGCATCGCTTCATCCAGATCGTGCGAGATAAATACGATGGTGCGTTTATCGTCATTTTGCAGGCGCAAAAGCTCGTCTTGCATTTCGGCGCGGATCAAAGGATCAAGTGCTGAAAACGCTTCATCCATCAATAAGATATCGGGGTCGCACGCCAGTGCACGTGCCAGACCAACGCGCTGTTTCATGCCACCAGAAAGCTCATCGGGAAACGCCTCTGCATAGGCGTCCAGTCCGACGCGGTTGAGCGCGGCAAGCGCAGTGCTTTCTCGCTCCTCAACGGTAATGCCGGCCAGCTCTAAGCCGAAGGCGGCGTTTTCCAGCACCGTCATATGTGGCATTAAAGCGAAGTTTTGAAACACCATTGAGATGTGTTTGCGGCGTACCTCACGCAGTTCTTGCTCAGAAATGTGGGCGATATCTTTGCCCTTAAGCAATACGCTGCCCTTGGTTGGTTCAATCAAGCGATTGAGTAAGCGAACGAGAGTGGACTTGCCAGAACCAGACAGTCCCATAATGACAAAAATTTCTCCGGCTTGAATCGACAGTGACACATCATTGACACCGATGGTCAATCCTGTCTTTTGCAAAATGCCGTCCTTGTCGACACCCTTTTCCAGCAGGGTAAAGGCCTGCTCTGGTTGCTCCCCGAATACCTTAAACAGGCCTCGGGTTTCCAGTATGGGGTTCATATTTTTTTCCTTGTGTTGTTATTTAGAGATATAACATTTAGTACTCTAAATAATTATTGGGATTTTTTCAATCTTCAAACTGAGTGTGTTTGGTTTAATCTAAGATTGCGCCACGCTCTTGGGGTTAAGTCAGCCTGCAATTGCTGGTTAAATATCAGTTTGTTGTTTCTGTTTTCATCAATTGGCGTGTTTCATGGTGGCTTTTGTGATGCTTTGTTGAGCAATGCAAATCAGGTTTCGGCCATCACCGAAGTTTTTATCGCTTCTCTTTGTGAGGGTTTGTATCGGTCATTTGTGAAATAAACATTTGTGCACGAATAAATAATGTGGCATTTTAATTTAACTGCACGTTCAATTAAAAACATCAGGAGCCAAAATGCCGAAAGTTGGGATGCCGCAAATACGTAAGCCACAACTGGTGAATGCGACCATGACGGTGATTGATCGCGTGGGTCTGCACGCCGCCAGTATTGCCCTGATTAGCAAAGAGGCGGGCGTATCGACAGGCATCATTAATCACTATTTCGGTGGCAAGCACGGTTTGTTGGAAGAGACCATGCGGGAGATCCTTCGTCAGTTATCACGCACTGTGGTAGAGCGTTTAGCCGCACTACCCAAACAGGCCTACCACCAAAGGATCAACGCCATCATCGACGGAAACTTTTCCGGCTACCAAGTGGAAAACAAAGTGGCTAAAACGTGGTTGGCGTTTTGGTCTTATTCCATGCACGACGAGCAGCTAAAGCGGCTGCAAAGAGTCAATGAGAAGCGCTTGATCTCTCATCTCAAACATGAACTGAAAGCGCTGCTCAATCGCGATCAAGCGGAACTGGTCGCCCACGGCATTGCGGCATTGATTGATGGTATTTGGTTACGCGGGGCGCTCAACCCCGACGGGATCAGTGGCGAAACCGCCAAAGTGATCATTAACGATTATTTGGACAAGCAACTCACTTTTTATACAAAACAATAACGACGAGTCAGACCTTCATGATGGATAACAAATCACATTACATTGGCGGTAAAGCCGTAACTCGTGAAACCAGCGAGTATTTTACCACCTACAACCCGGCCACGGGCAAGCCGCTGGCACGCGTCGCTCAGGCTACTTCTGCCGATCTTGAGCTAGCGATCGCCGCCGCCAAAAGCGGTTTTGCCATTTGGTCGGCGATGTCGGTGCAAGAGCGTTGCCGAATTTTGCACCGAGCGGTGGCACTGCTGCGTGAGCACAACGACGAGCTAGCGAAACTGGAAGTACTGGACAGTGGTAAGCCGCTGCAAGAAGCCATTGCCGTGGACATCGCTACTGGCGCCGACGTGATTGAATACTACGCGGGGCTGGCCGTGTCACTGCAAGGTGAACAGCAGTCACTCAGTGCCAATCAGTTTTACTACACTCGCCGTGAGCCGCTCGGCATTTGCGCTGGCATTGGTGCCTGGAACTACCCAATCCAGATTGCGATGTGGAAATCGGCCCCAGCGCTTGCCGCAGGCAACGTGATGATTTTCAAACCCTCCGAAGAAACGCCACTTTCGGCACTGAAACTGGCGGAAATATTTACCCAAGCAGGCCTGCCAGATGGCGTGTTTAACGTAATTCAAGGCGACTATCGTGTCGGGCAAATGCTCACTGCTCATCCTGATATCGCCAAAGTTTCCTTTACGGGTGAATCAACTACGGGCAGAGCTGTGATGGCCGATAGCGCCAAGACACTGAAATCGGTGACGATGGAGCTCGGTGGCAAATCCCCGCTGATCATTTTTGAGGACGCTAAGCTCGAACAGGCTGTCTCAGCGGCGATGGTGGCCAACTTCTACACCCAAGGGGAAGTGTGTACCCACGGCACACGCGTGTTTGTTCATGAGTCGCTCTATGACGATTTTGTCGCTCAGTTGAAAACGCGCACCGAGCGTTTGCGTGTCGGCGATCCGATGAACATGGAGACGCAAATTGGCGCGCTGATCTCCGGCGAGCATCTGAATAAAGTGATGGCGGCGATTGAAAGCGCGAAACAGAGCGGCGCGACCTTACTCACCGGCGGTGAACGGCTGATGGAAAACGGTTTGGATAAAGGCAATTTTGTTGCGCCAACCGTGTTTATCGACTGCCAAGACGAGATGGCGCACGTGCAGCAGGAGATATTTGGCCCGGTAATGTCGGTTTTGAAATTCCGTACGGAAGAAGAGGTCATTGCCCGCGCCAATCGCAGCGACTTTGGCTTGGCGGCGGGGGTATTTACCCAGAATCTTGGCCGAGCACATCGAGTGATTCATCAGTTGCAAGCCGGGATCTGCTGGATCAACACCTGGGGAGATTCGCCTGCTGAAATGCCGGTTGGCGGCTACAAACATTCTGGGATTGGGCGTGAAAACGGCCCGGAAACGCTGCGTCACTACACGCAAACCAAAAGCGTATTAGTCGAGATGGGCGATTTCGTCGGCCCGTACCAATAATCAGCAAATAAGAGAGAAAACCATGCAACAACACTACGATTACATCATCGTCGGTGCGGGATCGGCTGGCTGCGTTTTGGCCGATAGGCTGTCTGAAAGTGGTGAACATCAAGTGCTGCTTTTGGAAGCGGGCGGCTCTGATAACAGCATTTTCATCCAGATGCCCACTGCGCTGTCTTATCCGATGAACAGCGAGAAATACGCTTGGCAATATGAAACGGTCGCGGAGTCTGGCCTGTCTGGGCGACAGCTGCATTGCCCGCGAGGCAAAGTGCTCGGCGGCAGCTCTTCTATCAACGGCATGGTGTATGTACGTGGCCATGCTTGCGATTTTGATGAGTGGGAAGCGCAGGGCGCGGCTGGTTGGAACTATCAAGCCTGTTTGCCTTATTTTCGCCGTGCCGAAGCTTGGATTGGCGGCGCGGATCAGTATCGCGGCGGGGAGGGGCCACTTGGCACCTGCGCAGGCAACGAGATGACGCTTAACCCGCTCTATCAAGCCTTTATTGATGCAGGCGCTGAAGCGGGCTATCCGCAAACATCGGATTACAACGGCTACCAGCAAGAAGGCTTTGGACCGATGCACATGACGGTGAAAAATGGCGTTCGAGCTTCCACCTCTAACGCGTACTTAAGCCGAGCGAAAAAGCGTGCCAATTTCACTCTGATCAAAGGCGTTAAGGCGCAAAAAGTGCTGCTAGAAAACAAACGTGCTGTGGGTGTTGTGTTTGAGAAATCGGGCAAAACCTCACAGTGCCTTGCGCGCAATGAAGTGATTTTAAGCGCAGGCCCCATCGGCTCTGTGCAACTGCTGCAACTTTCTGGCATCGGCCCGAAAGCGGTACTTGAGCGTGCCAAGGTGCCCTTAGTGCATGATTTGCCCGGCGTGGGGCGCAATTTGCAGGATCATCTGGAAGTGTACTTTCAATATCACTGTAAAGAGCCCATTACCCTCAATAGCAAACTTGGCTTGGTGAGCAAAGGGCTGATCGGCGCGCAATGGATTCTGACCCGCAAAGGGTTGGGCGCGACCAACCATTTTGAATCTTGCGCCTTTATTCGCTCACGCAAGGGGCTGAAGTGGCCAAACATTCAGTATCACTTTTTGCCTGCGGCGATGCGCTACGATGGACGTGCAGCCTTTGCTGGCCATGGCTTTCAGGTGCATGTCGGCCCCAACAAACCACAAAGTCGTGGCAGCGTCGAAATCATCTCGGCAGATCCAAACGACAAACCCAAGATTGAGTTTAACTACATTTCGACCGAGCAAGATCGCCAAGATTGGCGTGACTGCATTCGCTTAACGCGCGAAATTCTTGCTCAGCCAGCGCTCGATGCCTATCGCGGTGAAGAGATTCAGCCTGGCGCGGACGTGGTCAGCGATGACGCGATCGATCACTGGGTGCGCGAAAATGTGGAAAGCGCCTATCACCCGTCTTGCAGTTGCAAAATGGGCGCGGACGATGACCCGATGGCGGTGCTGGATGAACAGTGTCGAGTGCGCGGCCTGAGTGCATTGCGCGTGGTCGATTCGTCAGTTTTTCCCACTATTCCCAATGGCAACCTCAATGCGCCAACCATTATGGTCGCCGAGCGGGCTGCGGACATGATTTTAGATAAAGCCCTGCTCGAAGCCGGCAACGTCCCGGTGTGGCTCGCGCCGAACTGGCAAGAGAGTCAACGAATGCATCCACCGAAAAGAGCGTTACAACACACGCCATAGCGATGCGCTAAGTCATCAGCAAATAACACATTTAATAATGAAAAGTCAGAAAAACGATAAGGAATCGATTATGTCTATGACGACAAAAATGCTCACCACCACCGCCCTCACGCTTTTTGCCGCCAACAGCTACGCCAACAGCTGTCAAACGGTGCGTTTTGCCGATGTGGGTTGGACCGATATCACCGCCACCACCGCTGTCACCTCTGAGCTGCTCAAAGGTCTCGGCTATGAGACGAAAACCGATCTTCTTTCGGTTCCGGTGACTTACTCTTCAATGGCCAACGGCGACATCGATGTGTTTCTCGGTAACTGGATGCCGACGATGGAAGGCGACATCGCCAAGTACCGCCAAGCGGGCACAGTCGAAACGGTACGCGCTAATCTGCAAGGGGCCAAA
This sequence comes from Vibrio cidicii, assembly GCF_009665415.1. Lineage (NCBI taxonomy): Bacteria > Pseudomonadati > Pseudomonadota > Gammaproteobacteria > Vibrionales > Vibrionaceae > Vibrio > Vibrio cidicii. The sequence continues at coordinate 1,020,239 of NZ_CP035922.1, read as the reverse complement.
TACACCTTAGCGGTGCCGAAGTACGTTTATGACGCGGGCGTGACAAATTTCGCCGATCTCGCCAAGCACGCCGACAAGTTCAAATCTCGCATCTACGGTATCGAACCGGGCAATGATGGCAACCGCTTGATCCAATCGATGATTGATGCCAATGCCTTTGATTTAAAAACGTTTCGTCTAGTGGAATCGAGCGAAGCGGGCATGGTGTCACAAGTCTCTCGCGCCGCACGTCGTCAGCAGTGGATTGTCTATTTAGGCTGGGCACCTCACCCGATGAACAGCAATGTTGAGATGGAATATCTGGCCGGTGGCGATGACTATTTCGGGCCGAATTACGGCGGTGCCAATGTTTACACCAATGTTCGTGCAAATTACCTAGCGCAGTGCCCAAACGTTGGTCAACTGTTGCAAAACTTGCAATTTAGTCTGGAGATGGAAAACCAGTTGATGGAAGCGATCCTCAACCAGAAGCAGAAACCGGCGGTAGCGGCGCAGCAATGGCTAAAAGCCAATCCCAACGAGCTGCAGCGCTGGTTAAAAGGGGTGAAAACCCTGCAAGGCGAAGACGCCGTGCAAGCGGTTCTGAACTACCTCGATAGCAACGCGTAAGCGCGTTTCTTGTCCTGTTTCGATTAAATAACAAAGGCTTAATTGTGAATTTTATTACTGATAACAAAATCCCTCTGGGTCAATGGATGGAGACGGGGGTTGACTGGTTGACCTTAAACGCTGCAGGCGTTTTTGACGCCATCTCCTACTTTCTAGAAACGGTTATCCTGTTTGTGGTGGATATTTTTAAGTGGATGCCACCGGCGCTACCGATAGTCATCACCGCCTTATTGGCTTGGCTGCTGCATCGCAGCCTGCCTTTGGTGCTGTTTGTGGTCGCTGCTTTGCTACTGATCCTCAACCTTGGTTATTGGCAAGAAATGCTGGAAACCTTTGTCTTGGTCTTTGCCGCGACAACGATTTCCGTATTAATTGGCGTACCTCTTGGCATCATGGCGGCGCATCGTCCTTGGCTTTACACCTTGCTGCGGCCAATTCTTGACCTGATGCAAACTGTGCCAACCTTTGTCTATCTGATCCCGACCTTGGTGCTGTTTGGTCTTGGTATCGTACCGGGCTTGATCTCCACCATCATTTTTGCCATCGCCGCGCCGATCCGTTTGACCTATTTAGGCATCACTAAAGTGCCGCAAGAGCTGATTGAAGCAGGCAAAGCATTTGGTGCCAGCCGTATGAAACTGCTGCTCAAAGTCGAACTGCCTGCGGCGCTGCCCAACATTATGGCGGGCATCACGCAGTGCATCATGTTGTCGCTCTCTATGGTGGTAATTGCCGCACTGGTCGGGGCCGATGGTCTTGGTAAGCCTGTGGTGCGCGCGCTGAACACGGTGAACATTTCACAAGGCTTTGAAGCGGGCCTTGCGATTGTACTGGTGGCGATCATCCTTGATCGTTTGTGCAAAACCCCCAACCAAAAGGAGGCATAACCATGGATGCCATTACAATTAAAAATCTGGATGTGGTTTTTGGTTCGGACCCAGCACTTGCGTTTGAAAGGCTCGATCAAGGTAAATCACGACAAGAGATCATTGATGAAGTCGGCCAAGTAGTGGGCGTCAATAACGTCAGCATGAGCGTCAACGAGGGCGAAATCTGCGTGTTGATGGGCCTTTCGGGCTCGGGCAAGTCAAGCTTGCTGCGCGCTGTGAATGGGCTAAATCCGGTGTCACGTGGTGCCTTGCTGGTGAAAGATGGTGAGCAGCAGGTGGACTTAGCCACGTGCGATCAAGAAACGCTGCGTCATCTGCGCACTCATCGCGTTTCTATGGTGTTTCAAACTTTTGCCCTTATGCCGTGGCTGAGCGTATTGGATAACGTGGCGTTTGGTTTGGAGATGCAAGGCATCAGTAAAAAAGTGCGCCGCGCAAAAGCGCGTGAACAACTCGCGATGGTTGGGCTGGCGGAATGGGAAGACAAATTTCCCCATGAACTTTCCGGCGGGATGCAGCAGCGTGTTGGCTTGGCGCGCGCTTTTGCTATGGATAGTGACATTCTATTGATGGATGAACCCTTTTCGGCGCTCGATCCGCTGATTCGTGCCCAACTGCAAGATGAGCTGTTGCAGCTGCAAAAGCAGCTGAATAAGACCATTTTATTTGTTAGTCACGATCTGGATGAAGCGCTGAAAATTGGCAACCGCATTGCGATCATGGAGTCTGGACAATTGATTCAACACGGGAAGCCTGAGCAGATCGTGCTGCAACCCGAAAACCAATATGTGCGCGATTTTGTGGCTCACACCAATCCGTTGAATGTGCTGAAAGGGCGCTCTCTAATGCGTCCAGTGGAAGAGCTCACACAGCAAGCGCAGCGCTGGCAAGTGTGTAATGAGCAAGCGCTGTGGGTGGAGCAGCAAAAGCAGGGGATAACGCTGGTGGATTCGGCGCACCAATTGCTGGACTGGCATCAAGAGGGCGTTGGCCTTGGCGATATCAATGATCATACTGTCGTTGCAGTCGAGCCTGATATCGGCATGCGTGAAGTGATTGAACTTAAGCAGCGTACTAAACAACCTATTCTGCTGGTGGAGCAGCAACGTCTGGTCGGCGTGCTAAGTGACAGGCAGTTGTATGGCGCGCTCCTCGGCAACTTCGCCGCCTCAGCCTAAGCAAAACAATGCGCCAGTATTGAGCACAACGGATGGCTTGATGATTCTTTTGCGCTACACTTGGCCGTTAGCCAATAAAGGGGAAAGCCATGCTGATTGGAATTAAGTTGCTTAAACTGGCGGTGATTTGCGCCCTGTTCTTTACTATTTTTGACTTGATTGCTCATGGTGAAGTGACGTGGGTGGCGCGTCTTTTAGGGATGTAAGGAAAAAATTGAGCCTTCTTAAGAAGGCTCAATTTGTTTGCCGCTCAACCGTTTAGTCAAACGGACGTGGTATTGGCGTGTTTGGCGTGGAAGGTGGCAATATAGGCAGTGAGAATGAAGGTTGATCGCCTGTTAAGGTATAGAGGAAAGCGACAATTTTCTGGTTCTCATCAGATGTGAATGTTCGGCCGAGCTGTAGCCTTCCCATGATATCTATCGCTTCTGTCAAAGTCTGGGCTTCGCCGTCGTGGAAGTAGGGATAAGTTAATGCCACGTTACGTAACGTTGGCACTTTGAACTTAAATCGGTCGGCATCTTTGCCAGTCACTGCGCTTAAGCCTTCTGCACTGTTTGCGGTTTGGTAAGGTTCAATCAACCCCATTTTTTGAAACGAAGTGCCACCGAGAGCGCTACCGTTATGGCAAGCCACACATCCTGAGTTTTTAAATAACTGATATCCTTCCAGCTCCGCTTGAGTGATGGCGTTATCATCCCCCATTAACCATTGGTCAAAACGTGAGTTAGGGGTGACTAAGGTTTTCTCAAACTCGGCGATGGAATCAGTGACTTGGTCAATATCAATTTTCTCTTTGCCAAACACCAACTTAAATTCGTTAACGTATTGTGGAATAGACTGCAATACATCGATCGCCAGCGTGTGCGTAAAGGCCATTTCTCCCGGATTGGCAATCGGGCCTCCCGCCTGCTCTTTCAAGTCAGCGGCCCTGCCGTCCCAAAACTGGGCGATATTGAGGCTTGAGTTCAGAACCGTTGGCGAGTTGATCGGACCCTGCTGCCAGTTGTGCCCAATGGATGTTTTTAGATTGTCGCTGCCGCCCATACTGAGGTTGTGGCATGAGTTACACGAGATAAATCCGGATTTTGATAAGCGAGGGTCAAAATAGAGTTTTTTGCCTAACTCAGCTTTACCAAGATGGATTTCTTGTGCTGGGGCGATAGGGGTGACGGGTTCACTGCGATTGCTCGATAGAGCAGAGGTAGAGAAAACGCTACTGATAGCAATGGCAAGAGTAACGACTCGTATCATATTGGCTTCCTTTTCTTGTTATAGGCGCGATATAGCGCCGATTGATGAACTGACGACCTTACTACTTTGGAAGTATGGCTGAGGGAAAAGGAGTGTTGATGGCGAGTTCTATTTCTGTTGTTTTAGATCAAAAATCGGCAGGGATAAAATCAATAATTGAGATATTGCTCAAAATGTAGCCGCTGGATTGTCTGTCATCTTCCACCGTAAACGGTTGGTTAAAAATAAAAAGCGCCAAAAACGGCGCTTTTTGCGTTTCCATTCCAAATGGATTACTGGCTCGCTTTGCCAAGCTGAAGCCAAGTATCAATCACAGTGTCTGGGTTGAGCGACACTGAGCTGATGCCTTGTTCCATTAACCACTGTGCAAAGTCTTCGTGATCGGAAGGGCCTTGGCCACAGATGCCGACGTATTTGCCTGCTTTGGTTGCTGCGTCGATCGCCATTTTCAGCATTGCTTTCACCGCTGGGTTACGCTCGTCGAACAGGTGAGCGACATCGCCTGAATCTCGGTCGAGGCCGAGCGTGAGCTGAGTCATGTCGTTTGAGCCAATTGAGAAACCGTCGAAGTACTTGAGGAACTCATCCGCCAGCACCGCGTTTGACGGTAGCTCACACATCATGATCACTTTCAGACCTTGATCGCCACGGCGCAGATCAAACTTGGCGAGCAAGTCAATTACCTGAGCCGCTTCACTTGGCGTGCGCACAAACGGGATCATGATTTCGACGTTTTTCAGCCCCATATCATCACGTACGCGTTTGATCGCTTGCGTTTCCAGCTCGAAACAGTCTTCAAACTGTGGCGAGATGTAGCGCGACGCCCCACGAAAGCCGAGCATCGGGTTCTCTTCGTGCGGTTCGTAGCCTTTGCCGCCGACAAGGTTGCTGTATTCGTTCGATTTAAAATCGGACATGCGCACGATAACGCGCTTTGGCCAGAACGCCGCGGCGATGGTGGCGATCCCTTCGGTCAGTTTGCTCACGTAGAAATCGATAGGATCGTTGTAGCCGCGAATGCGCTGGCTGATCTCGACTTTGAGGCTGTCGCTTTGCTGATCAAAATTGAGCAGCGCTTTCGGGTGGATGCCAATCATCTTGTTGATGATGAACTCCAAACGTGCCAAACCCACTCCTTCGTTAGGGATCTGAGCGAAATCGAACGCTCGGTCTGGGTTGCCGACGTTCATCATCACTTTGGTGGGCAGCATAGGCAGCTCATCGACGGTCGAACGGCGCACGGCGAACTCGATCTGCCCTTGATAGACATAGCCAGTTTCGCCTTCAGCACAAGATACGGTGACGAGCTCGCCATCTTTCAGCTGGCTGGTTGCGTGTCCGCAGCCGACAATGGCCGGAATACCAAGCTCACGAGCGATGATGGCTGCGTGGCAAGTGCGTCCACCACGGTTGGTGACAATCGCCGACGCTTTTTTCATCACCGGTTCCCAATCTGGGTCGGTCATGTCGGTGACCAGCACGTCGCCTTCTTGCACCAGTGACATTTGATCGAGTGAGTCGACCAAACGAACCACACCAGAGCCGATACGCTGGCCAATTGCACGACCTTCCACCAGTACTTCGGCTTTGTGGCTCAGTTCGTAGCGCTCAATCACATTCTGTTCGCTTTGCGAGCAGACAGTTTCAGGGCGAGCCTGCACGATGTAGAGCTTGCCGTCGATACCATCTTTGGCCCACTCAATGTCCATCGGACGCTGATAGTGTTTTTCGATGATCATCGCCTGTTTCGCCAGCTCAATGATCTCCTCATTGGTGAGGGAAAATTCGCTGCGCTCTTGCTCGGTGGTATCGACAATTTCCACCTGCTTACCAATCACTTGGCTGTTGGCGTAGATCATTTTGCTCAGTTTCGAGCCAAAGGTTTTCTTGACGATGGGCGCTTGACCCGCTTCAAGCAGCGGCTTGTGCACGTAGAATTCATCTGGGTTAACCGCGCCTTGCACCACCATTTCGCCAAGGCCCCAAGCGGAAGTGATGAACACCACTTTGTCAAAACCGGATTCGGTATCAAGGGTGAACATGACGCCGGACGCGGCTTTGTCTGAACGCACCATGCGCTGAATGCCCGCAGAGAGCGAAATGCCTCGGTGGTCGAAACCTTGGTGCACACGGTAAGAGATAGCGCGGTCGTTAAACAGTGATGCATAGACGTGTTTGGTCGCTTCCAGCACAGCATCAATGCCTTTGACGTTAAGAAACGTCTCTTGCTGGCCGGCAAAGGAAGCGTCCGGCAAATCTTCTGCGGTCGCGGAAGAGCGCACAGCAACAGAAAGCTCGTCGTTACCCGCGGTGAGCTCGGCGTAGTTGCTGCGGATATCTTGTTCGAGATCCGCTGGGAATGGCGCTTCTAAAACCCACTGACGAATCATGGCACCGGTTTTACGCAGCGCATCGACGTCGTCTACATCCAGTTCGTCAAGCAGTTGGTGAATTCGCTCATCCAGCCCTTCGTAATCAAGGAACTGGTTAAACGCGTAAGAGGTGGTTGCAAAACCGTTGGGCACAGAAACGCCAGCATTGGCAAGGTTGGACACCATTTCACCAAGAGAAGCATTTTTCCCGCCGACTTTATCGACATCTTCCATGGATAGGCTATTGAACCAGAGGGTGTTCTTTTGCATGTCTTTCTCCAGAAACATTGCAGCTTGTAGGGAGTAGGCAAACGATTACGCAGCAGCTGAAAAAAATTGTGAGCAAATTTTCAAAGCTGTGGGGGTGGTAATTGAACGCCTGGGTTTATTGTTTGTATTATGGTTAACATCCTAATCAAAATATTTTTAAAATTTAAACAAAAATGCAAACTGAAAAGCAAAGTCGTGATGTATTCTACGTTTCCGACGGAACCGCGATTACCTGTGAAACCGTCGGTCACGTTGTTCTCGGGCAATTCCCCTTTTATGCCAACGAAAAAACCTTCCCTTTCGTCGAAAGTGAAGAGAAATTAACTGAGTTGCTTAAGCATATCGAAATATCCTTTCAAGCAAATGGCATAAAACCGTTGGTGTTTTTTTCGCTGGTGATTGCCGAATTTCGCGAGAAATTGTTGCAGGCGAATGCCCACTGTTACGATGTGCTGGAAAGTATTGTCCAACGGGTGAAAGATGACATTCACATGGAACCCGTGCCCAAGCTGCAACGCTCACGCAGCGTTAGCAAAGACACCGACACCTATTTTGATCGTATTGCGGCCATTGAGTACACCTTGGCGCACGATGATGGGATTTCTCTTAAGGGGTTGGAGCAGGCAGACATCATTTTGCTTGGCGTTTCACGCAGCGGTAAAACTCCAACCAGTCTTTACATGGCGATGCAGTTTGGTTTGCGCGTGGTTAACTATCCGTATATCGACGACGACATTCGCGGGCTTAAACTGCTGCCGGAGTTTGAGATCTACCGTCACAAGTTATTCGGCTTGACGATTGCGCCAGAGCGTTTGACCGAGATCCGGCAAAATCGTTTGGCGGGCAGTGAGTACGCCAGTACCGCGCAGTGCCAACATGAACTGGCTAACGTGGAAGCGCTGTTTCGCCGCGAAGCAATCCCTTACATCAACACCACCTCTTTGTCGGTGGAAGAGATTTCGACCCGCGTGCTGGAGAAAACCGGCCTGAAGCGTCGCTTGTTCTAATATGCTTGTTCTAATAACAGTCGAGGTTGCCTGTCAGCCTAGGCAAAGTGACCACATCGTTCAGTCAAGGATTTAGGAATCTAGTACCGCGAGAAGCTCGGTGGGCGAGGCGCGGTTTTCTAGCAAGTATTGGCGAAATTGCTGCTCGGGAAGGGCGGTTGAGTAGTAAAAACCTTGAATATTGCGCACACCGAGTTTGGCTAGAATATCGAGCTGCGACTTTTCTTCGACCCCTTCTACGACCACATCCATATGCAGAGTTTCTGACAGCGCTAGCATCGACATCAGCAGCGGTTGAGTGTTGGAGTCACTGGTCAGATTGTTAATAAACACGCGATCAATTTTCATGATGTCAAACGGGTATTGGCGAATAAAGTTCAGCCCAGAGTAACCAGTGCCAAAATCATCCACCGCGATACGAATGCCCAAGTTTCCTAGGTAGGTGAGGTGTCTGCGCAGTGTGGTGAGATCGTCAGGGCTAAACACGCTCTCTTCGGTGATCTCAAACACCAGACGGTGGCTAATCTCCGGTTTATCTTTGAGTTGTTCGGTGACCTGAAAAATAAAATCTTGGTTTAGCACCACCTGACGGCTGATATTGATGCTCACATAGCCTTGAGGGTAGAGCTCACTGGTGGTTTGCAGCAGTTGGATAGCTTTAGCGAGAACAAAACGTGTGATCTGTTCGATAAGGCCGACTTTTTCAGCTAGTGGAATAAAAATACCCGGAGAGACAAAACCTTGTACCGGATCGTTCCAGCGTAGTAGCGATTCACACCCCACCACTTTATTGGTTTTTAGGTCGACAATCGGTTGAAAATGTACTGATAAATTTTGCTTCTTAATCGCATTGGTCAGAGCGTATTCGATGCTGTTATGTGTGATGTGCCTTTGGCGCAATTGAGCAGAAATCAGCAGCACTATGGTGGCGACCAACAAGCCAATCCACACGTTTTTCAGCAAATATTCGAGATAAAAACCGCGTCCAACCGCAGAGCGGATGACGACAGGGAAGCGTTTTGACGTGACTTGCTGTTGGTTGAGCGGCTCGGCCAAGGTGAGGCTTTTCACTGCCCTGTCAGCCACGAAGATCTCGTAGTCTAGATCGCCAAAGGAGAGGATTCCGCGAGTGATCAGTTGCAAATAGTTGGTCGGGAACAGCACGCTTAAACCGCGTAGTGTCTCGTCGCCAAAAATGTAGATCAGCGCCATCTCGCCCGTTAGCGCTGTTTTAGTAAAAGAAAGTGTCGCGCGTTCAGGGCTTTCATCTAAACGTTGCAGTATTGATTTATAGAGATAAAACGACACGTTAACTTCATTGCTGGTGCAGAACACGCGCCCAGTATCGTCAAAGGTGCCGATCTCCTTGGTCATACCAAGATTGAGAATACTCTTGCGCAGTTCGTAAGTGAGGGTGCGACATGGCTGAGAGAAAATCGCTGGGCTGAAAAGATAGTTGAGCTGAATGCGTGTCTCTAAGAGCTCTCGCTCGATGTGGGTGATGGCTTTGTGGGTCAAGGTGCGCTGATACTGATTGGCAAATGGTACCAAGGCACACATGGTGATGGCGAAAGAAACCAGCAAAATGACGGCTACCTTGATGGTCCGTTGCCAGTTATGCCTGCGAAAAAAAGTCTGCTGAGAATTCAAGGTACGTCGTAATCGTCTATTTTTTGCCAAACTATATCGGCCATTGTGGCCGGAGAATAACGGCTTCTGTTCAAAGTGTGATCATAAGCCTCAAATATCCTATCGAGGAAATGCTTTTTTACCAGCGCTAATTTTGCGAGGCAGACAAAATAATGCGTATATGGCGGCTATTGCGCAGCTTTTGTCTCAGATTGTCCATATTGTAGACAAAAACGTTACTTATCTTGACGAAACTGCCGCGGCGCTTTGCCGGTTAAGCGCTTGAAGCTGTGGCGAAAATTAGCACTTTCGCTGTAACCTAAACGATAGGCGATCTCTTCGACACTCAACGCCGTATTGAGTAACAGCTCTAGTGCGAGATCGCGCCGAACCTGATTTTTTAGTTTTTGGTAGCTGGTGCCCAGCGCTTGCAGTTGTCGGTGCAAAGTGCGCGCGGAGAGACCATACCAAGCGGCGACTTCCTCAGCTTTGGGTTCCGAGCCCAGACAAGTGTAAAGGTGTTGAGTGATTTGCCGATCAAGCCGATGCGATGCTTGCAGATGGTGTAATAAGGATTCGCAGCCGCTTAAACATTTTTGCCATTTACTCTCTAAATGGCGCAGCAGTGGGCGCTGCAACACCTCAACGTCAAAATACCAAGCAAACTCTTGCGCGTTAAACTCAATAGGGCACTGAAAATGGTGTTGATAAGCGAGCGAGTGTGGCGGTGGTGGGTAGGGGAGCTGCATCTGTATGCTCGGCAGCTTTTCTCCGGTCAACTCTGCGCACAGCTGTGCAATCGCGCTAAAGAAATACTCGCTACAAAAAGGCAGCAACTTGCCAATCTCTAAATTATTTTCGATTCGGATACAGGCCTGATGTGTGTCGCGCAGCACTTGGATATGGAAAATCGGCCCGTTGAGCTGTAGGTATTTAAACCCCACTTGCAGCGCTTCAAGCACGGTTTTGCTGCTGGCGATGGCAAAGCCGAGCAGGCCAAAATCGCTGAAACTGGCTCGCTGGCCGCAAATCAGCCCGAGAGGTTGGTCGGGGATACGCTCCGCGGCGAGCTGAAAAAGTGCCAGCTTATCGGCAAAACGATAGTGACCCGCCTCTTGGTCTTCTGGCGTGGCTGAGATACCAGCTTCGCTAAGGAACCTTTCGCTCTCGACGCCATAGTCTTGTAAAACGCTCAGCAGCAATGCCACATCGTAACCGCCAAACGCTTGCCAGTGTTTGACTGGTCTATATTCGGTGATCAGTTGCATCGTTATTTTTTTGCCTTCTTGTCTTCTTGCCTACGTACTTTAGGTCGTTTATCGGTCGTATAAAACGTGATCTAAACCAGCTTGATGTCCGATTCTAACCTGTTTTATACGCTGTTGGCGCGTCACACTGTGAGTGTATGTTAAATTATTGTGAAGTAAGGACGCTGTCATGCTCAAATTGGACTCTGCGCCTAAACGTTTGATCGCCTCTTCCGGTGCGCCAAACTATGGTCAGTTTGATGAGATTCCGCGCGATTTGGCACTCGAAGACTTTGACTATCGCACTGTGATGGACGCGCAAGCGAGCAAATTCGCGCGTTATTTCGACTATAAGCAGTTCCAGTTTGTCAGCATCGTCACGCAAGATTATCTGATTGGCGTGGCGATTGCCGATATCCGCTATCTCACATCGGCGTTTTGCTATCTCTATGACAGACGCAAAAAGCAGCTGGTGGAAGAGAACTGGTTGCGCCCATTGGCTTGGGACAGCCATTCGGCGCCTTCTCCTTACAACAGCACCACGCACATCGCCCGTAAACAGATCCAATTTCACATTGTCGATGGCGTATGGCGGGTGCAATTGGCGACTCGTCAACTGAGCGCGGATCTGACCCTGATGCCTGAGCACGGCAGCCAAGCGCTTGCGATGTGCACACCCACCGGTTATCAAGGCTGGACTTATACGCAAAAACACAATGCCCTGCGTGTAACGGGGAGCCTCTCCGTAGCAGGGAAAACGCTTGATCTAAGCGGTGCCTGTGCTGGCTATGATTTCTCCGCGGGCTATATGCGGCGTGAAACCAGTTGGCGCTGGGCCAGCATCAATTGCCGCGATCAATTTGGCACGCTTGGGCTTAATCTCGCCGCCGGAGTCAACGAAACCGGCAGTTGTGAGAACGTGTTGTGGATCAACGGACAAAAACATGGCCTGCCACCGGTTTATTTCTCTTTTAGCCGCGCCGATAGCGCCAAACCTTGGCACATCTACTCACAAAATGGACAAGTGGATTTGACGTTCACCGCCGAAAACTGTCGGCGTGAGAAACTGAACCTTTACTGGCTGAAAAGTAATTTTCGCCAATTTATCGGCTATTTTAACGGCGCGATCAGCGACAATCATGGCGTGGTCCACAAGATTAACGCCACCTTGGGCATGACGGAAGATCACTTCGCTCGCTGGTAACCCTGAATACAAAGGAGTGTAACTATGTTGGTTGAACATCCAGAATGGCTTTTGCTGTTGATGGCGCCGCTGTTTGTCGCCTTGATGGCAGCGGAATATTGGCTGGGCGAGAGAAAAGGCAGACTGCCAGACAACTCTCGTTACGAGTTCAAAGAGGTGCTGTGCAATTTTACCTTAGCCTTGATGCATCAAGGGACGGATCTGCTGGCGGGTTTGGTGCTCGCACATCTCTATTTATGGCTGTTTGGCTGGCGTTTATTGGAGATAGACATGGGCGCGATGAGTTTTATTGCGCTGATGGTGTTGCAGGATTTCTGCTACTACTGGTTTCATCGCGCTAGCCATCGCGTGCGTTGGCTGTGGGCTGCGCACGTTGTCCACCACAGCTCTGAGCGAATGAACTTCAGCACGGCGTTTCGCCAGAGCTTGATGTATCCGGTCGCAGGCATGTGGCTATTTTGGTTGCCTTTGGTGATCATTGGCTTTGAGCCACAGTGGATCACCTTGGTGGTGCTGTTTAATCTTGGTTTGCAGTTTTTTGTCCACACCCAGTGGGTAAAAAGCTTAGGGCCTTTGGAATACGTGTTTAATACCCCGTCACACCACCGGGTGCATCACGGCGTCAACGCGCGCTATATCGACAAAAACTATGCGGGCGTGTTGATCATCTGGGACAAGCTGTTTGGCACCTTTGAACCAGAGATCGAAACTGTGCGCTTTGGCATCAGCAAACCGGTGAACAGCTTTAATCCACTGGTGGTTACGTTTGCCGAGTGGTGCGATCTGTGGCAAGACGCGACCCAGCCCGGTTTAACGCTTTCCCAACGGTTGAAGATCCTGTTATCGCCGCCTTCAGATTCCTCTGGGCAGGCGGAACTGCGTCATGAGCGTTTGTCGGCTGAGCAGAAGATTGAGCCCGAATAACGCTATTCGCTGTAAGTGGGTGATTCATTTTGTCTGTTTAATGAGCGAAATAACTTTTCGATTTACCAATAAATGCTCGAACGCGCATTTTGTGAGTGATGTATCGAACCTAAAAGAAAAAAAATGACACACTAAACGTATGCTTATTAATGAATAGGAAGAAAGCGATGAAAGCTTCCGCTCATTTTGAAACGGACGTAGTGATCATTGGCGGTGGAGCCACGGGGACGGGGATTATGCGCGATTGCGCGCTACGGGGAATCGCCTGCATCTTATTGGAAAAAGATGATATCGCCTCCGGCACCTCTGGCCGCAATCATGGCTTGCTCCATTCTGGTGCTCGTTACGCGGTCACGGATGAGGAATCGGCCCGAGAGTGTATTCAAGAGAACAAAATCCTCAAAAGGGTAGCCCGCCACTGTGTGGAAAACACCAGTGGGTTGTTTATCACTTTGCCCGAAGACGAGCTCTCATTTCAGTATACTTTTGTCTCTCAGTGTCAAAACGCTGGTATTGAAACCGCGGTCCTCACGCCCAAAGAGGCGCTGGCGCTTGAGCCCAATGTCAACCCGCAGTTGCTCGGGGCTGTACAGGTTCCGGACGGCACGCTCGATCCATTTCGTCTTTGTGCTTCGAATGTGTTAGACGCCAAAGAGCATGGCGGACGCATTTTTAATCACACCTTGGTCGTTGGCCTCATCCGCGAGGGCGATCAAGTGCGAGGGGTGCACTGCCTGCATACGCAAACTGGCCAAGCGTTTGATATTTATGCGCGAGAAGTGATCAATGCGGCGGGGATTTGGGGACAAAATATCTGCGAATACGCGGATCTCAACATCAAGATGTTTCCGGCCAAAGGTTCATTGCTCATTCTGGATTACCGCATCAACAACTTGGTGATCAACCGTTGCCGTAAGCCGTCGGATGCCGACATCTTAGTGCCCGGTGACACCATTTCGCTGATCGGCACCACCTCACAACACATCGACTATGCACAAATTGATGACTTGCACGTGACCGAGCAGGAAGTCGATGTTCTGTTGCGTGAAGGGGCGAAGCTGGCGCCTATCATGGCCAACACGCGGGTATTGCGTGCTTATGCCGGAGTGCGGCCATTGGTTTCTGTTGATGATGACGGCAGTGGTCGCAACATCAGTCGCGGCATTGTTTTGCTGGATCACCAGCAGCGAGATGGTCTGAAAGGCTTAACCACCATCACCGGCGGTAAGTTGATGACTTACCGTCTGATGGCGGAGTGGGCAACCGATTTGCTGGCAAAAAAACTCGGTGTGGATCGCGCGTGTGAAACCCACCTGCGCCCATTGCCGGGGTCTAACGACGCGCCCAAACCCGCCAAGAAAACCGCCAGTATCGTCAAACCCGTTTATGAATCAGCAATTTACCGCCACGGCGAACGGGCTGAGCAATTTTTGCAGCAAGACAGTGCCAGCCAAACGGTGATCTGCGAATGCGAAATGGTCACTCAAGGCGAGATTGAGTACGCGATCAAGCAGCTCGATGTGAGTAATTTAGTCGACTTGCGTCGGCGCACGCGTCTTGGCATGGGCCCTTGTCAGGGTGAGCTGTGCAGCTACCGTGCCGCGAGTCTATTTAGCCAGTATGGCAACGTCGATGGCACGGCCAGTGCTCATCTACTGGCCGAGTTTCTTGAAGAGCGCTGGAAAGGCATTAAGCCAATTTTCTGGGGCGATGCGCTGCGAGAGGCGGAGTTCAGCTACTGGATTTACGAAGGCCTGTTTGGTGCCAGTGAACTACCGAATGTGGAAAACGGCGACACCGCACAGCGGCAAAATGAGGAGAACCACTCATGTTAAATTACGATATTGCGGTTATTGGTGGTGGTATCGCGGGTTACAGCGCCGCATTGCACGCGTTAGAACAAGGTAAAAAAGTGGTGTTAATCAGCCAAGGACAGAGCGCGCTGCATTTTTCCTCCGGCTCGATTGATGTGCTCGGTAAAACGCCTGCGGGTGAGGATGTAAGTGCGCCTTTTCACGCTATCGAGCAATTTGCTGAGCGTTTTCCTGCTCACCCTTACGCAAAACTGAGCTCGCAAAGTGTGCGCCGCGCACTGCGTTGGTTTCAAACCGCTTTAGCACAGCAAGGGATCCCACTGCAGAGCGAAGAAGATGAACATAACCACTTTCGCATTACGCCACTGGGCACTTTAAAAGCGACTTGGCTTTCACAGCCGTTTGTCTATCGTCACCGTCAGAGGCTGCCATTTAAACGGCTGCTGCTGGTCTCGGTTGATGGTTATCGTGACTTCCAGCCGTTGCTTGCCAAAGATAACCTGCGCAAACAGCGCGATTTCGCCCAGTGCGCGGTGGAGGAAATCAGCGTCACCATCCCCGGATGTGAGCAACTGCGGCGCAATCCCAATGAGCTGCGCTCAATAGACATTGCCCGTTTACTCAAGCAGCCGCAGGCGTTTAACAGTTTGTGTCACCAACTGATGAAAGGGGCGACACCAGACGATCTGTTGATCATGCCTGCCATCATGGGGAACGGTGACGGTCTGGTGTTGTTGGAGAAATTGCGCCGCGAAACCCGTTTGCACTTTCATGAAGTGCCGACCATGCCCCCTTCGCTGCTTGGTATTCGTATCGAAGAAGCGCTGCACAAACGTTTTGTCCAAGCGGGCGGGACGCTACTTAAGGGCGATCAAGTGACTCGCGGCGAATGGCATTCAGAACAGCAGTTAAAAGCAATTTACACACGCAATTTGGGTGATATGGCGCTGCATGCCAAGGCGTTTATTTTGGCTTCTGGCAGCTACTTTAGCCAAGGGCTTAAAGCCAATCTCAGCGAGATCGTGGAACCGATTTTTGGTTTGGAGATGGTGTCAAACTCGGCGCGTAGCACTTGGCGCGCAGAGAAATTCTTTAGCCCCATCGGTCATCCATTTATGGCGTTTGGCGTCAAAACCGATGGTACGTTCCGCCCTTATTTGCAGAGTGCGCTTTGTCAGAACCTCTACTGCTGCGGCTCTGTCTTGGCGGGGTACGATCCGGTGTTTGAAGGCTCGGGAGGCGGCGTCGCTATCTCGACCGCGCTGGCCGCCGCGCAGCATGCCGTTTTGCACTGCGAGGTTCAAACGCAGGAGGAGTGCGTATTATGATGAATACTTTTGCCAAACATGCCCCTGTGAACACCAGCTTTGACCAGTGCATTAAATGCACCGTGTGTACTGTGTATTGTCCGGTGGCGAAAGCGAACCCTGAATATCCAGGGCCAAAACAATCCGGGCCAGACGGCGAACGTCTGCGCTTGAAAAATCCGCACTATTACGATGAGTTGCTGAAACTGTGTACCAACTGCAAACGCTGTGAAACGGCCTGCCCGTCGGGGGTAAAAATTGGTGATATTATCGCCGTGGCGAGGGGTAAGTTTGGTCAGAAAAGTGTCAGCCCTAAGCTGATGCGCGATTTTGTCTTAAGCCATACCGATCTGTTTGGCTCGCTGGCAACGCCGGTCGCGCCGATTGTCAACAAGATCACCGAACTGAAACCGATAAAAAGCTTGATGCACAAAACCATTGGCGTCGATAAGCACAAGCAGTTGCCGAAATACTCTCACGGCACGTTTCGTCAGTGGTACAAGAAGCAGGCAAAAACGCAAGCGCAGTTTGCGCGCCAAGTGAGCTATTTCCACGGCTGTTATGTCAACTATAACCATCCGCAGTTGGGCAAAGATTTAGTCAAAGTACTCAATGCCATGGGCTATGGCGTGCAATTGTTGAAAAAGGAAAAATGCTGCGGTGTGCCTTTGATTGCCAATGGTTTTCATGAAAAAGCGCGTAAAAACGCCACGCTCAATATCGAGATGATCGAGCAAGCCGTTTCGCAAGATCACACGGTGGTTTCCACCTCTTCGACCTGCTCATTTACGTTGCAACAAGAGTACCCGCATGTGTTGGGCGTTAACAATGAGCACGTGGTACAACGCATCGAGTACATTACCCGTTTTCTGCTCAAAGCATTTATGAGCGGCTATGCGCCCGCGATGAAACCAATCAACAAGAAAGTGGTTTACCACACCCCATGCCACCTAGAGCGCAGCGGAAATGTGATGTTTACCCTTGAACTGTTGCGCATGATCCCCGGATTAGAGCTGGTGGTGCTAGATAGCGAATGTTGTGGTTTGGCAGGCACCTATGGCTTTAAAGAGGAGAACTATCAGACCTCGATGAAAATCGGCGCGCACCTATTCGAGACCATCAAACAATCGGAGGCGGATTTTGCCATTACCGATTGCGAAACCTGTAAATGGCAAATTGAAGAGAATACCCAGCTTGAGACCATTCACCCTATTAGCCTACTGGCGATGGCGCTTGCCTAACCTGCGCTGGCTGTTAGCGCCGTTTGCAAATAGCTGAGCAAATCATCCAACCGGGCCACAGTGATGGAGGCCTGGTTGGCGTACGGCTTTTCCCGCGCATTACTCACCAAGCAAGATGGCATATTGGCATTGTTTGCGGCTTGTAAATCATACAGATAATCACCGACATACAGCACCTGATGGTGTCGTAACTGCCATTCGTCGGCCAATTGCAGCAGCGCTTCGGGATCGGGTTTAGGCGCGCAATGTTCCCGGGTGATCAGCTTTTCCACTTCGATGTCATTGTGCGCCAGTTTGAGTTCACTGGCTGCCAGACAGTTGCGGGTGACAATCGCGCAGCGCCACGCTCTTTGTTTGATAAAAGCCAGTAAAGCGTGACAACCCGGTAATGGGGTTGAGCTTTGCGCATCGGCCATCTCATGCTGCAAGATGATGTGCTGAGCATGTGCCCGCTGCGCCGCATCGGGTAGCTTATCAACAAAACTGAGCAAATCTTCCTGTTCGGGGCAACCAAGTGCTTGGCGCATGGAGACAAAATCCAGTGACGAGGTGACTAAGGTGTTATCCAAATCAAAAACAACCGCTCGTATTTGATTGATTTCTAATGTAATTGGTTCCATTTGCTCTCGCTATCACTTTTGTCTTTTCAATCTAGTTTATCTCTTTACATGCGCTTTGTGCGCAGATAAGTTGGTTCCGTCTCGAAAATCACAAGGAATACTTTGATGAAAAAGGATTTACGTGAACTTTGCCACACCATTTTATCTGGCAATCATGAAGCCACGCCGGCGGAGCAGTTTGCCGCCATGGCGCAATGGTGTGAAAAGCACAATGTAAAACACGATCACTATGGCGATGGTGAGCTGATTGAAGCATTTCAGCAGCAAGTGGCTGATTTACTCGGCTTTGAGGCTGGCTTATTTGTTATCAGCGGGACCATGACGCAAGCGACGGTGCTGGATCTGGTCTGTCAGCAAAAACGCAACAAAACCGTGGCGATGCATGAATCGAGTCATATTTACCGATTCGAACGTCAAGGCTATCAGTTGCAAAACCGTTTTCACATCCTGCCGCTCGGCGATATGTTTCGTCCTTGGAAAGCGGCCGATCTGGATGCATGGCCAGATGAGATTTCAGCGGCGCTATACGAGTTGCCAATGCGGGAGCTTGGCGGTCAGCTTTTGAGCTGGGATGAGCTAAATGAAGTCAAAGCCGAATGCGAACATCGCGATATTCACCTGCACATGGATGGCGCGCGCCTGTGGGAGTGCGCAGCGTATTATCAGAAGAGCTATCAGGAAATCGCCCAAGGGTTCAATACGGCTTACGTTTCCCTTTACAAAGGGGTGAATGGTCTGGGGGGTTCTCTGCTGTTAGGCGATCGCCGTTTTATCGAACTGGCGTCGATGTGGATGAAACGTCAAGGTGGCAATGTTTACCATCGCACCCCTTATGTGGTGTCGGCTGCGATGCAGTTTGAGCAGCGTCTGGCTAACATGCCTGCTTTGTTTGCCCGCACGGAGCAAATTTATCAGTTAATCAATGCCTACCCGCAATTAGCCGTCAACCCTTCAAAGCCGCAAAGCAACATGCTGCATCTTATCTTGCCGTTTGGTTATGAGAAAGCGCTGGAACTGCGCGACAAGTTGGCAGAAGAACAAGGCATCTGGTTGGGGCATCCGCAAATTGCGCAGCATCCTAACCAGTCAGTTGTTGAGTGGTACGTTGGCGATCGCTTGCAAAGCGTTGCAGACGAACAGTTACGTGCAATATTTGATTGGCTACTTGCTCAATAAAGAGAGGATTCGATGATCATTCCAGCTTCGCTCAAAGTGGGCGATACCATTGGCTTCTTTTCTCCGTCATCTCCTGCGACGGTGTTTGCTCCTGAGCGTTTCGCTCGTGCCAAAACGTATTTGCAGGGCAAAGGCTACACCCTGAAAGCGGGCGAGCTGACCGGAGAGAGTGACAGTTATCGTTCTGGCTCCATTCAAGCGCGCGCCGAGGAGCTCAACGCGCTGATCCGCGACCCTGAGGTGCGCTGTATTATGTCGACTATCGGTGGTAACAACAGCAATGCTTTGTTGCCTTACATCGACTATCAAGCGCTGCGTAACGACCCGAAAATTATTGTTGGTTATTCGGATGTCACCGCGCTGTTAATGGGGATCTATACACAAACGGGTTTGATTACCTTCTATGGCCCCGCGCTGGTGGCGTCGATGGGGGAGTTTTCGCCTCTGGTTGACGAAACCTATACGTCGTTTGCAGACATTGTTCAATCGCTGGAAAATTTACAGCAGGAGTACGTGATGCCAGCGCAGTGGACGGATGAATATTTGCCTTGGGAGACTCAATCAAGAGCCAAAGAGATGCGGCCTAATGCGTGGCATTTTCTTGGGCAAGGTAAGATCACAGGTCGGGTGATTGGCGGCAATCTCAATACCATGGGTGGAATTTGGGGCACACCATACATGCCAGCTATCCAACAAGGTGATATTTTGCTGATTGAAGACAGCCTCCACGGTATTGAAGTAGTTGAGCGTTCGTTTGCTCACCTTAAGATCCTAGGTGTATTTGATAAAGTGGCGGCTGTGGTCTTAGGCAAGCATGAGCTGTTTAATGACAAAGGCACCGGGCGAGCGTCGATTGATGTGCTAAAAGAGGTGCTCAATGGGCAGAAAGTCCCCATTTTGTATGACTTTGACAGTTGTCATACTCACCCTATGCTGACAGTGCCACTAGGCAGCACCATGACGATTGACTTCGATCAGCACAAGGTGAGTGTGTCGCTCGCTTAAGGCTCGATCCGATACACGTTGCCGTTATCGGTGGTGAAATAGAGAAAATCGTCCGGGCTTACGCTGATAGCTCGGATACGCTCGTTGAGATGGGTAAATAAACGGTCAGTTTCTGCAAGCTGACCGTTTTTTATGCTGACCACGTTAATGTGGGTCAGCTTTAACGCGCCGATAAGCAGTTTGCCATTTAAGCTTGGATAGCGCTCTCCTCGATAGAGCAGCAAACTGCTTGGGGCGATGGAAGGGACGTAAACCAGTTTAGGCGTTTCGATATTGGGTAAGGTTTCCGCTTCGCCGACACGCATCGGCCCCCAATACTCTTTGCCGTGCGAGGTTTTTGCCCAGCCATAGTTTTTCCCGGGTTGAATCAGATTGATTTCGTCACCGCCACGTGGCCCGTGCTCTACCGACCACAGTTGCGCTGTCTGTGAGTCAAAAAACAGCCCTTGCGGATTACGATGGCCGTAACTCCAAATCTCGTTTCTTACCGTATCATCCAGTAAGAAAGGATTGTCGTTTGGCACGCTGCCATCCAGATTGAGCCGTAAAATCGCCGCGGCGTGGTTGGCTGGATTCTGCCCATTATCTCTTTCACCGCGATCGCCAATCGAAAAGTAAAGTCGATTTTGCTGATCAAAGGTGATGCGACTGCCAAAGTGCCTGCCCGTAGTAGAGGAGGCATCGGCGACAAACAGCTCTTGCCAATCAGAGAGAATCTTGTTGCTCAGTTTTGCGCTGGCCAGCACGACAGTGGTGCCGTTGTCGACGTCTTTGCTGAAAGTGAAGTAGAGCATTTGACGCGAGACAGGGGAGAGCGCGACGTCCATCAAACCGCCTTGCCCTGCATCATTGACGTTGGAAAGCGTATAGAGGGGCGTTTTCTTGCCCTTGGTTACATCCAGCAGCGAGATGTGGCCATTTTTCTCGTTAATCACCGCATAAGCGCTGTCGACAAAAGTGATGCCCCAAGGAATGTGGTAGCCGCTGGCAATCTTTGTCGCTTTGAGGTTGGCAGCATAAAGAGTGGGAGAGCAGACCCAAATGATTAAGCTGGCGAGCCAGCCGAGCGCATGACTTTTGTTCATCGACTTTCCTTGTTGTTGGCATAGGCATTTACGTTACGCCATCCGGCGTGATGAGTAAGTAATGAATCAAGTGTATGTCAGGAAGCGAAAATGTCACATGGGCGAAAGGTGAACAAATGTGTCGAAGTTACCGGACAGAGCAAAAAGGCCGAAAGTGACACCTTCGGCCTTTGGCTTTGCTTATAACACGTTAATGATAGCCAGCGGGATTACATGGCGGCTTCGAAAATGGCCGAGATCTCTGCGTGCGTGGCTTGTTTCGGGTTGGTAAAGCCGCAAGCGTCTTTCAGCGCGTTATCCGCCAAAGTGGGAATGTCTTCCAGTTTCGCGCCCAGCTCACGAATACCCGCAGGAATGCCAACATCGTTGGCCAGAGCGACAATCGCCTCAATCGCTGCATTCGCGCCTTGCTCTGCGCTCATGCCTTCCACATTCACTCCCATCGCTTTTGCTACGTCTCGAAGACGCTCTGGGCAAATCTGCGCGTTATAGCGCTGAACGTGCGGAAGTAAAATGGCATTACAAACGCCGTGTGGTAGGTCGTAGAAACCACCGAGCTGGTGCGCCATCGCATGTACATAGCCTAATGATGCGTTGTTAAATGCCATGCCCGCCATAAATTGTGCGTAGGCCATTTGTTCACGTGCTTCAATGTCGTCGCCGTGAGCAACGGCTTTGCGCAGGTAGGCTTGGATCAGCTCGATCGCTTTGATAGCGACGGCGTCGGTGATGGGGGTGGCTGCGATTGAGACATAAGCTTCGATCGCGTGGGTTAGCGCGTCCATGCCTGTGGCCGCTGTCAGCGATGCGGGTTTCGCCAGCATCAACTCAGGATCGTTCACCGAAATCAGCGGCGTGGTGTGCTTATCGACAATCGCCATCTTAATGTGACGCTCTTCATCAGTGATGATGCAAAAGCGGGTCATCTCGGAGGCAGTACCTGCGGTGGTGTTGATCGCAATCAGGGGCAGCATCGGTTTGGCTGATTTATCAACTCCCTCGTAATCGCCAATTACGCCGCCGTTGGCTGCAACTAAAGCGATGCCTTTCGCGCAGTCGTGTGGTGAACCACCGCCTAAAGAGATGACGAAATCACATTGGTTCTCTTTAAGTAGCGCCAAGCCTTGGTTGACGTTGCTGATGGTTGGGTTTGGCTGAGTGCCATCAAAAACCACGGTTTCGACAGAACGCGCCGTCAGCAGATCTTGTACCTGTTTAACCACGCCAATTTGATTGAGGATTTTGTCAGTGACGATTAAACCCTTAGTGAAACCTTGCGCTTGAATGTTATCAGCGGCGTCTTTTAAACAGCCCGCGCCCATAAGGTTGATCGTAGGGATAAAAAATGCACTCGTCATTGGAATTGCTCCGTAATTAGTTGTTATCGGTTTACGTCGCTACTCTGTCACAGACGAAGGTGGAAAAAACTTGATCTCAGACAAGTTGGGGGAGGGAATTCCCCCATGATGATAGGGAAGTGTGAAGGGGATCTTGTTGCACATAAAAAAGGTGACACTATTGATGTTTCAATTAAATTTCTTCATGTTTGAAGGCAATCGTTTTCTCAATAATAACTGATAAAATACTTATAATTTATATAGTTGTGTAGGTCGGTAAAAAAACACCTCTCAACAATGAGAGGTATTTTATGGATTTCGGCTAATGATAAAACTGAGCGAAATTACGCGATCTCGACCAGTTGTTCCACCAGTTTTTCTATCCCACTGGCTGCTTCGGAAATCGAATTTGCCAGCATATAGGCGGGCGTTGATAGCACCTTATGTTTGGCATCAAAGTGCACTTGATTCACCGTGCAATTGATGTGTACACCACCTAACTGGTTGAACGCGGCGGCAGTGGCTTCGTCGTTGCCTATCGTGCCTTCTACTCCATGCGGGTAGATCATCGGGATAATGATTGGCGCGATGCACAAGTAACCGGCGGGTTTGCCTAGTTGCGCGAATGTGCGACAAGCATGGGCAACATCGGCATTGATACTGCATTCCGCTCCCTTGACCGCAAAATCAGTGAGATTTTTCGCTGCGCCAAAGCCTCCGGGCAGTAACAAAGCATCAAACGCCTCTGCGCGCAGTTGCGCGACATCTTCAATCTGACCGCGCGCAATACGTGCTGCTTCGACCAACACATTGCGCGTCTCATCCATCTCTTCCCCTGTTTTATGGTTAAGTACGTGCAACTGTTCAATATTTGGGGCAAAGCAATGCCAGCTCGCTCCCGCCTTTTCTATCGCGTGCAACGCAAGAACCGCTTCATGCAACTCGCTGCCATCAAAAACGCCTGCGCCACTGAGAATCACCGCAACTTTCTTCATTTTCTCTATCCTGTGGTTGATCGTTGTTCCCTTTACTCTAGCCAATTCTGTTGGCGATGAAGCAAAGTTTGGCCAGTTTTGTGCACTTACTCCACGCAGGGGGTAGGTGCAGAGTCGACTTCTTGTTGCGAGACTGGTGGGGATGCTGCTTCGCCTTCTTCCTCTTGTTCATTTTCTGGGTAAACGCGCACCACAAAAGGTGTGAGCATGACACTGGATGGCATAAATCGCTTCATAACGTCTCCGACTGATCATTCCTTGCTGCTTTATAGCCACATAACATCAAGATGGTATTGAAGTAGGTCATTTTTGCAGTAAGCTGTCTGCTTTGCTGATTCATGCTGCGTTTAAGATCACACTGGAAAAAGAACGATGACCAATAAATACACCTTGTTTGGCTTGCTGGCGATTTTGTTTTGGAGCTGTTTGCTCGCCATGACACGTATGGTGGCGGAATCATTTGGTGCGGTCGGCGGCGCCGCATTGCTCTACACCGTGAGCTCACTGCTGTTAGTGTTGGTTTTAGGCGTGCCCAAGCTGCGCAATTTTTCTTGGCGTTATTTGCTGATTGGCGGCGCACTGTTTGTCAGCTACGAAATTTTACTCGCTTTGTCATTGGGTTTTGCCGACAGCCGCATGCAATCTATCCAAGTTTCTATCGTCAACTATTTATGGCCAGCATTGACTGTGCTCTTTGCTGTCTGGGGGAGTGAGAAAAAGCCGAATTGGCTATTGTATCCTGCCGTTTTGCTTGCCTTTATAGGGGTGGCTTGGACGGTGGGCGGCGATCAGGGCTTGTCACCAAGCATGATTGCGCAAAACGTTATGGCTAATCCTCTGGTGTTTGCCATGGCGTTTGTTGGCGCAATCATTTGGGCCGTTTATTGCAATATTACCCAGCGACAGCAATCCAAGCACAGTGCGATTACGCTTTTTTTCATCGCCACTGCAGCGGCCCTATGGGTGAAGTATTTTCTCACTGATGCCGAACCGTTGCATTTTACCTTGGGAAGTAGTGTCAATCTGCTATTGGCTGCGGGGCTGATGGCGGGAGGCTATGCACTGTGGAATGTGGCTATCGTTGGCGGCAATATGGTGTTTTTGGCCACTATGTCGTATTTCACCCCTGTACTCTCTTCATTTCTTTCGTCGTTCATTCTTGGGGTTAGCCTACCGGGGGCATTTTGGCAGGGCGTATTTATGGTGACACTGGGTTCACTCGGCTGCTGGTGGGTAACGCGCAAGAAAAACGCCGCATGACGCGGCGTTTGGCAAATTTAATGAGCGATTAATGAGCAATGTTGAGATTGAGTTGCAACTTAAACGGATGTTTAGAAAGCTGGTCGCGTAACTTGTTACGGGTATTTTCTAGCTCTGCCAAGGCTAAGGTTTGATTTTTGACATGCAAGTCGACGTTGACGCGCAGCTCTTGGCCTACTTTTGTTACCCCTGCCAGCTCAAGATGCTGTGAGGTTTGCTGTTCAATAAATTCGATGTCGCTGCCTACGCGTTTACACAGATCTTCGTCTGGTGACATCATCATCAGCTCTCGCAACGCATCTTTCAGCATACCAAGCGGTACTTTGATAAAGTAAAACGACATCGCCAACATCATCACTGGGTCAGCATAGGCAGCGAACTCGGCGTATGGGGTATAAGTCACCGCCCAAGACATCACAAAACCAATCGAGACCACTGCACTGAGCAGCGCATCCATCTGCCATTGTTTCACTTCAGCCTCAATCAGACCAGACGAGAACTGACGGCTTTTTTTAACGATAAACCACCACACATACGCGCAGCCGATCACACAAGAGGTTTCGAAGAAGATCGCCACCGACGCATCAACTTCACGGCCACCGTTAAACAAATCGGTTACTGCTGAGTAGAGTGAATAAGCCACCACAAGCAAAATCACGATTGCTTTAATCGCAATCACAATCGGCTCTAGCACCGCTTTACCAAACGGAAAAAGGTTTTTGGAAGGCTTGCTGATGTAGTAGGAAGCAGCCAGCGACAATAATGTTAACAGTAAGCTGACCAGCGAATAGATCCCATCGAACATGATGACCAAAGAACCTGCGAACAAGCCAAGTACCAGTCCGCTGATAGCAAACCCTGATGCAGCAAGGGCTGAGAAAGTCAGGATTCGATTTTCGTTCTTTGTTGTCCTGTCACACATAAAATAGTCCAATGGCTAAACACTCTGATATTGTTTAGCGGGCTGGACTTTTTTACAAATGAAAAGTGGATGAAAGAAATATGACTGAAAGGGGTTTTTTAGATAATTTCTTATTTTACAATGAATTGCGATTGAAATTTGCTGTCAGTAAATTTGACGCTCACTGAGGCGAAAGTCTGTGTTGGCTAGAAATCGAATAAATAATCGTTGATTCTGTCCGCCAGCCAGCTCATCGCCGGGTGCTCCGACATGCCACTTGGGGTGAACATACAGTAATCCTCTTGCGTCAAACCGTAGGTATGTTTGATGACCGCTAATTTCTGCTCGCGCAGGTATTGACGAATCAATGGTTCGGGTAATACGCCCCATGCGTTCTCTTGCAAAATCATGTTCATCATGTAGTCAAAGCAGGAAAAACCGATGTGACGCAGTGAAAAAGGACGCAGCTCGGGGTTGTCTTTCTCGTTGAGATAGACCATCAAGGCTTGCATCTGAGAGCGCAAATCTTCGTCCGAAACTCGCCGCATACGAGTCAGTGGATGATCGGCGCGACACACCGACATCATGCGAATTTTTCCCAGAGGGTTGTAGGTGATTTTGGGGCTATCGATGCGTTCATAATCAACACCAAAAGCGAAATCAACCTGGCGTGTTTCGACTAAATTTTCCAAGTCTCCACTAGAAGCAAGAACGATGTTGAACGAGGTAGATGGGTAGCGTTTACTTAGTTGATGTGAGTATTCTTGCCAGACTTCATCGGGTAGTGAATCGTCTCTTGCGATCCACATCTCGGCATTAAAGACACCAGAGACTTGCTCACAGGTTTGCTTAATTCGCTGCGACGTAAACAATAAATTCTCGCAGTCTTTAAAGATGGCTTTACCCGCTTCGGAAAGAGTGAGTTGATTGCCTGAACGGGTAAAAAGCTCAATATCTAACTCTTTTTCCAGCGATTTTATCGACATACTGAGCTTGGTGCGGTTGCAATCTAGATGGCGCGCCGCTTCAGAGACAGAGCCTAACTCCGCGACGCTACAAAACGCTTCAATTTGAGACAGATTCATGTGTTACCCATAACCATTTTTGAAGCTATAGCATAACTAACTTTTGCCCCGGTTGTTAAGTGGCTCTTTTGCACACAGATTGGCGTTAATAACTCTATGACGTGGCGAGAAATTTGAGTTAATCTATACGCAGTTCCCGTTACAAGAAGTAATTATGGAGGCCATGATGGCACACAATTGGGATGAGGTCGCTAAGGAGTGGGAGAGCAATCCTGCGACGGAAGAATTTGCCAAATCTGTGTTTAATCAGCTGTTAGATCGGGTTGATCTACAGGGCGCAAGAGTGTTGGACTTTGGTTGTGGTACTGGCTTATTGACGCAAAAAATGTCGCCATTGGTGAAAGACATTGTTGCGCTTGATGCAAGCGAAGAGATGATTGAAGAGCTCGATAAGAAGCAGTTGCCTAATGTTGAGCCTGTCGTCGACAGCTTAACGCGTGGACTAGTAGCGCAGCACCCTGCGTTTCGTGGTCAATTTGATCTGGTGGTTGCCTCATCGGTTTGCGCGTTTGTCGATGATTTGGCTGGCGTTTTGGATATCGCTCACAGTTTGCTCAATCCAGGTGGCTGTTTTATTCATTGGGATTGGGCTGCGGATGCCGCGGAGCAAGGTTTAGAGGTTGATGGCCTCACAGAGGAGCGAGTTCGTCAAGCGCTCACCAATGCAGGTTTTGTCGATGTTGAAGTGGGCCCTGCATTTTCGTTAACGATGGACGATAAAACCTATCCCGTTTTAGTGGGCATGGGTAGACGGCTTAGCTAGCCGTTAAATGAAATCATCAAATACCGATGAGGCGAGCACAATGCTCGCCTCACGTTTTTCTGTTTCTTTCGTTATTTTGTCTAGCCTGCGTCTACTGTGGCGAACTGAGCGATCTCATCCAGCACTTCTGGGTTGGCCACAGCACCGAGGTTTTTCACTTCTTGCCCGTTCACGACCTGTTTCACCGCCAGTTCAACCAGTTTGCCAGAACGGGTGCGAGGAATATCGCTGACCGGAAAAATTTGTTTCGGTACATGACGTGGCGAACAGTGTGACTTGAGCGTTGCGCGAATTTGCTGCGCAACACTCTCTGTAAACTCAAAACCCTGCGCCATTTTAACAAACAGCCAAATCTCTTCATTGCGCTCATGAATCCGCCCGACCGCGATGGAGTCTTCGATGCCAGTCAGCGCATTGACTTGCTGGTAGATCTCGGCAGTGCCGATACGTACCCCGCCGGGATTCAGAGTGGTATCACTGCGGCCATAGAACACCACGCCGCCTGTTTGCGTCATCATCACATCATCGCCATGGTGCCAAACATTAGGGTATTTTGCCCAGTAGGCGTGATGATATCGCTCGCCATCATCGTGCCAAAAACCAATCGGATAGTTGGGCAGAGAGTTGCGGCAAACCAACTCGCCACGCTCGCCAATCAGTGGTGTTTGCTTATCGTCAAACACGGCGACGGCAACGCCAAGGCCTGCGCTTTGCACTTCGCCCCGATAGACTGGAGAGATAGGATTACCCAGCACAAAGCAGCCGCAAATGTCTGTGCCGCCGGAAATCGATGCCAAGTGCAGATCCTGTTTAATGCTGCCGTAGACAAAATCGAACTGCTCTGGATAAAGTACCGAGCCAGTCGAACAGAGTGTTTTTAGCGAGGTGAGCTGATGGAACAGGGCGGGCTCGTAAAAGGCTTGCTGCAATGCTTCTAAGTATTTAGCCGACGTGCCAAATAGCGTCACGTTGTGCTCATCGACCATGTCCCACAGGACTGAATGCGCCGGATACACAGGACTACCATCGAAAATGACTAAGGTTGCACCACTGGCGAGAGCAGAGACATGCCAGTTCCACATCATCCAGCCACAAGTGGTGTAGTAAAACACTCGATCGTCGGGCTGAATGTCACAATGCAGTTGATGCTCTTTGAGATGGTTGAGAATGGTGCCGCCGACAGAATGAATAATACATTTCGGTTTGCCCGTCGTACCGGAAGAGTAGAGGATAAACAAAGGATCGTTAAAGCCAATGCGTTCAAACTCAATCCCTTTGGGCTCATAATTTTCTAAAATCGCCGACCAAGTGGAGTAGTTACTGTTGTGAACCGCATCAGGTGCTTGTAGATACTCGATCTCACAGATGTTTACCAAGTCTGCTAAGTTTTTTTCAATTTCGCGGTTTTTTTCTGACATATCGAAGGTTTTTCCACTAAAGGAGTAACCGTCACAGCAGAACAGCACTTTGGGTTTAACTTGGCCAAATCGCTCAAGAACACTGTCTACGCCAAAATCGGGTGAAGTTGATGTCCAAATCGCGCCTAAGCTGGTTGTTGCCAGCATCGCGACCACGGTTTCTGGCAGATAAGGCAGATAGCCAGCCACCACATCACCACGTCCTACGCCATTGCGGATAAGCCATTGCTGAATAACCGACACTTGATCGCACAGCGCTTGCCAAGTGAGGCGGTCTTCCTCGCCACGTTCGTTACGAAAAATAAGCGCAGGTTCGGCGGGTTTTTGGTAGGCCGAGGAGAGGAGATTTTCCGCATAATTGAGTTCCGCTTGCGGAAACCAAAGGTTGTCTCGATTACTCGTATACGCTTGCCACTTCGGCTTCCCTTCTCCGATGATGCAATCGCCCTGAAAACCGATCACATCGCAATAATCCCAGACCTCCATCCAAAACTTTTTGTTCTCGACGATAGACCACTGATAGAGGTCGGCAAAGCTGTCGATCGCTTCGCCTTGCATATTGATGTGCTCAATGAATTTCTTCAGATTGCTGTTGGCCACTCGCTCTTTAGAAGGTGTCCAGATTGGGCTTGACGTTGTCATTGTTCTTCTCATTGTTAATCATTTATTAACATGACTAATTTTTAACCCAACAATGGGGAAAGTCAAACATTCAGACTCAATCCAGCTTATTGAATTGAAAGGGCTTGAACTGCTTATGTAAAAAAAATGTTACACGGAAAATTGACGGCAAAACCCTCACGGGGATTGGAAGCGTTGAGTTGAGAAGATAGGCTTTATGTAAAGGAAATGTTAACCGGAGACGCGTAATGGACGCCTATCATTCGAAAGCCGTTGATGAACAAGGGTATGTTGACTGGAACACAGAAGAAGACGCTATCTGGCGCGATCTATTTAGTCGGCAAATGGAAGTGATTCCTGGCAGGGCGTGCACGCCGTATCTGGACGGATTGCGTCTGCTCAACCTTTCTTCGCAGCGTGTTCCGCAATTGCCAGAGATTAACCAAGTGCTGCGCGACACCACAGGGTGGTGCGTTGAGCCCGTGCCTGCTTTGATAAACTTTGACCGTTTTTTCAATTTGCTGGCCAACAAAAAATTCCCGGTAGCGACCTTTTTGCGCCGTCGTGAAGAGTTCGATTACTTGCAGGAACCCGATTTCTTTCATGAGATCTTCGGTCATTGCGCCATGCTGACGAATGCCAACTTTGCCAAGTTTACCGAAACTTATGGAAAACTTGGTTTTGCCGCCACGCCCAAACAGCGTGCATTTCTGGCTCGTTTGTACTGGTTTACGGTTGAGTTCGGCTTGGTTAAAGAACAGGGAGAGCTGAAAATTTACGGCGGCGGCATTCTCTCATCGCCCGGCGAGACTTTATATGCGTTGGATGATACCCGGGCGCAGCGCCGACCTTTTGATATCCAGACGGTACTTCGCACTCCTTACCGAATTGATATCATGCAGCCCGCATACT
The DNA here is from genome assembly GCF_009665415.1 of Vibrio cidicii. Classification (NCBI taxonomy): domain Bacteria; kingdom Pseudomonadati; phylum Pseudomonadota; class Gammaproteobacteria; order Vibrionales; family Vibrionaceae; genus Vibrio; species Vibrio cidicii. The sequence goes on along the minus strand of NZ_CP035922.1, from coordinate 990,115 downwards.
ACGTGCTGGATGACATTTCTTGTCTTTTTGACCTAAGTCGACTCGATTTACTGAGTGAAGCGGATCTCGCCATGGAAGCGGGTTTGCTCCCTCCACTTTTTCAACCAAAGGAAACTGAACATGCTTGATGAATTGAAATGCGAGGCTTGCCATATTGATGCTATGCCTTTGAGCGATATGGAACAACAAACTCTGATCACTGAGTTGGAAGGTTGGCAATTGTTGCATCGTGATGGTATTGCGCAGCTTGAGAAGGTGTATAAGTTTAAGAACTTTATGCAGGCTTGGCAGTTTAGCAATCAAATCGCAGAGCTTGCGGAACAAGAGTTCCACCATCCATCGATTTTGTTGGAGTGGGGCAAAGTGACTGTGACTTGGTGGAGCCATTCGATTAAAGGGCTGCACAAAAACGACTTTATCTGCGCAGCGAAGTGCGATCAGATCATCAAATAATTCTCACGATTTAGGGCGACATCGCCGTATCGATCTTCGCCCGGCTTGGCAGAGCAACCCTTCTCCGAAAGAGTGAAAACTCATGCCTGTTCTGTCGAGCCTTCTTTTCTTACGCTGTTCAATAGCGAGTTTGAAAGATGCTGACTCTCGCGGTGAGAGCCAGCTTTGCTATAAAGAGCTATAAGAATGTTTTCGATTCCACGTTTAAAAATCTAGGCGATACACAGAGGTCGTGCCACTGACTTCATTGCCAACCGCCAAAAGATGTTGCCCTTGACGTTGGAAGTAACGAATGGATTCTGGCCCGAGATCACCTGCCAACGGATTGTACTGGTCGTTGGTGCATTCACCGTCTTTGTTGGTTTGGCTACACACGGGCTGAGAGTAATCGCGATGGTTGACGTAAGTGATAAACATTGCATCGCGTGGCTGGCTGACATCATAAACCATGATGCCCCCTTGGCGCTCTAAACCGATGAAAGCGTAGGTACGGCCATTGATGTTAGCCACTTCGATCGCCTCAGGCTCGATACCTTTGTCATCACTGCGATCATCGGCACTAAGATTGCTGTCGTTACTGCTGTTGAAGTTTTCCCCTTCCATCATCGAGGCGATTTGAGCGAACTGGTCATCACTGTCAAAGACTAACTCGCCGTGTTCATCCCAAATGGAAAATGAGCGTGCGCCATAAGTGAGTAGTGTCTCGTTGGCGGCCACTTTTGCATTGGGTTTGATGAATTTTAAGCGTGCCAATTGTTTGTTGTCTTTCAGTGCGGCCGCCAGCGGGTGTTTGTCATCGACTTTCAGTTTCTTGCCACGCACTTCATCGATGTGGCTAATACAAAAGCCCAATTTGTTGCTGTAGGCATCGGTGGAGCGATAGTCCTCTTCTTGCCAAGAGAAACCCAGTTCATCGCAGCGGCTTTGCGTTGTCTCGATACCGTATTCGCGGCCATCGCCTTCGTTAGCGGAAAGAATGTAAGTTTTGCCCTCGGCTTGATAGCTGGTGATGCTGTCTGGCATATACAAGCCGCTTAACTGAGGATATGCACGGAAATTGCCGATCTTTTTATCTTTGTTTGACGCATCTAGCTGCGCACTGGACCAAGATTTCTCTCCCAAAGGGGCAATTTTCTCGATACGCGCGGAAGCAACATCAATGATCGCTAGAGCGTTATTTTCTTGCAGGGAGACGTACAGTTTGCCGTTATCGGCGAACGTTAAATATTCCGGTTCGATGTCTTGTGCTGGGGTTGCGTTGCGGCCAGAGATCCGCACTTTCTCAATCTCATCACGCCGCTTTTCATTAAATGCTTTGAAATCAATTTGCTGCACTTTGGCTTGCATTGGCCCGTTAGCAAGGTCGATTAAAGTGATGCTGCCTTCTGGGTCGACTTGGTAGTCACCGCTGGGTTCACCTTCGTTAGCACTGGCGATATAGCGGCCATCTTTGGAAAAGCTCACCATATCGGGCAGCGCGCCAGCCGGATAAGTGGTAATGAGTGTCAAATCGGACGAGCGGTACAGAGCGATAATTCCGTTAGCCTGCTTGTTGGCATTTTCTACCGCGACCGCCACTAACCCGTTGTGGGTAGCAACACTATTGGCTGCGCCAATCTCAATACCAGCGGATTTCCCAGCGCTGGCCAACTCAATGTGACCAAGTAAGAAAGGCTGGTTATGTTCATCAAGACCCAACACATCGACTAAACCGGCTTTGGCGTTGACCACGTACAGTTTGTCGGTGCAACTGTCGTAACTGACGATCTCTGCCGCGCTTGAGGCAAAAGGAGCCTGTGCAATGTAACGTCCGAGGTAGGTTAAACCGCTCAATGACATCTCAGTACTTGGAATGCTGGTTGTGACTTGGCAAGCAGATGCCAGCTCACTCGAAGCGGCTGTTTGCTGCTGTTGAGCACAGCCAGAGAGCAGAATAAGCGCCGTTAGAGCGGCCAAGGGCGAAACACGTGTCATAGAAAACTCCTTTTGATAAATGACTTGATTAACCGCAAGAATCTATTTAGTTTCTGTGACAGTTAAACAGGAGATAGATGAAACTATTGTTTCAACCAAAGGAAATCAGATGACACTAAATGCACTGCTCGAAAAACTGCAATCGGCCCCGAATAGCGTTGAGTTTGATCACGTGATCGAGGTAATCGACGCCAACTACCACTTTACTCCCAGCGCTTTTCGTAACGGTGAGTGCGAGAACCAAGTAGGGCAGAACAATGGATCTTGTAAGATCTTCTCATTTGCTCAGCTACATGGCCTCAGTATGCCGCAAACCTTAGCCTGTTTTGGCCGTTTCTATCGTGAAGATGTGCTGCAGTATCCGGATAATCTCGATCATCAGAATATCCGCAACTTTATGCGTTTTGGTTGGAAGGAAGTGGTGTTTGAAAACCAAGCATTAAGCGCAAAATAGCGTTTTTATCGCGGGTTTAACCGAGCCGCTTTTTAACACACTCGGGTAAAAATAAAGCCCCCCTTTGTCTCAGGGAGGCTTTTTTGATCTTGGGTTTTGAATAAAAACTCAAAACGATCCCCAGGTTAGCTGGTTCTTCTCTTCAATGCAGAGAGATTCTGATTTTAATTTATATTAAAAATCAGTTAGATATAAAAAATTATGAGAAATCCATCGCAAATATGACTCTTTGTCATAAAAATTTAATCTTGTTATGGATTGAGAATTGGTGAGGAATTAATCATATTGTCAACATGATGTCGAAAACAATAATAAAGAGGAGATTGGATATGCATCATGAAATGATTCAACCTACACACTTTGGCGTAATCGGCCGTACTTGTCTCTTGTCTCTGATTATTGTTGTCAGCGTCATGAGCCTGATTTAAGTCGGCAATTTTAGTTAAAGCATGTTGAGGGCTCCTTGTGGAGCCCTTTGTGTTTCTGCTTACACCATAGAGAACAAAAGTGCGGATACGGCCAGCAAGCCACTAAGCAGAGTGAACCAAGTACTGAGTTTATGGCGGTATTGGCGCAGGGCGCCGATTTTGTAAATCGCATACACAGGCATGATAAAGAGGATCATGGCGATCACTGGCCCTGATAGTGTTTCCATCATGCCAAGGATGCTTGGATTGATGACTGCCGCAATCCAAATGGAAACAAATAGCAGCGCAATGGTGATCTTGTCAGCGTTGTTGTTGCTGATGCGCGCATGTTTGGTGATAAGACCATTGAGACTCTCCCGTGCGCCCAAGAAATGCCCTAAAAACGAGGACGTAATGGCGATGAAGGCAACTAGAGGGCCAAACGTAGCGATAAATGGGTTGTTGGTGGCGTTGGCTAGGTAAGAAAGTACCGAGACATTTTGCGCTTTCGCTTCGGCGAGCTGTTCTGGAGAAAGTGCCAGCACACAAGAGAAGACAAACAGCAGTACAAAAGCAATCAGCATCACGCTGGTGCGCTTTAGGATCTGTTCCGATTTTTTCTCAGCGTGCTCTGCGTAATGGCGACGCTGTACATTAGCAAAGCTGGAAATCGCCGCAGCGTGGCTAAAAGAGAACACCACAACGGGCACGGCAAGCCATACCGTTTGCATGAAATCAACGCTGCTCGGTATCGTCAATGATGGCAACTGCCAATCTGGGATCAAATAGAAAGACAAAAATGCCAGGATGGCGGCCAGAGGATAAACCATTACCGCAAAGGCTTTGAGCATCAGCTTTTCTCCGCCGAGCATGATGGCGATTAAGCTCGCGACCAATACGCCGGAGAGTAGCACGCGTGGCAATGAAGCCATGCCCGCTTGGTTGACCATAAAACTATCGACCGTGTTGGTAATGCCAACGCCATAGATGAGCAGAATAGGGAAAATAGACAAAAAGTAGAGCAGTGAAATCAAACGGCCGGCTTGGCTGCCAAAGTGTTCTTCCACCACGTCGGTGAAGTCCGCGTTGCACTGTTGAGAAGAAAGGACAAAGCGTGCTAATCCCCGGTGGCCAAGAAAGGTCATGGGAAATGCGACCAGTGCCATCAGCATCAGAGGCCAGAAACCACCAATGCCTAAGTTGATTGGCAGAAACAAAATGCCCGCTCCTACTGCGGTGCCGAAGAGGCTCAGTACCCAATGGGTATCGTGTTTGGACCAAGTGCCAGTTTGTGCCTGATCACTAAAATTTAACGTTTCTCGAGATTCTTTCACTTTAATACTGCCTTTGTGAAAATAATAATTTCGCGAATGTTATACATTTTAGTTTGATATATCACATGGACAAGCTAGCGATATCTGCTGCAGATCGGCAGATTATGTAAATTATCTGCTTGCTATTTTTTCGGCAAAATAGAGATAAGAACTGAATGTATGTCAATATCCAGTTTAATATTGCAAATATTTGTTATTTTTTGGATGTTGGTGTTGTATTCAAAGTGGCGAAAAAGCCAACACATTTGGGCGGTCTGTAGGGGGGATGGGGTGCTTCAGATGGCTCTGCTTTTTTGACAACGTTTTAAATGGCTCATCAGTGGCAGCGGTTTAGCGATGCCAAAACCTTGTGCGTAGTCGATACCTAAACCACACAAAATGTCGGCGTGTTGCTCAGATTCGACAAACTCAGCGACCGTGGTCAAGTTCATGGTTTTGGCGACCTGACTGATCGCTTGGACGATGGTTTTGTCCCTATCACTGTGGGTAATTTCTTGGACAAACGAACCGTCAATTTTGATGATGTCCAAAGGCAAACGGCGTAAATAATCAAAGCTGGCGTAACCGGTGCCAAAGTCATCCAGTGCAATAGTGCAACCGATTTTACGCAACTGTTCAATGGCAAGAATCGCTTGTGCCTCATCGCGTAATGCATCCGATTCGGTGATCTCAAAGCAGATTTTGTCCAGCGGCACACCGTATTGCTGAGCTAAGGAAACGACCTCTTTGACTAGGCTATCATCACTGAGCGCTTTGGCGGTGAGATTAATTGAGCAGCGGCCGATACTCTGCCAGTTATCGACAAATCGACTGAGGCTGATAAAAGTGTGGCTGACAACCCACTTGTCGAGTTCCACTTCCAAACCAAATTCGTTGATGAGCGGGAAAAACTCCGCTGGTGACATCATCGTCTGACCGTCGACTTTAAGCCGCAGCAGTACCTCGAAGTACTCTTCTTTTAAGCGTCCATGTAGGTTGCGATAGGGTTGGCAATAAAGTTCAAACTGATTGTTTTTAAAGCAGTTTTGAATGAAGTTGAGCTTTTCTAATTCGGAATATGGTGTGGTGTGCTGGTTAAGCCATTTGATGTCCGTTTGCGCATCACTGTACTGTTCACACAGTGATGAGACCAAGCTTTCCAGATCTTGATCGTACTTTAGGTCAGTACAGTGAATTGTCCGTTTGACGAGGCTAATCGAGGTATCTTGAAAGTAAAAATGGAACTGATCAAGCAGACGGATCAGGCTCTTTAGCTCGGAATTGAGATACGGTAGACGTGGCACGTAGCAAACCAAGCCTTCAGAAAAAGGTGGTAGGTAGCAGCGTTTAATGTACTGCGTTTTCTCGTTGAGGTAGTGGCTCAGTTGTTTGATCAGTTGCGCGCGGCCTCGATGCCCCAAACTGCTCAGCTTGGAAACGGTCGGGGTCAGATTGATGAAAATGAGCACCACGTGACCACTTTGTTCGATATCTTCACGCATCTGCGCGAGATTAAATAGCCCGGTATAAGGGTCTATCCGCTCGCGTACGATCGCTTCGCGGGTGGTGAGGTAGTTTTTGATCGAGTGCGCACCAAGCATAAACATCAAGGCAGTCATGACAAACAAAACCAGCAAAATACCGTAGAAGTGGCGCTCAGAGAGGATGCCTTGATTGAGGCGGCTCACGCCGTCTTCGATCGTCAGTAGCAGGACAAAAGTGGCAAACAGCACGGGCCGAACAAGGCCATACTTGCCAATGCCGACGCCCACCAGACAGATCAACAGCAGCGACATGGTGTCGCGATAGAGCGAGCTTTCACCAAACAGGGTGAAGACACAGACCAAAACGCAGATGGTAAACCACAAACGGTAGTGATAGCTGGTGAGGCTGTCTTCATGCATCGCTTTGTCGAGTTGGATATAAGGCGCCTTACTTCCCTCGGCGAGATAATGGATCACCAGCGTAAACAAGGGCGTTAATACCAACTGTGTCAATGCGCCGCTGAGCACGGAATAAAATAGAAACTGAATATCAAACTGCGCTACCGCACCAAAATAGTCACTGATGCTGATCAAAAGCAGACTATTGGCGATGGGGTAAGCGAGCCCCAACACAAGAATGTAATAGACCAGTCTTAACGGAAAGTTATGTGCATCAAAACTTTGGATAATTCGCTGATAAATGGTGGAAAATAGCAGCGGGATTGCAGGCAAAGCAGTTGAGAAAAGCAGGGTAATCACTAATGCTCGATGGGAAAAATAGCTGTAGTAAAACAGCAATCCACAGACCACGCCGGGAATCACGCGCCATGAATATTTGAGGAAAATCGCCATGATGAAGGCGGCGGTGAAGGAGAGCACATGGACCCGATCAGCTTGCACCACATAAAAATTGGATAAAAAGAAACTGCACTGAATAGCAACAAACACCAAGATTTGGCAAAGCAGAAAACGACGGTTTTGCGTAATATCCTTGGCGAAAAACGATCTCAGTGACGACAACATGTAAGTTCCTGAAAGTGTGCGCAGCGGTGGGTAATGCCGCCGAACCTAGCTTATAACTCGTTTTATTTTAGTGGCGAATGGCACACTGTTTGCGGCGCATTGTACAAAAAGTTGCGAAAATGACCAAAGCAATGTTGATGATTTCAACAACACAGTCACGAAAGTTGTCAAAGAAAAGAGTTGGTTTGGCTAGGCGCACAAGGAAGAGTGGTGTGTGACGGGAAAAAGGAGGGCATTCGCCCTCCAAGCAGTGATTTTATTTCCCGCCAATGCTCAAACGAGCAAAGCGAATCTTCGGCGAGTAGAAGCTGTACGAATCGTTGGCTTCGACCAAGGAACCAACAGCCTCGATCTCTTTCAGCATTTGATAGAAGTTCCCCGCCACAGTAATGCCGCGTACTGGTTGGACTCGTTTGCCATCGCGACACAGAAACCCGCTCGCGCCAAAGGAAAAGTCGCCACTGATAAAATCTGCGCCAGAATGCGCGCCTTGTAAGTCGACCAGTTCTAAGTATTCGCCCGCAGTCACTTCTGCAAAGCTGCTGTTACCCGAGCCAATCACCGTGTGATGAGCCGAAACTTCTAAGCTCTCTTTTGGTCCACGAGAGGCATGGCCTGTATTGGCGACGCCAAAGTAGGCGGCGGTGTAGCTATTGTGCAGCAAAGAATGAAGCTCGCCTGCGCCAACAATGACCAGATCTTGCGCCGCCGTGCCTTCGCTATCAAAACGGTGGATACGAAAACCCCCTTCAACGTAAGCTTGGCTGGAAACCGTTAGCAGAGGGCTGGCAATGGCCGCGCCGATTTTATCGCGCAGTGGGTTGAAGCCTTTCATGGCACTGGAGGCTGAGAAACAGGCAGAAAAGGCACCAAACAGCTCACTTAAGGTGTCAATGGTGAACAGTACGGAGTAGTTGCCCGTTTTAACCGGCGCACCATCGAGCAGATCACGCGCCTGCTCATAGCCTGCATCAATGCAATACTCAGGATCGAGATCGATGTAACGTCGGCCTAAGCTCATAGCGCCAGCCATCGACTGTTTGCCGTCTTTTTCAAACAGGGTATAGGCGTAAGCGGAATGGTAACGTTCCGTTTGCTGACATAAACTGCTTTGAGTATTGGCAATCAATAATTGGCTGGTTACATCACTGTAGCCGTTATAGGGTGAGCTGCTGGCATGCGGGCGGCTCACCACGCCTTGTTCCAATCTCAGACTTAGGGCAATTTTGTCATCGACAGTGGCATCACAAGCTTGATTGAGTTCTGGGTAGTCGGCAGTCAGTTGGCTATCGATGACAGTGATCTTTTGCTTAGGGTCAACTTTCGCGTACTTAGCGCTTTCTAACGCGTTGTTAAGCATGAGATCTAAGCTCTCTGTTGCCAGCGATTCAGAGTAGCTGGTGGCGACGCGATCGTCTTTCACAACGCGAACACCAATCACTTGAGAAGTGCTGACTTTGTACTCATCCAATTGGCCTTTGCTGGCTTTGAGTGAGAAGTTATCACTGGTTTGCGCCACAATGTCGGCTTGCGCACCCTTTGCTTTGGCTTGAGTGAGCAGATGATCAATTGCCGTGAGCAGGTGTTGTTTTTGGTCCATTAGTTGCCCCCTCCAACCAGAATATTGTCTACTTTTAATGACGGTTGCCCCACGGTCGTTGGCACAGAGCCGCTGACAGAGCCGCACATCCCCGGTGCCAGCGCCATATCTTTGCCAACCATACTGATCTCTTTCAGCACTTTTGGCCCGGTGCTGATCAGCGTTGCGGTTTTCAGTGGCTTAGTGATCTTGCCGTTTTCAATCAGGTAGGCTTCACGAACGGCAAAGTTAAATTCGCCCGTGCCAGGCTGAACGGAGCCGCCGCCCATTTTTTTTGCGTAGATGCCTTTTTCGATGCTGGAAATCATCTCCTCGAGCGAGCTGTTACCTGCTTCAATGAAGGTATTTCGCATGCGAGAGGTTGGTGCGAACTTGTAATTTTGTCGACGTCCTGAACCGGTGCGCGCGTAACCCGTTTTCATTCCGCCCATCTTATCGACCATAAAACTGGTCAGTTTGCCATCTTTGATCAATTGAGTACGCTGTGTTTCCATACCCTCGTCGTCGATGTGAATAGAGCCCCATTCGTTTGTCATGGTGCCATCGTCCACCGCGTTCACCACCGGATGCGCGATCATCTCGCCCATTTTGTCGTGAAATACCGAGGCTTTTTTTGCCACGGAAGTGGTCTCAAGCAAGTGACCACACGCTTCGTGGAAAATAACGCCACCAAAACCGTTGCCAATGACCACAGGCATCTCACCGGAAGGGCAGGCATCGGCGTTGAGTTTCACCAGCGCTTGGGCGGCGATGTCGCAACCGAGCGCTTTGGCGTCCAACTGCTGACTGTATTCCCAGCCTGCCAGCGCACCGGGGCCGTCCATCCCTGTACTTTGCTCACTGCCATCTTGAGCAACCGCATTACCTGCAACGCGAATATAGTGGCGAGTGTCGGCAATGTGCAGCCCTTCAGAGTTGAAGATTTCAACCTGCTGTTCTCGTTGCAATACGCTACCGATAAATTGAACGATTTTTTCGCTCTGGGCACGCGCAGCGAGGTCCACTTGATGCAAAAAGGCGATTTTGGACTCTAAGTGCGGATCGCGCTTGAGCGGCAGAATGCAGCCGTGCTGCGTGGGATAGCGAGTGAGGTTCAGTGTACCAGCGTGGGCGATTTGCTCACGTTTATCTTTGGCTGCGAGCAAGCTGGTCACGCGTTTTAGCTCTGTTTCATCTGTGCTATTGGTGTAGCCGTAAAGCACTTTGTGGCCAAAGAATAGGCGGATCCCGATACCAAAATCGATACCTGAGTTGATTTTGTCTACTTCTTTGGATGTTAGGGAAACAGAACTGGTTTGATGATGTTCTACAAACAGCTCAGCGAAGTCGGCTCCAAGAAATAGAGCATGATCAATGACCGCTTTGGCGGTGACAGCGTTAAGCATGAAATCTCCTTGAGAAATTGTCCTAGGCTTCTTCAAAAACAGCGTGCAAGCCCGTTTGAAGTTAGGCGTTATGTTAACATTTTATTAAAGATTTTTTGTTCTAAAGCTGGAGGAGTAGTGCTTGAAAATGAGTGATCTTACGCGGTATTGCAGCGAAAAGTAAGGGATATCATCGGTTTTTAGTGAAAGCTAATAAACCTAGCCTTAGGGTAAGATTGGTAAGTAACCTAAAATTCCTTGCTGCTTGGGACAGAGTGATGTGCTCAAAAAAGCCACCGCTCGTCATAAAAGGTTAAAAAGTGTTTTTAAGATGGGGAGTTCAACATGCCTTTTCGCGGTAATCGCGTAAAAGCTTTCCGTGACGGTTTCTAACGTTGCGTAGTTTTTCAAAAGACCTGCTTGAATTTCATCTTGGACTACGACTTCCGGGATCACGGCGACGGCTCCTGAGTCCCGCGCCAGAAGTCGCAGCATGGCCATGTCATCAACCTCGGCATAAGGGCTGACAGTGAGTGCGTGTTGTTCGCAATAGAGATCAAATTGAGTGCGGATCTCGCTCTCTGGGCCGGGCAAGATCACTTTGGTTTTGCCCAAATCTTGTGGGAAACTCAGGGCGTTCAACGCGCTGGTATTGGGGCCGACAAGGCAGACACCTTGCTGGGCGATTCGTTTGCAGCGCCAAGGGATAGTGGAGTCGGAGGGAACCGGTCGATTAGACAGAACCAAATCCAATTTATGCACACGAAGCTGCTCCAGCAAATCGTCGAAATTTGACGACTTGAGCGCCAGCGTCACGTTATTTTGCCCAATCACCGGGCGCAGAAAGTTTTCCTGAAAGTTACGAGACAGCGTCGCGACGGCGCCAACACGCAGTTGCTGGACTCGGTGCTGCTCACCACTTTCCATCACGGAAAGCAGCTCACTGCCTAAGTTAAAAATACTCTCGGCATACTCAAGCACCAAGTGGCCCACATCGGTGAGCAGCAGTGCACGTCCTTGGCGATGAAACAGATCGTGCCCCAGTTGGCCTTCTAATTGTTTGATCTGAGAAGACAAGGCGGATTGGGAAACATTGAGCTTTTGTGCCGCGCGGGTTAAATGCCCCTCTTTGGCGACTGTCCAGAAGTAATGCAGATGATGAAAATTCAGTGTTCGCATTTTTATCGTTCACAATTAAAGAATGGTTTGTGCATATCTATCTATTTTACATCTCAATTCGCTCGCTGCAACATACCACTCCTAAGCGTTTATTTTTTCCAGTAGGAGTGTTTATGCTGTTCACATTGGGCGGTTCACTGTTTACCGCCGTTTACGGGAGTGGCTTTTTGCTCAGCATGATGAGCAAAAAGCATCATTGGCTGATTGCACGCATCACCACCTTAGTCGCGCTACTTGTGGCATTTTGTCTACCCATTTTAGTCGTGTCGAAGGTCAATGTGACGCTGCCTCTGCTCAATCTGCTCATGGTAATCTTGGTCGCCCTGCTTGGTTGGGTGATTGTTGGTTACGCTTCACGCTACCTTGATGGCGACAAAGGGCAGCCGCGGTTTGTTCGGGCCATGCTGTTTACCCTGTTTGCGGTTGCCGTGTTAGTGACGAGTGACAACATGCTACTGATGGCAGGCGCGTGGAGCGCGACCAGTTTCGGTTTGCACTTTTTGCTCACGCACTATCGCGATCGCAAAGCGGCCAAAATCGTCGCGCACAAAAAGTTTATCGTTAGCCGACTGGCTGATCTCTGTCTGCTTGGCGCGCTTGGCTTGCTTTACCATGCTTTGGGCACATTCTCTCTTTCCGCCATCAGCCAACAACTGGCGCAGTGGCAACATCTTCCTTTCTCATTGAACTTGGCCGCACTGCTGTTTGCTTTGGCCGCGATTTTAAAAACCGCTCAATTGCCGCTGCATGGCTGGTTAATTCAGGTGATGGAAGCGCCGACGCCGGTCTCTGCACTGTTGCATGCCGGGGTGGTCAATATGGGCGGATTTGTCTTGATATCGCTGGCGGCGTTAATCAGTTTGGCCCCTGCCGCGCAGACCCTGCTGGTGGTGGTCGGCAGTTTGACGGCGCTGTTAGCTGGGTGGGTGATGATGACGCGCATCAGCATTAAAGTTCGCCTCGCATGGTCAACTTGCGCGCAAATGGGCTTTATGCTGATGGAAATTGGCCTTGGATTGTACGAGTTAGCATTGCTGCATTTGCTCGCTCACTCGCTGTATAAAGCCTACAGCTTCCTCTCTGCGGGCGACGCGGTCGAGCAAACTGTACGTCAAAATTATCAGCCGCAGGCACAGACCATAAAAGGGATGTTGAGTGCAGTGCTGTTTTCCGCCGCCCTGGTTACTGGCACCTTGTTTATTTGGCAGCTGTGGTGGCCAAGCGTTTCCCTGCCTGTGGCGGTGAGCGTGATTCTCATCGTTGGCCTTTCGCCACTGTTTTGGCGTCGCGCACTGGCATCGCTGCCTGCCATCGCATTGGGCGCGTTGCAAAGCAGTTTCGTCTTGCACCTTTATCTGCTTTGGCACAGCGCCTTTGCCCACATCGCCCCTAGCCACGCTCAAACCCAGCCGATGCTGTTAGCCTTTGTCTGCGCCATATTCTGCTTGTTCTACGCAGGTCAGGTGGCAATACGCCATTACGCACATCATGCGCTGGTCAAACGCCTCTATCCGTGGGCTTACAACGGATTTTATTTGGATGAACTTTTCACTCGCTTCACCTTTAAAGTCTGGCCCGTCACCTTCAGCCATGAACAGGCACAAACGCAGGTGAAAGGTCAAAAAACAACGTATGGAGAACTGATATGACCGCCCAGCTTCGTGATGAACATGACTTTACCGCGCTGCTGCACTCGGCGATTTCGTCCGCTTGCAACAGTATCGCGCCAAACTGGCCATTGGATCGAATGATTGCGGTCAACCCTTATTGGTCATGGGTTGACAAGCCCTTCAACCAAGTAGCTCACCACCTTGCGAAACTGGCTGGCTCGCCGTTGGCAATGCCGCTGGCCTACTATCGTCAACTTTGGGAGAGCGGTGCGATTAGCGCGCAAGATCTGACCCACGCGTTGGCATTGCCCTGTTTTGCCCAAGAATGGAATAGGGAGCGCGCGCTAGCGGCCTTCAACGGCAACGATGAATTTTCTTCGCCAGCTCCTTTGCTGTGCGATACCTTAGATGGCCAGCGAAACTTGCTTAAAGAGCCGGCGTGGTGTGACACCGTCACCCATCAGATCGCGCAGTTTTGCGCTGCCTATTTCGACCAAGATCAAGCCGACTGGCATCCTCACAGCGACATTGGCCTTTATCAAAGTTGGCGCGAGACGCTGCGCCATGATCACAGTGTCGCGCTATTGATGAAAGCGCCGCACATTCCGGCGCTCGCCAATCAGATGGCGCAAGACGCACAAGAACAAATTCGCCAAGCGTTAACCCAATTGAATATTGCGCCCGAGCAGTGGCGCGATTATCTGCAGGCGGTGATCTATCGTGTCAGCGGTTGGGGAGCGTGGTGCGCTTATCTCAAATGGCAGGCTAACTTGTCGCAGCAAGAGGACAACACACTGGTTGATTTACTGGCGATCCGCTTGAGTTGGGAGTGCTTGGTGGACGACAGAGCGCGCCATTCTGGCTCGGTATGGCAGCGCTGGCAGCAGCAATGGCAGCAACACTTTCAGCAGTATGATCCGCACAAGAGCGAGGCGCGGCTGATTTGGCAGCGCGCCCATGAGCTGAGCTATCAGCGTCAGTTGTGCCAACAGTTAGCGCATCCTGTGACAAAAGCGTCATCGCAGCCCAGCGTACAAGCGGCATTTTGTATCGATGTGCGCTCGGAGGTGATTCGTCGGCACCTTGAAGCGCAGTCGGATCAGATTGCCACCTTGGGTTTTGCTGGCTTTTTTGGCCTCCCCATCAGCTACGTTCCGCTTGGCACGCAAATCAAACGTCCGCAATTGCCGGGCCTGTTAGCACCGAGTGTTGCCGTGTGTGACAGCTCAGGCTGTGCGGAGCAAGACGCCAAGATCGCCAAGCAACGAGAACAAGCGCTAGAGCGGGAGACGGGCTGGTCGATGTTTCATCGTATGCCTGCCTCGACCTTTACACTGGTGGAAGCGTTAGGTTTGGGGTATGTGGGCAAACTGGTCAAACGGGCGCTGCCTTTGACGGCGAAGCGCAAAAACGCGGCTATGCCGGGGCTATCCTTTGCCAACACAAAACAACTGCGTCCGACGTTGCTTGCCGATACACAGCAGCAAGTGACACTGGCAGAAAATGCCTTGAAAGGGATGGGCTTGACTGAGTACTTAGCGCCGATCGTGCTGTTAGTTGGGCATGGCAGTGAAACCGCCAATAACCCGCAGCGCGCTGGCTTGGATTGCGGTGCCTGCTGCGGCCAAACGGGTGAAGTCAACGCCCGCGCGTTGGCGCAGATGCTCAATCAACAAGCGGTGCGTGAAGGCTTGAGTCAGCGGGGTGTGGTGATACCAGACAGCACACATTTTGTCGCGGCGTTGCACAATACCACCACAGAGGCGCTGCGCTTGTTTGATATCGATAGCCTAGACGAGCCGACGAGAAAACAGCTGAGCGACTTGCAAGCGACGCTGGATGCTGCCTCAAGCAGTGCAAGGGCAGAGCGTGCGCCACAAATCGGGCTTGAAGCGGATGTCAATCAGCCCAGCAAGGTAGCCAAAGAGATGGACCGTCGCAGCGTTGATTGGGCGCAAACCCGCCCGGAATGGGGTCTGGCGAATAACGCAGCGTTTATCATCGCGCCCAGAGAACGCACGCGCGGCATCCCATTGCATGGCCGCACGTTTTTGCACGAGTATTGCAGTGAAGCCGACCCCGATGCCACTTTGCTGGCGCAAATCATGACTGCGCCTATGGTGGTGACCAACTGGATCAATATGCAATATTACGCCTCCACGGTTGACCCGCGTCGTTACGGCTCGGGCAACAAAACGCTGCACAATGTGGTGGGTGGCCGTTTGGGTGTGTTTGAAGGTAATGGTGGTGATTTGCGCATCGGTCTCTCTATTCAGTCGCTGCATGATGGTTCGCGGTGGCGACATGAGCCGTTGAGATTGACGGTGGTGATCGATGCGTCGGAAAAAGCGATTGAATCGGTCATCAGGCAACATGCGATTGTCAGACAACTGGTGGAAAACCAGTGGCTCTATCTGGCGCGTTTTGAGCAAGAAGGTTTGGCCTTTTTCGAGCAGGGAAGATGGCAGCGGCGCAGTCTTAACTAGACTACGCCTCGACGATTCTCACTCTCATCGCGAGAGTGAGAATCGCGCTCTCTTTTCGCTCTGGCTTGAGGAAAAACTCAGTTAGGCCGCTTCAAGCTCGCCTTGTGCCTTGTCAAGCAGGGCAAACTCCTCTTCGGCCGTTTTGGCAATCAGGTTGTTCTGACCAATGAGCAAGTAATAGAGCATACCGATAGCGAACAGGGCCAGCGTAAAGAGGAAGGCGCGTACGTCATAGGCGTAGACACCTGTTAGTGCGACAATCGACAGGACGAAGGCTACAGTAGACGTGACGATGCCACCGGGGGTTTTGTATGGACGTGGCATCTCTGGGTACTTAACACGCAGCAGGATGTGGCTGGCCGACATCATCGCATACGAGATCGTTGCCCCAACCACGGCCATAGCGAGGATCAAATCTCCCTCACCCGTGAGCGAAATGATAAAACCGAGAATCGCCGGATAGATCAGCGCGCGAACCGGTGCTTTGCGCTTACTGGTGAGTGAGAGATTTTTCGGCAAATACCCGGCACGGGATAGAGCAAATACCAAGCGGCTATAGCCATAGATGATCGAGAAAAACGAGGCCACTAACCCTGCCAGACCAAGAATGTTCACAAACGTTGCCAACTGCGTGTGGCCTGAAATATTTAGTGCGTCCACCAAAGGAACGGCGCTCTCGCCAATCACTTTGGCACCGACCGCACCGCTGAGTAATACCACAACCAAAACCGCGGTAAACAGCAGAAATAGCATTGCAGCAATAATCCCTTTTGGTACATCCTTTTGCGGATCTTTGGCTTCTTCCGCGGCGAGTGGTACGCCTTCGACAGCAAGAAACAACCACATCGCAAAGGGCAAGGCAGCCCACACGCCGTAGAGCCCCATAGGCATCATTAAATCGCCGCCTTGGGTGGGTTCAATATCAAACAGGTTGGCGCTGTTAAATTCGGGCACCAGCGCAATGCCAGTGGCTAAAATCGCCAACACCGCTAGACCGCTGATCACCATCATCACTTTCAGTGCTTCGCCAACGCCAAAAATGTGTATGCCGACAAAAGCCAGATAGAAAAGCGCATAAACCAGCGGGCCATCAAGGCCAATCAACTCGTTGACCGCTGAGCCAATAAAAATGACGATGGCGGCCGGAGCCAAAGAGTACTCGATGAGCACCGCAAGGCCTGTTAAAAAGCCGCCCATCGGCCCCATGGCTTGACGTGCAAAACTGTAACCGCCGCCAGCGGCTGGGATTGCAGCAGACATTTCTGCCAACGACAGCACCAAGGCCAGATACATAATGCCCATCAGCACTGCGGCGATAACAAAACCGCCCCAGCCAGCCTGAGCGATACCAAAATTCCAACCGGCGAAATCACCGGAGATGACGTACGAAATGCCCAAGCCAGCCAGCAAGATCCAACCTGCGGCACCTCGCTTAAGCTGGCGTTGTGCCAGATAGTCGTTTGATGTGGTCATATGAATTTCCTTATTTTATGACGTTGAAGTTAAAGAGAAAAATTGAGTTTGTTTGTGTTCGAGAATCGTATCGTCAGAGCGATCTTTCAGTCCGACGCCAGTGAGTTTGAGCCGACGTGACTCCGCCAGCAGATAGAAGCATTTCATCGCGGCCGCTTCATAAGGCAGCCCTTGTGGGCGCACGTTGGAAATACAGTTGCGCAGTGAATCTTCGGTGCCGCGCTGTGGGTGCCAGGTCAGATACAGCCCCAAGCTATCGGGGGAACTTAATCCCGGGCGTTCGCCCACCAGTACCAGCACCTCGCGTGCGTTGATCGCTTCACCCACGTCATCACCGACCGCAACTCGGCCTTGATGCACGACGCTCAATGGCGCGATACGCCAGTCATGTCGTTGGTCGGCATGGAGCTGCGTGATTAAGGCGTCGATAAAGGGAGCCGCGTGATGACTGATTGCGTAAGACGACAAACCATCGGCAATGACAATCGCCAGATCGTACGGGCTTGGCGTGCTATCGCTGTGCTGCTTCAAACGTGCAATCGAGGCATCATCGAGCTTGCGGCCCAAATCGGGCCGTTGCAGATACGTGAGGCGATCACTGGCTTGGCTATGTAGCGAAAACGCAGGAAGATAGGGCACAATGGCCGGTTTTTGCGCCAAGGCGTCAACCAGCTCCGCTTCGTCGAGCGGCACATGCACCGCATCCATCGCTTGAGCGTGCGAGAGCTGAAAACGTAATAGCTCTTGCGTCGGAATACTGGTACCCACACGGCCAATACCGATGCGCGCCTGGGTAAACTGGCGCAGCTTGTGCCATGGATCCTCATGGATTAACGAGGATGTCGGCGTAGTACTCATACGGCCTCCTGAATCAATCGTAAGGGATGGCTAAAGTGCGGCGATAAATCGTCGGCGAGTTGCTTGCGTTCATCCTGATCGAAGATTTCCATTTTCTTCAGCCAGCTTTCAAATTCTGGAGCAGGGCGGGA
This sequence comes from Vibrio cidicii, assembly GCF_009665415.1. Classification (NCBI taxonomy): domain Bacteria; kingdom Pseudomonadati; phylum Pseudomonadota; class Gammaproteobacteria; order Vibrionales; family Vibrionaceae; genus Vibrio; species Vibrio cidicii. The sequence goes on along the minus strand of NZ_CP035922.1, from coordinate 972,306 downwards.
ACCCAACACTTGGCGGGCGTAGAGCGCGTCATGAAACGAGGTGGTCTGGTAGTTGAGCATGATGTCATCGGAGCCCGGAATGCCCATGATGAATGAGCACTCGGCGACGCCGAGCAGCGTCAGCAGATTGTCCATGTCGTTTTGGTCGGCGTAAGCGTGGTTGGTGTAGCAGATGTCACACCCCATCGGCAGGCCAAGCAGCTTGCCGCAGAAGTGATCTTCCAGCCCGGCACGGGTTATCTGCTTGCCGTCAAACAGATATTCCGGGCCGATGAAGCCGACCACGGTGTTGACCAGTAATGGTTTGAACTTGCGCGCCAGTGCATAGGCGCGCACTTCGCAGGTCTGTTGGTCGACGTTGTGATGGCCGTTGGCCGACAGCGCGCTGCCTTGGCCCGTTTCAAAATACATAACGTTGTTGCCGACCGTGCCGCGATTGAGGCTCTGAGCGGCATCATAGGCTTCGGCAATCACATTCAGGTTGATACCAAACCCTTGATTAGTGGCTTCGGTTCCGCCGATGGATTGAAACACCAAATCGACCGGCGCGCCTTTCTCGATCGCTTCGACGGTGTTCGTCACATGGGTCAGGACGCACGATTGAGTCGGGATGTCATAATACTGAATTACTTCATCCATCAACTTCATCAGTTTAATCGCCTGGCTTACGCTGTCGGTGGCGGGGTTGATGCCAATCACGGCATCGCCGTTGCCGTACATCAGGCCATCAAAAATCGATGCCGCAATGCCGCTCATATCGTCGGTTGGGTGATTGGGTTGCAAACGGGTCGATAAACGACCGGGCAGACCGATGGTGTTACGAAATGCGCTGGTCACCTGACACTTCTTCGCCACCAGAATCAAATCCTGATTGCGCATGATTTTGCTGACTGCCGCGGCCATCTCGGGCGTGATGCCTGAGCAAACCCGCGCCAATTCAATATGGGTGGTGGTTTCTTGCAGCAGCCAGTTACGAAAATCGCCAACCGTGAGATGCGCGATTTCCAAGAATGCGCGGGCATCATGATCATCGATGATCAGACGGGTAATTTCGTCGTTTTCGTAGGGAATCAAGGTTTCATTAAGGAAGGTTTTAAGGGGCAGGTCCGCCAGTACCATTTGCGCGATCACGCGCTCCTCTGCCGATGTGGCGGCCACCCCCGCCAATTGGTCGCCGGAGCGCAGCGGCGACGCCTTCGCCATCACTTCTTTCAAAGAAGCAAACTGGTAGGTCTGACTGCCTAATTGATATCGGTAGCGTGAACTCATTGTGCCTCTCTACATCGTTACAGTTTGGTTATGTGGGTTTGCTCAGGGCTGGTCGGCCTGAACATTGCAATTTGCCTTGGCATATCACTGCAAGAATGACTGCGAAAATTGTTCCGCGAGCATGACGGAAATAGGCAAAGTTAAATAAGCTAATAAAACAGTAAGATAAATGGAATGGCGCTTAATGCTGGTGCAAGAGGGTGAAAATGAATTTGGTTCAATTGCTTCATGAAGGGAATTCATGCGCACCAACGAGGTGCAAACAGTACAGTTTTGATGTCAACCAGCAGGCACAAAGCCTAAGTGCTTGGGAGCAAAAGTATAATCAACACAGTGCCGGGCAGTTCAACGGTTATCTGGACGAAATAAAGTTGCCCGGTTTGCATTTGTTTGAGGAGTACACCAGTCACGCTGTCCATCAGGAGTGTTGTGTCAACCCCAATGCCGTTTGGATTGGTTTTTCAATGGATAGCGAGCGGCCCAAAGTAAATGGTCTGCAAGCGCAGACGCATCAATTGATGATTCGTCCGGCGCAAGAATCATTTGAATTGGCCACGCCGCAGGATTTTCATATTTTTGGCATTGTGATCGACCGAGAGCTGCTGTTGAACAGAACGCAATTTGGTAGTCAGGGACAATGGGAAAATGCCCAGTGGGAAACGGCGGTATTGGTTGAAAACAGAGTGCCGCAACACGCTTGCTGGTCGCTAGTGAATTTGATTCGAGATGTGTTGAGTCCGCAGTCGATACTCGGACAGAAGCTGCTTGAAGAGGGGGATGCACAAGCGCATCTGCACGCCATGTTGCGTACAGCGGTGATGGATCGTCTTAGCGCGTTTCAAGTGTCGCCTGAACGTGAACCGCGCAGCTACCATACTCGGCGTCAGGCGTTGCGGCGTCTGTATAAGTACATCGACCAGAATGGTGATTATCCGTTGAGTATTAGCGATATGTGCGCCATCGCCTGTGTCAGCCAGCGCACCTTGCACAACTGTTTTGAGCAAGAGCTTGGCGTGAGCCCAGCGACGTTTTTGCGTGAGTGCCGTTTGAATGCGGTGCGACGGGTATTATTGGATCAATCGCAGCAGCGGGCGATCTGCGATATTGCACTTGGCTTTGGCTTTTATCATCTCGGCACGTTTAATCATTATTACAAGCGGCTGTTTGGTGAAACGCCCAGTCAGACGCGAACCCGTGCATCTCAGTATCAAAAAAGTGCGGTGGTGAAACGGTTTGCGGTGGTTCAGCCTCGCCTTGATAATAAGTGAAAATTTTATCAATTAAGCGCTAGTGAAGAGCGCAACTTTAGATATTGCCGATATACTTTGTTAAACGAAGTGTTGTTGAGTTTATTTCGAGTACGCTTGACGAGTGAAATCAGGGTCTTTTATGTTTCGTCGCCTCTTTGTTGTTTTGCTGTTGTTTGTTAGCCCCCTTGTTAATGCTCAGGCGCAAAATGAGCTGAAAATCGTTTATTTCGATGCTTTTCCTCCCTATTCCTACGTCAATAACAAAGGGCAGATGGAGGGTATTCTGGTTGATATTGCACGAGAAGTGCTTGAACATCGTATGGGGCTGGAAGTGTCTCACCAAGGCTTACCATGGGCGAGAGCGCAGAGCATGGTGAAAAACGGTCAAGCCGACGCATTCATTTCGGTTGCGACCAGCGAAAGGCTGAAGTATGTGGATGCCGCGCTTGAGCCAGTAGTGGTTGGCCCGATCACACTATTTACTAAAAACGATCCTGCCAGCGTCAATAAGCTTGTCAACGTGCAGACGGTGGATGATCTCAAACCATTGAACATCTTGGATTACTCTGGCAATGGTTGGGGTAACGCCCATTTTCCTGAAGCTGAGTTCCAGCGGATCTTGCTGTTTGATTTAGCTGATGCGTTTAACATGCTCGCAAAAGGACGAGGAGATGTGATAGCGACCGATAAAATCGTCGCGAACTATGTGTTAAAAGAGCTCGCCGTGAGTCAGTCGGTGACAGAAGTGCCTACCGTTTTGGATGTGGTGGCATTCTCTTTGTGTATCGGTAAGCAGTCGCCTTATCTTAGTGTACTTGAAGCCTTTAGCGCAGAGATGGAGAAGTTTCGGGCTGAAGGCGGGGATAAACGTATTGTGCAAAAATACCAATGAACGGCTGGACTAGGAAAGAAAAAAGCCAGCCGTGGTGCGGCTGGCAAAGGCAGTATGTGCTTGGCTACTGGTATTGCAGCTCAAGCGCTTGCGCTTTTTGAAAGCAAGGATGGGCGGCGAGCGTTTCGCCGTAGCGCGCCAGATTCGGGTAGTGCGCCAGCAAACCAAACTGTGCGGCGATCTCAACAATGAACGACATCATGATGTCGGCGCCAGTCAGCTTCTCAGCCACAAGGTAGGTTTTGCCTTGGAGGCTTTGCTCTACGTAGCCCAGTATCTTGCTGATTTCACTGTCTGCATACGGTGCTAAGAACTTGGTTTCTGCCCCGTCTTTGAGGAGAAACACTTTCAGCAGCAAGGGTAACATACCGGAGCTTTCGGCAAAGTGTAACCATTGCAGATACTCAATGTATTCCTTGCTCTCTTTGGCTGGTGCTAAACGCTCGGCGGCGTATTTACCAATCAGATATTCCGTGATGGCGCCGGACTCGGTGATCACTTGACCATTCTCTTCAAGCACCGGCGATTTACCCAGTGGATGGATCGCTTTCAGCTCGGGCGGTGCTAAAAAAGTGACACTATCACGTTGATACGGGACGATTTGATACTCAACGCCCAGCTCTTCCAGTAACCAAATAATGCGTTTAGAGCGGGATTTATTTAGGTGATGTAAGGTGATCATCATCGTCTCCTAGCGTGGTTGATTGGTTTGCACAACCAGCTTGCCGAAGTTCTTTCCTTCAAGCAGGCCAATAAAGGCGTCGGCGGCATTTTCTAAACCTTGTACTAAATGCTCACGATAATGAATCTTACCTTCTGCCAACCACTGTGACATATCCGTGGCAAATTCGCCGTAGCGATGGGCGTAATCATCAAAAATGATAAAGCCTTGCATCTTGATGCGCTTGATCAGCAGTTGTGCCATCAACATCGACATGCGATCCGGGCCTTCAGGCAGTGAGGTTGCATTATATTGTGAAATGAGTCCACACAGAGGCACGCGCGCACCGCTATTGAGCAGCGGTAAGACGGCATCAAACACTTTACCGCCGACATTTTCAAAATAGATATCAATGCCTTTATCACACACTCGAGCGAGCTGCTCGGCAAAATTTGCGGCTTTGTGGTCCAAACACTCGTCAAACCCTAAGGTCTGTTTGGCAAATTGACACTTCTCCTCGCCGCCCGCAATACCAATCACGCGACAGCCTTTGAGTTTGCCAATCTGCCCAACCATAGAGCCAACCGCGCCTGTTGCAGCAGCCACAACCAGTGTGTCGCCCGCTTTGGGCTGACCGATGTCCAATAAACCCATGTAGGCAGTAAAGCCCGGCATACCCATGACGCCCAGCGCGTAAGAGGGATGGGCTGGTGTTTTGCCGAGTTTAATCAAGCCTTCACCGTTGGAAAGGGCGTAATCTTGCCAACCTGTGTACGCCAACACCCATTCACCGACTTCAAATTCTGGATGCTGTGAGGCCTCGACTTGGCAAACAGTACCGCCGACCATCACTTGATCAATCGCCACTGGCTCGGCGTATGACTTAGCGTCGCTCATGCGGCCGCGCATGTAAGGATCGAGTGACAGATAAACCGATCGAAGTAAGATTTCTCCGGCTGCAGGCGAGGGGATATTACTTTCAACTAAGCGAAAGTTTTCCGCGCTCGGTGCGCCCACTGGGCGTGAAGCGAGGACGATTTGGCGATTTGTAGAGAGAGCCATGTCTTTTTCCTTTATATTAGACCAGTCGTCTAGTTGTTGGTTGCAAAAATCCCGTCCACAGTAGGACGGGTTAATACGGATTGGTTACGCCTGACGGCGCAGTATCTGTTTGGTGGAGGCCAAACAGTGTTCTAAATGGTGTTGGTCTTGCATTAATTTATTGAGCAAGCTTGCTCCAAGCCATTGCTGATAGAGCTGCTGCGCGGTGGCTGCGGCATCCGCAACCTCAATAGAGCCATCTTCGATACCACGCTGAATGGCCTCGGCCAAGGTGGCGATCACACGCTGTGCGCCAACAGACAACGCATGGCGCATGCTGTCTGAGAGATCGGACACTTCAGCACTGAGTTTTACCACCAGACAACGGTTGGCGTTGCAAACCCCTTGTTCAACCGTTAACCAGCGAGAAAAGTAATCAAGCAAACTGTGGTAGCCTGATTGCGCGCGGTTGCCGACAATTGCTTCTAACTGCGCAAGATAATGCTGGAAGTAGCTTTCAATTAGAGCCTGACCAAACTGTTCTTTCGATTTGAAATAGTGATAAAACGAGCCTTTGGGTACGCCCGCTTCTTTGAGCAACAGTGAAAGGCCAACGGCGGTGAAGCCTTGGTTAACGACGAGTTGGTAGCCAACATTGAGGATTTGCTGGCGAGTATCGGAAGTTTTGCTATTCATGTTGAGCACTATAGATGAAATTAGACCAGTCGTCTAGTTTGGTATTTGAACAAAAAAGCCAAAGCGACAAGTTAAAAACAAACACCGCCGAAAGGTTCGGCGGTGATGAAAATCAAAACAGGGCAAAAGAGGTCGTTCAGACCACTACTTCATGATGCGGGCTTTAAAATTACGCCCTTTCATTTTGCCATTTTGCAGTTGTTGTTCGGCTTGCTTAACCACAGAATTGTCGACTGCCACATAAGAGACCATCGGCAGGATATTGATCTTCCCGATCAATTTTCCATCAATGCCCGCTTCTTTGGTTAATGAGCCGAGAATATCCCCAGCGCGCACTTTCTCTTTTTTGCCGCCAAGGATCTGAATGGTGCGCATCGCTGGATAATAGGGTTTGTGATTTTCAGGTTGCGGCAACTTAGCCGGGTGCACGTCAATACCCATATATTCTTCAATACGTTCAATGCGATACAGCTCTTTCTCACTGTAAAAGCTGATGGCAATCCCTTTCGAACCGGCGCGACCTGTACGGCCGATACGGTGCACATGCACTTCTGGATCGCGTGACAGTTCGAAGTTGATCACCGCATCGAGGTTATCGACATCCAGTCCACGCGCCGCCACATCGGTGGCGACCAGAATCGAAATGCTCTTATTGGCGAACATGGTCAGCGCACGTTCGCGTTCGCGCTGCTCCATATCACCGTGTAGTTCGATTACGCTGAATTTGCGGTTATGCAGCTCATCCGTCACGTTTTGCACTTCTTTCTTGGTGTTGCAAAAGACCACACAAGATTCTGCACGATGGGTGAGAAGCAATGCTTCCAGCGCATCGTCACGCTCTTCGGTGCTTTCTAGTTGATAGAAACGTTGCTCGATAGTCGATTGCTGATGAGTCGATTCGACTTTGACCCATTTCGGCTGTTTCATCACTTTGGCGGCGATGGTTTCGATCTCGCTCGGGAAGGTGGCGCTGAACAGCAAGGTTTGACGCTGGCTGGGCGCGGCATCGATGATGGCGTCGATGGCATCTTGGAAGCCCATTTCCAGCATGCGGTCAGCTTCATCCAATACCAGCGTATTGAGCTCGTCTAAGTTGATGCGTCCTTTGGACATGTGATCCAAAATGCGCCCCGGTGTGCCAACCAGAATATGGGCGCCATGTTCGAGCGAACCAATTTGCGGCCCCATTGGCATACCGCCGCACAGTGTCAGCACTTTAATGTTGTGAATGCCACGCGCCAGCGTGCGAATTTCGCTGGCGACTTGGTCGGCGAGTTCTCGTGTTGGGCACAGTACCAAAGATTGCACGCGAAAGCGCTGCACATTGAGGTTGCTCAACAGGCCCAAGGCAAATGTTGCGGTTTTACCCGAGCCGGTTTTGCCCTGACCGATCACATCTTCTCCCGCCAAGACCGACGGCAGGCTTTGCGCTTGAATTGGCGTCATCTCGGTGTAGCCTAAAGAATCGAGCGTTGCTAGCAGTTCATCTTTGAGTGGTAAGGTCGAAAAAGGAGTCGTCACGTTGCAAACCTCGCGTGGAAAAAGTGCGTCTTGGGGCGCGTACTATACCGAGTTCTGATGAAATAAAAACAAAAAACGCGTTACAGAACGCATTTTAGTTATTTGGAGAAAAGCGCACGAGAAAAAGAACAAAGCCCTGTCAGAGGACAAGGCTTTGGGGGCATCAACGAATCAGTAACATTGGCACGTGAGATTCGGCCAGCAGCCGAGTGGTATTGCTGCCTAAGAAAAACTGGCGCAATTTAGAGTGGCCGTAAGCGCCCATCACAATCATGCCCAGCTGATGCTGTTGCTGATAATCTAAGATGGCGCGATGAACGTCGCCTTGCAAAGTGGCTTGCGTGACCTCAATGCCGCTTTCACGTAATGTTGCAGCGGCTTGGTTAAACGCTTGCGCTTTATCGTTGGCATCTTCCACCATGATCAAGTGGCAAACCATTCCTGCGAGCAGTGGCGTTTTGAGCGCCTTTTCGACTAATTTCTGGCTGACTTCGCTGCCGTCAAACGCCAGTAAGTAGCTGGTTGGTTGCACAAACTGGCCTGTTGCCACTAGGATATGGGCTTTGATTGAACGAACCACACTTTCGAGTTGTGAACCGATCGCTAAGGTGTCGTTTTTATGCAAATCGCCTGACTTGCCCACCACCAAAACGCGAGTCTCAGCTTCCAAATCCAATAAGGTTTCCAACAAATGACCATGTTTTTGCAGCTTAGTCACATCGTGCAAACCCGAGCTGTGCAGTTGCTCTTGCAGATCATTTAGCAGCGCTTTGCCATGCTGAAGGGCGACTTTAGCGCGCTTTTCATCCAGTTCAATCAGCTCTTGCAGCAGGTGCTCACGGCTGCCAAGGCCGATGTTGCCCGACAGTTCACTCGTCGTTTCTTGCTCTGATTTGTCGAGCACATGCAGCAGGGTGAGCGGGGCATTAAGGCTTTTCGCCGTCCAAGCGCCGAGTTCAGCGACAGACTGCGAGTAAGTTGAACCATCGATACAGGCGATAATATGGGTCATGATGTGCTCCTTAATGTCCGCCCATGAGTTTTTCTACTTCTTCTGGTTTATCGTGAATGCCAAATTTATCCACGATGGTCGCGGTGGCTTCGTTCATGCCGATGAGATTCACTTGGGTACCTTCGCGGCGGAACTTAATCACCACGCGATCTAAAGATGAAACCGACGTGATGTCCCAGAAATGCGCCGCAGAGAGATCGATAGTGACACGCTCCAGTGCCTCTTTGAAGTCGAACGATTGCAAAAATTGATCTGAAGAGGCAAAAAAGACTTGTCCAACAATCTGATAAGTACGCTCTTCGCCGTTTTCAGCCAGTTGGCTTTTCACTACCATGAAACGGCCAATTTTATTGGCAAAGAACAGAGAGGCTAGTAGTACGCCGACAAACACACCGATGGCTAGGTTGTGCGTCACGACCACGACAGCCACGGTAGCGATCATCACAATATTGGTCGACAGTGGGTGGGTTTTCAGCTCTTTGACTGAGCTCCAAGAGAAGGTACCAATCGAAACCATGATCATTACGGCAACCAACGCAGCCATTGGGATCTGTTTGAGCCAATCACTCAAAAACACCACAAAGATGATGAGGAACAGGCCCGCGCAGAAGGTCGACAGACGGCCACGCCCCCCCGATTTCACGTTAATAATGGATTGGCCAATCATGGCGCAGCCGCCCATACCGCCAATAAAACCGGTTGCGATGTTGGCGATACCTTGGCCTTTGCACTCGCGGTTCTTATCGCTGCTGGTATCGGTCAAGTCATCGACAATCGTTGCGGTCATCATCGATTCAAGCAGGCCAACAATCGCCAGTGCAAAGGAATAAGGCAAAATGATCATCAGCGTTTCGAGTGTCATCGGCACATCGGGCCATAAGAAAATCGGCAGAGTGTCGGGCAGCTCGCCCATATCACCAACGGTGCGCACATCAATACCAAACGTGATGGCCACTGCCGTTAAGGAGATGATGCACACCAAAGGTGAGGGGAGCAGTTTGCCGACATATGGTACGTACGGGAACAGATAAATAATTCCGAGGCCAGCGGCGGTCATGGCGTAAACGTGCCAAGTGACGTTGGTCAGTTCTGGCAATTGGGCCATAAAAATCAAAATAGCCAGCGCGTTAACAAAACCCGTGACGACGGAACGAGAAACAAAACGCATCAGATCGCCCAGTCGCAGGTAGCCAGCGATGATCTGAATTACACCCGTCAAGACGGTCGCTGCGAGCAAATATTGCAAGCCGTGTTCTTTGACTAAAGTGACCATAACGAGCGCCATGGCTCCGGTCGCCGCTGAAATCATCCCCGGGCGTCCACCAACAAACGCGATGATCACCGCAATACTAAAAGATGCATAAAGGCCGACTTTCGGATCGACGCCTGCAATGATCGAAAACGCAATGGCTTCCGGCACGAGTGCTAGGGCCACCACAAGGCCTGCCAGCAAATCGCCTCGCACATTGGAAAACCAATCGCGTTTGATGGTATGTAACATGTTCATTCTCTATAAAAGGTTGTCATAAAAAGTGGGGTACAAAGCCATTGGCAAAAGGAATAAAGCAGAGCCGCTCGCTGAGTTTACGGCTTATCTTTTGCTGTGCTTTGTTAAAAGTGTGATCTTAATCATTGCTCGCCCATAGGTCAACCCAATGTCAGAATGACGCTTACGATAGAGTTTAATTAATGTTCTATTTTGTGATTATTGGTTTTTACCGTTTTCGATATGGGAATAATGTAATATTTATCACGAATAAAATAAGCAGGAAATAATTTTAATTTTCCCAATTATATAAGAGAAATCTACTGAAGTGTGTGTGAATATCACTTAAATCACATTAATTAGTCATCGAATGACAATTATAATGCTGACTAGGTCTTAAGAGTGGATATAATGAAGGTTATGAATTTATCTTCATGAAACTTAACGTTTTATGGGCGACCGTAATGTAATTGCATTGCTTGTAATAGTTAAGAAAATATTGAGCCCAATATAACTATAATCACTATGAAATATAAAATGTCCACAACAAATCATCAACAATCGTTTATTCGCTCTTTTTACATCGTCTCTAAGGGGAAGTTTATCACGCTCTATCTGGCTACGTTTGGTCTTTATGGATTTTATTGGTGTTACAAGAACTGGTGGGGGTTTAAAAAAAATAATCAGTTAAGCATATGGTTATTTCCACGTGCACTTTTGGATATTCTGTTTTTTCCCTCGCTGATCAAGCGTATGGTAGCATCTCTTGATCCGGAACTAAGAGTCAGCTATCTCAAAGAGATGGGGTGGCTGGCTAGTCAATACATCGGTTTTGTGTTGCTCGGGCGAGTCGGTGATCGACTCTCGCAGCAAAGTATCGGGCTACCCTCGTCATTTTATCTCAGTATGATCAGTCTACCGTTTGCTTGTCGCGCACTCTATCTTTTGCAGAAGATGATCAATGACATTATGGGCGATACCAAAGGCATCTCGAACTCTCGTCTCAGTTGGATCAATATCTTTTGGATTTCTGCGGGGTTGGTCTATTGGTTGACAGTGTTGATACCACAATGTTTACGTCACACTTTAATTCCCTATAGCTAAGCAACGCATCACTCAGCGAAGAATAGCGATATCAAGGCACAATCAAGGAGCGTAGCTGAGCGACAGCCGCTCCTTTTGTTTACCTTGCAGAGTGGTAAACCGCACCGTTTTATTGAATGGCTAGAGATGAGTTGAATATCCGTGTGACAATCTGTATATTGCCAACGCGCATGATAATCGGTCTCATTAAGGTTAATGATATGAAAAAATACTTAGGCATGGTTTTGCTCACAGGGCTCTTTTCTACAACAGCTCTAGCCCATGACGTCACTATTGAACATCAAATGGGCAAAACCACTTTATCTAAAGTACCACAGCGGGTTGTGGTGATCGGCAACGGTGCACTGGACGCGGTCGACTACTTCGGTATTGAGCCGATTGCGGTGGCGAAAGCGTCGGTGATTCCGAATTACTTGAGTAAATATCAGCAAGCGAAATTTGTTTCTGCAGGCAGTTTTTTTGAGCCGGATTTTGAAACCATCTACATGCAAAAGCCGGATCTGATCATTGTTGGCCCTCGTGCGGCGACTAAGTACAAAGAGTTGTCGGAAATTGCGCCTACGGTGGTATTTGCAGTCGACCAACAACAAGGTTATTGGAAAAGTACGCAGCAGCAGTGGCGTAATCTCGGCCAAGTATTTGCCATTAGTGACAAAGTTGAGCAAAAAATTGAGCAACTTGACCAGCAGTTTAAAGCACTGCACGCTTATAACGAGCAACATCAGAGTGACGCTCTGACAGTGATGAGCTCAGGTGGCAACATCACGGCATTCGGTTCTGAGTCACGCTTTGAAGCGATTTACAAAGATTTTGGTTTCAAAGAGACGGTGGCGGGGCTAAAAACGGGCAGTCATGGTGATCTGGTTTCCTATGAATTTATCAGTAAAGCGAACCCGAGCACGCTGTTTATCATTGACCGAGACAAGTTAGTCAACAAAGGCGAAAGCAAAACAGCTCAGGAGTTTGACAACGCCCTCATCAAGTCGACTAAAGCTTTTCAGGACAAACGCATGACCTATTTGGATCTCGATGCGTGGTACCTTTCGATTGCTGGTGTGACGGCGACCGAACAAATGATCGCTGACATCAAGAAATCTGTGAATCTTTAATCCACACAGGCAGAGGTTAACTTTGAAAAAGTTATTGCTTGTTGTGTTTTTTTGCGCCTTAGCGTCAATGTTTGTTGGAGTGGGCGATGTCTCACTCCAAAAGCTGCTCGCTGGCGATGAAGAAGCCCTCAACTTATTGTTTACCAGTCGAATCCCTCGTTTGCTCGCCATTTTGCTTTCTGGTGCAGGGCTGAGCATCGCTGGCCTAATCATGCAGCAGATAAGTCAAAACCGTTTTGCTGCGCCATCCACCTCCGGCACGATTGAATGCGCCATGCTTGGCTATGTGCTCAGTTTGGTTCTTTTTGGCCATGGCAACAGTTGGCTCATGGTATTTGGTAGCGCCATGGTTGGCACCTTGATGTTTGTCTCTGTCATCCAGCACATTCAGTTTAAGAACGCCGTGTTCGTTCCGTTGGTGGGCATCATTTTCGGCAATGTTATGGAATCGGCAGCCCACTTTATCGCCTACAAATATGATGCAATGCAGAATCTATCAGGTTGGTCTGTCGCGAACTTTGCCAACCTGTTACAGGGCGACTACGAGTTGCTGTATATCGCTGTGCCTGTTGCCATTTTTAGTTATCTCTATGCCACGCGCATTTCTGCCGTTGGCCTTGGAAAAGAGTTTGCCATCAATCTTGGACTCAACTATCAGCAAGTGGTGGTGATCGGTGTGCTGCTGGTGTCAGTGATGACCGCAAGCGTGGTGATGATTGTCGGACAGCTGCCGTTTTTGGGCTTGATCGTACCAAATCTAGTCAGCCATTTTTATGGCGACAATCTGAGCCGCAACATCCCGCTTACCGCCTTGTATGGCGCTTTGATCGTCTTGTGCTGCGATATTATTGGACGTCTGATTATCTTCCCATATGAAATACCAATTTCGATGGTGATTGCCATTCTTGGTGGCGGCGTGTTTATTTATCTATTACTCGGAGGTAAGCAGCGTGTCTGACCGCAGTAAGCTTTTGGTGATGCTGTTCATCGCACTTCTTTTTGCTGCGCTGTTTCTCGGTAAAGGGTTAACGGTGGATAATTATCACTATTTCCTTTCACGCCGTTTCCCTAAAGTGTTGGCGATGATCTTAGCGGGAATTGCGGTAGCTCAAGCCTCTTTGGTATTCCAAACCGTCACACACAACCGCATCCTAACGCCGAGCATTTTAGGCTTCGATAATCTGTATTTGCTCACTCAAACGCTGATTGTGGTCGGTTTTGGCACCGTTAGCCATCTCGTTCTCAATGTGTATTTGAACTTCACGTTGTCCGCCGTGGTGATGGTGCTGTTTTCCATTGCGTTGTTTGGCTTTTATTTTCAACGCGGTGAACGCAACTTGATCACGTTGTTGCTGGTCGGCTTGATCCTTGGTCAGCTCTTTGCCAACGTCGCTGCGTTTTTTATGATGGTGATGGACCCGAACGACTTTGCGGCAGTGCAGGCGAGTATGTTTGCCAGCTTTAACCATGTTGATGGTGGTCTGGTACTGTTTGTCACGCCGATGTTGTTGCTTGCGACCTTCTTACTGCTGAGAATGAGCCATGTGTTGGATGTCTTTTGGCTCGATAGAGACAACGCGGTGAGCCTAGGCATCGATGTAGACCGTGTCACCAAGCGCGTGTTGCTCTACAGTGCGCTGTTGGTTGCTATCTCCACTGCGCTGGTTGGCCCTATCATGTTTTTTGGTTTGTTGGTGACGAACTTAGCGAGGGAGATTTTCCGTACCTATCGCCATACGATTTTGCTTCCAGGGTGCGCGCTATTCGCGGTGTGTGCGCTGCTCGTTGGTCAATGGATGGTGGAGAATGTACTGGCGTTTCAAACCACCTTGAGCGTGATCATCAATTTTATCGGTGGCGTGTACTTTATTTCCATGCTGCTGCGTAACCGTATTGTTTAAGAAAGCTTATGATTACTTTAGAAAAAATCACCAAACATTTTGGTAAACAAACCGTTGTGGATAAGGCCAGTGCGCAGTTTGAAAAAGGCAAAGTTACCTCGATTATTGGCCCGAATGGCGCAGGTAAAAGTACATTGCTTTCAATGGCTTCTAGGCTGACACAGCGCGATGGCGGTTCAGTGTTCATTGATTGCAAAGAGTTGAGTGACTGGGACACCAAAGCGCTGGCGAAAAAATTGGCGGTGTTACGTCAGGCCAACAGCATTACCATGCGTTTTACCATTCGCGAAATGGTCGCTTTTGGCCGTTTTCCCCACTGTGGCGGGCGTTTAACCGCCCAAGATGAACAGGAGATCGATCAAGCAATCGCCTATCTTGATTTGCAAGAGATCCAGCACAAGTATTTGGATGAGCTCAGCGGTGGCCAGCGTCAGCTCGCGTTTATCGCCATGGTCATTGCGCAAGATACCGATTATGTGTTTCTCGATGAGCCACTCAACAACCTCGATATTCGGCATTCGCTGCAAATCATGCGAACGATTGGTCAGTTAGCCAGAGAGATGAACAAAGCGGTGGTGGTGGTTATCCATGATATTAACTTTGCTTCCTGTTATTCAGACAACATCATCGCGCTCAAACAGGGCAAGATTGTGGCAAATGGTCCGGTTGATGAGGTGATCCAAGCGCAGGTTCTCGAACAGATCTACGAAACGCCCTTTCACGTCATTGAGCAGCAAGGCAAACGGATGTGCACCTACTACTGATCTCTGTCCGTGGGTTCAACGCGTTTGAACCCACTCGAACTGAACGCCTAGCTTAGCGCGTCAAATCGTCTAAAATCGGGCAGTGGCTATCAGTATTTCCCGGACAAGCCGTGATCCAACTCTCCAGTTGCTGCTTGATTTCCTGTAAATGGGCGATTTTCTGTTCCACTTCAGCCAGTTTTTCTTTGGTTCTTGCTTTGACTTCGCTGCTCTTTCGCTCAGGATTCTCGGCCAATTGCACAAACTCCTTGCACTCTTGCAGCGAAAACCCTGCCTGTTTAGCACGAGAAATGAGGTTGAGTTCCTGAATGTGTTTTGCCCCATATTCGCGATAGCCTGAATCGCTGCGCAGCGGCGGCGATATCAGCCCCTTCTCTTCATACATGCGGATCGATTTGCTGGATAATCCGGTTAACTTTGCAATTGCACCAATATTCATCGTTACCTCAGGCTGCGCTGTTTCCCTTGATTGTACTGAGTAGCGGTTTTTGTGCAATCTCATTGGGAGTGATGCCAAATGTGCGCTTAAAGGCATTGGTGAAATTGGATGGATGATGGTAGCCCGCCTCATACGCCGCTTCGGTGACGCTGATCAATCCACGTTCTAGCTGAATTTTGGCGATGTTTAAACGGCGATGACGAATATAGCCGCTGATGGTGAGGTTGAGCGCCTGTTTAAAGTGGCGTTGCAAATTGGACACGCTCATGGAAAAGCGTTTGGCTAAGTGAGTCAGGTCGAGCGGCTGGTGCAAGTTTGCATCAATGTAGGATAGGATCTGTTCGATTTTGTGATAGTCATGATGTGGCTCTGAAGTAGGGCGCTCGAAGTTTTGCTCATTCAGTAAATTTAAGCACTGTGCGATCAACAAATGAGACTGGCACTCCAGTTGTAGCTTTTGCTGTAAAGAGTCGCAGACTGGCAGAGCGAGGATGGCGCTGATGGCTTTTGCCATGCTTTCTGCAAAAGGCAGTTCGCAGCAGGCCAAATGATGCGAGAGAAAGTGAGCAATCGGTTCGTCGCCGCTGAAACGGTGCTTTAACCAATCGGGATGAATAGCAATATTAAGCTTTTTGAGCTGATTGTTGGCGAGCAGAGTGCGTCTGAACGTGGTCGGTTGGGCTAGATTGATCACAATCGCTTTCGGCTGTTCAGCAGCACAGAGCTCAAACTCGCGGTTATCAAAACCAAATTTTACTTTGCCGCTAAGCAAAAACACCAAGTTCAGGCATGGCTGCGCGGTTGAGACGATTTCGCTCTCTTTGAGTTCGGTGCTGATACTGCCTTGCAAGGCGATCGCATCTGCGTAGCGGTAGTTGAGAAACTGGCCTTCAACCAGTACCGTATTGGCAGAGTTCCCCTTGGTAATAATTTGTTGTTGACCTGGCTCTCCAATTTGCTCGGTTAGGGCAATTTTTCTTCTTCTTTCTCGATTTCTTACCACTCGCGCCATTTTGACCTTTCCTCATAACTCAAAGGCGATTTTGCATAAGCAAATCCGCTTCCTGTTCATAGAAATGAAACCTATCATAACTGCGAATTATTATCATTATCACACTATTTTAAATTGGAATCTTTTAAATGGAAAAACGTCATAATCGTCAGTTCCGACCTTCTGCTCTTTGTCTGGCAATCGGTCTGATTATGTCAGGGCACAGTTTTGCTCAAGAAAATGCAAGTGATGAACGCGTTGTCGTTTGGGGAACGCACGTTTCCAGCAACACAGAATCGATGGTGTCGGACGACATCTCACTAAAGCAAGCGGATCACATGTCGGATCTGCTGCGCGAGATCCCTGGCGTGGATGTTGGTGGAACGCACTCCGTGAACCAGCGCATCACAATTCGTGGTCTTGGGGAAACGGATCTGGATATTCGTTTGGACGGTGCGTCACAACATGCCAACATGTTTCACCACGTTGGTAACTTAACGCTCAACCCAGACATCTTAAAAGCGGCGGAGATTCAAGTGGGGAACAACTCTGTTGCCCAAAACGGGCTAGGTGGCTCAGTCTATTTTGAAACCAAAGATGCTCGCGATTTGCTGCGTTATGACGATTCGTTTGGCGTTCGTGTGTACGGTGGCTACGCCAGCAATGACAGCCAGCAGAGATCACTGACACTTTACGGCCTGCTTGGTGAGCCGCTTGATTACATGCTCTATGCCAACTATGTGACCCGAGATGATTTCAAAGACGGAAATGGCGACACCACGTTTGGCAGCGCGGGTGATGTTTACAATATTCTCGGTAAGTTAGGCTATGAGATCAGCAATCTGCATCGCTTGGAACTGAGCTACGATTTGTATCGTGATGAGGGCGATTACAGCCCAAGACCTGATATGTCGGGCGGTGCGAACCAAGGCTTGTCTCAGGATAAGTTGATCCCGACGGAGTACAACCGTGATACGGTGACGTTGGGTTATGAACTGCGCGGTGACCAACATCAAGGCAAAGTGACGCTCTACACCACTAAAACCAAAATTACGCGTGATGAATCTGTCATGGCAGGACAATGGCAACTTAACCGAGTTGGCAAAAACTCGGCGGAAAACCAAAACGATGGTGTAAATGCGAAGTTTGTATCGAATTTTGACCTAGCTGAGCGCAGAAATGTGCTGACATACGGTTTTGATTACATGGATAAGACTTCGTCATCGTCTTATGGCGGAAAGCGATTTATGAAAGAAAGTGCCAAGTCTTTCGCCCTGTTTGTGGAGGATCAAGTTTGGTTGACGGAACGTTTCTCCATCACCGCAGGTCTGCGCTCAGACGACTATAAACGTGAAGCAACAACGGGAACTCATAAGTTTGATGATGTGACTTGGGCTCTAGCTACCGAGTGGCAAGCAAGCGACGCTTGGAGCGTATTTGCCAGCACTCGCTCCTTGTTCAAAGGCCCTGAACTGATGGAAACCTTTGTCGCTTTTCAAGACGTTGCTTACCTCGCCGATGATATTAAAGCGGAAACCGGGCAAAACACGCAAGGTGGTGTGAAATTTAATCAGCGTGTCGATAAACACGCGTTCGGCGTCAGTCTGACGCTGTTTAAAACCGATATTGATGACTATATAGCCGAAGCATACGATAAGGCTACAGAGTCATACCTTTACTACAACATGGCTGATGTGGAGATCAAAGGTTTCGAAGCGGCCGTTTCATACGGTTATGACGCTTTCAACGGTAAGCTTTCCTACGCCAAATCTGATATCAAGAACAAACAGACAGGTGGTGTAGTATTAGCGCCAAATCTACGCAGTATGGATGTGGGTGATAGTATCGCACTTAACCTAGATTACTACGCAGCGTCATGGGATGTGCTATTGGGTTGGAGCTCAATGTTGGTACTTGAGGAAGATAATGTCTCGGCTGGCGCACCAGTGAAAGAAGCGTACAACACTCACAATCTCTACGCGCAGTGGATCCCACAGAAAGTCGATGGTTTGACCGTTACCTTTGGTATCGACAATCTGTTTGATGAGACCTACACCTCGCACGCGTCTCGCTCTGGGGTTGCCAGAGGATTTACCTTAGACGACTACGAACCGGGCCGAAACATCAAACTTTCTGCGGCCTACCTTTTCTAACAACCTAAATAACCAACGCAGCTGGGGCAAATCGTGTTGTCCCAGCCAGTGAGCAAAGTATGCTAAAACAACAAACGCGTATTTTCTCTAAGCACGCTGGCAAATATCTGGTGACTCTCTGTCGTCATTTTGCGCGAAAAGTCCCCGCCCAATGGGATGAATTTCAAGGTGAAGTGAATTTCCCTGTGGGCACGTCGTTGATGCAAGTGGATGAACGGACATCGAGCTTAACCATTATTTGTTGTGCTGAAGATGAAGAAAAACTGGAGAGGCAAAAAGCGACGATCGCCTCGCACGTACAGATGTTTTCTCGCCGCGAAGAGATAGAGATTATCTGGCAAGATTGCTAAATCAGCGAGTTATCGAACAATAGCGATAACAACCATGGCTGAAAATAAAAGCCCCTGAACTTGTGTCAGGGGCTTTTCTAATTCGCTTGCCGTGGCCGTTAGGCTTTCTCAGGCGTCAGAGTTTTTTTTTCCTGTTGCATCTTCGCAAGAAAGTACACGTTGACACATGCAATAAAGCCGTTAGTCACAACTACTGGCCATGCATCGATCATCAGACCGTAGGCAGTAAACAGTCCACAGCCGATAAAGTTAAGTACGCGAAGACGTACAATGTCTTTCATCGTTAGCGAAATCGCCACCATGATTGAAGCCGCGTAGCCTAGAATTTCAACCATATTCATTTCCATAATTTGACCCTCTTAAATCTTGCCGAATATGTCGGTACCAATTCTTCTCTTCTTGAGATAAGTGAGGAAGCTCCGTGCCTCGAATGGTCTAATCTTGTTTTCTCTATATTGACTATATCAATGGAAATTCCGTGATGAAAGCCTCAAATCAAGGTTAAGAGAAGGTTAGCGATTACGCAAACGTTTAGAAACAAGATACTCAATAATGGTGCTCAATCCGTGTGGCCATAACCCAAAGGAATAGATAAGTGGATACTATTAGATCGATAGCTAGACAGTGCAGTAGTGAAGAGTATAATTTAATTAACGATAATTATTCTCATTTGGTGTGTTATGTTTTTGCTAATCGCTGCTCTGTTTTCGATCTTATTGGCTTTGAAGCTCAATATTGGTGAAAAGAACATCTTGATCCACTTTTTGCTTAACGTTTTCTTTCTGTTTTGGTTGGGGGAACGCTACGCAATCTTCTATCTACTTTTCATGTTCTTCACCAGTCCTATCCTGATCTCACTGCAACGAAAGTGGGGGGGGACACAGCAGTTGTACGCCTTTGTGCCTATGTTGCTTGCTTGCGTTCTATGGATTGTTTGATGGGGTGAGTGGAATAAAAAACACTAAACTTGGATATCAAGCAAAGAGCCGATGACGTCGTTGTTGCGTTCAATAACCGTCGCGCCGACACGATTATAACGTGCAGCTTGGTTGAGCTTCATCAACGCATCCGTATGATCACCAGAAAAATTTGCTTTGTCTATTTTCCCCTCGGCGGGTTTGGTTTCAGCATCCACCCGGTTAAAAGCAAGAGGATCCGAAGAAGAGGAAGCAGAAGAAGGTAGGCTATTTTTGTTGAGATCTACAGCAGCATCTCCAGCCATCCGATTAGATTGCTGAATCATTTGATATCCTGAGTGAATCCCTGAAATCGCCATTGCGCACCTGACTAAAAACTAATCTGTTAATACAAGGGTAGTGCGATTTGACAAATCTGGCAACTATGCTTAGGCCTCTTTACGCAAAAAGCCTAGCCAGTGCATCACGCTCTTCTCGACTTAGGATATCCGTATTGCGTTTCACTAGTGCCAGTTGAATCTCTCCTTGTAAGCGTTTTAGTTGCAAAGGAGACAGTTTTTTCAACGCATCGCGAAGTTTTTCAAAATCAGTGCTACTCATGTTAACCCTCCGTTTTTCAATGTCCTTTCTGGATAATTGCGGTTTAAGTCAAAAGCATGGATAGCACTATAATTATTGAACAGTGTTTTATTGTCCGAGAAATGTCAGAAAGCGTTTAGGCGAGAGTGAAATTTTTTGCCTTGATTTTCGCCTCACTTATCGACTTGGACGGAAAACTTGTTCGCCAACGAGTGCAGCTCTGACATCATTCGATAAATAAGATGAAGTTGCTGTAAAACCATACGTGCACTGCTCTCATCATCCTCACGCCATTCGCTCAGTCGCTTATCAAGCTCTGCTTCATTGTTGATGTCTAATTCGCAGGATTCGCTATGGTGGTAAAGTTGTGCTTGCAGAGCATCCAAATGTTGATGAATGACGCGATGCGCATCTAAAACCAGTTGATGCGTGGTTTCATCATCTAAGCGCGTGCGATGCGCTCCCAACGCTGAAATGTAGTTGAGCATGGCGTGATTAAGGGTGAGAAAACGAAAACTCTCATCGACCGACGTTTGGTACTTGCCCGGCTCGACCAGCATATTACTGATTGCTGAAGATAAATTGGCATCGCTGTTGTGCGCGTTGCGTCTTGCTATTCGATAGGCCAAGCTATCTTTTTTGCCTATCCGGTATTGACCAATGATTTGCAGCAGATACTGCTTATTTGCTTCCACAGCATCCGCCATTACTTTGTGTAAGCGACGCGACTGCCAATCGGGTAGGATCCAAACCACTGCCGCAACCGCCAGTGCGCAGCCAATTAGTGTATCAGCAAGTCGTGGGAGAACCACGGCATAACCCTCGCCGAGTTGGTTGAAGCAAAACAGAACCAAGAGGGTGATAAAACCGGTGGCAAACCCATAGTTGTTGATGCGAAATGCAAAAAACAGCACTCCAGATACCACGATAAATACCAGTTGGCTCTCTTGCGAAGGGAAAAAAGTAAGCAGGGGTACGCCAATGAGCAAACCAGCAAACGTGCCTGCCACACGAGCTGTCAGCTTCTGTTTAGTGGCACTGTAGTTGGGCTGGCAGACAAATAAGGTGGTCAGCAATATCCAGTAGCCGCGCTCAATCCCCATTCCTTGGATGATACCGTAACCCGCAGTCAGAGCAATTGCCATGCGAATGGCGTGGCGAAACAACATCGAATCGCGGTGCATGTTGGCCTGAATCCGTTGCCACATGGCTTTGAGCGTGTGCGGATTGGTGTCATCTAATACCCCTTCTTCTGGTCTTTCTGCATCGGGGTTATTGATATTGTTGAACTGTTTTTCCACCGTTGCCAAGTTATTAAACAGATAGTTAAGTTGGGCCAGTAACCTGTTCCAAGCAGGATTTTTCTGTTCTTTTAAATAGCCCAATGCGTTTTGCAATTCAGCCAAGGCTAAAATCGACTGTTGGCTGTGAGAGTATTCGTTGCCAAGACGCAGTGATTCGGCGATCTCTCTGCATGCATTCGCTTGGCTTTCGAGTAGATATTTGAAACGGAAGAGAACGTCAGAGCGCTCAAACTGCAGCGCCAGATCTTGATAGCGATAGTGGCTTGAACTGACCCGCTCGTGGATGTCCTGAGCGATAAAATAGATGTTAAGGAAGCGATCGCTTGGTCCGTCAATGTGTCCACATTTTGAACGGCTAAGCAGAGTGGTTTTGCAGTTATTCAACGCCGTTACCGTCAGAGCGTTGAGTCTCGCCGCTTCAATTCGCATCGGCTGCGGAGTGAGATTAGTGACCGGATGAAACAGCTTGGCCTTGGCATCCAGATAATTGGCGAGTTGGCTAAAGACCATCGCCAAACTCTGTTGCACGGGCTGCATTGGCCAGAGGATCTGCCAAATCATCGACATCAGGTAGTACCAAGCGGCACCTGACAGCAATAACAGGGGTTGGAACCAGATATTAGTGCTCTCATGCGCGCCCAGCATGGTATAAATCGCCAGCAGAAGTGAACCAAAAGCGATGCTGGCATATTTGGGCCCCAGCACACCAAGCATGATAAAAGCAAAGGTAGAGATAAACAGTCCGATAGCGAACAGCCAAGGAGTGGCAAAAAGCAGTTCGATGGAAAAGGCCGCGATGGCAAAACAGACAAAGGTGAGGATGAGAGCTTTGAAGCGCCCGCTAAAGCTGTCATCGCTCTCTGCCAGCGCAGCAGCAATAACGCCAAGAATTAATGGGGTTATCAAGGTATGTTGTTGATAATACCAAGCGGGAATCACCACTCCCAGCAGCGTCAGTAGGATCAGCACACTGTAATTAATGGTTTTGTTTGCCCAAAAATGGCGAAGCCGGGATCTGAATTTCACACGTATCCTGTGCATGATTGACTAAAACGAAGTGGTTGTCAGTGTAACAGAACAAAGGTCACGAATTATGACCTAGACACAGAAAAAGTTGCAGTTGCTGGAGAATCCACCAATCAGTGCTTTGGCTGCCAGTGTGGGGATGATTGGCTACATTTTCTAGTGTCATCATGGTATAACCCGAGCAAAGCAAAAATGAGACCGAGAGCAATTTGTCCATGTTACTAACCGCCAATCAGACAGCGCAGTTTTTTATCCAGAATGAGTATCATCATGTTGAATTGAGTGATAACCATCTGCTGCTCGCGTCGGTTGGCAGTGAAGAACATATTCCTTTCACCGTATGGAACGGTCAGGTAAGGGTTCAACGTGGCCTATTTTGGGGAGCGTTGCAATTTTTTGCCCACGAAGTGGATGGTCGTCAACAGAGCTGGCTGGTGCAAGGCTTGCCTTGGCCAGAGTGTCGGCTTTTTGCGCGTCAAGCGGTGAATTGTTATCAAGAGTGGCATAATCAGCAATGTCGCCAGTTGAGCCAGTATCTGCCACATTGGGAAGACGAGTTACACCGACTTGAACATCTTCCGGCTTATCTTCCTCATTCTGCATTAGAGGCATGGGCAAATCAGGTTACCGAGCAACTGACAGAAATGAAAATGTCGCTTGAGGAAGCAACATTGCGTCTTCCTGAACGCGTCGCTCGGCTAGAACAGTGGCTGCGTCACGGCTCTGAAAAATTGTTCGAACGCAATCAAACATGGCTTGAGCGTGAGAGACGCAACTGGGAAGTGCTGTTTAATCAAATTGAATCCTCGCCATTAAACATCTCACAGCAGTATGCAGTCTTGCTTAACGATGATCACAACCTAGTGCTCGCGGGAGCGGGGTCGGGCAAGACCAGCGTGCTGACTGCTCGGGTTGCGTATTTATTGCAAAGTCATCAGGCGAGGGATGAAGAGATCTTGATGCTGGCCTTTGGCCGTGAGGCGGCAGACGAGCTGCGCCAACGCCTGCGGGATAAAATCGGCTTGGCAGCGGAAAAAACCAACGTATCAACCTTTCATCAACTGGGGCTGTCGATTGTCAATCAAGTTGAAGAGACGCCAGTGGAAATCTCCCCGATGGCGTTGGATGACAAATTGCGCATGGCTTGGTGTGTCGACTGGCTGAAGAAGCACTGGATGACGCCGACCAATTTCAAACGTTGGCAGAAACATCTCTCGAAATGGCCTATCGCTTATTTAACCGGTGATGATGAGCTGGGGAGCCATGCTGAAAACCCTAAGTTGCTCTCATGGTTGGAAAATCAAGTTTCACAACTGGCCGCGCTCGGTATTGGCAAAAAAGAGGTACAAGAGCGGTTGGTGGAGCTGGCAGACTATACGCGCTTAAACAGTGAGTTGGCGCTGTGCTGGCCCTGTTACAGTGCTTGGCAGAAAATGCTTAAAGAGAGCAACCAAATCGATTTTCCGACCATGATCAGCCGCGCAACCCGCTATGTGGAACAAGGAAAATTTGTTTCTCCTTGGCGCTTTATTATGGTGGATGAGTATCAAGATATCTCGCCGGATCGTCTTGCTCTGGTGGAGGCGTTGAGTCAACGAACCAATAAACAGCCGGGAGCATCCTTGTTTGCGGTCGGGGACGACTGGCAGGCCATCTATCAATTTGCCGGCGCGAGTGTTGACCTGACAACGGGTTTTCAAGCGCGCTTTACTCACTCGACAGTGCACCAGCTCGACACCACTTATCGATTCAACAATATGATTGGCGAAGTGGCTAACCGTTTTATTCAGCAAAATCCTATCCAACTGAAAAAGCAGTTGAACAGCTTTAAGCAACAAAAGCAGAAAGCCGTTTACACGGCGCCAAGTAACTCAGTAGAAAAGATCCTTGATCAGTTGAATCGTCAAAGTAAAGGCAACAAATCGGTTTTGTTGCTTGGGCGTAACCATTACCACAAGCCCGATCTGTGTGACGATTGGATTAAGCGCTTCACGCAGCTTGATATTCGTTTTATGACCTGCCATGCCAGCAAAGGCAAAGAGGCAGACTACGTGATAATACTGTGCGTCGATGAAGGGCAATTTCCAGCCAAGAAAAAGCAGCTGCACCTCAACAATGCGCTTACGCTGTCTAGTGATGATTTTGCCTATGCTGACGAGCGCAGGTTGTTCTATGTCGCGTTGACCCGCGCTCGGGAGAAAGTGTGGATCACACACAATGGTTCAGGTTCGGGCTTTGTTCAGGAACTGGTTGAGGAGGCTTACCCTGTGATCAAACAGTCCTGATTTTTATCCTTACCTTTGTTGATAGACACAGGTTGGCGTGTCTGGAATGGTGATGGGCATTACTTCACCTAGTTGATGGTTGCCAAACAGCAGATCGGCCGATGACGGATTGGTGGCCACTGGAATGTTCCATACCGTGGCCAACCTGAGTAGGGCAATGACGTCGAATTGATGCGGATGCGCGTCGAGCGGATCCCAGAAGAACACCAAAACGTCAATCTCTCCTTCGGTGATTCTCGCGCCGATTTGTTGATCGCCGCCCATCGGGCCACTGCTCAATCTATCGAGGATCAGTGGTGTGTTGATCGATAAATATTGCGCGGTGGTTGAGGTGGCAACAAGTTGATGATTTTGCAATGCACTGAGATTTCGCTGAACCCACATTAGCAGGTCGTGTTTCATTCCATCATGAGCGACAAGCGCAATACGTTTCTTTGATGGAAGTGTTCTGGTTATCTTTTTCATTATTGGTCCTTTCCTAGCCAAAGCGATGATATGAAAATAATCGCTTAATGCTCATCTTAAGACGTCGTTGATAGGCTTGTTAACTAAATAAAGATAATTTGTTGCAGATGTTTGATGCGCGCCCGTTTCCGATCTCTATTTTTGGGGCCTTAACTCTAAATCATTCAGCAAAAAAAAGCTGCCGTGATGGCAGCTTGGAGTGCGAGCTTCTTCGCTCAGGTTCGTTCGGCAAGGTAAGCCTGATAATCAGGGATCTCAATATCCACTTCTTGCTCTAGCAAAGGCGAAGCGAAGAGAAACTTGGCCGTTGCACGGTTAGTTGCGACGGGAATGTTCCACACGCTGGCAATGCGCAGCAAAGCCTTGACATCAGGATCATGAGGTACAGCGTTCAGTGGATCCCAGAAGAAAATTAGCATGTCGATTTTCCCTTCAGAAATCAGCGCGCCAAGTTGTTGGTCGCCGCCCATCGGTCCACTGATCATGCTCTTGATCGCCAATCCTGTCTCTTTGCTCAACATAAAACCGGTGGTTCCAGTGGCATAAAGAAAGTGGCGTTGCAGCTTTTCTTTGTTTTCCTTTACCCAGCGCAGCAGCTCTGGCTTGCAGTTATCATGCGCAACCAGTGCAATATGTTTGTGTGCGGGCATGGTACGAGTTGTTTTTTGCATCAAAGTTTTCCGTTTGAATGACCCTATTCAGTTTGACCTTATTAAGCATAACTTAGGGTTGGGATTCAACTGCTTTAACGTGAAAAGTCGGCCTGTATGCGGATGGTGATAAAGAGTCTTCAATAGTTGAGATCTCAAGCGTGTCAGGCGTTAACGGTTGAATATCAGGGCTTAACGTTTGCTTATAAGGGACGCTGCGCAAAAATTGCACCGCTTGCTCAACGGATAAGCGACCCTGCTTGACCATTTGGTCGGTCGGGGCGAATTCCACTTTGTGGCGCAGTAAACCGCGATAAACGCCGTGACTCAAATAGGTCGACACCAGTCCTATCTGTTGTGACTTCCCGCTACTGCGTAGTTCACTGATGGCCGCTTCAATCGCGACTGCGCTACCGATTATGTAGTCAATCGTTTGTGTCTCAATCACTTGTTGCACTAAGTTGCGCTGTAATTCTTTGTCATTGTCGGCAGAAAGATGCACCACCACCTTAACATCACTGTCTTGAACGGCGGCGTTGAAGCCTTGCAAGACGGGTTTGGTTCCGCCGCGGTTGTTTGGGCCAAGTAGCAGCGCAACTTGAACCACGCCGCTACCAGCAGGATGTTTTGTTGCTAAATAGCGCCCAGCCTGATATCCCATCCAATACCAATCAACACCAACGCTGCCTTTTAACTGAGGGCGCTGATGCTCATTGAGTACCAGTTGATTGACGGTGGCGAAAACAGGCACGTCGCCACTCCAGCGTTGCAAATCATCGTAAAATGCGTGTGAGTCGACCGTGCCGAGCAAAATAGCCTGTGCACCCCATTGACGGCACTGCTGAATTTGTTGTTGCTGTTTAGCGACATTGGGATAGCCGCCAGATTCCAAAACGCGTAACTCTACATTCAGTCTTTGCGCCGCCAAAACCATGCCGTAGTTGACTGATAGCCAATAGGAATCTTTTAGGTGCGGATAGATGGCGCATAGCTTCTCGCTGGCAATGGCAGTGGAGGAAGTGAGAGTGGCGAAGAAAAGTAAGCCGATAGAGCTTAATGTCGAACTAAGTGGGTTGGTTTTTAACATGCAGCAAGGTCAATGTCAGTGGATTGCGGTAACTTTGCAGAATATAGCGTATTCTTTAGCGCTTACCCAGCCGATTCAGCCATAGGTCTCTTAAGTATGTTACTTACCACTGCCAGTATTGGCCGTAAATTGCTGCTCTCGTTTATTGCTTTGGCGGTGTTAGTGATGATCTCTGCATTGATTGGTGTATTGGGGTTCTCTTTGGTGGCGAAAACTGAGCGCAATGTGGTCGATACCGCCATTCCTGCAATGATAGAGGCGCGTCAAGTCTCCGAACTCAGCTCACGTATTATTGCCTCGGTACAAACCTTGTCGAATGCTAAAAATGAGCCCGAGCGTCAAGCAGCAGGCAAAGTCGTGTTTACCCAGTTAGATAAGTTGTTTTCACATATCAAGACGCTCGGCAGTAGTGGTTCGTTTGACCCTGACTTACTTTTGCGTCTGGAAGTGAACGTGCAGCAGGTTATTGATAACTTGGCGCAGCTAGGACTCTCGGTCGAGAGAAGACTCAAATTGGCCTCGGAGATCGCAGCGCAAGCCGCACAAATGCGTTTACTCAGTAACGAGCTGGAGCAACTGACGCGCACACAAGTGCTCAATACCAGTACGACAGCCGTTGCCAACATTACCCATCTGTACGATCTGCTCTCTGCGGGGGAGCGCGAAGCAATCATCCAAGCGTTGGATGCGTTTGTTGAGGTGGATCTCGATCTTAGCGAGCGTCTGCATGAGTTGCATTTATTGGCGTTTCGCATGCTCAACCAGATTGAAGAAGCGCGCACCTTGAACAACGCCCAACGTATTGATGAGGTAAGCCGTGAGTTTGCCGCCAATCTCAAGCTGATGCAGCGACGGGTCTCCGCGGTGGAAGACCCCACACGTTTAGCGCAGATGGCGCAGTTATTACAGCAACTTGCCGAGCGGAAACATGTCTTTTCCCTACTTTTCCAGCAAGAGGAAAATAATCAGCAGTCGCAAGCACTGATGCTGGCAACGTTGGATCTGTTTACCCAGCTAAACAGCACCGTTAACCACTTGGTCGATGCGTCCAATCAGGCCACAAGCGAAGCGGCGCAAGCGCTCACGCAAACTTTGGATTTTGCCCGTACTTTACTGACGTTCATTTCGTTGTTGGGTTTTGCGATTGTTGTGCTGATCGTTTGGCGTGTGGTGTATGTGTCAGTCGTCAAACGTTTAACCGAGTACTCTGCTGCGCTGCTTGCTGTCGCTCAAGGGGATCTGAATGTCTCACTGCAAGTTCAAGGGCGGGATGAATTGGCGCAAATGGGGCGCGCGATCATTAAAGCACGTGATACCGCCCAAGCATTGAAAACCGTGGCGCAAGGTGAAGCGCAGGCCAAGCGCGAACTGCAAGAGCATAAAGCGCATCTCGAAAAAGTGGTTGCGGAGCGCACTAGTCAGTTGCAGCTCACCAATGAAAAACTCAATAGTGAGGTGCTCAATCACGCAAAAGCACGGATAGAAGCCGAACAGGCAAATCGCGCTAAGTCGGCTTTTTTGGCGACCATGAGCCATGAGATACGTACACCGATGAACGGCGTTTTAGGCACAACGCGACTGCTCATCGATTCGGGGCTCAATGCTACTCAGCGGTATTACGCGGATATCATTGACCGTAGTGGGCATAATTTGCTCACTATTCTCAATGACGTGCTCGACTATTCGAAAATTGAGGCGGGACATTTACAAATCCGTCTTGCGCCTTTTGATTTGCCGCAACTGGTGCAAGATAGTTTTCAATTGATGAAAAGCCGGGCGAAAGAGAAGCAACTGGCGTTTGATTACCACCTTGAATCTGATTTAGGGCGTCACTGGCTCGGTGATGCGACCCGCTTGGGGCAAGTGTTAAATAACTTAGTGGGCAATGCGATCAAATTTACCACCGACGGTGAAGTGGATATTTACGTCTGCCGTGATCCTGAAGATGAAACGCGAGTGCTGTTTGAAGTGAGCGATAGCGGTATTGGGATCGCTCCAGCGGAACTGTCGAGATTGTTTGATGCTTTTACACAGGTTGGGCAAGGGCTTACTCATGCAGGGGGAACCGGATTAGGACTGGCGATCAGTAAGCGATTGGTCGAAGCAATGGGTGGCGAGATCGGGGTGGAATCTCAGCTAAACGTTGGCAGCCGATTCTGGTTCAGTGTGCCGCTCGAAAGCACAGAGGTGCCGGAAGAAAGTGAAACTCGTGCCCAGCCATGCGCGAGCAATGTGTCGGCGACGATTCTTCTGGTTGAAGACAATCCTGTGAATCGCTTGGTTGCGGAGGGTTTTCTACACAGTTTGGGCCATCAGGTATTGGTGGCGGAAAATGGATCAGAAGCAGAAGAGCTTGCGCGGCAGTACGCTTTTGATCTTGCCCTGATTGACATTAACCTCCCTGATTGCAACGGCTGTGATCTTATGCAGCGTCTCAAAAGAGAAGAAGGCAGCTTAAATTGCAACACGCCGATGGTGGCCGTTTCTGCGCATGTTTTTGATGAGGAGGTCGCGCAGTATCTCGCGGCTGGCTTTGATGGCTATCTGGCAAAACCGTTGCAAAAAGAAGCGTTGGCTGAAGAAGTACAACATTGGCTTTACCAGCCCAATGAGCTGAAAAGCCAGTCAGCTAGCGAGGTCATCTCTTTGCTTGATAGAGAAAGTGAATTGCTGAACGTCGAGCTGCTTAACGCGGATCTGCATATTCTTGGGCAAGAAAAGATGGTGCAAATTGTTACCCTATTTACCCAAAGTAGCCAAGAAATCGCGGCTCAAATGGCACAGGCATCGGTTGCAGGCGATGGCGAAAAAATAAAGAATTTAGCCCACAAGCTCAAAGGCAGCGCAGGCAGTTTAGGTCTCACCAGCCTGATGATGCTTTGCCAACAAATTGAAGCTGATATTTCGCCTTTGCAAGCCTATCGAACAGAGCAGCAGACATTGGACACCGTGCTTATTGACAGCATAAGGGCGCTAAATGCACAGTTTGGCCTTTAAAAAAACCTCCGCACAAAGCGGAGGTTTTTAGCGTTATCGGGCAGAGTTTAACGCCAATCGTCATCACGGTTTACGCTACTTTCCAGCGCATTTAGGTCGTCGTCGAATGGGTGTTCGATACGGCCCCGCAATGCATCCAACTGGTTTTCCAGCATATTGACGGTCTCATAATCTCCTTCGGAACAGGCGACGTAAATTCGCTGTTCCAGAGCTTCGATACGATCCCGGATACTCATGGGAACCTCCCTGACTCGATTGCTTCATCGGTTTTCAAAACGATTATAGTCGAGTAAACCAAATTCGATCGGTTGATCGTTACGATACCATTGATGCACTTTGTCACTGGTCGGCCAAAATTGCGTCGAACTACGGCGAATAGCGAATTTATCCAATAACTTAAGGTAATCTTCTTCGCTGCGTATCGATTTCAATGATTGAACGAAATCGACGACTTGTGCTTCATTGATGACAAAAAACGCCGCTGGATAACTGCCTAGCACGCCACGCACGATAGTGAGATCGTCATTCGCAGGATCACGGTTTTTATCTTCGCTAAATAAGCTAGAGATGTTCACGTGAGCGTTATTTTTCAGCAAGGTAAACAGTTGCTCTTTGCCTGAGTGCGATGTCACCATCAACATACTGATTTGTGCAACTGGCCCTAGCGCTTCGCCTTTTACCTGATTGAGCGAGTTCAGTAAAGCTTCGTTATTCTTGCTAAGCCCAGTATCGACGATCTCATAGCGGTCATTGAGTACCGCACTCACTTGATAGCGCAAAATATCGTATAGTTCGGACTTAGGATCGTCGGTATGGTAGACAACGCTCGTCGGTTGGTTAAAAGGCGTGATGTTGCGTTGTAGGAAATCACTCAGTTGTGGGCTTTGTTGTTGATACCAACTTGAATGCTCAAGGTGACGCATCTGTGCAGGTAACAAAGCAATAAAGTTACTTTCGCCTTCCAAACGCAAGAAGTCCATAAACATTCGAGTCATCAGTTGGTGACCGAAGTTGCCATACACATCGAACCCTGCGACTAAAAGGTAGTGAATGCGCTCCAGTAGCGCGTAATCGAGCACCCAAGCCGTTTTCGGCTTTTCACCGACTAATCCCTGTACCACGGATGCACTGTCGAAATGGCGAAATACCGTTAAAGTAGCGTTGGCGTTTTCTCCATTGCCGTCCCAAATGATATCGGTGGTCAAGTGAGTGCCATTTTTGAACCAATGATTGATGAACTCCGATTTTGCTTCTAAATAACGCGCTTGCTGCACCGAGTACTTGACCCAGTTCGTTACAGGCAGCGCATTACTTTCCAGCTCTGCGGGCAGTTTTAGGTTGTCTGCCTGCGAGTGATAGAACTCATTGACTTGTGGCATGTCTGCTTTATCAGGATCGAGGAAGAATACCCAAAAGCGGTCATTGATGACATTCAGGGCTAACTGACCACGGCAGACTGGGCCTTTGATGTAGGCCATAATGGTATTTTGCGCGTTGTCTAACATGAACTTAAAGCGCGATTTTACCGGCAAATCGATAAATGCGGTCATGGGATTGGCGGCCACATTGGGATCATAGCTAGGCAACTGTGCGACGTGGTAATCGGCGTCAATAAACCACGCTTTCCAGTCTGAAATTCGCTTGCTGTTTAAAGCAAATGGCATATGGGTTTTATCCACAATCGACCCTTGCTCTGGGATGATGCGATAGTAGACGCGCTCTACGCCAGGATCGTCGTATGGACGTCGTGTTGCGATGCGTTTCACAGGCTCTCCGGGAGGGGTGGACGAACGCACTAAGGTAAAGAAACGTGGCGCGCCCTCAAGCTCAGAGAAATAGAGGTGCGAGAGAAACAGGTGTTCGTAAATGTATCGTGCAGCGAGTTGGTTTTTAGGTGAATGTTGGTTGAGCAACTGCTCATAGCGCGAGATCTCGCCAGCGTGCGCGTTGCTAAGAGGGAGTGGTTCGTTCATGATGGCGCCATTCTCAAGCCATGCCATCAAAGTCTGGTACTCATCTGCCGACAGGTTTGGCATGCCAAAGGGCATCCCCCAAGTGGGGTGATCTTTTTCGTACTGAGCGTATTCTTCGATTGTCGGGCAGGTTTGTTCTCGATCAATCGAAAAATCAAACCCGGTTAACTGGTCTTGCTGCGGCAAAGGGTGGCGTTCTTTTTGCTGCAATAGACGGGCGACCAAGCCTGCTTCAAGGTTGGCGACGCCCGTTTGCTCACGTTCATTCAATACTGGATGGAAGCTGGCTTCGCGCCACTGCTGCGTGGTTTCGGCATCCTCAAATAAGCGAGTCGGCGCCGAGGCAGTTAATCGAGTTCCTTGATAAACCAGTGCCTTGCTAGCCCCTCTATCGATGCCCTCAACAGAAGAAAGTTTTAGCTGACAAGGGGCATCGTAGCAGGCGTGGCAAACGACGCAGCGATTATCCAAGATCGGTTTGACTTGCTGGAGGAAAAAATCGGCTGGCACGGAGGCGTTCGGGGCGATGCGCTCTCTAACCTCGGCTTTACCAAACAACTGGTCATAGTTAAGGCCAGCATAAGTGGCACATCCTGCAAACAGGGTGGTGAAAAATAGTAGGAGAAATGTCCGTAATTTCATTTGCTTATTCTAGAAAAATCACATAACCACAATTAAAGCAGATGCCGCGCCTGACAACAAATTAAACCCTATGGATAATCACATCACGCTGAGGGATGGATTGACAAAACAGAAGACATATTGGATTTTAATAATCAGCTCAACAGCAGGGGGTAATCAGGTTCATTTTAGTTATCGACTGAGGTAAAAATTGCGGTTAAATCCCCGCAGCTATGAGACTTTTTACTTAAGTTCGAGCCAGTTAACTTATTTACTATTCACTTGTTTTCTTATTGTAAACAAGTGGGTACGTCCTCTGAGTGTCGAACTAGTAGAGAAAAATGGGCGAAAATTATGCAATTAGCTCAAAAGTGTGATTCAGTTAGGACTTTGGAAACAATATTCTCAACAGGATTGATATACAATGATTTTTCAGATGACCGTTTCAAATAAAAAATTAGGTCGCCTGGATCTCTTCTCCATGCAGATGCGGGTCTGTGTATGAGTTGGGGTGTTTTAGTTTAACGAGGGGTAATCTCCTCGTTTTGTGCGTACAGAATGTAACGTTATTTGAGCAGGGAACTATGATCAAACGTCCAATCCCAGCGCTTTTGCTTGCGCTAAGTTTTTCCTGGACATCTTCGGCGATGGCAGAAGATGTGATTCAGGCCGATCCTGTTTCAGCGGTTGATGAAAAACTGGATATCAAACAGCAGGAAATCAAAGCTCTTGAAGAGCAATACGCTGTCGAGAGCAGCCAACTAAAGGGGCTGAAGAATGACAATGTTCGCCTTCAAAGAGAAGGGGAAGAGCTAGAAGCGAAGCGCAATCGCGCCAAAGCGGCCCTAGACAAACAATATGCTCGCCTGCTTGAAGATCCTGATACCGATTTGGTCTCTTTCCAAAAGAAATATCAAGAATCTTGGGAAGCGGTGAAACAGAACCAATCTGAGAAGTTAAAAAGTGAGCAGAACATTGTTGAGAGCGAATCACGCCTTTCTCAACAAAAGCAAAAGCTTGCTCGTTTAAATAGCGAATACACCAATTTGCAGGAAGCCAGAGTTGAAGCCCGCGTTAAACGTCTGGAAGCAGAATTGCGTGAAAGTTCAGTGCTGGAAACGCGCTACACCGCAACCTGTTCTTCAACCATGACAATTGGTGAGTGTATTGGTCAAAGTAAGTATCTGACTAAGCAAAAGGCGGTAAACACGTTTAAAGACAAACTTTTAGACCGTTTAACTGAGTCAGCGTTAGCCAAGCAGAACCTACAAGGTGTACAACTGAATATTCATGTGCAGGAAAGTCAAACAATAGAAAGTGGCTTTTCCGGCAACGGTGCTTACACCACGCACATTCAGGCACAGTTGCAGGCCAAGCCAGATCCATCCGCTGCCTGTCAGTTATTGGCAGTGTCGAGTCGTTACTGCTTATCAAACAGTAGCACCTCTACCAAACAAGAGAAGAAAGACTGGGTAACGGTGACGGTTCGCTCTGATCAGTACAATGATGCGGTGACCATCAATGGGGTAAACTACGGCAGTACTCCCGTCGAGTTATTGCTACCTAAAGGTAAACACCGCTTCACGGTCTCGAAGCCGGGGTATCAAACCTACAACCGTGAAATCTACGTCGGTGGTACCGATACGGTTTGGGTTAAGCTGGTAGAAGATAAGCAGGGTTAACCCCTGCTTTTGCCTTTTTCATTGCACGGCTGTTTCTGGTGGAATAGCGTTTTGTTGTGGTCATATTGAAGTATTTATCATGCGTTTAGTTTTATCTGCACTGGCTCTGGCGATCATTCCCGTAGTCTCTGGCACTCCTGCAATGGCTCAGGAAGAAACCGTTTCTGTTGTTGCCGTTGAAGATGCGCTGTTCTCACAAAACACGCTGCTTAATGAAGCAGAAAAGAAGATATTTTCTAAGCAAAATGAGCTGAACAATCAGCAAGAACAAACGAGCCGACTCGAAGCGCAGGGCAAAGAGCTGAGCTCACGTTTGCAAAATGCCAAAGCGCAACTTGCCAAAGATTACGCACGTGTTAGTGATGCACCGGATTTTGATCTGGCTCCATCGCAAAATGCGTATCAAGCCGCTTGGGCCAAGGTGAAACAGAACCAGCAGCAGCGATTGGACTCTCAGCAGCAGGAAGAGACTTTTGCCGCCGAGCTACAAGCACTTAAAGCGGAAAAACTCGCTATCGAGCAAAAAATTGCCAATTTGAAAGAAGATCGCCAGCGCGCTCGTGTTGCAACCATTCGCAGTGAAATTAGCCAAAAAGGCGAGCAGACTGTGGCTTACGTCAACAGCTGTAAAACTGATATGACGCTGGAACAATGTGCTAAGCAAACCAACACATTAGCGCTCCAAAAAGCGGTCAGACAGTATCAAAGTGCGCTACTTGAAGGAACAACGGAATCTAAGTTGGCCAAACAGAATCAAGCGCAAGCCACGTTGAACATTCATGTGTTGCAACAGCAGGTGTCGAAAGCAGAGTTTCTTGGTGAAAACCAGTATAGTTCGGTGCTTAAGGTAACGTTAAACGCCAGACCAGCGGAAAATGCGCCGTGCAAACTGCTCGATATTGACTCCAAATACTGTTTTGCGCCCAGCCAAGCGTCTGAACCAGAAAAAATCAAGGAAACCGCCTGGCATTCAGTGGTGATTCGCTCAAATCAATACGATGATCAATTGATCATCGATGGTGTACGTTACGGTTCGACGCCAGCTGAAGTGATGCTGCCTGTTGGTCAACATCATATTCAAATCGAGAAAGAAGGCTATGTTGCTTTTGATCAGTTGGTGGTAATTAATGGCGATCAAACATTGCGCGCTGAGTTAGTAGCAAAGCAAAACGTCGCGAAGCCGGGAGAAACCTTTGCGGATAATATCGGTAAGCACTCGGCTGCACCTGAGATGGTGGTGGTGACACAGGGTACTTATATGATCGGTGAGCGAGCAGGCAAACAAGTCAAGCTCTCACGAGGTTTCTCGATCAGCACAACGCCAGTTACAGTGGCGCAATTTCGCGCTTTTGTAGATCAAACCAATTACCAAACCGACGCAGAGCTACAAAAAGTTTGTACGCGAATTGAGCAAGCTGCGATTGCCCCTGTCGCCAATAAATATTGGCGTGATCCTGGCTTTAGTCAGCAGGATAACTCTCCGGTGGTGTGTGTGAGCCAAAATGATGCTCAAGCGTATGTCAATTGGCTGTCGGATAAAACCGGCTATTTCTACCGTTTACCGAGCGAAGATGAATGGGAAATCGCCGCCCGTGCTGGATCAGAAAAATCGTACTGGTGGGGTGCAGAGTTTGGTGTTGGCCAAGCAAATACTGGCTGGGGCGGCACGCCTTGGTCTAACAATAGTTCGTCACCAGTGAAAAGCTTCGCGCCAAACGCTTTTGGTCTTTACGATGTGGTTGGCAACGTTTGGGAATGGACGTCCGATACGAAAGGACTCTTAAAAGGCGGAGCGTGGAGCTTCTCTCCAGAAAAGGCCAAAGCCGAATCTCAATTGTTTATCGCTCCTTCTTCGGCCGCTAACTTTGCTGGATTCCGAGTGGTGAGACAGCTTTAAAAGCAACAGAAGCCTTGCCAATTGAGCAGGGCTTCTTTTTTTGATTGACATATTTTATTGATTCACATAGCAAACGGAAAAGGGCACGTTTAAACGTTGAAACTCGTTTATCCATCGCCACTGATTGTCTTGCAGTTTATCCCCGGGACCTTTGACTTCAATCCACTCGAACTGCCCATCTTTAAATGCCACTAAGTCGGGCATGCCATTGCGATACAGTTTTAGGTCACTCAGTTGAATGCAAAAAAGCTCGTACAGCATCGCTGCTGGAATGCTTTTTGTTGCTTGTTGTAGAAGCTCGTGACTGAACACACTCCAGTTGACTAGTGGATTAGCGATACCCACTTTGTGCTCATAAGTGGTAAAAAGAGCCGAAAAATCGCCATTTTTTATCTGTTCGAGCGCCTTATCAATCAGAACTTGGCGCTTGCGGACAAAATCAGCGTGGTAGAGATCCAGCGGGCGATGTTGATAGGGGTTGATAAATGCGCCCTCAATAGGGGCGAAAATCGCAGGCCACAGTGTCAAACCGAGCAGACCGTTAAGCAGAGCATTTTCCGTGTAAAACACCGTCCAACCTTGGTCTTCAAAATAACTTTTGACCGCTAATTCTACCCGCTGCTGGGATAGGTTTAGTTCCAGGCGATGTTCTTGAAACGTAGGTTTCACCTTCCTAGCGGCTTTTAAACCTTGTTTACGTTTTACTCGCTGCATTAACTTTTCAGCAGTTTCCAGCTCAGAGATATCCATGGGCTGCTCCAGCATTTTGGTGACAATGTCACTAAATGCCTGATTCTGTTCTTGCTTATCGTAAATCCTCGCTTGGCGTTCTCTGCTTGGTGGTAATAAGGATTGTTTAAACAGTGACAACGCGAGATCAAATTCACCCAAACGTTCATAATCCCGGGCAACGTCGTTGAGTAAGTGTTGTCGTTTTCGTTCTACGTAGGGATGTTGAACAGGCTTTGGTAGTGCTGCCAGCAACAAATCCAGATTGGCCTTCAGTTTACGATCGCTCTGCCAATAGAGACTGGTGAGTTGGCTAAGCTCAATTAAGTGATCGATTTGCTCTCGATGTTCGAAAAAGCGTCGTTGCTCACTGAGCTGATACTGCTCAAATTGATGTAATCCCAAATCATCCAGCACAAATTGGGTCAGATCTTGATGGGAGTTGGCGAAGAAGAGCGTAAGCAAAACATCAATCATCTGAGCGGCATTGAGTTTAATGATAGAAAAACTCAGTAAGTTAAACGCATGAAACTCACCATCTTCCAGCTTTTCCACGAGTGCCTGTTTACTCAAAGTTCGTGGCAGTGCAGGGTAGAGCGTGAGCAGTTCCGGTTTGGTCAATAAGTGAACGGCCAGTTCTTGATGGCTAACTTTGGGGTTTAACTCGATCAATGTGGCTTGGTTTAGTTCATCTAAAGCTTGCGCAATGTCGGGAATTTCTGCGTAGTTCAGTTTATCGCTACGAAACCAACAGCCTTTGCGACTGTATAGACGAACAAGTAGACATTGAGCGGGTTTGCTGAGTTGCTCAAATCGCGTATGCCAATCTAACTCCTCTTTGGTGAGTAAATCGGAATACCAGTGAATGGCGTGGTGAGTCAATTTACAAAAGTTTCCCAGATAGTAATCTGGGGCAAGTTCGATGCTGCTATCCATAACTCATTTAAATAAAAAAGGCTTACCTTATAGGGTAAGCCTTTTCTGCATTCAATCAATGCGTAATTATGCGCTGGCCTGTAACTCAGCCGCTTTTGCTTCGCTCACTGGCTTGGTAATGAAAGCCAGAACGATACACACGGCCATCATCACGGAAGAAATAGTGTAAGCCAAGCCATAACCTCCGCCATGAGTCATTGAGTAGCCGACAACCGCTGCGCCGATAGCGCCGCCAATGCCCCACGAGGTGTAAAGCACGCCATAGTTGGTGCCGTAGTTTTTCAGGCCATAATATTCAGCCGTGATGGAAGGGAACACCGCAAGCAAAGTGCCATAGCCTACCGCAGCAATGGCTGTGCCGATGATCAGTGTGAGCTCTGAGTCGAACGTAGCGAAGAGCACCATGTTGATGCCTTGCAGCACAAACGCCAGCAATAGGGTGCGAACACCACCAATTTTGTCGGATAAGATCCCCGCAGCCACTCGACCACCTGAGTTGAAAATCGCCAGAATCGAAGCAAGGTAAACGGCATTGGGTAGATTGGCTTGCACGCTGGCGATATTGGTGATGTTACCGATGATCATCAAACCGACAGACGCCGCAAATGCATACATGATCCAAAGAGCGTAAAACTGTGGTGTTTTAAGCATGCCTTTCCAACTGATATTGGCCGCTGTTTTCACCGTTTTTGGTGCTTGGCCCTGTTTTGCTTTCGGTTCTTCAGGCACATAACCGCTTGGTGGGTTATTAATGGTACAGGCAAGAGGGACCGCGATAGCCAAGACGCCAGCCCCCAAAATCATAAAGCTAGTTTGAATACCGAGCTGGCCAATCAGGTAAGAAGTCAGCGGCGCTAGGTAAATCGCTGCCAGACCGAAACCGGCCGCGATAAGGCCATTCACCAGACCTTTCTTCGATGCATGGAACCATTTCATCGCTGATGGCGAAAGGCACGCGTAGCCAAAACCGATACCCGCACCGGTAATGATGCCAAAGGTGATGTTGAGCATCAAAACGGAAGAGGCAAAACCGGAGGCAATCATGCCAAGACCGGTCAAAGTTGTACCTAAAATCAGTATCTTACGTGGTCCCATGCGATCTTGCAGAATGCCAGCAACCAAAAGACAAACAGAGAAGGTGATGGTTGCAATTGCATAAGGTGAAGACGCGTCTGCAGCACTCCAACCAAAATCGGTGACAAGGGCTTTGTTGAAGACGCTCCAGGCATACAAGATGCCGAGACAAAGGTTGATACAGAATCCCGCTAGCAGAATACGCTTAGCTTTATCCATCTTGCTCATGTTTGTTCTCTGTGTTGCCTCCGAGCTAATGCTAAGAGGGGACAAATGAAAGTAGGTTTAAGTTAAAAATAAGTTTGCGTTTTTCAACTCGTCGCGCAAAGAGCGCGGATTATAACCAATCCAAATGTGATTGGAATCGCTTTTCAGGCTGATAGATAAAATTATTTTTATAAGTTAAAAAAGTGTTGTTACAAAGTTTGTGTTAATGAGAGAAAAATGTTTTCGATCTGTAAGCGCATGAGGAAGGGGGCCTTTGCTGCAAGGCGTGAGTGCTCTATTTCAATTAATATGGAACTTACTTCACATGTAGAGAAAAAAGGAAAATAATTTCCATTGTTAAATATACGTAAC
This sequence comes from Vibrio cidicii, assembly GCF_009665415.1. Classification (NCBI taxonomy): domain Bacteria; kingdom Pseudomonadati; phylum Pseudomonadota; class Gammaproteobacteria; order Vibrionales; family Vibrionaceae; genus Vibrio; species Vibrio cidicii. The sequence continues at coordinate 932,866 of NZ_CP035922.1, read as the reverse complement.
AAAACCTTGCAAAAGTCGCGACTTTTGTGCCGAGCAAGAGAGGGAAAGGATTTTGCAAAATCATCTTGTTAACTGCTTGTAAAATCAAACACCGTAAGTAACTTTTGTACACACTTTGCTCAGAATCCCCCTCTTGATCTCTTATTTTGCTTTGGCAAAATATAGAGAAAACTGAGATTTCAAATATGAAAGGATGCTTTTTAAGCTGTTTATAGCGAGGTATTTATGAAGATTTTCCTAATTTTACTGTTTTCTTTGACTGCCGGTTACGCTTCAGCTGATCACATCCACTCTTTCTTATTGGGTCTGTACATTGCGTCTTTAGCGGTGGGTAGTTGCTACTGGTTCGCGTTTAGAAGCTCGCGCTTCCCGCATCTGGCGGTCTTTTTGCTCTTGTGTGGCATGTTGTCGAAAATTGTCGTGACGGTTGCAGGAGTAAGCTGGGGCATATCGCAAGACATCATCAGTTCACCATTTATTTTTTCGCTCTCCTATCTTTTCTTCTCTATTGTTACGACTTATCTGTGGTTCAGTTATCGTCAGAAAAGAACTAAAGCGCCGGGAAGACCATCAGCGGTTTAACTGGGTGATGAGTCAGACAAAAGAACGCCAGCATTCACGCTGGCGTTTTTATTGGTTTTTACAGTGTGCATTAGGCACTCATTGGCACGAGCACCATGGTTCCGAGAATTACGGTAATAAGGCCAGCTAAGACAGGCACGGAGGTGCGTTTTACTACTTCAAATGGGCTGAGGTGCGCCATGCCTGAAGTGGCAACAACGACACCAGAGACGGGCGAAATAGTACGTCCCAAGTTAGAGGCTTGAAGCATTGGGATGATCAAGAACGCCGGGTTGATGCCCATTTTGGCCGCCAATGATGGGGCCAATTCTACGAATGCATAGAAAGGAGCATTACCAGAGCCGGTGGCAATGGCGGCGGCGACGGTCAACGCGGTGAGGATGAACATTAGAGCAATGCCACCTGCGCCTGCGGTTTCTGCAAGATGGAGCAGATTGTCAATCGCACCGATGGACATCAAACCTTGGGCGAACACCCCAGCGGCGACCAAAAGCATCACTACACCTTTAAACGCGTCAGCCATGCCGTCGTAACACGCGTCCATATCTTCTAGCGCCTTCTTGCCATCAAACTTGTTGACTACGTAATGGACCAAAGCACCGATGAAAATCGATAGCACCACGATGGTGTAGATGTCCAGCTCAAGTCCTTCAATGGTACGACCGTTAAACAAAAATACACCGATGATCGGTAAGAAAGGCAGCAGGGCATAGAACGCGGGCGCGTCTGCTTGAATATCTGACACATCAATTTTTTCCATTGGAGTATTGTCTTTCTTATCCAGATATTTGTTCCAGAAGAAAGTGGCAATAGCCATGACGATGATGGCACAGATTGAGACTGGCAGAACGGTTTGTACGGCAAAAACGTCTAGCGCTAGGCCTGATTTTTCAGCGGCGATCACCACGTCACCTGAGGTTGGAGAAAGAATGATAGCAGCTGGTGAGGCGCAGACGGCGGCCGCAGCAGGGCGAGAGATGCCCATCGCGGTCATCATCGGGAAAAGGGTCGCCATCAGTAACACACCGAGCCCTGTCGCAGAGCTTACGGCGAGTGACATTAAGCAGGCCACAATGTAGGCAGCAACCAAAAGAACGTAAGGGGATTTGATCACGGAAAGTGGCTTTGAGAACTGCTTCACCACGACGTTGTTTGCACCAATATGCGTCATATAAGACGCAAAACCACACAGCAGCATGATCTGCATGCCTAGGCCGCCACCGCGGTTTTGCAGCATGAACTTAACGTATTCCAGAGCGTCGGTCAGCATGTTCCCCGTTGAGGCGATTTTGCCTGGGAGTACTTTGTGGCCCAAAATGCCGGTGAGGATCAGGAGTAGGATACCTGCGGTTAGAAGCACGCCCGATGCGCGATAACCTTTGACGATAAAATAGCCGACAGCAATGGTGATTGCAGTGCCTATTAAGAGTTCCAACATAGAAATCTCCACGAAATAATAAAAATAGAAAGGAAGTGTTGCAGTTTATGTTGGGAAATGTACAGAAAACTACTCTGTAGCACGAGAGCGACTTGAGGTTTGAATGATCTGAGGCAAATTTTATTAGGATAAATTTATCTAGTCATATGTTTTGCTATATATCTTATAGGGCAGTGCTATGCACTAGTAGGCAATGGAAGTACGTGTCATTATTTTGGGCGGTGTGGCGCTGTTCTGAGTTAGGAAAAACTAGAAACGATGCTGTTGGCGTAGTTGTTCAAGCTTTCCTTGTGTTTCAAGCTCATACAGCCGTCGATTGATTAAGTCTCTAATCATTTCTCCATCGGAAAGCTTCTTAGAAACCAAAAAGTGCATAGGAGTCGGTGTGACGCCGGGTACGTCGCGCGTTTGAAAGCGATCGTTGAGATAATCTATACCCCAGACAGTTTTAAAGCCCGCCAACACTTCTTTCCAGATCAGCACCAAATCGCAATCTTCTTGTTGTAGCGCTTGCAAAGCTTTGTAAAGAGAGACGTCCACCTGTTTGATAAGGCCAGTATCGATGCCGAAGGTGGAGTAGTTGTAGCCAAAAAGGCCACAAGTTTGAAACTGATCGATCTGCTGAGCTTTTACAATAGCTGGAGATGCCGGATAGCGTAAAGAATCAAAGATATAGGTAGGGGTAATCCAGTAGTAAGGTTGAGAAAAATAGTAGTAGCGGGCACGAACATCGTTATAGGAGGCACTCAATGCAATATCCACATTCCCCTCTTTTGTGGCTTTAAGGCAGCGTGTCCAAGACGTTAACTCAATTTGGTATTTTATGCCCAAGGGGGCAAAAAGGGCCGCAATCGTGTCGGCGTCGTATCCTGCCGCCTTGCCATCCATAAGGTAAGTGTATGGTGGCCAGTCAACGCCATCGCCGCATATTTTAAGAGAACGTGTGATGGTTTCATTATTTGCAGAGCTAAAAAATGGCCAGAAAAGAGTAATAAAAAAAGCGCAGCGCCAAAGCGATGAAGCATTCCTTTTCTGCATAACCAATCCCTTCCAATGACTTACTTGCGCTAAGTATATACCTAAGCGAAGGAATGCGTGGCAAATCCTCGTTCGGGCCGTTTGCATTTGTAGTGAGAATACCCGGGATATGCCTCTCTTGAGCTCAACCGTGGATGTGTGTACATTACAAGCGATAAAAAGTCTCATTTAAAATAGGAATCGCTATGCCGGATCAAGTGATGTTGTTGGCGGTATTGTTGATCTTTGTTGGATCATTTGTGCAAACCGCGATTGGATTTGGCTTGGCTATTGTTTCTGCGCCGCTACTGATCATTGTTGCACCAGAGTACGTTCCTGCCCCAATTTGTCTAGTGGCCCTGTTTATTTCCATCCTCAATGCGCTCAAACACAAGAGTAACGTTGAAATTGGTGGACTAAAAATGGCCCTAATTGGCCGTGTTCCGGGCTCTATTGCTGGCGGTTTTCTATTGGTTTTGGTTTCCACGGATGTATTGGCTTTATGGATTGGCCTGTTGGTGTTGTTTGCCGTCGCGGTGAGTTTGCTGCCCTATAGAGTAGAGCCGACACCGCTGCGAATGAGCATTGCTGGGTTCTTTTCAGGGTTGTTTGGTACCAGTTCTGGCATCGGAGGTCCACCAATGGCTTTGCTCCTGCAACATCAAGAAGCTAACCAGCTACGCGGCAATTTGTCCGCTTTCTTCGTGTTTAGCTCGCTTATCTCGCTCACAATTCAGATCCCTGCAGGATTCTTTACTCTGTATCACTTGAAGATTACCTTACCGCTAATACCCGCAGCATGGCTGGGTTATCGTCTTGCTCTATGGAGCACGCATTCATTGGCAAAAGAAAAGATCCGTTATGTTGCTCTCTTGCTCTGTTTTGTCAGTGGTTTGGGAGCCCTTTGGCAAGGGATAGACTTGTCTTAGAGCTGAGAATACAGAAATATGCATTAAATTTTTATAAAATAATTTTCATATTGTCATTATCTATAACTATCTTTATAGCGTTGGCTGGGTGTGTTTTTGGCATAATTTGTGTCGTATGACGAGCTCTTTTTAAAACCGAACACGCCCGAATCTCACTTTTCTTTGCTGATTGTTCAGCAGGGGGGCGCTATGAATTTAGGTTTTAAATCTCGAATTTACGTGAGTGTTGCGCTACTGGTTGCCGTCTCTTTGGCGGTGCTCGGTACGCTCAACATCTTTTCTCTTAAAGAAAAAATGGTTTCTTCGCTTGTTAGCGAAACACAGAACAAACTCAATTACCACGTAGACGAACTGCAACAGGCGGTTAAGACGAAGTTACGTGCGATAGAAATGGGGGCAAAGCACTTCAAGAAAAGCTTAAGTGACGAGCAAAATGTTAATCAGGCTCGGCTACTTGCAGAAAGCGCAGGCATCTCCAATGTTGTCATCGCTTATGATGATGGCCGTTCATACATGTCTTTACCCAAGGGAAATGGGGTAACCACAGGCCAGCAAGACTTTGTCAGTCGCGACTGGTACTCACTGGCTAAAAGCGGCAACCAAGTGCGATTGACGGAGATCTACACCGATAAAATAACAGGCGAGAAAGTGATCAGCGCGGTAATGCCTCTGTATGACAAAGGGGGTTTCCAAGGCGTTTTACTTGGTGACATACCGCTGGCTGACATTATAACTATGGTAAGCAACATGCGCTTTGCAGGCGGTGCTGCTACGTTGACCGATCAAAATGCCGTCTTCTTTGCCAGTGACGATCCCAGTGATATTGGGCGGACACCTTCACAAGTCAGCCCCGTATTTGCAGAAATGGAGCGCGCATTTTACTCACAAAGCCGTGGGCACTTGCAGTTTCCCTATCTCGGTATTGAATTTGATGGCTACTTTCAACGAGTCAATTTGACGGCGGATAAGTACTGGACGCTGATGGTGTTTGTTGATCAAGACACCGCACTAGCGGGGGTGAGAGACGCGCAGCGCGAAGCGCTCGTGACAGGGATCATTCTACTGTTAGTGAGTGCCATCGTGATTATCTTTACCCTAGAACAAGCGTATAAGCCGCTGTTGAAACTTAAAAAAGCGGTGCTTGACTTGTCAAAAGGTTCCGGAGATTTAACCGCTCGACTTGCGGTTGAGGGAAGCGACGATCTCGCCCAGATCGGTGAAGGATTCAATCGTTTTGTGCAAAGTTTGCAGTCAATGATGCTGCAAGTTTCCGCGGCAAGTCAGACGATCTCTTCCAGCATTGTTCAGTTGAACCAGACAGCGAAAGACAACGAGAAAATTTTGCTTACCCATTCAGCGGAAACGGATCAAGTGGTAACGGCGATTACCGAGATGAGTGAAAGTGCTCGTTCGGTGGCGGAAAACGTCATTCAGTCTAACCGCATCACCGATGGTGCGAGCAAAGAGGCTGAGCAATCTCTGGTGATTGTCAACAACGCAGTACAAACCGTGAGTGCTTTAGTCAGCGATGTGGAGGATATGTCTAAACACATTGTCAGCATGAACAAAGACGCCAACAAGATCAGTGAAGTGTTGAATGTGATCGGCGAAATCTCCGAACAAACCAATTTGCTGGCACTGAATGCGGCGATTGAAGCGGCTCGCGCTGGAGAGCAAGGTCGTGGATTTGCGGTGGTGGCGGACGAAGTGCGCGCACTGGCGGCAAGGACGCAAAACAGCACCACGGAAATTTCAGATATGTTGGCGAAACTGCTTGACGGTACGAGCAGTGTTGTCGATTCGATGGAAAAGACCAAAGAGCAATGCCAGTCTACCGCTGATAAAACCTCAGAAGTCTCGAATAGCTTGAATGTGATGAGCAATTCGGTCAAAGAAATCGATGATGTCAGCACGCAAATTGCCTCGGCCACGGAAGAGCAAAGCACGGTGGCTGGCGAGTTGAGCCGCAATATGTTGGCTATCCGCGACATCGTCGATACGTTGGTGACCAGCGGGCGCCAGACGGTCAACGCCACCGAGCTGTTAGCCGACTCTAACCATGAACTCGATAAGCTGGTTTCCAACTTTAAGCTGCAATAAATGAACGGGCCGTTTGGCCCGTTTAACGCTTTCGAAGTGAGGAAAAGCGTATGGATAAAGTCACGTCCCATTCTTGGTTAGACGAAAAACATAATCGCCTGTCTGCACGTTTTGCAGAACGGCACCAAAGTGTATTAAGGCAGTTTTTTGCCCGCGACCCCAGCCTTTGGCCATTGTATAAAATCAAGGAAATCAAAGAGCTGGTTAATAGCAAAAAGAACTTGTTCACGCCGTACAACTTGGCTTTACGTCAGAGAATTAGTAGGGAAAGTGCCATCCCTCAGCAGGTGAACCCCTTGGTTCGTTTTGATCCGCTAGCACTTTACGCGGCGGCAACGACCAAAAATTGGGATGATCCAGCCTCAGTGGAAAACGTTATTTCCACTCCTTGTGATCCCGCGATTCACGGAGCAATGTTGGCAACGATTGCTAACCCTAATTTGGTTTACAGTGAATACGCTGGTAACGCGACCGAACTGGAAAAAGTGGTGGTCCGGCAAATGGCCAATTTGGTCGGTTACGATGCGGCAGATGCGACTGGCTTGTTTACTCAAGGAGGGACGTTTTGCAATCTTTATGGTTATTTACTTGGGTTGCGTAAATGCTTCCCGGACTCAGTCATGCGTGGGTTTCGCGACAAGCAATTTGCTTTTATCAACTCCCAAGCGGGACATTACTCAAATATGACCAATCTCTCCTTACTTGGCGTCAACATTGAGGAGCAGTTGATTCGGGTGCGCTTGAGGGAAAATAACCAAATCGATGTCCAGGACTTGGCCAAGCAACTGGATAATTGTTTACAAGAAGGGAAGGCAGTCCCGACGATTTTACTCACCTTTGGTACAACAGATACCTTTGCCATTGATGATGTGGCAGAAGTTTATTTGACTCGTGAACGGATCTGTCGTCAATATGCGCTGTCTTACCGACCTCATATTCATGTCGATGCGGCAGTGGGGTGGAGCCTGCTTTTTTTCCGTGATTACGATTTCGCACAGAATCCACTCGGCATCAATTCAGCAACTTTGGATGGTATCGAAGGCCATGCCTCATTGATTAACGGATTGCGATTCGCTGATTCTATCAGCATTGATTTTCAAAAATGGGGCTATGTGCCTTACACGTCGAGCTTATTGTTGGTTAAAAAACGCCAAGATATGGAGTTTTTGAAGCAAGATCCCAACTACTTCTCTTATTTTGAGCCTCAGCAGCGAGATAACACTCATCTACAGGCGACCATCGAGTGCTCGCGCAGTGCGGTAGGCGTATTTTCCGCCTATTCCGCCTTAGCAAGTATGGGGTTTGAAGGTTATCAAACGCTGGTGGCTCATGGGCTACAAAATGCCAATTATATGCGCTGTTTGCTGTCACAATGGCCGAATTGTTTTGTTGTTTCGGGGGAGAACCAAGGGCCGTGTGTCACATTTCGTCTTTACAATCCACAACTGAAAGAGAGCGCTCAAGCGCAGTTTTACCGCGAACGCCGTTTGATCAAGCAGAAGGCGTATATGGAGAACATTGTTTCCAGTGCAACCTTTCATCGTAATCACTTTCTCTCACGTCAAAGGCGTGAACTGAAAACCAACTGGATTACATCTATGGCGAGAACCGATTACGACGAACAGGGCCATTGTCTATTTCTGCCCGGTGAAAAGGCCGTTTTTCTTAATCCCAACACTCAGCGCAGCGATATTGAAGCTTTTGTGCACGGTCTGTTTAGTTAGGCGTTAAGTGGTGTGTCATAGTAAACCGTTATCGAACTGGTGTTGATTTTTATGCCGAATCTGCTTAAGAATGGTTTGGCGCTTTCAATCGGTGGAAGTGCCAAAGCACATAAGGAAATATTGCATGGTAACTGCACTTTACGCCGCGATTTTGTCACTCATCATGATTTGGCTTTCAACTAAGGTGATTGCTCAGCGCAAAGCGGGACAAATCAAGTATGCCGATGGTGGCCACCCAGCACTCATTATTGCGCGAAGTGCGCAAAGCAATGCGGTGGAATATGTTCCAATCACGCTAATTTTGCTGGCATTGGCCGAGTATAATGGCGCTCCGTTGGTATGGATCCATGCGTTTGGTGTCTTGTTTGTGGTCGGACGTATTGCCCATGCTCGTGCGATTTTATCTGACACTCTACCTTGGCGTGTCAGAGGAATGATGTTGACCTTTGGTGTGATTTTAGCTCTGGCGATAACCAACCTGATTTATTTGCCGTATGAGCGCTTATGGTGATCAACCTAACATTACTCATTAATCTCGGGGTGTTCGTCTGTTTGAAAGGGCGCTAGCTGGGCTCTGAGATTCTCGAAAGTGGTGCGTGCGCTCTCTTTGGCGAGTTTATTGATCAGCCAATTGGGGAGTGCGCCACCAGGATCAGCAAAAACCGTGTATTCAATATGCGTATTGCCATTGGTCAATTTTTTCAGTTGCCAAACTGCGTGAACGGACGTGATACGAATATAGTCAGCTTGTGGTGGCAAGATGGATTGCGGTGCATCGCTAATTTCTAAGCGAAACCCTTCGGCATCAATACGAAAGGTTGAGTAAGTGAGCATATCCCGATCTTTGGCTGGCCAAGGTGCGGAGAACTGCGTATAGACAATATTCTCGCTTGGGCTGATCTGCTTGAGCACTACGCTGCCGCTTACGTTATCCACCCACTCTGAGACCTTATCGGTATTTTGCAATAGACGAAGAAAGCTAGCATATGTCGTTGGGGTGAACATCTGCGCTTTTACCTCAACCAAGTCATCGCTATGTTCTCGGAAATGGATGGTAATACCATTGTCGGCAGAGTCGAATATCCATCCTCTCTCGGGAGACGCCAGTGGTTGAAAGCTCAGGAGCATGAGGGCAATACACGCTGAATTTATGCAAAGATTCATCTTGATACTCTGCCGGGTTGATGGCGCACGTCTATGCGGTTTACCTAAAGATAGCAATTACCAATGGATAAACCAATCGGTTTACTTTGCATTAGTCGGTTCACAATTAGAGTACAATACCACTTGGAGGTAACCCATGAACACACCTAATAAAATTACGTTCTTTGAACGCTTTGAAAGCGACATATTATCAGGGAAGAAGACCATCACTATTAGAGACGAAGCGGAGAGTCATTACGTTCCCGGTAGCCAAGTTGACGTGGCGACTTTTGAGGATGATAGACGGTTTTGTCGTATTGAGATTCTTTCGGTTAAGCCAATTTTGCTGTCTGAACTGAATGACCACCATGCTAGCCAAGAAAATATGACGCTACCCGTGTTAAAAGAGGTGATCGCAGAAATCTATCCCGGCTTGGAAAGTTTGTATGTAATTGCATATAAGTTGGTATAAAAGTGCAAAATAAAAATTTTGTTTTGCAAATTGCAACATCCTGGAAGCTTTAGTGATGATTATATGAGCTTAGTTTGTCTGCATTTGCATAAAATTTGTTCATAAACATCGAGTAAGCGGGTATTTCAAAGTTGGCACACTAACTGCATTAAGTAGAATGACCCTTTTAAGCCGAGGGTCACCTAGCCAACTGACGTTGTTAGTGAACCGATATTGTTCACAAGTATATACAGCCAATCACCTCATTGTGATTGGCTATTTTTTTGCTTGTTAAACAAATAACTCGCTGAACTATGACCTTAACGGGTGGTGGCACTCACATGAACACCAAACGCTTCACGGCCGCTAATGCTGAGATAATAGCGGCCTGCTTTTACGTAGCCGTCAGACTCTCTATCAATTTGGATCGTTTCATCGCTGCCGTGCGCATAGTTGCTCCATTGATAATCGTAGTAATGACATACTTTCTCGTAGCAGGCGTATAGATCAGCATCGCCACTGCCTTCGATCGTTAATGTTAACTCGCGCGTGTTTGGTGCTACGTCAACATAGAACAATTTTTCTGAATACTGTTCGCCAGCGATTGCAAATGGGGTGTTGATGATAAGCTCCTGAGGCTTCTCCACTTTGCTTGGCGGAGTGACAGTGTCATCGATATCTTTGCTCACTTCATCAAGCCGCAAAGAAAACTCCTCGTCATAAATAGGTCCGATTTGTTTGAGATAAGCTACCCACTGCTTGTATTCACCAAGGCGTGAATAACTTAATAGTTGTTCAACGACCTCAGGGTGTTTCTCAAACAAAAAGCGCACACCCAAATAGCCCCAGCGGTAAATGCGATTTACGCCATCGTTGTAACTGGTTGAAAAAACTTCGCTCAGGGTATGAGTTTTCTCTTTACCTAGAACGAGCGCCGCTTGATAGCCTTCTTTGTAGTACATGTACTCAGCAAAGCCTTCTAACCACCAAACAATGTATCCTTCACGCATGGTGGTATGGAAATCACCGTATTGGTTGAAACGTCCATCGAGATAGTGCACATATTCGTGCTCGAGATTCAAAATCGAAAAGTCGTCATCCCATCCATTTTGATAGGCAACGAATCGGGGAATGTTTCCCACTTGAGCAGGATCTCGCTCCAGAAACTGTCCTCCGTTGTTGGTCGAGTTGCCAAACAGAAAGGAAGAATAGGTACTGTAATCGTCCTTAGTTTTAAAGACGATTACATCGACTTTACTACTGTTATCGTCTCGTACTGGCAGTTTGTTGGTTTTTGCCACCGTGTGGAAATCAGCCTCTTTGCCGTTTAATGTGCGACAAACCTGTTCAGCTTGTTCTAATGTCATGGACTGAGCCAGAATTTGTGCCGGTCCTTGGCAGTGGTGAGTAAACGTGATGACACGTTGACGCAGTTTCGCCTTGGCATCTTGTAGACCGAGCTGTTCGTTCAACTCCGGCGCGTACGCGTTGACCATTTCGGCAATACCGACCCAAATACGATCCGAGTCTCCACCTAATGGGAATTGTTGCAGCAAACTACTCAGTGTCTGCGTCATTTTAGTTTTCAACTCGCTGTCTTGTGTTTGGATTAAACGGGCGAGTTCGCGCGCGGCGTTGCCAAGAAGAAATTCGTTGTCGGTGCCAATTGCCCAGCGGTTTGTTGTGATGAAATTGGACAGAGTATCGATATAACTTTGGTTGTCAGTCAGCAGTTGATAGAAATCGCGGCTTTGAGAATGACCAGCCATTGCAATAAAAATATTGTTGATGGCTTTGCGATAGTAATAATTATCGGCCAATGAGGCATCAAAGCGGTCCAACAATGCAAAAATATCCGCCGCCGCGACGTGTAGCTGACGCACGCTATCGACGATGATCAGCATGGAGCCGAGTGCTTTCATCTGCTCATCGCCAGTGTCGAGTGCATGAGCATTACGTAAAAATGTCGCCGAAGTGGTCGCAATCGCATGACTCAAATTGGAGCTAAAAGGAGCAAGCAAACGAGCATAAGTATCATGCCGATTCTTGTATGCGGCTTTGATAAACTCGGCTAAGTAGTAGAGCTGCTGTGCATCTTTTTCATCGCCTTGATAGCGTGCCACAATGCTATTGAGCGTGTCGTTGACCAGAGAGACGTTTTGTTCAGAGAACACGACATCCACTTCTGTCTGGCTGGCATTGAACCAAGAACTCATGCAATCGTAATCAGCATTGGCGATACGAGAGGTAAGATTGTCACGCTCCGCTATAAGTTCAGACGTTGTACATTGGCCGGAATGCGCTAGGCCATCATCCGGTATTATAATGGGTGTGTCCGGTTTATCAGTTTGAGTTGTGCTAGCGGAAGATCCGCTGCCGGAGTCGTTGCCACAAGCACTGAGACTGAGCAGGATCGATAGAGCGATAACCGACCGTTTGCTTTGTTGAATATTCATCTTATTATTCCATAAATAAAGTTCGCGCGAACTATATCTATAGGAAACGTGTTATTTAAATTATTTATATTAATATGCTAATAAAAATAATTTATTCCATAATTTTTTATTATAACCATATAAATAGTTAAATATTCCCTTTCAAAGGAATAATATTTATTCTTCGGTGTTTTGTTGACCAAATGTTTATGAAATGAATATCGTGCCAAAATTACTACTAACTTTGATGATGTGTTTGTATAGTCTCAAATCAGCACATTGTGGTGTGATTGCGCAGTCAAACGCTGAACCCTTTCCACTCGCTCTATTTGGTGAGGATTTAGACCACAACTCAGTAAGGGATGACGTCGATAAAGCAATCGCAAACATGGCAGATAGTCAAGCACAGCATCTATATTTAGTGAAATATGCACAGCTCTCTTCTCAAATATTGCTACATCGTTATGAGCAGGATGACTACGCGAATTTGCTCTTTGCCAATGATCTTTATGATGAAATCACTCGGCTACGTATGTGCAGTACTAAATATGATGTCGATGGCAAAGATGCTTACGATCTAACCAATAAACTCAATCGGGTTATATATAACACCGAAGATCGGATATTGGCATACTTGCAGTTTGAGAAGTACATTATGCCAAGTGCTTTAGCTGGGAAAAAGGGCTGCTGAGGTAGAGTGGACTACAATCAACTTGAAGTCATATTCAAGCTGTTTTTAAAAAAGAGAAACCAGTATCTATCACAGTTGTCTATATAAGTTTTATGATGGCTAGAAAGGCATAGAATTTTCGATGCCATTTCAGCAAGTAACCATAATGTACTATCGAAGAACGATAAAATTGATTTGAGGATATAACTTAAACTTATGTAATTAGTTTAAAAACTAATTGGTCTTGTCTTAATGAGATTGCTACCTTCCTTACCTATTTGAATAATTGGGTAGGAAGATGTCTTTATCACTCAAAAAAAACAAAGTGGGAATATCCATATCCTGCTTGCTCTCTTCGTTTAATTTATACGCAACGACTATGCCGGCACCAGATTGGCATCAATTCACTATGGCCGATGGTTCAAACAGAGAACTACGTCTGATGGGTAATGAGGAATTGGCTTGGTATCAAGATCGTCGAGGTTTGGTCTACATTTACCAAGAGCAGCAATGGTTTTTTGGGAGATACATAGAGACAGATGGTGTGGGGGAAGTCATTTCTACCGGTGTGTCTGTTACAAATCAGGCGAGCGTGCCGAGCGAATCGGACTCACATCGATACCCAGTGCCACAGGCAAAAATATGGGCGAGTTCACTGAATTCGAACAATAGTACGCGTACTCCTTCTTATCATCTCTCTTCTAGAATACGTCAGAATCAAGATACAGTGACACAGCCTCTATTGGTTGTTGAAGTGAGCTTTTCTGATCAGCAAATGACTAATGATTTCACGCAAACTATTTTTGGTCAGCAAGGACAAAGTGTTAGAGATTATTTCCTAAAGAACAGTTACAACAAATATATTGTGACACCAGCGAGAGAATCACAAGGTACGGAAAATGATGGCGTTATTGCTATTTCACTGAATTTAGTGCATCCGGACTGTCATTCAAAAGAGGATAATACGTGTACAAGTAAACTGAACAACGTATTTAAAGAAGCCTATAAAAAAGTCGATCAATATATCGATCTTTCGACGTATGATGTAGATGGTGATGGTGACATCAAACCTTCAGAGCTGTCTGTTATGTTTGTTTTTGCGGGTTATGATCGCGCAGCAGGCAGCTTGAATCGGCCTTACATCTGGCCTCATAAATTTTCTCACAACAGTGAAACACTCGACGGTGTGACGATTCGCGATTACTGTTTGTTTGCTGATAATCAAGGCGACCACCAATCAACTATGGGGGTCATTGCACATGAGCTTGGTCACCTAATGTTGGGGTTGCCCGATTTGTATTCGTATCAGCATCAGGGATCCATCGGTGATTGGGGGCTGATGGGCGGCGGTTCCTGGGGACGTAAACCTGGCGATCGTTATTCTGGAGAAACACCCGTTAATATGACGGCTTGGAGCAAAGAGGCCGCGGGTTTCCTTGAACCAGAAGTGCTGAATAACAATCAAGGCTACACGGTTGCAACCGAGAAAGGGGAAAGTGTGGTTTATCTTGATCCTTATTTGCAGAAAATGGGACCAAAGCTTTATTTACAGAATCGTCGCCAAGTGGACTATGACAGAGCATTGTCTGGTGAGGGAGTATTGGCAACTGCGGTGATGATTGACAATCAATTTAACAGTCGTGGTCCGATGCAAGTGCAGATTTTTCAAGCAGATGGATTGGACGAACTCAGTCATGGTGGTTGGAGTGATGCAGGTGACCTTTTCCCGGGAAGTAGCAATGTCACTTTGCTCTCTGATGACACTTCCCCATCGCTACGTTTAGCCACTGCAGGACGCGATACCGGGGTCAGTTTGAGCAATATCGTCAGTTCGCCACAAGAGGCAACCTTGACCGTTACCGTGCCGGATTCACGTGGCAAGCACGCGTGGATCACCTCTTTCTCACGTCAGTACGCGCAATATGACCGGAGTATTGAGGCTATAGGCTTTGGTGTTGACGTACATCATGCCGATACCTCCTTAGTCGGCATTCAATTCTATGCGCAAAAGCAAGATCCCACTCTTCCAATAGAATACCGACTAGTGCGTTATCCATATCAGACTAACTGGCGTGGCGATGCAACATTTGATGTAGCGGATGGGATAGAAATCGCACGTGGACAAGCGCAAAAAGAGGGGGGCAGATTACTGCTGGCTCAGCCCGTTGAACTTGCTCAAGCAAGGCACCTTTTAGTGCTTGAACTGACCAACGCGGTGCCTGAGTATTCAACCTCTTTCTATGATGCTTATTTGAGCGATGGTCAGCATAAAGAGCAGTTTTACGCCAGTATAACCACTCTGCGTAATGGCATGATGAGTAAGGCGAGGTGGGAGTTCTTTCCTTTCGCTGCTTTGCTGCAAACTGCGGTTAATCCACTGCCTCGAGCGGTAGACGATGCCTATCAGGTGCAGCAAGGCGACTCAATTAGCTTGAATGTAAAGGCCAATGATCAAGATTTATACGCTGGCAATCGCTACGAGATTGAGTTCTTGAGTCAGCCGAAAAAAGGGAAGTTAGACGGTCAGCGTTATACGCCGTTTACCCATGCGGAGGGGATAGACCGCTTTGAATATCGTTTACGAGACAGTGAGGGAAGAGTCAGTAATCGCGCACAAGTGAGCGTTCAAATCTCACTGCCTAAAACACTGCAACTGGAAGATGTGAACTTTACAACCAGAGAAGACCAGCCTCTTCTGCTCACGCTGGTGAAAGAAAGTACTACACAATGGCAAATTGTTAACCTGCCGCAACATGGTCAAGTGGTCGGCAATCAATATTTTCCTGAACATGATTACTTTGGCAAAGACAGTTTTACCTTCCGCATTATCGACTCGAAGGGGATGATGTCGAATGTTGCAACCGTGTACATCGATGTTTTGCCGGTCAACGATCTGCATCATTTCTCGCTCCGTGTTGATAAACCCTACGCTACGGCTGGCGAGCAAGCTACTTTTTCAGTGCTCAATTTTGAAGATGTTGATTCTTCGCTACACCACTACCGTTGGCGACAAGTCTCGGGAACTCTAGGCCAACTGAGTAGAGTTACAGATGATCAAGTTGTCTTCACTATCGCACAGGATGCTAAGGTCGGTGAAACCGTGACTCTGCAAGTGACGGTGGTTGATGAAGAGGGTAATGAAGTAAGCAAAACAGCTGAAGTTCAGGTTGTAGATAAGACTCCTGAAGTGAAGAAAGCACGTTTTAAAAGTAAGTTTGGTAGTCAGTTGTCGGTTGATGTGTTGATGGCGGAGTATTTTGGTTTCTATCAAGTAGAAATCACCGAGCCACCAGAGCATGGAAGTGCGTATATGATAGGTACTCACTTGCACTATCAAGCGCCACAATCACGTTTTGATGGTTTGATCGATCGCGTATCCTATCGAGTAATGTTTGACAACGGCGAAGTAAAATCAGGCTGGATAGAGATTGAACTTGCCCATTCCACCGTTCCAGCAGATGACGAAATGACTAATCCCCCGGCTGCGGAAGCAAAAGATGAGAGCGCCGGTTCTCTCTCTCTGTGGAATGGCATTCTTCTGCTCTTACTAGCGCTACGTAGACGCCATTGATAAGTTATCAATAAGCAATTAAGTTATTATAAAAGAGGGGCTTTGCCCCTCTTTGCATATCTAAGCTGATGAAAATGAATCATGTTGCGAGTGTATTTATTTTAATCAGTACGCTGTCAGTCTCTCATTTCAGTGACAAGATCAAAGCAGTTCGCTACGACTTTCTGGTAGTATCGAAAATGTGATACTGATGCATTTTTGTAGTATCACTAACTGATACTAGAGAGCGCACCATGATGCACGCACTGACATTCACGTGATACTCATCACATATTTGTGATATGGTTTGCATGAAATTTAATTCACAGTTCAAATAAAATCGCATTGTTGTTAATAGTCGACATCCCTTATGGATAACGGCTTAGGAGTAAGTTCAATTACAAAACCTTAACAATCTCAGATCGGATGTATAAGCCGCGTTTATAGTTGCATAAACAATAGTTTTTTGTAACTCGCGTGGGGTATTGATATTTTTGTCTGGATTTTAAAAATCAAAAAATACCAAGTACACAAAAAAACAATAAAACTAGGTAACATCAAGGTAGATAGCCATCATGAAAACCGTTCATAGAATGATCGATGTAAAATATCTTCGGACATTTTCACAGGTTGCTAAGCATAAAAGCTTCACCGCTGCAGCTGAGTCTCTATTTATGACTCAGCCTGCTGTTTCGCAGCATATCAAAAAAATTGAAAATACAATCGGGGCAAGTATTTTCGTTAGAAAAGAGGGGTTTGGATTAACAAAGCACGGCAAGGTACTATTAGAATATGCAGATCAAACCATGTCTATGTATGAGAAGCTGTTTGAGGACCTTGAAAAAGTAGACACGCGGGAACAGTATAACATCGCAATTGCAGATTCATTCTGTCCCATACTTGTAGAAAAAGTAGTAAGTGAATTCAGAGCGTTGAATAACACCGATTTAGCGATCACCAGTTTTAGCACCACTGCAACTCTTGATATCGCCAATTTTGATGTGGTTTTTAGTCTGAATCGTTTAAGCGCTGAAAATGGACATTCCTATCAGCTAAGTTCGTCTAATTATGTAATTTGTCACACTGCATGTATAGACGTATATGAGTGCTATCCATTTCGCGTGGTATATTGCAACTCACTCTCAAAAGCGCTGGTCCAAGAATTATTAAAGGAAAAAAGAATTGATACTCGATTTGTATCAAG
Source organism: Vibrio cidicii (assembly GCF_009665415.1). NCBI lineage: Bacteria > Pseudomonadati > Pseudomonadota > Gammaproteobacteria > Vibrionales > Vibrionaceae > Vibrio > Vibrio cidicii. The sequence goes on along the minus strand of NZ_CP035922.1, from coordinate 915,623 downwards.
CTGGGTCAGCACCAGTTCTGCTCGTTTAATGAATAAAGAACTGGAAAATCATGGAACGATAATGGTATGCCCTGATTGGTCGGTGCGCGAACCGAATTGCAAGAAAATTCCAACCAGTCAGCAAGTTAACATGAACGTTTGGTTTAGTGAGGGAATGTCGGAAGATTTAGATAAAATCGGCTTGAAAACAAAGTTAAATGAGCTTTTTGAACAAGCTCATTAAATGGCTATCAGAGGACCAACCAGCTTAAAAACATAAACAAGCTGCATGATAGGGAAATAGGTATTCCGTAAGGGATGCCTATTTTTTTTATCGACTGCTTGCTTTTTAGGCAATATAGCCAAATAAACAGTGTTGTCACACCACCAAGCAAACCAATAAATGCAATCGCCAAAACGGCATACTTAGGGCTTATCGCTAACATCATCGCTGGAAACAGTTTCGCATCCCCGCCTCCCCAAAAGCCAAGTACCCAAAGTGCTACACTAGCGAAGAAGCAAAGGCTCGCGATGCCAAGTGCCGGGAGTAGATAGCCCAGTTGCAGTGCAATCAATAGTGACGCACAGAAAGCAAGCAGCACAGTACTATTGGTAATAACGCGGTATCTTGCATCGGTGTAGCAAGCGTAGAGAGAGAGCGAGAAGAAGAATAGAATTAATAGAGGCATATTAGATAAACACAAAGTAATAACATTCTCATTATATAGAAATATTACGGTTTTGCTCAGAAAAGATAGTAATACAGGCATAATAAAAATTTATCATCATTGGCCGTTATAGATTTATAACTCTAATTAATTGGTATCTATTTTATACATGAGGTAAATTCTCTCTCGCTCTATAAGAACACAAATTTATCACGCAACTTTTAAAATTCTCGAAGAGGACACTATGATTAACAAAGCTATGGCAAAAATGATTGAGTTTAAACTTAACCTGCAACATGACCTGCGTGGTGTAACGGCAGTAGAATACGCAATCATTGCCGTCGCCATGTCTGCGATTATTCTTTTTGTATTTAAAGATGGTTCGCTAAAAACCACCCTTACTGAGGCAATGACAAAGATTTCAGACAGCATGACTAAAGCGGGAACAGCATCTGCACCAACAAACTAATTTAAATTTTCTTAATTATATGGAGGGAAACCTCCATTTTAATTATCCATCGTAAGAAGATGTATCCATGAATAGAACGGTTGTAATGCTCTTTCTCTCTATTGCAATATTCAGTACGCTTTTTTTCTTTATGAGTGATTTTTTCCAAGCGGAAGAGCCTGTGGCAATAGAAGCGGTTGAAGAACCGACAGTGGTTTTACTTGAGTTGACACAAGATGTTGAAAAAACAAACATTGTATCGCCTGCTTTCTATAGGGAAATTGAAGTCAAACTATCTGAAGCGCACACAGGGCGCTACACGCTAAAAAATGAATTGGATATTCAACCTGGTGCTTTATTTAACCGACCTTTACTCAAAGGAAGTATTTTGTCCAACCAAGTGATTAGTAATCCCGGTGACAGGGATTATATGTTTCTTTCACTGCGAAAAGATGAAGTTCCTTATTACTATGAGCCAGAAGGTTCGAATATTATTGAGAATTTGACACTGCAACCAGGCGACAGTGTCAGTTTCGTTTCAACCACTTCATCTAAATCAAACTTATTAGAAACGGGGTATCAAGATATCGGCGATCTGGTCAGCAAAATTATTATTAGCGATGCGAAAGTAATTCAAGTTATTAAGCATGACCGCGATGAAAATGACAGCAGCTCTGAGAAAAAACCGAACAGTTTGGTGATTGCGCTTAAAGTGCCGCAAGTATTGAAACTGGAAATGGCGCAGAAGATTGGTGATATCAGCATTGTTCCATCGAGTGTGGCAAAACGTTATTTATCTGTCCGAAGCAGCGACATCCTAGAAGATCAATTTGGTGTTCGTGAGTTACGTGGAAAGGAATAAAAATGAAAAAATCGCTAATTTGTTTGCTAACCACCACATTGTGCTTTGTTTCTTACATTGCACACTCATCGGAGTTGATGAACTTAAATCAAGGTTCGGCACAAACCATCTCATTAAAGCGCCAGATCTCTACGGTGTTTGTCGCTGATCCAACGGTCGCTGACTACAAAATTATCGATGAAACCAAAGTCGTGGTTTACGGCGTCGGTATGGGAGCCACATCAATTATCGTTTATGACCGTAGTGGGAATGAGCTTTACAACACCGAAGTGGTGGTGAACAAAAGCCTGCGTCTGCTTAAGCAAACCTTAATTGCCCGTTTTCCTGATGAAACGGTCAATCTCACCAATGTTGGTGAACAAGTGGTGCTAGATGGCGTGGTCAGCAGTGAAGAAGTCAAAATTCAGATCTACCGCACGGTTGGTGAAATGCTGAAAAAGAGTGTTACACGTGACGTCATTCAATTAAAAGATGCGAATGGGGATGAGGGCGACAGTCTTGACTACACCTCCACCTATGTTTACGAGCAAGTGATCAACAATCTGAAAGTACTGACCACCGAACAGATCAACGTTAAGTTGACCGTCGCGGAAGTGTCGAGCACGTTTTTAACTGAGTTGGGCGTTTCATACAGTGATTCAGGCCAGTCGGGTCGGTTTGTTAATAAACTGCTTGATTTTTCTGCGCAAGATATTGTCGCAGTGATCACCGCCAGTGGTGATGATCAAATTGGACGCGTGCTGGCAGAGCCCAATCTTTCGGTGATTTCGGGCGAGACAGCCAGCTTTCTTGTCGGCGGAGAGATCCCTATCGCTATTCGCGACGAAGATGGTATTTCCGTCTCTTATAAAGAGTATGGCGTTAAGCTGTCGATGGTGGCCAAAGTCACTGACTCTGAAAACATCCGCTTGTCGCTGCTGCCTGAAGTCAGCTCGATTGATGAAGAAAAGAAAACTTCAACTGGTTTGATCAATGTGCCTGCTCTAAGAACTCGTAAAGCGCAAACAACCGTGCAACTCAAAGATGGGCAGAGTTTTGTGCTGGCGGGGCTGTTGACCTCTGAAGAGCGTGAGTCGCTGAGTAAGATCCCGCTATTGGGCGACATTCCGATCATTGGCGCACTGTTTAGCCATACCAAATCCAACCAGACCAAAACCGAGCTGATCATTGTTGCCACGGTGAATCTGGTTGATCCGGTGAAAACCGAAGACATCAAGTTACCGAGTTTCCGTCGAACCAGCGATGTTGAGCGTTTGCTGCGTATCGATCTCTCATCAATGAATGAGCCTGAACTGGAAAATACCCTGAACAAAGGAGGATTTAACTAATGAAAATGTGGAGTCTTGTCATCATGGCCCTGCTTTTATCGGCCTGTTCCGGCGTAAACACCTCTAACACCAGTATGATGGAACAGTTGCAGGAAACGTATGAGTTTAACTCGACAGGGAAAGCACATTCCGTCAATAAGGCAATCTCTTTTATTGAAGAGGTCAACCAACGAGAGCCAAAAGCTAAGTTCAAAATCTATTACCAGCCAGCAGCCAGCGAGTTTATAGATCAACTGCTGGTGCAACTGAAAAATTCTCAAGTCACTAAAAATCGTTACGAATTGGAAGTGGCGAGCAGCGAGCAGAAAAAAGCAGTCTTGATTCAGGCGCAGTATGTCCACATTCGCAGCCAAGAGTGTGGCTCGTTGGCGTTTTCCAATAAAGATGAATATCGCTTTGGTTGTTCACTAGAGCACAACCGCAATATCAGCTTGGCTAACCCATTGAAGAGTACTTACTGATGATGGATTTAGATAACTTATTTAAAGGTTCTTCCTCAAAACGCAGTAGTGCCAATACAGCACAGGATCTCATTGTCTCTGACGATGCGGCATTTATTCAATCGGTGGAAGAGTTATACGCAATTGAAGGTTTCGCAAAACCACTGCAAGTGAGCGAAATTGAACAAGAAGCGGTGTGGAATCGCAGTGATGTCACACTTAGCCACGTGATTCTCGATATGCGAGATAACCACAGCATGGTGCAAGAAGTGTCGGATATTGCTACGCGCCTTGATGTTAGCATCAAGTTGTTAGTTATCAGCAATTTAGATTCGATTAAAACGCGTGACAAAGTTCAAGCATGTGGTGCTAGCTACATTTTGTGGGATGAAGAGCTGGATGGATTACTTGCCAGTTTAAAGCGCGATATTGCCGATGCTTCAAAGAATGGTAAAACGCGCGTTGCCAAACGTATTTTACTCCTGGGCACTAAGGGTGGCATCGGGGTTTCGTGTATCAGCAGCGTGTTGGCGAATTCTTTGGTTCACAGTGCCAATTTAAAGACCTTGGTGGTGGATCATGACTCAGGCGCAATGAATGGCGACATCTTTCTGGGGGTGAAAGGCTACAAAATCAAAGAAAACAGTATCGACTTGAATCAGTCTGAAGTCGACTCAGCGATCGCCGCTACTTACTTGTGCAAAGTGACCGATAAACTGGATTATCTGGCATTAGAAAAGACCTCGGCGTGTCTTAACGATCATGCTTCAACGCTGTTCAATCTCTCGTCAGAACTGATTGATAAGTATAATTTTATCATTGACTCGGTGCCGATGAGTTCGTTTGAAGAAGTGCACGATCAAGACTTGGCCGAGAAGTATCACCGCATCTATTTGGTGTGTGAGCCATCAGTATCGTCGCTTCGCGCGTACAACCGTTTCAAAAAGAAAATGGGTAAAGCGGAGCATCAAGTGGTTTTCAGCATGACGCGCCCACAAAAAGATTACCTCGTCACGCTGAACAATGCACGTGAGCGCATCAAGTGTAAGTCTTCTCTGGATTTTCACTACGAACCGGGGCTTGAACAGAAGCTTATCCAAATGGGAACCACTGGTCTGATGAAAAGCAAATATGCCGCCACCATCGCAGAGATGGTCGCCAGCCTGACCGGTAAACAAGTTCAAACCAAAAACGCCAAGAAATTTTCGCTGTTTAAGAAATGAATCAGTTAAAGCAGATCTATCTCGACTTACGAGACGAAATTTTTGATGCCATCGATGCTTCATCGCTGATTGAGATCAGTAACGAGGAGCTGGCCGAGCAGTTAACCGAATCGGTCAACATTCTGATCGACAAAAAGCAGTTGCAAGTCAGTTCGCTTAAGCGAACCGAACTGGTGAAAGCACTGTATGACGAGTTGAAGGGGCTTGGACCGCTGCAAAAACTGGTCGATAACGATGACATCTCCGACATCATGATCAATGGCCCGTATGACATCTTTATCGAGATCGGTGGCAAGGTTGAAAAGTCACCGATTCAGTTCGTTAACGAGAAGCAGCTCAACACGATTGCAAAACGTATTGCTTCCAATGTCGGACGTCGTATTGATGAAACATCGCCACTGTGTGACGCGCGTTTGCAAGACGGAAGCCGGGTAAACATCGTTATTCCGCCACTGGCGATTGACGGTACATCAATCTCTATCCGTAAGTTCAAAGAGCAGAAAATCAAACTGGAAAACCTTGTCCAGTTTGGCGCTATGTCGATTGAGATGGCCAAACTGCTCTCTATCGCTAGCCATTGTAAATGCAACATCCTCATCTCTGGCGGTACGGGTTCGGGTAAAACCACCTTGCTCAACGCACTTTCTGGCTTTATCGGTGAAGGAGAGCGTGTGGTGACGATCGAGGATGCGGCAGAACTACAATTGCAAAAACCGCACATTGTGCGTTTGGAAACCCGCCAAGCCAGCGTGGAAGGGACAGGGCAAATTACCGCGCGTGATTTGGTGATCAACGCCCTGCGTATGCGACCAGACCGTATCATCGTCGGTGAGTGTCGTGGCGGCGAAGCGTTTGAGATGCTGCAGGCGATGAACACCGGCCACGATGGCTCGATGTCTACACTCCACGCCAACACCCCGCGAGATGCCATCGCCCGTACCGAAAGTATGGTGATGATGGCGACCGCGTCGCTGCCGCTGGAGGCGATTCGCCGTACCATCGTCAGTGCTGTCGATCTGATTGTGCAGGTCAGACGTCTGCATGATGGCAGCCGTAAGGTGATGTACATCAGTGAGATTGTCGGTCTGGAAGGGGACAACGTGGTGATGGAAGATATTTTCCGTTACGAAACCACCGGCCAATCGGAAAACGGCAAAATTGTCGGCGAGTTTCGTTCTCCAGGCTTGTCTAAACGCTCAGTGATCTATGAGCGGGCCCGTTTCTTTGGCTTGGAAGAGACGGTGAGGGAGATCTTTGCATGAAGTGGCTCATGGTGCTCTCTTGGGTGGCAATCGGTCTCTATTTCCTAAGCCACAAGCGCAAGCAAGATAAGACAATTCGCCGCATCATCGATTTTGAACAAGATTTCGAAGGGGTGAAGGGGCAAAAAACGGTCATTGATGCGCAGAAATTCGACGTTAGTTTGAAATCGAAAATCCGCCAGTCGATAAAAACGTTCATCACGATTTTACAACCAGAGCCAGTTAAGAAAATTGCCGCATTTTTGTTGGTTTCGGGTGTGTTTCTTTATCTGGTGAACGATTTCGTGTTGCGCAAGGATATCTTCCAAGTGCTGCTGTTTGGCCAGCCGCCGCTGTTTGTGGTTTTTATGGTCAAACTTAAGCAGGCCAAAGCCAACAAATTTAAAGAAGATTTCCCAGATGCATTGAATATTCTTTCTGGTGCGCTCTCTTCTGGGCAAAGTATCGTGCACGCGTTTGAGTATGTCGGTTTGCAGCTCGACAACGAAGTGGGGCGCGAATTTAAACTCATGTCTGAGCGCTTGCTGATTGGTGAGGATCCTGACGAAGTGTTGGCGCGCAGCAGTGCCTCTTTTCCATACGTGGAGTATTTTTTCTTCGCAGCAACGATTCGCATCAACTTAAATCGTGGTGGTCAGCTAAAAGAAGTGATTTCCCGCATTAACCGTTTGATGTTTGAAGCGCGAGCGGTCGAGAAGAAGAAAAACGCGCTGACTTCCGAAGCGCGCATGTCGGCCAAAATTATCGCCAGCCTACCCGTTTTCTTCTTGATGATTCTGAAATTCACCAGCCCAGAAAATTACGACTTTGTGATGTTTCAGGAAGGTGGGAAACCGATCTTTTACTACGTGCTGAGCAGTGAAATCATCGGTTTTATCTGTATTTGGATGATTCTACGCGGGGTACGGGCATGAACTTTTCCTTACCCCTGTTGCTGTTCGCGCTGGTGGCGCTGGGGATCTCCGTCGCACTGGCCTTTTTTGCGCTCAAGATGTGGGATGAAACTCGCGCTGAGCTGTCTGTGCGTAAGATCATCGGTTCGACAAAGGAGCAACAGAAGCGAACGGACTTTTTGCTGCTGATCGTCAAACGCTTCAGCTTCAACAAAGAAGAGACGAAGAAGAAGTTGGTCGCGGCGGGCATTTACAGTGATTTTATTGCCCAGACTTACTACCTGTTCAAAATTGGCCCGCTGTTTATCACGGTTGTTGGTTGCATCGCGGCCTACAGTGTCCAAGCGATTGGAATCAACGAAGTGGTTCTTATTGGGGCGGTGGCGTTGATCTTGTTTGTCGCAGGCCCCGATATGTTTATTTCGTCACGAGCCAACAGCATCACTCGCCATGTCAGCTCTCGCCTGCCTTTCCTTTTGGATTTGATGAACGTGTGTGTGCATACCGGCATGACGATTGAAGCGTCACTCGAGTATTTGGCGAAAGAGCTGCAAACCGTCGATAAGTATCTTGCCCATACCGTCAATGCAACGGTGCAACGCTCTAAAGTGGTCGGGATAGAGAAAGCATTGGAAGAGTTCCAGCAACTGGTGCCTTCGAGTGAAGCACAAAGCTTTGTGATGACACTGGTGCAGAGTTTGAAATTTGGTTCGTCGGTGGGGCAGGTACTTGCGACATTAGCGACTGATATTCGTCAGCTCAACATGATGGAGCTGGAAGAGAAAATAGGAAAGCTCGGCGCCAAAATGTCGATTCCTATGATTGTTTTTATCATGGTGCCAATAATTATTCTGATTATTGCTCCAGGCATTATGAGGATGTTAATGAATGGCTAAGTGGATAATCAAAACCGTAATTCTGATGTGGCTGGTTGGCTGTGCCAGCATCAGTAGTGAGTTGCAAACCAAGGAGCGTTTGCTGCGCAGTTCGGGCGAAAAGCAACAACTGGTCGAGTTCTATAAAGCGAACTTGGCCGAGGTGCCGCAGTATAAGGTTAAATTGGTCAATCTCTATCTGGAGATGGACGATGTCAAATCGGCTGAGCTCTACACCAATACCTATACGGCCGCAGACCTCGATGAACCCGAGTACATCTACAGCTTAGCCAATCTGAACTATCAGAAGAAGCGTTACGATTCGGCGCTACAAGAGATGGAAAAGTATCTCGATGAAGGTGGTGAGGAGTCTGCTTACTATCTGTTGGTCGGCAAGATTTACGCCCAGCGCAAAGAGTACGCTTCGGCGATCGAAAACTTTGAGCAGAGCCGTAAGCATGGTGCATCCGACAGAGAAGCGGGTAACAACATTGCCGTAGTTTATCTGCTGCAAAACCGCTATGTCGAAGCCACCGAACTGCTGTATGACCTCTACGTGGCAACCCCAAGCGATAGCAAAGTGCGCTCGAACTTGATTATTGCCTCTGTGCAAGCCAATCGCCCAGACATTGCATTAGAAGTGCTTAAGCATGAGAAAGGCGAAGAAGATGCGCGAAAACAGTTGGCTGCACTGATGAAAACCGTGAACAAAGGGAAAAAACCTGTGCAAACACAAACCATGCCTAAAACCCAAGACACGACAAGAGCAACGGTTATGCAAACCGCAGAGGTCAAGGCAAGCAAACCTGCAGAACAAATCGTTGCGCCCACGGTTTCTGTTGCGAGCAATGTGCTTACACCATCGAAGCTGGATGTGAACAATCTTAAACCGAGTGCGCCGTCACTTTACCGTATTCAGGTATTAGCTACTTATAAAGCAATCCCAAGTGATTATCTCAACTTCCTTAAGGAAAACTACGGGACGGTTTACTCCTACACACACGGCTTATGGAAGCGTTACTGCATTGGTGAATTCAGTGATATTGAAGAGGCGAAAGCTTTCCTCAACAGTTTGAATATTAAAGGCGCTTTTGTGGTTGATTACACCAAGAAAAGGTACGTGGAACTATGATCAAACGGCAGAAGGGCGCTCTCACCGTTGAAGTAGCGATGGGGTTACCCATCCTACTTATGATGTGTTTTTCTTGGGTCGAAATTTGTCTGCTCAGCTATTCGATGAGCATCTCTGATCACGCGTTAACCGTATCGGTGATTCGGACCAAAAAACTGGGCAGCGCCAGTTCCACGACGACGGTTGCGTATCAAAAAGAGTTAGAAAAGCATATCAACCAGCAAGGGGGCGTTGCGTGGAAATATTTGGCCAAAGAGGGTTCGGTCAAAATCCAAGTTGATTACTTTAAAGACTATCAAGACTTTGTGATCTGCAATACCGACTACGAGGACGTTGAGCAGTGCCCGAAAAAGAGCCGTCAACCGAAGAATATGGCGATTGCTATGTACCGGATGGAATACACCTATAACACCCTTTTCGATGGGCTGTTACCGGATTTTAAAGTGCGCCGCGAACTGATGGCCATTCAAGAATATGAACGATGTGCCTTTAAGATTGGCCAAGGAGCTGGGTGTGAAAGCTAAACAGAAAGGGGCATTTATGGTCGAACTGGCACTGGTCCTGATGTTTTTCTCAGGATTATTTGTTGCCGTCGCGAATTACGTGGTCGCGATTAACACCAAAGGCCAACTCGAAAGAGCGGTTTACTCTATGACCACCATCATGTCTGAGCGCAAGCAGTTGTTTGGTGGCGAAGTGGACATCTGCTTTGGTTCCGATGCGCGTTGCAATGAGACCAAGCAAGTGATGAATCGCTTAATGATGGCATCGCTCAAACGTATGATGCCAAATTTCGACCGAACTAAGTTAGGGATTCAGATTGAGCAGTTGACCGTAGAAGGGGACAACCCGCGCAACTTCAAAAAGAAATATCGACAACTTCGTGATGGCGCGGTGCAGGGCTGTCAGCTACCGAATCTTAACCAACTGAGCAAGGAGCAAGCGCTTGAGCTGTTGCCGATCACGTCGCACAACCGCCGCTTGCCCATGTATCAGGTAACGCTGTGCTACGAAACGCCATTTAATATTTTTGGTTTGGCGGACGGTGATGTGGTTCGCACGATCGCCACCTCCTTTTCATTTGCGCGGGTGTAGATATGAGCTTAAAAAAACAGCGTGGTGTTGCCGGCGTCACCTTTATGGGGTTGCTTCCTGTACTCATCATCATCATGGTTTTTTCGATGCAGATGACGCAGCGCCACATGGCACACACCAAAATCATTGAAGCGGCGGAAGTTGCGAGTCTCGCGCTTATTGCTAGCCCTAAAGAGAAAGACGAGCAAAACCAAGAGTATGCACAGAAAATCGTCGATCAGTATGTCACAGACAACAAAGGGAAAGTTGAAGTGGCGGTATTTAACCGCCGCTGTGAATATCGTGATGGTTGTGTACAGCGCAGTGGCGAATTAGCGCCGTTTACTGACTTTGTAGTATCAGCGAAAACCTCGCATGACTCCTGGATCTCGTATGAGAGTATGGGGCTGACAAAAGAGTTTGATGTGGCGGGTAGCTCGATCTCTCGCAAGTTCCTGCCACAGCCTTTAGACATCTATTTCATTCTCGATATGAGTGGATCGATGACGGGTACTTGGGGACGCAGTGGCAAAACGCAGTATGATGTGGTGGTTGAGACGATTAACCGCATTGTAGAAGATCTGCGCGAGTTTAAAACGGATAAGAAAAGCCGCGTGGCGATCGTCGGTTATCACCATACCTCAGTGCAAAAGGTAGGGAGCAAGCGTACTGCTTTCGACTACGCGTTTTATCGTACGCCGGGAGAAACGGTGAAGAAAATGTTTTCTCCACCTCAGGTGAGCAGCTATGACTACTCTACAGAGATCAAAACCTTTGAAGATATTCCACTGACCGATGACTATGACGCTTTTCTCGCCCAACTTAATGGCGCGAATTACTATGCTTCAAAATATGGTTTAACAGAATCGTGGCAAGGCATCATCGGTGCGGCGCAAATGGCAGACAAAGCCACCGATCTAAACCCAGAGCAGGTCTTTATTTTGCTTTCAGACGGTGCGGATGGTGACTTTCAACGCCATTTTTTGGTCAACAATCGTTATGACACCGTCACCTTTTCCAATTACCTAAATAGGCTGGTTAAGTTGGGGTTGTGTGAAAACTTAAAAGAACGCATTTCGCAAAAACGTAATGTGTTCCAAAGCAAAAATGCCAGTGATACCGCTTCGAAAACCAAAGTGACCATGGGGGTTATCGGAGTGAATTATGCGGTAAAAAAAGAAGATGGCATTGGTGATTGCTTTGGCCATGACAATATTTATCACGCTCGTCAAGGTAGCGATGTTTATAAATATATTCTCAATCTGATTAACGAAGAAACAGGTAGACTTAAGGATTAAAATGAAAAAAACACTGCCTATTTTAGTGATGGTTGTTCTATCAAATTATGCGTATGCAAACTGTGTAAATACGTCGGAAGAGCAAATTACCACCAAGACACTATTATCGACACATTATAAAACCACTCAATCTGAAGGGACGATTGTGGTTGATAACAGCCAAACGGATGAGCGGGTGCTGAGCAAAGATATCAAGACAGTGCAAGCGAAAAACAGCAGCGAACACTGCTTTTTCGATGAGAAAAAGATGTCGTTAGTGCTCAATTATCAGCACAACAAAGCAGCCTTAACCAGCATCCATCAGGAGGCGATTAAGAGTTACATCGGAATCGCGGATCCTAACCGCAAGATTCTGGTAGAAGGCCATGCAGACAGTACGGGAACGAATGATTACAACCAGCGTCTTTCTGCCAAGCGTGCTAACTTAGTTGCCCGTTATTTGCAAACCGATCTTGGACTGGGTAACCGTATTGTTGAAAAAGCGTTCGGTGAATCTACGCCGATTTGCGCAGCTGAAGAAAATAGACAAAACGGTTGTAATCGTCGAGTAGTCCTAACGCTGGAATAAAGCATGGGCTTTTTAGCCATAGTATTGTTCATCATTATTATGTGTGGCGCTCTTAGCGGAATATAATTTAATGCATAGAAAAGGCACACGAGTTTCCACGTGTGCCTTTTATTGTTTTTAAAAAAGATAGCTTATTTAAATATGCGCTCATCAAAGGAAAATTCTAACTTTTCTGCCAGAAGAAATATATCGTTCATCGATGGATGATTAGGGTTAACCACATAATTTTTATCGCGTGGAGAGATAGCAGAAGGGACCTGCAGCGCAGCAAATTGCGGCTCGGCAACACGGAGAAACTGATCGCCAATAATCTGCGTGGATTCAGTTGGAGGAATGGCGCGCCAGTTGCTTGGCAAATCTTCTGTCGCAAGGGTGGCAATCAGCTCATCGGGCAGTTCGATGCGATAGAGATCATACTGATGGCGGATGTCGGGGCCATGATTAAGGTGAACAAAGACCTCTAAACAGCACAGCGATTCAGATTCGGCAAAATAGAGAGCTTCGCTTCCTTTTGAGTTCCAGCGTCCGCCAAATAATTTGGCTCCAATAGGGTCAAAAGGGCTGTCTGCAAAACGTTTTTGCGTTAAACGATAGAGTTTCATCAGGTAAAAACACCATGTTGCACTCGCCCGATAAGATCCTTTACTTGCTCAAAATCCACCGTTGTTGCCACCATATCCAGAGGGCGTTTGCCACCTAAGCCGTAGACAGACTCACGCATCCATTCAAGAGCACGTTCTTCACTCTCGAACAGATCGCTTGCCAGTTTGATCAGCATTGCCAAGCGGTACATAACGTCACTCTCTTGGGTGCTAAATCGTTCCTGTTTGGCCAGTCTGCGTTTTATAGTACTGAGTGGAATATGGGTAATCGCATGAAACTCACTCTGGGACAGTTGGGCTCTTTGCAAAATATTGCGATAAATGTCCGGGGTGAAACCTTGGTGTACCGACTCGTTTCTCGCCATTTCACTGCTTTCAATGCCCATGTCAAACCAATAACCGCCTTGGTAGTTGGCTTGGGGTTTAAAGGTTTGGAAAGCGCTTACACTCATACCATTTCCTTTTTTGGTTCATATGGTCTGAAAATAATGGTTCAAATGAGCCAAAAAATCAAGCGGTGGATAAAAGTGCAATGAGGGCAAAAGAGCATCGCTTTGGCGTAAATGACAGCAAACAAACGGGTGGTTGCTGATTTTGTTTGACTCTCTCTGCTCAATCGGTAAAGTAGCGACCAAACGGATTAGGGCACTCCTAATACGTTGAATTCAATATCAAAGGCGCGTTGGCAGAGTGGCTATGCAGCGGATTGCAAATCCGTGGACCTCGGTTCGACTCCGGGACGCGCCTCCATTCTCTCTTAAGTTTCTTCTCTTCTTACACTAAGTTTGTTTCTTCTTACCTATACATCTTCTTGTTTCACCAAGATTATTATCGTCATCACACTTTTTGTTGTCTCTTTCTTTTCCCGGGTAAGAAGCTGCGGCATTCTTAGCGTGAATGAGCGTTTTGATATAGGTATTGTCTATATCATCTGCGGTTGAAGCTATTTCTGCTTCGAGACGCGGCTTTATATACTAGCGATAAAATAACGTCTCAATGGATATTTATCGTGAAAACAAGATTAATGCCGATCAAGCTGATCAGTCTGTGCCTGTTGGCAGCGTGCGCGGAGACCAGCCAGCAAAGTCGCGACTTTTACTTGCAAGGCATGCCAAGTTATCAACTCTCTGCTGCCGATGTATTTCGCCTCAATAAAGCGTATCCAGAGCTAAAACTCACTCGTCATTTACGTCCCCTGTTTAATCAAACATTTTATTCTGAAGGGGAGTTTAAGCACGCGTTAAATCAATATCTGCCGGCGGAGCAGCTGGCGACCGTCTATCCCTCCCTACAAGACAAGGCGTTGCTTGCAGCAGAATCGGTTCATATTTCTGTGTTGGCCGACGATGTGCTGAGAATTCGCTTTGGTCAAACGCAAGCACAAACCAACGAGCTGGCCGATTTCAATGCGCTAATTCAACCGTCCACCTTTCATGTCAGTGAAGATGGTGTGACAACGGCAAAACTGAAAGCTGAGGTGGATGGTAAGACGTTGTGTGTGACAGTGAGCAAAAGCAATGGCGAAGCGGTTAACATGCTCTGCCCGAATGGCGATAAGCAAATTTCTCTGCGCACAGTCAATCATTATGACTATCAAGGATTAGGTCAGGAGTTTCAGCAGCCTGGTGTGATTGATGGGCGCTGGAATGGGCGTGTTCGCCAGTCGGGTAATCAGATGAGCGGTTTTAACGGCGGAGCAACGGGCAATACTCAGTTCCCGATTTTGTACGCCGCGAGCAGTAAGCAGAGTGACTTTGCTTTGTACCTTAACAATATTTACAACACACGTTGGGATTTTTCCCGAGAAACCGTGACCATCAAACCAGTTAAAGGTGAGCGTGACTTGCTGTTGATGGTGGCGGATGAGCAAAAAACGCTGCGTGAGCAATACATGTCACTGGTTGGCAAGCCGTTGGTGCCACCGCGGAAAATGTTTGGTTTATGGCTCTCGGAGTACGGTTTTGATAACTGGCAGGAGATGGATGACAAACTCGCGACGCTCCATACCAACCAGTTTCCCATTGATGGCGTGGTGATGGATTTGCAATGGTTTGGCAATGTGCAAAGCCATGATGAGAACAGCCATATGGGCACACTGCGTTGGGATGAGGAAAATTTCCCGCAGCCAAAACAAAAAATTACTGAACTGAAACAGCAGGGCGTGGGCATGATGCTGATTGAAGAGAGTTACGTCAGCTCGGGCCGAGAAGAGCATCAGCAGATGGAAGCCAAAGGCTTTTTGGCGAGAGATCCGCTCACTGGTAAAGCGATCAATACTAATCCTACAGGTGGTGGCCACTGGTGGGGTAAAGGCGGGATGATCGACTGGAGCAATCCAGACGCCGGGCAGTTTTGGCACGAATGGAAGAGACAACCTCTAATTGACATGGGCATCATCGGCCACTGGACCGACCTTGGTGAGCCGGAGATGTACAACAGCAAGGGGGTGTACTATCAAGACAAACCACACGATGACATTCACAACCTCTATAACTACGACTGGCTCAAAAGTATCTACCTTGGCTATCAGCAGGGCCACAATAGCCAAAGACCTTTTATGATGTCACGCTCCGGCGCGCCGGGGATGCAAAAATTCGGGGCAGTGATGTGGTCAGCGGACATTGGATCTAACTTGACCAGCCTTGCCGTGCACGCAGGCCAACAGACCAATATGATGTTATCAGGCATGGATTATTACGGTTCGGATATCGGCGGTTTTCACCGAGGCGGCCTGGGTGTCGCTCCGGATGAGATACCGCAAGTATTGAATGAAACCTATACCCAATGGTTTGCTTACAGCTCAATGTTCGACGTGCCTGTTCGTCCTCACACCGAAAACTTGTGTAATTGTAAGGAAACGGCTCCGGACAGAGTGGGCGATCTCGCCAGTAACCGCGGCAACATTGAACTGCGTTATGAGTTGATCCCATACCTCTATTCACTGGCGCATCGTGCACATCAATATGGCGAAGCGGTCTTTTCCAGTGTGGCGTACCAGTTCCCGAACGATGAAAATGCCGCTAAGGCCACAGCAGAAAAAATGGTGGGTGAGTCACTACTGAGTAGCGCGGTGGCGCAGCTTGGGGCGAAAGAAACCGCGCTCTATTTGCCTAAAGCGCACTGGTTTGATTATCGCACTGGTGAGGATTTGGGCCTGTCGTCTGGTGAAGATAAATCTTTTGCGCTCTATCAGCAGGGGCAATACCGTTTGCCGTTGTTGGCGGCAGAAGGGGCGATTATTCCTTTTGCGCCCAAAGAGAACGAAGTCTCTAGCCAAGTACCCACTCAGTTAGGAGTGAAAATTTTTGGCCAGCAAGACGCAAGCTTTATCCTGTTTGAAGACGATGGTGTAACTCAAGCGTACTTAAACGGCGAGATTCGTCGTACAGAGCTGTCGGTCAAAGTACAACCTCAACAAGTGCAACTGCACATTCGCACGCAAGGCGATTACACTGGCGCACCCGAAAAAAGATCGATGCGCATTCTGTGGGCGCTGGATAGTAGAGAAGTGCAAGCGGTGCAGCTCAATGGTCAGCCACTGGATTCATGGAAAAGAGTCGGTCACTGGCTAGAGATTGACACGCCTGAGCTAGCAACAGCTCAAGAGCATTTGATCACCGTGATCTAGTGTTCGCCAAAACTTGCCTGCCATCGGTGGGCAAGTGTTCTTCTTCACCAACGTCTTCTCTTGTCCGCTCAACTCTCCCTGATAAATAAAAATTATTTTCATTTGTTTTGCTTTCTTTTGTTATGTTATAACATATTTTTATATTTTAAATCACCATAGAAAAGAAATGAAAAAAATCGTCGCTCTACTGGCAGTGGTTGCCATAACTTATTTAGCTTGGAGTATCTCCAGTTCTAGCCCGGAGAATAACCGTTTAACCATTTCAGGTCCGTTTGAGTTTCACGGCATGGATATGTCTAAAAATGGATATATTTTCAGCCGCTTAGGCATCACACAATCGTTAACTCAACTCGAAAGCAATGGAGAGATTGCACCGTTACTGGCGCAATCTTGGCGTCGCAATGAGCAAGGTACACGATGGGAGTTTTTGATTAGAGAAGGGGTCAAGTTCCATGACGGGCAGCCTCTGACGGCCGAAGATGTGTCAGCGTCACTTCAACGCGCACTGAAAAAACCGGGCGTGTTTGCTAAAGTTCCGGTGGCCCAAATTGAAGCCAACGGTCAGCAACTGGTGATTGAACTGACCTCAGCTTATTTCCCGCTGCTTAACACCTTAGCGCATTTCAGTTTAGGTATTCTCTCTGCCGACTCATTCGACCCGGAAGGTCGTATTGTCAAATTGAATGCGACTGGGCCTTACCAGTTGGACAATTTAGTGGTGCCGCACAAGTTGAGTGCCAAGCGCTTTGAATCGTTTTGGGGCAAATCGGCGAAGATTGCGCAGTTAGACTATGTGGCAGGCCACCGCTCTGAAAGCCGTGTGCTGGAGCTGCAAAGTGGCCAGTCTGACATCGCCTATTCGATTGATGCTATCAGCAAGCAAAACTTGCAAAGTGCTAAGAATGTAAAGGTACAAAGCGTCAATTTGCCACGGACGATCATGTTGAAGCTGAATAACCAGCACCCATTGTTGTCTGAGACAAAAGTCAGACAAGCGATCAGCTTGGCCGTGGATCGCACAGGCATTGCCCAAAGCATTCTATACGCGCCAGGCAGTGAAGCTTATCAACTGTTTAGTCAGGCGCAAAAAGCGTGGCATATAGAGCAACCAACCGCGAAACGTGATGTGGCGCAAGCGAAAGCACTGCTCGAAGAGCTGGGGTGGGAGAAAAATGCGCAAGGCTGGCTTGAGCGTCAAGGGCGAGAGTTCGCGCTTAATCTGACCACTTACGCCGACAGACCAGAACTACCACTGATCGCGACCGCGTTACAAAGCCAACTGGCGGAAATCGGTATCCGTTTGCACGTCAGTATTGATAACTCCAGCGTGATTCCGGCAGGTCACCATGACAACAGTTTGCAAATGGCGCTGGTGGCGCGAAACTTTGGCCTGACTGGCACACCGCTACCACTTCTCTATCAAGACTTTAGCGATGAAAAAGGCAGTGATTGGGGCCACATGAACTGGTATTCACCACAAGTTCAGCAAGATTTAACCGAACTGATCTCGACCGCAGCAGGTGAAAATCAGCGTGAATTGAGTCAGCGTGTTGCTCGTGTATTAGCAACAGAACTGCCTGTTATTCCTATCGCTTACAGTAGCCAGCACGTCGCTTTTAATCAATCATTGCAAGGATTGCACTTAGACCCATTTGAGATTGACTATCGTCTGTCGGAGTTGCAGTTCCATGATTGACCTGCTGCTAAAACGGCTGTTACAAGCGGGTTTTGTCGCTTGGGCAGTGGGCACCATCACCTTTGTGATGATGAAACTGCTTCCCGGTGACATGGCCTATCGGATTGCGGCAAGCCGCTACGGCTACGATTTTGTCAGCCAAGAGGCGGCCCAAGCGGTCTCTGTGGAGCTGGGGCTAGGGCGCAGTGCGTTTGAACAATATGTGGCTTGGTTGTGGGAGTTATTGCACTTAAATCTCGGCCACTCCTTGGTCAGTGAAGAAGCCGTCAATGAACTGCTATGGCATCACCTTGGCTATAGCCTGATCCTCGCTATTGCCGCACTCGCACTTTCCTTGTTTATTGCCTTTCCGGTCGGCGTCTACTGTGGTCGATATCCGGGAGGGCGCGTGGACAAGATGGTGTTGTTGCTGTCGGTTCTGCTGCGTTCTGCTCCCGTATTTGTGGTTGGGTTGGGGCTGATCATCCTCTTTGCACTGCAACTGGGTTGGCTACCAGTACTGGGATTTGGTCGACCAGAGCATGTGGTTTTACCAAGTTTGGCATTGGCATTGACGCTGGCGGCACTCTCTAATCGGATGATCAAAAACGAAGCGTACTCGGTACTACGTTCGGCCTACTACCGCTTCGCACGCTATAAAGGGTTAGATGAGGTACGAGCGTACGAACGTCACGCGCGCTTGAATATCGCCCTGCCATTGATTGCCTTTATTGGTGTGCAAGCGGTGGGCTTAATTGAGGGGATTGTGATGATTGAGTCGCTGTTTGCTTGGCCAGGCATTGGCCATGCGTTGTCACACGCCATTTTTGCGCGAGATATTCCGGTTATTCAAGGAGCAGCGCTGATGATGGGGCTTTTGTTTGTTGCGATCAACACGGCGGTGGATTTGGCTCAATATATGCTCGACCCGCGCATTCGACAGGAGAAAGTCGTATGACGAGTCTCAATCTTCGCTACCTGTTTAGCGGTGCAATCCTAGTTCTTTTGATGAGTTTTGCTATCTACATAAAGTGGTTTTCCAACCATGATGTCGCTGCGCAGAATCTAAGCCAAGTGTTTCAATTTCCGTCTTGGTCCGAGCCACTCGGCACCGATCATTTTGGCCGTAGCAACGCCGCTCGTTTAGCCGACGCGATTTACAACTCAGTGGTGATTGCTTTAGTGAGTGTTACTTTAGCCGTCACCGTTGGCCTTGTGACGGGGGTGATATCGGGTTGGTTTGGTGGCTGGTTCGACCGAATCGCCTCGGTGTTGGTCAACATGGTGATGGCTTTGCCCGGACTTGTGTTGGTACTACTTCTTGGCGCAATTGTGCCTGGGTCTTACGCATTTTTACTGTTTGGTATCGCGGTTACCATGTGGGCGGAGTTTTTCCGCGTGATCCGCAATAAAACTCAAAGGCTAAGCAAAGCCGATGAATTTGAAAATGCGCGTCTACTGGGTTTTGGTCGTCTGTACCGTTTTCGCGTGCATATATGGCCCTATTTAAAAGCGGATGTCTTTACCTTAGCCTGCTTTGGTGCAGGCAATGCGATTTTGGCTCTCGCAGCACTGGGTTTCTTATATGTCGGTCTTCGTCCGCCTCAAGCCGAGCTAGGTATGATGATGGTAGAACTGTTTCGCTATTATCAGGTCGCACTTTGGGTGCTTATGCAACCCGTTCTGACTCTTATGTTGCTGATTTTTAGCTTTTATTCTCTGGCTCAAACGAAGGAGCGTTTACGATGAACATTCTCAAAGTTGACGCGCTTGCGGTGAAACAGGGAGAAAAGACGGTGGTTCAGCCGCTCTCTTTTGCTCTACAAGAAGGTCAATCCATCACCATTCTTGGTGAAACGGGCTCCGGAAAAAGTTTGTTTGTGAAAGCCATTTTAGGAGATTTACCAGCGAGTTTTGCCGTTGAGGGGGAGCTCTATCTTGGCGATCTTCCTCTCTCAACGCTTAACGCTCAACAGCGCGAGCAGTTGTGGGGCAGAGAGATCGCGGTTTTACCACAAGAGCCGCGTTTGTCACTCAATCCGCTGATGAAAATAGAGCAGCAAGTCAGCGAAGTGTATCGCTGGGTGAGAGGAATGAAACGCGCTGAAGCTAAGGTGCAAACTGATTGTGCGTTTGCTGGTATGCTGCTTGATGATGCTCGGCAAAAGCACGTGCTAGAAATCTCCGGTGGGATGGCTCAGCGCTGTGCGCTACTCTGCGCCCAAGCGGCGGGAGGCCGGTTACTCATCGCTGATGAGCCGACAAAAGGATTGGATGAGCAAAGCAAACAGCAAGTCATCGCTGCGCTGCGTGAAGTAAAAAGACGAGGAGCGCTGATCACCATCACTCACGATTTGCAGGTTGCCGAAGCAGTCGGCGGACAACTTTATGTATTGCGACACGGCCATTGGCTCGCCAAGGAAAAGACATTCAAGCAATGGCAAGCGGATCACAGCGATCACTATTCGCAATCTTTAATTCGAGCCAGTCAGCCCAGTGAGGAGAAACCCACAGCGTGTTTGGCTGAACCTTTACTCGATGTGCAGCAGCTAAGTGTCGGTTTTAAAGAAAGAACTTTGATTCGCGAACTGAGTTTTTCATTGCGTAAAGGGGAGGTAATTGGCTTTTCTGGTCCAAGCGGTTGTGGTAAGTCGACCCTTGCCGATGTGCTGCTTGGATTGAAAAAACCACTTTCGGGCTCGGTGGTTTATCATCAGGACTTTCCACTTGGTAAGCGGTTGAAATTGTACCAAGATCCACCGCAATCTTTTGCACCGCAGTTAAGTTTGTATCGACAGTTATTGGACTTATGCCAATTACATGGCATTGAGCCGAATCTGATAGAACGTTATGCGCAGCAGTTGCACATTGCTGCGGACATTTTGCTGCGTACTTCGGAGCAAGTGTCGGGCGGTGAGCTACAGCGTATTGCGATTTTGCGTGTGCTGCTCTTAAAGCCGACCTTGTTGATCGCCGACGAGCCGACCACGCGTTTAGATCCGCACATTGCAAGAGAGACCATGGAATTGCTGATCCATACCACGCAATCGATAGGCTGCGCGCTAATTTTGATCAGTCACAGCCATCAAGAACTTGAGCGTTATTGTCACAAAAGGTTACGCTTTAGCGATCGTTGTGATGACGTAACTTTAGAGAGTTACGTGTTTAAGCCTCGATAGTCTGGGAAATGTGGCTTGCTGTGACCAGCAGGCCACAAACTAAGTCCATTGTGAACAAGTGTGCGGCCGTTCTCGTTCAGTCGCTCATACTTCAAAAGTACCCAAGATCTGGATGCACTGCTCTGCCACTTGTTCACTGTTGCCGCTCAAATGAGCGGTAACAATCGCCCCTTCTTTTAAAAGACAGATGGCATCCAGCAAGAGCGGATTTTCGCTTTGCAAGTGATGCGAGATGATCGCGCGAACCTGCTGTTTATGCAGGAGACAAAAGCGAGCGATCTCACTGTCTAGGTCACTGAACTCCGCCGAAGTATTGATAAAAAAGCACCCTCTGAACGTGCCGAGTTGTGGCTCTTGGTGGGTAAACCAGCTTTCTAGTGCATGAAACAGACGTGCGATCAAATCATTGTCCGAACTCGCATCCGCTATTTTCTGCTCAAGCCAGCTGGCAAAGATTTGGTGCCTTTGCTGCAGTGCGGCCAGTACCAGGGCTTCTTTGCTCGGGAAATGTGAATAGAGTGTGCGTTTGGCGACGCCCGAAACCGTCAGTACTTCATTGATGCCAATCGAATTGATCCCATTGGCGTAAAAAAGTGCCAGCGCGGTATCGATAAGCAATTGTCGTTTTTGGCTCATGTGTCTCTCCTTTGAAAAGCATATTGACAAAAGTAGACCGATTTGTCTATTTTAGTTTTGTAGACAAATCGGTCTACTTTGTTTGGAGGTTGAAATGAAAAATTTTGTGATGGCACTTCTCGCCGGGCTAGGCGCATTTGTGGCGATAGGTTTGCTCTCTTTTTTTGATGCGGCGATGAGTGATGTCGCTTTGTTGATGGCACCGTTTGGCGCAACGGCGGTGTTGGTTTTTGGTGTGCCAGATAGCCCCTTAGCACAAGCAAAAAATGTGATTTTTGGTCATATGATCACGGCGATTGTCGGCATTGTGTTTGCTCAATATGTGGGGGTCACACCATTAACATTGGCGTTAGCGACTGGTGTCGCGGTCAGCGCTATGCTGCTCAGCAAAACAACGCACCCACCCGCTGGGGCCAACCCGCTGCTGATTATGCTGTCTGGGCAAAGCTGGCCGTTTTTGTTCACCCCCGTTTTGATTGGCGCAACGTTGATTGTTTTAGTCGGCAAGGGAATGCAACTCCTGCTCGAATGGAAAGCGAAGAGCAGAGTGCCAGCGATAGTTTGAAAACATCAGACACAGCCCTGACAGTTGGCTTCAATGGCAATCTGCCCTCGATGGGGAGGGCAGTTTGCAAAGCGGCTGAGCGATTAAATTCTGTTAGCGAGAATAATTTGTAATAACGAATCTATTTTTCATCCTCACGCCGGTTGAAGCAACGGACGTGAGGTTGAGATCGGATCTAGTCAGCAAGACGCTTTTCCAGATTGATGAGATGTAAAACGGCGAAGGTCGACGCCAAAAAAAGACCTAAAATCCAAATGAAATACCACATCGTTATGCCTCTTGGTTGTCTAATAAAGTGAATGTTTATGACGTTCGATATAAGCACTGTCCAGTCGCCCAAACATGGTGCGATAGCTAAACGCCGTATAGCAAACGATGATCGGAACCATCACAAACGCGACACCCGTCATGATATTTAAGGTGAGTTCGCTGGATGTCGCGTCCCAGAGCGTTAAGCTGTGGTTTGGATTCACGCTTGATGGCACGATGAAAGGAAACATGGCAAACCCAGCGGTTAAAATAATGCATGCATTGGACAAACTCGCACCAAGAAAGGCCGCAGCGTCGTACCTCCTTCTCGCGCTCAATAGCGAGCCAATGGGGAGGAGCAGACTACCTAGTGGGGCAAGCCACATCCAAGAGTAACGTGTAAAATTAGTCAACCAAGCTCCTGTTTCTGTCATGACTTCCTTGTTCAGTGGATTTGATACGGCAGTGTGCGCTGGTGAATCCACTATCACATACCCCTCAATATGACTGACCATTAATCCGCCTATGCTTAAGAGGATCACGACGCACAGTGCACTGAGCTGAGTTGTTGTCTGAGCTTTTTTGTAGAGCGTGTCGGTTGTTTTCAACATTAGCCAAGCACTGCCTTGAAGCCATACCATGGATACGCCGACAAGACCGCATAGCAAGCTGAAAGGATTGAACAGTGCTAACAGAGAGCCATGGTAGTTAACCATCAGCAGGCTGTTGAGAGTGAAAGGTAAACCTTGCAGCAGGTTAGCAAACGCCATTCCAAATAGAAATGGGGGGATGAAGCCTGACAAAGAGATGGCAACATCGCATGTAGCACGCCAACGCAGGCTGTCTATTTTAGCCCGATACTCTAGTGCTAAAGGGCGCAACCATAGGCCAGCCAGTGTTAAATACATAGCGAGGTATAAACTGGCAAAAGAGGTCGCATAAACGAGCGGCCAAGCAGCAAACAGTGCACCGCCAGCAGTGATTAACCAGACTTGGTTACCATCCCAGTGAGGGGCGATAGAGTTGATCATCACCCGTCTTTCCGATTCTGTTTTGCCAAGAATCGGCAACATGGCTCCAACCCCCATATCAAAACCGTCGGTCACCATAAAGCCAATTAAGAGAAGGCCAATTAAAGTCCACCAAATCAGGCGCAGTGTGTCGTATTCAAACATGCATTGTCTCCTAGAGTTGTACGGTGTGTGTCAGTGTGCCTTTAAGCGAAGTTGGTGTTTGTTCATAGTGATAACGGCCTGTTTTTAAACTGCTTGGACCTTTGCGAGCAAACTTAACCATCAAGTAGCTTTCTACTAGGATGAATAGCGAATACAAACTTAAGATGAGGGCTAAAGAGGTGGCGAGATTTTCAACCGTTTGCGCTGACGCGGCTACGGTGACCGGGAGCACTTCACCAATGGCCCAAGGTTGCCGGCCGTATTCGGCCACAAACCAACCAGACTCGATGGCAATCCAAGGCAGAGGAATTGACCAGAGCGCCGCCTTTAATAGCCAGGGTTTTTGTTCAATGTTATTTCGGCAGGTCTGTAGGAATGCTGCGCCAAAGATAAACAACATCAAAAAACCGCAGCCAACCATGAGACGAAAGGACCAGAACAAGGGCCAAACGGTGGGAATGGAATCCTCGGCAGCTTGGTGGATCTGTTGCTCAGTGGCATCAGTCACTTCATTGGTATAGCGTTTGAGCAACAGCCCATAGCCGAGATCGTGTTTGGCTTGTTCAAAAGCTTGCTTTGTCGCATCAGAATGGTCGCCTTCATGTAAGCGTTTTAACAGTTCATAGGCGGTAATACCGTTGCGAATGCGCGCTAAATGCTCGTCGCGAAGATCACTTAGCCCAGTGACTTGCTCATCCAGCGATCGGGTGGCGATGATCCCCATTAGATAAGGAATTTTTACCGCGTAGTCCGTTTTGCCCTCCTCTTGGTTTGGGAGACCAAACAGAGTGAAAGCTGCGGGTGCAGGCTCGGTATGCCACTCAGCTTCAATGGCGGCCAACTTTACTTTTTGTACGTCGCCAAGTTTGTAACCCGATTCATCACCGAGCACGATTACCGAGATGATCGATGCCAAGCCAAAACTGGCCGCGACGGCAAACGAACGGCGAGCAAAAGCGACATCTCGACCTCTAAGTAAATAGTAAGAACTGATGCCAAGGATGAACATCGAACCACAGGTGTAGGCAGAAGCAACCGTATGAAGAAATTTTACCTGTGCAACGGGGTTAAGCACCACCTCGGTAAAGCTAGTCATCTCCATTCGCATGGTTTGATAGTTGAACTCTGCGCCAATCGGGTTTTGCATCCAGCCATTCGCCACCAATATCCATAAGGCAGAAAAGCTCGAGCCCAGCGCGACCAACCAAGTGACAAGCAAATGTTGACGTTTAGATAAACGCTCCCAGCCAAAAAAGAACAGCCCGACAAAGGTTGATTCAAGGAAAAAGGCAACCAGTGCTTCAATTGCCAATGGTGCACCAAAAATGTCCCCCACATAATGAGAATAGTAGGACCAGTTGGTTCCAAACTGGAATTCCATGGTTAAGCCAGTTGTTACACCTAAGGCAAAATTAATCCCAAACAGCTTTCCCCAAAAACGCGTCATATCTCGGTAGATAGTCTTATCGGTCAGCACATAGAGCGATTCCATGATGGCCAGCAAACAAGACATCCCGATCGTCAATGGGACAAAGAGAAAGTGAAACATGGCCGTTAACGCGAACTGCAAACGGGATAATTCAATGACATCTATCATAAAGCTCCAAACATCAAAACGATGGCTTTCATGTAAACAATGGGAGGATATTTCAGCACAATTTTTTTACTTCGGACTAGAACAGATCGCCCGTTAAAAAACAGAACAGATGGACAGACAGATAAGAACTGAGGTTTCAAATAAAACCGAGGATGAACAAAGTTTCGTGGTTTAGGTCTGTTCAACCCTTGTACAGATTGCTTGATGAATAGACGGGGTGGGGTGCTTTTTAAGCAGTTGAATCAATTAAATTAAATTTCTTGTTGACCTAAAAACTTATTCCGTTAAAGTACGCCTCGTTCTCGCGGCAAAGCTCGCTAGAACAGATGGTGTCTTCCATCGCAGTATGCGTTGCCCTGGTGGTGAAATCGGTAGACACAAGGGATTTAAAATCCCTCGACTTTCGAGTCGTGCCGGTTCAAGTCCGGCCCGGGGCACCATCCATTTCCTTACAGGCGCGTTGGCAGAGTGGCTATGCAGCGGATTGCAAATCCGTGGACCTCGGTTCGACTCCGGGACGCGCCTCCATTCTTTGTAATATCCTTTATTCAAATCTATACTTTCCTGTTTCTAAAAACCTCAACTTTGCTTGATATCTATTCTCGGTTCATATCTATTCTCGGTTCGATTATCCCTCTCTGTCATGCTTTCACATTTTTTTGCCAAATATAGTGGTTGCCAGTAGTGGTTGCCAGCACACTTTTGCAAGGCCGTCGGCGGTTTTTTACAGCCAATTCGCTGGGAGACTTTTGCTCCTTAATGTCTTAGTTTGTTAAAGCTCTACCTTTTAGAAAAAACTTATTAATTTAGCGGATATTATCTTGATAGTACCTTGATTGAGCATATAGTTATCAACAGTTTTTGTAAGTATTTAGGGTGGAAAATGTCAGTACATCAAGAGAAAGAAGTTGTGTTTTCACGTGATGAAATGATCGTCAGCAAGACGGACATTCAAGGAAAAATCACCTACGCCAACCGTACTTTCATGCGGGTATCCAATTATTCTGAATTGGATCTGCTTAATCAAAACCACAGTATTATCCGCCATCCTTCTATGCCGAGAGGAGTGTTTTATGGTCTGTGGCACACCATAAAATCTGGGCAGGAGTTCTTTGGTTTCGTAAAAAACTATACCGCCGATAAAAACTACTATTGGGTGTTTGCCAATGTGACCCCGGATTTGATTAGAGGTAAAGTCGTGGGCTACTACTCCGTGCGTCGTTCACCATCGAAGGAAGCGGTTGCTGCTGTAAGCAAAATTTATCAGCAGATGTTAGATCAGGAGGGCCGACTCGATAGAAAAAAAGCGCCCGAATCGTCCTGGAAGTGGTTAAACGAAACGATCCAAAAAGAACATAAGCAAACTTATGAAGAGTTTGTTCTCGACCTGTATAAGCAATCTCGTTAAGAGGAAAGATGATGAGAACCAGTAACGTTAGTAAGAAGTTCTTGCTCCTCAGACACAAATTCATTCTTATCTGTGGCTTTTTTGTTGTTCTGACCACGTTGTTGTCAAGTGCGAACTTATATTTGTACGGCATGAATACACTGAACATCGTTATTCCCGTCGTGACTTTACTCTTCGCTCTTTATGCTCACTACGATTACCAACGTCCACTTCAAGTGCTTGAGCGAATGAGAGAAGCCTTGTCTGAAGCAAAAAAAGGCAATATTCATGTACGTATCACCAATACACGCGGTCTTGGTGAAATAGGCCACGTTGCGTGGGAGCTCAACGATCTACTGGATATTGTTGAAACTAACTTTAAAGAGCTTTCAAACACTTTTGAGAAGACGGCCAAAAATCAATTTCACCGTGACGGTTTGCATGATGGGTTACCGGGTGAATTTGCCACCACGATGAAGAATATTAATAAAGCCGTTCGCTCAATGCATGATGCATATATTTTTTCTCGTCAAAATCGACTTCGTAGTGAGTTACATCGTACGAATACCTCCAACTTGTTATTAAAATTGAAAAATAACCAGCAAGAAATGGTGACTTTGTCGGAAAAAATGGATGATGTGATCTTAATTTCGACAGAGAATCGTGACGGTGCGGAGCATAGTAGCGGCTTGGTGAGCGGCTTAAGCAGCGAACTTGAGAGCATGAATACACGCATGAAACAGATGGGTGAGCGAGCACAGAAGCTGGGTAAAGACAGTGTGCGCATTTCCGAGACGGTAAGTATGATTACCGACATCGCTGAACAAACCAACTTGCTAGCGCTGAATGCGGCGATTGAAGCGGCACGTGCCGGTGAGGTAGGGCGTGGATTTGCTGTGGTTGCGGATGAGGTTCGTTTGTTGGCCGACAGAACTCGCACCTCAACCTCCGAGATTAGCGGTATCATCTCTTCACTCACCACGCAGATTTCGGATATGGTGAGACAAACACTTGAAGTAGAGAAGTACACTCAAACCGTTAGTGATACAGTGGATAACTTCTCGGTGAACTTTGAGCGGGTGGCGAAGTCGTCTCAGGAAACCATTTCTCTTGTTAATCAAACTAAAGATGTCGCCTTTGCTTCACTGGTTAAACTCGATCACATCATTTATATGCAAAATGGCTACATC
This sequence comes from Vibrio cidicii, assembly GCF_009665415.1. Classification (NCBI taxonomy): domain Bacteria; kingdom Pseudomonadati; phylum Pseudomonadota; class Gammaproteobacteria; order Vibrionales; family Vibrionaceae; genus Vibrio; species Vibrio cidicii. The sequence goes on along the minus strand of NZ_CP035922.1, from coordinate 887,690 downwards.
GGTTTGGAACAAAACGGTCAAGGGAACGAGGCGCATGCTGTGGAAGTGGGTCACCACGATTGTCGTTTGGGTAAATGGTATTACGAAGGGCAAGGTCTGGCGTCCTTTAGCCATTTACCCTCTTATCGCCGCACAGAACCTTATCACCGCGATGTACATAATTATGTGCAAAAAGCGATGTCTTTGGTGACACAAGATTGGATGCACGATGATGAGGTGCTGAGTGCCTTGGTTGGTGCCATTGAGAAAGCGGAAGCCGCCAGCCATAACGTGGTGAAAGGAATTTCTGATATGGTTGATGAAAAGCATAGAGAAAGACACTGAACACCATGTTTGCTCTTGGCTATGCGAAGAAATTGAAGCGTGATTGGGCAATCTGCTGGGTTAATCGCCAGTTAAACGGCCAAGTACCATTTTATCGTTGACCTTGCCTAAATATCCGCTAAAGTACGCCTCGCTTTGAAGGGAAATACTTCAAGCGAGGCGATTTTTTATCCCTCACTCCTCACAGGCGCGTTGGCAGAGTGGCTATGCAGCGGATTGCAAATCCGTGGACCTCGGTTCGACTCCGGGACGCGCCTCCATTTATTTCTCCAATCTCTTTTTTCAAGTGGATTTGTTCTAATCCTGGTGGACTTGAATGAACCCCTTTTCTTGCTAATCTCTAAACTGTTGTTAAAGCGAAACGGTCAACTGAATAGTCAGTAACGGCTTGTATTTGATAATGTTTGGTTATAAATTGTTTACGACTTATTTATAAAACGGTTTAGGAAGTAAAGCATGGAATCGCTCGCAAACGTTTTGGTTGTCTTCATCATATTTGCTGCCATTTTTGGCAGTGGAATGTTGAAAATTGTGCTCAATCATAGAGAAAAAGTAAAAGCCCTCGAACTGACAAACACACGCAAATCGTCAACAACAGAGAATGACGAGTTGCGTTTGCAAGTTGAAAAGTTGACTCAGCGCGTGGTCGTACTTGAGAAAATTGTCACCGACCAAAAATACCAACTCGAAAAAGAGATCGCTTCTTTGTAACAGTAACGCAGGCCAGTTTGTTGGCCTGTTTTTGTTTTTGTTGTTAACGCTCATCAAAAAAATCTTTATTTCTAATGTACTTGCTCATCAGATGATAGGAAAAGGGCCTCAGGACCCAACTGAGTAGCGAGCGTCCTAGTCTTTCGTAAGTCGGGGTGTTCTCAAAAATACGTCCGTTGTATAACCAAAGCATTTTACCAGCATGCCAGTAAAGAAAGGGGACGGGCGGCATAAAGGTGACGATATCGAGGTCGCAGCAGATGCGGTAGGTTTTGTGCGCCAAAACGTAATGGCGTGGAAAACGCCAGTCGCCAATCGCAGGCTGACCAAACGTGACTACACGTTTGATGGATTTGGGGTACTTGCGCTCTAGGTAGTCAGCAAAAACACAGCCAATCGCTCCTCCAGAGGAATGGCCAGTAATGGTGATGCGTTTTCCTTCAAATAACAGCGGTACTACCGTTTGTTCAAGCTTGTCTAACACGCTCATACCGAGCGTATCGGCATTACGTGACGGTTGGCTCTCTTGATGTAACAGATGGTAAAAACCAGCATGGATACGGTAAGGTAGATCTAAATGACGGCAACTTCTCGTCCATAATGCAAAGTTAAGCAGCCAGTCACTGAGACTGTGAGAGCCTTTTATCACCACCACCGCTTCATCCGAGTCTTTACTCCACAACACTCGGATCATGGTTTTACCAAACTGATTTTTGATAATGCGTTGTCCGTTCGGATCAAACCCGTAGCGAGTCTGTTTGAATACTCTCGGGTAGGCAAGGCTGCACAGCACGGCATAACGTTCATATTGATAGCGTTTTAGCGGCTTCACAAAAGATACTCTACGGGAATGGTGCCGCTAGCATATAAAGCGTTTGTGAAAATTAAATGACCTTAATCATTGATGTCGACAAAGGCGACGCTGTTTTTACCGCTTTTCTTTACTCGATACATGGCGGCATCGGCTTTTTCATAAATATCATCAAATGGCTGGCCCGCGCCTTGAAAGAGGCAAACACCAATACTTAATCCAATGGAAACTTTAGGCGCAAATTCAAACGGCTTAGAGAGGCGAGAAAGAAGCTGATCGCAGATGTGCATTATCTCACTGCGTTCAACGTATTGGCATAACATCACAAATTCATCACCGCCTAAGCGGCCAATTTGGCTGTTTGTCTGCGTCACTTGTTTGAGGCATTGCGCAACGGCAATAAGGACACTGTCACCGATTTTGTGTCCCAACTCATCATTGATACTTTTGAAGTTGTCCACGTCAATGAAAATAAGCGCCCAGCGTTGATCACTAGATACGCTTGTCTCGGCATAAAATTGTTTTTCGAGCGCACTGCGATTGAGCAGTCCAGTCAACGGATCGCTGTCTGCCAGCTTAGCGAGCTGCTGCTCGTAGCGCTTTTCTTGGGTAATGTCGATGTGCGTGCCCATCATTCGTAGGGGAGCGCCGCTGGCATCGTACTCTACCACTCGTCCTCGATCAGAAACCCAATTATCACTGCCATCCTTGTGGATCATGCGATGAACAACCTGATATAAGTCAGTTTTTCCGGCTAGATGGTCTTCAAAAGCGCCTACTGCAAGATCGTAATCATCAGGATGTAACTTGCTTTTCCAGGTCTCGACGGTGGCGGTTAACTCGTGCAATTGATAACCAAGCATTTTTCCCCATTCCATATTGAAAATAGTGAGTGTGCCTGTTGGCACATGTTGTTCCCACAAGCACAAACCTGTGCCGTCTAAGGCAACATGCAGTTTTTCTTGAAGCCGAGCGTTTGCCTGCTTCAATTGTTGGATCTCTTTCTCCAACTGCTTAATTTTTAATAAATATTCTTCCATGGTCCACACCGATAGCCTGTGCCTTATCAGAAGTGAAAATAAGTCACACTAGGCCATTTCATTCACATCGGGCAAAAACTGTAAAAACGCTGTAATACAAAGGATTAAAGAGTAAGCGATTTTGCGCGCAATTTTAAGACATAGCTCAAATATCTATGTGAGCTTATAAATAAATCCGTGAATTAGTTGATGCTAATCGATAATATCTGAATATAAAAACCTTCTCTTTTTAGCTTCAATTTTGCGTACTCCTCTCAGGACGTATTGCGTAAGGAATCAATGTGATAGCGAAATTGTCAAAATCTCTGTTTTTGTTGTTGGCTGCATTTGGCGCGTCAAGTTCTATGGCCGCATCTATGGCGAGTTATCCGGTGGGTTGGGAATCTTGGCCAGTGGTTAAAGAATCCATGAATTTGCCGGCTGATACCGTGCTGCCGCCAGATACCTCGTTGTTTATCCAAGAGTCAGTACGTGCCTACAGCTGGATCAATAATGGCCAAGGTTCTCCGCTAACCATTCGTGTCAATCCGGAAAAACTGGCGCAGTACAAAACGCACGGCCCTTATACCGATGGTCCTACGGCGGTGGCCGTTTCCGAAGTGCAAGGGATTGTGTGGGTAACAGAACATATTGGCGGTATGGCGATTTACGGTAGCTATGATCGCAGTGGCAAAGACGTCACCGCCATGCACCCGAGTCTTGAGCCCAGTTTCTGCCAAAGTTGCCATACGACCTACAAAGACATTTGTATTAATGGCACCTGCGCTGAACCTGTGATGAATGTGTTTAAAGACAAGTAAGCTGTTGTGGGCAACAAGCTGCTAGGGTGGTTAACCATAAACCAAATGCTGTTTCTTTCGCATTTGGTTTTAGTGCTTTCTATCGTTTTTGGCATGTCCTACACCCGTTTCAGCAGCGAGTGGCAATCCGAGGTTGAACACACTGCCGATCTGACCAAAAGCTATTTTTCTTCGCAGATGACTTTTTTGTCAGGCTCAGTTGCAGGGCGAAACTACGCTAATCTGCTGATGCGCTCAACCGCAGACAATTTCAAAGCGATACAAGATCTGATTTTTGTCGAGATCTCGGGAGTCAGCGACTACACCTCCCATCCGGTGTCAGTGCAGTATTTGCGTCAACTTGATCAAATTTGGCGCACGGATGTGACCGCTGGCGAAATTGACACCGCCAAAGGGCAGTTGCAAACCTTAAAAACGGCCTACGAGCGCACACCGAAAAGCGATAGCTTACGTCTGGACAAGCTCAAGTATCTTCTTAATAAGTCCACCGTTGAAATTGAGCTGCTGGAAAAAAGCGTAGAATTAACCCGCAGCACCCTGTTGCCATCTATGCCAGATAATATTGGCAAGCGGGGCTATTTTCTCGACCCCAGCAATAACCATCTACATGTGATTCTTCCCCTGCGTAATAAAAATGCGGGCTATTTGTGGGCGGTGGTGGATGCTAAACGTTTAAGTGAGATAAAAATCGCTCTGTTAGGCGTGATTCTCAAAGAAGCGGTTGGTGCGTTTGTTATTTCTCTGGTGCTGATTTACCTCATCACTATATGGCTAGTCAGCCCGTTAAAAGCGCTGGCGTTTTCCATGAAGCAAGACATCGAGAAAATTGATCAAGGCAATATTCCTGAAATACGTCGGGCTGACGAAATTGGTGATTTAGCCCGTTCTTACTCCAGCTTAATCACCAAGATAAAAAATCAACTCAAAGTGTTGCATCTGCAAGCGGAAACCGACCCTTTGACGGGGCTAGGGTCGCGCTACAAATACAAAGCCAGCTCGGCGAAAACACTGCAAAACACGCTTCTTAAGAGAGAGCATGCTTACTTCCTTTTGTGTGATATCGATAATTTCAAGTCCTTCAATGACACTTACGGACATACCGAAGGTGACAACGTGTTGACGGATGTAGCATCGGTGATTAACCAGCATATTCGGCGCAGTGAAATCGCTTGTCGTATCGGTGGCGAGGAGTTCGCGTTTATTATCACCGGGAGAGATCCTGCGTCTTTGAAGGAACGAGTGCAGCATATTCATCAATCCGTTGCCCAAAGAGCAATTCGCCATGAGGGCAACTTGCCGTTTGGTGTGGTCACCATTTCAATTGGCGCGGTCGCTATCGAGTCAATCAGTGACAAGATCTCTCTAGAGCAGTGTGAAGCTCTGTTGAAACAGGCATTTGAAATTGCAGACAAACAACTCTACAAAGCCAAGCATAGCGGCAGAAACAGTGTGCTGTTTGGTGAAAAGCAAATACTTTAACAATCTATAAGGATTATCAGATGCAAACCTTTGAGCCACTTTACCGACCAGATAGCATGCAGAAGCGAGTTTGGGTAGATACGGACATCACCATCGGCGAGCGGAATGGTTTGAGTGTGTGCGATGTGGATGATGGCTATGCGCTGGGCGTGTTAATGCGCAGCCAAGAAGTCGATTTGGTTGGAGTGAGTTCAACCCGAGGCAACACCGATGATATTCATGTCAGCACCCGTGTGGCCCGTACTTTTATTGAAAAATTTGGCCCAACCAGTCTAAGAGTCAGTTGCGGCAGCGCCCAAGTGTATACAGATTCACTCAATCAACCTCTCCCTGAAGCGGTGACGGCGTTGGCCGAGCAACTTAAGCAAGAACCACTAACCATTGTCGCGATTGGCGCTTTAACCAATATTGCATTGCTTGTTCATCATTATCCAGAGTTGGTTTCAGCCATTGAGGAAGTGGTATGCATTGCTGGCCGACGTGATAGTAAACAGCACTTTGTCGCCGGGCGTTGGCAGCCGCGTCCGTTTCGTGATCTCAATTTCGAGTTTGATGAACCCGCGTTTAACGTACTACTAAACAGTGAAGTGAAACTCACGTTAGTGCCGTTTGAAGTGTGTCGCGATGTGTGGGTCGATTTTCATGAGCTGCGCGAACTGGGTAAAGGCAGTTCACTGAGTGAGTTTCTTGAGCAACATTCGCGTGCTTGGTATCTCGAGTGGAAAGCGGTTTTTGGCGCCAAAGAAGGTTTCATCCCTTTTGACATGTTAGCGGCGGCATATGTGGTCAATCCGCAATGGTTCACTCTTAAGCAGTGGCATGTTCAGGTACAGCGAGATAAGAGTGACACCAAACCACATGAAGAAAAAAACTATTTGGTCTGTCACGAAGGGCTCAATGAAGGAAAAACGGTCAACTACGCTGTCGAGATTAGCCCAGCGGCGGCACCAGAGCTTTTCAAGCGGTTAACTGACAAAGAAATTAGTGCTTTTGTCTTAGGGCTTTCACACGTCAATATCATTGTTGACGATGTAGATAGTGCTGCCACTTACTACCAAAGAATTCTAGGGTTTGCGCAGGCCGTGGATGCTCAGGGAGAAAAGATGGATTATCGTGCGGTGCAGATGGCTCAGTTCAATCGCGATGCCGGACTTGGCGATCAAGACGTTTGTGTCGATGTGCTGTTTCTCAAACACCCGTATGCGGGCATCTATCTTGAGCTGATGAAGTATCATACTCCTCAAGGACGCTGCACGTTACCAGAGCAGCCGAAAACTTACGATTTGGGTGGACCAAGGCACATTGCCCTAGAAGTCTCTAACTGCACTCAGGTTTTTAACTACCTGAAAAAGCAAGAAGGCGTGAGCATGATAAGCCCGGCTGACAATTATCATCCGGAGAAGTTAGATGGTTTTCCTATCTCGTTTTTCTATTGGATTGACCGTTACGGAGTGCAATGGGAGATGGAAGAAGGGAGACGAGTGGGCACCTCTCGAGGAATCGTTTGATTGTGCGGTGGCTGAGGCCACCGTTTTTTTGCATACGTTCAAGTTTGGTAGATATCTGTAAAATCTTAAACTCATTCTTTGCTAACTCTTTGGTTTAATTCGATGAAAGACTCAGGAAGTAGTCAGGTGTTCGTTGCACAGTTTACTGCGGATCTATACATTCCCATACAAAGATAGGGATGACTTATTAATAAAACAGTGTACATTATTAGCTATTCGTTGAATTTAATGTCTGTGTACTTACGGGAAAACGTTATGAAACCATCATCCATTGCTGCGACGTTGGCCGCCCTTCTGGCCCTTGGCTCGGCGATTCCTCAGCAAGCTGCGGCGCAGTCTGTCGCTTGGGATAGAGCAAACGAATCTTGGTTGACTCAATCTTCGGACCATTTTGTGATTCATTTTCGCAATGGCCATGAAAAGCAAGCGGCGCGTGCGCTTGATCTGGCCGAACAATCACACCGCGAGTTAGTTCCGTTTTTTGGTTATCAACCAGAAGAAAAAACGGAAATTGTTCTTGTCGATGAGTATGATTTTTCTAACGGCTGGGCGACGGTGGTGCCTTATCCGCAAATCCGTTTGATTATGAGCCCGCCCGATGAGGCGAACAGTCTAGAAAACAATGACGAATGGATGCATTTGCTGATCAAACACGAATACACGCACATCATGCATATGGAGATGGGTGGCGGAGCGATCAAAACATTGCGCAACATTTTCGGCCGCAATCCGTTTTTGTACCCGCACCTTATGACGCCATCTTTCATGCTTGAAGGATTAGCCGTCTATCAGGAGACAAATCAAGCGGCAGGTTACGGGCGCTTACAAGGTACTGGCTACGACATGCAGATGCGCATGGAAGTGGCGTCTGGTGAAGTGAAAAGCTTGAACCAAGTCGCCGTCGCATCAAGAGAGTGGCCATTGGGCTACAACTATTTGTATGGCGCTTATTTTGTTCAGTATCTCGCCGATACGTATGGCGATGAGAAAGTGGGTGAATTTCTCACCAGCTACAGCAGAAAAGTGATTCCGTTCTTTTTGCTTAATCGCACCGCGAGAACCACGTTTGGCAAAGATTTCGAGCAGTTGTGGTCTGATTTCCAAAGTCATATTTACCAGCAATACCAAGGTGACGTGACACAAATGACCGAAGCTGCGGTGATTGGCAAAGGCAAGTACACGGCTCCATTTTTGCAAGTAGTCAGTGCCAGTGACAACGGTTTACTGGTTAACAGAAATGATGGTGATGGCTATTCAGAGCTGCAGCGCTTAGATGCTGAGAACGAACAAACGTTAAGTAAAACTAAGCATATTAATTCGCTTGATGTTCATCCACAGGCGGGCGTCCTGGCAACTCGCTCTATCACCTACGCCGATGGCCGCGTATTGAGTGATGTGTTTGTCTATCAAGATGACCGTTGGACGCAGTTGACGGAAAAACAGCGTTTTCGCATGGCGAAGTGGTTGCCGGATGGGCATCAATACCTCGCGTCACGTAAGGTGGATGGTTTGAGTGAGCTGTGGCTTATGGATGCCAACAGCCCTGAAAGCAAAACGCTGATTTGGCAAGGAGAAGAGGGTGATGTACTGGGCGGATTTTCTCTCGCGCCGCAAGGCGATTTCTTAGTCGCGAGCATGAAACGCCCGCAGCAAGGTTGGAACCTAGAGCGTTTTGATCTGAACAGCGCGACGTGGCACAAGCTGACGGACTCGCGCGCCGTGGAAAATGCCCCGACGATGATGCCAGATGGTAAAGTGCTCTATAGCGCCGATTACGACGGCGTGTTTAATATCTATACGCTTGACCTAGAGACACAACAGATTTCTCAGATCACCCGTGAAGTCGGCGGAGCGTTTGAGCCCCATTGGCAAGCGGGAAGCGGGCTGGTTTATCAATCCTATGATGCAAAAGGTTACACGTTACGCGAAAAAGAGCGTGTGGAACCGCTGCGCACCTTTACCGTGGCCGATGCGCAAGGTCAGTACAACTACGTTGATCCTGTTGAAGCGGTGGCGGCAAAAAGTGAGATAAGCGATTACAGCCCTTGGTCTAGCCTGCGTCCACGTACTTGGCTGCCTATCATTTCGCAAGATGAGAACCAAACACTGGCTGGTTTTATGACTAACGGGGCGGATGCGTTAAATCGTCACCAATATCAACTCAGTTTTGCTTGGGATACAGAAAATAGCCTTGCTCAGTACAATTTGGGCTATTTGTACGATTCACGCTGGATGATCCAGTTAGAGCGCTCACACGATTTTACCACGTTTAAGAAAGGCAGCTCGGAAACCTATCGCATTGAACAAAGTGACAGTGCACTTATTCAACGAAACCACCTTTTTACCGCGATTGAAGACCAGCTCAGTTTTGCGGCGGGTGTGTACTGGGATAAAGAGTCCGAAGCGAAAAAACCGAAGTTTGGTGCCACTAAGCCTTACGTAGAAACGGAAGAATCTCTGATCGGGATCGCAACGACATTCGACAATCGTGAAACCTACCTCAATGTTCCGGGCATAGGTTGGGGGCATTACTTAGATGTGGTGGTTGAAAGCAACGAACTGCTGGGAAGTGACTACCAAGGTGAGAAATACCAAGGTCAGTGGCAAGCCACGTTCGACCTACCGGGCCGCTCGACATTGTCATTGCGCCTTGCTGGGGGCTTAGCCGATAGCAAAGCGAAACCGTTCCGCTTAGGTGGTTCCGACCAAAGTGATGAAGTTGCACTGTTTGGCCGTGAAACTCAGGCGCTGCGCGGATATGACGAAACGGTACAATCTGGCGACCGTTATGTGACTCAGCGAGTGGAAGCAAGCACTTGGCTTGGACGCGTGGAGCGTAACTGGGGATTGTATCCAATAGGCTTGGGGGATATTTCAGGAACAGCATTTGTCGATTCAGGTTCTGCGTGGAGTGACACTAAAGAGTACAAACAACTGACTGGCGCGGGTGTGTCGCTCACGGTGGGGGTGCGTCTTGGCTACAACCTAGAGCTGCCCGTGACGTTAGGCTACGCGCATGGCTTTGATAGCGATCTCGGTAAAGATCAGTTCTTCTTTTCTGTCGCTGGACAGTTCTAAGCGGATCGTGACGAAAAGAAACGAAATGAAAAAGGGGAACGTCGTGTTCCCCTTTTTTGTATTCCCTTTCACGTATTGCGCTTAAGTGCGTTGAGTAAAGCAAGCGTTAAGAAAACTGACGCATCAAACGCTGCATCTCTTCCAAATTACTGACCAGCTCACTGGTGCGAACAATCGAACTTTGAGAAGCGTGCGAGGTGTTGTCGGCAAGTTGCTTGATGTTAACAATATTGCGATTGATCTCTTGGGTAACGGTTGCTTGCTCATCCACTGCAGTGGCGATTTGATGGCTGCTGTCGGTGACAGCGCCCAGCTTATCGCGAATCGCACTGAGTACTTCACCGGTACTATCGGCTTGGCGCTTGCAGTTTTGTGACAACTCATTGCCAGTATTCATCGCCGCGACTGCCTGACGAGCGGTGTTTTGCAACTGGCTGATCATCGAGTGGATCTCATTGGCGCTGCTGCCCGTTTTGGAGGCAAGATTGCGTACTTCGTCAGCGACCACGGCAAAACCGCGGCCCGATTCGCCAGCGCGTGCCGCTTCGATTGCGGCATTGAGCGCGAGCAGATTGGTTTGCTCTGAAATCGCGGTAATGACTTCAAGAATACTGTCGATCTTCTGGCTATCTTTGGCCAGTTGTTCAATGATCTGCTTTGAGTTGTGCAGCTCTGCCGTAAGGGCGTCAACCATGCGAATGGTCGAGCGGATACTGTCAAGTCCGGTTTTGGAATCGTCGTTCGCATCACCTGCCAACGCAGACGCAGCAGCGGCAGCATTAGCTACTTCATGGATGGAGTGGGTGAGCTCTTCAACCGCAGCGGCCACTTGTTCGGTCTCTCGGCACTGCTGATCCAAACTTTCGCCAATCGATTGGATGGTGGCAAACTCTTCTTCTGCCGAAATTAAAATACTGCCAGAGGTTTCTGTTGCGCGAGCGGTGACCGCGCGCAGCTCCGCTTTTTTCATCATCAACGCCAACTCAACTGGCGAAAAATCATCGTAGTGATTGGTGTAAGGCTTTTCCATCAATGGGTTGTGATACGCTTCGTCGGCGAGTGCGCGAATTTTTTCGTAGCGTTTTTGCTGATACCAACCAAGTGCTAACGTCGCACTGGCAAAAACCATTGCGACGCTTTGCAAAGAAAATGAGGCTAAGGCGATGCCGCCAACCCCGCTTAAGAGGGTCAGCGCGGCAGATAACGTAGTAAGGCGCTTTAGTGGCAGGCGCATTTTGGCTTTGTACTTATTGGCGCGCATGGCGTCGTATAATGCTTGCCCTCTTTCAACTTGTTCTGGCTGTGGTTTGGAGCGAACCGATTGATACTCGATGATCTCGCCCTCAGCGTTACGGATGGGCGTCACAAACGCCGAAACCCAGTAATGCTGTGAGTCACTGCACTGATTTTTTACCAGCCCCATCCAACTTTTGCCCGCTTTAAGGTACTGCCACATTTGTGCAAAGGCCGCTTTTGGCATGTCTTGGTGGCGCACCATGTTGTGTGGTTGTCCTTTTAGCTCATCGCGGGTGTAGCCAGCAATTGTGCAAAAATCGCTATTGGCGTGGGTGATGATGCTGCGAGGGTCGGTCGTCGAGATAAGATTGGCGCTGACGGAATAGTCTTTGTTGAGCTTGGATTTTGTAGTCATTTTATTCGTCGTTCTCTTTCGTCCTGAGGTTCGAACAGCAAGTTATTTGTTCAGCTAGGCGCAATGTTGCCGAGTCTGGCTGAAGGAGTGACTCTGTTGTGTGATGGAATATGCAATGAAAGTCACTTTTAGCGGCATATAGTAAGGTTGAGAGGTGGGTTCCATTTATGATTTGAATCAATGGATGTCTAATATTAATAAAACGATCAGCAAAAGGTGAGAGTGTTCAAATAACCGATTGCGTTTTGTAAGATTAATATTTTTGTTGCATATGCTTTTTGAGCGAGCTCGAATTAATGTCTATCTTTACGGTGCGTTTTTCCACCACTTCGTTTGTTTTGCAGACATCATCTGCTCTTTGCAGGTATATGATTCGCCGAGTTACGCTTTTTGCTCGCCTTTTCTGCCGCTATCGCATAGGGTGGGGCAAATTCATCTGCTAGGTTAACAACGCCAATGAAAGAAAAAGTTGCCATTTTTGTTGATGTACAAAATGTGTATTACACCTGTCGTGAAAAATATCAGCGCAAGTTTGATTACAACCGTTTTTGGCAAGAAGCCACCGCAAACAAACAGGTGGTGGTAGCGAATGCCTACGCCATTGCCAGCCGTGATCCCGGGCAAAGGCAGTTTCATCACATTCTGCGCGGAATCGGTTTGGAGGTGAAACTTAAACCTTTCATTCAACGCGCCGATGGCAGTGCCAAAGGCGATTGGGATGTTGGCATAGCATTAGATGCGATTGAACGGGCACCGGAAGTCGATCAAGTCATTTTGCTCTCTGGTGATGGCGACTTTGAAATTTTGGTCGAGCGCATTCAGCAACGTTATGGGAAAAAAGTGGTGGTTTATGGTGTACCGGGTCTCAGTGCTCAAGGGTTGAGAAATGTCGCTGACCAGTTTATCGAAATAGACAACGCACTACTTATTTAAACGTTGCGAAGGTGATATTCATTCAAGTTGGTATTCTGCAAAAAATCCGTTAGAATGCACTTCTCTTGGTTGATAATGCGAATGACTATCAACAGCAATTGTAACTTACATCAGGTTATTGACAACTCTTATGACGTTCTACAAAGCCAGTGCCGCCGCACTACTGATGGCGACCGTTGCCACTGCCCATGGCAGTGATCTCGACAAGGCGCAGAAAATTCAAAGCCATACCAACACTGCTGCGGCAAAAAGCCAATCACTGATTAATGCCAGTGCTGAAAACAGCCAGTTATTGCAAGCCGAAATTGAACTGCTTCAGGAAGAAGTGCGTAATCTCGAGATTTACCAGCGCCACTTGACTTCTTTGATCCACAGCCAAGAGCAGGAAAAGTCGAGTTTAGCGAGCCAAATTAGCGAGATCCAGTCGACGCGGCAAGGTATCGTTCCTCTGATGTATGACATGTTGGCAGAGTTGAAAGATCTGGTTAGTAATGATGTTCCACTAAAAGCCGAACAACGCAAAGATCGGGTGGAAAAGCTGGAACTGCTAATGGCACGTGCTGATGTCGCTGAAGCGGAGAAATTTCGTCGTATTTTAGAGGCTTACCAAATTGAGCTCGATTACGGTAGCCGCATTGGTGCGTATCAGGCACAAATTCAAACCGTCGATGGTAAAGCGCGTCAGGCAGAGCTGCTGCATTTGGGCCGCATCTCTTTGATTGCTCGCAGCTTAAGCGGTCAAGCTTTCTGGTACTGGAACCAAGAGCAAAAGCAGTGGATGGAATTAACGCAAATTCCGGCGTCTGAGCTCAATCGTGCCTTTGATGTGGCCAACCAGAAAGTCGCGCCAGCGTTACTCTATCTTCCGTTATCTGTTGCAGCAAAAGAGGTGATGTAAATGAAACCCGTATCTATTCTTGCGGCTGGATTGTTGACATTGTCCTCTGCGGGCGTACTGGCGCAGGCCGAGTTGGTGCAGCAAGCCAAAATCGAAAACCAAACTCAGCAAATACACAATCAACAGCGTGAGCAAGGCTTTAAACAGACTGAGCAGCAACTAAAAGCACTGAAAGCGTCTCTGGCAGAGAAAAAAGCCCAATTGGAAAGCCAGAATGATGAGCTAGCCAGTCAGTTTAGTGACAACGAAGTGCAGTTGTCTCAACTAGAAGAGCAACTGCGTGTTGAAACGGGCAGTTTGGGCGAATTGTTCGGTGTGGTGCGTCAACACGCGAAAGAGATCAAAGCGGATCTTGCTGAAGCGGTTACCGCGATTGGCCAGACAGATCAAACTCAAGTGGTCAATGATATCGTAGAGGCAAACACACTGCCTGATATTCGTCAGCTACGCGGCTTGTGGCAGGTGATGCAAGCGCAAATCAGTGCCAGCCGCAGTGTCAGCGAGCTCACCATTGCGATGCTAGATGCAGAAGGCCAAACACAAGCGACGCCAGCACTGACACTTGGTAATTTTGGCCTGTTGACTGAGCAAGGTTATGTCAATTGGCATCATGACAAGCAATTTGCTTCTTCTTTCGCCAAACTGCCTGAAAACGTACCTGTACGCTCAGATCTGGTCGCGGCAAGCGAAGGTGAGATGATGCCTGTGCTGCTCGATCCGACTCGTGGCGTGTTGTTGCAGCAATATGCGCAGTCGCCAGGCTTGGCAGAGCGCTTTGCGGCAGGTGGTGTGGTCGGCAAAGTGATCATTGGTTTGTTGGCAATCGGTCTTATCATCGCAGCCTACCGCACCGTGGTACTGCTTGCGGTACAGGGCAAAATCAAGGCTCAGTTGAAAACACCGAACACACCACAGAACAACCCGCTGGGTCGAATTCTGGCAGTGTACGACAGTGAACGTCCGCGCAGTGTGGAAGCATTAGAACTTCGTCTGCTGGAAGCGATTGTTGACGAGCAAAATGGCTTGGAAAAAGGGCTCTCGATGCTTAAATTGCTTGCCGCTTTAGCACCAATGCTGGGTCTTTTGGGGACGGTGATCGGCATGATTGAGACCTTCCAAGTGATCACTCAATTTGGTAATGGCGATCCGAAGATCATGGCAAGTGGTATTTCGATGGCGCTGGTCACGACGGTACTCGGTCTTGTCGCCGCAATGCCGCTACTGCTGGCGCACAACATTCTTAATGGCATGGCGGAAAACGTGCGTAATGTACTTGAGAAACAGAGTATCGGTTTAGTCGCACAGCAAGCAGAACAGCAAATGCACACAACTCGTGAGTTTCCTGCCAAGGTAGGGAATGCAGCGTGAGTGGATTCGTTTCGCAACTGTTGCCTGAGCTGTTGACGTCCAGCCAATGGTGGGCGTCTTTGCAGACCTTTATGGAACAGGGTGGACAGATTTTATGGTGGCTCGCTGCCGTCGCGGTAGTTTTCTGGCTGCTCGCGGTAGAGAAAATTCTCTACTTGAGCCGCGAGTTTCCCGTGTATTGCACGCAAACCGCGCAGCAGTGGCAAGCGCGTGAAGATAGACACTCGTGGTTTGCCTTGTCGGTGCGTGAAGCGTGGATGGCGCAAGCGCATCAGCGTCTGTTTCGTCATTTAAGCTTGCTGAAAGTGCTGGTGGCGATTTGTCCTATGCTTGGATTGCTCGGTACGGTAACGGGCATGATCTCGGTTTTCGAAGTGATGGCAACCCAAGGCAGTAGTAACCCAAAATTAATGGCGTCAGGTATTTCGCTGGCGACGCTGCCGACGATGGTCGGCATGGTGGTGGCACTGGTCGGCATGTTTGTTCATGCCCGCCTGTATAAAGCGTGTCAGAACCGAGAACTGAAATTGGAAAGAATGTTAAGGAGTCAGTCTTGAGACTAGGTAAACGTCAGGCAAAATCGGATGAAGCGCAGATCGATTTGACCTCAATGCTGGACATCGTTTTCATCATGCTGATCTTCTTTATTGTCACCAGTTCGTTTGTGCGTGAATCCGGTGTGGAGGTGAATCGTCCGCAGGCCTCCAATGTTAGTGCACAGAAAGATGCGGGTATTTTCATCGCCGTCACGGCAGCCAATGATATCTATATCGATAAACGAATTGTCGATGTTGAGCGTGTTCAAGCCAGTATCGAACGCTTATTACTCGATCAACCGGATGCCTCATTGGTGGTACAAGCCGACGAATACGCCTACAACGGTACGGTGGTGAAAGTGATGGATGCGGCGAAAGCGGCAGGGGTGAAAAACATCGCGCTGGCGGCGGAGAAACGCTGATGTTGAGATTATTGCTATCGCTGCCGGTGTCATTGGCGATGGTGTTTGCCCTGTTTTCCGCCATGGCATGGATGGTGAATCTGGGCAAATTAAACGGAGTAACGCCATCTGCACCGGTCAGCTTTAACATGGTGATGTTTGAAGCACAGAGCGAAGTGGCACGACGTCAACGTGCAGTGCCACCACCGCCGGATGTACCGCCGCCGCCTCAGCCCGAAGTCATGAAGGTCTCCCAAACGCCAATGACAACGACCTCGGCTCAGGTTGAGATGCCTAATGTTGATATGTCTTTTAGTGTCAATGGCTTAGCAATTTCCGTTCCTTCGGTCGGTATTCCGGGTAACAGCGTGGCAAATAATCATCAGCAGTTGACCCCACTGAGCCGAGTGGATGCGGTGTATCCCGCCAAAGCGAAGAAGAGAGGCATTGAAGGCTATGTGTTGCTGAGATTTGATATTGATGAAACGGGCAGGCCACAAAACATCGAAGTGGTGGAGGCTCAGCCAGCTCGATTCTTTGAACGCAGTGCCGTTGATGCAGTGAAGCGTTGGCGTTACCAGCCGCAAATCGTCGATGGCGCCGCGCAACCCATTCTCGGATATAGCACCCGGATAGAGTTTAAAATGCAATGAAGATGAAAAAGACGACGATCACCTTACTGATGAGCTGCCTGCTGTTGACCAAGGTATCAGCCGCGGCAGCGAACTCGGACATCTCACCTTACGCCCTGCGTTACATGCAGCAGGCGCAAACCTTGTCTGCCAAAGAGCAAAACCAGCAGGCGATCGAGCATTTGTTGACCGCTGAAGTGTCAAGGCCGGGCGATGTGGCAGCTATCTCGCGCATGCTGGGCATCTTATATTGGCAATCGGAGCAAGCTGAACATTCGGTGATTGCTTTGGAAAAAGCGCTCAACGCGCAAGGTTTGGCCGACGATGAGCAGTGGCGTACTAGGCGTATGCTGTCGTCAATCTACCTAACGCTAGGTCAATTTCGTCAAGCTTTGCCGCACCTCGAACTGCTCACGCAATCCATTCCCGAGGGAGAAAACGCCGCCGAAGTGTGGCTGCATCTGGCGCAAGCGCACTACAGCCTAGAGCAGTGGCGTGAGACGTTGCTCGCGCTGGAGAAACAGCGCAAACTCGACCCTAAACCGAGCGTGGCGGTGCTCTCAATCTCTCTTGGCGCGCATGCCCAGCTTGAGCAATGGTCGCAGGTGGTGGGCAACGCCAAACAGCTGATTGCCTTGCAACCGGAGAAAAAAATCTGGTGGATGCAAGCCTATAGTGGCTACCTCAATTTACATCAGCAAAAAGCGGCGTTAGATATTTTGACCCTCGCGCAACTTAAAGGCATTGCCTTGCTCGATTCTGAACGCAAGTCGTTGGCATATCTGTATGCGAGCCAAGGGATTTATGAAAAAGCTGCAGTGACATTGTCACAACTTGAACAGGCTGACAGCGATCTTGAGCTGATCCGCTTGCAAGCGCAATATTGGCAAGCGGCAAAAGAGTGGCAGAAGTCGCTGCATTTCTGGCATAAAGCCGCAGAGATTGAGAGTAAATACCATTGGGAAGTGGCAGTGCTGCAAAATCAGCTACAGAAATATCAACAGGTGATCGCGTCACTGGATCAAATGGAAAATCAGCAGCGCTTCTATGATGCACAGTTGCTCAAAGTGAACGCGCTGTACCGTCTCAACCGCTTAGAAGCCGCACTTGCGTTAGCGAAAAAGGCTGATGCGATAAAATCGTCGACACAAACGCAAAGTTGGGTACGTTTTTTGTCACACAAGAAAAGTGAGACGCCCGAAGTTTAAGACATGGGGTAAAACTCAACCTAAGTGCTAAAAAAAGAGCGGATATCATTTCAGGCATGATATCCGCTCTTTGTCGTTATGGGTTAGTTAGCCAATAATGATTTGGCCCAGCAAGTAGCCGAGGCAGCAGGCACCGATGACACCAATCAAACCAACCGCCATAAAGGAGTGGTTGAAATACCATTTGCCAATCTTAGTGGTGCCTGTGTTATCAAAGTTTACGGTCGCAATGTCTGAAGGGTAATTTGGAATAAAGAAGTAACCGTACAGCGCTGGCATTAAACCAATCAGTAGTGCGGGTTCAAGCCCTAAGCCAAGGCCAACAGGCAACATCATACGCGCAACCGCGGCTTGTGAGTTCACCACCACCGAGACAATGAACAGCGCTAAAGCGAAGGTCCATGGGTAGTTGTTCACCATCTCAACGATGCCGGATTTAAACTGAGGCATTGCGTACTGGAAGTAGGTATCTGACATCCACGCGATACCGAAAATTGCAATCGCTGCTACCATACCCGATTTAAACACCACACCATTTGGCACGCTGCGCGGGTCCGTTTTGGTCGCCAGCAAAATGATACCGCCGAAGCACAGCATCATCATCTGAATGACCACCGCCATGCTGATCGGTTTGCTCCCTTCAGCGATAATGCGGATCTCTGGCACCATGGCAATGAGCACAATGGTAAAGATGGAAGCGATAAACAGCAGGACAGAGTTTCTCGCGGCGGCGGGTAGATGCTCATCCAACGAGGTTGCGGTGGTGTTAAGGATTTTTTCGCGCCATACCGGATCTTTCAAACGCTCTTGATATTCCAGATCGTCGTCCAGCTCTTTACCGCGTTTTAGGCTGTAAAGTGACATCAGCAAGGTGCCGAACAGCGTCGCAGGAACGGTAACTAAAAGGATAGAAAGCAAAGTGATTTCGTGGTTAATGTCGGCAAGTTGCGCTAAGTAGTAAACCACCGCCGCAGAAATGGGTGAGGCGGTTATCGCAATTTGCGATGCCACTGAGGCCGCTGCCATCGGACGCTCTGGGCGAATGCCATTTTTCAGAGCGACGTCGCCAATGATGGGCATGATGGAGTAAACCGCGTGGCCAGTACCCAGCATGAACGTCATCGCGTAAGTGACAAAAGGGGCAATCAGCGTTACCCGTTTTGGGTTCTTACGCAGCATGCGCTCAGCCACTTGCAGCATGTATTTCAATCCGCCGGCCGCTTCAAGAATCGAGGCACAGGTGACAACAGCAAGGATGATCAGCATGACCGTTACAGGTGGGGAAGTGGGCGGCATTTTGAACACAAACACTTCGATAACCAAACCGATCCCAGACACGACACCAAGACCGATACCGCCGTAGCGGGAGCCGATGTAAAGCATCAGCAAAAGGAACAGGAACTCCAAATACAACATGATATTTGTCCTTATTAGTAAAATTAGTAAGGATATTTTCGCTTGATATCGCTAAAAAATAGTAAACCTGCTTCACATAACCACTTAGCGTTGAAACCGATGTTGATTTCTCGGTAGTGACTCACGAAATTCCAGACAATCGTGACGCTGAAGTAAGGAGATTGTTAAGTCTTAATGGTGTGGATACACAGATAACGTTAACACTGGCGAAAAACTGAGCGTGAGATCACCTGACAATAAATGAAAACAGATTGTAATCGGATCTATCAGTTTGAGCATATAGGGCCAAAGGTATCACTATCAAAAATCATATGGGACATCTCTAATAAGGCATTTTGCATTAGCAAACGTGATAAATATGGCCATTCTGAAACCCACACGTAACAAATGGTTAAAATCGTGATATGCATCCTTTGACTATTCACTGAAACGAGTAATGATCATCTTTCAATAAAAAATACGACTCAGTTGGCTTTATAAAAAAACGGATGCTCAGATGAAACTTAGTAACTTATCGGTAAAGTACAAACTTCTCTCGCTCGTGATTCTCTCCGTTGCTCTGATTGTGGCGACGTGCATTTACAACTTGAATGAGCAACGTAAATCCTCCATGGCTGAACGCGAAAGTAAGCTTAAAGCTCAGGTGGAAACCGCGTTGAATTTGGTCAGTTACTATTATGATCTGCAAGGAGAAATCGGTGAGCAAGAAGCCCAGTCTCGCGCTATTCAAGCGATCAACAAATTGCGTTATGACGGTGATAATTACTTCTGGATCACCACACCGCAGCTCACGATTGTCACGCATCCGGTCAAGCCGGAGTTAAACGGGCAAAACGCCTCCGGTTTTAAAGATGGCGCTGGCAAATTCCACTGGCAGGAGATGGCGTCGATAACCGCGCAAAACGGTGGTGGATTCCTCGATTACCAATGGAAAAGCCCTAATGGCAAATTGAAAGATAAGATTTCCTACGTTGAGCAGTTCAAAGGTTGGGGATGGATTGTTGGCTCTGGTATCTTGGTCGCGGACATACAAGAGTCTTTCTTCGCGGCGGCGCTTAAAGAGGCGTTTGTTGCATTAATTATGGCGGCCATGTTAGTGGCAATGGGTTATGTTATCTCAAGCAACATTGTCTTGCCGCTCAACCGGTTAATTGATAACACGAGCAAAATTGCCGACGGCGATTTACGTGTGCGACTAAATACGCAGCGCAAAGATGAGCTGGGAGTAATGAGTCGTGAAATAGACCGTATGTTGGAGAAACTGCAGTTTACTTTGATGGCGGCACATGAAGCGGCAGAACAATCCGCCAATATGGCGCAAAGCATCGCTCAGGCAAGTGAAGAAGCTGCGACCAGTGTCGGCACGCAGCATTCGCAACTGGAACTGCTCTCAACCGCAATGACGGAGATGAGTACCACCATCACCGATGTTGCGAGCAATGCAGAGAACACCGCGCACAGTACCCAGTTGGTTACGCATCATGCAGAGCAAAGTGGTCAAGCGATGGAGAAGACCGCACAAACCGTTTCGCACGTGTCACAAGACATTTCCGCTGCCGACCAGTTGGTGGCGGAGTTAAAAGCGGGCGTACAGGAAATAAGCGCAGTGGTGAGCGTTATCCGTGAAGTTTCCGAGCAAACCAACTTACTGGCACTGAATGCGGCAATTGAAGCGGCTCGTGCTGGTGAACAAGGGCGTGGTTTTGCGGTTGTGGCGGACGAAGTACGCAACTTGGCCTCACGTACTCAGCAATCCACCAATGAAGTACAGCAGACGATCGATTCGTTAACTGAGCGCACCGAGCGTACGGTCCAAGCGATGCAGCGCAGCAACGTCAAAGTCGAGCAAAGTGTCGCGATTTCGTTGGATACGCAAAAGCAGTTAGCCAATATGGTGACTGAGTTGGTGAAATCGAACGATATGGTGGCGCAGATTGCAGCGGCATCGGAGCAGCAAGGGTTAGTCGCCAATGAGATGACGGAAAACGTCACCAGTATTCATCTGGCCGCCAACGAAGTGATGCAGGCTTCACAGATGCTGGCGGAAGAGAGCCAAGCCATGGCGGCAGCAGCCGAGATCCTGAATGACCAGTTGAAATATTTTAAAGTTTCCTAGCTCCACTTGCTCATAAACAGAAAACCGCTCAACTGAGCGGTTTTCTTATTGTGAGTCGCTTTGTACGTCCGTCTGAGACTCTACGGATTCTACTTGAGGCAGATTTTCCAGCGCTTGTTCAGCTTCCATTTTGGCTCTGTCTGCTTTGGAGATATAACGCGGCTTATTGCTCTTGTGCAGCTTTGCATTCTGCTTCTTCATTCTGGCGTTATAGATTTGATTAATTTTCTTTTTGCGGTTCATTGGTTGACTCCCGGTTGAGGTGGCGCAGGATAATCATTTGCTCACAAAAGTACAAGTGACTTTGATTTAGCTAAAAGCGCCGTTGCGTTTTTTGGGTATAGTGGCTCATCACAAGAAATGACATTGACCACAAAGATGAAACAGCCACCTTCGCCCTCGCTTTTATTAA
Source organism: Vibrio cidicii (assembly GCF_009665415.1). Lineage (NCBI taxonomy): Bacteria > Pseudomonadati > Pseudomonadota > Gammaproteobacteria > Vibrionales > Vibrionaceae > Vibrio > Vibrio cidicii. Next base: position 866,368 of record NZ_CP035922.1, on the reverse strand, counting down.
CAGGCTCACTTGCCACTGAATTTAAGACCGTCTCCTATATGGTCGCGATGTACTGTCAGGCGCATCATCAAAGTGAGCGTGTTTTGTGCCAATCGTGTCAGGCTTTGTTGGATTATGCTGAAACCCGCTTAGACCGGTGTCCATACGGGCAAGCAAAACCGGCGTGTAATCGCTGCCCGATCCATTGTTACAAGCCGGAGCCGAAAGCGCAGATGCGCGATGTGATGCGTTATGGTGGACCAAGGATGCTGATCGCTCATCCGATTCTGGCGATTCGTCATCTGTGGAGTGAGAGAAAACCGGTGCCCGGAAAACCAGCACCGGAGAGTTCTAATCGTCATCAAAGAATGGCTAAGAAACCGTCACCACAGTGAGATTCTTAATCCAGTACTTCTGCGTGTAGCGGCGATAGCACAGCGCCAATTTCACCACTTCTTCAGCCAGCATTAGCGCATAAACGTATTTAAATTCCCAGCCAGCAATAAAAGCGGCCATTGCACACAAGGGCAAGCCCGTCATCCACATGGCGATAAAGTCCATCCGTAGGCAGAAAATGTTGTCACCTCCTGCGCGAATAATGCCGTTGATGATGATCATGTTGAGCATTCTTATCCAGATGCCACAGCAAAGGATCATCACCGCTGGCGCAGCCAATGGATGCAGTTCCTCGCTTGCCAAGTTAAGTGCGGATAAGATCAGTTCACGATTCGCGAGCATCAGAGCGCCGACAGAAATACCAACCAAAAAAACGACTTTAATAAAGTAGGCGGCCATGGCCTGCGCTTTCTCAAACTCATCTCGGCCGAGTGCTTGACCAATCAAGACCGAACACGCGACAGAAAGACCAAAGAAAATCGCATAGCAGAGCGACTCAAATGGGCCAAGCATACTAAACACCGCCAATTCTGTGGTGCCCATGTGGCCGAAAATCATTTGATAAACCATGGTACCAATCGCCCACAAAACCGCGCCCAGCGTGGTTGGCAGTGCCAATCGGCGGTAGGAAAGCCACAGTGAAGGGCGTTCAGGCGATGCGTGGGTCGTCAGCAACCAATGCGATTTCCATTGCATGAAACCAAGCATTAATCCGACTTGCACTGCACGAGAGATAGTCGTCGCTAGTGCTGCACCAGCCACTCCCATTGCAGGGACGCCTAAGCCGCCTTTGATCAACCAATAGTTCAGCGTGATGTTAATCACGATAGTCACAGCCCCCATTGCCAGAGGTGTGACGGTGTCACCTGATGAGCGCATGCTTGCCTCAATAACGATCACGATGTGGGTCAGCAACAGCACGGGAAACGCATACCACAAGTACACCGAGCCGAGTTCAATAACTCGTTGGTCACTGGTTTGCAGCATCATGATCAAGTGTGAGCCGAGCGTGATCAAAAGCGTCACTGGCAAAAGTACTTTGAGACCAAAGCTCATGGCAATCATCGAAACCGTTTTGGCGCTGCGGGGGTCTTGCTTACCCCAATATTGTGCCACTAGGGTGCCGTTTGCCGAAGCGAGCCCAGCCATGATCATGATCGCAACAAAGTGCCATTTTGAGGCAATTCCCACAGCGGCGGTTGCTTCTTTACCAAAGTCGCTTACCATTAGAACGTCCGCCAACGCTAAAATTGCCACCAGAGCGCTTTGTATTGCAACGGGAAATCCGAGCTTGGCAATGGTCTTTAATAGCCCGCCAGGTAAAGGATTGCTCGGCAAATCTTTGATATGTTGTTGGTTCATGTTTGCTCCTTGGTTTGGAGCGGAACTATAAAGGGGAACGCTTAAGGTGAACATGTTTGAAAATTCGGAAAACCTGTGCAAAACCGTCATTGAGCAATTTGTGCCAAAAAACGAATGGGTCGACGAGGTCTACCTTGCACCGGAGTGCAAGGAGCGATTTCTCACCTTAACGGAGATCCCGGAATGGCGCGCTGCGGACATTTTTATGGCGGGCATCGCAAAACTCAAGCAAGGTTATTCGGTTGAGCGCTATGGGGTGGCGGTACATACTTTGCTGTTTACAATGGCTGGCGCTGGCGTATTGATCACCAAAGAGAAGGTAAGCGCAATTCCACCGTACTCATTAACCATTCTTCCTGCGCATACCCCGTTTCGTTTTGAACTCGATCCAAACAGCAAATTTTGGGAAATGATCTGGCTGTTACCACAGCCAAGTGAAAAATGGCAGCACATTGCCCAAATGGGGCAATGCGTGGTGAATTTTCGAGAAACAGAACAGGTGTGGTCGCTGATGTGCTTGCTCTATGCTGAAATCGGTGGAAGAGGCAGTTTTCGCCGCATGTTGATCAGTGAAGTGGTGCGTCTGCTTTCCACGGTCGAGCCCGGGGTTTCCGGCTCACTTTCGCGTGTTCAGGCGTTGTTCAACGAAGTGGAAAGTCAGTTGCATTTGCCTTGGAGTGTGGCAGAAATGGCCGCGCATTGTTACATCAGCGAAGAGCAGTTTAACCGCCTGACGAAACAGCTATTTGGTGTTACGCCGCGCAGCAAACTGATCCAACTACGTATGGATAAAGCGGCGGATTTACTACGTTACAAAGAGTGGACCATTAGCATGATCTCGCACCGGCTCGGCTATCGAGACCCGTACAATTTTACCCACCGATTTAAAAAATATTTTGGTGTTTCGCCGACCCGTTATCGCAAAAACCTGACAGACAATTAAGCCCCGCAGTCGGGGCTTAATGCTAAGGAATTGCAACGCTTTTGCGCGTTTTTACTGCCGCGAGCAACATATAGATTGTGGTTGGTACCAACATGGCAAACAGATAACCTAGCAGACCATGGGGTTTGTGCATAAATTCACCTGCTAAAACGGGGCCAATCACCGAGCCTACGCTATAACTAAAGAGCATGACCTGAGTGGCTGAGACGATAAACTTACTGTCGAGCTGTTCACAACCCAATGTAATGGCGATCGGATAGAGAGCAAAGATAGCCATACCCAGCAAAAATAGCGCCATCGCTAACACAGGTAAGGAGTCGGAGACGAACGTCATGCCGATGGCGAAAACACCCGCCAAACAGTAAAACGCCATCAGCAAAGATTTGCCTGTCCATTTACCCAACGCCGTCACGGTAGGCTGCACCACCATGCCGCCTAAAATCACTAGTGCCATCAAACTGCCGATACTGCTTTGCTCAACATTACGGTTGGCTAGCTCAAGCGGCATCAAGCCATAGATCGCGCCAAGCGTCAGCCCTGAAACAATGCAACCGATAATCGCCGTGTGATTAAGACGAGCAATCTGCTTGAGCGACAGGCTCTCAGCCGAGTGGCTGTCTGGCTGCGATGTACGAAAGCAAACCAGTGACAAGACCGCAATGATTAACGTGGCACAAATCAAGATAAACGGCGTAGAACCCGAAATACCGAAGGTGCTGATCCCAATTTGACCAAACGCAGTGCCGCCGTAGAGTGAAATCATGTAAAAGCTAAGCCGCTTGGCTCGAGAGTGCTCATCACCATCCAATAGCCAAGACTCAACCACCACAAACACACCTGCGACTGCAATGCCGGCGACAAAACGTGCACTCAGCCAGATGTGGCTATTGGGCAGCAAAGGCAACGTCACGATGCTTGCAATAAAGACCAGCAAGCACAAAATAAAGGCATTTTTGTGGCCGATGCGTTGTACCACAGGCTCAAAAAACATCGAGCCCAATAACAGACCGGAATAAAACGCACTGGCTAACCAACTGGCCAAAGAGACGGGCAGTTGGTATTGCTCCGTCACCAACGGGATCAGACTCATCAGGTAGCCGGACGCAACTGAGTAAAGCGTCAGCGCTAAAATAGGGACGAAAATAGATGAAGGAAGTGTGGTTTCGCGGGTGTCGGCCAAAGTCAGATTCTCCAGATAAGAAGAGAGGTTCATAGTTTGTTGGCGCGACTATGCGGCGAAATCTTATGTGAGTAAAATTACAAATATTTGTCGATACGACATGAAAATATGATTCTCGAGCATATGGTCAAAAATCGGCGATTGGGTGCTTTTGAGTAGAATAAATCCGGGTCAAGATTACCCGGATTAGTCAATTATTTTTTGATGGCTTGATTTAGCCATTGATCAAACTGGCTTTTGGGTAAGGCGCCATTGAGCATATCAACCCGTTGTCCTTTTTTAAATACCATGATGGTTGGAATGCTGCGGATTTGAAACTGAGCGGCGAGCGCCTGTTGGGCTTCTGTATCGATTTTCACAAAGCGTACCTGATGTTTGCGCTCATGCGCCACGTCGGCAAAGATAGGCGCAAAACCAACACAAGGGTTGCACCAAGGTGCCCAAAAGTCGACCACCACAGGAAGGTCACTGTTTAAAATTGCGTTAAAGTTTTCTGCGGTTCCTTCAATCGGTGCGCCATCAAGCAGCGCTGTTTTGCATTTACCGCAGCTAGGTTGCTCAGAAACACGCTCCGCGGGTAAACGGTTTAGGCCGCCGCAAGCTGGGCAGCGTGAATGGAAGGTCGACATGTTTTTCATTCCTTCTTAGTGATTTTCATACAACAGACGATAAAAGAGTCATTACGACATCAAGCTCGTCGACGAGGTTTTAAACTGGACTTACCAGACAACCTTAGAAAGCGTATACTTGCTTAATCTACTTAATTTAAAAACAACAATAAATAGGTCTAAGATGACAAATTATTACGCCGAAATTACGGGTTGGGGAAAATGCCTGCCTCCCGCTACCTTGTCAAATGATGATCTGAGTACGTTTCTTGAAACGTCGGACGAATGGATTCGCACCCGCACCGGGATCGCCAATCGTCGTATCAGCCATGTAAACACCTCGGAATTGGCCACCGTTGCGGCTCGCCATGCGCTTGCGCGTGCTGGGCTTGACGCTGCGGATATTGATCTGATTATTGTTGCTACCTGTTCACCAGACTCGCTTATCCCTAATATTGCTTCGTTGGTTCAAAGAAATTTGGGTATCGAAGCGGCAGCAGCGTTTGACTTGAACGCCGCTTGTACGGGTTTTGTTTATGGGCTAGAAACGGGCACACGTTTAATTCAATCTGGCGCTTATCGTCACGCACTCATTATTGGCGCAGAGCGGCTCTCTTTCTATATCGATTGGGCGATGCGCGACACCGCTGTGCTGTTTGGCGACGGTGCGGGCGCGGTGGTTTTATCAAGAACGGAGCACGCGGTTGGTCTGCAAAGTGCGAAAATCGGCTGTGATGCTAATGGGCGCGACATTCTCTCTGTGCCGAAATTTGGCACTTCCATGGATCGTTTCGCCGCAGATAACGGCTTTTGGTCGTTCAACTTCGTTGGTAAAGAGATCTTCAAACGTGCAGTGAAGGGCATGAGCAGCGCTGCTGCACACGTATTAGCTGCGGCCGAAATGCATAAAGACGATATTGACGTGGTGATTCCGCATCAAGCGAATATCCGTATTATCCAGACTTTGTGTGATCTCGCGGGGATTGAACAGAAAAAAGCGTTCATTAACATTGATAAATATGGCAACACCTCGGCGGCCACGGTGCCGATCGCGCTGTGTGAGGCGGTAGAGCAGGGCCATATTAAAGCGGGCGACAACATTTTGCTCGCTGCGTTTGGCGCAGGCCTAACCTGGGGCGCAGGGTTGATCAAATGGGGTGAGCGTGTTGACCCTATCGCTCAAAGCGATGCTGCACTTCCACCATGTGATCAAAGCGCTCTTGAGCTGCTAAAAAATGCGATTGAGCTTTGTCACAGCCGAGAATCACGAAGCTAAAACTATGATTGAAAAACAATGATTAAAAAACGAGGGAGCCTTAGGCTCCCTCGTTTTTGTTGGCGTTGTAGCGCGAATCTAGTTTTTACTGCTGAGCAAATAAGTAAGTACGGTAGCCACCAATCAGGTTGCGGGCTTTAAAACCGTTGTTGACCAGTTGACGATACGCGACGTTACCACGCAGACCGACCTGACAATAGATGATGATCTCTTTGTCTTTTGGCAGCTCGTGCATACGCTGGCGCAGTTGGTCAACGGGAATGTTTACGTCGCCAGGCAAGTGATTGCCGTTGTCACGTTCGCTCGGATTTCTAACATCCAGCAGGAGTTGCTGCTCATTCAGTTCTGCTAACTGGTCGAAATGAATGGCTGTCGAATCCCCTTTCATGATATTTGCCGCAACAAACGCTGCTTGGTTAATCACGTCTTTGGCACTGCCGAATGGAGGAGCATAGGTCAGCTCTAAGTGTTGGAGATCGAGCACTGTCATGCCCGCACGCTGAGCGACCGCCATCACGTCAATCCGTTTATCTACGCCATCTTTACCAACGGCTTGCGCGCCGAAAATTTTGCCTGTTTGTGGGTCAAATAGCAGCTTAAATGAGACTATCTCTGCACCGGGATAGTAGCTCGCATGGCTAGCGGTGTGCACGTACACTTTTTCATAAGTGACACCGTCGCGTTTTAGCTGTTTCTCATTTTTGCCTGTTGACGCTACGGCTAAATCAAAAACCTTACAAATCGCGGTTCCTTGAGTGCCTTGATAACGCTCGCTGCGACCAAGCATGTTGTCCGCCGCCATACGGCCTTGACGGTTGGCTGGGCCAGCTAGGGGAACCAAGGTTTGTTTGCCTGTGACAAAATCTTGCTCTTCAACCGCGTCGCCGACTGCATAGATAAACGGATCACTGGTTTGCATAAATTCGTTGGTGCGAATACCACCAAGCTCACCGATCTCAAGTTCGGCCTCGCGTGCAAGTTTGGTTTCTGGGCGCACCCCAATCGCCATAATCAACACATCGGTACGCAAAGTTTCACCGTTATTGAGTGAAAGCGTCAGCTCACCTTGCATATGGCGATGCGCTTCGTTTTCACCAGACTCGACACTGACAATGTGCTCTGTCGGGTGATACTCAACCGCTTCTAGTGCCACGCCCAAGCGTAAGTCGATGCCCTTTTGTCGGATTTCGGCATGAACGAAACCTGCCATCTCTTTGTCAACCGGTGTCATCACTTGATCGGCCATCTCAATCAATGTGGTTTCTATTCCCAATTGATGAAACGCTTCCATCATCTCCAGACCGATGAATCCGCCGCCAATTACGGTCGCGTGTTCTGGTTTGTTCATCTGAATGGTTTTGATGATGCGATCCATATCTGGAATATTACGCAGTGAGTGGGTCAGCGGGTTGTCTATGCCCGGGATAGGTGGAACGACAGGACCAGCCCCAGGGCTGAGTAAGAGAAAGTCGTAGCTTTCTTGATACTCAGAGCCGTCGAGTAAACTTTTCACGCTGATGGTTTTTTCTTCGCGATTGATGGAAAGAACTTCATTCATCACTCGCACATCGACATTAAAGCGGGCTAAAAAGCTCTCTGGTGTTTGCAACAGTAATTTACTGCGATCAGTGATGTCACCACCAATGTGGTAAGGTAAACCACAGTTGGCAAATGAGACAAATTCGCCGCGCTCAAACATGATGATATGCGCGTCTTCACTGAGACGGCGTGCACGAGCTGCTGCTGAGGCGCCACCTGCGACACCACCAATGATCACGATTTTTGTCATGTAATAAAACCTCATTATTTTGACGGCACACAATAGCAGTGCGTTCACATAGCTATTGCGGCCACATCGTCATTTAAAGCCAAGTTTTTTGAGAAATAGGGCGGCCGGACAAAATCCAGTGAATGCACTTTGGATTAAGTTGACGCCGACAAATACGGTTAACCATACAAAATTAGTATGCACATAGGTTGTGAGCAAGAGCGATAATAAAACCATGCTGCCTGCAATGATACGAACTCCGTTATCTACCGTCATGATGTCACCTCCACGTGTTTAATGGTGTTACTCTAAACCCTAATATTAGATATGTCTAATAAAAATTAATCTAATTTCAGTTAGGCTAAATTAGAATTGACTAAATTTGTTAATTCAGTAAACTCTAAATCATGTACTTAGGAGGTGGCTATGCATCGTGAAGATTCAATTAATCTAGAGCAAATGCGCGGTAGTGCACATGAGGTTTCTGAATTGCTTAAGGTGATGGCTCATCCTGAACGTTTAATGGTGCTGTGCCAGTTAACGAGCGGTGAAGTTGGCGTGGGTCAATTGCAACAGAGCTCAACATTGAGTCAGTCTGCGTTCTCACAACATCTCACTTTGTTGAGAAAGCACGGTTTAGTCAAAGCGCGAAAAGAGTCACAACAGGTTTTCTACTCTTTGGCAGATGTGCGTGTTGCACAGTTAATCAGTAATTTACAGTATGTTTTTTGTCATAATTAAGAGGCTTATATGGCGTTTATCATTCCTTGGGAATCGTTAGCAGGAGGCGTTTTACTTGGTCTATCAGCACTAATAATGCTAGTGCTTAATGGGAAAGTTGCCGGCATCAGTGGGATTTTGACCGGGTTATTAACCCCCAAATCACGCGACTTTGCTTGGCGTTTAATGTTTGTTGTCGGCATGATCGCCGGAGGTGTGGCTGCCGTGACTTTCGGCATGGCGCATTTGCCCGCCGCTTCGTCTCTAGGCGGTTCCTCAGTCATGTTGGCATTAGCGGGTTTAGTCGTGGGGGTTGGCACACGGTTAGGAAATGGATGCACGAGTGGCCATGGTATTTGTGGTATTGGCCGTTTATCAACACGATCGATGGTGGCGACAGGTGTGTTTATGTCAGTCGCTGCGGTGACGGTGTTTATCAGACTTCATTTGATCTAATTTCCTAAGGCGTAACTCAATGAACAACTTTCTATTTCGATTTACTTCGCTAGTCGCAGGACTTCTTTTTGGTTTGGGGATGGCTATTTCTGGGATGATTGATCCCGCTAAAGTGATTGGCTTTCTTGATGTGGCTGGGCAATGGGACCCAAGTTTGATGTTTGTGATGGGCGGAGCACTCACGGTGTTTATGCCCGGTTACTTTTTCATTGTGCGTCAGCAGAGCAAGCCAGTTAACGCGCCAAGTTTTTGCTTATCGACACAAAAGAGAGTGGATGCAAGGCTGATTTCTGGTGCGGCACTGTTTGGTGTTGGTTGGGGATTGGCGGGCATCTGCCCCGGACCTGCCGTAGCGAGTCTTGGATTGGGCAATCCCCAAATCTGGATCTTTTTTGCGGCAATGATGGTCGGCTTAGGCACAACTAACTTGCTGATCTGTATTAGAAATGAGCGTCAAGTCAAAACAGAGCTGGCCTAGCTCGGCTAGAGTAACAGAAACAATCAGGGAGATTTGATTATGCAATGGTTGAAAAAATCTGCGTTGGCAGCCGCACTTTTGCTCACAACGAACAGCTCGGTAATGGCGGAAGTCTATACTGCGCAGCTGACTAAAGTCGATCAGGCCATCGTGTTGGATGGTGTGGTTCAGCCTGTCAATCAAGGTACTGTCGCCGCGCAAACGTCAGGTACCGTGGTCGCCCTTAATGTGGATGTGAATGATTACGTTAAGCAAGGTAGTGTGCTATTGGAAATTAGCGCAGTACAGCAATCGGCCGCGCTAGATGCGGCCAAGGCGCAATTGGCAAGCGCAGTTGCACAAAATAAAGAAGCGCAGGCACAAGTAAAGCGTTTTCGCCAATTGATGCCGAAAGGGGCGATTTCCCAAGATCAGATGGATGCAGCAGAAACGCGTTCTCGCAGCGCTGCTGCCGCAGTGAAATCGGCGGAGGCATCGGTAGCTCAGGCGAAAGAGTCTCTCGGTTACACCAGCGTGACGGCACCTTATGATGGTGTGGTGACCAAGCGTTATGTCGAACTGGGGGAAACCGTGGCCCCGGGCACGCCGTTGTTGAGTGGTTTTTCTATGGACGAGCTCAGAGTAGAAAGTGAGATCCCGCAGCACTATTACTCGCTGGTAAACAATGAAGCGCAGTTTACTATTGATAACGGCAGTGGTGATAAAGTCACTCCAACCGCCTACAATCTTTTCCGTTACGCAGAACCGAGTTCTCATAGCCATACCATCCGACTCAACTTACCGGAAAAGCAACTTGGCTTTACCCCAGGTGCTTGGGTGAAAACGCGTTTTGTCTATGGGAAGAGGGAGCTCCTTCTGGTCCCCAAAACGGCCGTCATGCGTCGCGCTGAATTAAGCGTCGTTTACCGACTCACTAAAGATGATGAGGCAATTCTAAACCCAGTACGTTTAGGGCAAGAGTTTGAAGACAGCTATGAAGTGTTGTCTGGGCTTGAAATTGGCGATCGTGTGGTAAGCAATTTGCTCAAAGTGAAAGGTGAATAATATGACTCAACGACTCGGTATTTCGGGTCGCATTGCTGCGGCCTTTCAAAACTCAGCAATGACCCCATTGCTGGCCTTAGTTGGCTTGTTGATGGGAATCTTCGCTGTCGTGGTTACCCCAAAAGAAGAGGAGCCCCAGATTGATGTCACTTTTGCCGATGTCTATATCCCGTTTCCCGGTGCGTCTCCGCAGGAAGTCGCCAGCTTAGTGACCACACCGGCAGAACAGGTTATCTCTGAAATCCAAGGCATTGACAAAATTTACTCTTTCTCTCAGCCAGACGGTGCGATGATCGTGGCGATCTTTGAGGTTGGCGTGACGCGAAGCGATGCTGTGGTACGGATCTACAACAAACTCTATTCCAACAAAGACTGGATGCCGCAAGGCGTTGGAGTTGGAGAACCTATCATCAAACCGCGTGGTATTGAAGATGTCCCCATTGTCACTATTACCTTATCAGACAAAGAAGGTCACTATTCTGGGCAGCAGCTAACTCAAATTGCGCACGGGCTAGAAACCGAGCTAAAACGCATTGATGGCACACGTGACATATACACGGTGGGTGCGCATGCCACTATCGTTGATGTTAGGCTCGATCCGGTCAAAATGAATGCTTATGGTGTGACTATCAGCCAACTCAATCAAGCGCTTCCTTCTGCCAATCAACGTTCCACCACACTTAGCCTGACTCATGACAATCAGCAGTTGCCACTCCAGATTGGCGAGTTCTTAACCCAAGTTGATCAAGTCAAGCAGCTCGTGGTTGGTGTACAAAATGGCTCGCCCGTCTACTTTGAAGACATCGCAGAGATCGCTCTGGGTGTCGATACCCCCAAACACAACGTTTGGACCAGTGATAAGAATACCCTGTCGCCTGCCGTGACTTTGGCGATTGCCAAAAAGAGTGGGGAGAATGCGGTGAACGTCGCCAAAGCGGTGGAGGCTCGCATTGATGTGCTGAAAAATCAGCTCATTCCCGCCGATATTGATGTGGCTATCACCCGTGACTATGGCAAAACCGCTGCAGATAAAAGCAATACCTTAATCGGTAAACTGGCGTTTGCCACCACGGCCGTCGTGTTACTGGTGCTGCTGACCATGGGCTGGCGAGAATCTTTGGTCGTAGGTATCGCCATTATTGTGACATTGATGATCACCTTGTTTGCCTCTTGGGCATGGGGCTTTACCTTAAACCGCGTCTCTCTGTTTGCGCTGATCTTCTCGATTGGTATCCTCGTGGACGATGCCATTGTGGTGGTGGAGAACATTCACCGCCACATGTCGATGGGCAAAAAGAAACTGTCGGAGTTGATCCCGGTTGCCGTTGATGAAGTCGGGGGGCCGACCATTCTAGCCACCTTGACAGTAATAGCGGCGCTGCTGCCGATGGCTTTCGTCTCTGGCTTAATGGGGCCGTACATGAGCCCAATTCCAATCAACGCCTCAATGGGGATGTTAATCTCCCTTGCGGTTGCTTTCGTGGTTTCCCCTTGGCTGGCAGGGAAAATGCTTAAAGCGGGCAAGCATGAAAATGAGCATCAAGCGGATTCGATTTTCCACAAACTCATGGCTCCTTTTATTACGGCCGAGAAACAAGCGAGAAATCGACTTCTCCTCTTGCTGGGTGTTTTAGGTTTGATCGCCGGTTCTGTTGCCCTGCCAGCTATGCAAGCTGTGGTATTGAAAATGCTGCCTTTTGACAATAAATCTGAGTTTCAGGTGGTATTGGATATGCCTGAAGGCGCCTCTCTTGAACGCACGCAACGCGTACTGTTTGAGTTAGGAGAAGAGCTTGCCAAAGTGCCGGAAGTAGAGAACTACCAAATTTATGTTGGTAATGCCGCGCCCATCAACTTTAACGGCCTAGTGCGCCACTATTTCCAGCGCAACCAAGCTAACCAAGGCGATATTCAAGTCAATCTGCTGGATCGCCGTAAGCGGGATCGCGACAGCCACGAGATAGCCAGTGCAGTGCGTCCAGTGCTAAACCAAATCGCCAGCCAGTTTGGCGGAAAAGTGAAAGTCGTTGAAGTGCCGCCTGGGCCGCCAGTGTGGTCCCCAATTCTGGCTGAAGTTTACGCACCAACACCAGAGCTGCGAGCTCAAGCCGCTCGCCAAGTGCGAGACATTTTTAGACACAGTGAAGATATTGTCGACGTGGACATGTATCTGCCTGAAATCCATCAGAAATGGCAAGTGAAGATCGATCGCAGCAAGGCCGCTCGCTTAATGGTGCCGTACAGTGAGATTGTCGATGCGTTGGCGACGACGGTTGGTGGCAAACCGATCACGTATCTACATACGGAACACAGCAAGTATCCTGTGCCTGTCATGATTCAAGCGCAGGAAGGAGCAAAAGTGCGTCTTGAACAGCTGTTGAACCTTAAAGTAAGCAGTCAAAATGGCAACCACTATCCACTAACGGAATTGGTTTCGATCACGCAGAGTCAGATGGAAGACTACATCGTGCATAAAAACCTTGTTCCTATGGTGATGGTCGTGGCTGATATGACAGGAGAGATCGATAGCCCGCTCTACGGCATGTTTAATCTTTCTGGCGAGCTTGACCAAGCGATGACGCTCGATCAGTACTACATCCACCAGCCAGATGGGCTGCAAGGCATCTCAATCATGTGGGATGGTGAATGGACCATTACTTATGAAACGTTCCGTGATATGGGAATTGCCTATGCCGTCGGAATGGTGTTGATCTACTTGTTGGTGGTCGCGCAATTTAAATCCTATTTGGTACCGCTGATCATCATGGCGCCGATCCCGCTGACGATTATCGGTGTTATGCCCGGTCATGCATTGCTGGGCGCGCAGTTTACCGCGACATCGATGATCGGCATGATAGCCCTTGCCGGGATTATTGTGCGTAACTCCATTTTGCTGGTGGATTTTATTAACCAGCAAGTTGAGCAAGGCGTTGAGTTTGCTGAAGCGGTGATTCAGTCTGCCGCCGTTCGGGCAAAACCGATTATGTTGACCGCGCTGGCTGCCATGATTGGGGCCGTATTTATCCTAGATGACCCTATTTTCAACGGTTTAGCGATAAGCCTGATCTTCGGCATCTTCGTTTCAACCATCCTGACGTTGGTTGTTATTCCGGTGCTTTATTTCACCTTTATGCGCAAACGCTTTGGCCATTAAAATTTGGCAATGTCGACTAACTAGCGAGGCCCAAAAGGGCCTCGTCTATTTTGGCAGGTTCAGAGTGAGAGTGCTGCTCAACGGGCAATGGTCACTCAGTTGGAAACGCACTACATCAAGGCTGTCAAAGCGCGTCTGTTTGGCTTCAGACGCCGACAGGGAATGGCTGACGAGTATGTGATCGATCAAAGAGCGAAAACGGTGAGTTTTGCTCGGCTGCTTTTTCGAGCGCACCTGACATAACGCTTCACTGCGCTGAGACGCCAAGCGAAACTGTCCAGATTGAGCCAAAATTTCATAAAGCCAATCACCTGCATAGGCGAGGTTGTGATTGAAGTCACCTAAAATCACATAGGGCTGTTTTTGCGCTTCTCTCTCTTTTATCCACTTTGCCAATTGTTTGCCTTGTCGTTTGAGTGTTTGGCAAGCCTCCGTTGCTTTAAATGCACCACTGCAACTCGCTTTCAGATGCACGTTCAATAAGTGAATATCCGCATAAGGCGCCTGCTTAACAATGACATAAGAGGCGAAGCGCAGTTTGCTGTTGGCCTGAGTATCTAAAGCAATGTCTTGTGGATCTTTAAAGGAAATACCCTTTTTGATCGCGAAGCCCGTGTATTGGTTGATGTCATCAAACTGATGGCGGCGAAAGGGAGGGCTAGCGCGATCTGAAAGTCGCACATGGTAATTGGTACCGACGATTTGCTGTATCGCCTTGATGTCGTTGACCTCTTGGAAAGCCAGAATATCGGCTTGGGTTTGCTGGAAATAGAATGCCATTTTCGCCACATCCTCTGTTTGGCGTTGGCTTTCAACTATCTGCTTGCTTGGCACGCTGCTAAGCCACTGCATATTCCAGGTGGCAATATGCACTGTACCTGCGGCCTTGGCTAAAGCAGACCATAGCAATCCTAAACAAATCAAAAAAAGTACACAGAGTCGTCTCTTCATCACCAATTATTCCCAAGTCATTCGGCAAGCCTTTATCCTACAAGAGCTCAAAAAATTTCAAGCAGAAAAGAGCACATTTTTGCAATTTTCACGCTTTTCTTCCTAACTGAGATCGCTGCCGACAAGATCGATTTGATCTTAATCCATACCCCATTTTTGTTGATCAAAATCAATACCGAGGGCGACGGCTTTTCGTTAAATACGCCACAACATATAGTGCCAGTCGGATAAAAAATAACCCTATATAGTGTGTTTGTGGATAACTCTGTGAGTATGCTAAGGGTAAGGAGAAGAAAGTGAAACCAATCGTAATCAAGCGTGATGGCTCTAGGGCTCCATTTAGCCGCGATCGTATTCAAGCTGCGGTAGAAGCGGCTGCCGAGCATGTGGATAAAGAAATCGCCATTTATGCCCTTAACGTTGCTTTAGCGGTTGAATTGCAGCTAAAAGATCACGATGAAGTTCACATTCACGAAATCCAGACCTTAGTTGAAAATGAACTGATGCAAGGCCCTTACAAATCACTTGCCCGAGCATACATTGAGTACCGTCATGATCGTGATATTGCGCGCGAAAAACAGAGTACGCTGACGCGAGAAATCGAAGGATTGATTGAAGAGAGCAATGTTGATCTTATCAATGAAAACGCCAACAAAGACGGTAAAGTCATCCCAACTCAGCGTGATTTGCTCGCAGGTATTGTTGCCAAGCACTATGCCAAAACGCATATTTTGCCAAGAGATGTCGTACAGGCACACGATGAGGGCGATATTCACTACCACGATCTAGACTATGCGCCTTTTTTCCCTATGTTTAACTGCATGTTGATAGATCTGAAGGGAATGCTGACACACGGTTTTAAAATGGGGAACGCAGAAATTGACACGCCAAAGTCGATTTCCACCGCGACCGCCGTTACCGCGCAAATCATTGCTCAGGTTGCCAGCCATATTTACGGCGGAACGACAATTAATCGCATTGATGAAGTGCTTGAGCCCTATGTGATGGCGAGCTATGAGAAGCACTTCGACATCGCGCGTGAATGGGATATCTATGACCCAGAAGGTTTTGCACGTGCTCGTACCGAGAAAGAGTGTTATGACGCATTTCAATCATTGGAATATGAAGTGAACACCCTACATACCGCGAATGGGCAAACGCCGTTTGTCACTTTTGGTTTTGGTCTTGGCACCAGTTGGGCATCGAAACTTATCCAGCGATCAATTTTGAAAAACCGTATCGCGGGTCTGGGCAAAAATCGCAAAACTGCCGTTTTTCCTAAATTGGTCTTTGCTATCAAAGATGGCCTCAACCATAAACCAGCAGATCCTAATTACGACATCAAACAGCTGGCATTAGAATGTGCTTCTAAGCGTATGTACCCGGATATCCTTAACTACGACAAAGTGGTTGAAGTGACCGGTTCTTTCAAAACACCGATGGGATGCCGCAGCTTTTTAAGCACTTACGAAGAAAATGGCGAACTGATCCATGAAGGGCGTAACAATCTCGGTGTGGTGAGCCTCAACTTGCCACGTATTGCACTCAAAGCCGCTGGTGATGAGCAGCGTTTTTATCAATTGCTGGATGAGAAACTGAAGCTAGCCCGTCGCGCTTTAGAAACACGTATTAGCCGTTTAGAGAATGTTAAAGCGCGCGTTGCACCGATTCTTTACATGGAAGGGGCGTGTGGTGTGCGTTTGAAGGCAGACCAAGCGATCGCCGACATATTCAAACATGGCCGAGCGTCCATTTCTCTTGGTTACATCGGTATCCATGAAACCATTAACGCGCTGTATCGCGATGGTACGCACGTTTATGATGATGCAAGTCTACGAGACAAGGCGCTAGAGATTGTCAAACGCATGAAAGCGGCCGTAGATCTGTGGACAGAGGAGACTGGTTACGGATTTAGCCTCTATGGCACGCCAAGTGAAAATCTGTGCAGCCGTTTCTGCCGAATTGACACCAAAGAGTTTGGCGTGATTGCGGGCGTGACCGACAAAGGTTACTACACCAATAGCTTTCATTTGGATGTGGAGAAAAAGGTCAACCCTTACGATAAGATCGATTTCGAAATGCCTTATCCGGAAATTTCCAGCGGTGGGTTTATCTGCTATGGCGAATTTCCAAACATGCAAAACAACATCGAAGCGCTGGAAAACGTCTGGGATTACAGCTACACCCGCGTGCCTTACTACGGCACCAACACCCCTATCGACGAGTGCTATGAGTGTGGTTACAACGGAGAATTTGACTGCACCAGCAAAGGGTTCACCTGCCCGAAATGTGGTAACCATGATTCCTCAAAAGTGTCCGTGACTCGCCGGGTGTGTGGCTATTTAGGTAGTCCAGACGCACGGCCGTTCAACTTCGGCAAGCAGGAAGAAGTGATTCGTCGAGTGAAACATCTCTAGTTGTAAAAAAGATAAGGAGTCAACTTTACATGAGTTGGCTCTGCCCTTTGAGAAGGTAAGTGATGAACTATCACCAATATTACCCGGTGGATGTCGTAAATGGACCGGGAACTCGCTGCACACTGTTTGTTTCGGGCTGTGTCCATCAGTGCCGAGGTTGCTACAATCAATCCACGCAGCGTTTAGATTCTGGAACGCCTTTTACCCAAGAGGCGGAGGATAGAATCATCGCTGATCTCAATGATAAGCGGATACCTCGCCGTGGGTTATCGCTATCAGGCGGCGATCCACTTCATCCTGCCAACGTGGCCGATGTGTTGCATTTGGTAAAGCGTGTTCGAGCGGAGTGTCAAGGCAAAGATATCTGGTTGTGGACAGGTTACTGCCTAGATGAACTCGATACCGCGCAACGCGAAGTACTTGGTTATATAGATACCCTAATTGACGGTAAGTTTGAGCAAGACAAAGCAGACCCCAGCCTGAAATGGCGAGGCAGTGCGAATCAAATCATTCATACCTTTACTCTGTGAAACAACGGTTGTACTAGCATAATGCGCTATTCGAGCCTTCTATGTTAATCAAATGTTGCCTGCTTTGGTTTTTTTCACTGAATTGATTGGCAAGGTAAAAATTTGCTTCGTCTTCACAATCCTTTGATGTTAAGTTTTATCTTCCTATCTGGATGACTTCCATCACTTGAATTTCAAAGGGTTGTGACTTTCATGTTTTCTCAATTACCAACACCAGCTTTAGATCCAATTCTTTCATTAACCGTCGCTTTTCGTAACGATCCTCGTCGCGAAAAAGTGGACCTTGGAATTGGTGTTTACAAAAATAGCCAAGGCGAAACGCCCATCATGCGTGCAGTCTCTCAGGCGCAGCATATCGTCGCTGACACACAAAAAACCAAATCTTATGTAGGCCTCGCGGGCTGTGAAGAGTTCAACCAATCGATGGTGGACCTATTGCTAAAAGGCACATCGGTCTTGGATCGCGTGGCCGCAATCCAGACTCCGGGGGCAAGTGGTGCGCTGCGCATGTTGGGCGATTTGATGAAAGTGGCTCAGCCAGACACCACGGTTTGGATTTCGAACCCAAGTTATGTCAATCATAAGCCAGTGATGGAAGCGGCGGGTCTAAAGGTGAAGTATTACCGCTACTTCAGTCCTCTGACTAAGCAGGTGGATACCGAACTCATGCTGCAAGACTTGGCTGGTGCTGGTGTGAATGATGTCGTACTGCTACACGGTTGTTGTCACAACCCGACAGGTGCCGATATTGACTTTTCCGCTTGGCAAGCGATTACCGAACTGGCCGTGAAAAATGGTTTTACGCCGTTTGTCGATATTGCCTATCAAGGTTTTGGAGATGGTCTGGAAGAAGATGCGAAAGGTCTACAATACATGGCCAATCAAGTCGAAGAGATGCTCATCACCACCTCATGTTCGAAGAACTTTGGTTTATATCGTGAGCGTACTGGTGCGGCAATTGTCGTTGGTCAGAGCGCATTGGCAGCACAAAATGCCAAGGGAAAACTCATGACCTTGGCTCGCGCGACATACACTATGCCGCCAGATCACGGCGCCGCTCTGGTAAAAACGGTGCTGCAAGATCAAGCATTAACCACATTGTGGAAGCAAGAACTGCGTGAAATGCAGCAACGTTTGTTAAACCTTCGTCAAACCTTGTGTAATGAATTGAGAAATCAGCACAATACGTCACAATTCGACTTTATTGAAAGCCACAAGGGGATGTTTACTGTGCTAGGCTTTTCACCAGAGCAAATGGGAACGTTGCGTGAAGAATATGGAATTTATGGGGTGGGAGACGGGCGAATCAATATCGCTGGCCTGACAGAAAAGGACATTCCTTACGTAGCTGATGCGATAGTTAAAGTCTCACAACGTTAAACCAGGTGATTGGATGAAGAATTGTAAACTTATTTTACCCTTGCTACTTTGTGGCGGTCTGAGCGCGTGTGTTACAGCCCCCGCACAAGAGGAACAGGTTGAAAATAAGCCAGAAGTCAACAAAGAACAAACCACTGAACAGGCAGTAAAACAGCCTGAACCCATCGAAACGGAACAACCCGTTATTGAGTTAAAGGCAAAAAAAACCTCAGATGGTAAGCTGATTCTCGGTGAAAAAGAGTGGGTTTATGTGCCTGGGTTAGAAGAAGCATTTCGTTCACGTGTTGATACTGGAGCAACCACTTCATCCATTAGCGCCGTTGATATCGTCGATTTTGAGCGTGACGGCAAAGATTGGGTTAAGTTCAAAATCGAACATGACGGTATTCAGAGTAAAGAGATTGCTCTGCCTGTGGAGCGCTGGGTTAAAATTCGTCAATCGAGTGTAGAGGGAACGCAGCGCCGTCCGGTCGTTTTAGCTTGGATTCAAATCGGCGATCTCAAAGAGAAGACGGAGTTTACCTTAACAGACAGAACGCATCTTAGATACCCAATGCTACTCGGACGTAGCTTTTTCAAAGATGTGGCCATTGTTGATGTCTCCCGCAAATATGTTCAGGATAAACCGCAAAATAAATAACAAAAGGGACCAATACGGTCCCTTCGTTTTAATGCTCCAATCAGAAATGGAATCGCACTGACATCAAGATTTGGTGGCCGTAAATGCCGTTGTTACGAATATCGGCGCCTATCGAAAGCTGCTGTGTTGAGTGGAATCTTGCGCCGATACCAATGATGGAGGCCGTTTCATCATTAGAAATAAGTTGTCCAACACGGCCATGAACTTCAATGTTCTCCATCAACCAGATACGGCTGCCTATATTAATTTCGGTCTTCCACTCATCACCAATGGTATCGCTGGAATCTGATTTCACGTTGTGCAAAAGCATTTGGCCGTAAATATCGGCAAACTGCCCCATTGGCCCGTTAAATCCAATCCCCCCCGCGAGATCCCAGTCACCGCTAAATTCACTGTCAAATCGCGCGACAATGTGTGTATTTTCAGTGAAGTAGGTATTAAATTCCGCCCCGAACGTTCCGGGGCTCGAACCCATGCGCACCTCAAACATGTTGTAATTAAAATTGTTTGCACTTGCTGCAACTGGGAGCAAAGTACATACACCCAACATTGCCGTTTTGAGAGCTCTACTTAGCATGTGATCTCCGAAGCCAAAAAAATAACGATCCATTATGACAAAAATAGCCTGCAATTAGCAGGCCAAATAAGTATAGGCGATGAAAATCAGTAGCATACCAGCATTTGGGCGAGAATTTAAATACGCTGACTGTGTGGCTTAGAGTATAACGATTTGATCCACCTCGATTTCTGGTATTTTGCCACCTTCATACTCGCCAAATAATCTTAGTTGTGTGGTTTCATTGATCGGCGTAGTCAAATGCACCTTATCATCAAGCTCGACTTGTACCTCCGCGCTGCCATCTGAAAAGAGAAACGTGTCATTGTTTAACTGCTTGATGAACTTACCTTCCACCACCACATTTTTTTCGCTAAACATACTGGTTTCTTGGAGTAAATCTGCCACTTTACTGATTTCAACTGGGCCATTAAATTGAATGCCAGTAGTGTGCTGATAGTCTTTGGCGACCGCGATGCTGGATACTAAGGTCATGGCTGCTGCGGTGGTAAAAAATGCTTTTTTCATTTTACGATTCCTGTGTGGTTCAAGTACGTAATGGATTAAAACAAAGTTCATTTGAACCACATCTGAGAAAGCCATTCATGTTCGATTCATTTCCCCTTTACGGCAAAAAAGGTAAGATAATCAACCTCTCATCATTTAGTAGCGATAGCATGAAATCGACAGTAACAACCCTTATGGTTCAGGGCACCACATCGGATGCGGGAAAGAGCGTTCTCGTGGCAGGACTATGCCGCGTCCTTGCGCGTAAAGGGGTAAAAGTTAGCCCTTTCAAGCCACAGAACATGGCGCTTAATAGCGCGGTGACCAAAGAGGGTGGAGAGATCGGTCGAGCACAGGCGGTTCAAGCGATGGCGTGCAACATAGAACCAAGTGTGCATATGAACCCAGTCTTGATTAAACCCAGTAGCGATACTGGGGCACAGATTATTTTGCAGGGAAAAGCCATCACCAACATGGATGCCTACGGATTTCATAACTACAAAAAAGTGGCGATGGACACCGTACTGGATTCGTTTTCTAAGCTGAAAGAGGCATATCAAGCAATTATGATCGAGGGGGCGGGCAGTCCGGCAGAAATTAACCTAAGAGAAAATGACATCGCCAATATGGGCTTTGCCGAAGCGGCGGATGTGCCGGTTATTATTGTTGCGGACATTGACCGAGGTGGCGTGTTCGCCCATCTCTACGGTACTTTGGCTTTGCTTTCTCCGTCTGAACAAGCGCGGGTAAAAGGTTTTGTGATTAACCGATTTAGAGGTGATATCAAACTGTTGGAATCAGGCCTAGACTGGTTGGAAGAAAAAACCGGCAAACCTGTCATTGGCGTCTTGCCTTATTTGCATGGCCTAAACCTTGAAGCGGAAGATGCAATAACCTCGCAGCAGCAGCTTGGCCAGCAAATCAAGTTGAAAGTGGCGGTCCCTGTGTTTACTCGAATCAGCAATCACACTGACTTTGACGTCCTACGCCTTAATCCTGATATTGATTTGAGATACGTTGGTAAAGGCGAAAGGCTAGATAGGGCTGATTTGATTATTCTGCCCGGATCCAAGTCAGTTCGCGACGATCTGGCTTATCTGCGTGAGCAAGGCTGGGACAGAGACATTCTACGGCATCTACGTTTAGGTGGAAAAGTATTAGGTATCTGCGGGGGTTATCAGATGCTCGGCGAATCGATTGCTGATCCTCTGGGCGTCGAGGGAGCACCGGGAGTCAGTGCTGGCTTAGGATTACTCAATGTGGATACAATTCTCACTGACGAAAAATGTTTGACTAACACCAAAGGGCAATTATCTCTTGACGGTAATTTGGTTACAGTGAGTGGCTATGAAATCCATGTCGGGCGCACGAACGTTCGGGAGACCCAACCCATTGTGTTGGAAAACGGGCAGAGTGAGGGCGCTTTGAGCATTTGTGGCCAAGTAATGGGCAGTTATCTGCACGGCCTATTCGATAGTGAGGCTGCATTAAGCTTGCTTTGCCAGTGGGCAAATGGAGCCCAAATCGAAGCGCGCAATTTTGCACAGCAAAAAGAAGAGGCGATCAATCGTATTGCCGACGCGATCGAAACTCATCTCGATCTCAGCAAATTGAATCTATAAGAGGATGGAAACGCATGAAAAAGTGGCTTAGTTTGATGGTAGCACTATTGGCTTCTTCGAGCGCTTCCGGCCAAGAAGAAGTTAGGGTGTACGCGGCATCGTCATTAACCAACGCCATCTCCGACATCATCGCGATCTATCCTGCGCCAGAAGGGGTTAAAATCACGCCTGTCTATGGAGGTTCTTCATCGTTAGCGCGTCAGCTGGCAAATGGAGCGCCAGGTGATATTTTTATCTCTGCCAACACTAAGTGGATGGACTACTTATCTCAGGAACAACGGATTTCGCGTGACGATGTCACTAATTTGTTGGGGAACCAGTTAGTGGTGATCACCCACAAAGACAATGACGTTACTCTAGATCTCCACTCTGCAGAGCAATGGCAGCAACTCTTGCGCGACGAGAGGCTGGCGATGGGCGATGCTAACTCAGTACCAGCGGGTATGTATGCACGTCAGATGTTCGAAAATTTGCACTTGTGGTCACAAATTGAAAAGCGGGTCGCCCCAAGTAAAAATGTCCGACTGGCACTTGCATTGGTTGAAAGGCGCGAAGCTCTACTGGGCGTGGTGTATCAAACAGATGCTTTACTGTCTGAGAAAGTCAAAGTCGTGAACACGCCTGATCCCGCTTTATATGAGCCGATTATTTATCCTGCTGGTCTACTTTCAGATTCCAAACAAGCGAACGCATTTTACCAGTTTCTCTTTGACGATGAGGCGAAAGCCATCTTTAGTCGCTTTGGTTTCGTTAGTCTGGAGCAACCGTGACAGATTTAGAATATCAAGCACTGCTGCTCAGTGTGAAAGTCGGATTCTATACGGTGCTGTGGCTTTTGCCTTTTGCCATTTTTTTTGCTTGGCTGTTGGCTAGAAAGCAGTTTTTCGGCAAAACCTTACTAGACAGTATGATTCATCTTCCGTTGGTGTTGCCTCCGGTTGTTGTTGGCTACATTTTGCTTGTTGTAATGGGAAGGCAGGGCCTTTTAGGCGCGCCGTTACACCAGCTTCTAGGCATCAGCTTTTCTTTCAATTGGAAGGGGGTTGTACTAGCGTGCTGGGTCGTCTCTTTACCTTTGATGGTAAGAGCCATTCGGCTGAGCTTGGAAAACGTGGACATTAAGTTAGAACAAGCGGCGGCTACCTTGGGCGCATCGCCCTTAAAAGTATTTTTTACGATCACGTTACCACTGATGACGCCGGGGCTAATCACGGGAATCACGCTTGCTTTCGCTCGAAGCCTCGGTGAGTTTGGGGCCACCATCAGTTTTGTTTCCAATATCCCGGGCGAAACACAAACCCTGCCATTGGCCATGTTCAATTTCATCGAAACACCAGGAGCGGAGATGCAAGCGGCCAGATTATGTATTCTCTCTATCGTGATTGCTTTACTCTCTCTTTTTATTTCTGAGTGGCTCAATCGCCGTGCTGCGGCGCGTTTGGGAGTCAAAATATGAATATGTTAACCGTTCGATTTCGCCAACGCCTTGGAGCAAGCGAGTTGGACATTAATCTGACTTTGCCTGCGAGAGGTATCAGTGCCATCTTTGGCCGATCTGGTGCAGGAAAAACTTCCATCATCAACGCTATCAGTGGCTTAACTAAACCACAAAGCGGCCGGATAGATCTGAACAGCACATGCCTGTTCGATTCAATGCAACAAATTGATCTGCCAACACATAAGCGTAAAATTGGCTACGTCTTTCAAGATGCTCGCCTCTTTCCTCACTATAGCGTCGAGGGCAACTTGCGTTTCGGGATGAAGCAAGACAACCCCGCATTGTTTGCAGAAGTCGTTACGCTTCTAGCCTTAGACCCCTTACTCAAGCGTTACCCGGCTTCGCTTTCTGGAGGCGAAAAGCAGCGGGCGGCAATAGGCAGAGCGTTGCTCTCTGAACCTGAATTGTTGCTGATGGATGAGCCTTTGGCATCACTGGATATCCCAAGAAAAAAAGAAGTGATGCCTTTTTTAGAGAGATTGGCTGATCACATTGACATCCCAATCATTTATGTGACTCACAGTTTGCAAGAAATCCTCAGGCTCGCAAGTCATATCGCGGTGGTCGATCAAGGTAAAATTGTCGCCAGCGGCAAATTGGAAGAAATTTGGTCGTCGCAAAT
Source organism: Vibrio cidicii (assembly GCF_009665415.1). Taxonomy (NCBI): domain Bacteria; kingdom Pseudomonadati; phylum Pseudomonadota; class Gammaproteobacteria; order Vibrionales; family Vibrionaceae; genus Vibrio; species Vibrio cidicii. The sequence goes on along the minus strand of NZ_CP035922.1, from coordinate 842,281 downwards.
ATTAAAACCGTGGTTCTCTTTTGCAGATCAAAGCTCGCTGTTTCTCGCTAAAGTTGCTGAGCAGCATGCAAGCTATGCATTGACACGGGTTCAATTAGCAGAAAACGTCTCAATTTGGATCCAAAAAGTGGATGTTTGTCTAGGTGTGGAGATCCGCCTTCAGATTAGAGCGAGCGATGTTTCACTCACCCTGGTGCGTCCAGAGCAAACTTCCATTCGCAATGTGTTGCCTGCGACTATCACCCGCATCGAAAAGCAACATTCATCGGCTGGTCAAGCAAGTGTCAATGTCGAGCTGCGCCTCGAGAATGACTGCCACTTATGGGCAACCATTACGCCTTGGGCTTTGGATGAATTGCAGTTAAGTGTGGGCACACAACTCTTTGCGCAAGTTAAAGGAGTTAGCGTTACGCAGCGTGATATTGCCTTGACGCATTGAAGTAACGTGGTCACTCGGCGTGTAATCAGCGACTACTGAGAGACAGTGTGACGATCAGTAGCGCTGTTTTGAGCGATCTCGATCGACTGTCAATACTTCGTCGCCGTAGCTGTGCAACGAGTTAGATGCATTAGGAAGACGTGTTTTCCTGTGCGACTAAAAAGCTGCTCGTTGAGCAGCTTTCAGACACTTACTTGGCGAATACATCTTTGAAATCGCGCTTTAAGATAGGATCGCGGCGCGCTTTTTTCAGCTGCTTGACCATATCTTTAACACAGTTGAACAAAACGTGATCAAGAAGTTGCGCGCGATAGTTATCTTTTTCTTCTTCAGACATGCCTTCTGGCAATTTCATAGTTGGGAACTCTTCCATCACGTTGATACCAGCAAAGGCTTGGCTGACAGAAATAAGGGCATGAAACTGCTCAAAATTATCCAATACGTTTTGTGCGCTGGCTGGGATGCTGTTCCACGCTTCGCGAACCGTTTCTTCTGATACTTCGTGAATAGACGTCACCATCTCATACATGGCTTCCGGCACCTGATCAAACTCAATAACCTGACGCAGCTCAGGTGAAACAGTTGATAGGTCGATAGGTTGCTTTTCTGTGTTATTTGCTTCTGACATGACACGTCTCTCGAATGATAAAAAGCGAATAGTAAGTCCAACCCGAAAAAAGTCAACGAATTACGATGCCCTCTGGGTGAAACCAACTGCCTGATATGATATACATTTAATAATAGTATAGAAGCCTCAAGGAAAGGCCATGATTCCAACCTGTTCGTCAATGCGAATCCTACTCGTAGACGATGTTCAACTTGATCGTATGCAACTTGCGATACGTCTCAAACAGTTAGGTCATTTGGTTGAAGCAGTATCGGGTGGAAAAGATGCGCTTGCCGTGTATGCAGACTTCGAACCCGAGCTCGTGTTACTCGATATCAATATGCCAGAAATGGATGGTTTTGCGGTGTCGCAAGCGATCAGAGAAATTTTTGTCGAATGGGTGCCGATCATCTTCTTAAGTAGCTATGAAGAGCCGGAAATGATTGCCCAAGCGATAGAGGCGGGGGGCGATGATTATCTGATCAAGCCAGTCAACAAACTCGTTCTCAGTTCAAAGTTGATTGCCATGCAACGTATCGCAACCATGCGGCGTGAATTAAAGCAAAAAACGGCCAAGTTAGCGGAACTGAATGAGCTTCTCCAACAGCAAGCCAATGAAGATGGCTTGACCAAACTCTTCAACCGACGCTATGTCGATCAGCAGTTGGCTGAAATGATTGGTTGGCATGGACGTCACCAAACGCCGGTCAGTCTTATCTTGCTCGACGTAGATCATTTCAAAGCGTTCAATGATAACTACGGGCATATCGAGGGCGACAAATGTTTACAAGAAATTGCACGAAACATCAAAGCGCTCTTTAATCGTTCGGGCGAGTGTGTCGGTCGCTATGGCGGGGAGGAGTTCGTCGTTGTGCTCGGTGGAGTTCACCATCAGCAGGCATTACACGCAGCAGAGAGAGTGCAAGGCATGATGAATCGTCTCGCTTATTGTCATAACTATTCAGATGTTGCTCGTTTTGTGACATTGTCACAAGGAGTGTTTACCTTTGTCCCGCAAGGCAACGAAGAGATTGAATGGATTTACAAGCAAGCTGACCACGCCCTTTATCAAGCAAAGTTAGCGGGGCGCAATCAATATGTCTCTGCTGAATCTTGCACCGCGATTTAAGTGCTTTCGCGCTCGCTCAGCTCAAACAGTTCAGAAGTCAGTCTCACTCTAACTTCATTTTAACTTGGTTTCGGCCCGCCTTTTTCGCTTGATAGAGGGCCTCATCAGCCAACGTGCGAATGGCATCGGGATCTTTAGAGGTTCTGCTGTCGGATAAACCAATACTCACCGTTACATTGACGGTTTTGGGTTTATCATTCGCATTTCCACGGCGTCTTTTACCATCACTGTGATTATCCGGACGAGTTTCATCATCTCGAATTACCAGCTTGTAGCTTTCAATGTCAGCGCGAATATCGTCGAGATACTCTTCAACCTCACGTGCACTTTTGCCTTTAAATACAATCACAAACTCCTCACCGCCGTAGCGATAAACTTTTGCGCCACCATTGATGTTCAGAAGACGTGAGCCAACCAACTTCAGAACATCGTCACCAGTATCGTGACCATAGGTATCGTTAAACTTTTTAAAGTGATCCACATCAACCATAGCGATAGCAAATTTTCTTCCCAAATGCTTTAAGTCCATTTCTAACGCACGTCTGCCAGGAATCTGAGTGAGGACATCAATGAATGCAAGCTCATGGCTCGCCGAAATAACATAGATGATCAATAAGATACCAGCGAGTGAAAACATGGTGCTAGAGATGTATTTCACATCAAAAAAGATAAAAGTCACTGACGCAAATAATAGGCAAGAGTAGATCACGACTTCAATTGGGCGGTTGTGCATCAGCACGAGAATAGCAGTACTAAGAACCACACCTATATAGTATGCAACCAATACGAAAGGGAGTTTCGACACATAAGGAATTGAAAACAAGATTCCTTTTCCCCATAGTGCAACTCCTGCTTCGTTGAAGTAATCGAGAGACACATACGACCAAAGCAATAAGGTGGCGAGTACCGAGAGGTAAATCGCGATCGAGCGATGGTGCATGCCGGTTGCATTAAACAGATAGACAATAAAACATGCACTCGGTAATAGAAAGGCAAGCAGAGATAATTCGATCAGCGCGGAACCGGATGAAAGGGGAATCTGAAGCCGATTCTGAATCACAGAGTACGCCATCAGCATCGCCATCGATATCATGGCAATTCTACCTTGCTTAAAGACACTGCAGAGTAAAAACGCGGTAATCAGAAAGAAATAAGGTAAGTTAGCGGCCAGGCCCCAATTGGCTTGTGTGACTAAAATGATGTTGTCCATACCAAAAAAGATGATCCCGAGTAAAAATAGGGGGAAAATCATTCTGAACTGTGCAGAGGTAACGAACGGTAATGCCATTAAAAGCCGCTATCCTATAAAACAAACTTATGTGTCGAGTAACCTGCTAGGATACGATTATTTCTCGATTTTCCAAGCTTTTTGCTAAACTTAGTGGGGAATTATTGACGGTGTTGGTAAAAGTTAAATGCACAGCTTGGACGCCGATAAAACCTTAGTATAGAGTGGCTGAAATAGACTCAATTAAAACAAGGAGTTGTATAGATGCAAATTAGTGTAGATGTACATAACTACATGGAAACTTTAGTGGGTCAGGTGCTCGCTCGAGAAGAATATACACAGGAGTTCACATCGGAGCAATTAGCCGATTTGGCGTGTTTGGCGCTTGTGCAACTGAAACCCGTCTATATCAGGCATGATATTGATTTTTTGTCGGCATTACCGGAAGCTCGATTGGTGCAATTTAAAAGAAATAGCGAAATTGCGGTAAAAAATGCAGAAAGTATGATTATTGACGACCGAAGACAAAATCGTAGTTTCGATGATGTACCTGTGGTCTTTTCGCACGTCAATTATGATGATGACGCGACGCTAGAGTGGTTTGAAAAACCAATATTGCCAACACATAAAGCACATAAATAAGAGGTTAAATGGGACTTTTTTCGCGTCTGTTTGGTTTAAAAACGAAGCCAGTTGAGCAACTGCAGGTTGAGGCTGTTGAGTATAAGGGGTATTTGATATACCCGGAGAGCAAAGCTGAGGGAGGGCAATTCCGAGTCTCTGGACGTATCACTAAGGAGAACGAAGGTGTCCTAAAAACCCACCAATTTATACGTTCTGATCTCCTATCATCGGAAAGCGATGCTAACGAACTGATGATTAAAAAATCACAAATGTTTATCGACCAAATGAAAGACGACATATTTAATTAAAAGTATCTCAGGATTTGATTCCAGTCATCTTTGCTAGAGCCATTAGTGTTTATGCTGATGGCTCTTTTTGTTTTGACACAAAAGTGTAATCTATGTGGTTGTAAAATAACCAATAATTTAAGGTCTGGTTGGACCTCTGTCTTGTTAGTGCATCATTGTTTTATCTCATGAAGTGCGTAGAGTTCATTCATTACGTGGGGTTATATGTAATGAAATTTTGTATTTTAACTACAAAATGCTTGAAGTCGTATTCTGTGTCCGATACAAAAAGATGAGTAACAAGACCAATAGTCAAGGAATAGCTATGCAAGTTGGTGTACCAAGAGAACGACTCGCGGGAGAAACGCGGGTTGCTGCATCGCCTAGTTCGGTTGAGCAGCTAATAAAATTAGGTTTCGATGTAGTCATCGAAACGCAAGCGGGGGCTTTGGCGAGCTTCGAGGATGCAGCTTACGCAGCGGCTGGTGCGAAGTTAGTCTCGTCTGAAGAGGCGTGGAAATCAGAGCTGATCTTGAAAGTTAATGCGCCAATCGTTGACAGTGAAAATGGCATCGATGAAATCGCATTGCTACAAGAAGGTGCAACCTTAGTCAGTTTTATTTGGCCAGCGCAAAATCCTCAGTTGATGGAGCAACTATCTAGCAAAAAAATCAACGTATTAGCTATGGACGCGGTGCCTCGAATTTCGCGCGCTCAAGCGCTTGATGCGCTCTCATCCATGGCGAATATTGCTGGTTACCGTGCGGTAGTCGAAGCTGCACATGAATTTGGGCGCTTTTTTACGGGACAGATTACTGCTGCAGGTAAAGTTCCGCCAGCAAAAGTGTTTGTTGCAGGGGCAGGGGTTGCAGGTCTGGCGGCCATCGGTGCGGCAGGTAGCCTTGGCGCAATCGTGCGTGCATTCGACGTTCGTCCTGAAGTGAAAGAACAAGTCGAGTCCATGGGCGCGCAATTTCTTTCGGTCGATTACCAAGAAGCGGCAGGTAGCGGTGATGGTTATGCTAAAGAAATGTCCGATGACTTTAACAAAAAGGCCGCTGAGTTGTATGCAACCCAGGCAAAAGATGTTGATATCATCATTACAACGGCATTAATTCCTGGCAAACCGGCACCTAAGTTAATCACTAAAGAGATGGTCGACAGCATGAAGCCCGGCAGTGTGATCGTAGACTTAGCCGCTGCAAACGGCGGTAACTGCGAATACACGGTGGCCAATCAAGTTTTTACGACCGCAAATGGCGTAAAAGTCATTGGTTACACCGACATGGTGGGAAGATTACCGACTCAGTCGTCTCAATTGTACGCGACCAATTTAGTCAACCTTTTTAAACTGCTGTGTAAAGAGAAAGATGGCACGATTAACATCGACTTTGAAGACGTTGTGCTTCGCGGCGTAACCGTAGTCAAAGAAGGTGAAGTCACTTGGCCAGCGCCGCCAATTCAAGTCTCCGCTCAGCCCCAATCTCAGCCGAAAGTTGCCGCCAAAGTAGAAAAGAAAGCCGAAGAGCCTGTTTCTCCGGTGAAGAAACTGCTTGGCCTTGCTGCCGCTGTTGGCGCATTTGCTTGGATTGCGTCTGTGGCTCCTGCCGCTTTCTTGTCTCACTTTACCGTGTTTGTTTTGGCTTGTGTGGTGGGTTACTACGTCGTTTGGAACGTGACTCATGCGTTACACACACCCTTGATGTCAGTCACGAACGCTATCTCGGGCATTATTGTCGTTGGTGCGCTTTTGCAGATAGGCCAAGGAAATGGGGCCGTTACCTTCTTGGCATTTATTGCCATATTAATTGCGAGTATTAACATCTTTGGTGGCTTTACGGTGACCAAGCGTATGCTCGAAATGTTCCGCAAAGATAAATAATAGGGAGTCATCAATGTCTGCAGGATTAGTACAGGCGGCATACATCGTTGCTGCTCTATTTTTCATCTTAAGTTTGGCGGGATTGTCCAAACAGGAATCGGCTCGTGCGGGGAACTATTACGGAATCGCGGGGATGTCGATCGCCTTAATCGCGACCGTTTTTAGCCCGAGTGCACAAGGGTTTGCGTGGGTGATTCTCGCCATGGTGATCGGCGGTGGTATTGGTATTCACTTTGCGAAAAAAGTTGAAATGACCGAAATGCCAGAGCTGGTTGCAATTTTGCACAGTTTCGTGGGTATGGCGGCCGTGTTGGTTGGCTACAACAGCTTCATCGAGCCACCACAACCAGTTTCTGTCGATGTCGCAGGAATGCACGCAGAGCATGTGATCCATTTAGTGGAAGTTTTCCTTGGTGTGTTTATCGGTGCGGTAACCTTTACTGGTTCTATCGTTGCGTTTGGTAAGTTACGTGGAGTGATCTCTTCTTCGCCGCTAAACTTGCCGCATAAGCACAAAATGAACTTAGCAGCGATCGTCGTTTCTACTCTACTGATGATCTACTTTGTGAAAACCGACGGAAGCCTGTTTGCGCTCATCGTGATGACGCTAATCGCGTTTGCGTTTGGTTACCACCTAGTGGCGTCCATCGGTGGGGCAGATATGCCAGTGGTGGTTTCAATGCTTAACTCCTACTCAGGTTGGGCAGCTGCGGCAGCTGGCTTTATGCTGGCAAACGATTTGCTGATTGTGACTGGCGCGCTGGTTGGTTCTTCTGGTGCAATTCTCTCTTACATCATGTGTAAAGCCATGAACCGCTCTTTCATCAGTGTTATCGCTGGCGGTTTTGGTCAAGAAGTGGTTATTTCTTCCGATCAAGAATATGGCGAACACCGTGAAGTCAGTGCAGAAGAAGTGGCTGAAATGCTGAAAAACTCAACTTCTGTCATCATTACTCCCGGGTATGGTATGGCCGTGGCACAAGCGCAATATCCCGTCCATGAAATTACCGAAAAACTGCGAGCTCAAGGGATTAATGTCAGATTTGGTATTCACCCAGTCGCGGGCCGCTTGCCAGGTCACATGAACGTTTTGCTTGCAGAAGCGAAAGTGCCTTACGATATCGTGCTCGAGATGGACGAAATTAATGAAGACTTCGCAGAGACCGATACTGTTCTGGTCATTGGTGCAAACGACACGGTTAACCCTGCCGCGCTGGAAGACCCAAATAGTCCGATAGCAGGAATGCCGGTACTAGAGGTATGGCACGCGAAGAACGTTATTGTGTTTAAGCGTTCAATGAACACGGGATACGCTGGTGTTCAAAACCCTCTGTTCTTTAAAGAAAATACCTCGATGCTGTTTGGTGATGCTAAAGAGAGTGTCGACGCCATCTCTAAAGCGCTTTAAACGATACGGTTACTACACTCGAAGGTCGGTGAAAACCGACCTTTTTTATAACAAACGCGAACCTCTGCGTGAAATACCAGTCATAAAATGTCTATTTTTGTGAATATGCTGTATATTGTGTCCAGATTTCACTGCATTTAATCGTTAACTTTGTTCAATAAGCGTCTTTTTTCACTCTTCATTACTCTTCTAATTCTGCCGCAAATTGCGTTGGCAGATTCGTTGCCAGAGCGCATAGACCGTTTTACTGAATTGTTCGACTACCATAACGCAGTGAAAAGTTATGACATCCGTGACATGCAGTCGACTTTCCCTACGCGTTTACTTTCTCCTGAATCCATGCAGCCACAAACGGCGAGCTACCCACTTAAAGATATTCAGCAGCTTTATCAACTGTCTAAGACATGCAACGGAAAACTACCTCTCAGTCCTTTGATCACTGAGCCCTTAGTGTTTACGCGAGCGATATGTAAAGGCTCAAAGTTGACCTCTCGATGGTTCTCCCGCTCAGCGCTGATCCATCCCGGTGGTGGAACTTATGCGGCAAGATACGTGGAGAAATACCCAGAAGAACAAGAAACGCTCAAAAAGTACATGCATATCCAAGAGCGAGAGGAAGATCAAGGCGATGAATTACTTAGCAGCTTGAAATCAATGGATGAAGATACCATAAACGCATTGATTTCCGGAGCAAACATGTTCCTTGAGAAAGATAACCTGTGGCTTCGTCGTGGCGACTACTACTATATTTTTGATAAAGATATTTGGTCAGAAAATGTTGAAAAAGCGGGGTTGTCACTGACTTTGGCACCCGATAATGGGAGCTGTTTCGTCCAAAGAGGCAACATCTGCTGGAATCTTGAAGATCATTCGCAAGTGTTGCGTATTTCAATGATCGTGCTTGTGATTGCCAACATCATGCTTGTAGCTGGTTGGGCGGTTTATCGTTGGAACAGCAAACGACAAGAGATGAAAAGTCGTATGCTGGTACTGCAAATTCTCACTCATGAGCTTCGTACACCGATTGCCAGTCTATCATTGACCGTTGAAGGGTTTCGCCGAGAGTTTGAGCACTTACCGGAAACCGTTTATGATGAGTTTCGAAGGCTATGTGAAGATACCCGCCGATTAAGACAACTCGCGGAAGCAAGTAAAGATTATCTTCAGTCAGACAATCAGCCTTTAGCGACGGAATGGATACCTTCTGTCGAAGAGTGGCTAATGTTTAAATTGGAAGACCAGTTTCCGGAAGGTGTTCAACTTTGCATTGATCGTGATGTTGCAGCAAAAATTAATGTTTATTGGTTGGGAACTTGTGTTGACAATCTTATTCGAAATGCAGTGAAGTATGGTGTTGCACCTGTCGTTTTGAACGTGAGCACCAGTGACACTAAATTAGTGATTGAAGTACAAGACAATGGCGTGCTGACCAGCAAAGACTGGACGCATTTACGTAAGCCATTTGTCAGTAAAAGTGGTTTAGGGCTAGGCCTAACCATTGTTGAATCTATGGTTGGACGAATGGGAGGGAAAATGAAACTCATTGGTCCACCAACTACGTTTATTTTGGAGATACCTTGTGAAACAGACGTTGCTACTCGTTGAAGACGATAAGAATCTGGCAGATGGCCTATTGGTGAGCTTGGAGCAGGCAGGTTACGAGTGTTTGCACGCCGAAAGTATTTCTGAAGTGGAGCCGCTTTGGCAAAAAGCGGACTTGGTTATATTGGATAGACAATTGCCAGACGGTGATTCAGTCTCGTATCTCCCTGAGTGGAAGAAATCAAAGAATATTCCGGTCATTCTGCTCACCGCGTTGGTCACTGTAAAAGATAAAGTGGCCGGATTAGATTCGGGTGCAAATGACTACCTGACAAAACCTTTCGCGGAAGCGGAATTATTTGCCAGAATCCGAGCGCAGTTACGTTCACCTGAAACATCAGAGCAGCTCAATACAGATCAAGTGGTGACAGAAAATTTGATCATCGATAAATCAACGCGAGAAGTCTTTTTTAAAGGAGAGCAAATTACCTTAACGAGAACCGAGTTTGATCTACTGCTGTTTTTAGCGAGCAACTTGGGACGAGTCTTCACTCGAGATGAATTGCTTGATCATGTCTGGGGCTACAACCATTTTCCCACTACGCGTACAGTAGACACTCATGTATTGCAGTTACGCCAGAAGCTTCCTGGGCTCGAAATTGAAACGCTGCGTGGCGTGGGTTACAAGATGAAAGGCTGATGCGCTGTCTATTCCTTACTTCTTTCGCTCTCTCTCTTTTTGTTCAGCCGGTCTACGGAGTAGACTGGTTTGAGAAGAACACGCCGCTAACTCAAGCTCACAAACATCTTCTGGAAGATGATCTATCCGGCATGTTTGATTCATTTGTCGAAGTCTGGCAATCGTCACCCAATGATACGTTGAAGTCTCATCTTAATGAGCTTCTGATCTTATCCTTAGAGCGCGATTGTGGAAAATCACTCACCAAGAAAAAACTTCCAGTATGGGCAAGCGGTGTCAATATCGTCCGCCAGACCATTCAAAGCCCGGGACGGGATACTCATCGACTTGTTATTGATGTGAGATCAACGCGTTCTCTTAGTAATGTGAGTATGACACGCTGGATAGACCGCCCTGTATCTGCAGATAGTCTTTTCAACGAAGTTTCAAGTGCCGACGTCGCGACAAGAGAAAACGAAAAACATTACCAAAAGCGCTACAATTTATCAGGAAAGTTGGAGTCCGGACTTTATCGTCTTCTTATTCAGGCGGAAGATGGTGACGAGTGGAGTGGTTGGGTCATCCTTGGAGAACCTACGGCTCCTCAATATGTCCGTTGGGCCTCGAAAGAGAATTGGAAGGTAGAGAAGCGCGCCTTGATGAATCCATATTGTCCACTCCCAGAGATGAATGTGGGTTTATATGACTTCGTCAATGGACAATACGAACGGGTATGGAATAAGACTTATGAGTCTGATTATCCAGAAAGCCTCGAGCTTGAAGGCATTCCAAATGAGCGGTATGTGCTTGCGGTTAGCCTTAACACAAGACGTTGGCAAGGGGACATTGTCGTTGAACAGTCGCAAACCATCAGCCGTACTTACGATATTACTCAAGAATAAACGGCTAAATAAATCTTCTTCACTGCCGATACAAAACAAAAAGAAATCTCAGGATTATTTATCATGAAGATGAAAAACCGATATCTCGCAGCGGCCATCGCCACACTATGTGGTTCCTCTGTCGCAAATGCCGCTAATTATGCTATTGAAGCACGAAGTGATGGTATGGGGGGCGTGGGAACAGTATCAGCTACTTATCTTACCGCACCTTTCTTCAACCCTGCACTAACAGCCGTGTATCGTAGGAACGATGATGCAGGCATGATCGTTCCAAGTTTTGGCATTAGTTATAATGATCCCGACAAACTCGTTGATCAAATTAAAGATCTTGGCGATCTTATCGCTGCTAGTGATCCTGGCGTCGTCGACGCGTTGAATAATATCAATGGTGCTCAGCTCGACTTTGAAATCGGTGGTGTCGTTGCTTTTGGTATTCCAAATAAATTTCTTTCTGCCACCATCTACGGTAAGGCCTACACAGAATCTTTCGTGACACCAACAATTGCGTCTGGGCCGGATCCAGATAAAAGCTACGTGCAAGCCGTATCTGTCGCGGTGACAGAAGTTGGCGTATCGCTTGGTAAATATCAGACTTTTCTTAACCAACATATGGCGTTTGGTGTCACACCAAAGCTACAGCGAGTTTATACCTATTCCTATGCATCCACATTTAGTGGCTATGACTCTGGAGATCTGCGCGAAAACGAAACGGCTGAAACCATTTTTAATCTTGATGCAGGAGCGCTTTGGTTTTACGGTCCCTTTAGAGTGGGAGTCGCAGCAAAAAATCTTGTTGGTCGAGATATCAAAACCAAAGAATACACGTTTGGTGGGACAAGCCCAGCAACTACAATTTCTTCTTACGAGTACAGTATGAGGCCGCTGTATACGGTTGGGGCAGGGATCGTCTCCGATTACTTCACATTGAGCGTGGATTATGATCTCAATGAAGAGCAGAAGTTCTCCGCTTTTGATGACAACACGCAAATGCTTAGAGCGGGTATTGAAGTTGATCTGTTGCGGCAACTTCAACTAAGGGGAGGTTATATGAAAAATATGGCCCGAGATACTGACGATACGATTACCGCAGGTATTGGCATATCCCCACTAAATCTTTTCGAACTGGATATTTCTGCCCGTTACACCAATGAAAATGCCATGGGCGCATCAATTAATTTCCTTGCGACCTACTAGTCATATCGCTATAGTCGGCTCCAAAGCAAAGGAGCCGAATTTTTATGTTTGATGATCTGCCACCGCTATCACATCAAGAACAGCAAAAAGCTGTAGAGAGAATCCAGAAACTTATGTCCGAGGGAATGAGTACAGCCCAAGCAATAAAAATCGTTGCAGAACAGATTAGGGCAGAGTACAAGACTAACGACAAAGCAAGTCACTAGGTACGACCTCACAATAAAACCGAAGTCAAGCAAGCAGAGCCAACGCGCTCTGCTTTTTTTTGTCAAAAATAACCCAAACACAGTTCAATAGGTAAAACCTATTCTCACAGTCCTCGTTGCAAAATACGCCAATCAGCTAAATATATGTAATTAATTCAACGCGATACGTCAGGATTTAAATCTTAATCAGGACGCTGTAACACATATTGTGTAATTAAATTACATGGCTAGTTTTGAGGGGAGATTTCTATGTAGTATATTGTTCTGGTTAAACGCAAAAGTGACAACGTAGTCACTTGCACTTCTTTGTAAGTTCACTCTACGTCTACTGGGTGCTCTCACTCATTGAGCTATCGCCATAGTTCGTACAACAATGAGTTTCTCTGTGTCTGAGTGGTAACTTGTTAGAGTAAGATTCCCCACAATGTAATTGAGAGCATTTATTTTGATGTCGGTATGTCACTAAGAATTTCTGCATAGCAGGATAGCTTGCGGAGCATTGGCACTAGGTGTAAGTGACCCCGTCACTTTGTTACCGAAGTTCGTATTATATATCAACTGGTAAACCGTTGATTGAGGGTGCTTAGTGGGGTGCACCCTCTTGTAAGGCATTGATTAGACGAGGGTTTGAGTACTTATCTTCTAGCAAGCCAAAGACGACATTTTGATCGTTTTCTTCTAACAAGTCGGCAATTTTAAACGCTATATTCCAATCTAGAACACTGCGCCCGTTGCGGTAGTTGCTGATTCTACTTGCTCCAACATCTAAAACTTTAGCTAATTGATAGTCTGAGCCCAGTTCTAGCTTGGCTTTTAGGCGGTCTAAAAGTGCATTTGTGTAGTTCATCATTCTGATAGTCTCCATCCGCTAATTGTTAAATTGTAGGGGATCATTTTGTTCGTTTCACCATTGCAAGCTAATTGCACATGCAAAAAACTTGAAATATCGTATTGGTGAAACAAATGTGAAACAGCTTGCGGAGGCTAGAGCATGGAACGTCAAATTTTAGACCCTATTCATTTACCCTGTCCCGACATGGCGGGGTGCATCAATCCAGACCCACAGAAAACCCAAAACTCTCTAAGCATGGTTCAAAAGCTACGCGAAAAATACGGCTTAAACGGTTCAAAGTCGAAACGCCGCGTAGAGATCCCGGCGCGCTTCTTTTCGCCCAATCACAACAATGCGTATTAAGTGGGGGTGGAGTCATGCAAATTGCAAACAAAGATAAGTTCGTCAAAAAACAATACAAGAAACTTGACTCTTCGTTTCGTAGTTCCGACATCAAGGGCATGTCAGAGGCTTATATGAATCTGGCGTTTATGTATGGCTTAAAAGCCGAATCAATCGCTCGTTATGTCGTTTCGGTGGCAAATTGGAAGCAGGATAGACGCATTTGGTCTGACAGTCCAAGTACTCCATATATGTCCTTTGCTATGGCGTCGATTGCCAAAAATCCGTTTGTGTTATTTAAAAAAATTCAAGAGATCCGCAAGCAAGAGGAAGCGCCGGAGGTGAAAACCGAAGGCGCGGAATCTTCACAGGGAAAACCTAGTGATTACGGTGATTGTGATTGGTGTTTTAGTGGGGGATTGGTTAATTCTGGCGGCAAATGTGTAGGCGGCGATTTTATTTGTGATGATTGTCATTCTGAATATGAAGCGTTGAAAGTAAAAGACGCTGAGTCTTCCGGCGCTATGGGGTGATTGTATGGCAACGGTTGAAATTTGGGACAACGAGAAATGTTTACCAACGGGTGAGCCGTTGCCGTTCAAACCTTCAAGAAATTTCTTTCGCGCAATCGCTGAGTGTGAATATCACACCGGGAATGCAGTTAAAACAATGGCAGGTAATACAGCGGTGATTGAGATTGATGAGAATCGCCGTTTTTTGGTGTTTGCATAGATGGAACAATTAGCACATTTTGGCGCGTCACAATTTGCGCCACTGGATAAAAAAACAGTCCTGTATGCAGTCGGGGCGCTCAAGCAATCCGACAAAGCAAGAAACAACCTTACCGCTACTCGTAGCGGTTTTTTTGCATCCGATTTTTCTAAGTGGGACGAACAACAACAGCAAGTATTGAAAGATGCTGAACAACTAACCCCGTTACGCATTAAAGCGATCTCTGCACACATCCGCGAAGCGGCGGCGCAACGCGCCGGAGATAATAGGCTAGTCAAAGGGCGCAAAAGTCGGACAGCGCGAAAAGAGAGTTTTGAAGCGTCAATCCGCTTCCGCAAACGGCTGAGAACGTTGAGAAAGTCGCTCAATGCGCCCCTAGTATTCAATCCTGAAAAATACCATAGCGCTTATTACAGCGCGTCATTTGCGGCGGTGTCTCGCGGGACTGTGCTCAACAGCAATCAAAAACGTTCATTGGCAGCAGATAAACCCATCGTAAAAGTGCAATTGCAAAAACGCGATTGGTCGCAGCAATACCGCATCCAACAAGTGATCGAGACGCCAGCGAGTAACGCGCCGGAGCAACAAAGCGGCGACCGATTCACCGAAAAGCTAACCGCCCGCGCGGTGAAAAACATTTTCGAGTCAGGCGCTTATGTTGCGGTCAAGCATGGCGGGTTTAAAACGTTCGTCACGCTGACGTTTGACGATGAGCGCCGCCGCCGTGTGGCTGACGGCTCCGCACTAACCAAAGATGGGCTTTTGTTTTCGCCTGTTGGGTTCAAGCAGAATTTTGGCGTGTGTGTGTCGGATGTGGCGGGGCCATATAGCGCTTTTGAGTGGTACAAAGGAAAAATTCGCAATATCAAACCGATGAACGAAAACGGCGAGATTGCCGGGCCGTACACGCCACTTTTCGCCAAGCCGGAAAAAGTCTGGGAAGTGGCGAACATGCATACCACCATAGGCGCGGAGGTATCGCGGTTTATCAATGCTCTCAAGAAAAAGAGAAAGCGCGGATTTGCGGCTTACGTGACTGAGCGCGACAGCGAAAGCGGGCGCTTGTTTTGCCCTGTGCCAGCGGTCAAAGCAAGCGTCATTCCAGACCACTCGGATTTTCATTATCTTTGGGTCGCGGAGTGTCCGGCCAATGAGTACGGGGAGCCTAACCCGCACGTGCATTTATTGATTGATTGGGAGATGCCGCAAGCGCTGTTTAGCGCTTGGGCGAGAGAAATAGAAAGTCTGTGGGGTAACGGCTTTGCGCATGTTGAGCGCATCAAAAAACCGGAGGCGGCGGGGACGTACATCATAAAAGCGGTGGGCTATGCAGCCAAAGGTGAAAACGCCAATCAAGGGCTGATTCGTGGCAACCGTTACAACATGGCCGCGTGTAGCCGCGCGCCGAAATGGGAAACCTTGCTGAGTTTCGAGGCAGATAACATGGCGGGCATTATCAGCGAACTAGGGCATAAACTCGAACAGTGGAAAGCGCCGATTAAGCGCAGAATTCGCCGTTACGAGCAAGCCAAAGAGCAAACCATAAAAGCCGCCGCCATTGAAAAAGCCAAGGGCGATAAAACCAAACTTAAAGCGCTATTAGGCCGCATTTCACGCCTAGAAAATCGAATCAAAGAAGCGCGCGCCGCGACAAAAGCGGCGGGCCTACACGTTAGCGCCCGCAACCGATTTTCCATAACATTCGAAAAGAACGCAGAAAAGCGGGTGGATCAGTTTTTGAAATGGGCGGCGGGCGCGCGGGGCTGGTCAATGACGCCGATATATTCAGATATTGACCTTGCAGATATTAAAGAGGCCGCAAATTTGCAGTATAAATCACAATTTGAGGCGTTCAGAGAAAATCAAGCGTGGTGGGATGCGATAAAATCCGACCCGCTAGAGCCTTACAACATAAGGCCGGAGGTTATGGAGGCTGAACGCTCGGCGTTTTGGTCGCTGTATGAAAAAGCGCAAGCTTTGTACCACTAACAACAAAAAAAATAGACTAGGTGACTCATGGATAATCAAAAGCTCATTGCAACGGAATTAGAGCAGGAAATCAAAAAGATGGAGAAAAACCCTTTTGCTAAGGGGTTTCTCGGCCCGCTTCGTTTGCTTGTCGTTTGGATTAAAACCACAAGTGAACGACTGGAACAAATGGAAAGCCAGTTGAAACAGTAATCAGCACATAACCAACGTCGGGAGACAGGGGGAACAATGAAAGAGCCTATAGGCTTTTTGCCTTGCCGCGCATGCGGCGAGGTCAAAAGCATCTATCAAGGGGAAGGACGAAACGCCGCTTTCCTCTATGCAAAATGCGGTTGCGGAACCGATACCCGCAAAGGGGATACCGTTCAAAAAAGGCTGGCCGCGCACACGACGCGAGAAGAGGCCGAAAGCGCGCTAAAATGTGAACCAGGGTCACAAATTACACCGCAAGCGGAACCGGAACAAACACCGCAACAAACACCATCGTCAGAGACGAAAAAATTACCCTCTAGCGCGCTCGGATGGGCTGGATTTGCCCTTGTCGCGGGCGCGGCGTTCTTGTTCAAAAAAGCGAGGGTGGCAGCGTGATAGATGAAGAAATTGAAGTGCAACCGGAAGCGCTAAACGCGGAGGAAAAGGCGTTTATCGGAGGCTTAGAACAAGAGTTTGAGCCAAGCGAAACGGCAGAGATTGACGACTCGGTATCGCTGCAAAGTGCGCAAATGACCGCGCTATTTACGCTCAATATGACCGAAGGGTTATTGAAGCAATTCGGCCATCGTGAATTTTCCTTTGATGAAGCGCAAAAAGAGCAAACCGCTACCGCTATTGCGCCTGCGTTGGCGAAATATGGCGGCGACCTTCCGCCATGGCTTGAGCCCTATAAAGAGGAGGTGTTCGCGCTGATTGCCGTGGCTACGTTGGGTTTTACGTCTTATGCGCAAATCAAGGCGCTTAAAGCGCTGGACGTTCCGCAAAAAGAGGCGGTGAGCGATGCAGCCGATTAACCCAAACAACCAGTTATCCAACGGTCACGCATGGGTTTGCGGCATGTCGGGCAGTGGTAAAACGCAGTTAGCCCGGCGCAAACTGGTGAGCGCGACCGACCAAGTGGCCATCTTTGACCCCTTGGGGGATTACGTCGGAGAGTTGGCCGGGCGGGTTGTGCGAAGTTATCCCACGTTGAAAGCCTTTGCAGCGGCGTTGCTTCAAGGGCGAAAAACAAAGCAGGGGTTCAAAATTGCCTACAGCCCTGCGCACGAAACCAAAGAGAAAGACTTTGACGCCTTTTGCAAAGTGGTTTGGGCGGCGGGTAATGGTGCGCATCCCAAAGCGCTAAAAGTGATTTGTGAAGAGGTCGCAGAACACAGCAACTCAAGCGGAAAGGCGGGCGGTTACTACGGCAAGTTGTTACGGCTCGGGCGTAAATATGGCATCCAAACAATCAGCCTATTTCAACGCGGGCAAGAGGTTTCAAAAACCATCATTGATAACTGTCAATTTGCCTACGTGCTGATGCAAAAGACCGAAAAGAGCGCGCACTATTTGGAGCAATTAACCGGGATTAAAGCGGCTGAAATTGCCAAATTGGAAAAGCTGGAATATCTGGCGCAAAACGGTAAGGGGTACGAAAAGGGAAAAATACGCTTTTAATGTGAACGAAAGCGCAAAATAACCGCTAACGCGCTTGATTGCCAGCGCTCCAGCGCGTCAGCCTGATAGGGCATTAAAACCATCATTTCTAACGTCGTGAGACAGGGGAAAACATCAAATGAACAAAACTTTAATTAAGCAAGTGGCTATTGCCGCTGCGGTCGCAGCGCTTGTCGTGTGGGCGTCGAATAACGTCGGCGCTGTTGAAGATGTAATCGGTTAATCGGGGATATTCGCATGGAACTGATTAACACACCATTTGCACCACGCGCCAAAGAGCTCGATCCACTTGAGGGCGTGGGCTGGGGCCAACGTGCACACCTTCGCCTGATTGTTGGCCCGACTTATCACAGCTTGGAGCTGGTGACGAACATCACCAATCCGGCAGACATCGAAAACATTGAGGTACAACTCAACGGGCGACCAATTATGCGCGCGTCGGGTCAAACCTTCGTCAACATCCAAAAGCACAAAAAGACCTATGCAGAGCCGGGCCGCTATGTGATCGATTTTGGCGAGTCCGAATACCGCACAAAAGTGGGCGTACGCCAAACCGACCTAGTAACGCTTAAAGGCGAAATCTGGTTTGTTTATATCACGCTGAAATCTTCGCCAAGCCAAGACGCGCCAGCGGTGCCAAGCATTCGCGCACGTGCTCACGTTCTGCCCGCACAGTCAGAGCGTTACTACTTGCCGCGCTTGTTTGAATTAACGTGGAATGCGCCAGCGGCGGGCCGAACCCCGTTTGACTTTGCAGAGCGTAGCCCGTTCTTAAACCTCAAGCGCGCGCACTTCCTAGACAGCTCAATTGATCGCGTCCGTGTTCTGCGTGACAACGTGGAAGAGTACAACGCCACAAAACACGATAACGCCTATGACCTTGCCGCGTGCGGACAAGAGCAAAACGCGGGCTGGTTCAGCGTCGATTTTACCCGCTACGGCTTCGGGGCTGACGGGGTACTCAATACAGCAGCAAGCCAACAATTGGCGTTTGAGCTGGACAAAACCGAACCGGGCGCGGTTCCGGTCATCTTTGAAGCTGTAGAGCAAGTCAAAGCGCTACCAACCGCCACGGCGTAAGGGGGTAGCCATGTCTCTATGGGATTCACTCGGCGAAACGTTTACGGATTTTGTAGGACAAGCCGGGGACGCGGCGGGCAAATACGCAAGCGGTGTCGCTGACGCAAAAGTCGAAAACGCGAAAAAAGCCGAAAGTGCCGCACCAGAAGAGAACCGAAAACCCGTTGAAACACAGGTGCAACAACCTACGGGTGCACCTGTTCCACAAACTGCGCCCGCGCCAGCCATGAACGAGAAATACCTCATGTATGGCATGGCCGGGGCGCTGGTTATCGGTTTGTTTATTGTCGCGCTCAAGAAATAAGGGGGATACATGCCTTTTATCATTTATCCCCTAGTCGGGGCCGTGGCGGGGTTTGGTGCGGGCTACTTTACGGGTAGTTCTACAAAAAAACTCTTGCTAGGGGCGGCGCTCTTGGGTGGCGGCTATCTTGCCTACAAACACGTGAAATAGGTGATCTATGTCGTTAGGTTCATTAAGTGGCGGTTTGACGAACTCCGGCTCAATGCCAATTACTGGCGGGCAGGCGGGGCCGTCAACCGCAACCAGTACCAATAACAGCGGCCAAAGCGTCGGCGGTATTAGCATGGGTAGCCCTACTGGGGTGAATCCGTGGCTAATCGGCGCGGTGGTCATTGCGTTGGTGTATCTGATGAAAAAGAAATGATTTCAAGGGCAGAGCCAGAGAGCGCACTAGAACGATTGCGCGTCGCGTTTCGCCAATGTCCAGCCGACTTCGACGCACTGAAAGCGGAGGTAGCGGCGGGCAATGTCAGTCTGTACGAGATACAGGGCGACCGTTACCGCGTCACGATAGCCGGGGAAATTGTCGGCGATTCCTATTTTCTGTGGGGCGTGTCCGGGGTCGGTGTGGTTGACGCAATCAAAGAGCTTGCGCCTGTGGTGCGTCGATTGGGATTAAAGAGTATCAGCGCGGAAACGTATTTTCCCGCCTTGGCGCGTTTGGTGAAGCGATTAAACACACAAGAGCAACAAAGCGGGAAAATCACCGGGCTTGTGATGAGAGTCTAAACAATGGGCGGCAAATCAAGTTCAAAGAATACCACGACAACGAGTAATAACTCGGGTCAAAACGCCATTAGCGGCGACAACTTAGGAACCGCAATCAGTGGCGTGAATAACTCCACGCTCAACGTGACCGCGACAGACCACGGCGCGATTGAGGCGGCGGGCAACCTCGCGGAATTGTCCATGACCACGCTCGGCAGTGTCAGCAATAACGCATTAGAGCAAATGGGCGATGTGTCAAAGGGCGCGTTTGAGTTATCCAAAGACGCCACGCAAAAAGTGGCCGATTTATCCAAAGACGCCACGCAAAAAGTGGCCGATTTTTCCAAAGATGCGCTCAAGCAATACAGCGCCAGCAACTCCGAAAACCTGTCAATGATGGCGGGGCTTGCGGGCAGTCAAGCCGCGCAAAATGCGGAGAACCTGCAAGCGGTGATGGAGCTGGCGAAGTTTAAGCAAGACAACGGCGCAAACGAGAAACAAAAAGACGCGGAATCTACCAAAAAAATCGCCATTGGCGCGGCGGCGGTGGTCGGCTTGGCGTACATGGTGACACGGTAACGATATATGAGTTTTCAGCAAATCATGCAAAGCGCCGGGCGCGCACAATTCAACGCACTAGGGGATTTTCTTTTCGTTGAGAAATCACCGGGTTTAGTGCTCATCACCACGCAAACGGGCGGTTATTACGAGCTGACGCAAGGCGCGCAAATTAAGGGCGACCGCGTGTCCGGATTAATCACGGTTGAGAACAAGGGCGAAGCCGGAGAAGTCCGCATCAAAACGGGTTTTGGTGAGTACGTGCCGCCACAACGTGAAACAGTGGCCGTGTCTGCCATGCCCGCGCTTGAAATTGCGGCGGGTCAATCGGTCAACGTTGGAGCCATGCCCGCGCTGCAAATCGCGGCGGGTCAGTCAGTCAACGTTGGAGCCATGCCCGCGCTGCAAATCGCGGCGGGTCAATCGGTCAACGTTGGAGCCATGCCCGCGCTGCAAATCGCGGCGGGTCAATCGGTCAACGTCGGAGCCATGCCCGCGCTGCAAATCGCGGCGGGTCAATCGGTCAACGTTGGAGCCATGCCCGCGCTTGAAATTGCGGCGGGTCAAACGGTCAACGTCGGAGCCATGCCCGCGCTTGAAGTTGCGCCCGGTCAGTCGGTCAACGTCGAGGCCATGCCAGCGCTTGAAATCGCGGCGGGTCAATCGGTGGCGGTCGCCGTATCGAGCAGTTTAAATGCCAGCGTTCAAGTGATGCCTTACACCTTGCCCGCAAACCCCGAACGCAAGAGCGTGAAAATTAAAGCCGCCGTAGGCAATGCCGGGCTGGTCACTTTGGCGGGCGTTTGGCCCTTGGCGGCGGGTGAATCCATCGAGTTAGAAACAACCGCCGAAATCGTATTAACCGGAGCCGCTACAGAGTCGGCGATCATTTTGGAGAATTAATCATGTCTGAGAGTAAAAAAATTGTCGGCGAAGGCAGTACGGAAAATAAAGTGATGCGCCTTGCAGAGCATGTCGCTGGTTTGCAAAGTAATTCGTTAAATGGTTTTTTAAGACAAGAATTAGAATTTAACATAGATGGATATATCCCATCTCCGGAAGTTTGGGATTCATACATTTTAAAAGGCGACCGTGACGATATTGTAAGATTTGCTAACGCAGATAGAAAAATAGGCGCTTTAAATGTCAATGCCAATAAACTAAAAACGCCACAAAGCGATTTTATGAATAATAACCGCTTGAGCTTAATAGATGAATATAATAAATCACGGAAAATAGATTCGGTGATGGAATTCGCCAGAGTAAAAGTTAGTTTAAATGGTTCAATATCATTATTCGGGGGCAAATCCACAAACAACCAGCTAAGTTATTGGTTTGAAGGGGGTTATGGTGGCAATCCTGATTTTGATACGGGTTTTTTGCTGGGGTACTTATCAAACTTGCCGCTAACTAACGCATATAACACATTAGTTTTAGATAGTGGAGCAAATCAATTCTCTGTAATTAATCATACTGAGGAATTATTCTTGCCACCTTCTATTTCTATTGGTGAAAATGTTTTTAATTACGAGTTTTTTCCGGTTTTTTGGGTGAGCCAAAGAACGGGACCGATTCAAGTAAGAGCAGATATCAAATGTGATGTGGAGTTTTTAGGCTTCGAAAAATTCACCAGAACGCCAACTTAGGCCGCTTTTTATGCGAGAAATTATTAGTTTATCATTATTAGCAGTGGTGATTTACATGGTCAAAAACAGCAAATCAAATTTGATGGATTTAACCAAACCGCGCGGCGTTCGCGCAAATAACCCGCTCAACATCGAGCAGAATAAAAACAACGATTGGCTAGGGAAAATCACGCCGTCGGTGGATAAGCGTTTCGAGACGTTCAGCGCGCCGCGCTACGGCTTTAGAGCCGGGGCAAAAACGCTGCGAACCTATCAGAACAAATACGGCTTAAGCACGATTCGCCAGCTCATTCACCGCTTTGCGCCAAAGAACGAAAACGCCAGTGATAACTATGCGGAATTTGTCGCCGGGCAAATCGGCATTTCACCGGATGCGCAAGTTGATCTCTCCAATGATGTGCTGTTAGCAGAGATTGTTTTCGCCATGTCCGTGATGGAAGTCGGGCGCGGGTGGTTCACGCTGGATGAAGCAAAAGCAGGGGTGGCGCTGGCATGAGTGGCAAAATGATTGCAATCAATATCGGCGTGAGCGTCGTCGGCGCGGTGCTTGGCGCGTATGTCGTCAGCAAGTTAAAACAGGCGGGCAAGCTATGAACGGGCTAGGGTGGCTTGCGGTCGGCGTCGTGGCCGTGGTCATGTTACGCCGCAAAATGGCGGCGTCCCTGAACGAATGGGCGGCAGACAATACGCAAAGCGCCGGGCAAGCGCTGAGTGATTTGTTTGCGAGGCTCAACGGATGGGAACCCGTCGAGCTGGCCCCGTTGATGATTCGAGATTTTTATCTCGACAAGGATAACAGGCTGACACCGGACGCCGAATTTACGTTGTGGAAAGTGCCGCAATATCAGCCGCTACTCAATGAATTGTTTGGCAAGCGGGGCGGGCAACTCAAACCGCAATATCACACGCTAATCAACGTCGAAATAACGAAAAAAAACGTCAGGGGTAAACAATGAAACAATGGATTAAAGAGCGATTAAAAGAGCCGTCAACAAAAAAAGGCTTGGCACTGGTCGCGGCGGGCGGCGCGTTGGCCCTTGGCCGTCCTGAACTCATCACGGCAAGCGTGACGGATGCGGGCGTACAATGGGGCGGGCTGATTGGTACAACGGTTCCCCTTGTGTTGGGGTTATGGGAAACGGTGCGCAAAGAATGGAAACAATCCTAGTCGCGGTCATTACCGGGGCCGCGTCCAGTCTAGCAACCGTCGTAGCACTGCGCGTCGATATCGCCTGGATTAAGCTCACGTTGGAAAAGCTGGATAACCGAATTACCGCACTCGAAAACAAGGCCGCATAACGCGGCCTTTTTTGATGGTGCTCACAAAGTGACGCATTCAACGTCAACCAAACCGTCAACTGGCCGTTTTGGTATGTTAGCGCGCGTTCTTGTCTTTGCTTGGTATCCAAGGCGCGGCAGTCATGCGGCGACCGCCACGAAACGGCAGCACGTTTTCTTTAGCCGGGTAATACTTGGGGCTTTCCGGGTGGCCGTATCGTTCTAGCAACGCCCGGTATTCGTCTTTCTGGTACGCGAAGGATTCCAGCTCTTTAGGGTTGAACTCGCGCCCGCTTGGGGTAATCAGTACGCCGCGTTCTTCGTCGATACGAAAACCGCGCCAGCGCACATCGTTAGGCAAATAGCCAAGCGCTTTAATGATGATGAGCTTTTCAGCCATCGGATTGATGGCAATGGAGCCGTTGAGCCAACGTCGAACCGTGACGGGCCGAACGTGGAAAAACTCCGCGCCAGCCTGAATCGTTGGGAAAACTCGCCAAAACAAGACGTTGAAGGCTTCAAAATCCATGTGACAAACCTCTCAAATTATTATCGTGATTAATGGTTAATTTCGATTGCTGCGAGGGGTTTCGATTGCTAAAGGCTATCAGTTCGAAAAAGAGATCAATATGTACCTTTCTTTTCATAACGCAGCCTTAGTATTTGGAGATTGATAAAAGCCGTTACAATGCAATGTATTGTTTTATGTGATTGAATATAAAGAGGAATTAGGAACTAAAACGGACAGAATTGGGAAATGTTAAAATTGGCTATCGTAGTTCGTATTATATATCTTATGTTAAATATGGTGAGTTTGAATTATTACGCCTTACGTCCTACTGACCTTTTATTGAACATAACCGATTTACCATAAAATCCATAATATAGAACAAAACAATCTGCGCTTGCTTTGTTCTATATTAAGTTCAAGCATTTCAGCTAAAGTTCAACGTGGCGGAATGTTTGAATAACATTTTGTGCTGAAAAAGAAAAAAGGAGCGTTATGCTCCTTGTGTTTGATTGGTTGTCGAGGTAGATACGTACTACCCGCCTGCTAGCTTAACTTTCATGCCTTTTTTCTCTAGGTATGATTTGATTTTCTCTCGAACATCACCCTGAATTTCAATGTTTCC
The DNA here is from genome assembly GCF_009665415.1 of Vibrio cidicii. Taxonomy (NCBI): domain Bacteria; kingdom Pseudomonadati; phylum Pseudomonadota; class Gammaproteobacteria; order Vibrionales; family Vibrionaceae; genus Vibrio; species Vibrio cidicii. Next base: position 817,899 of record NZ_CP035922.1, on the reverse strand, counting down.
ATCTTTGACCGAGCCGCCACAACCGCAGGTTTTCTTCAGCTCAGCTGCAAGTAGTTTAAGAGGTGCATCATCAAGATCTAGCCCTGTAACTACACAGACCCCTTTGCCTTTCCGGCCTTTAGTTTCACGCTGAATGCGTACAATGCCATCACCTTTGGGGCGTTGTGCTTTAGGCTCATCTTGCTTAATTCGGCCTGTCTCTGTGGAATATACAAGAGTCATAACTATTTCTTCTGTTGCTGTTCTGCTTTCTGTTTTGCAATCAAATAGGCCTCAATGTGGCGTTGAATAGCCGCTTTTGAACCCTTAATGAGTTTACCATTAAAAAGACAATACCAAGCGTTTGGTTCGCCAGTGTCATTTTTAATGGAAAAACCATTAAAATTTTCTGCTTGAGGTGTTCCGGATTCTAGCTTCCTATCTAAAGATGCAAACTCTCGAGGGTCAATGATGGATGCAGTGTCACACCACCAGTCAATGCTCTTCTTGACGGCGCTCAAGCTCCCCTGAAGAACATGATTCTTTATTCTTACCTGCCAGACACTGGTGTCATTACCAGCAGACTTTAAGTTAAAACCACGGTAATTTGATATAGCCATGTAACTGAATCATCTATTAATTAAGTCTTAGATTAATGATAATTGTAATCAGGCGCTTAGCAAGTATAAAATGCTTATATTAACGTGTTATAGTGCACTAAAATGAAAAAAAACCTTTATGCATATACAGATACCACTGAAGTCAAAGGGCTTATCGAACGATTGAGCCAAAGGCCCGATCTGGAGTTTTTCAATCAGTTTACCCAATTCAAGTATGCCAAAAATTCGCTACTCGCCATACAAAATGACTGGAGTCGGTACCTAGATTTTTGCAACCAAGCAAAAATAACCATACTACCCTGCTCTATCATTGCCATGCGGCGCTTTATTGAAACCGAAGCAAGGGAGAGAAAATATTCATCGATCCGACGTTCATGTGTTCATATTGGCCTAATTCACCAACTACTCTCATTGGCTAACCCAACCTCACATCGCACGATTCAATTATCACTGAATGTATTGCGCTTAGAAAAAGACACAAGCCCTGTTCAAGCTATTGCATTTACCAAAGAGCACCTTGCTCTATTGCATTCCACTTTATTGAAAAGTAAGAACAACAAAGACATCCGCGATTGTGCTATCTACTCAATTATGTTTGAGTGCGCCGCAAAACGTTCAGAGTTAAAAGCACTACGATTGGAATCTGTGCGGAAAACTGGCGGTACAGTTTCCATTACGGTTGGTGATAGCGCTTACCACTTGAGCGAGCTAAGTAGCCTAGCCTGTCAGCGTTGGCTAGAACGTTTACCTGCCGATGCTCATTACCTTTTTGCCGCGATTGACAAACACGGTAACCTGTCCTCAAGCCAACTTGATGATTCTTCGATATTTAGAATCATGCAAAATGCAGGGAAACGATTGGGATTGGATGAGACTTTTTCAGGCCAATCTGGGCGTATTGGTGCGGTAGAGCAACTGCGTACTCAAGGGATGAACATTAAAGAAATACAAGACTTTGGGCGCTGGCTTAGCCCTGCCATGCCTTATCAGTACGCGGGACGTCAAGGCATGACACAGCAAGAAATGCTGAAGTTTAAAATAATAAAACCGTGGGATTAAGCTGTGATTGAACGCTCAATGCAGTCTGCAAGATAGTCATGGAACCGATGACCGTTGTGCTGCAACATCTTAGGGAACATCGAGATAGGAGTCATACCAGGGAATGTATTCACTTCATTAAGGTAGATCTCTCCCTCTTCTGTTAAAAAGAAGTCAATCCGAGACAGGTGGCGCAGGTTCATCTGTCTAAATACTTTCTCACTGCATTCACGAATGGTATCGAGTTGTTTTTGAGTTAAATTTGTTGCTTCTACTTCGGTCAAAGAATGGCTGCTAGCACTGTATTTCTCATCATAGCTATAAAATGAACCTGCAGGTGCGATGATTTCACCGGGTTTTGAAATATACAGTTCGCCGTTCATTTCGTAAGCTGCGACTTCAAGCTCACGTGGTTTAACCGCTTTTTCAACGAGGACTTGATGAGAGAAAGTAAACGCTTTGTCGATCGCTTCGTCGAGTTCTTCCTGTTTAGTCACGCTGTAACATCCCACAGAAGAGCCTTGTCTCGCCGCTTTGACAAACACCTTCCCCCACTTTGTAAAAGCTTCGGCACTTTTTAAATGGGCAGTCTGATCATTTTTAGTCAAAAAGAGGTACGGAGTATTGGGAATGCCGATGGCATCATACCAAAGCTTTGACGTGATTTTATTAAAACTATTGCTACTCGCTTCTGGACCACAACCGAAATAAGGAATATTGGCAAGTTCAAACAGAGATTGGATATCTCCTGTCTCACCAGGATAACCATGGATACAAGGCACGATGAAGTCAATCTTGATGACATCGCTAGCATAGTCGCTTTTAATGCTATTGGTGTGGATATCTAGGTAAACTAGATTGCCTTGCTGATCAAACCAACCTTCATTTTTGATTTCAACTTTGCAAACGTTTATCCCTTCAATGAGGTTCAATTGCTGCTCAAGAAAGCCGGCTGAAAGCAGCGAAATCTCATGCTCTGATGAGCCTCCGCCACATAGAAGTAGGATATTTCTCTTCATTTGAATAATCTGATCCGTGATAAAGGACATGCTTACTCAATGATAGCGATATAACGTGATAGGTACAGTTATTTATCGGCAATAGTTAATGAGACAAGCTTAAGTGCGTATTTGTTAGGCAAAGGAGCCATAACAGGGCTGGCTCCTTGAACCCTGAGTTAATTTAATTTATTCAGCGTTGGGTAGTCCGAGTTTTTGATCGAGTCGATGCTCTTCACGAAAGGTTTTAGGTCTTTAAACTCTTGAGGAAGATTGGCAATGGCTTTTTTAGCCTCAGTACTGGTGGCGAAATCGCCGTACAAAATAGTAAACCATTTAGTCCCATTGACGACCTTGTAGTTTTCCCAAATCGGTTGTTCATTTTTGGGCAAACGCGAGGCAAAGTAGTCTACCTTCGATTGCGTACCAACAGCCATCACCTGAATGGTGTAGCCGAAACGTTGTAACTGATCACGTTGTTTTTGGCTTGGTGGAACAATTTTTACCGCTTTGGGGCGTTCGGTTTGCGGGCTGAGTTTGACAACGGCTTTTTCTTCAACCGGAGTTTCAACTTTCACCACAGGCTGAGGCAGATTTGTCTCTTGAACCACATCCTGTTGGGTCATTAATGGCTCAGGAATGGTATCCATTTTAAACTCTTCACGGTGGCTTTCTGAGGTTACATTGGTGACGTAATCTCCGGATGAACAAGCAGAAAGCAACACAGACAAGGTAACGATTGCAACTTTTTTCATGGAATGGCTCAGCTCTATACAAATTTACTGTAAATCATGCCGATAGCGTAGATGAGAATCAAGCGTCTATCCGCATAAACTGGTTTTAACATGTGATTTGCAACACAAAGTGTCCACCACTCACCGATTTAGTAAGCATAGTTGTACTTGGGTAAGTTTCACTCAGGTTATTTTTGTTTATCATGTTATTGATCTGGCTTCTTAAGCTTTTTAGGAGAGATGTGGGTGAACAAGCTACAAAAGTTATTTAAACCAACGTCGATTGCCGTTATTGGAGCGTCACAACGTAACTTAAGTGCAGGCAACATCGTCATGAAGAATCTGCTACAAAGTGGCTTCGAAGGCGCAATTATGCCAGTGACGCCCAAATATCGCTCGGTGGCGGGCGTGTTGGCCTACTCTTCAGTGGCTTCGCTGCCATTTGCGGCTGATGTCGCGATTCTCTGTACCCGCTCTGAACGGAACGTGGAGATTTTTAAGCAGTTAGCCGAAGCAGGCACCGAGTTTGTCATTGTCCTCGCTTCAGATACGGATTACCCCCATCATGAAGAGGCATCGGTCGCCGACGCGTGCTTAGCCATCGCCAGAGAACATCAGATGAGAATTCTCGGCCCAAATAGTCTTGGGCTTATCTTACCTTGGCAAAAGTTCAACGCGTCTTTCTCTCCATCGACAGCAAAGCCGGGCAAAATTGCCTTTGTTTCTCAATCAGCGGCGGTATGCACGACCGTTTTAGACTGGGCAAATGATAAAGAGATCGGCTTTTCTGCGTTTGTTTCTGTCGGCAATGGATTGGATATCGACTTTGACGAACTGCTTGATTACTTTAGTACCGACAGTAAAACAGATGCCATTCTGCTCTATCTCGATTCAATCACTGATGCGCGGCGCTTTATGTCCGCCGCGCGAGCCGCTTCGCGTAACCGACGCATCCTTGTGCTCAAAGGGGGTCGCTCACCGCATGGAAGACGTGCACTAAATAAACCCAGTGCTGATACGTTAGATATTGTTTACGATTCCGCCATCAGGCGCAGTGGTATGTTGCGCGTACACAACACGCATGAACTTTTCGCGGCGGTTGAAACCTTGACGCATTCTGTTCCCTTACGTGGCGAGCGGCTTGCGATTATTACCAATGGCGCAGGGCCTGCTTTGATGGCGGTCGATACGCTGCTTGAGCGAGGCGGTCAGTTGGCGACCTTACCTGAAGATATCAGTAACTTACTTTCATCCATTCTTCCGACTAGCTGGTCTCGTTCCAACCCTATCGATGTGGTGGGCGACGCAGACAAGGGGCGTTACGTCAAAACGATCAATGCCATTTTAGATAGCGACTGCGCTGATGCGCTGCTGATCATGCACAGTCCTTCAGCGGTCTCAGATTCCGTCGAAACAGCCGAAGCGATTATTGCTGCGATCAAAGCACACCCTCGCCACAAGCGCTTTAATATTCTAACTAATTGGTCAGGTGAACAGACAGCCAAACCGGCTAGGTTACTTTTTACTAAGGCCGGCATCCCAACTTATAGAACGCCAGAAAGTGCCGTGGTCGCATTCATGCACCTCGTCGAGTACCGCAGAAACCAGAAACAACTGATGGAAACGCCTACCACTGCGGAGCCTTTACATATTGCAGACGTAAATGCCGCTAAAGAGTGGGTTGAGCAACAGCTAAGTGAAAAAACGCAGGTCAGTTTAGACACGCATCAACTCGGAACGCTGCTAAAGCTGTTTAATTTCGACGTACTGCCAACTTGGATTGCAGGAGACACCAGTGAAGCCGTACATATTGCCGAGCAGATTGGTTACCCTGTAGCGGTTAAACTACGCTCTCCTGATATTGCCCATAAATCGGATGTGCAAGGCGTCATGCTCAATCTACGCAATAGTCAAGAAGTGGCTTCCGCGGCTGACGCTATTTTAGACCGCACCAAGCTCTCCTACCCGGCGGCGAGAATTCATGGTTTGTTGGTGCAAGGTATGGCAAAGCTGGCTGGCGGAGAAGAAATTCGCGTCAAAGTGATCACAGATAAAGTCTTTGGACCGGTTATTTTGCTTGGCCAAGGAGGTTCTGAATGGAGCGAGTCCCGTGATGCCTCCGCTGCGCTTCCACCGCTGAACATGAGCTTGGCAAGATACTTGATAGTTCGAGCCATCAAAGAAGGCCATATTCGCTTGCAGAAACTGCCGGAGCCAATGGATGTGTTAGGGCTGGCGAAATTTTTAGTTAGGATCTCTCAAATGGTGGTTGAACTGCCACAAATCAAAGAGTTGGATATCCATCCCGTTTTGGCAAATGGTGAACACTTTACTATCTTAGACGCCGATTTGACCTTAGAACATCATGCTGGCAATGGCCAGGAGCGTCTTGCTATTCGCCCTTTTCCCGCCGAATTCGTTGAGACAGTGATACTTAAAGATGGTGAAGTGGTTTTGCTGCGCCCTATCTTGCCGGAGGATGAACCGCAACATGCGGACTTTATCAGTAAAGTCTCCAAAGAAGACCTTTATAAACGGTTTTTTAGCGATGTCGGAGAGTTCAATCACGAAGCGCTGGCTAACTTAACCCAAATCGACTATGACCGGGAAATGGCCTTTGTCGCTATCTCCTTTAGTGAGGGTGAAGCGAGGATCATCGGCGTATCACGTGCGTTGATCAATCCTGAAAATACCGAAGCGGAATTTGCCATTTTGATCCGTTCGGATCTAAAAGGTAAAGGGCTCGGCAATGTATTGATGACGAAGATCATCGACTATTGCCGTGCAAAAGGTACTCAGCGTATGACAGGCATCACTATGCCAACCAACCGAGGTATGTTGATGCTGGCACAGAAAATGGGCTTTGCGCTTGATGTCCATTTTGAAGATGGCACTGCAGACATGGTGTTGCCACTCAATCCTTAAAAAAGCCTAGCTCTTAAAGGCTTAGATGCGGGAGAAGATTTGCCGCTCTCCCGCTTCTTTCAACTTCCAGTGCTTTTTCAAATGCTGAATACACCACGACTTGGCTTCACCCATTTGATTGCGTTTCCAACCGAGCACAATGTTCATCGTCTTAGTGTCACTGCCGGAGATCTCTTTCAGAAAACCTTGTTCAATTAACGGTATCGCCATGCTGCTGGGTAAAGTGCCAATGCCTAACCCTGCAATCAAGGCATCGATCTTTGCTTGCAGATTGGTTACGGTTAAACGTGGTTGCTTTTGGATCACGTTGACGCTTAGCGCTGGCTGCTCACGGGCCGTATCGGCAATGGCAATGATGCGGTGTTTTTCTCTCACGGTGTCATCAAACTGCCCACTTCGATTGTGAATATAGTGGTTTGCCGCGGCTACCCAAATCATCGACATCTTGCCAATCAATTCGGTTTTTACATCGTGAGGAACCACGTCCAGTGCGGGACAGACTAACAAGTCGGCTCGTCCAGATTGTAAGGCTTCCCAACACCCCGCTAAGATTTCTTCTTGTAACCTGACTCTCGTTTTGCTCACGTTGCCCAGCGCTTCGACTAAAGGGAAAAAGTGGTTTACTGAGATAATGCCATCGTAAGCAATCGTGATGTCCAACTCCCATCCGTTCGCCATTAACGTGGCGTCATTGACTAACTTTTCAGTCGCACCAAGGATCGTTCGCCCTCGCTCCAAGATCAAACGTCCCGCCTCGGTAAAGTTTGCCTTATGACCGGATCGATCAAAGATCATGATGTCCAGCTCTTGCTCCAACTTCTGGATCTGATAGCTGAGCGAGGATGGCGCCCTATCAAGCTCATTGGCCGCGGCGGCAAAACTTCCGCGCCTTTCTATGGCATCAAGGATATGTAGCGCTTCTAATGTTATCGGACTTTGCACAAACACCTCTTTTAAATGTGATCAAAATCAACTTTCTGAGTTTTATAGAATCACACATTAATTCATCTAAAAATCAATCTATTCATATGATTTTAAAAGAATATTTACCATATTAGTACTCATTGTAGATAAATATGCGCCACACTTTATTTATGAGAATGATAGCAATTATCATTAGCATCCAATATTATTGCGCCGTTAAATCGCCTACGATGGATTTTAAGGTAGTAAAATGTATAACAAAACGTTTCTTTCAGCCTCAATACTATTAGCTCTCTCTGCTTCAGTACAAGCAGAAGAATATGGATTATTCGATGAGATTGTTGTGACAGCGACACGCTCAACACAAAATAAGCAAGATGTTGCAGCCTCGATTAATACGGTCAATGCGCAAGATATCGATAAATCTCTTGCCACAGACGCAAAAGATGCGCTCAAATACACTCCGGGCGTCGAAGTCAAATCGGGCAGCCGTTTCGGTATTTCAGGCTTTAACATTCGTGGTATGGAAGACAGCCGGATTCTCACCGTTGTTGACGGTGTACAGCAACCTGTTGGGTACAACCCAGGTGCAACAGAACAGCGCAAATACAGCAATGCGGTTGAAATCGATACATTACAAGCGATAGAAGTCAACAAAGGGCCCTCTTCTACACTTTATGGCTCAGATGCTTTGGGTGGAATGGTACAATTTCGGACTAAAAATCCAAGTGATGTTTTAGTTGATGAGAACGACGGACATCGATTTGGGATTAAGTCGACTTATACTTCTGTCGATGAACAGTTTAAAAACACCCTAACTTGGGCAATGCGTCAAAGCCAACTAGAAACTCTACTCATGGTTACCTATGCTCAAGGGCATGAAACTCAGTCACACAGCTCAGGTGCGAACGTTGAGGGCCCAGATCGTGGGTTAATTAACCCCGCAGACACAAAGTTGGGTAACCTACTTGCCAAAGTACAATATCAAGCCAATGAAAATCATCGTTTAGGCTTAACCCTAGAACACTACACCAAAAGCTATGATGAAGATGAACTCAATTACAATGGCTATGCCATCATGCCTGGTTTTGTCTACAGCGATAACTTTAACGAAGACGTTAACGAACGTACCCGCGTGTCAATTGAGCACCAATGGTTGATGGACACATTGCTCGCTGATTCAAGTTTAGCCACTCTGAGTTATCAAACTTCAAGCTCTCTCAACAAAAACTACGATACTACACCAAGCAACGGTGTACGAATGAGAGAAAGAGAAGCAGAAGATAAATCTGTACAACTAGATGTTCAGCTAAATAAAGTCTTAGAGATAGGCGAAATACCTCATGATGTTACCTATGGAGGCAACTATCTAAACAACGCGTTTAGCTTGGAAAATACCGATTATCTATATAGCTCTGGTACTTCTCGTCCCGGCAACACCGCTCTTCCAGACGCAGATATGATCAAGTGGGGCTTGTTTGCTCAAGACCAAATGTATTTTTGGGATGAGCAATTAATCGTCACTGCGGGCATTCGTTATGACGCATTTGAGGCGAAACCAAAAACAGATACGGGTTTCACAACAGAGTATGAGTCCAATAAGGACAAGGCGTTTACAGGTAAATTGGGGGCAGTTTATCACCTTAAAGACAACCTCTCTCTATTTGGCCAAATCAGCCAAGGATTTAAAGCTCCAACTGTTTACGATCTTTACTATTTCTATAACCAAGGCGCTATTATCGAAGCTAATCCTGACTTAAAAGCGGAGCGTAGCACATCATATGAGGTTGGTACACGCGGATACAATGACTATGGCAACATCGAATTTGCTCTGTTTTTTAATGATTACAAAGATTTCATTACGCAAACCAAAACCGGTGAGTCAGGTGACAAAGATATCATCAGTAAATACAACATTGATGAAGTTCGTATCTATGGTGCAGAGTTAAGCTCATCCCTATTGCTAGATAAAGTGTCTCCTTTGCCTCATGGAAGTTATGCACGTTTGTCAGTAGCTTACGCACATGGTGAAGATAGATCCACAGGGAAAGAAATTGACACTGTTGCGCCGTTAACAACAGTATTTGGCATTGGCTATGAACAGATAGAATTTGGCTCAGCACTAAATGTAAAAATGGTCGCAAGCAAAGATAAATGGTTGTTAGAAGACAATATAGATGTCGCGGGTTATACCGTTGTTGACCTAACCGCTTACTATTCACCGATGAAAGATCTGACATTTAAAGCAGGACTGTTTAATCTCTTTGATAAAAAATATTGGCATTACTCTGATATGTCTGGAAAAACTGGTACCGAAAAATTCAGTAATGACTACTTCACCCAGCCAGGAAGGAACTGGGGGGTGAATGTGGACTACAAGTTCTAACTATCGGTAAAACAAAAAGCCAGCAACCGCTGGCTTTTTTACACTCTATTTTTAAAAGAAAGAAAAAAGTTAGGAAAAATAAAGCGTTACTGTTTTGCCATCTCTTTTTTAACCATCACAGCGGATGCAACGATAAAAGCAATGATAAGCGCAAGTTCCATGGAATCCTCAGAGTTGAAATAGTTGAGCAAAAAACAATCCGCCTAAGTCTATCACTCACCACTCAATAAGCTACCTATTTACACTTAAGTTGCGGTTTTTCCGATTGAGATCAAAGTTTATTCCGAAGTCTGAGAAAATAAACTTCAGTCACTTACTGCAGCGCCTATTACAATTGCTTGCCCTTTCCCGGCTTTTTTCGCTCGGTACATTGCGGTATCGGCACATTTCAGAATGTTATCCATGTCTTTCTCATTTGAACCGATCAGCTTCACACCGATACTACAGCCGACTTGCAGTGTCTGGCCATTATATTGAATGGGCCGACAGATACTTTGTAACAAACGCTCGGTTAACTGAGTAACCGATTGCGGACTGGCAGGTTTGACGAGCAAAACAAACTCATCACCGGACAGTCGGGCAACCAGATCGCTACTGCGCACTTCTTGCTGCAAGCGAGTGGAAATAACGCGCAGTACTTCGTCGCCAGCATCATGACCAAAAGTATCATTAACCTGTTTAAAGCCATCTAAATCCATATAAAGTAGTGCTAACTCTTTATTCGAGTAAGCGGACGAGCGCAGCTCTTCTTCCAATATTCGATGTAGTTTAGAACGATTGGCAAGCCCTGTTAATGCATCATGATGCGCAAGGTACTCTAAGCGCTCCATTTCTTTCGCATCAGAGAGATCCGCCAAGATGATGACCATGTCATAAACCTCTTCCTGATCCACTTTTTTAACAATATGACTGACTTTGGCAAACATCGGCACCAAGGTGCCGTTAAGGTGCTTCTCCCATACTTCTCCTTGCCATTGTCCGTAGTGGGCCAACGATTCTTGAATGGTTGGCATCAGCGATTGCAGTTGTTTCCAGTGGAACACTTGAAGAAAAGAGCGACCAACTAACGTGTCACTGCTGTAACCAAGCATATGCGTGAGCGCTGGGTTACACATAGTAATCACGCCATTGTGATCAAGAACAATCAGGCCATCTTGGCTGTGTTCAAACACCCCCGCGGCAATGCGTTGGCGGTTCATCGCCGCCTCTATCTCAGTAACATCTTGAATGGCAAAGAGCGTTGCACCTCGGTTACTTATAGAACGTGAGGAAATTTGCAGCAGTTGAACACTTTGATCGGCCTTTTTACAAGAGAGTAAATAGTCATCCAACACCTGTTTTTGCTCGATGGCCGCGATGAGCACCGTTTTCTCTTCCGTCTGAATCAAGTCGGTTAAAGTGTTGTTTTCCACCGCCGCAAGAGAAATTGGAAAAATCTCTTTACTAGCCGCATTACTGTGCAAAATAACACCATCATGGTTCACAACTAGCAACGCATGTTGAACGGTTTCAATCACCTCGTTGGCAAATGCCTTCTCTTTTTCTAAACGATCTAAGGTGTAGTGGACTTGACTGTCTCGCTGCGCCAAGCGTTTCACCATGGTATTAAATGCGTCAATGAGTGCGCCAATTTCATCATCCGCTTTGGGTTTGAGGTTGGGCCTTTTAAGGCGGTGTTCCACAAAAGCTTGCATCGAGTCGTGTAAAGAGTAGACCGGCTCCAAAATGAATTTTTGCACGATGAGATACAGCAGTGCGCCTGTAGGAAGCAGCATAAAAAGGAACACTATGCTGCTTTCGATCAACTTATTGATGATCTGTTCAAAGGCTTGATTTGATACGGTAATTCTCAGTGAGGCAATTTTGCTCCCATCCATTTCGATCGGCACCAACAGATAGAGATACTTGCCAGCGACAAGGTGACCTTTCTTCTGCAAGGCGTCTCTTTGGGTTTGATCGGGAATCGGAGCCTCATCAGCTTGCGCTTCATAAATCGAGAACAGCTGCTCATTCAAATCAAATAACTTCACCCGCAAAATAGCCGGATCGGCGTTAAATGCCGACAGCACTTCGCTGGCTGCCAACGAGTCATCAAACAACACTGCCGCTTGCAGGTTAAACGCCACCCCTTTGGCCAAAATGGAGACACGATCGATCAGGTTCTTCTGTTCATTCTGATAATTGACAAAAAAATGAAAACCTTGCGCGAAGATAAATATAAAGGTGACGAAAATTAATATTGGTACCAGCAACTTATGCCGTATAGAGAGGTTTTTTAGTGAAGGCATAGCGCAGCCTCCTTCACGCTGGCAAGTCGCAGTAAACTCGACCCTATGGTGTAACGCTCACTGACCAAATTCTGCGAACAGATCAGCGGTTTTATCCTGCCCTCGTTTTCTTGCAGTGCGATGATCCCTCCGTCACGTAGAAAGTGGCTTTGAGAACTAATTGTGACCGCGTAACCACCAACACTACGCACCCGCTCGCTTGTGAGTGGCTTACCATAATAGACAATGTCACACGGTCCATCCGTTGCGTTTACTAAGACAAGGGCCAAGTCGCGGATAGTTTTTCCTTCAATCACTTTTGCTAAGGTTTGCTTTACTTTGTCATCATCTTGGACACAAAAGTAGATGTGCGTTTTACTCGGCTCTTCATTCCAAAAAACAAAGTTGCTGATCTGGTAGATATACACCGCCACCACTTCATGTGGTTGGAACTTGTCTGCCTGAGCCAAAAACGGGCAAAGTGATGCTATCAATCCGCAAAGCAGGCGGATTTTAAAATTCATAACTGAGCCTCACATAGTGAATTTGCTCACTCTTAAACAGTGACAGAGTATTGAGATCATCGGCACTGCCAATGCCACCTAAGTTTTGCACCACTACTTCGACTTTAGGGTAGTTAGGGGCGTATTGCCAAGACAGCTTCATATCTAAAGTGACGACATCATCTAAAGCAATGTTCTTGTTTTTCCAATGCTGATAATAAATGGTGCTATCCCATTGCAGTTGTTTGTTAATGTCCCAAAGCAATTGCAATGACAACAAATGCTGCTGATCGATGCTGGCCCAGAGCGCGGATGTACCGTTGGAATAATCTCCACCTAGCCAATCGATATCTAAGTTCATATAACTGTAAGCAGCATAAATTCGAGTATCCGTTCGTGCGCACCATTCAACTGCCATTTCAACGCCATGCGATGTGCCTTGATAATCATCGATAGTAAACGCATTAACAATATCCCCTGCATCGAAGGAATCGACCATCACCACATTGTCGTGCAGCGAATAGTAAGCGGTCATATCTAAGCTGAACTGGGGATGATAAGTGATTCGATAGCCAAGCTCGTAACTTACCACTGACTCCGTTTTCAGTTGGTCGCTAGGGTACACCACCACCTGTTTCGGCGTTGCATCGTAGTAAACAAAGTAAGAATTGCTGTCGATATAGGATGGCGCAACCACCGCTCTGCCTACGCCAGCCCAAATCTGCTGACTCTCAGAAAAGCTATACATAGCGCGCAGTTGAGGCGAGATTTCCAAAGCGGACGTCTGGCTAAAATACTCAGCTTTGACACCCAAGGTAGTGCTGAAGTTTTCGCGCCACTGTTTATCGATTTGCCCATAAGTATTGAAAATTTGCTCATGAGCGCGGCGCACATCATAGACACGGTACAAAATATCAACGTTATTCTCATCCCACTCGGACAATTGTGCGCCAGAAAAATCAAGTTTTATGAAGCGTGCCCCAGCGCCTATTTGCCACCGAGTCTCACTATCTGAGTAATCGAAGTAGTTGGTATCAAGATCAAGAGTCATGTACTTACCGGGCGCGTCTTTAGCGTTATCCTTGTTGTAATCAAACCACAAGGAGCTCTCCCACTTCACCCCTTCGACCAGATATTGTGCATATTGCAGTTGACCAAAAGCACTTGTCGCCTGAACGTCAAGCTCTTTAGGCCCCCATTGGCTACCATTCCAGTAGTCACTGTCTCGTTGGTAACCATATTGATTGGCTCCAATACGCAAGGTGATATCACGATTTTCTTCCCTATGAGCAAACAAAACGCCGCCCGTCTGGTTGAGCCATGTCTCGCTGTCATAAGAGAGGTCCGAGCGGTTACTTTTCTGCTTGTAGAATACCCGCCCTTGCGTCTCTTCGCTGATAGAAAAGCCTTGCCTCACGCCAAGCTCATAGTCTTGCTTATTGCTGTAATTTCCTTCAACTAAGCTAGAAAGTGTGAATTCAGCGCGTTTAGTGATGATGTTCACCACACCATTGACAGCATTGCCTCCCCAAATACTACCCGACGGTCCGCGCAGCACTTCAATACGATCAATATCAGCGAGCAGATAATCAATACCAGGCCAATAGACGCCACCATAGACGGGGCTGTACACCGTTCTGCCATCGATCAAAACCAACAACTTGTTGTATAAACCGCCGTGAAATCCTCTTGCTGAAACGTACCACTCTGTTTCTGAGAATTTGCTGACACGTAAACCGGGGACAAGCTTAAGCGCTTCGGGAATGGTACGAACGCCGCTGCGCGCAATTCGCTCACCGCTTAACACGTAAACTGAAGCAGGGATATCGGAAAGCTTTTGTGCTGTTTTGGCGACGGTTTGCACTTCCACTTCCAGCATGCCTAACTCTTCAAGGCTCATATCCATGAGTTGTTTGAGAGCGTCTGTTCGACTGCTGGCATACACTGGATATGACATCAGGCAGATTAGATTGATGAGTGTTGCAGTATTTTTCATATCCAGCTCGCCTGAACCTACTATCTTTACTACTGATTATTGCCACAAATCCCAAGTTCTACCGCAGATCGAAAACGTTTAATTGGCAAAGAATGATGTGGATCACTGTCATGACGGATTTTTTAAGAGAACTTACACTAATTAACGGCAAGGACGGTTGAAATTATAGTGAATAAGCAAAGAGTTACTCTAAATTGCGACATGGGCGAAAGCTTTGGGATCTGGACTATGGGTTCTGATGAATTGGTGATGCCGTGGGTTGACATGGCCAATATCGCTTGTGGATTTCATGCCTCAGACCCTCACGTCATGGCTAAAACGGTCGCCTTAGCAAAGCATTATAACGTCAAAGTCGGCGCACACCCAGGCTATCAAGATCTTAGTGGTTTCGGTCGCAGAAGTATACCTCACACCGCCGCGCAAATTACAGAAATCGTCCTTTATCAGGTAGGTGCATTGAAGGCTTTCTGCCAATATCACGATGTGCCGCTCCATTATGTCAAACCACATGGTGCACTCTACAACGATATGATGGCCGATGAAGAGGTGTTTCGCGCCATTGCCGAAGCCGTTTCTGTCTTTGCTCTACCACTGATGATTCTGGCAACCACAGACAATCAGCGCTACCTAGACATTGCGGATATTTTTGATGTGCCACTGCTATTTGAAGCCTTTGCTGATCGCAGTTATCAAGAAGATGGTCGACTTACCCCGAGATCGCAAGCGAATGCGGTCTACCACAATGCCGATGACATCTATAACCAAGCGATGCAAATCGCCACCTATGGTTGCGTCACTACCGTTTCAGGAACAAGAGTGTCATTGGAAGCCGACACCATCTGTGTGCATGGTGATAATCCTGAGTCTATTGCCTTGGTACAAAGGTTAAGCCAAGCATTGGCCAAATAAGAGGAAGAGATTTGAAGAGCAATTGCTACCGAATTCAACCCGTTTCTGAATGCAGCTTGATGGTGTACTTTACCGAGAGCGTCAATGAGCAGCAAGTGGGCGAATTGGCGAATCTGATTCGGCAGACTCTACCCAATGCGCTGATGAACGTGGTTCCTGCCTATCGTTCTATCTTGGTGGAATACTTACCTTTTCGCTTGAGTGAATCACAGTTGCTGCTTCAGCTTGAGCAACTGTTGCAAAGTAGCCAAGTGACCACATCCGTTCAGGCCGGACGCAACCATCGCATTCCCGTTTATTATGCCAAGCAAACCGCGCTGGATCTGGAGACGTTTCTTCATCGCGGCTTGTCACTGGATGACGTTGTCGAGCTGCACAGTGAAACGCCCTACACCGTTTCGGCGATTGGTTTCACACCAGGCTTTGCGTTTTTGTCTGACGTTGATGAACGCCTCGCCGTTCCTAGGCTAGCTTCGCCACGTGTTTCCGTCCCGGCAGGCAGTGTCGCGATCGCCGAAAGCAAGACGGCCATTTACCCATCCGCCACGCCCGGCGGCTGGAATATCATCGGCCGGTGTCCAGTGTCTGTGTATAACCCGAACGAGGTTCCCGTGATCCCGTTTACGATTGGCGATACAGTGACTTTTTACCCGATCAGTGAACAAGAGTATCTCGAATTAGGAGGCACATTGTGACAACCCACGCGCTAAAAGTCATCAAACCGGGGTCACTCAGCCTGATTCAGGACTTTGGCCGATTCGCCCTTGCCCATCAAGGCATCACGCAAGGCGGACCGGTGGACGACTACGCCTACAGTTGGTCGAACCATTTGCTGGGCAATCCCGTCAATTGCACCTCGTTGGAAATCACCTTAGGTCAAGCGGCATTCGAAGTACTCAGTTCGTGTCAACTGGCGATCTGTGGCGGCGATCTCGATGCGCGTCTCAACGGACACCCATTGCACAACTGGAGCGAATTTCGCGCGCACAAAGGTGACATTCTCACTTTTGGCTTAGCAAAAAATGGCCTGCGAGCTTACCTCTCAGTGGTTGGCGGCTTTGACGTCAGTCCGCAGCTTGGCAGCACCAGTACTGTCGTGCGCGATCATCTCGGCGGCCTGAAACAAAACGGCATGCCGCTGGTTGCTGAACAATTATTACCTTTTGCGCCACACCAACCTAACCCAAATAAAGCCCGCTCGCTGACTTTCCGTTTCAAGCCTGATTACAACTTGCCGTTAAAATTGCGCGTGATTGAAGGTTGTCAAGTCGCGGATTTTGCTGCCGAGGAAATTGCGCTGTTTTACCAAACGCGATTTACCGTGGATCCCAACTCAAATCGCATGGGATACCGACTAGCCGGAGGGACGATTTCGCCTCCCTATCAGGGGATCTTGTCGGAAGGGATTACCTTGGGCGCCATTCAAGTGCCCCCCAATGGTCAGCCAATCATTTTGCTAAATGACAGACAAACGATTGGCGGCTATCCAAAACTAGGCTGTGTTGCCCGAATCGACCTTCCAAGACTGGCGCAAGCAAAACCGGGACAGGAGGTCCGTTTTGTTAGAGGCGACCGCGAGGGTTTGCAAGACGTTTGGTGTCAATGGGCACGTTTTTTTGGTTATTGATTGCTTGTGCTTACTGATTGCTATAGCTAAGAGCAAGCATACAGAGGTGAGAAGTGATCAAGGCGACGTGGATGTCGCCTTGGTTTTTACGTTTATTGATATACCCCTTCCCCCACCACTTGAGCCAACGATACTGGGTAACCGCGCTGTTTGGCTAATGTGGTGGCAACCGATTCGATCTCACTGGCGGCCAGTGAACAGGTGACCGGGTGTTCTTGTTCGATGTGGGTGGAGATAGGCTTACCAAACCACTGCAAGGCGATTTTCTGCGCTGCCAGCAAAGTCGACGAGCCTTTGACAATTTCGATGCAAGCATAATGGTTAGCAGAAAAGGAGACATCTGCCGCGCGCAGTGTTGCATCACGCCCGGGAATTTGCTGTGCGCCAAACAGCGCTTTGCCCGCTGGCTTGGCACTGATAAAGGCCGGCAGCAACTTGGCCGCGTGTTCAATTGCCTTTTGGGTACGCAGTTGCAAAACCGATTCATCCCATCCTGAACGGATCTTTTTAACGTATTTTGCGGGCAACTTCGGCTGCGCAGAGCGAGGCGATGCCGCTACTAAACCATCTTCAAATAGCGTGATATCTTCCGTCATACCGTGCAGTTGAAAATAACCGTCGGCGTATGGCGTGAGCTGCGCCATGCCATCTGGCGTGCCACGTTCGCCATGAAAAATCACTTCAGGCCAAGCCTCATGGCATTCTTGCCACTGCGTGACGTACGCCGCTTTAAATTCGACCATACGTTGCGTGGCCACGCCAACCACATCATCTAATTCGCCCGTTTCAAAACCACATGCGTTGATCAAATAATCAGCGTAGATAGGTTGAGACAAACCAACGACATCCAACTGCCATTTGGCCCCATCCCACTGCGCGTGTTGCAACTCTCGGTTACACATCACCGTCGAGGCCGGAAAGCGCTCAAGGGCAAGGGTGGCGATGGCAGAAAGACGAAACACACTCCAGCCATATTCGGCCACCATGATCACCGGATATTTAAGCTGATCGAGATCAGTATTTTTGGCAAATGGAATGCACCAGTCGTCAAATGTTTTGGGCTGCTCAGGCTGAGTTAACCTCGCCAAGCGCGCGAGATCAGCTTTGGAATAGAGTTTGAAGTAGTCGTCCGGCTTGCCAAGCACTTGGTTGCGGGCGTCCTCTCGAACTAAGTCTCGGTATGCTTCGCGAATAATCGCCAGTCTTGGCAACAGCTCTTCGGCCTCTCCCGCATCATTGCGCGGTACCGCAATGATGGTGGGGCGAATGTTGATACTGGCCGGAAAAAGTCTGACACTGTCGATCGATTGCTTCAGGAGGTCAATGCACTGCTGCGTCGAGATCTCGCGATAGAGATTTCCCCCGGCGTGCAAATGACAGATCGGCGGACCATTGACCAAGGAAGGCCCTTTTTCTATCAAGGTCACCGCATAGCCTAATTCTGAAAAATGTATCGCGGCCGTGGCGCCAGCGACACCACCCCCTACAACGGCGATATGTGTGTTGCCGGTGGACGAGTTCAAAGCGTTCATTATTCCACTATGTCTATGAATTCTGGGATTGAATTCTACTCGTGATTGAACGTGAATAAAATCACAAATTCGCTGTGGATTTCTCGATACGACAAGCGAAAAGCATAAAAATTTTCAACGTAAAGACGGCAATAAAATTATCAAAAAAATACTTGACTGATTTGTCTCGATTTCAGTTTCGCGGTCAAATGTGAATAACACTCTCTGCGCAAGTCCGATACGGCAAAGACTTCGCTCACTTTGCCTTCTTTTTGAGCTTCACTTATCCCAAAAGTTATCCACTGATTTTGTGGATAACTGGGATAAGAGTAGGCAGCTATTAGCCATACGAGTTATTCATGGGTGTCAATAACTGTTTGATTAAACTTGATACAACCATGAACAATGTCGCCAACGCCAAGGTGGGCAATAGCAGCCACAAATGTGGATGCAGCGTAGCGGATAAGTCAAAGCCGAAACGCATCACCGCCGCCACCGTTGCTTCCGCGCCGAGAGCAGAAATCACACTGGCAATCAGCGCCATGATGCCAAATTCCGCCCAAATGGTACGCGTGACCCGTTTTTTCGACGCGCCCAACGTGCGGTACAAGCGGATCTCTTGCTGACGTTGCGCTAAACTCAAGCGCAACAAGGTGAAGATCAACATCACTCCCGCCATCACTCCCATGAGTGCCAAAATCGAAATCGACCACACTATCTGCTCAACCAGATCTTGGATCTTGGTGGCCATGGTGCGAATGTCGAGCACACTGACGGTTGGGTATTGCCGCGACAACTGATTCAGCAAAGACGTTTGGTGCTCTTCAATACGAAAGCTGACCAAATAGGACGCAGGAATAGACGCCATCACATCCGGTGTAAAGATGAAATAGAAGTTAGGCTTCATATCACGCCACTCAACGTGACGAATGGTGTTGACCGTCGCGTTGAAGGTTTGACTGTTCACCACAAAGGTGAGCGTATCACCAATCTCGATTCCCATCTCTTCAGCCACTTCAGCTTCAACCGACACGCCTTGCGTTGGCGTCCAACTGCCCGCGGTCACCTGATTATAGTCAGGGATGCTTTCCCCCCAAGTGAGGTTTAACTCTCGACTCACTGCGTCACTACGCGCTTGGCCATCTGGCTGGTTGCCACTGGCGACATTTTCACCGTTTATGGCGGTAAATCGGCCGCGAATGATCGGATAAGCCGGAGAACGATTCACTTGGTTCTGGTCTAAAAACGTCAAATAAGGCTCAAGTTCAAAGTCACTGATATTGAGCGCAAACACATTGGCGGCATCAGCAGGCAGTGTCCGCTGCCAATCTTTAAGCAGATCGGTGCGTACAAGCCAAATGATCGCCAATAACATGAGCGACAATGACAACGCCCCCAGTTGTAACCCACTACCGAGTGCCGAGCGGTTGATGCGGCTCAGTGCCAATTTGACGGAGGTAGAAAATGGTAAACGTGCCAACAGGTTGCTCAGCCCTAAGCCAACAAAGGCAAGCACAATGAACAGTAGCATGATTGCACCGAGCACAATCCAAACCATGATGTTATTGTGGTAAGCGGCCAACATAGGCAAAAGCGGTACCCCAATCAGCAACCAAGTTTTCGATCGAATGGCTTTGTGCTGGTTGTCTGTTTGCATCACATTGATCGCTGACGTATGCAATAGAGCCGACAGCGGAATGCCCAATGCGGGAATCGCAATCAGTAGCGCGCTAGCCAATGAGACTAAATACGGCGTGATGCCATACGAAGGAAGCGGGTCCGGCAGCAGATCTTTTAATGGAATGCGCAGTAACTGCTCTAGACCTATGCCAATCAGGACGCCGATCACGGCCGCGCATACAAATAGTAGCGCTAGCTGAATCGCTAACCAACGCGTTATCCACGCTCGGCTTGCACCAATACTTTTTAACATCGCGATGGTTTGTTTTCGCGTGACAACGTAATTTTGGCAAGTCAACACGAGCGTTGTCGCCGCCATAATGATGACAATCGCGACGGTCAGAGACAGATATTGATTGGTGCGCTCAAACACTTCGCTACTACGACTGGCACTCTCTTGATCGCGCCAGCGATCACTTGGCGTTAGTTCAACGCTCTCTTTGACCTTGGCGATCGCTTGATCACTGCCGACAATAAATAGACGATACTGCACACGGCTACCCACTTGAATCGCGCCAGTACGGGCTACATCCGTATCGTGAATATACGCAGCTGGCATCTGTTGAAACGGGTTGAAGCTTAAGCCAGGTTCGCTCTCAATCACGCCAGAAACGATAAAATCTGCATCACCAATCGTGACATTGTCACCTTGTTTCACCTCCAGCCTTTCCATAATCCGGCTATCTAACCACAGTTCCCCAGGGTTCACGTGTTGGGGGCGTGTTGTGTCGCTGCGCAGGCTCAGTTCACCAAGCAGCGGATAGCTCGATTGCACCGCTTTGACGGTGACTAACTGCATCCCCGTGTCACTAAAGGCCATGGTGGCAAAACGGGTCATTTTTGAGGTGGTGAGCGCTTCACTCTTGGCCGCATCAAGCAAGGTTTGTGGCAGAGGATTGGCGGAAATGAAGAGCGTATCGGCGGTGAGTGCATCTTTGCCCTGCTTAACAATCACCTGTTCCATACGCGTTGCCAAGGCCGATAAAGCAAACACCGCAGAGATGATCAACACCAGCGCGACACTGATTGGCCAGAGGTTGCCATGGCGTATCTCTTCCAAACTCCAGGCAGTGAGCCGACGATTTAATCCGTTTGATGCCATACTAGCTTGCCTCCGACAATTGACCTGCATCCATGCTAAACACGCGTTGGCAGCGCTGAGCGAGCTTCATATCGTGCGTCACTAACACTAACGTCGTGCCATGGTGTTGATTGAGCTCAAACAGCAGCTCAATGATTTTTTCTGCCGTGTGTTGATCGAGATTGCCAGTCGGTTCATCGGCAAACAAGATCTTCGGCTGGGTCATGAACGCGCGTGCCAAAGCCACCCGTTGCTGCTCGCCTCCCGACAACTGGCTCGGGAGATGATCCACTCGCGAGGCCAAACCCACAGAAGCAAGCAACGCTTTACCTCGTTCGTTATCCTCCTCTTCCCCTTTGAGCAGACACGGTAAAGTGACATTTTGCAGTGCGGTCAGGCTTGGAATGAGCAAAAAACTTTGGAAAACAAAGCCAATCGATTCACTGCGTAGCGCGGCACGCGCTTCATCGTCCAAACGAGACAAAGGTTGATCGAGCAGATAAACCTCGCCAGATGAGGCGACATCAAGGCCAGCTAAGAGTGTCATCAGGGTTGACTTTCCTGCACCGGAGGTGCCTACAATAGCCACACTCTCTCCTTCAGCGACTTCGAGATTGACATCGCTTAGGATAATTAACTTCTCATTGCTTGTAGACACTTGTTTACTAACGGATTTTGCTTTAATTACTGGAGATTGCATGGTCAGATTGTTTTCCTTAATGCTGATGTTAATCCTATCGTGGACGGCAACGGCGGCTGAAAAAATTCTCATACTTGGCGATAGTTTAAGTGCAGGATACAACATGCCAGCCGAGCAGGCATGGCCAACTTTGTTACCAGACGTACTAAAAACTTACGGGAAAGACGTACAAGTGATCAACGCCAGTATCTCAGGCGACACCACAGGCAATGGTTTAGCTCGCCTGCCAGACTTGTTAACCACCCACTCTCCCGATTGGGTGTTAATTGAACTGGGTGCCAACGATGGCCTCAGAGGTTTTCCGCCTAAAACCATCGCCGCGAATCTGTCAAGGATGATCCAAAAAACCAAAGCGGCGGGCGCGAAACCCGCTTTAATGCAAATACGCGTTCCACCTAACTACGGCAAACGTTACTCGCAAGCATTTTTTGATCTTTACCCTACCTTGGCAGAGCATCAACAAGTGCCATTGTTACCCTTTTTCCTTGAGCAGGTGATCACTAAACCAGAATGGATGATGCAAGATGGCCTGCATCCCACTGCTGACGCGCAACCTTGGATTGCTGAATTTGTTGCCGAAATGTTTAGCAAACATCTCTGATTTTAATGCCCTAGCTCAAATCATTTTACCTTTCTTTACGTTAGCCTAAATGCCTCTTTGTCCCCCAATCAGGAAAATGGCATGCGCATAGAACCACAAATTGATGGTGTTGTTGCCCGCTCAGCTCATCCTTATGGCTGTGAAGCTGCAATTAAACAACAAATAGAGTACGTAAAACGCGCGCCACAGATCACTCAAGGCCCTAAACGGGTACTGATCCTTGGCGCTTCCTCTGGATTTGGTCTTGCTGCTCGCATCGCACTAACGTTTGGCGGAGCCAAAGCAGACACCATCGGCGTTTCGTTTGAACGTGGTCCAAGCGAAAAAGGCACTGGCAGTGCGGGTTGGTACAACAATATTTTTTTTAAAACACAGGCCCAAAAAGAAGGCCGTACCGCAATCAACATCGTCGGAGACGCCTTTGCCAAAGAGACGCGCGAGCAAGTGATTGAAGCGATAGAGACCTATTTCGATGGCGAAGTTGACCTCATTATTTATAGCCTAGCGACTGGCATACGGCCCATTCAGGGCAAACCCGGTGAGTTTTGGCGCAGCGTGATCAAGCCCTATGGTCAGCCTGTAACGGGCGCCTCCATCGATTTACAGCATGACCGTTGGATTGAAACCACGCTTGAGCCTGCCAGTGATGAGGAAGCCGAGCACACCATCAAAGTGATGGGCGGTGAAGATTGGCAAAGTTGGGTGGATGCGCTTATCAACACCGAATCCATCGCTGAAGGTTGCAAAACCATCGCCTTTTCTTACATTGGGCCGGAAATCACTCACCCGATTTATCTCGACGGTACGCTAGGTCGGGCGAAAATCGATCTGCACCAAACCAGCCATGCGCTTAATTTGGAAATGGCCAATTTCAATGGCAGCGCCTACGCTACCGTCTGCAAAGCCCTGGTGACCAAAGCGAGCGTGTTTATTCCCGCATTGTCTCCCTATCTGCTTGCCTTATATAAAGTGATGAAAGCCGAACAATGCCATGAAACCTGCATTGAACAGATGCAACGTTTATTTAGTACGAAACTGTATGGTCAAGCGAAAGTCGACGTGGACGGTGAACGCTTGATCCGCATCGATGAGTTAGAACTGGCTCCGCATATTCAGCAAAAAGTTCAAGACCTTTTGTCTGAGATGAACGGTGATAACTTTAAGCAACTTGGTGATTACGAAGGGTATAAAGACGAATTCTTGAAATTAAACGGCTTTGGTTTTGAATCAGTTGATTACACTCAAGAGATTGATCTCGCTGACTTGAAAAAGTTGCGCCCTTAAGCCGCCATTGTATATGTCTTAAACTTGAGATTCTATTTTTGACTGATGAAGTCCCGACCACATTTCGGGACTTTTTTTCATCTTGTTCTGCTTAACTCCTATACTTAAACCCAAGCGCACTCTGTTCCCATTTGAGGCGCCCCATGTGACCACAGGATGTGGTGACAACGAGGATAAGGACTGCCAAGTCATGACGAAATTCAAAACGCTCGATTATCAAATTCCTGAACCAATGCAACACGGTTGGCAACGGATCGTCAATTTGCTTGCCGATATCGTTGGTGTTCCCGCTGCGTTGGTGATGCGTATTCACCCACAGCACATCGAGGTGTGCCGTACCAGCGAGACACCGTTAAACCCTTACAAATTAGGCGATTCGGAAACGTTAGGTCACGGTTTGTATTGCGAAAGTGTCATCAATTCGAATACAGAGCTGATGATTCCTAACGCTCTGAACGACCCGCTATGGGACAAAAATCCAGACATAAAATTGGGTATGATCTCCTATTGCGGTCTGCCGCTTCTGTGGCCAAATGGCGAGGCGTTTGGCACCATCTGTCTATTGGATGAAAGAGAAAATCATTTCAGCGACACTTATCGAGAATTACTGCGCTGTTTTCGCAGCTCCATCGAAGCGCAGTTGGCGGTTGTCTATCAACACGAAAAACTGCTGCGGCTGAATAAGGAACTGCAACATCGCGTCGAGAGCCGAACCAGCAATTTAGCCCAATTAAGTTTTTCACTCAGTCAGGAAAGAGACAAACGTTTTGCCGCCGAGCAAGATGCCGATTATCAGCGACAGCATGATCATGGTACTGGCTTTTTAAACCTCAGCGCGCTGGAAAACCAGTTGCAGAGACAGTTAGAACAATTCAATCCCACCAACATTGCGGTGATCCATATCGGCTTTACCAATGCGCGCACCATTCAAGCCAAGTATGGTTTCGCCCTGTTTGAGGAGCTCTTGGTCGCGTATCGCAACCAAATTAGCATACCAGACGCGATGTTCACTTTAACTGGACGCCCGGCGTCTCATGATTTGGTCATTGTCATCCAATCAGAGAGAATCGGCCAAATTTTAGAAACCTTGCTCTATCGGATTGCCGCTGTGGGTCAAAGCACCTTTAACATTGATAGCAATGAGGTCCATCTACACGCCTTTATCGGTGTCGCCCTCTCAGATGCGCAGACAAACAGCGCCGAAGAACTGCTCAGCCACGCCAATCAAGCCATGGTGGTCAGTAAAGAATCCGGGCAGCGCTACACCTACTTCTCCTCAGCGCACGCTGACGCGTTGTTGTATCACAACCAGATTGAAAGCTACCTATTGCAAGCAGTACGCAACGACGACCTTACGCTCTATTTTCAGCCCAAAGTGTGTCCCAATACCCACAAATGGATTGGCGCAGAGGCTTTGCTGCGCTGGAGCCACCCTGTGTTGGGGGATGTATCCAACGAAGCGCTTATCCATATGGCAGAACAAAATGGGCTGATTTTTGAGGTCGGTGCTTTTGTGCTGCGCGTGGCAATCGAAAAAGCCAAACAGTGGTCGGAAGTGGTTGAAAATTTCCGCGTAGCGGTCAACATCAGTGGCATTCAGTTGAAAAATCCTCTGTTTGCGGAACAAGTGCAGGATCTGCTAGAAGCTTATCAGCTCCCTTCTCACTATCTAGAACTGGAGGTCACAGAAAGCGGTTTGATCTCCGATGAACTGGTGGCGAAAGCGACGTTGTGCCGCTTACATGAACTCGGCGTGACATTGTCACTCGATGACTTTGGCACCGGATACTCTTCCTTCAGCTATCTGAAGAAATTCCCGTTTGACGCGATCAAAATCGACAAAAGTTTCGTCCAGCAAATTGAACACTCAGAGCAAGATGAAGAGATCATTCGCTCTATCATTCATGTGGCGAAAAAGCTCGATCTCGAAGTGGTGATGGAAGGTATCGAGACGGATACGCAAGAAGCGTTTTTGATCCGTGAAGGCTGCGACATCGGCCAAGGCTTCTTATATGGCAAACCGATGCCGAGTAACGAGTTTGAGCAAGGCTTGTTCAACCAGAATTTCCTCGGCACTGCGCCTTTTGCTTACCACACGTCATGATATCGGGCACAGACCCGATTTGGCTTTACTCTTCCTCCGGCGATTCCTATAATCGCCGCTTTTGTGTTTCTAAAAGGCTGATTGTTATGGACCTGTTGACTGCAAAACTCAAAAAGCTCGAAAAGCAAAACTATCGTGCCTACCAGCAGATAAAAGGACAATACAACTTTGGCGATTTCGACCTTTTCATCGATTATGTTCAGTCGGATCCCTTTGCTTCTGCGTCCCGATTCCGCGCTTTCCGTGCTTGGTCTTTAACTGGCCTTTCTTGGCTGCGTGATGAGTCACCCGCTTATCAACTGGCTGCGCGTGATTTCATCGCCCGTAGCTTTGCCGAATTTGCCAAGCAAGAATCCAACGTTTCTATTGCGCTGCATGGTCAAACCGTCCTTGATAGCACTGCCGTTTTGTTTACAGAAGACGGTATTGAGCTGCGCTTTAGAGTCAATCTTCCGGCGGAAGGACGCGACATTCTGGCGAAGAAGGCGCTGAATATTATTACCTTCCACCTGCCTAAATTTATCCGTCGTGCGACCATTGAGCGGGAGCTCGACAAAGAGGCGCTGGTCAAACATTGTCAAACCGTCGAAGACCAAGAGTCGCTGCGCGAACAGTTAGCCAGTCACGGCTTGGTTGCGTTTGTTGCTAATGGAAGCCGTTTGCCACGCGTAGCGGGTAACTGCGATTTGCCCATGAAAGAGGCGGTGGAGTTTCAAGCGCCAGCCTCATTGCAAGTAACACTGCATGCGCCGAATCGTGGTTTTGTCAGCGGTTTAGGTATTCCTAAAGGCATTACCTTGATTGTCGGTGGTGGTTTCCACGGCAAATCGACGCTGCTGAGTGCCATTGAGCGCTCTATTTACAACCACATTCCGGGTGATGGCCGAGAGTACAGTGTTACCGACATCAATGCGATGAAGATCCGAGCAGAAGATGGTCGCTGTGTGCATCACCTCAATCTGTCGAACTACATCAACCATTTGCCGATGGGGAAAGAGACGGCCGATTTTACCACTCAGGATGCCTCTGGCTCGACATCACAAGCGGCTTGGTTACAGGAGTCGGTTGAAAGTGGCGTGAGCACTTTGCTGATTGATGAAGACACCTCAGCCACCAACTTTATGATCCGTGATGAGCGTATGCAGGCATTGGTTGCCAAAGGCGACGAACCTATCACGCCATTGGTTGACCGAATTGGCCAATTGCGTGATGAGTTGGACATCTCCACCATTATTGTCATGGGTGGCTCAGGTGATTATCTGGACGTTGCCGATACCGTGATTCAAATGCACGATTACCAAGCGGTTGATGTGACAGAAAAAGCCAAGCAAGTGATTGCACTTCACCCAACTCAGCGTCACAACGAATCTGAATCATCTTTGGTCACCTTTGCACCTCGCGCGTTAAACTGTCAGGCGTTGATGAACATTCTCACCGATGGCAAGTTCCGCGTTTCCGCCAAAGGAAAAGAGTCGCTACGCTTTGGTAAAGAGTTTGCAGATATCTCAGCGTTAGAGCAGTTGGAATCAGCTGACGAGGTGAATGCCATCGGTTGGGTTTGGTATCAGTTGGCACAAATGCCCGGTTGGTGTAACAACCCGGCAAAAGCTGTTACCGAACTTCTGCAAGGCACATGGTTTGAGAAGATGCCTCAGCATGGCGACCTCGCCAAGCCTCGCTCACTCGATGTGATGGCCGCGCTTAACCGCATGCGTAAGTCTCAGTTTCGCAATAACAACTGATTTTCTGCTTGATGAAAAACGCCCTGCACTATGCGGGGCGTTTCTTTAGTTGGTGGACTAATCGATGGTGCACTTCATAAATAGTGAATTAGTGACGCAAAACGTTCCAGGCTTCGCACAGAATGCGAAAGCGCTCTGCGTTGCCATTGTCGCGATCTGGGTGCCAACGTAGCGCCAATCGACGCCAACGTTTACGGATGTCAGCGGCGGTGGCATGTTGATCCAGTTCAAAAAGCTGCAATGCCTTATTTCTATCGATATCATCACCTTCGTGATGGCCCACAAAACGGCGATAACGGGTCCAGAACTCATTTAACAGTCGTTTCACTTCCCCTTCATTGGCTTCGTAGTTTTGCCACTGCACATAATACTCACGCAGCGGATCATCGACATCAATGGTGTGGCCAGCACAGGCGTGGCTTGACATCAGCACGATATCCATCGCTTCCACTTGCAGCCAATTGTCTGGATAGAGCGTTTCTTGCAGCTGATAGAGTGCGTTCATGATGAGAAAGTTGCGTTTAAACAGATCTTTCTCTGGCAGAGGGTCAAGCTCATAGATAAAGCCTTGCTCACCTAAATGAGCGGCTAACGTGTGCACTTTCCAGCCACTGGGCTGCTTACGAAGAACCTCCAATATTGGCCACAACAGCGGG
Organism: Vibrio cidicii; assembly: GCF_009665415.1. NCBI lineage: Bacteria > Pseudomonadati > Pseudomonadota > Gammaproteobacteria > Vibrionales > Vibrionaceae > Vibrio > Vibrio cidicii. The sequence continues at coordinate 789,634 of NZ_CP035922.1, read as the reverse complement.
TTTTCCATGTACGTCTGAAACGTACTCGCCAGATTGGTCTGCTCCTGCATTGTCTTACGCCTTTAATACTATTTGCTCAGATAACGTTAAGTATGAACGGTAGGTTTACCTTGTTTCCTTTATTCATTCAAAGCCAACCCCGTCCATTTGTCGAGCAAGATTTCGTTTTGAATGTCAGTTCGTGAAGCAATGTACAAAAAAAGAGACAGCCGCTTGGCTGTCTCGTTCCGATTTACGCAAAAGATGGGCTTAAATCACACCAAGCTCACGCAGACGCTCCATCAAGTAACTATGCGCTGTGTAACGCTCTGAAAGCACCACCTCAGGTTTTGGATGAAGGAAAAGCGGCAGGGAAATGCGAGATTGTTCCTGACGTTCACCCGTTGGGTTGATCACCCGGTGGGTGGTGGATGGAAAGTAACCGCCGGAAGCTTCCTGCAACATATCACCAATGTTGATGATGAGGTTGCCAAAGTCACAAGGCACATCGATCCAAGAGCCATCTTTTGCTTTTACCTGTAAACCCGGCTCGTTTGAGGCAGGTAAAACCGTCAAGAGGTTGATATCTTCGTGAGCTGCGGCGCGAATTGCTCCCGGCTCTTCATCCCCTTTCATTGGTGGGTAATGCAGCACACGCAGCAGTGTTTTTTCGCTACCGTTGATCATCTCAGACAGCGCGATTGAGAATTTCTCTTGCACCTCTTTTGGCGCGTGCGCTTCAACCCAGCCCAACAGCTCAGACGCAAACGCATTAGCGCGCTGGTAATAGTCTAGAATCTCTTCTTTCAGTTGAGCAGGAATTTGCCCCCAAGGGTAAACGTGAAAGTACTCTTTAATATCTTTGACGCTGTGGCCTTTGGCTACTTCTGAGACCGATGGTGGAAAGTAACCATCTTGGGTTTCAACGTTAAAGTGGAAATCGTGTTTCTCTTCAGTGCAAAAGAACTCGTACCAATTTTTGTAAATAGACTCGACCAGCTCTTTCGGGATAGGGTGATTTTTTAAAACGCCAAAGCCTGTTTCACGCAGTGACTTAACAAACTGCTCAGCGGCATCTTCAGCGAGATAATCGACGGTTTCCAGTTTCATGACTTTACTTCTGATTGTTGTTATTCAATTTGAGAGGCGGATTTTATCGCTCGAATTAAATGTAAATCAAACTTTAATGAAGTGTTTTAATGCAAACGATCAAATGTTGCGCGAGCCACCTCACATTCAACACCTTTTGTAAGCGTTTCTCAGACAACAAAGCAATTGAACAATGTTCATTATGCTGTCATCATTCGCCTAAATATTAACAAGGAACTGCTGGATGAAATTCAACCGCACGCTGCTGCTTTTTGCCATTGCTTACCTGTCCATTTTTCTTTTTTCTGCTATTGCTCCGAGCTCACGTGCTGTGTGGATTGCAGAGATCATTCCCGCTGTGGCGATTTTTGCTGTGGTCTTGTGGCTTAGTCGCTCATTTCAATTTAGCCAAACGGCCTATCTACTGATGTTTGCTTGGTTGGGGTTGCACACGATTGGGGCAAAATACACCTTTGCTGAAGTGCCATTTGACTGGTTCAACCAACTGATTGGCTCTGAGCGCAACAACTTTGATCGGATCGCCCATTTTTCTATCGGTTTGTACGCCTACCCTGTAGCCGAATACCTTATTCGTCAGCACAAGCAATCGGCTCTGTTCGCTTCACTATTCGCGTTGTTTGCCATCATGAGTTTGGCGGCAGGCTATGAGATTGTGGAATGGTGGTACGCAGCCCTCGCCGGTGGAGACGAAGGCATTGCATTCTTAGGCTCTCAAGGAGATGTGTGGGACGCGCAAAAAGATATGTTGTGCGACACTCTAGGCGCAATCAGCGCGCTCGCTTTATTGCAACTCCAGCGTATTGGCCGCAATCCAGCTTAAGTAGGGATTAAAGCCATCTTGGATCTCCAGTTGCACAATTTGCGGTACTTCGTAATTGTGTAACTGGCTGATTTGCTCTTCAACTTGTGAATACAAGTCTTTGCGAGTTTTGATCACCAGCAAGGTTTCCACGTCCTGACACACCTCACCCTGCCAAACGTAATGACTGTTGATCGCCATTTCTTGAATACAGGCAGCCAGTTTTTGCGTCAATAATGCTTTGATTATCTGATTTTTGTTGGCTTCGTTATTGGTTGTCGTCAACACGACACAGAAGGCTTGCTTGTTATCGACCATGGCTTTCCCTTAGTAACTGAACGAAATGGTGCGTTTTTTCATCATCCACGCCTTTCTTAGTATAGACACCGATATTGCCGCGCTGCTCTTGATTCACCACCAGCGTTTCGATTTGATGCTCAGCCATCCACAGACACATTTTGTCAGTGTACGGCATCACGGCATCGCTCGCTTTGAGCAGATCAAGGCTGGCAGAGAGTGAGTCCACATCGTAAATCGCCCGTCCTTGAAAACGCTGGTTGGCTAAATCAAACGGTGAGCTCATGTGCTCAGCCAACACCGAGCGATGCCTTGCATGATCCGGCGTAACACGCAGGAGCGCAAAATCGTTTTGCGCTATCAAACGCTTACTGGTGTCGGTTTTGTATTTCTGCAGCAAAGGATGTCCGCGGCGAACAAACAGCGCTTCGTAATCACGAAAAAGAGGAATAAAGTTAACTTGGCAGCGTTCATGCAGCCCATGCACTTCATGGCCAATAAAGAGATCAATCTCCCCCTGTACTAAGTGGTGCATCAACGAGAGATTGTTCCCAAACTCAAGATGCAGCGAACAATTGGGCACTTGTTGCTGGTATCGGGTGATCGCTTCACGCACAAACAGCTCCCACCACGCCTCTCCTGTCCCCACTTTCAACTTGCCACAGTGGCGCTGTTGCATGTCCATCATCTGGTGGATGAGCTGAGAGTGTTTTTCTTGCTGCTCTTCAACGTAGTTTCTAAATAGACGACCATATTCGGTCAGTTCTACCCCTTTAGAACGGCGATGAAACAACGCAACGCCCATATCGCTTTCGAGTTTTTTAATCGCTGTGGTAAGCGATGGTTGGCTGATATTGAGCTTTTCAGCAGCTTGTTTGATGTTGCATTCGCGTGCCACCATCAGAAAATATCGATAGGTTCTATTCATAGCATTCAGATAAAAGTCACATTTTACACGCTGCATTCCTGTCCAATTTAACGCAGCAGGCAGAGTATACGTAATGATATAGCTATTATCTATATCAAGAGACATGCATTCTATTTTATCTGCCGTCCACTTCTCACTATAGTTAGGCATAAAATGTGAGTTTAGAAGGCAGAACAAATGGAAACAAAATGGTGGCATGACGCGGTGGTGTATCAGATTTACCCGCGCAGTTTTTGTGACTCAAATAACGATGGCATTGGCGATATCAACGGCATCATTAGCAAGCTTGATTATCTGCAACAGCTCGGCGTTAACGTGCTGTGGCTCTCTCCGGTGTATAAGTCACCAATGGACGACAACGGTTACGATATCTCCGATTACCAAGATATCGCGGCTGAATTTGGCACCATGGATGAGATGAAAACGCTGCTGGCCGAAGCCAAACAACGCGATATCAAGATCGTGATGGACTTGGTGGTTAACCACACTTCCGATGAACATCCTTGGTTTATTGAAGCGAAAAAGTCCAAAGACAATCCCTATCGTGATTACTATATCTGGCGAGATGCCAAGCCCGATGGCAGTGCGCCTGATGAGCAGGGTTCCATTTTCGGTGGCAGTGCTTGGCAGTGGGATGAAACCACACAGCAGTACTATTTCCACCTCTTTTCCAAACGCCAACCGGATCTGAACTGGGAAAATCCTAAAGTTCAACAAGAAGTGCACCAAATGATGAACTGGTGGATTGAGCAAGGTATCGGCGGTTTTCGTTTGGATGTGATCGATTTGATTGGTAAAGAGATCGACAAAGGCATCACAGGTAATGGGCCAAGGTTACACCCGCTGCTGCAAGAGATGAATCGTGCCACCTTTGGCGACAAAGATCTGCTCACCGTTGGCGAAACTTGGGGCGCAACACCGGAGATCGCCAAACTCTACAGCGATCCAGCACGCCACGAGCTTTCTATGGTGTTCCAGTTTGAACACATCACGCTCACCTGGCAGCATGGCGATAAGTGGAACCCTATTCCGTTGGATCTAAAACAGTTCAAACAAGTGCTGACTAAATGGCAAACCGAACTGGCCGATCAGGGCTGGAATTCACTGTTCTGGAACAATCATGACTTACCACGTGTGGTGTCCAAATACGGCAATGATCGAGAATTGCGGGTAGAGTCCGCCAAAATGCTCGCAACGGCGCTCCATTTCCTCAAAGGTACGCCTTACATCTACCAAGGGGAAGAGATTGGGATGACCAATGTCGCTTTTGATTCGTTGCAGCAGTACAAAGACATTGAAACTCTCAATTTCTATCAGGTAAAAACGCAGTCTGGTGTCTCACACGAGCATATGATGCAAGCGATCCATGAAAACAGCCGAGACAACGCCCGCACCCCGATGCAGTGGTCAAATGCACCTCATGCTGGTTTTAGCCAAGTGGATCCGTGGATTGAAACCAATCCAAATTATGAAGCGATTAACGTTGAGCAATCGTTGGCCGACCAGAATTCCATTTTCTATCACTACCAGAAGTTGATTCAGTTGCGCAAAGCTCACCCAGCAATTGTGTATGGTGATTTCACCCCACTGTTTGAAGACCACGACAGCGTGTTTGCTTACCTGCGCAAGCATCAGGATGAAACTTTGCTGGTGATTAACAACTTTAGCGAGACGGAGCTGAACATTGATCTCCCAGAAGCATTAAGAAACCAGTCGGTGGAATGTTTGATTTGCAACTATGAAGCGAAGCAGTATCTTGACGTGACATTGTCACTCAAGCCATATGAATCTTTGGCATTTAAGCTCAATTAGACAACCATTTGAATACGCAGAGGCCCGATATTGGGCCTCTTTTCTAACTCGCATATCTTCAATTTTCCTTTTCAAGCTGCAGATCGGGCTTAACCCAGACTTGGCTAAAATCAAACCAGCCTAGCGCATTGCATTTGGCGTTTTGCAGCGCACCACTGTGGTCTTTGTTGACGCCGAGCCAGCAGTGGAACATGGGGATCACTTGGAAACTTTTCACCAACTGTTTACCAATCTCTCTGGCAGGAAAAGCGTTTAGCACGCCACTACGCCAACTCTCCACCAGCGCCAGCCACCGCTGGAAATCGTAGTCTGTGCTCATGGATTCGATATTGCTGTAATCAAGCAGCCACCCTGCCAACGCATCTTCCCGGTTGGTGGCAATGCCCATTGCTTTGAGCCAAATATCGACCTTTTCAGGTGTTTCTAAGGCACAATCGTATTTGACAAAATCAACCTCGATTCGATAGCGCTTTAAGATGGTTTTAATCGTTTTGGCGATCACAGGAAACATAGGGTGCTTGGCTTGATAAGCGACCGAAATCCGTTCCAGCTCGCCCGGAGGCTGGGCGTTTGGATTGGGATAAAGATCAATCCAACCCGGTTTGATGCCGTACGCTTGCAGCAAACCAAGCTCGATCACTTTGTCTTGCGGCACATGGTTAAACAGTTGATAACCATTGATCACTGCAGAAAAAAACTCCGCCCAACGCGGATCTTTCGCTACACCGCTACGTTTGTTGAGCAGTAAAAAGGTGCAACCGGGGTCGAGTTCAACTTCATCAGAGCGCGACGAAGCGTTCATGATCGGCTTACTTAAACTTGGATAGACCATCGAGGAGTACGATTCATCGATCACCCATACTTCCACTTGGTCGAGCAGTGGACGAAAGCCGAAGTAGCCATCGAAAGCTCTTAAAATCAGTCGCTTATCGTCATTCGATTGCACCATGTATGGGCCTGTACCCACTGGGCGAATATGATAGTCTTCACTACGCAGTCGCTGGGGCAAGAGAATTTTCGCCTGCGATTCACTTAGGGCCAGCGGCAAGTACAGATCGTCTTTAAATAGCCGAATATCCACTACCCAAGGACTGGGCGAGCTCACCGATTGCACATGGGCAAAAAGGTTGAGGTGATGTAACTCTCGCAGGCTTTCAATCACCATTTCGGTGGTCAACAGCTCACCATTATGAAAGCGCACTCCCGGGCGAAGATAGAATCGCCAATGCGCTTTTGAGAGCATTTCCCACGTATGGGCAAGATCTGGCTGCAGCAGATCGTTATCGTCTAGCTTGGTTAAACCACTAAAAATTTGCCGAGCGATATGAATTTCGGTGCGGCGCATTTGCAGGTGCGGGTTGAGCATCGACAGCGGACGATAATAAGGCAGACGCACCACCTGCTCTCCTTCGCGATGTGAGACACCAAGATAACCTTGGATCACTTGCGTCAGCTTCGCCGCGTCACTGTCGAGCACTTCAAGTGCCTGACCAATTTTCCCCTCTTCGAGATATCGTCTGGCGAGATTTTCACTGACGTCGGCTTTGCTGCGCTTGAAGATCAGCGTCGAGAGCTTACCCCGCCCTGCCGCCGGATGCCATTCGATCCAACCTTCTTCTTCCAGCTTGTTAAGGACAATGCGGGCATTTCGGCGGGTACAGAAGAGAATTTCGGTGATGTCTTCCAGTTGCACTCCGCTGTTTTTGCCATCGAAGTGCTGAAAAAGGGTTTCGAATTGAACTCTAAGACGCGGGCTACTCATAAAAAGGGAAATCAAGTCGTCAATTTTCGTGGCTACCAGTTTCCCTATTTTTCAAAGTGAGTGCAAACGATTTTCTCTATTCGATAGCAACGCCAATTTGCGCTGAAATTTCAGCAAGTTGGCTTTCGTTGTCCAGTTTTACCGACCATTTACATTCCGCACCATTGGCAACAATCACATTCGCACCACGACCAATTAACTGCAACGCGTCTACCTGAGCTTGTAGAGTGATACCGGAGTGGCAAGCCAGTTTGACCACCACCTCGTGCAGCGTTGCAATGATCTTCCCTTGGCTAAACTCAACCACCATCGCTATACGCCCCGCTCTTTATGCTGTTTGACCGCAATCGTTAACCGGCTGGTGCACACCAATCTTTGCCGTTCATCGCTGATGTTAATTTGCCAAACTTGAGTCGAAACGCCTAAGTGCAACGGTGAAGCGGTACCGATAACCAAACCACTACGCATCGGCCTTATGTGGTTGGCGTTAATGTCTAGGCCGACACAGTAGTGCCCCGGACCGACACTGAAATTGGCCGCCAGTGACCCCAAGGTTTCGGCCAACACCACCGACGCACCGCCATGCAGCATGCCAAGTGGCTGATGAGTGAAGCTGCACACGGGCATCGTCGCCGTGAGCGTTTGATCAGTAAAACCGGTATATCGAATTTGCAAGTGCTCGATCAAGGTGTTCTTAGAGGTCGCGTTTAAGGTTTCAAGATCAATCGGTTTTTTCCAGATACTCATCGTTTTACCTGATTTTGGTTATAATCGGCGCTAGTATATACCCAAAGTTCGATGATATGGAGATGGTGATGTCGACACGATTAAAAGCCGCAGCCGAGTTTCAGAGAATCAAAAGCAGCGTGGCTGCACCAAAGTGCAAAGTGTAAACCAATCGCAGCGCAAGATAGACAAAGAGCTCCAAAACTCGGAGCTCTTTGTTTTTGCAAGCCATGTTTTTTCAGGTAATGCATTGTTTAACTGCCGAGAATCAGCAGTGGCAGGCGCATCAACTCATCGCCTGTAGATGCAAAATACCAAATGATGGCGACAAAGCTCATTACCGACACAACGTACCAAGTAAAAGCAATTGTCTGACCATAGCGTGTTAAGGGTAAAAGATGACTGTTATGTCGGCCTCGCCACTCAAGCACGATCTCTAACATCCCCATAACCAACAAAAAACCAAACAGGGTTAAGCCGAAAGTGTACGAAAGATAAACGCCAGCCGCCGCCGTCAGTACGCCCCCCGCCAAGCCGACCCAGCTGTTCATCGAAAAAGTGATGCTCTTGAGCACATGTCCGCCATCCAAGGGTAAAATTGGCAGCAAGTTAAACAGGTTTAGCAAGGCGTTAAACACCGCTAAAGCGGCAAAAAACATCTCTCCGGTCAACCAATAGATCAACGTCAGCAGCACACTCAATATTAAGCCAAAGAAAGGCCCCATGATGGAGATAACGACATCCTGCCAGCGAGTGTTAATTTTCTCATCACTGAGCGCCATGCCACCAAAAAATGGGATCAAATAAAACCCTTTGGTTTTCATGCCGAAATATTTCATCGCTCGCACGTGACCGTACTCATGGATCACCAAACAGGCAATCAATGCTAAGGCAAACTGAAAAGAGAACAGCCAAGAGTACGCCGCCAAACTCATCGACGCTAACGCCACTTTAATCAGCTTGGCACTCTTTAGCGCTTTCATTCCCAGCGAAACCAAGCCGATCAGGCTGAACTTACGCGGTTCTTGCCTTGGAGTAAGCGGCGTTTGCTGCTCGATGTCCTTTTCTCTCCGAGTACCTTGAGCGCTTGTCTCGCCATTGACTAAGCAATGATAGTGAAACTCAAATGGCTGCCAATGTAACTCTCCCTTCACTTCACAACGCAGCTCCGCTTCACCTGCCATTAACACGAACTGGTGATGGAAAGCGGCATCTTGCCCTTGCGTCGCATCGATTTGAGACACTAACGCGTTATCCCAAAAAAGTTGCTGCCACCCAGCCATTGACCCTTCTAAACGTAAAGGACGGCCAAGAAATTCAATATGTAGTAGTTCCAAAATTAGACCTGAGATAAGCGAAGTCAATGGTTGGCATTATGCCTTTGCGCAGGAGAGGTGAAAAGAGATGAAATTGGCATAAACGCCTCTCTGTCTGATGATTCTTATAAAAAAGCACTAAACAATTCTGGTCGTACCATTCTTAGAAAAAAAATCTACATAATACAGCCCCTTATAAATTGTCATTTGACCTATGCATCAAATCTAATGCTTAAAAGAGCAGCAAACTTTGACAAGTTTATAAACATTCACTTAACATTACATTTACATTGCAGACTCATAGACGCACTCTTTGTGTTTGCGCTACACAACAAACAACAATTACAAGGACTTCAGTCCACAGTTATGAACCCTAGGAGGGTCAAGGATGAATAAGAAGCACTGCTCTCTGCTTGCAATCTCAGTATTGTTTGCGTGTCATGCTAATTCCGCCGGCTTCCAAGTTGCGGAGCATTCAGCATCAGGCCTTGGCAGAGCATTTTCCGGTGAAGGTGCCGTCGCCGACAATGCCTCTGTACTCGCTCGCAACCCTGCAGCGATGACTCTTTTCGACGTAGCGCAGTTTTCTGGCGCTATCTCTATCGTTGACCCTGAAGTCAACGTCTATGACAAAACCAGCAAAGAGCAGTCTGACGACGTGGCTCCGCTACAGGTTGTACCAGCGGCTTACTACATCAGCCCAATAAACGAAAAGTGGGCATGGGGTATTGGCCTGTTTACTAACTATGGCGTGGCAACCGACTACCCCGACGATATTTCAGCAGGAGATATGGCGGGTGACACGGCACTGGTTTCTGTTGGTCTCAATCCCAATATCGCCTATCGCGTCAACGAAGCATTGAGCGTTGGTGCTGGGGTTAACTTCGTTTATGCCCACGCGGAGCTGACACGCCATAAAGGTTCACTTGCTCCTCTATTTGGTTCTAATGATAAATCTGAAAACTTGATTGGTATGACTGGCACAACTTTTGGCTATGGCTGGAACGTTGGCGCGCTGTATGAACTCGGCGAAAGTACTCGTTTTGGTTTCGGTTACCGTTCTAAAGTCGATCTTGATTTTGATGATGGTGAATTTAGCAGCTACGATTCTGGCATTGCCACTTCCGCTAAAGTCGACGGTCGTTTGCAAATCAGTCTGCCAGCGATTATGGAAATCTCCGCTTATCATGAGCTAAACGATCAGTGGGCGATGCATTTAGGCTGGCAGCAAACCGATTGGAGCACGTTTACCGAGCTCAAAGCGACCTCACCAGACTGTAATGATGGTACACCTGGTCAATGCTTCTACAAGCCGGAAAAATACGAAGATAACAACCGTTACTCTATCGGCACTACCTATGTGATGAATGAAACTTGGACCTTCCGAGTGGGTTTTGCCTTTGACGAACAAGCGGGTAAAGCCACCTTGAGTATTCCTGATAGTGACCGTACATGGTACAGCGCAGGCCTGACTTACAACATGAGCAAAAACATGACGCTGGATGCGGGTTTTGCGTTAGTGAAAAGTAAATCAGGCCCATTTGAAGAGACCAACGCAGCGGATAAAAAATTTGAGTTCGACGCAGAAGGCACTGCGTACATCAGCGCGATTCAAATGAACTACACCTTTAACTAATCAGGATTGACGGAGTAACACAATGAAACACACATTTAAGCTATCGCTGCTATGTTCAGCAATCCTGCTCGCTGGTTGTGGTGATAATACTGAAAGCTCAGGAACTACAGGAAAGGTTACTTTTGAACCAAACGTACAAACACTTCTGGGGCGTGACGCTTCAGTCAAATTCGTTCTAAAGGGTTCTTCAGCAGATGTGCCTTTGCCTTCCTTTTTACTTTTTGACACTAATGATCACACTTTAAACATTCCTATAAGTGCTGGCAAATCTAGCAGCTTAGATAACCCCGAAGTCGCGATGGGTGAATCAGATGGTTGGAGTACCATCATGCCATTCAGCATCAACTTCAACTTCGCTGATGGTGTGACGTTACTGAACGATACCGTTGTGATCAATGGCTCGCCATTTAGCCAAAACCTCAATGCGGGCATTCGAGTTGCAAAGGTTGATGTTGACCTAGCGACTGGAGCAATGACTAACTTTACTGCACTAACTCCTGGTGTTGATTTTCTTGCCGTCACTACCGATTTGAAGAGCATTAAAGTCCTTCCTCTCAAAGGTCTAGATCCTGCATCAAACTACATCTATGCACTTACAGATTCGATCAAAGATAGCAACAACAACCCGTTGGGTACATCCAGTTCATATGCAAGCTTGAAAACTTCAACAGCTCAATCTGGATTATTGGCGGCACCACAAAAAATTATCTGGAACATTGAAAAAACCTTCGAAGATAACGATCAAGTCACCAGCAAAGATGAAATTGTTTACTCTTCTTGGTTTACGACTGCATCAGCAGGCAATGTAATGCAAGGAACAAAAGCAGCGATTGCCGCCTCAGTGAATCCTGCTGTTAAGCCTGCTGGTGTTTGGAAAGGAACCGCGAACCCAAACAACCTCTCAGCTGACGAGCTCAACTCGCTTTACAGCATTGACGCAGACGATGCTGGTGCCGATTTCGGCGCAGCAGTCACCAATGACCCACTTTTCAAAGCGGCATTTGGTGATGACAAGGCCAACGCACTAAAGAACAGTTACGATGCGTTAGCAGCTGCCGCACCGACACTAGATTCCATTCAAGTTTTTCGTGGTACGGTCAAACTGCCCTACTTCTTGAGTGATCAAGTCAATGGTAAAGAGTGGAAAACACAACCTTGGCGCAGTGGTATGCCAAGTGTGTTTAAGATCCTAAAGACCTTGAGTTCAGGCTCTAACGCTGATAAAGCAGCGATTAGCCAGCAGTTAATCGATTTAGGTTTTACGGATCTGCCAGCTCAGCTCTACTCTGTTCAGCATCAAGCACTTCTCGTTGGTGCGAAACTGACATTGGCCGATGGCACTCAACTGGATGCTGATCGAATTATGACCAGATACAGCGCAGTTCCACAAATTCGTGCAGTGAAAGAGGTTCCTTTCATTATGTTTGTTCCTAAGGGAACGGGCACGGACGACGTACCGTTACTGCAATATCAGCACGGAATTACTAATCTTAAAGAAAGCGCTTATGCTTTGGCATTAAGTCATATCAGTACCGCTATTCAAACGGGTAAAACACCTTATGCGTTAATTGCTATTGATCAACCATTGCATGGACAACGTGCCTTGTCTGATGGCACCGTAACAACGCCAAGTACGCCAACGGTGTTTATGAATCTTGAATACTTGCCAGTGGCAAGAGACAACATTCGCCAAGGTGCTATTGACGGATTAGGGCTACGTTACGCATTAAACTACGTAGATCCAACGGAAGTGGCTTTCCAAACGGTAAACCAAGCCAATGTTTCTCTTATTGGCCACTCTATCGGCGGCATTACTGGTATTAGTAGCTATGCTGTTGCTAATACATCAGTTAATCCAGCGATTGATTCAATGTTTAGTTACAAGACAGCAACATTAGCCAATCCGGGTGGCGGTATCGCGCCGTTCTTGCTTGAATCAGAGTCATTCTCGCCAATCATCAAGCACAGTATCACGGCTACGGCAGTACCAAGTTACTTAAATTACTACGCGAATACATGTCCGACCAAAGATAACCCAGGCGCTTGTTTCAATAGCTTCTATAGTGATGCAGATGCCGAAACGAAAAGTACCATCGATAATACTTTGACCTCATTCACTTACGCGGCACAGACCGTGTTAGACAGCGTTGACCCATTCAATATCGCTTCTCAAGTGAGCGGGTCCCTGTTGGGTATTCAATCCAATGGTGATACGACTATTCCCAATAAGGTGTCGAACATTCCTACAGCGGGTACAGAGCCACTGTTTAAGAAACTCGGATTAGTGAATACGGCTACTGATGCCACTGGTACACGTGTCGCTTCGTACTTTGATGAGTCATCCAATGCAACCCACTCTACGGTAGTTGCTCCAGGATCGGGGGAAGAACTCGCTCATGGTGAAATGAGCTCTCAGATTGTTCAGTTCACACGCACCGAAGGAAACGGTGACGGTTCGTTAACTGTTAACGCAGGTTTGCTAGACGCGAGCAAGTAATCCCAAGATTACCGTGTGAGTCAATGCCCAGTGTTCTATATGACACTGGGCATTTTATTAGAGGATATATAAGTTGAGCATTGTTACTTAACCGAATCCTCTTTTTAGATGGGAAAATCTGTAAAATACTCACTTTAATTTTCTAAACCCTTTTAATTCTCAGGATAAAGTGGATAATACCGCCTCAAATTAATACTACTAAGGTGAGTTCTCATGTCTATCGAAGCAACTCTGCTGGATCGTTGCCAGTCTAAATGTGAATTGTGTTCTTCTGATTCTTCGCTATCGGCCTACCCGGTACCACCGCACACTCACGTGACTGTGGATACTGCGATTATGGTCTGTGACAAATGTTTGAGCGAAATCGATGAGCCAAAAGACATTAACCACTGGCGTTGCCTAAGCGACAGCATGTGGAGCCAAGTGCCTGCCGTTCAAGTGACAGCATGGCGCCAACTGACTCGCCTCAACACCGAAACTTGGGCTCAAGATGCACTCGACATGATGTACATGGAAGAAGAGCAAAAAACTTGGGCGATGAAAGGCATGTCAGCAGATGACAAAACCGTTGACTGCAATGGCGCTGAGCTAAAGAAAGGTGACGATGTTACTGTTATCAAAGATCTGCCAATTAAAGGCTCCAACCAAGTGATCAAACAAGGCACTGTGATTCGTGGTATCAGCCTGAGCGATGACCCTAAGCTGATCTCTGGCAAAGTGAATGGCGGTCAGTCAATGTATGTGATCGCAGAATACTGCCGTAAGAAATAAGCCGCGCTCGTTTCAGAAATTAGGCGTCTCCATGAGGCGCCTTTTTTATTTTTTCGTTAGATGGCATAGCCCCAAACCGCCTCATACAAGCGAGAACATGTTACCGAGCTCTTTGCCAAAATCCACCCAATTTAGCCCCAAAAACATTAATCAACGCACCAAGCACAATCAATGCCCCGCCGAGGAAAGTCCAAAAAGAAGGGATTTCGTTAAATAACCATACCCCTAACAACGCAGAAAAGACGATTTGCACATAAGAATAGGCGGACGCTTTCCCAGCGGTTTGCGTTTGCATTGCCTTGGTTAAACCAAACTGGCCAATTTGAGTAAAGATACCGACTAAAACCAAGGCAAAAACCAACCAGAGATCCGGAAGAACAAAGTCATCACCAATTAAAAGCGACGCTGTCGGCAGTGCGACCAAGGGAAAGTAAAAAATGATCACCGAACTGTCTTCGGTGCGGCTTAACTTTCTCACTATCACATACGCTATTGAGCTACCGAATGCACCCAGCAAGGCAATAGCAACGCTGAACATCGGCAACTCGCTTGCCGCATGCTGACCAAGTGTTGGGTAGACCATGCAAAAAAGACCGAGTAAGCACAGCCCAATGCAGGCCAGAGTGGATATCTGAACCCGCTCTTGCAAAAAGAGGACGGCCAAAAGCGCTGTAAACACCGGGTGGACGTATTGCAAAATAGTAGCTTCAGCCAAGGGCAAGGTGGTCACCGAGTAGTAAACGCACATTAGTGCAACGGTACCAACCGTACCACGGGCGAATAGCAGTGCTTTATTGTTGCCCCAAATCGAGATGCGTTTTCTTTTGACATCCGCGTAGCTGAGGATAAGAGACACTAACGCACGCGCGGCGACAATCTCAAACAGCGGAATACCATGCACGCTGACGTATTTCACACTGGCTGACATCAGCGCAAAGCCCAACGCAGACAAAAGCATATAACGCACGCCAACAGGCAGCCAGGATTCGAGTTTTGCAGACATAGGAGGAAGGAGTAAGAATAATTTGCGTTACTGTATCACAGCGGGTTAGCCGCAAACTACGTCTTTACCGCTGCAGGAGCAGAAAAAATAAAAGCCGACATTGACGTCTAATGCCGATCAGTTAAGAAAAGTTTTTGAGATCATTTGACCGATCCTCAAAAGGCTTCAAAATCCGATATTAGGAAACTAATATCGGATTTTTCATGTCTTTACAGAGCCAACTTGCGAGTACTTTTCGCTCATGCAATACCTTCCATCACTTTGACAAATACTCTGAAATTCTTAGTCCAGAGCTTATCCAGCAAGGTTTTGAAAAAGCTGGCGTAGCAACAGTTAGAAGAAGACGTTTACCCTTGGAAGCAGTACTTTGGTCCGTTGTTGGAATGAGTCTTTTTCGGCAACAATCTGTTTGGGATATTGCTAACCAACTTGATATTGTCCTACCAGACAAACGGCGCTTTGTTGCGCCAAGTGCTGTTGTCCAAGCTAGGCAGAGATTAGGCGAAGAAGGTGTTAAACAAGTCTTTAAGACGATGGCGGCTCAGAGTTATCAATCTTCTAAATTTGAAACTTGGTGTGGACTCAATCTCCTATCTGTCGATGGTGTCGTTTGGAGAACAGCGGATACACCTGAAAATCATCAAGAGTTTAAAGCACAGCGTAATCAGTCATCTGAAAATATTTACCCTAAGGTACGCATGGTTTGCTTGATGGAGCTTACAAGCCATCAGCTCATCGATAGTGCATTCTCTGACTATCGAACCAACGAAATGCGGCTTGCAGAAGAGCTCATAGAACAAACGCCAGACCATTCTCTGACTATTTTTGACAAAGGATATTACTCTCTGGGACTGCTGAACCGCTGGAACAAAGTCGGCCAAGAGAGGCATTGGATGCTTCCTGTGAGAAAAGACTTCCAGTATGAAGTCGTTCATAGGTACAGCAAGAGTGATGCAATCGTTGCGATTAAAACCACTCCTCAGGCAAGAAAGAAGTTTAGTGAACTTCCTGATGTAGTTGAAGCAAGGCTAGTCTCGAAAATCATTAACGGTAAAGAGTATCAGATACTTACCTCAATGCGTGACGGGTTACGTTTTCCTGGCGAAGAAATTGTAGAGCTCTATCGTTATCGCTGGGAAATCGAATTAGGCTATCGGGAAATGAAGGAAACCTTGCTTGACAGAGAGTATACATTGCGAAGCAAGCGTCCAGATATGGTTAAGCAGGAGCTCTGGGGTATTCTACTAGCCTATAACCTTATCAGGCAGGTTATGACAAAAGCGGCAAGTAGGTTAGATAGTGTCTGGCCAAATCAACTGAGCTTTACGAGCAGTGCTATGGCTGTGACGCAATACTTTGCAGCGTTGCCTTTAACAAGCCCAGGAAAGCTCCCTAAACACTATGAAGTATTACTGGAGCATGTATCCATGTTTATCCTACCACCTCGAAGAGAAGATAGAAGTTATCCTCGATGGGTGAAGTTGAAACCCAAGAAGTACGCGACAAATAGAAAAAATGCCAGTCAGCTTAACTGACTGGCATTAGACATTGACGTCGGCTTTTATTCTCTTTGCGTGAGATTAACGGTACATGCCGATATCTCGTTGCAGATGTACTGGCAACTCTTCTGCGTAATAACTGCGCTGAGCACTGTTATCGACAAAAAGAATATCCAATAGGTGAGCAATCAATCCTTTGAAGTTAACCGAGTAGGTTCTCTTATCCATAGAGGTTGGTAAAGCTACATTGTTGATGTGCATTGCTTGTGCCATGATTGCCTCTCTTAAAATCTTTCAACGTTCTCGTTTCGATGGCTGAATAATAGGGCTTTTTTTCATGGTCAAAAAATGACTATTTTTAACCATTCGGATTATTTTTTCTAATAAAACAAACCATTAACACGCGCCAAGACTAATCAATGCTCTTTTGTGCATTATAATTCATCGTTTGGCCAAAATGGCTGCATAAACTCAAAATTGGCACTTCAATAAACGGACTGGTTTCACATATTTTTTACATTAAATATTTTTAACTTCACTTTCAACACCGTCACCTCTCGCTATTTTGATTAGTTATATTAAGGCTAATAAGCGCTTGCTTAGCCCTATTTTGATTTGCCTTGAGAGAAGCCACAATGGCTGATGTCATGACAAACAATAGAAAACTCAGAGACCACAATGTCGGGATCTCATACGCAGAACCAACCAGCAGCATTTTCACCCCTATAAACACCATGATGATCGACAGAGCGGGTTTTAGGTAAACGAACTTATCCATCATGGCTTGCAGGACAAAATAGAGTGAACGCAGCCCTAACAGAGCAAACACATTCGCCGCAAGGACGAGAAACGGCTCTTGGGTGACGGCAAAAATAGCCGGAATAGAGTCCAAAGCAAACATCACATCCATCACGGCAATCACAGCGATGACAATCAGCATCGGCGTGGCAAACCACTGCCCTGCGCGTTTCACGATCAGCGATTGACCATGAAAAGTGTCACTCACTTTAAAATAGCGTCGGAGCAAACGTTCTGGCAACGGGTTGAGCGATGTTTGTTCATCTTTCTCACGAGCAAGTTGAATACCTGTCCAAATCAAAAACGCCGCAAACAGATACAAAATCCAGTGATACTGTGCAAGAAGCTGCGCGCCGACGGCAATCATGACGGCTCGCAGTATTAATGCGCCA
Source organism: Vibrio cidicii (assembly GCF_009665415.1). Taxonomy (NCBI): domain Bacteria; kingdom Pseudomonadati; phylum Pseudomonadota; class Gammaproteobacteria; order Vibrionales; family Vibrionaceae; genus Vibrio; species Vibrio cidicii. The sequence continues at coordinate 772,309 of NZ_CP035922.1, read as the reverse complement.
ATCACGCCCCAGAGCAAAGCACGTGGACGCAGCGACTCCGGCACATGGTACTGCGCAAAAATAATGGCAAAAACAAACAGATTGTCGACACTTAGCGATTTTTCTAATAGATAACCCGTTAAGAAAGCCATCGTTGCTTCTTGGTGACTGTACGAACTGTTGGGAACATAACTATCCCAATAAAGGAAAATGGTCACGGCAAAGACAAATGCCAAGAGGAACCACATTAAGCTCCAGCCCAATGCGCGGCGCATCGAAATGGCACCGCCGCGAGTTTGCCAAATATCAAGAGAGACTAAAACGAGAGTTAGCAATGCGAAGCTGCCATACATAGCAGCACTGCTGGTAAAAAATGGCGTAGATTCAGCCAATAGTGAAGTAGATACAATCGGGGACATGGTTTCCTCCAAGGGCAGAAGGAACCTCATAATTCGGGACCTTCCGCAGACAACAAATTTCGCCAAAGTCTTCGGCTTTGACACTCTGTGCATGCGTTGGTCTCGTTAAAGTGACTATCATAGCCGTGAGCCGATTGGCTCAACGGGATAAACACCTTTAATTGCCGGAAAGGCCTTAGCCTAACGGGATGACGACAAATAAACTTACGCTAACTACTCCCCAAACCCAGCTATTTTATTCCACTCTTGTCAGCGGATCCAGAATGAACCTCTAAATAATCTTCTTGGCCTAAAACAAAAGAGAGCCGAAGCTCTCTTGCTCTGTTTTGGCTACATGCCGCCTAGCGGAACTAGGTATACCAGTGTTGACCAAATTGCCACCCAACCAATTACCACGGCGGTGTCCATCCAATCTTTATTCCACATATCCGTTTCCCCCATTTTTTGCAGGAAACACAGCAAACTCTATACCAGTTTTAACCTGTTAGGCGAAACACTCACAGACTCATTTAGCACATTCGGTACATCTTGTAGGTATTCTATAAAACAGTCCGCCATCGATAGCGTACTGACAAAACCATCACCTTTCATCTCACCCAGCGCCTCGTAGCCCTCTTTACCTTTCATGGTGTAGGCTGACGATGTGCCGCGATACCACACATCGGCCTCAACATTCTGCCAATGACCCGAGTTCAAGATTTGCAAATTTTCAATCCGTTGTCCCATCGGGTTATGTGGCTGATAATCAAAGCGCAAACCGTAAGTGTATGGATAGCTTCCAGAGCCCGTGCCTTCAACACCATTATTCGTAGCGTTATTAATCGCGCCCTCAATAGCCGCGGCAATCGTCTTCCCCTTTACATCATAAAAACCGACAGGAACGGCAAAAGGCAGCAGTTTTCCGGCCACATCGGCCACCGAGACTTCTCCGGGATTTAGCGAATTTCTGACGCCACCAGCGTTATGTAGCGCAAACTGGACGTTGTGACGTCGCTTGTTCAGTGCATGGACAAAAGACGCGGCCACGAGTGGCGCTAAGGAGCTCGGGCCTTCGTCATCAGGAATTCGTACATGGCGTAACTTTTGCTCAGCGTTGGCGATGATCGACTGCTGCAGCTTTCTCACTCGAGGAATGTACTTGTTGTGCATAATATCTTGGATCTGTTCATCCTTTTTGCACACCACCACATTAAGCTGCCCATCAATAAAATCGGCCGCTTGATTATACCAATCGCAAGTCCCTTGTTGGTTAAGGCCCGGATCGAGAAACATACGCCGACCAATCAGCAGCTCATTGCGCCCGTGGAAGCTACTCACTCGACCATCGGCTTCAAACTGGATTTCACAGTGGCCCATGGTCATTGAGTGGTAACCGGCTTGCACAATGAATGTCTCGTTAACTTTCAAACCATAGTCATCGTCTTTTCCGAGCCCGACCGCGCTAAAGTCACCCTGTAACCTATGGCTGTGTCCACCGATAATAAGCGCGATGCCATCCACCTGACGCGCCAGTTCAATATCACCTTCATAGCCAAGGTGACTAAGCAAGATGATTTTATTGATGCCACGATGCTGCAACAGTTCAACCGTATTTCGCGCAGTATCTATCGAATTTTCAAACGGCGTATCCGGATCGGGGTTGGCAATATCGGCCATTTTATCCAGCGACAGGCCAAAAATGGCGACGGGTTCACCGTCGATCTCTTTGATGATGTAGTCTGCGGTGCGCGTTTCGCTTTGAAAACTCTTCACGTTGTCCACATCACGTAGTGTTAATGCTTTGTCTTGCCGTTCATGGCTCAAGTTCCAGTTACCAGCGAGCAGAGGAAACCGCACCCGACGGACGAACTCCGCGACAGGTTCATTGCCCATATCCAGCTCATGATTTCCCAACGCCATCGCATCAATGGCCAAGGTATTGAGCAGATCCGCATTGGCTTTGCCTTTAAATAGCGAAAAATAGAGCGTGCCTTGGAAACAATCTCCAGCGTGCAAGAAAAGAAACCCTTTTTTCTGTCTCTCCGCTTCTTGTTTAATCTGTTGAGCACGAGTGGCGATGCGAGCAAAACCACCTGCACTTACGTAAGGTTCAATGAGGTTCTCGCCGAGTTGTATCGCGAGCTGTAATGACGTTGGCTCAAAATAGGAATGAGTGTCATTGATGTGTGCCAGTTTTAGCGTGACTGGCTTATGCGTTTTTATCATAGTCACTTTCTCTCTCTTCATTCCTTTATACTTAGAACAGAATGATGACAGAATCGTGAATTTTATGAAACTCCAATGCAAAAAGAAAAAGTGACTGAGTAGCTTGTCACAGCCTGTTGGTCATGAATGTTTAATAAATCGCCAAGCGCACACAATTTGTGACTCCATAACAAACAAGCGCTTAGAAATTGACATATGCTTACTATCAGCACCTTTCACTTTACATTCAAATAATTAGTGGTGCAGCGATGTCTCAGGAGGATGCCTATGTTGTTAGAACGGATCGAAGTTGCTGGCTTTCGTGGTATCAGACGGTTATCTCTTGCGTTTGATGAATTGACCACTTTGATTGGCGAAAATACCTGGGGTAAATCGTCTCTGTTAGACGCCTTGTCGGTGGTTCTGCCTCCCAATGGCGTGCCATACCAATTTCAGATGTCCGATTTTCATGTCGACTACTCCATTTCTCATCCACAAACGCAACATCTACAAATTGTGCTCTGTTTTCGTTCCACCGACAGACACGAAAACAAAGCGGGCCGTTACCGACGTTTGAAACCCGTTTGGTGCAGAGACGACAACGGCGATCATCGCATTTTTTACCGTATCAGCGCATCGCGTAACGGCTACGATATTTCAACCAGCTACGCCTTTTTGAATCTTGATGGTTCAACCAAAAACCTTCACCATTCGGAAAAAATTGCCCAAGAGCTGATGTCACTGCATCCGGTTATCCGCCTACGTGACTCTCGCCAGTTTCCGGAACTGCCAAGCTCATCTGCTAATGGTAAAAATGCGCGGATTGAAAAACGTATCGACAATACTTGCCGCAGGCTGATGGCTATCCCAGGCCATGTAAACAAAGGAGAAATGCGCAGCAGTTTAAAATCGATGCATTCTCTGATTGAGCATTACTTCTCTTTCAAGAGTGTCAGCAAGAATGATCCACGCAAACCACGCGATGGCCTGTTCTACAATTCCACCTCTTCTGAAAAAAACCTTAGCCAATTTATCGAAGAGACAAACAACAAACAGACCAGACTCCTTTTGATGGGCTTGCTAAACGCTTATCTACAAGCTAAAGGACCGGGCGATTTACGCCGCTGCGCAAGGCCGATTTTGATCATTGAGGATCCTGAAGGTCGTCTTCATCCTACCCATCTATCCCGTGCTTGGAGCTTGCTGCAAATGTTGCCCATGCAGAAGATTCTCACCACCAATAGTGGCGCGCTGCTGGGTTCTGTGCCGCTGGCTTCAATCCGCCGCTTGATTCGCCAATCGGATCGCACCACCGCAAAATCGATTCAGTCTCATCGCTTTAGCGTCGATGAGTTGCGCAAGATTGGTTTTCACATTCGTTTTCACCGCTCTGGAGCACTGTTTGCTCGTTGCTGGTTGTTGGTCGAAGGAGAAACCGAGGTATGGCTGTTTAACGAGCTGGCCAATCAATGCGGCTACAATCTGGCCGCAGAGGGCGTGCAGATCATCGAGTTCGCGCAGTCTGGCTTACGTTCTTTGATCAAAGTAGCGAAAGCATTTGGCATCGATTGGCATGTTGTCACCGATGGCGACGCCGCAGGGAAAAAATACGCCACGACCGTGCACTCGATGCTCGGTCACGACCAAGCACGCCATCGCTTAACCGAACTACCCGATCACGACATTGAGCATTTTCTATATAATCATGGCTTTGATAAGTTCTTTAAGGACCTTATCAAAATTCCTTATGAACATCCGATCCCGGCGAAAAAGGTCGTCACGCGTGTGTTGAAGAAACACGCCAAGCCTGATTTGGCGCTGGCGATTGTTTCTCACTGCGAACTCAATGGCGTAGAATGTATTCCGGTGCTGCTGCGTTGGACACTAAAGCGTGTGGTAACGATGGCCAATGGCAATACCTAGTTGTATGGCGAGAGACCAATACATTTCAAACAAACATCAGTGCGAGTGATGGTACATATCAGCTTGGCTGCACTTCCCATTCAAAACACCGAAGAGAAAAAAAGCGCATCTGAAAAGATGCGCTTGTATCAAGTATCATATTGACTGATAGAAAGTATAAAGCGGGATTAAACTCTACACAGGGATACAAAAGATCGGGGGTCTACCTCACGCTTGCCTTGCAAGTGATGTAGTGACTGATTTCTGGTGAAGCCACAAGCCAGATGTTTTCATCAGGTAACCAAATACGCCGCCCAACAACAGTGAAGGGACAACTAACTGCCAGTTACCATCCGCAGCAAATGTTGCACACGAACCGATAAACGTTCCGGGAATGTAAGCCAACCAAGTTTGTTTCGCTTGAATACACATAAGAAACGCGACTACAGCGGTTATCACATAGCCAAGAATTTCAAGGCCAGCGAATGTTGAACCGTAGATGATCACCATCGCCCAAAACACACCTGTCATATTGGTGAGTAAGCTTTCAATCAAGCCCTTAGCACCGGCGTTCGGTGAGGCAAAATAGCTGGTGCATCCTAAGAAGCCAGCCCAAGATAAAAGCCCAAACGAGATGGCAATCCATCCCCAGATACCAGACAGAATGCCTGTTGTCAGCGAAATAGCGACTAATGTACTCATAGTATTCTCGACCCAAACCCGTGAGTAACTGCATGTGCATACTCACAACTCAATCAGGCAACCAATACTAAGTGAAACGCCCCCGCCCTCTAGTGATAATGATCACAATAGAAAATATTAATTTTCACATATTGCATTGATAGTTTGACGCAACCGATAAATCAACAGGTTTAGGTATGATTGATTTTGACCTAAAAACTGAAATGTAATCTGTTTACAACACCGTTGGACGCCCTTTCATCATACGTAGCCCCTCCCTCTTGATGCACTCAAGCAAGGGGTTTTCTGCCATATCAGCGCGCCAGATAAAGGACAAGGTCCGTTCCATACTGAGCTCAGGCACTTTCAGCGCAACCAAACGTCCCGCTTCGATATGACGCTCGACGTCCAAATAGGGTAAACAAGTCAGGTATGAGCCATTTTCCACCAAACTTCTCAGCACCGGAACGTGTTCGTACTCACGCCATACATCCAGGTCTTCCACCAAATGATGAATGGAACTATCAAAAACTTTGCGAGTCCCCGAACCATGCTCACGCAATACCCAACGAGCCTGTTCAAGTTGCGCCAAACTCACTGTGTCACGCTTGGCAAAGGGATGATTGGCCGAAGCCACCACCGTTAGGTGATCGCGACACCAGACTTCCTGATTGAGCCGATTGTCATCACAGCGCCCTTCAATGATGCCGAGGTCGTAGCGGTAATCTAGTACGCCCTCAATGACCCCTTTGGTACTTTTGACCCCAAGAGAAATACGCATCTCTGGAAAGTCGTTATCAATAATGCTGATGAGGTCTGGAACCAGATGCTCCGCGGGGGTTTGGCTCGCACCAAGTCGAATCTCGCCACTGAGCAAATGCTGCTCATAAAACCCCATTTCGATTTGCTGCGCGTCTTGCAACAGTCGTTTCGCTTTCGGCCGAAGCCACATTCCCCAATGTGTCAAAGCCATCTGCTTACCTTGGCGCTCAAACAGCGGGCGCCCAAGCATTTTTTCCAGTTGAGCTAACGACATACTTGTTGCCGATTGGGTGAGTGCCAATTTATCCGCCGCCTGACTAACACTGCCAGAATCGGCGACGGCATCAAAAACTGCCAACTGTTTTAACGAATAGCGCAAAATTTCCTCCCTAAATTCAAGCGTCTCATCAAATCGATGAGCAATGGGTTTCATTTTACTCTTCTCTTTTTACATATCAAAGAATTTGATGAGCTTTCTAAAAATTATCAATTTTACCTCTAGATGACCGCCCCTTAATCTGACTGTGCGGTTCGGGAACACCGCACTCACTAACAACGTCAGGGCTTATAACTTAAGGCTTAGATTAACAAATATAAATGAGCTAAGGAGCAACAATGAATTCAGAAAAAAGGAGTCGATATGTCAGTGGCTACCTCTGAAAACACACAATACTTTTCACCAAAAGAGATGATGGCAGAAGCAGAGAAATTCGCACTCAGTAAGGCGAATAAAACCAGCGCCATGACACTTGGGCTCGCCATTATGGCTGGTGCATTTATCGGCTTGGCGTTTCTTTTCTACATCACGGTAACAACGGGGAGCAGCAGCGCGGGCTGGGGACTAAGCCGCCTGGCTGGCGGACTCGCATTCAGCATGGGGCTTATTCTCATCGTCATCTGCGGCGGCGAGTTATTCACCAGTTCGGTTCTATCCAGCATCTCTTGGGCAAATCGACAGATCAGCTTTGGCAAAATGCTCACCATTTGGGGAAAAGTGTATGTCGGCAACTTTATCGGCGCGATGTTCTTGCTGCTGCTGGTAACCTCTGCCGGGTTGTATCAAATGGATGGTGGTCAATGGGGATTGAATGCGCTCAACATTGCCCAGCACAAACTGCACCACACCACGGTTGAGGCATTTTCGTTAGGCATCTTATGTAACCTGTTGGTCTGTTTGGCAATTTGGCTGACATTTAGCTCGGCTAACGCGATGACAAAGGCCGCGATGACCATGTTACCCGTGGCCATGTTTGTCAGCAGCGGTTTTGAGCACTGTGTGGCAAACATGTTTATGGTGCCACTTGGAATCGTCATCGCCAACTTTGCACCGGACGCATTTTGGTCGCAAGTCGGCGTATCGGCCAGCCACTATGCCGATCTCAACATCGGCCACTTTATCACTGCAAACCTCATCCCAGTAACGTTTGGCAACATCGTCGGTGGTGCGGTACTGGTCGGGCTAGCAAACTGGTGTCTTTACCGTCGTCCATCACTGAAAACGGCAAGCATCAACACAATTACACAAACAACAAACATTACGTCAGTTAAGGAATTTACTATGAAAAACGCTTATATCGTCAAGGACATCATGAATGACACGCCCGTAGTACTAGGGGTTGAAATGCCGATTGCCACTGCACTCGATACTTTGTTAGACAATCAACTGGTCAGTGCTCCAGTCGTCGATATCGAAGGCCGCTTGGTCGGTTTTCTCTCCGCTCACGATGTGATGGTTGACCTATGGTGTCAAGATTACATTCCAAGTACTGAGCAAAAAGTAGTGGATCTGATGAGCCGCGATGTGATTGCGATTGACATCAACGACCGCTTAGTCGACGTGGTGGAATTTCTTTGTATTGATAAAGAGCAGCTTTATCCGACCAGCAGTATGGGCATCGCTACTCGCATGACTTCTCTCTCTTTGGAAGAGCGCGCGAAAAGTATGAAAGTGAGCAAGCCGCACGTTCTGCCTGTTCTGCAAAATGGCAAACTCGCTGGCGTGGTCTCGCGCAAAGAAGTGCTGGCAGCGCTACGACCAATCTACGGCGAGCGACTAAACCTAGTGATGTCTCGCGAATTAGAAAGAGCTTAATACGCTCTCCAATACAGCAAAGCCTCCGAAAATGGAGGCTTTGCTTTTTGTTGAATCAAAACTTACTTTTTGTTGAATCAAAACTTACTTTTTGATCCCTTCAACATGCAGTTCCATGTCCACGTAGCTAGACGCGCCCATCACTGCGATATTGAAATCGGCCAGTTCTAGGCGAGTTTCACCAGTGAAACCAACACGCTCACCGCCCCATGGATCTTTACCAGCGCCGACAAACTCTGCAGCAATCGTGATAGGTTTGGTAACGCCGTGCAGAGTCAAATCACCCATTACATCGAGTTTACCGTTGCCTTTGTCCACCACTTTGGTGCTGGTGAACGTTGCTGTATCGAATTTACCCGCATCGATGAAATCGCTGCTGCGAATGTGCTTGTCACGCTCTGCATGGTTGGAATCGAGACTGCGAGTATCAACAACAACCTGCACCTTAGAAGCGGCAATGTTGTTTTGATCGTAGCTCAACTCACCAGAAAACTTATTGAAACGGCCTTTGATAAAACTGTAACCCAAGTGGCTGACTTTGAAGTTAACTGACGCGTGTGCCCCTTTTGTATCAATCACATAGTCCGCTGCGTTGGCAGTAAATGGCAGTGCCATCGCAAACGCAAGCCCTGTAGCAAGCAGTGATTTTTTCATTTTGAAGCTCCTATCATTTTTTTTAAGGTATTGTCCTTGTTGACAAAGTGATGTTTTAAGGCGGCAAGCGCGTGAAGTGCCGCTAAACCGATAAGCAGCCAAGCTGCGTAAAAATGGACCGTACCGGCGATGTCTGACTGGTTTGCAAACAACTCACCCAAACTCGGCACAGTAAACCAACCGAACACTTCAATCCCGCGACCATCAGAGGTAGAGATGAGATAACCTGATATGAAAATCACCATCATCAGAAGATAAATCGAATGATGAGCCGCTTTAGCTGCCGCAATTTCCAGTTTAGAGCCTTCTATTTGCGGAGAAGCGGTAAGCGCTTTCCATAGCAGTCTAAACACAGTGGCGAGCAGCAAAAGAATGCCAACAGAACGGTGCCAGTCTGGCGCTGTTTTGTACCATTCACTGTAGTAAGAAAGATCGACCATCCATAAACCGACAGCGAACATGGCGACTATCACTACTGCCGAGAGCCAATGTAAAATCCGAGCCAGCGCATTGTATTGTGTTACTTGAGTTTTCTTCATGTGTAGATCACCACTCATTGCGAAATAGTTAATAAGCATAAGTCTCGGACTTAATATAACTTTTTAAACAAACTGAACGAAATTATTTACCAACTTTTACCCATCAGCGACCTCGCCAGATGAATCAACTTGTTCGAAAATTTCGAAGGAACTTCGAGCACGCGAAGAATAGGCCATTTTTATACCAGTACACTGTGAGCCACATAGATCTTTCCATTTGATTTATAGATAGTTTTTTCAATATGAGTCAGATAACACCGTTACATAGGATGACAGGTAAGAGGAGTTAACACTATGTTAAAAGGCGCAAAAATATGGTGTTTTGATCAAGAACTTGTAAGCAAATGTTAGTTGGAGAAAATCAAACATGCTAACCTCACACGGCGTGAAACGTATTTGATAGGGAAATGACTTGCTACTCGATTTGGTTATAAAAAGCGTCAATAACTTTCAGGATGATTGTTTGAAGCTTTGCGAAAAACACTACCCAGCCGTGCATAATCACGGGATGAATGAGCATCATCTCGCTTTGGCGTTTGCACGTCGCATGCAAAACACCTTCCGGCTGTTTAACCATGAAAGTGTGATTGAAGCGTTGGAAACCGTTGAGCAGCCCGATCTCCCTCACCAGTACCGAATCTCGTCGGATATCGGCACAGTATGGGTGTTGTCGCATCACATGATCAGTGCAGGAAAAACCTGTCGCGACAACCTATTGGCGTCCATCACCGAGTGGCAAAGTGAATATGGTTATGCTATCCAGCCAAACGATCTACTGTTTTTGGTAGGCGATCATTGGATAAGCCGCAGTAAAACCAGCCGTGAACTGCTCTATTGGTGGATGGGTGCATTGCCAGATCAAGTCACTGAATACAGTGAACAAGGTATCTCTCTCTACACCTGTGATTCCCAGTTCACCCAAAGCCTTGAAGGGCGTTTTAACATTTCACCCTGCTATCTTAAATTTGGACACCCGTTACGTCGTGCAAAGAACCAGCAAATGATACGCAAATATATTCAATTTTATGCCGTGTTGCAGTGGCATTAAATCATGTGAAACTGAGTGCGCACACGTTACGCCACCGAGGTAAAACAAAGCAACTGCACGAATATCAAGGGCGACAACAAAGTTTGACCTGCTTCGATAATCCTTGAGTAAAACCACAAGGGGGCTTGCTAAGTCTAAAACCTGTGGGTAGAAAGAATGAGGGCGCAAAACCCGCTAGCACAGTTTACGTTGTCATTTTGACAACTTTATTAATTTTGGGTGAGCCAGTTTCACCATATTGAATTTTGAGCCTTGTTTAGAATGAATACGCTAACAGCAGAAAAACTGGATGAATACATTTACACCTCGTGTGATGGACAGTTCCTTGCTCGCTACAAAGAGATGACTTTGCGCAGTGTTTTTCAGCCGATTTATAAGAAAGATATGACTTTGGTCGGTTTGGAAGCCTTGGTACGAATAGACTGCGCTGACGGCAGTACAATCCGGCCGGATCTCTTCTTTCATTGCGATGATGTGTCACCAACGGATAGACTCAATGTCGAAAGACTGAGCCGCATTATTCATATCCGTAACTTTGCCCTTTCCCGCTACAGAGACAAACATCTTTTTTTGAACGTACTGCCACACGCCATCGAACGACTGGCCAATGAAGAGCTCAGTTACAATTTTCTGCTAAGGACAATCCAAGAAGCTAACTTACGACCCAGTCAGATTGTCATGGAACTGATTGAAGTGCATGTTAACTGTGAGCAAGAGCTGCAGTTTGCCACTCGATCGCTCAGTCGCAATGGTTTTATGTGGGCAATTGATGACTTTGGCGTAGAAGCCTCAACCCATGAACGCACTAGAAACGTACTACCCAACATCATCAAACTCGATCGATCTTTACTACAAAGATACGAGCAGGGCGAGACGGCATTGCTTCTGGCGGCGCTTGAATTTGCAGATGAAATGAATTCGATGACCGTGATCGAAGGGATTGAAACTGAGCATCAGCTCGCTTTGATGAAGTTGCTCAATTTGGACATGTATCAGGGTTACCTGCTTGCCATGCCCAAATCGCTATCGGAAGAACACCTGTTCAGCGCAGCTTGCTACGCTTAATCAGTTTTTCTTTCCCCGGCCTTGGTGGATTTTCAGTTTTGCCTTCATTTTACGCTTATCAGCCGAACGACTTTTACGTTGACCCGCTGGATTGTTGTCTGTGAAGGTGCTGGCAGGGCTCGGCTCAAAACCGGCTAACCACTCTTGCGGCAGACGTTGATCAAGTAAGCTCTCGATCGCTGTTAGCAAATACTCTTCATCGTGGGACATAAAAGAGACAGCTAAACCACTTTGCCCGGCGCGTCCGGTACGACCAATGCGGTGCACATAATCTTCCGCTTTGTAAGGCATGTCATAGTTAACCACTTGCTCAAGCTGAGCGATATCCAGCCCGCGCGCAGCAACATCGGTCGCAATCAAAGCTCTCACTTTACCGCTCTTAAAATCATCCAACGCTTTCTGACGTGCGCCTTGCGCTTTATCCCCGTTAATCGAAGCTGCTTTAATGCCATCAAGTTTCAGTTCACTGACCAATTGATCGCTGCCCTGCTTAGTTTTGGTAAACACCAATACCTGCTGCCAATTACGTGAACCGATCAAATACGCCAACAGTTCACTTTTACGCTTTTTATCCACCGGATAAACCATCTGTCGTACTTTCTCGGCGGTGCTGTTTGCAGTCGCGACTTGGATCTCTACCGGCTCTTTCAACAAGCGATAGGCCAAGGCTTTAATTCGAGTGTCAAATGTTGCCGAAAACAGCAGTGTTTGTCTCGCCTCTGGCATACGCTTTAAAATTCGCTGGATATCCGGCAAGAAGCCCATATCTAACATGCGATCCGCTTCATCGAGCACCAACAACTGCGCGTTAACTAAAGTGGTTTTTCTAGTAAACAGGTGATCAAGCAGGCGTCCCGGGGTTGCGATCAAGATGTCCACGCCATTGGCTAAATTCTTCACTTGAACATTGATGCTGGTTCCACCGTAAACAGTGACGATTTTTAACGAGGTGTGCTTGGCGTATTGACTCAAATTGTCAAATACCTGCTGTGCCAGTTCACGGGTAGGCACAACCACCAGCGCTCTTGGCGTTGCGCTTTCTTCTTCAGTATTCACATGGCTGGCTGACAACATTTGGATAAGCGGTAAACCATACGCAGCAGTTTTCCCTGTTCCGGTTTGAGCCCCAGCTAGCACATCTCTACCAGCAAGGACATGCGGGATTGCTTGCTGCTGCACGGGTGTGGGTGTTGAAAAACCGAGTTCAGATAAAGTGTCGCTCAACGCTGGTTCTAAACCGAGTTCAATAAATTTCGCTGTCATGGGGCCCCCGTAAAAATGAGCGCGGATTTTACCAGAGCCAAGTCGATTAGACTATTGATGAAGCCAACTCTTTCTGCTGATTGAGAGCATACGTCATCACTTCAGGATAAAAATGCGCAAACTGCTCGACGAAAAATGGATAGTGGCGAGCAAGCGTCATACCACACTCACTTAGTGGCGTCATACGTGGACTGCGCTGTGACATTCTTAACAAAGCAAATTCAATATTTTGCATCGACTGGTAGGACTGTAGCCATCGCCCTGACCAAATTTTATCATTAACCAAGACAAAACGATCTGGTAAGGCAACTTGCGGAGCGTCATTGACGGCCCTTTGCGCGAGCGCGACAAAATCCTCCAATGTTTGTGGGTGATAATCCGACCAATGAGATGCCAGGCAGTGATCCCAAAACACATCTAACGCAATTGGGGCAAAGCGCCTTAGTTGTGTAGGAAAGCGCATTTTGCACTCGCTGAGTAAATCATGCTGATCAGTGAAGCTGTCGATCAGGCGATGCAAACGGATACCATCTGCAATCGCTTTCGGGTAGTGTGGGTAGGGGTCACCTTTGACAAAATCGCCCAGCAAATTACCTAACAGATTACTGCCAGCAAACTGGGCGAGGTGCAGGTGAGCAAGAAAATTCATTCTTTGATGGGCAATCAATGCAATGCGGGAGGCAAATTTCGGCGTTTAAACACGAGATTATGCATCGGCTTCCGCCACAGATTCTTGCTCTTGATAATCAGATAGGTCAAAGCCGATTTCGAGCGCATCCAGCCATTCCAGAGATTCTTCATTCTTGAGATATTGGTCTGACATAAGACCTCCTTGTGTGTCGAGCAGATACATTCTGCTCTTTAATCTTTGTCGCAACAGATGTTATAGGCCACATTAGTAACACAAGAAAGACGCAACTTCTATCTCCGAGATACAGCTCATAAGTAACCGTTTGCTTTAATTTAAATGCGTGACGTTGCACAAGAGCTTAACGGCAAGTGAGCAGCTCATTTGTCATGGAAATGACATGACAATGAGCTATTGTTCACAATTTTAAGAATGGGATGAATTGTTATTACATGATTTTCTAATCTATATCTCATAATCTCGGCCAATATATCGATAACTTTAGTCATGAATCGATCTCTAAACGGAGTTTATATGAGAGAAGTTGAATTCAGAACCATTGATCGCTTGTTTATCAAGATGTCCATCAATGACAAAATCTGGGTAATTTTTGCGCTGTTTATTGTTGCACTATCCGCCGTTGCGGGTAACCACTATTTAAGCAGCTTAGAGCACATTGAAAGCCAAGCAAAACTGGCGGCCGAATCTCAATTGAAAGGGATACTCGCCACCAATGATACCAACGTGATCCTCGCCCAAAATGGGGTATCACGAGTGAGCAGCGCCCAAGCCGCTGTTTACCAAGACGGCGTGACACGTGTCGTGCAGCAAGGTCGCGATGGGCAATACTATCAACTGACAATCAATAGCAAAAACACCGACAATAATCAGCGCTCTTCTGCTCTCACGACATTTTTGCTGAGCTACCTGTGGGCGATTCCATTTGCCATTTTCTGTTACTGGGTAGCCACCTTCTTGGGCGGGGCTTTGTGGGTGCTCTACACCACCACACAAAAAATTGCTGAAGGTGACCTCACCTCTCGTTTGGGGTTTCACCCTGGTCGAGACGAGTTCGGCACTATAGGTTGTGCTCTCGATAAGGCGATGGATACGCTGACTCAGTTGGTAAAAAGTGTCAAACAAAACGCAACGACGCTTAGTGAAACCAGTGCCTCGTTTGAAAGTGAGATGAAGCAAAGTGGCGTACAGATTAATAATCAGTATTCCTCTCTTGATTCCGTTGCTACCGCGATGGAAGAGATGACCGCTTCGGCGAAAGAAGTGTCGAACATTTCCCAGCAAGCCACACACCAAACGGAGTTGGATGCTCAACACATCGAAGGCAGCCATAAACGCGTTCAATCTGCGATTGCTGAAATCGAAAAGTTGTCTGGCTATATTGAAAAAGCGTCGACATCGGTCTCCACGCTCAACGAAAACACCACACAGATTAACGAGGTGATCACCACCATCAACGCCATTTCAGAGCAAACCAACTTGCTGGCACTGAACGCGGCGATTGAAGCCGCTCGTGCGGGCGAACAAGGCCGAGGTTTTGCGGTTGTTGCAGACGAAGTTCGCACTCTCGCCAGTCGCACTCAAGCGGCTACAGTTGAAATTCAGGCGATGATTGAAAAACTGCAGACGGAGAGCCAGAACATCGCTTCAATCACCGCGCAAACAGTCAATCAAGCGAAAACCAGCAGCGATTTAATTGCCGATATTGGCTCTGATGTCCAAGCTATTGCCAGTTCTGCGCGCTCTTTGATGGATATGAGCATTCAAATCTCCACGTCCGCTGAAGAGCAAAGTGCGGTTGCCAACGACATCGCCGCCGAACTCAGTGATATCCGTACACAGTCAAACGCGATCCGCCGAGTTGCAGAGCAATCTTCTCTGGGTGTGGCTAACCTGACCAAAGCCTCTGCGTCGTTAGGGCAAATACTCAAACAGTATCGTACCCAATAAATCGAATCGGTCTGAATGGCCTTCAAAAAGCTCCCTAGGGAGCTTTTTGTTTATCGGGGAGATTTCACTAAAAAGACTTTTAAATGCTCACTTAGTTGTATATTTAGCATGAAGTCCGTCTCAAGTTTTTGTTAATTCACATGAAAAAGTGTCGTGAAGTTAAACATTTGACCTATTCTATCAGTGCCAATTTTTTGCTGCTGGTGACTAAAATGACAACTTACAAATATATAAACACAAAAGATGAGATCCTCTGCCCTCTCTGCCAGAACGATGAATACATGCTGTCATCGGATGGAGAGAAGTTCACCTGTGCCGCCTGCGGGTTTCACACCAAAAACTTCAGCGCCGTTCAATCGGCACTAGCAATACCTGCATATCCACGCAAACCTGTGCATATACACACTATCAGTGCTGCTTGTCACTAATTTTGTTCGTGTCTGCCACTAAGGCTATCAACTCTTCCAGATGCTCGATTTTCGTTACTCGAGCATCTTGGATTTGATTGGGTTGAAAACCATTGGCCAAATAATATGTGCGGATCCCCGCACTTAAACCCGCCTTAACTCCTTTTGCCGTATCATCGACATAAATACATTCTTCGGGTAGAAAGCCCATATTGAAAGCGCTGTACATCACCAGGTCCGGATCTGGCTTCCAACTATTGGCATCAAATGCTGAAAAAATACGCCCATGAAATCGTTCTAGTAAGCCTGTAAGCTGTAAAGAATACTCAATCTTGTCTTTGGGGCCATTCGAAATCACACAGTATTCGATCCCCCACTCTGCAAGAAAATCAAGCAGCGTAACCGCACCCGACATGGCTTTTAGATGGCGATAAAAGAGCTTTTTAACTTCACTGCGGTAGAGCGGTTCAAGCACATCCAGCGACACATTTAACTCGAACATAGTTCTGGCATCGTCGAGAATATCCGCCAGTTTACCCCCTTTAAATTGTGCCGTTACTTTATCAAGCGGCACTTCAACATTAAAACGAGCAAAAACACGCGTTAGCGCTTGGCAACAGAGCGTTTCGCTGTCGACCAAGGTGCCATCACAATCAAATATTACGCACCGAATTGGACTCATCGCCATCGTGCCCTCTCTTATCCCAGCCAAATTTGAATATTGTTGTCACCAAAAATGGCAACTTAGATATTTACTATAAAACGCGGCGATGAAGAGAAAAGGACACGCTCTGCAAAAGACGACAATGGCTCGATTTAATTTGCCAATATTTAGGAGAGATCACCTATTTATTGGCCAAGCTAAAGAATTTGCATGCCCTACTTCCTGAGGTTGATAGCAAGCTTTTGGGGGAAGAAAACTAGAAAACTGTTTGTTAATCAGTCACAACGTTGACATTGTACCTTGTTGATCGCTAAGAGCCAGAGACGCGATCAAACCTCGAGCAGAATTGACGTTGGAACAGGGCTCTCCATCCGCACGGTAGCGATAAGATCAGCGACGTATTTTTCTATTTCTTCTAACTTGGTTTTGTCTCTATAAATAATGTCAGAAGCCAGAAGTTGGTCGTCGCCATGTGTCAGCATCAATGCTCCTACTGGCTCGCCCGCTGAAAAGCTGACATACAACGCATGCTCTGGGGCAAGAATAATCTGAGTGAGAAACTCCACAATCAATGCTCGTTCCGCTTCACTTGCCCAACGCTTAGATTGCAGTATGGAAAAAAGGATGGTTAAACGGTGGAAATCAACTAGAAAATGTTCCAGCTCGTTACCACTTTTCTCTAACGAGCAGCTTAGCGGTTGCAAAGTGCGCTCACTCAATGAGCGCTGATAAAGCGCCAGCCCTTCTAGGCTTTCTTTGGTTGGAAACTCACACTCCACCTGGTCGTGGAGCCATTGATTCTTGCTCGCAACCAGCGGTGATTCAATATGCATTTATTAATCCCAAATATCGCAAATTTTCGGAGTACAGATAGTGGACTTCGGCGAGGCGCTACAGCCAGCCAGCAACCCCAGCGTGATCACAACGACAATCAGTTTAGCTTTCATAACTGGTTCCCTTGGTGTTTTATGTTTCCCAGCAAGCTTTATACCATACCACGCACTATAGCGACTGTTCTAACAAAAAATGGTTACTCCTCAGCGTGAAGGAAACCGCGGCACATTTGCTGGCAACTTGGGAATAAACGCAAAAGCTGCTAAGGTAGCTAGGTTTACATTGGCTCGGTCAATAGGAAAAGTATATGAAAACAAAGATGTTAGCTCTGCTGCTTTGTGCAACGCCACTGCTTTACGGTTGCGGTAGCGACGAAGTCGGTGATGTCTCTTTAGGCTTGTTTACCATGAAAGACATCAAACTCAATACGCTGGTGGATCCTTTGGTGCCTGGCGTAACTTGCCATATTGCGAGTATTGAGGCGGATTTTAGCTTGGCCGATCCCAGTGATAGCTCGATCGCATGCCGCCAAACTGGGGAAATCACACCCGAGATGATCGCTGCCATCGACAAATCCGATTCAGGCGAAGTGGTGTTTAAGAAATCAAAAAGTGTCTTCTTTAAGTCGATGAAGATTCGTCGCATTTTTGATGCCAAAAATCAAACCTTGATGTACGTTTCCTATTCCACCAAAGAGACTTCCGGCAGCTTTAAACATAGCTTATCGACGGTCCCACTTTGGGGAACAAAAGCTTATCAAGAGACTTCGACAAACAAGCAATAATCCGCACTTCTGCTGTTCATTTCTTCATCAGCCAGGGTAAATTGTAACAAAAAGGCGCTCGATTGCAAAAAAACGTGATATCATGCGCCTCTTTTTTTTCTCAGTTATTAACTAGCATGAAGTTTCCTGGTCAGCGTAAATCTAAACATTACTTCCCCACGAACGATCGAGATCCTCTGGTCAACGAACTAAAGGCCGCACCAAAAATGTTTCGCCCAACCGTGGTTGGCGTTGGACAGACTATTGTCGATATCGAAGCGCGTGTGGACGACGATTTCTTAGCCAAATACGAACTGAGCAAAGGACACTCGCTGGTTCTTGAAGAGAGCAAAGCGGATGCGTTGTACGAAGAGTTGATTAAACGCGGTTTAATCACCCATCAGTACCCAGGCGACACCATTGGTAACACGCTGCACAATTACTCTGTGCTGGCCGACAGCAAATCGGTGCTGTTGGGCGTGATGTCCAAAAACATCCAAGTCGGTTCTTACGCCTATCGCTATTTGTGCCGTACCTCGTCGCGAATGAACCTCAATCATTTACAAACCGTCGATGGGCCAATCGGCCGCTGCTATACCCTTATTTCTCAAGATGGCGAACGCACTTTTGCCATCAATGAAGGCCACATGAACCAGTTGGCACCAGAGAGCATTCCTGAAGAAGTATTTGAGAAAGCGTCAGCACTGGTCGTCTCCTCTTATTTAATGCGCGGCAAGCCCAAAGATCCGATGCCACAAGCGGTACAAAAAGCAATCGAATATGCGAAAAAGCACCAAGTGCCAGTGGTATTGACGCTCGGTACCAAATACGTAATCGAAGGCAATCCACAGTGGTGGCAAGAATACCTGCGTGACAACATTACTGTCGTGGCGATGAATGAAGAAGAAGGCTTTGCATTGACTGGCGAACGAGATCCTTTACAAGCAGCGGATAAAGCATTGCAGTGGGTTGATTTGGTTCTTTGTACTGCCGGCCCCGATGGTCTTTACATGGCGGGTTACACCGATGAAGATGCCAAGCGAGAAACCACGCATGATATCTACCCAGATAGTATCGAAGGTTTTAACCAGTATGAGTTTAGCCGTGCGATGCGACGCAGTGACTGTAAAGCGCCAATACGCGTTTACTCGCACATTGGCCCTTACCTTGGCGGGCCTGCGGAGATCAAAAATACCAATGGTGCTGGGGATGGCGCACTCTCGGCTTTACTGCATGATATGGCGGCCAACGCTTTTCACCAACGAAACGTGCCAAACTCAGTGAAACATCAGCATATTTGCCTGACGTACTCTTCTCTGTCACAAATTTGTAAATACGCCAACCGCGTGAGCTATGAAGTGCTTACCCAGCACTCTCCTCGCCTCTCACGAGCCCTTCCTGAAAGGGAAGACAGCTTGGAAGAAGCTTACTGGGATCGCTAGTAGGGACATTGAGCTAGATGGCTGCCAACCGGCAGCCTTTTATTTTTGATCTCGGCCAATATTTACCGAAATAATCTAGTTTGCTCTCAATCAGGTTAGATATACTGCTTTACTACTATATTTAGATCCGTATCATTCGCACGCAAACGTTTGCTTTGGCGAAATCAAAAGGTTCAGCATGCTTTCAGATATCGATATTTGTCGCTCGACACCACTCCTTTCCATAGACAAAATTGCTCAACAGGCTGGCTTACTGCCAGATGAATTTGAGACTCACGGTAAATACAAAGCAAAAGTATCGGCAAAATGCGTCTCTCGCTTAGCGGACAAACCCAACGGCAAGCTGGTTTTAGTCACGGCGATCACACCGACACCTCTAGGCGAAGGGAAAACAGTCACGACCATTGGTCTTGCGCAGGGTTTACGCGCACTTGAACAATCGGTCATGGCGTGTATTCGCCAACCTTCCATGGGGCCAGTCTTTGGTGTCAAGGGTGGCGCTGCTGGCGGCGGTTATTCACAAGTTGCACCGATGGACGAACTCAACTTGCATTTGACCGGGGATATTCATGCGGTTACTGCGGCGCATAATTTAGCCGCTGCCGCTATTGATGCCCGAATTTATCATGAACAGCGCGAAGGTTATGCGGCGTTTGAAGCTCGCACGGGCTTAACGGCACTGCGCATTGACTCGAATCGGGTGGTGTGGAAGCGCGTGATGGATCACAACGATCGTGCGCTGCGCAAAGTTCTTGTCGGTTTGAATGACGAGGGCAAAATTATTAATGGGTTTGAACGAGAAGAAGGTTTTGATATTTCTGCGGCGTCAGAGTTAATGGCCATCCTCGCTTTATCCAAGAATTTGCAAGATATGCGCACGCGGATCGGTAAAGTGGTTTTGGCGTACGATCTCGATGGCGCACCAGTGAGTGCCGAGCAACTGCAAGTGGCTGGAGCGATGACGGTCACCTTAAAAGAGGCGATCAAGCCAACGTTAATGCAGACTCTTGAGGGAGTGCCTACACTGATCCATTCAGGCCCGTTTGCTAATATCGCACATGGTAACTCCTCGATCATTGCTGATGAGATCGCATTAAAACTTTCCAGTTACGTTGTCACGGAAGCGGGGTTCGGTTCCGACATGGGGCTTGAAAAAGCGTGCAACATCAAATCTTCCACGTCGCATAAAGCGCCAGACTGTGTGGTGATTGTCGCCACGTTAAGAGGCCTGAAAGCCAACTCAGGACTATACGATTTGCGGCCGGGCATGTCTTTACCAGATTCCCTTTTTACCTGTGACGCCAAAGCCCTAGAAGCTGGTTTCAGCAACCTAAAATGGCACATAGACAATGTGCAAAAATATGGCTTACCTGTGGTGGTTGCGATTAACCGCTTTCCACAAGACAGTGACGAAGAGCTTTCACAGCTTGTCGAATGGGTACGGAAATTATCTCTGAATGTACGAGTAGCGGTGAGTGAAGGTTTTGCCAAAGGTGGTAAAGGAATGGAAGCTGTCGCCCGTGAGGTTATTGAAGCGTGTGCAGAACCGGCTAATTTTCGCTCGCTCTATCAACCTCAGCAAAGTTTGCAAGAGAAAATCACGACCGTATGTTGCAAAGGGTATGGCAGCGGCGAAGTGGAGTTCACTCCTTTGGCGCAGCAGCAACTGTCTCTATACCAAGAACTTGGCTTTGGCACGCTCGCGGTTTGTATGGCGAAGACGCCGCTCTCTATCTCTTCCGACTCATCATTAAAAGGCGCACCCAGTGGCTTTCCCATCACCATACGTGAAGTGAAGCTCTGCGCTGGTGCAGGTTTCATCTATGCTCTGACCGGCAATGTAATGACCATGCCAGGGTTGCCAGACAAACCAGCGTTTATGCAGTTGGATATCAACGAGAATGGTGAGATTGTCGGCTTAAGTTAAACTCTCCAAACAACTACTTAAACCTACACATTTACAGTGTAAATAGGCACCAAGCTGGCTTGATGCCTATTTAACCTCTGCTAATTTAATTTAAATATCAGTGATTTATAATTCATGGACATTAGTTTTAAACGCTTGAACATCCAAGCGCATCAAAGGATCGACTTTCCAAGATACTTTTAATCTCCGCTGCGCGTGACAGCACTTGCTTTGGTGAACAAAGATCAACAAAATCGACCCGATGCCCATTTATCGTGCAAAAACACTTAATGAATGCATGTTTTTTGTGCAGAATCATAGATTATCTAACAAAAAGCTGAGCTTTTTGGGGCGATTAAATTGTGGCGTAATTCTTGTACTAATCTGATTAGGGATGCACTAATTCAGGGAGAAAATATATGCAAGATATCCTCGCTGTGATACTTGCCGGCGGTGTGGGATCGCGTTTGAGTCCGTTAACCGACAATCGGGCCAAACCAGCCGTACCGTTTGGTGGAAAATATCGCATTATTGATTTTACGCTGACCAACTGCCTTCATTCCGGTCTGCGTAAAATTCTGGTGCTGACGCAGTATAAGTCTCACTCTTTACACAAACATTTGCGCGACGGTTGGTCGATTTTTAATCCCGAACTTGGGGAATACATCACGGCCGTCCCACCACAAATGCGCAAAGGCGGCAAATGGTATGAAGGCACTGCCGATGCGATTTATCACAACCTTTGGTTGCTAAACCGAAATGACGCAAAACATGTTGTTGTCCTTTCAGGCGATCACATCTACCGAATGGACTATGCCGCGATGGTTGAAGAGCATTTGGCCAATCAAGCCAAATTAACCGTTGCTTGTATGGATGTTGCCTGTAACGAAGCGTCCGCGTTTGGTGTTATGGGGGTTGATGATCAAAACCGTGTTCACTCATTTATTGAAAAGCCAGAAAATCCACCACATATGCCCGGCAATGAAAATCGTAGTCTCGTGTCCATGGGCATCTACGTATTTGAAATGGAAACGCTAAAAAATGTTCTGTTGCAGGATGCTGAGAATGAACAATCATCGCATGACTTCGGTAAGGACATCATCCCTAAACTGATTGAAACCGAAGGGGTTTATGCGTATCAGTTCTGCGGAGCAAAAGGGCGAGTTGATCGCGACTGCTACTGGCGAGATGTCGGGACGATTGACTCTTTCTATCAAGCCAATATGGACCTGTTAGAACCCATTCCACCAATGAATCTTTACCAGAAAAACTGGGCGATAAGAACCTATGAACCGCAGTTTCCCCCTGCGCGTACGGTCTCTTCAGGCACAGGCAATGAAGGGATATTTATCAACTCCATCATTGCTAACGGTGTGATTAACTCAGGTGGCTCAGTTCAGCACTCGATTGTCTCTTCCAACGTGCGTATTAATGACGGTGCCACTGTGGTTGACAGCATTATTTTCGATGCGGTCGAGGTCGGCGAAGGATGCCAACTGGTTAACTGCATTATCGACAAACATGTGAAAATCCCCCCTTACACTCAGATAGGTATCAACCGCTTCGAAGACGCTAAACGATTCAAAATCTCAGAAAATGGTGTCGTCGTGGTTCCAGAGAGCTATCAATTTTAACCTCCCTCCTACATGTATTAAAAAACCCCCGTCTGAATATCAGACGGGGGTTTGCCTTTTTAGGCTATTGATAACTGGTTATGGACACGTTACTTCATCCCAGAACCAGTTCGATTGCGTTGGTGACTCCCACACGCCCGGGTTGTTTTTCGCCACGAAACACTTACCGTTATAGATGACGGTATCACCGCTTTTCGCTTGCGTTACACCCGGTTGCCATTGAATGACCTCACCCGATCCTGTGTTTCCACCAGTATCGCCGCCTGTGTCACCGCCAGTGTTGCCACTGCTGAGATCCGCAACAGGCAAATCTGGCTGCTCAAATTTGAACGCGTAGTCGACACCGTTGATGTTCACACTGTAGTTCGCCGGTCCAGAAATCGGCAGATAGTAGACCATGTCCAGTTCATAGGTTCCGCCCGCAGGCAACTCTTTCCAAGCCGGAAGAGAGAACGCCACACGGTGCATCACACCATCCAGACCGCCGATATTGTTAGCGCGAGTATGACCAGAGGCAATCACTTTCAAACCGCCACCAGACTGATCTTTTGCGTTATCTGGCGCGGAAACAGGAATGTCGAATTGGAACTCCGTTCCACCGGGGATCGCGGTGCCAGTGTTATTGGTAAAGGTCACTTTCGGGTTGATTGGGTAGTTCTGATCGCCGACTTTAAAGCCGCCCACAGAAACCGCGATATCCACTGTTTGCGCGGGAACCGCAGTGGTTGCGACGGCATTGCCGTAAGGCGTTGCAGACTTGAACTTATCGTAAATCGCTTTGGTCATGGTATTACCCATGTGGTATTCACCATTGCCTGAGGCACAAGCTTGTTCCGTCTCGTCGATCGTGGTGCGCTTACCGTTTTCATCAAGCACATAACAGCTGTAGTCGCCCGCCAGTTCCCAGAACATAATGCCGCCAATCTCTTTGTCGATCACGTAGTCCGCTTTGACATTAATCGAGGCTTTATCTTCCGTAGAGAGGAAGACCGATTTTTCCGCGTTCCACAACCAAGGTGCGACCGCGACACTGTCATAATGACGGACGTAGTTGCCAACCAGCTTGTCTTGTGGATCATTGGTAGGGTCAAGCTCATAGGCAGACGCGTACGAGCCGAAAATGCCGTTCTCTAGGTTTTTCGCGTGCCACATTGGGTTGGACCCTGCCCCCATCTCATCACCTGCAGCGTTAACGTCATGCCACATGTTGTCGATACCGGTTGCACCATAGCCACAGTTGTTCTTCTCACCTTCGCCTGTTCCCGGCGCACATTGAGACTGATTTGGCAGCGCTGCACGTCCCCACAGACCGTTGGTTCCGCCCTTCACACCCTGCCAGCCGCGCGTGTAGTACGGCACACCAATGTTAATGCGTCCTGCTGGCATGGAGCCGCGGAAGTAGTGGTAAGCCCAGTCTGTGTTAAGGTAACCAATACCGCCGTACTGCGCTGTGCCATACACATTCCACTGTGCCAACTCAGAATCTTCGCCTGTATCAAACAGCGCCGCGTTGTGACCAACATGATCGTTCCACGCACCATGCAGGTCATAAGACATGATGTTGACGTAGTCGAGATACTTGGTGACATCGAACGTTTCCATACCGCGCAGCAGATAACCCGATGAAGGTGCCGCGATGGTTAACATGTAGTGGTGACCATCTTGCGCCGAGGCTTGATCGAGCTTTTCACGCAGTACTCGCATCAACTCTTGGTAAGAGGCCCAGAGATACTTACGGCGGGGCTCCATAAAGGCTTTATCGTCTGGGTTACCCGCGCCAGCCATGGAGGTTGGGTATTCGTAATCGATGTCCACACCATCAAACTTGTACTTGCGGATCATTTCGACGGCGGACGCAGCGAATTTCTCGATACCTGCGTGGTTAATCGAACCATCCGCATTCGTCGTCATGCTGTAGAACCCGCCATCGGCCACACGACTGCCATCTTCAGCGAAGTGACCGCCAGTTTCGGCCCAACCACCAATTGAAATCAGCGTCTTAACACCATATTTCTGTTTGTAGGTAGCCAGCGCACCAAAATGGCCTTTAAAGCCCAAGGTTGGATCAATTTCGACGCCCGGCCACTCTTTACCCACCGCGGCGTTATTGGGATCATTGACGTTACCAACATTGACTTTGCCATCAGAGCCAATGCTGACAAAGGCATAGTTGATGTGCGTCAGTTGTTCCCACGGAATGTCTTTGACCAGATAAGCGGCTTGCGGATCGTCGCCACTACGCCAACTGGTGAAGTAACCAATCACACGGCGAGGATGATCTGCGCCCATTTTTTCGCGGCCTTCCTCGTCATACACAGTACAGTAAGGTACGTTAACGCCCTCGGTCTGGTACAAACCATCCGGACGACACGATGCCACGGTCGCCGCACCGTTTACTTTGAGCGTTTGCGCCGCAGAGTCAGTCGTTGCGCCAAGGTTATCGGTCGCACGAGCGAACACGGACAGGGATCCCGCTTGAGTAGTGGTGTAGTCGAGAGAATAAGGAGCGGTCGCCGCCGTACCGACCAGCACGCCGCCAACAAAAAAGTCAACTTTCTCAACCGTACCATCGCTGTCTGCGGCATTTGACGTTAAGGTCACCACAGCACCTTGCTCAACTGTCGTTGCAGACAGAGCCAGCTCAACCGTTGGCGCATTGTTGCCCGGTTGCGTCGATTCGACCGTCAACGTAACTTTGCTTGGCTGGCTAGCGGCGCCTTTATCATCATAAGCGACTGAGCTGAACGTGTGCGCGCCAGCTGTCGCCGTCCAGGTTGCAGAGAAAGGCGCAGAGCTGTCTTGACCAACAACCACTCCATCGACGAAAAATTCAACTTTTGCCACCAAGCCATCTTGATCTACTGCGTTGGCTGACAATACAACCACATCCCCCTCTTTCACCACATCACTAGAGAGTGGTGAGGTCAATGAGGTCGTTGGAGCTTGGTTTACAGGGTCGACCGGGCCACCATCACATACGCCCAGCGCTTTCCATTGCGCCCAGTCACCCGAAAATTCGGCAGGATTATTATTTTGTGTCCAGTAACGGGCCTCGTAAGCTTGCCCCTGGTGCTGTACTTTATCGCCTCCGCTATAAACCGTTGCAGAGTTCCATTCTTGCAATGGCGAGCAGTCAACGGCGGCGTAACTGTTGAAGGCCATCAAACATGAAGCCGTGAGGGTACTGAGTGTAAAGACACTCTTGGCGGCTTTTCCATTCTTTAAGCGCATACTTGCTTTTCCTTAAGTGATTGTTTCAACGTGAATCTGTCGGCGAATTTTCGTTTCGACGACTTATATTTCTTCGTGAAATAACTTAAGTACAAGATGGAATTTTCACACCTATTAATTGCGATATTTATAAAATCACTCGCAAGAAAGCAGTGCAAACGTGCAACAGGATCAATCTTATTTTGTACCGACAACTAATTTCTGATTAATTTCGCACACTTAAATAATCTGGAAAATTCGTTCCTAAAACGCGCTTTTGAGTATATCTCTCTATGAATAAGCCCATCACTAATACATTATTGTGCAATATGTTTTATAGGTGCTGCACATCAGATAAAACGCGGTCATTGGGATGACACATTTCTATGCTGCAACGCTGCCACTCGGCGTTTCATTGAAGTGTCTTTTGTATTCGCGGCTAAATTGAGAAGTGCTGGTATAGCCGACCATTCTCGCCGCATCGTTGACCCGACGCCCTTCAAGTTTGATCAGTTCACGCGCCTTATTAAGCCGCACCTTTTTGATGTACTGAATTGGCGACTCCAAAGTCACGGAGCGAAAGGCGTTGTGGAAAGCAGAAACGCTCATGTTGGCTTCGGCCGCCAAACCTTGCACCGTCATTGCGTTGGGGTAATCCTGATGTACTTTTTCCAGCACACGGGCAATTTTTGAGTAGAAGCCCTCTTTTTGAGCCAGTTCAAACAACACGTACCCTTCTTGGCTAAGCAAAGCGCGAAATACGATCTCTTCAAGCAAAGATTCACCGAGCATTTCACTTTCAACATCATCACACAGTGCGCGCATGAGGCGTTTACAAACATCCAACATCCGATCATCCATCTTGACTGACTTCAAACCACAAGCTTCTTGACTTACAGGTACGCCAGTACGGTAGTTGAGGCCTTCCAATTTATGCACCATTTTTTGCAGCAAAGGCAAAGGAATATCGACTGAAATACCCAGCAGGGGCTGCTGCTCTGAAGCAAACGCCTCACACTCCAAAGGCATCGGCACACCCACCACCAAATAATCATTCGGTCCATAGCAAACTGGCGTATCACCAATGTGGATATTTTTACATCCCTGACCAAGTACTATGATTCCAGACTGATAAACAAATGGCTGGCGCGAATTGCCTCGGCTACTGCGATAAAACCACACGCCGGGGATTGGCGTCTTCGTGATCCCTTCCAAACTGCTTAAGCCACGGCACTCCACATAGCGCTGCATTATCTCTGCCAGTGTTTCCATTCATCCCCTCCACACAATTTTTGTAGTAATAGGCAAAATAATTCGAGTTTTAGGCCTGCAAATATCCAACACTCTGGACTATTATGCAACAACAAAAACAAGACAAGTCAAACCAAGCAAGAGGTGATGCATGAAGTTTTCTTACTCCAACCCAACTCAGATTTTTTTTGGTCAAGGGCAAATTAGCGCTATCACTCGCGCGCTGGACCCGCAAGCGAAAGTTCTGGTGATCTACGGTGGCGGATCTATTAAGAAGAACGGCGTTTATGACCAAGTGGCCAGTGCCCTAGAGGGATTTGACTGGGTGGAATTTTCGGGTGTCGAACCCAATCCGACCAAGGAAACCTTGGACAAAGCGGTTCACATTGTGAAACAGCAGCAGATCAACTTTATTCTGGCCGTGGGCGGTGGTTCAGTAATTGACGGTTCTAAGTACGTGGCGGCGGCAGCAAAATACGAGGGAGATGGCTGGGACATTTTGACGGGCAAGCATCAGGTGAGCACTGCAACACCGCTGGGCGCGGTACTAACCTTGCCTGCAACGGGCTCTGAGTCCAACTCCGGCGCGGTGATCACTAAAGCCGAAACGCAAGATAAGCTGGCTTTCCTTAGCCCTTACGTGCAGCCTAAATTTGCGGTCATGGATCCTGATGTGATGAAAACGCTGCCCGAAAAACAGCTTCTGAACGGCATTGTCGATGCGTGGGTACACGTATGTGAGCAGTACATCACTCGTCCAACTGGCGCGATGGTACAAGATGCTTACGCCGAAGCGCTTCTCAAAACATTGAAAAAGCTTGGTGAGCGCTTTGCCGATCGCGACAGCGATGAATGGCGCGCCAACCTGATGTGGGCGGCCAACCAGGCTCTGAACGGTTTGATCGGCAGTGGTGTACCACAGGATTGGGCAACGCACATGATTGGTCATGAACTGACCGCGCTGTGGCATGTTGACCACGCCCGTTCTTTGGCCATTGTTCAGCCTTCTCTGCTACGTAACCAGATCGAGTTCAAACGCGCGAAACTGGAACAGATGGGTCGTGAAGTGTTTGCCTTACAAGGCGATGAACAGTTGGCAGAGCGCACGATTGATGCGATTGAAGCCTTCTACCACAGCATGGGCGTTGCCACTCAACTTACCGAACACGGCGACGACAAAGAGGCTGCGATTGATGCGGTGATCAACCAACTGAACAACCACGGCATGGTGGCATTAACGGAGAACCAATCCGTGACACCAACTGAAGTAAAACAGATCCTAACGGCGGCAATTGCTTAGTTCTTCGATGGCATTATTTGTCTCCAAATCAATGAGACACTATTTCGTGTACAAAAAAGCCCGCTAGCGGGCTTTTTTATAATGTTAGAAAAAATCAATCGAATTGCGACCGCTGCTTGGATCGCGCGTCGCTTGTGGCTTCTCTGTTTTCTTCCCTTTACCCGCCGCTTGAGAAAGCGCGTTCTTCTGCGCTTTTCGTTCTTTGTGCGCCGCTTTGCGGCCTGTGGATTTGGGGCCCGTCCCTTTGGGTTTCGCCGCTTTATTTTGACGAGACTTTTCTTTACGTGCAGTGGCTAGCGGCTTTTCTGCTTCTTGCTCCATCGCTTCTGGTTCAATCACCGGCGCATCGCACACCACCACGTAGTATTCCTGATTGAACTCAAAAAAATCCCCATCGTACATTTTGCGGCGTTTGCGCGTTTCCAGCTCACCGTTTACCGCCACATAGCCTTCGGCGATCACATGTTTCGCTTCACCGCCACCGCTCACCAAGTTGGCAATTTTGAACACTTTATACAGTTCAATCGGTTGACTGGAGACTTCAATACCAATCGCTTCTATTTCTATCTCTTCAGCGCAATCGGCATCGTCATAAGGGTAGTCTTGAGTCATGTGTTTATCTCGTTACAGAATTTGCCGCAGTTTAAACTGATAACCTGCCAACCTCAAACGAAATAGCTGAAACCAACTCGCGGCCTTGTTCATCGTCGATTTTCCAGAAATGAAATTCCCATGCTAAGAGACGTAATGAGCTAAAGTTAAATAAAACTCGGGCAGATGAAGAGGGATTATGCGGAAATCCAATAAGATAGGCTGGCAACTGTTGATCGGGCTGAGCACACTGGCAACGACCTCACACGCGCATTCCACCCAAGTGATCATCTACAGTGACGACGCCTACCCGCCTTACAGTTATCAACTTCAGGGTAAAGCAACCGGCATCTATCCCGATATTTTGCGCCAAGTCTTTGAAAAAATGCCAGAGTTTACCGTCATCATTAAACCCGTGCCATTCAAGCGCGGTTTACGCTTGCTGGAAACCGGCAAAGGTTTTGCTTTGTTTCCTCCCTACAAATATCCAAATCGCCGTCTGTACGTAAACCCTTATTCAACGCCGATATTGAAAGAAGAGGTGGTGGTGTACTGTCACAACGACGTCAAGCTTCCCAATGGGCTAGAGTTGACGCGTTGGCCACAAGACTTTTACGGTAAGACTATCGGAATTAATGCCGCTTTCTCCATCGGCGGAGAGGCTTTCTGGCAGGCAGATCGCGATGGCAAACTGCGCGTCGAAGAAGCCAAGGATAATCAAGAAAACATTCTGAAAATGCGGGCCAAACGCATCGATTGCTACATCAATGATAAACTCTCCATCGCTTGGGAGATAAAACGCCTGAAGCAATCTGGGCGAATTGGCAAAAGCGAGTATTTTCAACTTGCTGCAATGGTGAGCAAAGAATATGGCTATCTCGGTTACACCGCCTATGCGGAAGATTTTCCCTACAAGGAAAAGTTTGTGGCACAATTTGACCGAATATTACTCGACCTACAACAAGCTGGCGTGGTCGAGCAGGTGATTCGCACCTATACCGATTAACGCCTATCTTGAGGAGTGGTTTGTCCTTGATCACACTGGCAACTTGTAACCTTTTGAATTATTTGGCTCCCCCAGGGGCTTTTTACGATTTCAGTAATATTCTGACCTTAGAAGAGTGGCAAAAAAAGCAGACTTGGTTAAAGCAAAAGCTGCTGGAGATAAATGCCGATGTGCTCGCGTTTCAGGAAGTCTTCAGCCCGGACGAGTTACAGCAGTTGTGCCATACACTGGGTTACGGCCATTTTGCTGTGGTTGATAAGCCCGACGTCAGCGACGAATTTATTTATACTTCCCCTGTGTTAGCGATGGCTTCACGCTATCCGCTGCTTTCGGTTGATCCTGTGGTGCCCGAAAGCCAGCAGTTGACACAGTTGGGTGCAAATGGTGAGTTTACTTTTAGCCGCACGCCACTGCATGCGGTTGTCGACTTGCCCCATCTTGGGCCATGCCACTTTATCGTGGTGCATTTTAAGTCTCAACGCCCTACTTTGCTGCAAAATGGGTCAGAGGACGCTCAGATGCAGGTTGCTGGAAGCTGGTTGTCCACCATACAAAGAGGTTGGGAAGCGCTATTACTGCGTCAATATCTGGTTGAAATTTACCTGAATTCTGCTCAGCCGATGGTGGTACTGGGCGATTTTAACACGCACTTAAACAGTATCGAGCTACGCCCTTTGCTCGACACCAGCCAAACCCCGCTCATGCAAGATATTCGTCAGCTTGTCTCTTCTGCAGAAACCCAAACCTGGCCGCCGACCCACTATCATGGAGAGCTTGGACTGACAATTGACTACATTTTGCTTTCTGAAGAATTTTTCCCCAGAAACGCCGAGAAAATCGCCAACGTAAGCCAAGTTTCCGTTTGGGATCAGCATTTAGTCAGCCCCAACTTTGCTGATGACCAGTTCGCCAGCGACCACGCATTTGTCTCTGTCACCTTGTCATTGCTTTGATGTTACCACCCCTACATCCTGCGCACGATTTTACGTGGGATCAGCTCAACTCCCGGTTTGTAGCGTTTGGCCGAGGCGTTGAGTGCCAGTTCCAGCGCACTGTCGGCAATTAACTCAAACTGTTGTGGTAATGAGTTCACTTTAAACGGCAGAAAATCCAACAAGCGATTGTCACCAAAGGTGGCCAGTTTTAACGAGCCAATCAACTCCGGTTCTTCGAGAAGCACATCCAATACACCTTCTAAAAGTGTGTAAGAGGTTGTGATGATGGCGTCGGGAACGCGATTTTGCGCTATCCATAAGCGCATGATTCGATAACCCTCATCGCGATGAAAATGCTCTCCATAGGCAGATTGCGCCGCTTTCCCCCACTTGCGCAGCGCCGATTCATACCCCTGGTGACGCTCGCGCGAAATGGTCAACTCGGGCAAAGCACCCAGCAAACCTATGGTGTGTATCTCATCACTCACTAATGAACTGGTGAGCTCGAATGCCGCGCCAAAATCTTCACTCACAACGCAACTGAAGTGCTCATCGTCTAAAGGACGGTCGAGCGCGATCACTGGCGTTCCCGCTTTCTGCATCTTGAGGTAGTAGTCATTAGCATCCGGCATACTGGTCGCGACAAACAGTGCATCAATGCGTCGACTCACCAGCGCTTCCGCCACTTTTTGTTCAGTGTCGGGGTCATCGTCAGAACAGCCAATCAAAATTTGGTAGCCCGCTTTACGCGAGTTTTGCTCAAGCAGTTTCGCCAGCCGGGCATAACTGGTGTTTTCGAGATCGGGAATAATCAAACCAAAGGATCGCGAGTTCCCTGCTCTTAGGGATGATGCCGCATGATCGGGGCGAAAGTTGTACTCTTCCACCACGGCCATCACTTTCATTTGCGTCTTTTCACTGATCCGATATTTCTGCGCTTTGCCATTAATGACATAGCTGGCTGTGGTCTTAGATACACCAGCCAACTTGGCGATTTCATCTAGGGTCATTGTTCTCACCTTAATCTGTGCGCCGGATCATAGAATCCGCTTCTTGATCTTAAACTCGGTTGAATTATACGCTGAATCGATTCAGTATAAAAGCTGAAAGGATTCAGCAAACTGTGAAAGTTGTCTTAGCTCGAGCTTAACAAGACAACCGAGCGCACAGCATAGGTATTCATAGAAAAAGTACCCTTTGCTGAATTTTTTTAAATAATTTGCTGAATCGGTTCAGCTGAAAATACAGCACTAGACTAAGAACCGAACCATGAACGAGTGCCAAACAAAGGCTAAGAGGCAACATGCTTAAACTCAAAGAATCAGATATCACTCTACAACAGAGTGCCGAAAACAAACTGGACGCCATTCGCCACATTGCAGCGGCTTTAACCAACAAAGGCCTTGTTGCCGAAGGGTATGTACAAGGCATGCTCAATCGTGAAGGACAAAACTCGACATTTCTCGGCAACGGCATCGCCATTCCACATGGCACCACCGATACACGTGATTTGGTCAAACAGACTGGAGTGGCGGTTTACCACTTCCCACAAGGAGTCGACTGGGGTGATGGTAACACCGCTTATCTAGCGATTGGGATTGCGGCCAAATCCGACGAACACTTAGGCATTTTGAAGCAACTCACCAAAGTGCTCAGCGCAGATGGTGTTGAAGCGCGTTTAAAGCAAGCCTCCAGCGCCAAAGAGATCATCGCGCTATTAAATGGTGAAGTGCAACTTGAAGCGGAATTTGACGCCGCATCTATCCAGTTACAGTTCCCTGCCAGCGATATGGTGCAGATGAGTGCAGTGGCTGGCGGTTTACTGAAAAACAGTGGTTGCAGCGATGCCAGTTTTGTTGCGGATTTAGTCACCAAAACACCAACCCACCTTGGTGGCGGTTTGTGGTTGGTCGGCAGCCATGTCGGTGTCTCTCGTACTGCGGTTTCTTTTGTCACCACAGCCAATCACTGTGAATACAGCAACCTGCCAGTTAAAGGTCTGCTGGCGTTTTCTGCCTGTAACGATGCACACCAACCCATTCTGGCCAATCTTACCCAGCTTGTGTTCGACAAACAGCAATCGACTCTGCTAAGCGCCAGCGCAGAGCAAGTCATCGCGCTGTTGAAAGGCGAAGAAAGCAACGCGGCCAGCGCTGACAATGTCGCGGTGTTTAAAATCAAAAATGCTCACGGCCTGCATGCCAGACCAGGTGCAATGTTGGTGGCTGAAGCGAAGAAGTTTGAATCCACTATCAAAGTATCGAACCTCAACGGTGACGGTTCTATCGTTAACGCCAAGAGCTTAATGAAAGTGATTGCGCTGGGTGTCAAACACGGCCACCAGTTGCAGTTCAGCGCCGAAGGCCCAGACGCACCGCAAGCACTAGAAGCGATTGGTGTCGCTATCTCATCAGGCTTGGGTGAAGGCTAAAAGGTGGCGAGCATGAGTAACAAGACCAATAACGTTGTCACCATTACCCTCAATCCAGCGCTTGATCTCACTGGCAGCCTAGCAGCATTGAATATCGGTTCGGTGAGCTTGGTTAACCAGAGCAGCCTGCACGCTGCCGGCAAAGGGGTCAATGTGGCGAAAGTGCTGAGTGATCTTGGCGCGAAAGTTACGGTAACCGGGTTTCTTGGCAAAGATAACCCAGAAATGTTTCATCAGCTGTTTAGTGACATTGGCGCGCACGACGAGTTTGTCTATGTCAACGGCGCGACTCGCATCAATGTCAAGTTGGTGGAAGCGGATGGCCGAGTCAATGACATCAACTTCCCGGGCGTCACCGTCAGCAGCGCAGACATTTCGGCGTTCGAACAGACATTGCAACGCTTGATGACCGACCATCAGTACTTTGTCTTTGCTGGAAGCTTGCCACAAGGCGTCGGCCCAGAGCAGTGCGCTAAGTGGATTGAACTACTGCAAAGCGAAGGCAAAAGCGTCCTGTTTGACAGCAGCCGCGCCGCCTTAAAAGCCGGCCTAGAAGCAAAACCTTGGCTGATCAAACCCAACGATGAAGAGCTCAGCGAGTTTGTCGGTCAACCATTGACTAGTCGGGAAGCGTGCCAAAACGCGGCGCAAAGCTTGGCTACAAAAGGCATCGCCAACGTGGTGGTGTCGATGGGTGCAGAAGGTGTGATGTGGCTGAATGACCAGCAATGGTTATGCGCCCAGCCACCGAAAATGGCCGTGGTCAGCACCGTTGGTGCGGGCGATACCCTAGTTGCAGGGCTCTGCTGGGGCCACATGCAACAGATGCCAAAAGCCGAATTATTGAAGTTTGCCACCGCGCTGTCCGCTATGGCGGTCACGCAGGTTGGCGTGGGATTAACCAGCCAGCAAGAGTTGGAAAACATACAACAAAGAACGCAAGTTCAACTGCTCTGTACTGAAACGAACTAACGCCAGTGCAAGCTACGAGACAAGAAGGTTAACAGTATGAAAATTGCAATTATCACTGCCTGCCCTAGTGGCGTCGCAAACAGCATCATCGCTGCCGGATTGCTAGAAAAAGCGGCTAAAGCCCTGAACTGGGACGCTAGCATTGAATGCCAATCAACGGTAATGGACTCCCCTACACTGACCGAGCAGCAAATCGCCGCCGCGGAAGTGGTGGTTATCGCCGCCAATACGGAGGTGGATGAGAGCCGTTTCGTTGGTAAAAAAGTCTATAGCGCTTCGATAGATCAAGTCACCAGCGATGCAAGTGGCTTTCTACAAACCGCTGCCAGTCAAGCTCAGTTACTGGAAAAAGCGTCGGTCACCATCAGCCAAGCAGCACCCGCAGCAGCGAAGAAAATTGTTGCCATCACCGCTTGCCCAACTGGCGTCGCTCATACGTTCATGGCGGCAGAAGCGTTAGAAGAAGAAGGCAAACGCCGTGGTCACCAAATCAAAGTAGAAACTCGCGGCTCTGTCGGTGCGAAAAACCAACTTACCGCGCAAGAGATTGCAGAAGCGGATCTGGTGATCATCGCCGCCGATATCGAAGTGCCACTGGAGCGTTTCAACGGTAAGAAAATGTACCGTACGAAAACGGGCCCAGCGCTGAAGAAAACTGGCGAAGAGATGGACAAAGCGTTTGCTCAAGCCACCGTTTATCAACATTCTGGTTCCGCCAACGCCTCTTCTGAGACAGAAGAGAAAAAAGGCGTGTACAAACACCTGATGACTGGCGTGTCGCACATGCTGCCTGTAGTTGTCGCGGGTGGTTTGATCATCGCCCTCTCTTTCGTCTTTGGTATCGAAGCATTTAAAGAAGAAGGCACCTTAGCCGCAGCGCTGATGACGATTGGTGGTGGCTCCGCTTTCGCTCTGATGATCCCAGTTTTGGCGGGCTTTATCGCTTTCTCAATCGCTGACCGCCCAGGGCTTGCACCCGGTCTTATCGGTGGCATGCTGGCAAGCTCGACAGGCGCAGGCTTCCTTGGTGGTATTGCAGCTGGCTTTATTGCCGGTTACTCGGCGAAATTCATTGCCGACAAAGTTCAGTTGCCACAGTCGATGGAAGCGCTGAAACCCATTTTAATCATCCCGTTTATCGCCAGCTTAATCACCGGCCTCACCATGATCTATATCGTCGGCGGCCCTGTCTCTGGCATCATGAGTGCCATGACTGAGTTCCTCAATAACATGGGCTCAGCAAACGCGGTATTACTGGGTGTTATCCTTGGCGCGATGATGTGTTTCGACCTAGGTGGCCCAGTGAACAAAGCGGCATACACTTTTGGTGTCGGTCTACTGGCTTCACAAACTTACGCACCAATGGCGGCCATTATGGCGGCGGGCATGGTGCCAGCGCTGGGTATGGGCTTAGCAACCTTCCTTGCTCGTGACAAATTTGAGCCAAGCGAGCGTGAAGCGGGTAAAGCCTCGTTTGTACTTGGCCTCTGTTTTATCTCTGAAGGTGCGATTCCATTTGCAGCGAAAGATCCAATGCGTGTTATCCCTGCTTGTATGGCTGGCGGCGCGCTGACGGGAGCTCTTTCTATGCTGTTTGGCGCGAAACTGATGGCACCTCACGGCGGCTTGTTTGTTCTACTGATCCCTAACGCGATCACACCGGTACTGATGTACTTAGTCGCGATTGCTGCAGGTACCGCACTGACCGGCTTTGGCTACGCGTTTCTTAAAAACCGCGCTGAGCAAAAAGAAGCGGCAACCGCACCATCCAACGCTTGAACCTTGATGCGCTAAATCCCCCGATTTGGCCTTTCACACCTCCCCATCGTGGGAGGTGTTTTTTTACTTCTAGAATCTCCACCACTCCACTTCCATAGGTCTCACTTATAGATAAATGACCAACCATTTGACTTGCAGCCCAGCCAATGCTTAGAAGTGACTCAAACTTGAGACATTACATTTCTCTGACAAATCAATACTTGCATGGCATTTCATTTTTCATAAAATGAACAGCGTTTTATTACAAATGACAAAATGGATAACAACATAATGAAAAAACGACTTCTTTCGCTTGCTGTCATTTCTGCTTTCGCGCAAGCGAACGACCAAAGCACAACAACTAACGATGTTTCTGGTTTTTACCTAGGCGGTGGTTTCGGCGTTACAACTGCTGATGACAACAGTACGTTCTTTGACTTAAACCTAGATTCAAACGACAATGCGTATAAATTGATTGCGGGTTACCAGATCAACCGTATCGTCGGCATCGAAACACAATATACCCGCTACGGCGACATTTATTCTAAGAACACTGACCCTCGTATCTACGCGACACCCGAGAATTTCTCGGTGATGGCCAATCTAGGTTATACCTTTGACAGTGGCTGGCGTCCTTTTGGTACGATTGGCTTTGGCAAAACCAAAATCAAATCTTCTATTAGATCGGATAATGAAACATCATTCCATATGGGCGTCGGCGGTGAATATTCCCCAAAAGAGCTCAAGAACTTGAGTTTACGCGTTGCATATGAAGTGGATGGATTTAATCAAGAGGTGCGAGGAAACTATGGATACTTTGGCGTACGTGAAGATGTAACGGTGACAATCGGCACATTCTACGTCGGTGCTAACTACAAATTCTAATCTGTGGACCAACTCCAAGAACAAAGGTTGCTTCGGCAACCTTTTTGCTAAGTGCGTAAAAATCCCCATTGATGTTTCAATGGGGATTTTTATCAATGCATTCACGGACTTGGTTTAGCGAGCCATATTGGGCTTTATGCCAAACAAAATGGCAAACATCACAGGGACGACAATCAGCGTCAGAACCGTGGCGAAGCCTAGCCCTGCCATAATTGTGATTGCCATTGAGCCGAAAAAGGCATCAAACATCAGTGGGATCATACCCAAAATCGTTGTCAATGCGGCCATGCTAACAGGGCGCACCCGGCTCACCGCACTGTCAATAATCGCCTGATAAGGATCTTTCCCCGACGCAAGCTCAATATTGATTTGATCCAGCAGCACAATGCCATTTTTCAAAATCATGCCACTTAAGCTCAGTAGCCCCAAAAAGGCAGTAAAGCTAAACGGCATATTGGTGCTTAACAAGCCAAACGACACACCAATGATCGAAAGTGGCACGGTAAACCAAATTACCAGCGGTTTTTTCAGCGAGTTAAACAGCAAAATAGTAATAACAAACATCAGCAAGTAACCCATAGGAAGCGAGCCAAACAGCGCTTGCTGGGCATCCTTCGACGACTCATACTCACCACCCCAAGTGATGCTGTAGCCATCGGGTAGAGGCAGTGCCATCACTTTCGGCTGGATACGCGCGAAAAGACTGGCTGGTGTATCGTCACTCAAAATGTCGTGGTCGGCCAGCACTGTTAGGGTTCGTTTACGGTCACGACGCTGAATCAAAGGCTCCGCCCAATCAAGTGTCACCCCATCGATGACCTGGTCTACCGGAACGTAAGTCTGTAGCGACGGGCTCCAGATCTTCACATTCTGCATCGATGAAAAATCGACCCGCTCTGCTTCGGGTAAGCGACCGACGATCGGCAAAATATGTGTCCCATCTCTCAGTAACCCCATGGTATTTCCGCCAAACGCCATTTGCAGTGTGTTCGACAGATCTTCTTTGGAGATACCCAAACGACGCGCTTTCGACTCGTTAAATTGCGGCACTAACTCTTTGGTGCGTTCACGCCAGTCGTGACGAATGTTTCTCGCTCCCGGATCAGTGTGTAGCACATCCTCAACTTGCTTTGCTATATCTCGCAATATTTGTGGATCAGGGCCTGAAATACGCGCTTCTATCTTAGATGCCGGCGATGGGCCAAATTCCATCAATTTAAACTGGAACGTCGGCTTCTCAAACTGGCTCGGCAGCGCTTGCGTCAGTTCATCCAGCAGGGCAAACATGCGCTCTCTGTCGAGGGCGCGCACCTGCAATTGCGCATACGCTTCATAGCTCTTTTCCGGTTGATAGGTCAAAGCAAAACGCTGCATCCCCTGACCAATGGACGTCGACACAAACTCCACTTGCTTGTGCTGGCGAATAAAACGCTCGACCTTTTCAGTCTGCAGCACCGTTTGACGGATATCGGTTCCTTGCGGCATCCACATGTCGACGTAAAACATCGGCGTATTCGACGGCGGGAAGAAAGACTGCTTCACCATGCCAAAAGCAAGCACCGCCGCAACCAATAGCCCTACCATGGCGGTGACGGTCAACCAACGAAAACGCAGGGCAAATTTTAGCATCGCAGAGAAAATTACAAACAACGCGCCCTTATAAGGGTCTTCCTCTGTATCACCGCCTTTTTCTTCCTCTTTGAGCAGCAAATCGGCTAAAAATGGCGTAATGGTTAACGCGGTCACCCAACTGAGGAAAAGGGAGTAACACAACACCCAAAACAGCGATCCCATAAACTCCCCTGTCGCGTCTTGCGACAAGCCAATCGGAGCAAACGCGGTAATCGCGATCACCGTTGCCCCAAGCAGTGGCCATTGTGTTTGCTTGACGATATCAACCGCCGCCTGCACTTTAGTTCGCCCTTTCTTCAGACCAACCAGTATCCCTTCCACCACCACAATGGCGTTATCCACCAGCATACCCAGTGCGATGATCAACGCGCCGAGCGAAATACGGTGAAGTTCTATCTTGTTGTAATCCATCAAGATAAAAGTACCAAACACGGTAAGAAGCAGCACAAGACCGATGATGATGCCACTGCGCATACCCATGGCAAACAGCAAAACGATGATCACGATGGCAACGGCCTGCGCGAGGCTGACGATAAAATCTTGCACCGAGGTATCGACTTCGGCGGCTTGATTGTAGAAATAGTTCAGTTCAACGCCGGCGGGTTTTATCGATTCAAGCAACGCTAACTCTTGGCTGACTTTCTGCCCGACTTCCACCACGTTGACACCTGAGGCAAAGGAGATCCCTAAACTGATTGCTGGCTTGCCATTGAAAGTGACGACGTTGGTCGGCTTCTCTTGGATATCTCGGCGGACAGTAGCCACATCTTTGAGGCGGATCAGATTGCCCGTATCACGGCCATGAATGATCAGATTTTCCAGCGCTTCGACTGACGTTAAAGTGCCACTCGGGCGAATAGTCAGGCTTTCACCGTTCACCATCACTTCACCAGAGGCCACCACATTATTCTGTTGGTTAAGCAGTCCAGCAACGGTATTCATGTCTAGGTTTAAAGCCGCCAGACGATCAAGCGAGATCTCGACAAACAACATCTCTTGCTGATCGCCAGCAATCGCAACCTTACCCACACCGTTAATCAATTCCAACTCACGGGTCAGGTGATCGGCGTAGCGTTTGAGCTCTACATAATCGTAGCCATCACCACTGAGCATGATCATCACACCGTACACATCACCGAAATCATCAATGATCTGCAAAGACTGGACTCCCGAAGGTAATGTGGGCTTGAGATCATTGATCTTGCGCCGCATTTCATCCCAAATCTGTGGCAGCTCATCGGGACCATAATCCATCTTCATACTTACCATGATTTGCGACATGCCATTCGATGACGTCGAAGTAATATGGTCTATATATGGAAGCTGGCGGATCTCTTTCTCCAGTGGATAAGTCAGTTCCTCTTCCACCTCTTTTGAGGTCGCGCCGGGATAAGTTGCAATAATCATTGCATCTTTAATGGTAAAAGCGGGATCTTCCAAGCGGCCGAGATTTAGGAAAGAGGTTACGCCGCCAATGGCTAGAATAATAATAAACAGCCAGCTAATGACCCGGTTCTTGATGGAGTATTCTGCGATATTCATTATTGATTGCTCTCCACCACTTTGACGGTTTTTCCGTCACGCAATTTGCGCAGATTGGAATTCACTACCACATCCCCTGACGTAATACCTGAAGAGACAATGGCACCTTGACCATTGATTTGACTAACCTTAACTGCCACTCGCGTCACCTGCCCTTGATAAAGCTTCCAGACAAAGAATTCGCCAGACTCACGTCCGGCATCCAAGCTGGTCATTGGCAATTGATAACCGTCCACCGAGGTGATACCCGCAGCTTGCATATCCACTCCAATACTGGCACTGGTTCCCGGCAAGATCGGCGGTGAGATCTGATCCATCGCTAACCACATGGTATAGCTGCGAGACTGAGGATCCGGTTCACTGGTGTACTCCAAATAGTGCACAGAAAACTCGCCCTCAACGCCAGAGAAGCGCGCTTTCGGCTGATATGTCACTAACTGACGATCGGGATTTACTTTGGCGAGTACGTTATCGGATAGCTCAATTTGCACGTAGACCTTATCATCCTGATAGAGACTCAGAATGGGTTCACCCAGTTCTGGGCGTTCATAACGCTCTTTGAACACATCGGTAACCGTACCCGTAAACGGCGCCAGCAAACGAGTGTATTCCATTTGATTTTTAGCCAGCTGATACTCGGCATTGGCAAGCTGACGATTGGCCATGAGTTCATCAAGCTCCGCCTGCGAGATCATCGCTCGCTCAAACAGCTCTTTGCCGCGTTCGTGCTGCTTAAGCGCTAACGCGTGTTTCGCCTTGGTGTCTTCCAGCGCTTGTTTCTGTTTGCTGTCGTCAAGTTTAACCAGCAATTGGCCTTGCTTCACCCGGTCGCCCGCACGCACCAACACTTGTAAAATTTCGCCTGAGGTACGAAAGGCGATCGGCGTCTGCTCTGCGGCCACCACTTGCCCTTTAAACACACGATATTGCGTTTTCACTGGCGTCCCGACTTGGTAAGTCGAAACGGTAAGTACATCACTTTGCTGATCTGAAACCTGTTCTTGGCACCCAGCTAAACCCAATACTGAAAGCAGGGTCAGCGTGACTAACGATTTTTTCATTAGATCCCTTCCTCACGTTGCCACGCTTTGACAACCTGCCCTTCGGCAAGATTTTCCACTCCGGCTATCACCACGCGATCTTGACGGTTCAACCCCGAAATGACATCCCCGTTTGCGTTGAGTGACAATGTCACCTTTTTCAATTGTTGGTTCTCTGCATCCACCAGCCAAACGTCACCTTGCGAGCCTTTCTTTGACACCCAAGCCGCTTCTGGCAAAGTTAAGTACGGAGTGATATTCGCTTTACCAATCGAAACTTGCCCTGTCATCCCACTGAGCAAGTTCCTATCTTGCGGGCGAGTCATGGTCACAATCGCCGTGTAGCTGTTGGTGTCAGCATCAGGTCGCGTGGTGATCTCTTTGAATTGAGCCGGGATAGGTTTATCGGGTTCGCTGTCCATCGTCACCCACATCGGCAGGTTTTTCAGCTTGTCTAGGCCATTTTCCTCAACATAGGAAACAGGAATGGTAAACGAAACGTCTAACGAACTGTTGTCGATCAAGTTAAGGATTTGCTGCTTGGCCGCGACCACCTGATTGGGTTTGACATAGGTATAGGAAACCACGCCATTAAAAGGCGCTTTCAACATCGCATAGCTGAGATCCGTTTTTGCCTGTTCATAGGCCGCTCTCGCCGCGGTAAATGCGGTTTCCGCTTGATCATAAACATCAGTACTAATGAGCTTTTTGTGATACAAGCTTTGTGCTCTTTGCCACTGTGTTTGCGCCAGTGCGTATTGCGCACTCGCCGCATCCAACTGCAACTGCAGATCGGCTTGATCCAATCTGGCTAACAGATCTCCTTGTTGTACTTCATCGCCCATACGCACAGTCAATGCATCAATTTGACCCGCAACTTGAAAAGAGAGTTGCGCTCGTTTGGTCGCATCAATTTGCGCAAGAAAACTGTCCGCCGAACTTGTCATCAAATCGTTCACCGACAAAAGTTTTACAGGTTTCACCGTCAACGCCGTCGTTTCAGAAACAGCCTGATTACACCCAA
Organism: Vibrio cidicii; assembly: GCF_009665415.1. Lineage (NCBI taxonomy): Bacteria > Pseudomonadati > Pseudomonadota > Gammaproteobacteria > Vibrionales > Vibrionaceae > Vibrio > Vibrio cidicii. The sequence goes on along the minus strand of NZ_CP035922.1, from coordinate 729,898 downwards.
CAAGCAAGCCAATCGTAGCTAAAAGCACACTGCTATTGAGCAAAGTGCGTTTTATCAAAGGTTTTCGCACAGTCGCTTCTCCAACCATCCATTTATTACACAGATGTGCAGTATATTGAGATTCAAGAAACGATCAATATATTTTCCATTCGTGCAGTAAAAAAATTAGTCAATCGACGCCCTTGTGGTTACACTAAGGCGTTTTTTGCAAAAAGGGGAAAAATGCTCGGTTATGTCAGAAAGAAAGCAAGGTCGTCGTAGCGCTGAAGCGGCAGAGCAAACCAAATGCGAGATCCTCAAAATCGCGGCAGATATGTTTGCAACCCTCGGCTTTGAGCGCGTTTCGTTACGCAATATCAGCGAGCGAGCGGGGGTCTCGCACAGCCTGATCCGCCATCATTTCGGTAGCAAAGAGAAAATTTGGCAAGAGATCAGTGACGCTTTGGATGACTATCTACAAACCTACATTACCGAGTTGATTGGGGAGATTTCACAGCAGAATAGCGATTGTGCGCAGCAAATTTACCAATTTTTGGTGCGCATGTGCGCGTTTACGTTAGTGCACAAGCAGCCAATCCAGCTGATTGCCGATGCGGTTCGCCAAGACGACAACGCGCTATTGGAGTATTTCCTACGTTCCAAAGACGAGTTCGCTGCCGCGTTTGAGCCGCTTTACACCCAATACAATTTACGCCATCCTGAAAAACCGATCTGCATGTGGGAAATGAAATGGCAAATGTTACTGCATGCCCATGGCGCATGCAGTTTAACGCCATTTCTTGGCGAAACCTGGCCGGACATCAGTGACGCCGATACGCTTTTGCTCAAACATTGGGAACTGTTTAACCAGCAGATCGCTAGGCAACTCAATATTCATCAGGACAAAATGATCCACCCCAGCAAACTGGATGAGATTGTAATTGAAGTGGCTTGCCGCCTCAGTCAACCCTCACAATGAAAATGGCGCGAAACGTCGTCGCCAAGCCGTGACGTTTCGCAACCAGCACAGAAGTAAGCAAACCAGCAAACCAACACCCAAAGCCCCTCCTTTTCTCTGTGAAGCCAATGCGGCGTCTAATCCCGCGGTGGTATTCGCTCCCTCAGGCACATAATCACCGTTGAGATAATCGACACGCATCTGTTCTGTGATCACTATTTTGGCCGTCTCTTTACCACTTAGCACACGGTTGATCCACGTTGAATAGTCTTGAATTTCAGTAAATACCGACGTGACGGGCCACTGCGGATCGCCACAGGTCTGCGGGCCAAAACTGGTCAGGCCCACTTGGACAAGCGTACCGTTGTTATTCCAGTAAACAGGGCCACCAGAATCGCCATGACAGGTGCTGTTTTTCAGCTGCGATACGCTGCTATAGTTGCCATCGAAACAGATCTGCTTTGAGGTAAGGTAACGACCCGCAGAAAATGTCGCAGCGCAAAGATCGTTTGCTACATAGTTGAGTGAAGCGGCTAAGAGGCGCGTCTCACTATCATCATTGGTTTGGGTATTACCATGGCCGACAGTGAAAAATAGCTGGTCGGCACTTCGATACGATTCATCGCTTGGTCGCACTATCACATCATTAATCGCATCGATATTCATCGCTGTAGCCAGTTTCAACACCGCGATGTCATCAGGAAACAGCACTTGCGAGCTGTCGATAAAACTGTCTGGGTAGTAGATCTCACTCACCCGTAGCCGTTGAATATTGCCGAAGGGATACTGTCTCTCATCTTGCAGTTGTGGCACCACCACCATAAATAAAGGCAGTGACGCCGAACCCGTCACGCAGTGCGCTGCGGTTAATACATGCAAAGGATCGAGAATACTCGCTCCGCAATAGGGGCCTGAATAATAGATACCGTTATATTCGAGCGAGTCGTAGTAAAGACTGGCAATCGAAGGGTAATCGGAAACACTTACGACACTGCCATTGACCACACGAGTTTGCGGTAAAGATTGTGCGGACAGCAGCGCCGATGCCAGCATGGTTGCGGCAAGCAGCGAACAACGGGATAAAGAAATGATAGAAAACATAACACCGCGCCCCCAAATAGAAGCGCGGTGTTGATTGGAGAAAGCAAGCTCACTTGCTTAGAGATTCAGCACAACGCTTCGTTAACCACGGTAGTAGCGTTGCGGTACAAAAGGCATTTTCTCTACCGCCATCGGTAGCAGCTTGCCGCGAACTTCGGCAAACACTTCGGTGCCAATCTCAGTAAGGTCTGCGCGTAAGTACGCCATAGAAACTGGTTTACCTGCATTCGGACCTGCGGTACCACTGGTTACTACACCCACTTTATTACCATCTGCGTCGAAAAGTTCAGCTCCTTCTCGAACGGGAGCTTTGGTTAAACCCACCAAACCAACACGTTTGCGGGATACATCTTTACTTTCAATCTGCTTTAGAATGATCTCTGCGCCAGGAAAGCCACCCTCGCGCTCACCGCCTGTGCGACGCACTTTCTGAATTCCCCAAAGCAGGCTTGCTTCCACTGGCGTGGTGGTTTCATCGAGATCGTGACCATAGAGACACAAACCACACTCCAAACGGAGAGAATCACGCGCACCAAGGCCAATCCATTCCACTTCTTGCTCTGCTGTCAGTGCACGAGCCAGCGCTTCTGCTTTGTCGGCGGGAACCGAGATTTCGTAGCCGTCTTCTCCAGTATAGCCGCTGCGAGAGATGATGCATTCTTCGCCCAGTAATTCGAGTTTCTGCACATCCATAAATAGCATTTCAGCCACCGCAGGTTGAAAACGCGCGAGGACTTCAGCGGCTTTCGGGCCTTGAATTGCTAATAGAGCGCGATCATCAATCACTTCCAGCTCAACATCCGAAGGAATGTGCGCTTGCAGATGGTTAATATCCTGCTCTTTACAAGCCGCGTTCACCACAACGAACAAATGATCGCCAAGGTTTGCCACCATCAGGTCATCCATGATGCCGCCCTGCTCATTGGTAAAGAAAGCATAACGCTGCTTACCTTGCGCAAGATCGATAATGTCGACTGGAACCAAAGACTCAAGAAACGCCGCTGCACCTTCACCGTGTAGTCTGAGCTGTCCCATATGAGAAACATCAAACAAACCCGCTGCGTCGCGCGTATGCAGGTGCTCTTTCTTTACGCCTAGCGGATATTGAACTGGCATATCGTAACCAGCAAACGGCACCATTTTGGCGCCCACTTCAATGTGCAGCGCGTGAAGCGGTGTTGTCAGTAATTCTTGGTCAGAGTGTTCTTGAGTCATTTTCGTCTCCATTAGCTAGACCCAGCACAGCGATCTATCAGCAATTAAGTTGAGCAGTTTTCCACCAAGGGAAAATTCTGTTTCCTATAATAAACACGAGCTAAGGCGTTTTGCACGATCAACTCGTTTAGAACCGTTCAAAATGTGACATTTAACAATTTATTCACAGCGGAAATAGGCAGAAATAACGCCGAAATGCGGGTTTTATCAGCAAAGCGGCGCTATTGTAATTAAGATTTTCGCAAAAGCAAACGTTTGCCTTCACTATAGGAAATTTACATCTTGTTAGCACTATTTGGCAGTCACCCACAAAATGTGTGCATCTTCGTCGCTAACCGACACCAACATGTGCCCCATATTGGCATCGTAATAGACACTGTCTCCTTCGCTCAGCACCACAGGTTCGTAAAACTCTGAGAAGAACTGTACCGCCCCAGAAAGAATCAACAGGAACTCTTCCCCGTCGTGGCGAACCCAATCCCCATATTCATCAAAACTACGCGCATGAACCACGCTTTTGAATGGCATCATTTTCTTATTGGAAAGTTGGGTTGCTAATAACTCATGCTCGTAGGTTTGGGTTGGGTGTGGCTTACCCAGCCCTTTCATGGTGATATCCCGACGGCCAGTAGCCACTTTTTTTCTTGGCGGCTCAAAGAGTTGCGGCATATCAATCTTCAGGCCGTGAGCCAATTTCTGCATCGCCTGAAAAGTCGGCGAGATCTGTTCGTTCTCAATTTTGCTTAAAGTTGAACGTGCTAACCCCGTGCGCTGACTCGCCTCTTCAAGGGTGATTCCCAACTTGGCGCGCACCTCTTTAATCCGCTGACCGAGTTTAAGCGGCTCGATATTTTGCTCTTGTGACTCTTTCGCCAGTGTCAGAGATGGGTACTCATCATAGAAATCTTCCGACATATTTCCCTCATTTTTATTCTTCGCTTCCTGTTCACAAATCATTGTGCATGAAGCCTAAAGTGGAGAAAAGTGCAGCAGGGTAAATAAAGCGTGCTCTTGTTAACAAAAAACGCATTCATGTTTCCTATAGGAAATTTTCGGTTGATTGTTCAGTTAACAACGAGTATGTTACCAACTTGTTAGTTGAAGAGATGCTTTTTCCGCACGCATTGACCGAAGGAAGTGACGTCAATCTGCGGCCTTTTGTACCCATTTGGGATGGATTTCGCTCTGAACAGCACGGTTAATACCTAGCCAGTTCAGCTATTACAAAGGACTGTCGAATCAGAGAACGACGGTACACAGATTCGACAGATGATTGAAAGGTTATCTACCATGAACAGCACTTACCAAAACCACAGCTTGGAAAATTTTTTCTCCACTAACCTGTCAGCAACCGACGATGCGGTATTTGCTGGTATCCAAGCCGAATTCACCCGCCAAAACGATCAGATTGAGCTCATCGCTTCTGAGAACATTGTCTCGAAAGCGGTAATGCAAGCCCAAGGCACCTGCCTGACCAACAAATACGCAGAAGGTTATCCCGGTCGCCGCTATTACGGTGGTTGTGAACACGTTGATACCGTCGAAGCGATTGCTATTGAGCGCGCGAAAAAACTTTTTCGTTGTGAGTACGCAAACGTTCAACCCCACTCTGGCGCGCAAGCTAACGGGGCCGTTAAGCTCGCTCTCCTTCAACCAGGTGACACCATTTTAGGTATGTCGCTTGACGCGGGTGGCCATCTTACCCACGGCGCTCGCCCTGCGCTTTCAGGCAAATGGTTCAACGCGGTGCAATACGGGGTGGATAGCCAAACACTCGAGATTAATTACGATGACGTTCGTGCTTTAGCGCTTGAGCATCAACCGAAGATGATCATCGCAGGCGGCAGTGCGATTCCACGCACCATCGATTTTGCCAAGTTCCGTACAATTGCCGATGAAGTTGGCGCGCTGCTAATGGTCGATATGGCGCACATTGCTGGCTTGGTCGCCACCGGCGCTCACCCTAGCCCACTACCGCATGCTCATGTAGTCACCACAACAACGCACAAAACTCTGCGCGGCCCTCGCGGCGGTATGATCTTGACCAATCACGAAGCGATCAGCAAAAAAATCAATTCTGCGGTTTTCCCCGGTTTGCAAGGCGGACCACTGATGCACGTTATCGCGGCTAAAGCGGTGGCGTTTGGTGAGGCGCTTGGCCCTGAGTTCAACACTTATATCGATTCGGTGATCAATAACGCAAAAGTTCTGGCCGAAGTGTTGCAAACTCGCGGCTGTGACATTGTGACTGGCGGAACAGACACGCACTTGATGCTGGTGGACCTGCGTCCGAAAGGACTAAAAGGTAACAAAGCAGAAGAAGCATTAGAGCGTGCAGGGATCACATGTAACAAAAATGGCATCCCATTCGACACGGAAAAACCTATGATTACATCGGGTATCCGTTTGGGTACGCCAGCAGGCACCAGCCGAGGCTTTGGCGCAGAAGAATTCAAACTCATTGGTCATTGGATTGGCGATGTACTGGATGGATTGGTTGACAACCCTGAAGGCAACGCTGAAGTAGAGCAACGCGTGCGCAAAGAAGTGAAAGCACTGTGCGGCCGCTTCCCTCTTTACCAATAAACCGATTTTAAATCCTAGTAAGATATTTTGGAGATTAAGCAATGGACAAAACACTGAAGTTTACAGATAGCCACGAGTGGGTACGTGACAACGGTGATGGTACTGTAACTATCGGTATCTCTGAGCACGCACAGGAGTTGCTGGGCGATGTGGTATTCGTCGACTTACCAGAGTTGGAAGCCGAATTCGATGCAGGCGATAGCTTCTCACTGGTTGAATCCGTGAAAGCCGCTTCTGACATTTATGCGCCAGTCACTGGTGAGATTGTTGAAGTCAACGAAGAGCTTTCTGACAGTCCAGAGCTAATCAACGAAGAACCTTATGAGGGTGGCTGGATTGCGAAGATCAAGATGGCTGACCCATCTGAACTGGATAATCTCAAAGATGCAGAAGAGTATCTAAGCTCTATCGAAGAAGATTAATCAAGACATTTCGACATAAAGCTGCCTGCACCGTGGGCAGCTTTTTTTCAAGGCTGAACGACCCAAAGCGCATGCTAAGAAACGCAGAGGACACACAGCTTATTTGAAGGTAAAGGACCATGACTGAATTACTTCAAAGCCTCAACACACAACATGAGTTCGTTGCTCGCCACAACGGACCGAATCAATCTGACCAGCAAAAAATGCTGCAAGCGATCAACGTCACAAGCCTCGACGCTTTGATCGAACAAACCGTTCCTGCGCAAATTCGCTTGGAAAAACCGATGCAGCTTGCGCAAGCGAAAAGCGAAGCAGACATGCTACTGGCGATGAAACAGTTCGCCAACCTAAACCAAGTGAAACGTACTTTCATTGGCCAGGGTTACTACAACACGCTGACACCGAATGTCATTTTGCGTAACGTACTGGAAAATCCGGGTTGGTACACTGCCTACACGCCATACCAACCAGAAATTTCTCAAGGTCGATTGGAATCGCTGTTGAACTATCAACAGATGGTGATGGACCTAACCGGCATGGACATTGCGAACGCATCGCTGCTTGATGAAGCCACGGCGGCGGCCGAAGCGATGACCCTTTGTCAACGTGCGGGTAAGAGCAAGAGTAAAGTGTTCTTCGTCGCCGACGACGTTCACCCACAAACCCTCGAAGTGGTTAAAACGCGGGCCAAATACTTTGGTTTTGATGTAGTCATCGGCGCGCTAGATGCTCTGCCTCAAACTGAAGCGTTCGGCGCACTACTGCAATACCCGGGCACAACCGGTGAAGTTCGCGATCTCACCGAGATCATTACTAAAGCGCAAGCGAACAAAACATTAGTTGCTGTTGCCACTGATTTACTCGCGTCTACCCTACTCAAGCCAGCTGGCGAAATGGGCGCAGACGTGGTGATCGGCAGCGCACAGCGTTTCGGCGTTCCTATGGGCTACGGCGGTCCGCACGCAGCGTTTATGGCCACGCGCGAGCAACACAAACGCACCATGCCGGGCCGTGTGATTGGCGTTTCTATCGATGCCAAAGGCAACCAAGCTCTGCGTATGGCGATGCAAACACGTGAGCAACACATTCGCCGCGAGAAAGCGACGTCAAACATCTGTACAGCTCAGGCGTTACTTGCCAACATGGCCTCTTTCTATGCCGTTTATCACGGCGCGCAAGGCCTTCGCACCATCGCTCGCCGCACACACCACATGACTGCGATTTTGGCAGCGGGCCTGACCAAAACTGGTTTTGAACTGGCGCACAACGCTTTCTTTGACACCATCACCATTAACACCGGTGATCAGACTCAAGCGCTTTACGCTAAAGCGCAAGCCGCCGACATCAACCTACGTTTGCTTGAGGGCCAGATTGGTATCAGCTTTGACGAAACCACCACGGTTGCTGACGTCGAAGCACTCTTTGCTATCTTCGGCGTGAATGAAGCTGTCAACGCTCTTTCAAGTGACATTGCCAGCAACGAATTTGCCGCGATTCCAGAAAACTGTCGTCGTACGAGTGAGTATTTGACCCACCCAGTGTTCAATACCTACCACAGCGAAACGCAAATGATGCGTTACCTGAAAAAGCTTGAAAACAAAGACTTCTCGCTAACACACGGCATGATCCCACTGGGCAGTTGTACGATGAAGCTCAACGCGGCGGCAGAGATGATTCCGGTCACTTGGCCAGAATTTGGGGCTCTGCACCCATTTGCGCCGATTGAACAAGCCGCGGGTTACACTGCACTTGCCGAAGATCTCAAAGCTAAGCTGTGTGAAATTACGGGTTATGACGCGTTCTCACTGCAACCCAACTCGGGCGCATCTGGCGAATACGCCGGCCTAGTGGCGATTCAACGCTACCATGAAAGCCGTGGTGAAGGTCATCGTAACGTCTGCTTGATCCCAAGCTCGGCCCACGGCACGAACCCAGCTACGGCCTCTATGGTGTCGATGAAAGTGGTGGTGGTGAAATGCGATGAAAACGGCAACGTTGATCTGATTGATTTGGCAGAAAAAATCGAGAAGCATAAAGACAATCTCTCTAGCATCATGATCACTTACCCTTCAACGCATGGCGTGTATGAAGAGCAAGTGAAAGAAGTGTGTGAAATGGTTCATGCCGCTGGCGGTCAGGTGTACCTTGATGGTGCCAACATGAACGCGCAGGTTGGCTTAACCTCTCCGGGCTTTATTGGTTCAGACGTATCGCACCTTAACCTGCACAAAACCTTCTGTATTCCACATGGCGGCGGCGGCCCGGGCATGGGTCCTATCGGTGTGAAATCGCATCTTGCGCCTTTCCTACCTGGTCACATCGAAAACGGTGTGCAAGGCAAAGAGTTCGCGGTTTCGGCTGCCGATCTCGGCAGTGCGTCTATCCTGCCAATTTCTTGGGCCTACATCGCCATGATGGGTGCCGACGGCTTAGCAGAAGCGACGAAAGTGGCTATCCTCAACGCGAACTACGTGATGGAGCGTCTACGCCCGCACTACCCTGTGCTTTACCGCGGTAAGAACGGCCGTGTCGCGCACGAGTGTATTATCGACATCCGTCCGCTCAAAGAAGAGACAGGCATCAGCGAGGAAGATATCGCTAAGCGTTTGATGGACTACGGTTTCCATGCGCCAACCATGTCTTTCCCAGTGGCTGGCACCTTGATGGTTGAGCCAACTGAATCGGAAGATCTGGCGGAGCTTGATCGTTTCTGTGACGCGATGATCGCGATTCGTCAAGAAATCACCGCAGTGAAAGAAGGGGCATGGCCACTTGAAGACAACCCACTGGTCAATGCGCCGCATACTCAAGTCGATCTGATGGCTGAAGAGTGGACACACCCATACCCACGTGAATTGGCGTGTTTCCCTTCACCAGCAAGCAAGAAGTCCAAATACTGGCCAACGGTTAATCGCGTGGATAACGTCTACGGCGACCGTAATTTGATTTGCTCTTGCCCGAGCATTGATAATTACGCCGAGTAGTTCCATATCAATACACATCAAGGCGAGCCAATTATTGGCTCGCCTTTTTTCTACCACTTGTTTCTATTACTTGGTTTATCGCTTAGGAAAAGAGTAAAAACGTTCTATCCGAGTTGCACATAAAAAAAGGCCCACCAGCAAGTGGTGGGCAAAAAAGCAGTTGATCGTGATGGTTTAATTAGAAGAAGTATTTGAAGCGAACACGAGCGCCTAGATCTTTATTATCGCTGTCGCTTTGTTTTGAGTAGTAAGTACCCAAGTAGATGTTTAGTGCATCAACATCCCATACATTTGCGATTTCGTAAGATGCGTAAGTGGTGTTTAGCTTCGTTTTTGTCGCATTGGTTTCGTCTTGTGAATAAACGTGACCTAGACCAAAACCGCTTACCAACAGGTTGGCACCAATGGTTGATTGCTCTTTAGTTTGGCTATCAAAATCACGGAACGCGTAGTTAAGGTTTACACTAACTGCGTCAGCAGAGTAGTTCGCTGTTACACCGTAGCCCATGAAATCGTTGTCAGCATCTTTCTTGTCAGCCGTCACGTTGGCTTCCAGACCACCCGCTACGCGGAAAGAATCTGTCGCTTGGAACGAAACAACTGGACGTAGGAACACAGCGTTGTTGTCTGCATTGGACGCTTCTTTGAATAAAGAACCCACTTCGATGTACACACTATCGAACGTTTTTGAGAAGGCAACTTGACCGTTGTCACCACGACCACGCGCGGCATTGGCACGGTATGGTTCATCACCCGCATATGCCAGCATAGTGTCTTGGCCTACAGGGAAAAGATCATACGCTTCGAAACGACCTACTTTTAGTTCCCAATCGGCTTTTTTACCCATCGCAAACCAAGCGTCATCTAATTCTACGTCGCCCGAAGTTTTCAGCAGCGGCTGCGCTTGCATCTTGATGTAGCGATCGCCAGAAACCGTGTGCTCAGCGGCAACTTGCACCAAAACACGACCAGTTTGACTGAATTCTTGTTTATCTGTTGCATTTTTGTCGGTGTAGTTAAGGTCAAATTCCACATCACCACCGATAGAGAATGCACCCATATCGTTTTCAATAGAAACGCCCGCTTGGGCATTAATAGCAGCAGATACAAGTACAGAGGCAAGCGAAAGTTTTACAAGAGTGTTCATTATTGGTTTTCTCCAATGATTTATATCATTTGTAATTATCAAATCATATTTAGGACGATGTTGCTGCCCTTAATCCCTACACATCAAAGTCGACTGACTTCAATGTGGCTCCCGAACGATCACTGCGTTGTAAGATTTACACGACCGGAAGCGCTTGCATCATACATTCACCATTCATATTTATTAAGTGATCACCGTCACGAGTGGGAACGTTCCATAGCGATGTGTTTGATAATAATCTATTGGTATCACGAATTTGAAAAATAGTTCGAGCAGTAAAATAAATGTTGGCATGATTTTTATGTTAATTTATTTCACGAATTAAAATAAATTGATATGAAACAGATTAATTACCAACCAAAAAAACAACATGTAATTACATGAGAGTCTACTAATGGATCTATGTTTATTTTTGACTTGGTTATTTTCTCTTCTTAATTGGAAACAAAGATGTGATGTAAGTGACACCTTTAATATAGAAAATACTAAATTAGAAATAACACTTTAGACATATTTAGAGAGAAATGAAAAATAGATACACCTGATAGAACAAGCCGACTAGCTGGTAACCGAAATCGGTTGTCCTCAATCGAATTTTCTCAAAAACTATGTTTCGAATATGAGCTCTCGCAGGATACAGCAAAGGGTGGCACTCTAGCCTGCTTATTCAACAACGCGCATTAAAGTACAGCCTCTCACACTTATTTTTCCTTGATTATTAATTGGACAGCACCTCACTAATAGGCTGATGAATCCGAAGGTTTGCAACCACAATATATGAAGTAACATCCCAAAATATGAAGTAACAACAAATAAAATGTGGCTTTTAGGCATTTTATCCCGAAAAATCCAAGCGTTAACCTGCATAGATACGGTAACGGGAACTCAGATCTACCACTTTATTTTACTCATAAATTTAGACTGCTGAGCTTTCAACCCCACCACTATATGCATCTTGGACGATCAATTAGCCTGACGTGGAAAACTTAAACTATGAATAAACTCAATGGAATAACCCTCGCACTGACCAGTGTGATGTTTAGTGGTTATTTGCACGCTGCAAACACCACTTCATCGGATGTTACTGTCTTTGTTCCCGGGGAGACAAAAGTACAGAATGGCCAAATGGTTTCGTATAACGGAGAGTGCTTTATTGCAAATAATAATCCTGGTGTATGGGAAACTCCAAAGGCGAATTCTTGGTTTTGGGATTTAGATGAGTGTTCCGGTGACGTCAATCCGGAGCCAGAACCTGAGCCGAATCCAGATCCAATCCCAGACCCTAGCGATATTATCGCATTTATTCCTGGCCAGACTCAGGTCAAAAACGGGGATGTAGTTTCCTATGGTGACCAGTGCTTTATCGCTAAGAACAATCCTGGAGTTTGGGAAACGCCAAGCGCAGGCTCTTGGTTCTGGGATGTAACGCAGTGTTCAATCGAACCTAACCCTGAAGAAATCAAACTTTCGATCGTTTCACCCGTTTCAGGTCAGACAGTGATACAAGGAAAAGTGGTTGCGTTCAACACCAATATTGAAGGTCAATCTGCTGCCAAAGTTGAGTTTTGGGCGGGAAGCACTAAACTAGCGACGCAAGCTGTAAGCCAAAGTCAAACTACATACTCCTTTAGTTGGACACCTACAGCACCAGGTGCAGTAACACTTAAAGTGGTAGTGCTAGATAACAATAGCCAAGCACTAGAGGAAAAAAACGTAGCGGTAACCGTACAAGAGCAAGGAGGTAGTGACTTCACTGCCCCTGTAGTACATTTCACAGCACCAAAAAATGGGGCAACCTTCAATGAAGGTGAGACTATTGCGATTTCAGTAAATGCAACTGACATTGATGATGACCTTTCTCAAGTGGTCGTTCAGGCAAACAACACTCAAATTTGTACATTCAGCATAACAAACTCTCAATCTTTTGATTGTAATTGGCAACCAACCACAACGGGGAATGTGACGCTAAAAGCGATTGCAACTGATGCTCAAGATCTTACTGCATCAGCACAGGTTCAAATTGCCGTCGAAAAAGAAATGGTAGAGCCGCCACCTGCGGGCGAATTATGTGAAGACTTCAACGTTTATCCTGATTGGACCCGTAGCGACCACGCAATAGGTGGAGACATCATGGTGCACAACAACATTGCTTACTCAGCGAACTGGTGGACAAGCTCAATTCCCGGCAGCGATAGTTCGTGGGCATTGCACGTAAAATGTGATGGCACAGAGCCAGGGGCGAAACCAAAATTGTCACTGCAAAACCCGATGGATCCACTACGTCTAGAACTCACTGGCTGGCCGAATACTTTTGTTGTAGCTAGCCCTTCCATTGAAGCACCGGTAACACTCACCATCGATACCATCAACAGTGCAGCACTGACTGATAGCAAAGCGTTAACTCAAGCGTTCATTACTTTCATTCTACAAGCAGAGCAAGCGGATGGTGCTTCTATTGTGATCCGCAACGATGTACTGGATCTAGCAGTAGCGGATGCAGGGGAGTCTATCGGTGTGGTCGATGTTAAAAATGCTCTGAAAAACGCCGTCGCATTTACGGGTAGCCACATTGATGACGATGCTATCAATGCGCTAAGCAACGATGCGAAAGGTTGGGCGCAGGCACACAATTTGATTCTTTCAACCCTAGCACCACAAGCAACCTTTGGTTGGTCATTATCTATCGGTAATTTTGCTTACGATGTACACTCTGGCCGCCAGTCAATATGGGATAAAGCGTCAGTATTTACAGCAGATATGCTAGATAAATTCGAACTTTACAAAACAGATTCAACGAACAAAGCGGACTTTGTTGTTTTTACCAAATCTGGCGAAACAAACGCACTTACAAGCGAGCAATGGCACAACGCATTGGAGTATGTTAAGCAAGTTTCTGACTTCGTACTAGCGCCAGTAATGTTAGCAAATATGCCGACAGATCAAACAGCTGGTTACTTTATGGGTGATAGTCAAGGAAAGCCACAAATTCGAAAAGCCGCTTACAGTAATATCTTTGCAATTTTGTTTGACCAAGACACAGACGAACTAATGTCTAAAATTAAGCGTTATCAACAGCATAAAGTCCCGCTTTACTATGTGGGGAAAACGTTAGAGAAAGGTAAACTCACACGTATCGAAGCATTAAATCAAGAGTTGGAGAGCGCTGAAAATGTAATGAATAATGAAGCATTTCTATATGAAACGCCCAATTCTCAATGGATTCCATCAACAGTTTACAAGTGGGCTGACTTCCTTGATGGCTTAAATGCCATGCATAACATTGGCGTGGCCGATAACAAGTTCTGGCTCATGGATGATGGCGCTGACGATGCCACTAACATTGTGTATGCCAAAGTTGCAATTGCAGCGTTCCTTGCACAAAGTATGCAAGAGACGATTCGGTACAACGCGTGTGATGAGAACAACTGGTCTGAAATTCGCTGGGGGGCTCCGACTGACTACCCAATGTCAGCAAGTTGCGGTCAACTAGGTCAAAAATATGCTGACTACGGTGTTAACCCAACTTCTGGTTTAGACCATGCTTATTCTTGTCCTCGAGATAACAAAATGGAAGTGAGCGCATTAACTCACGCTCAATGGTATGGTGCTCCAGCGCCAGTATTTGCTGCTCCAGACTCAGTGCTTGAAGAGCGCGGTCTGTTGGTTAATGGCAGTGTAGGTCGTTGGACCAATCAAGGTCACTGTAACGGTGGCGCAAACGAGAGTATCGATACTTCTAAGCAAGTTTGGGAACGTGACGATTGTAAAGTTTATGTGGGCCAAAAAGCAGGTAGCTTTGTTTGGGATGGAAGCAGCCAAGAAAGTGTCGAAGGTTGTAGCTGGTGGGGCCGAGGTGTCATTCAAACAACTGGTCGCCAAAACTTTGGTACGCTAAACCACTACCTAGGTCGTTCACACGTTGATCCGGAGACCATCGGTAAAACGATTGATGGCGTAACCGTTGAAGCGCCACCAGCGAATCCTCTATATGCTGAACTTGATTTCTGTTCTAACCCAGGACTTATCTGTAGCTCTGAAAAGAGCAAAGAGATCAAATGGATCGCTGGCTTATTCTATTGGGTAACCTCAGTACAAGCATACTCGAATGAAGGCGGCCCATACGCAGATTGGGACTACCATAACGAACTGAAGAAATACGTTGAGGGTGGCCTAAAAGGTTCTCAATTTATCGATGATGTGTCAGGTATCGTTAACCGTGGCTGTCCCAATTTGACCTGCTCTACTGGCGATGTGCACAACGTCAAGGAACGCCGTGACAACTTTATGCTAGTGCTAAGAAAACTAGGCCTAGATCCAAAGTAAGTCAGATTCTAGGAGCCCTCGTCAGGGCCCATGTAATTGACACTGCACCCGCAAGAACCCTACGTAGTCGTAGGGTTCTTTTTTCAGCGACTGGACGCTCAATATTCACCTTGATGGGCCATCAATTACATCGCGATCTCGATCAAACACGAAATGAAAGCCCTAAGGCGGCCATCTTATCGGCCATTCCACGCACATCCTGCGCTTGACCCGCCAACTCATCCACATCTCGCGCATTCGAGTTTGACGCGGTTTTGATATTGGTCAGACTCTGGCTGATCTCTTTAGCCACCACACTTTGTTGCTCAGCGGCGGTAGAAATATGGATGGCGGAATCATCGATCGCTTCGACCGCTTGATTTAACGATTCTATCTCAGCACGTGCTTCCCGAGTCGATTCAATGCAAGATTGCGCTACGTCAGTGCCACTTTGCATGGTTGACTTCAAAAGATGCAACGCGTCGAAGATCTCTTGCATGGAACTTTGTATTCCTTCGACTGCTTTTTGGGTTCTTTGACTGAGTACCCGTACTTCGTCCGCCACCACCGCAAAACCCCTTCCCTGCTCGCCAGCTCGCGCCGCTTCAATTGCAGCATTCAGCGCCAACAAGTTGGTTTGCTCCGCAACGCCTTGGATTTCAGACATCACATTATCAATCGCAGAGATTTTGCTCGCCATCAGCTCGGTGTTTTGCGCCGAGGCATTCACTTCTTTGGCTAACATAGAAACCTGATTTTCTGCGGCAATCACTTTCTCATTTGAGCGCTGGCAAAGTTGAGCAGCAAGATGCACTTGTTCCGATGACATTGCACTGTTTCTCGCCACTTCAGAAATGGTCGCCACCATCTCTTCAACCGCGGTCGCGATGGATTCGAGATCCTCATTCTGAATACGAATGCTGTTACTTGTCCTGCCGGAGATTTGTTCCAGTGTTTTGACTCGGGTGAGCAAATCCCGACTGGCGTCTAAGACTCGTCCGAGAATGGTTTGATTGCGCCCTTCATCCATCAGTAAATGAAACTCGGCTTGATTGGACGGATTAGTACAGAAAATCCAACGAGACACACTGTCGTATTGACGCTGAAGTTGTTGGTTAAAGTTCGGATAAACCACTAATTCGTTGTAAAACAGGGTGAAGAAAAGCACAGGAAACAAAATACTGAGATAAGCGCTGTACAGAATAGTGCCAGCCGTGATCGCCACAGAGCAGAGTGCTACAAGCGCAAGCTTGAGCTGATTACTCATTACCAAACGGGATTTGACGGGTTTGCTTTGACGCAGTGCTTGATAGGCCATTTCTGCCCTCGCACGTACTTTCGGATCGAGCTGACGCCTTACTGATTGATAACCAACTAATTGCTCATGCTCATAAATAGGCGTGACAAAGGCGTCGACCCAGTAATAGCGGCCATCTTTACAACGATTTTTAACTGCCCCCCGCCAAGCCGTACGCTGCTTAAGATGTTCCCACAGATCTTTGAATGCCTCTTTGGGCATATCAGGGTGTCGCACCATATTATGGTTCTTGCCAATCATTTCGTCACGCTCGTAACCAGCGACCTGACAAAATGCGTCATTGGCATAAGTAATCACCCCTCTTGTGTCTGTCGTCGAGACTAACTCCATCTCTTTTCCAAACTTAACCTCTTCGTCAACAATGTGATGATGCTTTTTCATACGGCCCCCCAACTGAGCTCTTTTTTTACAGTATAGGTGCAAATAAGCATATCAATTGATTTCATTAATCTATTTTTTTAATGCTTTGATTAACAAATACATTTCTATCAATAAACTTTCTTGTTTTCTTATTCGTCAATACATTCATTGGCCTAGAAAGAGTTTTGTCTCAACAACTGTTCAATAACCCAACACGGTTAGAACTCCCGCAACGCAATCTTTGAAGACAATCTTGCAAGTATATGAGAGGCACTCGTTTCAACAGAAAACCCGACCTACAGCGGTTGCATTGCACAGCAGTAAAGTATCGACTATATATTGAGACAAACTAAAGAATTACAACATAACATTCACTTTCCCTCTCTCACGTTGGTTTGACTATTCAGGAGCTTGAGATGTTCGTTTCAAAACGTTCTTACACCGACAAAGTGTCTCATTTGGAAAACGAGGTAACCCAATGCCAAGCTTTCAGAGAGTCACTAAAGCAATCCGTCCCTTATATAGAATTCACCCCAGCCGGTGAAATACGCTTCGCCAATCAACAATTTCTCAATGTGGTGGGCTATACCCTTGAGGAGCTTGTAAATCAACATCATCGCATGTTGTGCTTTCCTGAAGATGTCTCTACCTCTACATATCGCCAACTTTGGGATGACTTAGCCAAAGGCAAACCGCGCAGCGATCGTTTTATTCGCCAGCACAAAAACGGCAATGCCGTATGGGTGGCTGCCACCTATTTTCCAATTATGAATCAAGGAAAAGTGGAATACATTGCCAAAGTGGCGTCCGATGTCACCAAAGCACAAATGGAGTTAGAACGTAACCAAGCTTTGCTTAAAGCCATGGACAAGTCGCTTGCGGTGATTGATTTTACCCCGGATGGCACCGTGCTCGCTGCCAATGATAATTTCTTAAGATGCTTTGGTTATTCATTGCACGAAGTGATCGGAAAACATCATCGCGCTTTCTGCGAAGAGACGTTTTATCAGCAAAATCCTCGATTTTGGCAAGATCTTGCTGCGGGAAAAATTCAGAGCGGTCTTTTCATGCGTTTAGACAAATATGGTAAACATATCTGGCTAGAAGCTACCTATAACCCAATTTACAATCATGCTGGCCAAGTCGTGAAGATCATCAAACTCGCCAGTGATATCTCCGAACGTGTGGAAAAATCGATGCAAGTGCAAGAAGCAGCGAAAACGGCGCAGAAAATCGCACAAGACACCGTCAACTCCGCCGCTAACGGCAAAGCCAGCATTTTGAGTTTATTAACTAACTCGAAAGCCATTAATCAATCGGTGCAAGATGTCAGTAATCAAATAGCCCAACTCAATGGCCAATCGAAAAATGTGGAAGCGATTGTTTCCACTATCAGCTCGATTGCCGACCAAACCAACCTACTGGCACTCAATGCTGCAATTGAAGCGGCTCGGGCGGGCGAGCAAGGCAGAGGCTTTGCTGTGGTCGCCGATGAAGTGAGGCAGCTAGCGGCACGAACATCGCAATCGACCTCAGAAATAGCAGAGGTGATTAATGCAAACTCCAGTATCACACAGAACATTGATAAAACCATTCAAACCGTGTTTGAAAAAGCCTCTTCCGGAGAAACACAAGCTGAGCAAATCAAAGAAGTAATTGAGGAGATAACCGCAGACGCGGATCTGGTATCAAGCACGGTAAAAGGGCTCTCTTTGTGATGTGATTTCATCGCATCTTAAGGCACCTTCGGTCAGAAAAACAAGCATTTAGCAGGAGTTAGCGTCATTATACGCTGACTCCTTTTTTACTCCACCAACCCAACAGTTTAAACACGCTAAATGATTGAGTTGTTAATATTTACACCGAAGTTGTAAGTGGACATCTTGGCCCACCTGACGTGACGTGCGCGACTTCTTTACCCGCACGAATGCAGAGCCCATCTTTTCGCGACTCTCAACCGTCTCAATACAGTGCCCCCTTAACAACAATCGCGGAGCCGCTGCGTGACGGCACAACATCAATACACTGCGCCATTTGCTCTTTCATTTCTGCGACGTGGGAAATCACCCCGATCATTCGCCCGCTCTGTTGTAAATCCACCAGCGTTTGCACCGCCAGATCGAGCGACTCCGGATCCAAGCTGCCGAATCCTTCATCGATAAACAGCGTATCAAGACGAATACCACCACTGTAAGATTGCACCACATCCGACAAACCGAGCGCTAAAGAGAGTGCCGCCATGAAGGATTCTCCGCCAGACAAGGTGGCAACATCGCGCGATTTGCCGGTGTAACTGTCTTCCACCACCAGATCTAAGCCTCGCCCCGCCACGCCTTTAAAGCCTTCGGTTTTGCGGCTGAGGATATATCGACCACGACTCATTAAGCTCAAACGTTGCGACGCTTGGATCAACACATCATCCAGCAGCACGCCCAATACAAAGCGATGTAAGCTGATTCGGCTGCCCGTTTTACCACTAGCGACGTCGTAAAGTGTACCGTAAACCTTGTATTCCTCTTCAAGGCGTTGATTGTGTTGGTGTAACTCGGCGATCTTGCGCTGCACACTTTCCAGTTTGGTGACCAAAGAGCGCACACTATCTCGCTCATTTTTGACTTGCAGATAACGCTGCTCACACTCTGTCACTGTCAGCTCTTGCTGCGCCAATTCCGGCGGCTGTTTATCTTGCAATCGCTGCTGGAAATCCTGATAAGTCTGCTGCAAACGGGTAGTCTGCTGCTGAAATTGCTCCAGTTCTTGCTTCCATTGCTCCAACTGGCTGGGCTCTGCCCGCTGCGCCAAGTAGTGCTGCTCGTCGCTAAAGGCTGACATGTCGAGAGCCTCACGCCAAGCCAAATGATGTTGTTCACTCCGATGCTGTATTTGCGACAACATGTCGCTGTGCGCTTTTAGTTCACTCCGCAGTGCCGATAGCGTTTGTTTGATCTCATCAAGGCGTTTTTGACTGAGCTCTTTGGCTTGTTGCCATGTTTCGATCTGTTGGCTGAGCGTGGCCATTGTCTGCTCAACCAAAGTCACGTCGCTCCATTCGCTGGCGATCTGCAGACTAAATTTGCTTAGCTGTTCACGCTTTTCTTTTAACGTCGCAGAGGCAGAAATGAGTTGTTGGGTGAGCTCTTTCTCCATAGCATCACCTTTGCCACAGCGCTCGCTCAGTTGCTGGACATGACTCTCCAACTGAGCGAGGTTGATCGCTTGCATTTTTTTGAGCTCGGCTTGCAGCTCCAGCAGCTGGGCTTGCAGCGCTTCAATTGAGGTATCCAACAAAGCGCCCAGATTTGCTTCGCTTTGTGCTAACGCTTCTTGCTGTTGAGTGACTTTAGACAGGTGTAACGCCAGCGCATTCTCGCTCTGGTTAAAAACGGCGAGCGCGTTTTTCTCCCGCTCGCGCGCCTGCTCGACTTGCACTTTACTGACCGGCTCTCCCGCAAAGCTCGCTTTAGCCGGATGATCTCGGCTGCCACAGACCGGGCAAGGGTCGCCTTGGCTAAGACGTTCAGCAAGGATCGCCGCTTGTTCATTGTGCCAGCTCAGCTCAACCCGATCGGCACTTTGCTGAGCGTTTAACCAGTGCTGCTTTGCCTGTTGTTGCGCCTGCTGCTTGGCTTGTGTCTGCGAGTGGAAATCTTGCAAACCTTGCTGAAGTTTCAAGTGGTGCGTGTAGTCGTTGATCTGGCGTTTCAACTCCCCTTCACGCGCTTCAAGCCGTGGCTGCTCCGCCAGTGCCTGCTTGCCTTGGTCAAAGACGCTGGTGGCCGATTGCAGCTCTTGCTGCATCACCGTTTTGTGCGCTTGCACGCGCTGCAATTGATGCTCCAGCTTTTCAACTTCTGCGCCTAAATGGACAATCTCTTGTTCAAATTGCGCTTTTTGCATCAGCTTGGCCTTGGCGGTTTCTAAGGCAAACTTTTCTTGCTGTAGCTCAGGAATGCGTTCAGCTTGTTGCTGGGCCTGGGTATGCTGTTGCTCTAACTCATTCGCTTGCTGTGTTGCTCTGCTTAGTGAAGCATTAAGCTCATCAATCTTACTTTGCTGTTGAACAATATCGTTAAGGATATTCTTCCACTGGTGGTAAGACCCATCGAGTTGCTGCGCTTGGCGGGCATGCTCAAGCTGCAGTGCTAAAGCTTGCATCGACTCCTTTTTGCCCAGATGAGTATCGAGCGCACTTTTCGCTGACGCCTGTTTATTGAACTCTTCCAGCAAGGATTTGGCCGTAAGGAGAGCTTGTTTGGCGTCGTTGTAGCGGCCTAAGTGCTGTTGTTCTTGCAGGTTCAACTCAGTGAGCACGCTTTGCTGCTCTTTCAATGTCTCTGTCAGAGACGATTCATCACTGACCTCAGCCACATCCAGCGCACCACGGATCTGCTCATCAAACTTCTCTTTGGCGCTGCTGATCGCCTGCGCTTTCTCTTTCAGGGCAAATTCGATGCGTTTGTATATTTCCGTTTGGAACAACTGGCCAAATATCTCTTCGCGATCTTTGGAACTCGCAAGCAACAGTTCGCGAAATTTCCCTTGTGGGAGCACCATCACTTGGC
The DNA here is from genome assembly GCF_009665415.1 of Vibrio cidicii. Taxonomy (NCBI): domain Bacteria; kingdom Pseudomonadati; phylum Pseudomonadota; class Gammaproteobacteria; order Vibrionales; family Vibrionaceae; genus Vibrio; species Vibrio cidicii. The sequence goes on along the minus strand of NZ_CP035922.1, from coordinate 708,964 downwards.
GAAACTGAGTCTCGCTTAGACCAATCAACTCAGCGACTTTGCCTTTCACTTCGTTGGTTTTGGCGGTGATCAGTTTTTCTTCGTCATCGAGTAAATAGAGCGACGCAGTGTGTTTTTTTACCGTCGTCCCTTCGCCACGCGCCTTGGCCGCTTCTTGCTCTGGCGAGCGCTGAACAAGGTAACGTCTGCCGTGTAAGACGAATTCGAGAGTGACTTCGGTCGGAGTTTTCACATCGGCGAGATCACAACGCATCTGCGTGCCCTGCCGCTCATTACCCGTGGTTTCGCCATACAAAGCGTAGCAGATGGCGTCCAATATCGAGGTTTTCCCTGATCCCGTTGGCCCGTTGATCAAAAACAGTGGGTTAGATCCGAGTAAGGTAAAGTCGATCTCTTCACGGCCAGCAAAAGGGCCGAATGCTTGCATGGTGAGTTTGATGGGTTTCATGCTCTCTCGCCCTTACTGTTTCAACAAATCTTTGACAATGGCGCTGAGCGCCTGATCTTGCGCGCTGCTCAATTCGCTCTCTTGCGCTTCGCGGAAAAAATCACGGAACATATCCGCTTCACTGCGCGCCAGTTTTGCTTGCGCCATTTGTTGTTCTACGCCAATCAACATGCCCGGTTTCTCTAAATGCAAAACGTTCGGATAGACCGTACGAAGCTTGTCCATCGGATTAAGGATCGCGTGCTTATCCAGCAAGCGCACCAATAGGTAATCGTCCGAGTTAGGATCTGTTTTGCCACGTGTAATGATGTCATCCAGTTCCCCCTCCAGCACGCGCATTTCTCGCGGTGCTTTGAGCGCGACATGCTCAGCGTTAGCAAATCCGTTTTCATCGAGCGTTACCAGCGTAAAACCTTTCTTTTGGTGCTGCTCGGAAAAGCTGTATTTCATCAACGAGCCACTGTATCGGATGTGGGCTTCACTGCGCTGCTGCGGCTGATGCAGATGGCCAAGCGCAACGTAGTCAAAGCAGCGAAAATGGTCCGCACTAACTCGATCCGAACCGCCAATGGAGAGCGGCCGCTCCGAATCACTACTCTCTCCGCCATCCACAAAACAGTGGCTCAGCAGCACGTTTTTCTGCACGTGTTGCAAACGGGCCTTAATCTCTTCAACCAATACTTTGTGCGCTTGGTCGTAGTCTTTCACATCAGCGTCAAAGGCAAAACGCACCTGCTCTGGATCGCTATAGGGCATGCCATAAAAAGCCACCTGACCCGCCTGCTCACTTTCCACTACCACAGGAGTCAGCATTTGCTTGAAGTTACTGATGATGTGTAACCCGGCTTGTTTCATTTGCGAAGCACCAAAACCGAGTCGCTGCGCGCCATCATGATTGCCGGGAATGATGATCATCGGCGTGTTCAGCTCGCCGCAAACGCGCGTAACGGTTTGGTCGAGCAGTTCTACCGCGGCGGTCGGTGGCACTGAGCGATCGAAAATATCCCCCGCCACGACAACGGCGTCGACCGGATGCTGCGCGATGTATTCAATCAGTTGATCAAGAACGGCGCTTTGGTCTTCCAACAGAGAGACGTTGTGAAACTGGCGGCCTAGATGCCAGTCAGAGGTATGAATAAACTTCATGAATTGTCACTTACACCAACGAACGTATGACGGAATGCCACGTTTTTCAGGCGATAGCATAGCCTGAAAAATCGGCCATTTCATCGTATCAAGCGGTGAAATTGACATCCGAAGTGATTGAAAGGGCAATAAATGGGCGAAACGCCCACAAACTCATACTGTGTTGATGACCGGCATTGGAGTTAGCACTCAGTGCGGTTGCGCCCGTTACGTTTGGCTTTGAGCAGTGCGTGATCGGCGCGTTTAAGCACTTCTTCATAGCTCTGCGCATTATCGCTATCGGCAAAACCAATGCTGGCGGTGATAGTGAGATCCGGATCGATATCATCAAAACGGCTCTGCTCGATACGCTCTCTCAACTGCTCAAAATAGGCGTACGGCTGATCGCCTTGATACAACAGGGTGAACTCTTCCCCACCCCACCTTGCCGTTTTTTCAGGTGATTGCGCATAATCTCGCAAAATGTGAGCGATGGTGATAATCGCTTTATCGCCAGCCAGATGGGAATATTTATCATTGATTCGCTTAAAGAAATCGATATCCAAGATCGCGACAAAGAAACGCTGCTGATTTTCCTTAGCGTGATTGAAAGTCGCTTTGATCTCGTTATCAAAGGCGCGGCGATTCGCCAAGCCAGTTAATACATCTTCTTTTGACAATCTTTCATACTTCTCCGCTTGCGCTCGGATCTCTTGCGTTTGCAGTGCCACTTGTTTTTTCAATTGAAGCTCATTGCGTTTAAGCGCGCTTAGCCGCCAGCGAATCGCAGCCACGAGCAGGATCAGTGCTGCCAGTGCAACGGCAATACGAACTTCCGTACGCTGCCAAAAAGAGGGGTACACAGTAAATTGGTAAACATGCTGCGCATCATGCCACTCACCGTACGGCGAGCGTGCGCTGATGCACAAACGGTATTCCCCAGGCGGCAGATAGGTGTATTCCACCGTGGTCGCATTACCGCGATACGACCAATCGTTGTCAAACCCTTCCAGTTTGGTCCGGTATTGCAAACGTTCAGACATCACAAAGCCCAGCCCAACGTAAGAGAAAGAGATACGCGTCGTGCCCGAAGGAACTTGGCCTTGCACGTCGACATTCATGCTGGCGGCGTCAAATTTTACTGATTCGAGCACAACGGGTAACAGATGGGCCTCATTGTGCGTCAAACTATCGGGATGAATCGAAGCAACGCCTTTTGCTGTGGCGAAATAGAGACGCCCTGAACGGCTGATTATCGCGGCCGGATTGGAGCCACCGTTTGCCTGGCTACTGGCCATACCATCATTTTCGTCGTAATGCTCAAACTCTAAACTGGCATACATGCCGTCTGCAACCCGATGTGCCTGCTCGTAGCCAATGCGCCAAATACCTCGGTTACTTGACAACCAGAAGTGACCTTGGCCATCGTTAACCACTTGGAAAAATTTGTCGATGGGCAACCCCTGCGGACGCCCAACAAGCGCTGTGGTTTTATCCCGTTGCCGATAGCGCACCACACCACGATCTGTGGCGATCCACACATAGCCCGGTTCGGTGTAAAAACCGAAAGCGTATTGAGCAGCTTCCAGCTTGTCTAAATTGAGGCGAGAAAAATGCTCACCAGAGAGAACGCTGACACCAAGCCCAGTTCCCACCCAAATTTTACCGAACTCATCTTCCGCCAGCGCCATCACGTAGTTATCAACCAGCTCGCCATTTTCTTTACTAAAATAGCGCAAAGTACCGTCTGGTGAGCGTTCCACTAACCCCGCAGGCGTTCCTATCCATAAATTATTCTGACTATCTTGAAGCAAAGCTCGAATTTCATTAGTCGGTAAACCACTATTTTCACTAAGAAATAAACTTAGCTGCCCAGCTTGGAACACCATCAGGCCATGTTGGTAGGTGCCAACCCAAGCGCTGTCTGCGCTTCGCTTTGCCAAGCTCAGCACGGAGAGATTCTCACCGTGACTCGGTACCGCTCGCGCCCCTGAGCTATCCAGCACACTCAGGCCATTGCTGCTACCGATGAGTAGATGATCGTCAGCGATCTCCAGCAGAGTGCGGACATAGTTGCCTATCAAACCTTGTTCTTGAGTCACAGAAACAAAGGGAGCTTCTCGTAAACGGATAATCCCGCCATTGGTGCCGATCCAGATGTTACCTTGCTGATCTTCAAGCCAAGAGAGCACGCGGTTATTCGGCAGCCCTTGACGAACGTCTAGCCATTCCAGCCCATGCGAACTCAAGCGTGCCACACCTCGATTGATAGTGCCAAGCCAAATACTGCCCGCGCTGTCTTGCTCAACCACCGTAACCACGGTACTTAACAGAGCATTCTCTACAGGGCTGAGGATTTGCCCGTCCCAGCGCCAAGCGCCACGGTTTGTCCCTAGTAGAATATCGCCGTTAGGTGCTGATGAGACATAAGAGACACGCTCAAATTGCGTTGAAGAGAGTTTTTGTGCCGCGTTCTCGGTTAGGCGGTAGAGCCCGGCATCCGTTGCCGCAATAATCGCTCCATTCGCATCCTGAGCAAGGCGATAAGCGCTTATATTGGTTAATCGCCATTGCTCTTCGCCATAACGACCATCATTAAGATGCGGGCGAAACACTACCCCTTTACCTTCAATGGCAAACCATAAGTTTTGCTGTAAATCGACAAAAATATAATTGACCAGCCCGGCAAGCGGGGGTTGCTCATGCCAAGTATAACCTTGACGAAGTGCTAAACTACCGCGTGCACCGCCCACCCACAAACGATTGGCACTGTCTGCCGTCAGCGAGCGCGTGCCAGAATCGAGCATATGCGTCTGCGGATTCCGATCAAAACGTTTGAAATTGAGACCATTGTAACGAGCAACCCCTTCCCAAGTGGCAAACCACAAGTAGCCATCTTGGGTCTGAGCAATGGCATTAATGCTATTGTGGGGTAACCCCTGATTTGAACTCCAAGTTTCAGAGAAGTAATCGGATAGACGTAGTGGCTGAGCAAAAAGAGAAGTCGAGCACAAAGCGGTCAGTATCAAAATCGCCAATCGCCTAGAATGAAAGAACAGAGGTGCCCAGTTTATACTACTCATTTACGTCATTTTCCTTCACTGCGGTTTAAACCAAACGGCAACCAACGAAACCGCCGAAAAATATTTATGATATAAATATAAATTAACATCTAAGACACAACAATATAGTGGTGATTTATACAGGCAGTATGGCGTATGGAATTCGTCACCTTGTGACAAAACTCTCATGCTCAGAGACAAAACCAGAATCAAGCAAAATAATCAAGCCAATACACACTCACCGTTTCGCCAAATACTTCTCTTCGCATAAAGTTCGTTACACCAATTGGTAGGCTTTTAAAAGCACCAACCCAATCGTACAGGTGATGGTTGAAAGCACCGTGGTCAAGGCAATAATGTTTGCCGCTAATGTGGCATTGCCTCCCATCGAGCGCGCCATCACATAACTTGCCGCAGCGACAGGCGAAGCATTCATAAAAAATAGAATACCCAGTTCTATACCGCGAAATCCGAGCAGATAGGCGGTGCCGGTTACAAGCACTGGCGCCAAAACCAATTTGTAGCTGCTGGCAAACCAAGTGGGGTAGCTTTCATTTTTGAGCAAACTGAAATTAAGTGAGCCGCCCGTACACAAAAGCGCCAAAGGTAGTGTCATCTTAGACAGATAATTACCGGCATCTATTGCGACTTGCGGAACGGGAATAGACAACAAGTAAAATGCGACGCCAGAGAGGATAGCGATGATCAGCGGATTTTTGGTTAGGGTTTTAAACACCACTTTGAGCGCTTTGTCACCGCTGTTTTTACCTTTCGGTGATAAGCAGATCACGGCTTGAACGTTGTAGATAAAAGTAGTCACCGCAACATAAATTGCAGCCAGCGCGACCCCCTGAGAGCCATAGGCGTTGGCCACATAAGCGATACCAATAATGCCCGTATTGGCGCGAAAACCACCCTGAATCACCACGCCTTGATCAGGAGAGGATTTAAACAACAGTTTGACGGAGATGAAGGTAAAAACAAAAAAAACGATGTTGGCAACAATGCCAAAATTGACAAAATGACTGGCGGCGGAAAAGTCGTGTTCGGCGCTGACCAGACTGAGAAACAGCATGGTGGGCAAAGTAACCTGGAACACCAGTTTGGAGCCTACTTCGATAAAAGGCTCGTTGATCAATCCGATACGTTTAAAAAACACCCCCAGCAGCAACATCAGACAGATAGGGCCAGTGACCGACAAGGAAAACTGTAACTGAGCTAAAAGTGATTCCATCAAGCATCCCGCTGGCAAGTAAGTTTTAAGTGACTGATTGTTGTCTCAGCGCAATCTTTCGTCCAGTTATTTCACTGTTTTTGCATTATTTACCGTAGATTCTAAGCGTTATGGTTCGAACAATTCACTGGCCGTGCCTTTCTATCGTCCTTCCATTTTTCCGCAGGATTTTGCAATAAGCTTAAGCAAAATGTGCAATAAACCTAAGCAAAATGGATACCGCAGCCAATCTCAAGTACAATGCCCCATATCCAATTTGCGCAAAGCATTTCTTTTTATGTGAACCGCAAGGTTTCACATAAAAATCGATAAAGTTAAGGATTTATATTCCCAATGGTGAACAACTCAATTCAATGGTTTCCTGGGCACATGCACAAAGCCCGCAAAGAGATCGAAGAAGCCATTCCACAAGTCGACGTAATTATTGAAGTGCTTGATGCACGTATTCCTTTTAGCAGTGAAAATCCGCTTATTTCTAAAATTCGTGGAGAAAAACCTGTGGTTAAGGTCCTGAACAAACGCGATTTGGCCGACCCAGAACTGACTCAGTTGTGGATCGAACATCTTGAAAAAGAGCAAAACGTGAAAGCGATGGCGATCACCACCTCTCAAACGCAGGAAGTGCACAAGATCATGGAGCTCTGCCGCAAGCTGGCCCCGCATCGAGAAGAGATCGGCAAAAACATTCGTACCATGATTATGGGCATCCCGAACGTTGGCAAATCAACCATCATCAACACGCTGGCTGGACGAGCCATCGCTCAAACAGGTAACCAACCTGCCGTGACTCGCCGTCAGCAACGTATCAATCTGCAAAACGGGATTGTGCTCTCTGATACTCCAGGGATCTTGTGGCCTAAAGTTGAAAACCCGCACAGTGGCTTTCGCCTTGCCGCTACCGGAGCCGTTAAAGATACCGCCATGGAATACGATGAAGTGGCTTTTTACACCGTCGAGTATCTCGCCAAACACTACCCGCAAAAACTCAAAGATCGCTATCAGATAGACGAGCTTCCAGAATCCGATGTAGAGCTGATGGAAGAAATCGGGCGCAATCGGGGGGCATTGCGCTCTGGTGGCCGAGTGGACTTACATAAAGCCAGTGAGATCCTACTGCATGAGCTACGTAATGGTACTTTAGGGCAGATAACGCTTGAGAGACCAGAGATGATCACTCAAGAACTGATCGAAGTTGAAATCGAAGCCGCACGCCGCGCGGAAGAAAAAGCCAAGCAAAAAGAGGAACGTAGAAAACGCTACCTCAAGAACAAACGCTGATCCAAAAAAGCCGGTTCTTCCTATCATCACCTCATTTTTCAGGGACGTATTTTACGTCCCTCTTTTTTAGCCTTTTATAATCAATAAGCTAATAATTCTATTTATTTTATATTCCCTAAGGGTAGATAAAGATTAAAAGTATCAAATAAGGAACAACTATATTTGCTACTTCTCACAAAAATATAATTATTCACCAATGACATTCGTTGAATACTGAGCGATAAATCACTCGTCAGCTGGCGCTTGTCTGTGTATTTTTATAGAGAATAAAATTATGAATAACATGTTTCCTAAACAACTACCTGAATTTATATCAAATCGCTTATTATTTCAGGTAGAAGACCTGATTCATAGTAACAAGAGCAAAACACATTTAGTCATGGGAAAAGTCCCAGAAAATGACTCAATTATCATGCAGAGCAATGATTATTTATCAATTGCCAATCATCCTGAAATCAAACAGGTTCATACTGATGCAATAAATAAATGCGATGCCAGTGTTGTGATGTCGGCTATTTTTTTACAAAGCGAAAAGAGCAAACCCAATTTTGAAAAGCAGCTCGCCAACTATACTGGAATGTCATCTTGTCTGCTGTCACAATCCGGCTGGGCAGCCAATATTGGTCTTTTGCAAACGATCTGCGCCCCTACAACCCCGGTCTACATTGACTTTTTTACCCATATGTCACTTTGGGAAGGAGCGCGTATCGCAGATGCAGCCATCCATCCTTTTATGCATAACAACCTCAATCACCTGATTAAGCAGGTTGAACGCTACGGTGCAGGGATCATCATCGTTGATTCTGTCTACAGCACAATTGGCACTGTCGCACCGCTCAAGGATCTGTGTGACATCGCAGAAAGATATGGATGCGCGATTATCGTCGATGAGTCTCACTCGTTGGGGACACATGGCCCACAAGGCGCGGGATTAGTCAAAGAGCTAGAACTGACTAGTAAAGTTGACTTTATTACTGTCAGCCTAGCCAAGTCGTTTGCTTATCGGGCCGGGGCGATTCTTGGCCACGATCTCATTTCACAAACTCTACCGTTTGTTGCCTACCCGGCGATATTCAGCTCTACTTTACTGCCATTTGAAATCGACAGATTAGAGAAAACACTGGAAATTGTCCGAGGAAGTGATGAAAGAAGAGCCCAAGTCGGACGCTTGGCAAGACAGCTTCGTCTAGGGCTCAAGCAGATCGGTTTTCAAGTTCGCAGCCAATCTCAAATTGTCGCCATTGAAACGGCCGATGAGCGGAACACCGAGCATGTACGAGACTATTTAGAAGACAACGGTATTTTTGGCTCTGTATTTTGTCGTCCAGCCACAGGAAAAAATAAGAATATCATCCGATTTTCTATTAATGCATCACTTGACGAACAAGATATAGAAAAAACAATAGAGGTATGCCGCTCGGCCTATCAGTCTGGACAATTTATTTTTGTTTAGAAGCCACTATAAATAAAGAAGAGCCCTAAGGGCTCTTCTTATATCCAATGTGATATTTTATCTAGTAGTTTATTTTTATCGGCGGGTTTAACTAAATAATCAGACATTCCTGACTGATTAATTCTCTCTAGTGTTACGGGAGTACTGTCACCAGTATGGGCGATAATTGGAACATGAGCATATTTTTTATTTGACTGACGGATCTGAATTGACGCTTCTATACCGTCTAATATCGGCATTTCAATATCCATCAAAATGAGATCAACATGATGTTTTTCCAACGCATGAAGCGCTTCCCGACCATCTTCTCTTTGAATCACTTCGAAACCCTGTTTCTCCAATAATAAAGAGGTGAATTTTCGCAGCGAATCATTATCGTCAACCACCATTATCACCCGTTTGCCATCGTCGGATTTTCTGACCGGAGCGGGCATGTACGCATCAAAGTTTGCGTCAAACATGAGTCTGTCGATAATCTGCGCTGTATTGAGTAACCAAGATTGCGTTTCAACCCACAATACCGGCAATGTACTTTGGTTGCGGCGATTGACTATCGCATCTTGATACAAGTAAACAATGCGCGCTTCGGTAAAATGCAGTAAAGATTCTAGCCTGTCTAGCTGGCTGTTTTTTAAGTCGACCGAACTCAAATCCAGAAAGATAAGATCATATTCAAACTCATGTTCGGCCATTAAGCACGCTTGCTCGGCCGTTTTTACCGTGAGGGCGAAACCGCTTGAGCGAGCTGATTCCGCCATTTTTTTACACAGAATCTCTTGCTCACTGATAAAAAAGACCGACTTGAGTTTCATCAGCTCATACTTGATTTCACCAACTACTTTAGATTTTACCAACGGAAACGTCAGCGTAAACTCCGTCCATTGCCCTTGCGCCGATTGACAAGCAATGCTGCCACCAAAGGATCGCATCACCTTTTTACAAAATGGCAGTCCCAAACCATAGTTACTACTTTTCCCAGTGGTATAGAAATCCTTAAAAATATGTTCCATCGACGCTGGCGCAATTCCCTGACCGTTGTCTCGCACGACAACCATGTTCTCCGTATCATCGCGACTTATCGTAATATCAATGGTGAACACCTCAGGATTGCGATAGTTAAACGCATTTTTAACAAGGTTATAGATAACGTACTTCAGTAGCGTGTGGCTGCCAAAAAAGTCAAAGTTCCCTTCTTCGTGGTAGCGAATGCATTGCCTGTCCGCCGATTTTTTATAGCTAAAGCTTTCAATGGCATTTTTGACCACTTCATTGGCCGAATGTCGCTTAAAGGTTGAACGAGATACACGATTTTCATCAATCGAGGTTAAAAGCAGATCAATCGTCTCATTGCCCGAATGGATAATCTTCATCGCTTCTTCACTTACTTCTCGTAGCAAAGCGACGTCTTTGGCACTTAGCGCGTAGTTACTGCGTTTTTCAACTTTATCGTTGGGAATCACCGATTGAATCACATCAATAGAAGCAACCAAGCCACTTAGCGGATTACGCATTTCATGGGCGATTCCGGCACCAAACGCTTTGGCGATAGAGATCCGTGATTCATGTTCAACTTGATTGCGAAAATAGAATAAGTTGCCAAACAGATAGATAAAGAGAAATATCGGCACATGACGCCAGTCGACGGAAATCACTAGATGGTAGTCATTACACACATACGCGGCAAGTACCGCCATGCCAACACCGATAAATGTTTGACTAAACATTACCTTAGTCATATGGACTAACAAGATGTGTAAGAAAATCGCTGCCATAAAGGACATGACCCAAACGTTCGACCATTCATTCATCAACAGCATAAAAAAGAAGAAAAATGGCAAACAGGTTGTTATCACTATCAAATAGACGATGGGCATACGCGTGCGGATCGGCATGGGTAACCGCTCTCGCAAGACCAGCAGCAAGAATAAAGCTGAACAAAGTAGCCTGAGCGGAAGATTCTCGTAAGACTGAGGAAAAAGATGCGTCCAAACCCAGTAGTAGGTCGGAAAGCCGAGAAACCCCATCCAGCCGACAAGCGTCAAGTTAGGGTTAGCATATTGATAAACCTTGCGAATCGATTCCATGTCACTACTAGCCAATAGTGGTTAATGTCATAGATTGCGTTAGTGCAATCTTGCATAAGCCTTGTTATTTATAGGTATTTTTTCAGGTAGTCACCCGATTACTGGTTAGTATATATCCTTATGAGATATGGTAAACAAAGAAAAGCTGCAAAACGCAGCTAAGTGCAAGATTTTTCTGATTATACAAAACAACATACCGCACAAAAGACAAGGCCGCGTTTGTTACGGCCTGTTCATTTATCCTTTATGGGAGCTTGTCGCTCAACTAAAAACTACGGCGGCCAATAGCCCAGAGGAGAGCTTTTCTGCCGACGGCCAAGTGATTACCTGCTCAATCATCTCGGTACCATCGGAAGCTTGTCGCTTTCGACACTCAGTCAATGTGCCGCCAATGCTTTGATAAAACTCGATCGCGTCTCGATTGCTGATATTCACTTCCAGATAGAGTCCGCGATCAGAAAAATAGTGCTGCTGCCAGTTGGCAACTTCTTGCAATAATTTCTTACCAATGCCACGTCGCTGAAAATCACCGTCTACATGCAGAGAATCAATAAAGGTTCCGAGTTCAAAATCGTGATTACCAAAAACGCAGGCAAAGCCCAACAACAAACCACCTTCTTCAGCCAAAATTACATGTTGGCTAAAAGGCGGGTTGGTTAAACGAGTTTGCCAAAGAAGCAGCTTTTCCGTTTGCACATCGTTTTGCAAATAACGTCTGCTGAGAATCTTGCTGTAATGCCGCTTTAAGCTAGTCGCATGCAAATAAGCGACTCTTTCATAATCCACATATTCTGCCGTTATAAATTCCATTTAACAGTCCGTCCATCTACCAGAAATCCATTTATAGAGTATTAATACTACATCCTCTTATCAGCAAAGCAAAACATGTCGTTCACATTATCTATCAATTAATTTGACTTACACGTGTACGCTGATAATCTAGCGAACAATTGTTAGCTCAAAAAACGAGGTGTCCTGTGGAGACGCAAAAACCACCACTCATCTGGTTGAATATCTTTATTTTCAGCTTTTCACTTTTGTTAGCATTGGTAGCGACTCCTTGGTATGCCTGGGAGCATGGACTGACCGTCTGGCATGCGCTTTGGTTTTTTGTTGCCTTTAGTTTCACCAACCTTTCGATTACTGCGGGCTATCATCGACTATGGAGTCACAAGACTTATGAAGCACATTCGCTGCTTCGAGTGCTTTTCGCCATAGGCGGTGCTTTTTCACTGCAAAACAGCATTTTGCATTGGTCGTCGGATCACCGACGCCATCATCGTCATGTCGATGATTTTGATAAAGATCCCTACTCTGCGTCACGCGGATTCTGGTTTTCACATATTGGCTGGATGCTACGTCACTACAACCAAGAGAGTTATTCTGACTACACTAACTGCCGTGATTTACAAAAAGACCCCATCGTGATGTGGCAACATCGCTACTACGTGCCTTTAGCGATAGCCACCAACTTAGGTATTCCTCTTATGCTTGGAGCATTTTATCAGGACTATGTTGGTATGTTGCTCGTGGTTGGCGCGCTGCGTTTAGTCGTCAGCCATCACAGTACATTCTTCATTAACTCACTCGCCCACATTTGGGGTTCGCAACCGTTTACCGATAAGAACAGCGCTCGGGATAATGGGATACTCGCTATCTTCACCTTCGGCGAGGGCTATCATAATTTCCACCATATTTTTGAAAACGATTATCGCAATGGCATCTATTGGTGGCAGTACGATCCGACTAAATGGCTGATCAAAAGCTGTTCTTGGATTGGGTTGACGAAAAGACTGCGCGTAACTCCGCAACTGAAAATCGATACTGCAAAAGCAGCGCAAATTTTTAAAATGGCCAAAATGAAGTTGGAAGAGCGAGCAGAAGCGGCTTCATTGCATGAGCAATTGCAGAGGGAATTTGATAGCTTAACCGCTCTCATGAAGGAGTACTACGAAGCGAAGAAGCAGTTACTTGAAAGTAAGCGCCAAAATGCGGCGCAGAAGTATGAAAACGCACTACTCACCATTCGTTATAAACAGCTTAAAGCCGACCTCGCTGAGCGTTATCGCTTGTGGAATCAATTCGTCGAAGCGTACGCATAACCTGTAGTATATAAAAAATCAGGGCTCCGTTTGGAGCCCTGATTTTGTCGACAAGCCGCATTAAATCTTCAGGACGTACTTGTCCATCATTGCCACCATCCGGCCAATCTCTGGTTTAGTAATAGTGTCATTCGCCCCTAAAGCCAACGCTTTCGCGCGGTTGTCTTCGCTCATCAACGAAGAGAACATCACAATTGGCATCGAATTGTACTCTGCCGTTTCCCGCAGACGCTTCACCAAATGCATGCCATCCATACGAGGCATTTCTACATCGGTTACCACCGCATCAATCAATTCGCTGACTGGCAATCCTTCTTCTTTTGCGACTTGGATGAGGCTCATTAACTTCTCAAACGCTTCGCCACCATCTTTACAAGCAATGATGTTGTAGCCCGCAGAGCTGAGGGTATCTTGGATCAGTGAACGGATAAACGCTGAGTCATCGACCACCATGACCGTTTTCGCGTTGCGCTTAGAGACCATACGCTGGTTAAGATCGACCGAGCGATCCACCTTAACATCGTATTTTTCCATACTTAGTTCAGGGTTAATGTCGGCGATGATCTTCTCGAAATCTAAGATCATGATGAGGTTGCCATCTTTACGCACGACAGCGACGACACAATCTTGCTCACCCGCTTCCAAAAACTGGCTGGGCGATTCGACGTCGTTCCATGAAATACGGTGGATACGGCTAATGCTATCGATCAGAAAGCCGTTAGTCATCTTGTTGAAATCAGTTACGATCACAAACTTACGCGCCAGATCTTGGCGGGTTGGCACACCCAACCACCCTGCGAGATCCACCAGCGGAGTTAATACATCTCGAGAGGAGAAAACGCCGATCATGTGAGGCTGGGCATTCGGATAGTCTGTGGTTTCTGGCACCTGAATAACTTCACGCACCTTCGCGACGTTAATCCCGTAGTAGCAGGTTTTCGTTCTGCCGTCGGGTAACGTTTTTTCTAAGTGAAACTCAATAATCTCAAGTTCATTGGTCCCACTTTCTGTCAAAATTGTACTACTTGGATGGCTCATGTCTTTACATACTTCAGGTAGTGAAAGCGCCGCAAACATTGCGTCGTCTTTATTATTTATTAGTTTATTTTTACTGCTTAGGCCCTATTTGTAAATCGGCAAACTTCTTAGCAGTTCAAATAATTCGCTAAAAGTGCCGTAAGCGAATACTTTCTATGGCAGACGCTACTCTAACATCAATAATAGTCACTGTTTGCCGAGTTTGTAGAAGTTTTGCAATTAAACCACACAAAAAGCAATAGATTGCACTGCATATTGACCAATAAAAATCTTGGTAAAAACAACAATAATGACGGGATACAATGACAAAATCCGGTTTGAGCAAAACACTCGAAACCGGACCATGACGCTTTGGGGATTTACCTTAATGCGCTATTCGATGTGCACATACTTGCGCTTAAAGTCGGAAGCCGAGGCAAACACGATAATCGACAATAGAGTAATCAAAGCTCCAATACTGTAAATCAGTTGCTCATTAACGAGCAGTTGATAGCCGCTTACCAAGGATATCGAAAGTACAATCAATAAGTTCAGTCGATGCAACCAAGGGTGCTTGACTGAAAAAACCGCATATTTGGCACCAATCATCTCTTCTCATTCTTTATTAGATTAATAATTTAACAGCTCAATAAAACCACACTATTTGTAAAGATACAATTAATTACTGAGCTTTTTGGGCAAGAAATCACACGTTTTGCTTCTGTATAAAACACTTTTTATATCATGAATATAAGCAAATCTTATAGCATCATTAGCATGAACGAGCGCACAGAAATGAGCTTAATTAAAAACAACTTATTGAATAACCTGGATTCAATGCGCTCTGTTAAGTGACCGCTTACGATAGAGGAATCACACTGTTTCTCTCAACCAGTGTAGGTTCCAATTGGACAACTTGCACTTCCTGAGTCTGCTTTTTGATTTTCTTCAGTAGCGTTTCTACCGCCGCTTTGCCTAAACGATATTTTGGTTGATGGATGGTGGTCAGTGATGGGGTCATAAACTTGGCAATGTGGATATCGTCATAACCGACAATCGAAAGCGACTGAGGAATCACGATCCCTAACTCATTGGCTGCATTAATCACTCCCATTGCCATCATGTCATTGCAGACGAAAATGGCACTGGGTAGTGAGCCTGAAGAATGCATTTTCTTGAATGCTTGATAGCCACCTTCGCACTCAAAATCCGCTTCAATTATCCAGTTAGCATTGAAGGCTAAGCCCGCTTCATTCAGAGCTCGCTTATAGCCTTCATAACGCATTTGTGCTTGATGCTTAATTAGTGGCCCAGTAATGCAGCCTATTTGCGTGTGTCCAGAATCAATAAGATGCTTGGCAGCTAAATAGCCGCCACGTAAAGAATTGTCTTGAATCTTGTCACTTTGAAACAGCATGGGGCCCCAGTCCATCACCACGACAGGGATGTCAGGATACTGTTCAAACACGTCTAACCTTTCCCCTTCGAGCGAGGAGCACATCAAGATCAATCCATCGACTCGCTTTTGTAATAGCGTATTAATCGAAGACTTCATGCGCTCGTTATCGCCTTCAGTGTTGCAAAGAATCAAGTTGTAACCTTGGAGGAAACAACTGCGCTCTACTCCCTTAACCACCTCACCAAAAAAGGGATTGGTTGAGGTGGTCACAAGCATGCCAAGTGTGTTAGTGCGATTGACTTTTAGGCTACGAGCGAGTGCCGAGGGTGCGAAATAGTGGAGCTCTTTGGCAGCGTTATTGACGCGCTCAGCAATCTCTTCGCTGACAAATCGGGTTTTGTTGATAACATGGCTAACCGTTGAGGTAGAAACCCCGGCAAGTCGGGCGATATCTTTCATGGTTGCCATGTCGTTCTCCTTGATATACGGCTAGAGGTGCTCAGCGAGAAAGGCGTCAACTTCTTTACGGGTTGGGATAGAAGTTTGTGCCCCAAAGCGGGTGACGGAAATGGCCGCCGCAGCATGAGCAAATTTGATGGCTGATTCTAATGGCATATCTTCCAATAAACCAGTGACCAAGGCCCCATTAAACGTATCTCCTGCGGCGGTTGTATCAACAGCGTCCACTTTGAACCCCGAAATTAGCTGGCCTCGGCCATTTTCGCTCAGCCAAACACCTTTTGCTCCGAGAGTAATCAACACCATTTCTACCCCTTTGGCGTGTAACTTGTTGGCCGCTAGCTGCGCACTCTCATCGTCGGTGACTGTGACACCTGTCAGCAGCTCAGCTTCGGTTTCATTCGGGGTAATCATCGCCACGCATGCTAGCAGTTCATCCGACAACATTCTGGCGGGCGCTGGATTTAAAATTACATTGGTTTTTGCTGCTTTTGCCACACTTGCCGCGCGTTCAATGCCACAAATGGGCGTTTCCAGTTGCATCAACAAAAAGCGCGCCGCGCGGATCCTGTCCAAATCTGATTCTATGGCTTGTGCGCTTAACTTCGCGTTTGCTTCTGCAGAGATACAAATGCTGTTTTCACCACTGTCGGCCACTTGAATCATGGCAATGCCCGTTGGACAATTCGGCTGCATTTTCACACCGATAGTGTTGATGCCATCCATTTTGAAACTTTCGCGGATATTGATACCAAAAGCATCATCCCCAACACAGGCAATAAACCCCGTGTCCGCGCCCAAACGAGCCGCGGCGACGGCCTGATTGGCGCCTTTTCCACCCGGAATCACTTGATAATTGCGCCCGTGTAAGGTTTCGCCTGGACGTGGAAAAGAAGGCACTTGAAGGACATGGTCAGCGTTAACACTGCCTAATACCACTAACTTATTCATAGGGAATCCTCAGCTCTGATGAGCTTACTTTTGAATGTAACCGATGGGTTTGCGCTCTTGAGAAAAACGCATAACCATCGACAGGCAAATGCCTAAAAAATCTGGCTCCCAACCTGAGCCATCAAATGCCGGGAGCCAGAGATTTAAACTTACTTAGTCACGACTTTGAGTGGTACAGGAATGTACTCTTCAACTTCACCACCTTTAAGTACTTTGTCGGCCGTTTCGATGCCCAATGCACCAATCAGATCAGGTTGCTGGGCGATAGTCGCCGCCAACTTGCCACGATTGACCGCCGCAATACCGTCTTCTGTGCCATCAAAGCCGACGATCACTACCTGTTTTCCAGATGCTTGTACTGCGCGCAGTGCGCCTAGCGCCATCTCATCGTTTTGCGCGAAAACCGCTTGCACATCAGGATTGGCCGCCAGCAGGTTTTCCATTACATTCAGCCCTTTGGTGCGGTCAAAATCGGCGGGCTGACTGGCAAGCACTTGCATGCCACTCTCTTTAACCGCGTTCATAAAACCTTCGCCACGCTCACGAGCAGCGGAAGTGCCTGCGATGCCTTCAAGTTGAATGACTTTGGCTTTTTCACCCACTTTTTCAATGATGTAGCTACCCGCCATTTCACCGCCGATCACGTTATCAGAGGCGATGTGGCTGACGACTTCACCACGGCTCGCACCGCGATCGAGTGTCAACACAGGGATCTTCGCCTGATTAGCCATGCGAATAGCGTTAGAGACGGCATCCGAATCCGTCGGGTTGATCAAAATAGCTTTCACACCACGAATGGTCAGGTCTTCTACATTAGAAAGCTCTTTGCTTGGGTCGTTTTGCGAATCGAGTACGATCAAATCATAACCCAGTTCTTTCGCTTTACTTTCTGCGCCGTCTTTCATAGTGACAAAGAACGGGTTGTTTAGCGTTGAAAGTACGATTGCCATCGTATCTTGCGCCTGTGCAGCAACAGAAACCGTGGAGCTCAGCAGCGCAGCAGAAATTAAAGTGGCCAGTTTGTTCATGTTATTGTCCTTATTGTTGTGTAGGGGGAGCAGAATGGTCCTTCCGCTCGTTGGTTACTTATTCTTGTTGTCCACCATGACGGCCAGCAGAATCACCGCTGCTTTCGCAATCATCTGGTAGTAAGAGGAAACATCCAATAGATTCAGTGCGTTATTCAAGAAACCGATGATCAGTGCACCAATCAAGGTGCCCATGATTCGCCCTTTGCCGCCCATTAAGCTGGTTCCGCCGAGCACCACGGCCGCAATCGCATCCAATTCGTACCCCATACCAGCGGTGGGCTGTGCGGACGAGAGACGCGATGTAACGATGATGCCAGCCAGCGCCGCCAACAGACCACAGATGGCGTACACGCCAATCTTGACGCGATCAACATTGATACCAGAGAGGCGAGTTGCCGATTCATTGCCTCCTAAGGCGTAGACGTAGCGACCAAAACGGGTGTGATTGAGCAGATACCATGCCGCGGCAAACACCACCACCATCAACCAAACTGGCACCGGAATGCCTAACGCATAGCCAGTACCGAACCAAGCAAACGCATCAGAAGCATCACTAAATCCGGTTGAAATAGGACGACCATCGGTATAAACCATGGTTACACCGCGCAGCAGCGTCATGGTTACCAGCGTGGCGATAAATGCCTGTACTTTACCTTTGGCAATAATAATGCCGCTGATCGCACCTAACGCAGCGCCAGCCACCAAAGCGGTAGGAATGGCAATTAGCACCGGTACTTCCATTGCGACCAAACTGGCCGCAAAAGCGCCACACAAGGCCAACACCGAGCCAACACTCAAATCGATCCCCGCGGTAAGAATGACTAGAGTCATGCCCACCGCAATAATCGCGTTAACGGATGTCTGGCGCAAAATGTTCAAAATGTTGTCGAGGGTGAAAAAATTTGGATTCAAAAATGAGACAACAACGATCAAAAACAGCAATGCAATCAGTGATTTCTGTTCAATCAACCACTCTTTACTCAGCAGTTTTTTGCCGCCTGTATTGCTCGGCTTACTCATGGTTTTACTGTTCATGCGGCTTCCTCAGATAGCGTTTTACCGACTGCACACGCCATCAGTTTTTCCTGATTCGCGTCTTTTGCATCAAATTCTCCGGTGATGCGTCCTTCGTGCATGACTAAGATGCGATCACTCATACCAAGCACCTCAGGCATTTCCGATGACACCAAAATGATGCTCATCCCCTCGGCTTTGAACTTATTGATTAATTGATAAATTTCTTTTTTTGCCCCGACATCCACACCACGTGTCGGCTCATCGAGGATCAGTACTTTAGGCCGCGTCATCAACCCTTTGGCAATCGCCACTTTTTGCTGATTACCACCCGATAAATTGCCAATGATTTGTTCGCGGCTTGGCGTTTTGATATTGAATAGCTGGATAAAGTCATCCACCGCCGTCACTTCATCGCCATGCTGGATTTGCATCCCTTTGCTCAGTTTATCCAGCGCGCAGAGTGTCATATTCTCTTTCACCGACAGCCCTAATACCAAGCCATCACCTTTGCGATCCTCGGAAATGTAGGCGATGCCGTTGGCTAAGCCATCTTGCGGGCTCACCGGATTAATGGTTTTCTGTTCAAGGTTTATCACTCCGCGCTCACTCGGCAGCGCACCGTAAATCACCTTCATCAATTCGGTGCGCCCTGCGCCCATCAAACCGGAAATGCCGAGGATCTCGCCACGTTTTAGGCTAAAGCTGACATCATGCACACCAGAGCCTGTGAGCCCCACCACTTGCAAACAGGTCTCACCATGTTTGACGTCAATGCGTGGGTACTGCTCTTCCAGCTTACGGCCAACCATCATCTCGATCAGCCCCTCTTCATCCGTCTCCGCTACAGCACATTGAGCAATGAATTTTCCGTCGCGCAGCACGGTAATGTCGTCGCAGATCTCGAAGATTTCTTTGAGACGGTGAGAGATATAGACGATGCCACAGCCTTGATCGCGCAGTTCGTTGATCACGCCAAACAAGGCTTGCGTTTCCGTGTCCGTCAAAGCGTCGGTTGGCTCATCCATGATGATGACACGCGACTCAAACGAGAGCGCTTTGGCGATTTCCACCATCTGCTGCTCGCCCAAACTCAGTTCACCGAGTCGCGTTTTCGCGCTGTGCTTCACTTTCAAGCGGGCCAGTAATTTATCCGCCATCTGGTACATTTTGGCCCAGTCAATGCGACCAAATTTGGTGGTTATTTCACGGCCAAGAAAGATGTTTTCCGCAATAGTCAATTGCGGTATCAGATTCAATTCTTGGTGAATAATACTGATACCCGCTTGCTGGGAGTCTCGCGGACCTTTAAATGTGGTTTCACGGCCTTGATAGAGGATGCTGCCAGCGTCTTTGTGGTAAATCCCCGTCAGCACTTTCATTAAGGTGGACTTGCCCGCGCCATTTTCCCCCATCAGCGCCATCACTCGGCCGGGATAGACATTAAGTGATGCTTTATCCAGCGCTTTGACACCCGGAAATGCTTTCTCAATGTTGTTCAGTTGCAGTATCGCCTCACTCATACTTTACCCTCACGTTCTCGCCGCTTAAAAAACCACACCGGCCTGAAAAATAACGTTGGCATAAGGCGTACATTCGCCCGTTCTCACCACCGCTTTGCTTTGCTGAGTACGTTGCTTAAACTCTTGATGAGACACATAGGAAATGGCGATGCTCTTGCCAGTGCATTCTTGCTCTTGCTGCAATTGAACAAGCAGCGCCTGATGAAGCTCTGGGCTAACTTGAGCAAATTCCTCCGCCATCACCACCCCTTCAATCTGCGATTCTGACAAGATAACGCCAACCGTTTCAATAAAACTGGGGACGCCATGAGTCAGCGCCAAATCAATGCGTGTCACTTGATCGGGAATGGGCAAACCCGCATCACAAATGGTGATCTCATCGGTGTGCCCCAAAGTGGCTACCAGATAAGAAAGGTCAGAGTTTATCAGGGTACTTTTTTTCATTGTGTCTCTCTCGGTACGTTGGAAAAATCCGAGTATCCTCGTCGGAAAATCATCATCGAAACGTTTCGATGAGATAGTATATCGCGCGGTATAATTTGCTATTGCTCCCCACTCAATCTGTGATAACGATCTTGCAAAGACCAGCTAGTGGTAAAAAAACAGCGCAATCGATCACAAATAAATTTCGACAAAATTCACGAAACCAGTATTCTATGTCGAGAAAATTGTTAACAAATGCTCTTTCTGGTCACGTTTTGTTTCAGGAAATCTTCGCCCTATGAACCTTGCATTGCTTTCTGCTTTTATCCCAACTTTCTTCTTTGTCTCGATTACGCCCGGCATGTGCATGACGCTGGCGCTGAGCTTGGGCATGAGTATTGGCTACAAACGCACTTTATGGATGATGATCGGTGAACTCGCCGGAGTGGCGTTGGTTTCGGTGTCGGCGGTGATTGGCATTGCGGCTATCATGCTCAACTACCCGATGCTGTTTGTCAGTTTCAAGGTGTTAGGCGCACTCTATTTGATCTACCTTGGCGCGCAGATGTGGCGTTCGAAAGGCAAGTTAGCATTATCAGGCGATGGCAACCCCGTCATGGTCGGTGGTAACTGGAATTTGGTGATGCAAGGCTTTATCACCGCCATTGCGAACCCCAAAGGTTGGGCGTTTATGATTTCGCTGTTGCCGCCTTTTATCGATCAATCGGCGCCACTCACCCCACAACTCATGCTGTTAGTCGGCATTATTCTCATCTCGGAGTTTGTCTGTATGACGCTCTACGCCACCGGCGGTAAGGGGCTAAAACGCATTCTTGGCAAATCACAAAATGTGCGGACGCTCAACCGAATTGCAGGCAGCTTGATGGTCGGCGTCGGCATCTGGTTGTTTTTTAGCTAAGGAGCCGTTAGCGCTTTCTGAACACCCAGATCGGCCCGATGAGGAGAAACTGCAAGTCTTCAAAAAAGGACGGCTTTTTACCTTCAATTTTATGGCCGATGAACTGCAACAGCCACAAGCAGACAAACAGCGCCAAGGCGAGAGTAAAAACGGGCAGTTGCAAAAGTGCTAAGCTCCAAGCCAGCGCGATGCAAGACAAGGTATAACCGAGCATCAGCAAGAAGACACTCAGTGAAAGGCGAAAATAAAATACCCACACCGGTAAGGCTGCGAGCCAGACCCAATTGAGTGTCATGCCAGACAAAGTAATGGGGGGAATGGACCAGATCAGCGCCACCACAGAGAAAAAAATCCCCGGCACTGCAATGGTGTGGATACGCTGATTGATCGGGTGTTGATGGCTTTGCCCGTAAGCGTCAAGCCACTGAGTCAAGGTACGCATCGCTTCCCCCTCCTGATTGCGCTAAAGTGGCCGCTGTGACTTGGGCAGTTTGGCCACCACTAAGTCGTACGAGCGCTGACACAAATCTTCGATCAAGCCATCCTCGACGTCACCAGCAAAATAGACCGTGATCCAGTGGCGTTTATTCGTATGGTAACCCGGTGTGATGGCGCTAAATTGTGCACAGAGCACTTCGCCATCTTCTGGTTTGGCTTTGAGCGTGACGTACTCTTTTCCCTCGCGCGTGGCCAAAATAGCAAACATTTTCTCTTTGACCTTATAAACCAGAGCATCTGGACCAAAAGGAAAATCACTTTGCGCGCAGTTGAAGGTGTCTAGGTATTGCTGTAACTCGTTGATCGTCATCACTCTCTCCACCAAGGAAATCCGTTGCATCATAAGATGCCACTGATTAATGATAAGTTAAGCATTAGAAATAGCGTGTTGTGAAGCCGCACATAAAAAAAGAGCACTCACGGCTCTTTTGGTTTTTCTCGTTACCATTTTTTCATTAGGCGGCCGACCAAACTTGGGTGGTAAGTCCAGCAGTGATCAAACATCGACATCAACTCAGGGTTGCCATATTTGGACAAGCTTACCGCGTGAAAACGGTTTTGTTGCAACTTAAGCTGCTCGACCTTCGCCAGCATCTCATCCGACTGTCTCGGCGCGATAAAATCTGACAACACGACCAGATCCGCGTTGCGATACTTCTCGCCGCTCATCAGCTCAATCGATTTAAGCAACACGGGCTCAAACGCAGTGCCGCCATGAAAGGTATAAGTGAGGAAGTCCGCTGCTTCACGCAAGCCATCTTGGCGTGTCAATTCATAGGTGATCTGCTCGGTGGAGAATAATATCACATAACAATCGCGCTCTTCTGCCAATGCAATCTGCATCAGCGCGTAGGCCATCGCTTTAGCGCTTTGCTCTGGAAAACCACTCATCGAGCCCGATGCGTCAACACAAATAACAAACGGCCCTTTTTCAATCTCAACTTGCTGGTTATCTGGTTTATGCGCTTTTACTTTACGCAGGGTGCGCGATTTGCCTTTGACTCGATAGTTCATTAAACGTTTATCGGCCAAATGCTTGTAAAAAACCACTTCCAGCTCCGGATAGGCGAGAAACATGGTTTCATTCGGCAGCAGTTTGTTGAGATCATCACTCTCGTGAATGCCGACAATGTCATCGGTGGCTTCATCGCTTTTCTCTTCCACCATCTGCAGCTCTTCCGCTGGTGTGCGATAGAGATCTGGATCATCCACCTCATTCGCCATGCGGCCAAGCTGCTCGGCTATCTCTTGCAAGCCTTTGTTCTTTTTAAGAAATTCGGCGTAACGTTTCATCACAGAAACGTCCGTCTTGCTCAGCTTAGCTGCCGCCATGTCCCACAGACGCCCCACACTGCCTTCATCGCCACCGTCGGTCACTTTGTCCATGCTTTTCATGGTTTCCATGCGCTGATACATGTCGGCGAGCATTTTCTCTTTGTTCGCTTCCAGCTCAGTAAGCTGCGCTTGTTTGACCGCGTCGCTTAAACTCTGATACCACTGGTCACAGAAGTAGTGTGGAAACATAGGGTTAAACACCCCTTTGTTTCTTTCCAGCAGCCTACGCGCCTGCATGTAAAACGCGGAATGCCACTCCAGTTTCTTCACTACCTCGTCGATCTGCTCGAAAAACTCGCGCTCACTGAGGTGAATAACACTTTGATAGAGCGACAACTCTTGCTGGAAGCGCTCCGTTTCGCACACTTTGGTAATACGTCGCTTAACGCTACCGCGCCATTTGAGCAGGTGGTTTTTTACCGAGGATTTGACACCTTGGTTTTCCGCCATCACCATGAGTTGCGATCGGGCCATTAAATCATTCACCGCAGACTCAACAATGCCTGAGTCTGCAATCATTAACGCGAGGTTAAGGCTATCGGCTCCCAGCATGGCGGCTCCTTACGAAAAGTACTCGTTGAGATGCTTAATGCGGAACATGGTTTTCTCACTTTCGCTTTTGGTGGTTTCCAGCGTGTG
Source organism: Vibrio cidicii (assembly GCF_009665415.1). Taxonomy (NCBI): domain Bacteria; kingdom Pseudomonadati; phylum Pseudomonadota; class Gammaproteobacteria; order Vibrionales; family Vibrionaceae; genus Vibrio; species Vibrio cidicii. Next base: position 684,970 of record NZ_CP035922.1, on the reverse strand, counting down.
ATTGACCTGTTGCAGCGTTGCTTCCATTAAACGAGGCAGTTCCGGATCAATGAAGTTGTGTGGTAAGGCACCATGAAAATCGCTGCGCGCTTTGCGTAAGTGGTGTTCAGCCTCGGTGAGTTTGCTAAAAGCGCTGTCACATTTTTCTACCCATTTTTGGTAGTGTTCTTGGTTAAGCCCCTCTTTCGTCACCAAACTGACCAACACAGCACGGTTGGCAATATCGCGAACGACTAAGTTATTTGAGGCATCTAAATCGAACTTGAGACGACACAAGTTGGTATTTTGATTGACAAAACCATAGAGGTCACCTTGACCTTCTTTGATCAGGCGATCCAACTCATCTTTTTGCACATATACCCAGCGGCTATCGCCTCGTTCAGATTCAGAAACTGACATGTTGCTTTGCAGTAGCACCAGTTTGACCAAATTGCGCGTTGGCCCAACGCTGTAAAGGCGCGCTTCTGAAGTATCAAAATGGTGTACTTCTTTCCCTTTACGCAAAAGACCCGCCGAGGATTCCATCGACAAGACAATGCCGTACTGCTCTTCCAACTCCTGCTGAATGTCCGCCAGCTCTTCGCGACAATGGTCGATTTGGTGCTGTACGTTCTTTTGGTCAAACGCGTGGTTAAGGGCAAATTCTTGGATGACAGAAGTGACCACGTCACGAGAGTCTGGACTGTTCCACAAGCAGTCTTGCAGTAACAGCAGATCCAGCGGATTGATCTCGTCACGACCATTGAAAAAGGCGCTCGCTTTGAGAAGGCGCACCGCCTTTTTCCAGCGACGGTCAGAGACATAGAGATCCATGTCAGCCGCATCATAGCCTTGAGCTTCCACTTTCTCTTCCAGCATCGATTTGAGCTGATAGAGTTTTTCAAACACTTTATCGTTGAGTTTGAGTGACTCGAGCGCCTGCTGCCAATGATGATACTCTTCATCAGTGATCGCCAAACCCTCAGGAATGCGCGCTTCTTCTGGCGTACCGACTGTCAGCATCGATTTGAAATTTTGCTTGTTCTGGATTCGATTGACGAAAACACGCACCAACATCCGATCGTACAAGGCTTCAAGACCACTGTCTTCATCCGGTAATTCGTTAGACGCAGAAATCAGCAGACGCATCGGTACACGCTCGATATCGCTGCCATTTTTAAAGGTCTTTTCATTGACGACGGTAAGAAGCGTGTTGAGAATCGCTGGCCCTGCTTTCCAGATTTCATCCAAAAACACCACTTGTGCTGTCGGCAGATAGCCTTGAGTTAAGCGCACATAGCGACCATTGTCTTTCAGCTCTTGAATGCTCAGCGGACCAAACACTTCTTCTGGCGTGGAAAAACGCGTCATCAGGTATTCAAAATAGCTGCTGTTGTCAAATGCTTGGATAAGGCGCTTTGCAATCAAACTCTTAGCAATACCCGGAGGGCCAAGAAGAAACACGCTTTCACCAGCCAAAGCGGCCAATAAACAGAGTTTGATGGTATATTCACGTTCATAAACGCCATCAGCCAGCGCTAAAGAGAGTTTGTTAATTCTTTCGGAAAGTAACGCTTTGTCTGCGTTTGACGCAAAAGAGGGGCGAATCATTACGTTACTCCTGATTCAGATCGATTCGATTACACGTACTTTTATACATTTGTTATCACTTTGTTACAAGTGTATTTTGTGCGGAGAAGCCCTTATATCAGAAGTCGCTTTCGCTTGACAACGGGTAAACAAAGATTGCATTTATGGGGCGCAAATCACTGATTGCGCAATCGATAAAGCAGCGTTTACATAATTATTGCTTTTTTTTGGCTTGGTTAGTGCGTATCTTGTCTGCAGAATTTTTTTACAAATCTGTTAACTAGGAAAGTCGTTTTGACATGAGAAAAATCATACATAAATGGAAAAACATCGCCCTGGTTGAAGAAAATATTGCCCTACCTAACGGCAAATCTGTCTGTCATACCACCATCCAACATCCCGGCGCAGCGGTCATTTTGCCCGTCACGGCGTCAGGCGAAATTGTGCTGATCAATCAGTATCGCCCTTCGTTAAAAAAATGGCTGTTGGAACTTCCGGCGGGCACCAAAGAGGCCAATGAAGATCCACTCACCTGTGCTCAACGAGAGTTAGAGGAAGAAACAGGTTACAGTGCAGAGTGCTTTTACTCACTGGGTCAAGTCACGCCGCTGGCTGGATTTTGCGATGAAATCCAATATCTGTACGTGGCAAAGAAGTTGCGTCTAACCAACCGCTATCAATGTGATGACGATGAAGTGATTCAAGTCGTCACCATGCCAGTCTCGCAATTAGAAGAGAAAATTATTGACGGCAGCATCAGTGATGGCAAAACCATTGCTTGTTTGAGTAAAGCCAAACTGTGCGGTTATCTCTAAAGAGAAAAAGTCACCAATAAAACAGTAAAGTCAGGAGAAATGATGGCTAGCAATAAAATTGATTTTCGCTCCGATACCGTCACTCAGCCTACCCCGGCGATGCGTGAGGCGATGGCCAACGCGCTGGTGGGCGATGATGTCTACGGCGATGATCCAACCGTCAACGAGTTAGAAGCGTTTGCCGCAAGCGAAACGGGTTTTGAAGCTGCGCTTTTCACCACTTCGGGCACTCAGGCAAACTTACTCGGCTTGATGTCTCACTGTGAACGGGGGGATGAATACTTGTGTGGCCAACAAGCGCACAACTATCGCTACGAAGCGGGCGGCGCAGCAGTGTTAGGCTCGATTCAGCCGCAGCCGATTGAGAACAATCCTGATGGCACATTGCCTTTTGATAAACTCGCCGCTGCGATTAAGCCCGATGACAGCCATTTCGCCCGTACCAAGCTGCTTAGCTTAGAAAACACCATTAACGGTAAAGTGTTACCACTAAGCTATCTTCAACAAGCGCGCGCTTTTACCAACAAACATGGGCTGAAAATGCATCTTGATGGGGCACGGGTTTATAATGCCGCTGTAGCGCTGGATGTTCCAGTGCGTGAAATCGCTCAGTATTTCGATTCCATGACCATCTGCCTGTCTAAAGGGCTCGCCGCGCCTGTCGGTTCTTTGCTTTTGGGAAGCAAAGAGTACATCACTAAAGCGCGTCGTTTGCGCAAAATGGTTGGCGGCGGTATGCGCCAAGCGGGCATTTTAGCCGCCGCAGGTAAATTGGCACTGACCGAGCAAGTGAGCCAACTTAAAACGGACCACGACAACGCAAAAGCGCTGGCACACGGGCTTGCAACACTGCCCGGGTTTGATGTCAATCCGCAATGGGTGCAAACCAATATTGTGTTTGCCAAACTCGATGATAGCGTCGATATCGCAACCCTAGCGCAAAAGCTAAAGCAAGAGCAGATCATCGTCTCCCCGGGAAATCCAATCCGCTTTGTCACCCATAAGGACATCCGTCGCGAAGACATCGATCGGTTGCTCAGCGTATTACGCTCCTATTTATGATTTTCATGGCAGAGCGCGTCACTGACGATGCTCTGCCCCATTTTACTCAAGAGTATTTGTTTAACCGTCATTTGGAGTCTCCACTGCAATGGCAACACAATTCTTAGCTGATTCTCTCCAAGGTCTGCGCGTGATTGAGGCTTTGGATGTCGATGATTTACCCAGCGGCGAGCACAAATTCTGGTTTCGCGTTGCCAGCAACGCTTTATCTCAGTGGCAACATCTGCCTGTGCTGGTCTTCAAAGGGGAAAAGCCGGGCAAAAAACTGCTCATCACCGCTGGCGTTCATGGTGATGAATACAACGGCGTACTCAGCGCGCAAAAAGTGGCACGTGATTTGATCGGGCAGAGCTTAACTGGCGTCGTGACTATCGTCCCCACCATCAACTTAAGTGGTTTGCTCAATCACAGTCGCGATTTTCATTCCGCTGACCCAGACACGTCAGCCGTCAATCTCAACCGTCACTTTCCCGGTAATGCCAAAGGGAATGAAGCCAACCGCTATCTCGATACCTTGTGGCAAAAACTGTTAAAGCCCAACGCACAACTGGCCATCGATCTGCACACACAAACCAGCGGCGCAGCGTATCCTCTTTATGTTTTTGCCGATTTTCGCCTGCAAGCTTCGCTTGATATGGCTCGCTGGTTAAACCCAGATGCCATTCTCGATGACCCGGGAGATGCGGGCGTGTTAGAAACGGTCTGGAATCAACATGGTGTCCCCTGCATCACGGTTGAAGTGGGCATGGGGCGATACACGCAATCTGACCTTGTTAAACGCACAGCCGAAGGAATCAATAACATTCTGACGCACTTGCAGATCAAAGACGGCGCCCCGTCAACGCCGCTTTCTTGCGTGCAAGGCAAAGAGATTATCTCACTGCGCGCCGAGGTAGGCGGCTTTGTCATTCCGCAGGTTGAGCTGCTGCAAGACGTTTCCCCGGGCCAATTGCTGGCAATTCAGTACGACAGCTTTGGTGAAGAAATTGCTCGCTACACCGCGCCTGTCGCCGCGACGGTTCTAAGCCACAATCTTGAACCACTGCGCGCACCGGGCGCTTTAGTGGTGCGTTTGATTCGCTGAGTAACTCGCCTCTCAAAAACCTTGAGAGGCGAAGCGACTAATGAAATAGCTTATTGATTTTGCTAAGGTATGGTCAAAACAATAACTAAGAATAGCCAATGAGCGTGATAGAGTTCTGCCAAGTCAGCAAGTGGTACGGTCAATTCCAAGCGTTAAAATCGATCTCACTTTCCGTGCGCAAAGGGGAAATTCTCGTGATTTGCGGCCCATCCGGTTCGGGGAAATCGACGCTGATCCGCACAGTTAACGGCTTGGAGTCGATCGACGCTGGAGAAATCCGTGTTCTGCCTGATTTGCAGGAAAATCATCAAAGCCGTGGCAAAATCGGCATGGTTTTTCAGCACTTCAATCTCTTTCCTCACCTGACAGTGAGACAGAACTTAACCCTATCGCCAATGAGAACCTTGAAATTAAGTCAACATGAGGCCAATCAAAGAGCGGAACACTTCCTTAAACGAGTAAAAATCGCCGATCAAGCTGACAAATACCCGATCCAACTTTCTGGCGGGCAACAGCAGCGTGTGGCGATTGCGCGCTCTCTGTGCATGCAACCGGAGATTTTATTGTTTGACGAGCCAACATCGGCACTTGACCCAGAAACCATCAACGAAGTGCTGGATGTGATGGTTGATCTGGCCAATGATGGCATCACCATGATGTGTGTCACGCATGAAATGGGCTTTGCACGCAAGGTCGCCCACCGAGTGGCGTTCATGGACGGCGGCGAAATCGTAGAGATCGCACCGCCAGAGCAACTTTTCTCGGCAGCACAGCACTCGCGTACGCAACAATTTCTCCAACAAATTTTAGGTTCGAGGTAGCGATGGTTAGTCATAAAGCCATGCGCTTAATTAAACCTATTCTGCTGGCTATGCTTCAAGCAGTGCTGATGTTTGCCGCACTAGTCTGGTTGCTCGATTCAGGAGCCAAAGCAATGGGCTACCAGTGGCAGTGGCATCGCGTTCCTGACTACATTCTCTTTTTTGAAGATGGCGAATGGTGGGCCGCTGAACTGCTGCAAGGTCTACTGGTCACGTTGCAGCTCACTGCCATCAGCCTTCTTTTCACCTTGTTACTGGGGCTGACCACCGCCCTACTGCGTCAGTCACATTCAATTGTCGGCCGAGCACTTGGCACTGGTTATGTCGCAGTGGTCAGAAACACACCGCTGCTGGTGCAAATTTATCTGCTCTATTTTGTCTTCGGCCCAGTGATTGGGCTGGATCGCTTTTCAACCGCCGTGCTCGCGCTAGCGCTGTTTCAAGGCGCTTATACTGCTGAGGTTTTGCGTGGCGGGCTCAACGGCATTGCACAAGGGCAATACGAAGCAGCAAAATCACTTGGCTTGTCGACCTTCTTTACTTTCTACGATGTGATCTTGCCGCAACTTTTGCAACGAACCCTGCCACCGCTGACCAATGAAATGGTGTCTCTGATCAAAAACTCGTCTATCGTCAGTGTGATGGCCATTTTCGATCTCACCACCCAAGGCAGGAATATCGTCTCTGAAACGGCAATGCCCTTTGAGATCTGGTTTAGTGTCGCTGCCATCTATCTGTTACTCACGTTAAGTCTGTCAGCACTTTCTGCTTGGCTGGAACATCGCCTCGGTGCTCGCTGGCGTTCACATTAAACACATTAAGGGAAGAAGCATGAAACTGTTTAAACACCGAATCGCTCGCTTAAGTATTGCAGCGCTTCTCACTGGCCTACTCACGCTCAGCCTGAGCACACCATCACTGGCTAACGAAAGCGCAACTGCCAATCTCGATAGTATCAATCAACGCGGTACGCTGCGTGTTGGTATGTCTACCTTCGTTCCATGGGCAATGCGTAACAAGCAAGGAGAACTGATTGGTTTTGAAATTGATGTCGCTAAGCGATTAGCGGCTGATTCCGGCTGGAAAGTCGAATTTGTTCCAACCGCTTGGGATGGCATTATTCCCGCTCTCTTAGCAAAGAAATTTGACGTCATCATCGGCGGTATGTCCGTCACCCCAGAGCGTTCAAAAAGCGTGCTGTTTACTGCGCCCTATTCTCACTCGGGCGTGCAAGTTGCAGCCAGTAAAACGCTAGCAGCCGATTTCACCTCGATGGAAAAATTCAATTCGCGCCGGGTGAAAATCGCCGCTAGACGAGGCGCATTTACCGTGCAAGTGGCCCGCGAAACCTTCCCGAAAGCGACCATTCTACAGTTTGATGACGATGCACAAGCGTTCCAAGAAGTGATCAACGGTAACGCTCACGCCGTAATTGCCTCCAGCCCAAAACCAGAACACGAGACCATTAAACATAGCGATAAACTGTTCCTGCCGTTTAGCGAACGCCTTGCGAAAGGCAATGAAGCGTTTGCGGTGCGCCTTGGAGAAGACGACAAAAAAGCCTTTTTCGACACTTGGATCCAAGCGCGCATGGCCGATGGCTGGTTGCAGCAACGTTACGAGTACTGGTTCTCAACGCTAGATTGGCAAGATCAAATTGCCTCGGGCCAATAACCCATGACGGTTAAAGCGCATCGACCTTTTCGCTATAAACTCAGCCTGCTAGATGTCGGGCTGAGCCTCTTAATTATTGGGCTGCTGGCTTGGCTCTATCACCGCTCTTCGGTTGGCATTCATTATCAGTGGCATTGGCAAGAGGCGCTTGAACTCATTTTCACTCCGCGCGCCGATGGCAGTTTGCCGTACTTTTTTCAAGGACTGCTCGCCACGCTACGGCTAAGTTTCTGGTCGATGCTACTGGCTTTGATACTGGGCACCTTGATTGGCATTGCCAGAACAAGCGAACGTTCGATACTGCGCGTTCCGGCCAATGCGTTTGTGCAGTTAATCCGTAATATTCCGCCATTGGTGTTTGTCTTTATTTTCTATTTCTTTATTTCTAACCAACTTATTCCGTTACTTGGTCTGGAAACACTTTTACGCAATTACCCAGCAACGCCACCCGCGGCGATAACTTGGCTGTTTGGCCCGGCTAATTTGTGGGAAAACTTGCTCTCCGGTGTGATGTGTCTTGGTTTGCTCTCTTCGGCTTACATTGCCGAAATCGTGCGCGCAGGACTGCGTAGCATTGCCAAAGGTCAGTGGGAAGCTGCGGATTCTCTCGGCCTCTCCGCTTGGGTCAAGTATCGTTTTGTGATTGGTCCACAAGTATTGGCATCCATCACGCCAGCGTTAGCGGGGCAAACTATCTCGCTGGTGAAAGAAACCTCCATCGTTTCTTTGATTTCCATTCAAGAGCTGACGTTTGTGGGCAGTGAGGTCGCCAACTCTTCTGGTTTCATTTTCGAAATTTGGCTGATTGTCGGTTTTTGCTATCTGCTGCTTTGTTTAACTTTGTCTACCGTGTTCAAGCGTATTGAACTGCGCAGCTTAAAGTATTTACAACGTTAGAGCGTCTTATAGCAAACAGGGTTTAATAAGAACCACCTCTCGTCCATTAATGAGTGCTTACCTCGTGGCGAGAGAAAATGGTGAAGAATTGGACTATCCGCAGGATGCCGCTCGTGTGCTGTACAAAAGTGATTTTGATGGTTTGTATCTTCGCCTTGAAAAAAGCCAATGAACTGCTCCAGCAAATCGACCGTGGTAACCTAAAAAGCTAACTTTGCAAAACGCCATAAAGCGAATGTCTTTATGGCGTTTCAAAAAAAAATAACAGGACAATCATGGCAATCAATATTCTGGTCACTCGTCTTACGCGCGGTGATGATTTGAAAAAAGTGCTGGCTGAAATAGTCACCCAGCACTCTATCCGTGCGGGCAGTATTGCCTCATGTGTGGGCTCACTCTCTACGCTGAACATCCGCCTTGCGGGCGATGAGCAAACGTTGTCACTTGAGGCACCTTTTGAACTGGTTTCATTGATGGGGACACTAACAGCAAAGCACCAACATGTGCATATTGCGGTGTCGGATACACAAGGCCGCGTTTGGGGCGGGCATCTGCTCGAAGGCTGCTTGATAGACACCACCGCTGAGCTCATCATTCATCACTATCCCGACTTAGTCTTTCAGCGAGCATTTGACGAGCAGACTGGATTTAGCGAATTGGTTGCCGATTAGAACTCTCGCTAACCACCCCACTTTGCACTCTAAAACGCAAAAGTGGGGGATGTTCGTTTGCTTGGCTAGCGTAGCTGCTGGTTAAAGAAGCCAAGCGTACGCTGCCAAGCCAACTCTGCCTCTTCTTTCGCGTAGCGTGCGGTCGAATCGTTGTGGAAACCATGATTAACATTGGCGTAGATAAACGCTTGATAGTTGGCATTGATTGCTTTGAGGTCCGCCTCGTAATCTGGCCAAGTATCATTGACTCGTTTATCCAGCTCGGCAAAGTGCAGCATCAGCGGCGCTTTGATGCTCCGGCGCAGAGACTTAGCCGCGGGTGTGCCATAAAATGGAACGCCTGCATTCAATTCTTCACCCAGCACCGCCGCCAACAGATTGACTACGTAACCGCCGAAGCAAAAACCAACGGCACCCAGCTGACCGCTACTATTTGGATGTGACTTGAGATATTGAGCGGCAGCAATAAAATCTTGCTCCACTTTCTCTCTGTCGAGGCTTTTTTGCATCTCTCGCCCCTTATCATCATTGCCGGGGTAGCCACCCAGCGGCGCTAATGCATCCGGAGCAAAAGCAATAAAACCCACTTTGGCCAAACGCCGAGCGACATCTTCAATGTACGGATTCAGTCCCCGATTTTCATGCACCACCAAAACCGTGGGCGTCGGCTGAAGGATCTTTGCTGGCGTGACCATGTAACCTCGTCCTTCCCCATGCCCCAGTGGCGATGAGAAGGAAACATAGGTCGCTTTGATATCGGGATCGTTAAACGACACTTGCTCCGCTCTGGCATAGTCGGGTAAAAGCGCCGCCGTGATAGAGCTGACACTAAAACCAAGGACTGCCAAACCGGCTAATTTGCCTAAAAACTCACGGCGATCAATTCGGCCGTGGGCATAGTCGTCATACCAATCGAACGCTTCTTGCGGAATCGCTTGGTCTACTTCCTGTTGCAGCGTATTTTTGTCCATTTGCTTGTTCTCTTTTCACTAGGTTCATTAACCATAGTTAACTCGGCGAAAATCACCAAGTGGCATATCACTTGCAAAATAACGTACCCGAACAGTAGTAAACTAACGCTTTCTTAAGCTGTTGACTCGCGTTGATAGCGCATCACCAATCGCTCTTCACCTTCTCCAAAGTAATTACTTTCTCTATCCATGAGTTGAAAGCCTTCCGATTGGTAAAGGTGCAGTGCAGGCCCATTTTCTGGTGCCACCGTCAGCTTAATTTTTTGATATTGCCCAGTGTGAGCGAGTGCGTGGCGTACCAGTTTACGCGCAATTCCCTGCCCTTGATGGTCCGATGATACGGCGAGTGAAAGCATCCACGCTTCATCTGTATGTTGATCGGTGGGAGCAATCAAGACATAACCAGCAAGCTGTCTGTCAACCTGTGCAACATACACGCCACCAGGCCAACAATCGAGCGCTTGGCGGATGAAAAAAAGCGGGTAACCGTGTTCAGCAAAAAGTTGCTGTTCGAGCTGTGCGATGGCGAGAATGTCTTCTCTATTTGCATTGCGGATGTGTAGATTCATGTCGGTATTTCATGGATAGAAATGAAGAGACATAGGATAGCGCAATTATCGTCTTGCACCAAAGTGAGCCTGATTTCAGGTAATAATTTGCCCAAAAGTAGCTCGGCACCCTAAGGTGCCGAGTTAGTCTTTACAGTCTGAAACGCGATATCTCTTTGTCGAGATCGCCAGCCAAAGCGTGTAGACGTTTTGCTTGCTCAACCGCATCCAGCGCATCGACAGCCAAACGATCACTCACCTCTCGAACTGATTCGGTATTGCCATTGATGTCGGCCGTTACTAATGACTGTTCTTCTGCGGCCGAAGCGATCTGCGTTGCCATATCACTGATGGTTTGAATCGCTTCACCAATCGCCGTCAAGCTTTCACCGGTGAGGTTAACGTCATCGACACTGGTCGCCGCAAGCTCATGGCTTTGCTTCATCACTGCAACAGCGCTGCTGGTTGCGCGCTGCAAGCCTTGAATTTTTTCTTGGATTTCTTCGGTCGAGGCGTGGGTACGCTGCGACAACACGCGGACCTCATCAGCAACCACCGCAAAACCACGCCCTTGCTCCCCGGCACGTGCCGCCTCGATCGCCGCGTTGAGTGCCAACAAGTTCGTTTGCTCTGCGATAGCGCGAATCGTGGCCAAAATGGTCGAAATTTGCTGTCCGTGCGCTTCCAGTTCACCAATGATATCAACGGCGTTGGTGAGCTCTTGCGCAAGAGAATTGATCGAGCGCTGGCTCTTTCTCATCTGCTCAAAGCCATGCTGGCTCAACTCAACCGATTGGTTAGCATTTTTCGCCGTGTTATCGGCATTACCTGCAATTTCAGCTGTTGCGGAGGCCATTTCCGTCACGGCGGTCGCCACCATGGTGATCTCATCCTGCTGATGACGAATGCTTTCACTGCGCTGACTGGCTGAGCGCGCCGCCTCATTTGCCCCAAGGTTGAGCGCACCAGAAACATCGCGCACGTTCTTCACCATCACATGCAATCGGTCGACAAACTTATTGAATTTCTCTGCCAACTGACCAACTTCGTCTTGACTAGTCACTTGCAAACGAACGGTCAAATCGCCGTCGCCTTCGGCGATATCAGCCAAGGCTTCACTGACGCGACCCAATTCGACCAATTGTTTTGCCACGAACCAAGACGTCGCCAGCGCCATCACCACAAGCACCAGCATACCGATTAACGTCTGATTAAGCAGCATATCAGATAACGGCTCTTCCAACGTTGCCTTATCCATCTCCATCACGAGTAACCAGTCGGTATATTCGATCGGTTGTGCCATGATCACTTTGGCAGCCCCTGCAACATCAACGTACAGCGCACTATTGCTATCAGCGGCGCGAATCAGCTCCGAAATGCTCAGTTCTGGCGCTATTTCGGCCACTGGTTTGAGCAACACCTCTTTATCCGGATGAGCAACTACATTGCCTTTACGATTAACAAGGATAGCGCGGCCATTACCGGGTACCTGAATGGCTAAAACGTCTTTGATCAGTTTGTTGAGCGCCAAATTTGAAGCAGCAACGCCAATCAATTTGCCATTGTTTCGAACGGGTTCGGTTAACGTCACCACTAGAGTTTGCATGGTAACACTGACGTAAGGCGCAGTGGTGATGGCACTATTAGCGGCTTTGGCCTCTTTATACCAACCACGCTCTCTGGGATCGTAGCCCGCCTTGTTCAGCGAAGGATCATGACGAAACATCTCTCCTTGTTCATTCCCGTAATAACTCAGGCCAAATCCCCCCGCGACAAGCGCTTGGCGTAAATGCGGCACAATATCGAGCTGCGGGTTACGCTCAATTTCTTCTTTCAAACCTTTAACGGCGAGCTGTTTGTCATGAAACCAGTCCGCAATCCCCTTGGCATGAGCACTGAGTGTGTTGCGGCTTTCACTTTCAATCGCTTTCCAGCTATGAGTTTTAAAAGTTTGATACCCAACAAAAAGAAGTGTCGCGGCGGTAATCGCAATCGCTAAAACGACGGAGGAAACCATTTTCCTCTTTAAACTGAACTGCATAGATGGCTCTCATTGCTTATTAGAAATTCTATAAAGCGTAGATTATCAATCTAATTTATGAAATTCTGGCTATGCGTCTAACTTTATATTCAAGCGGTTTGTCTTTGCAGTAAGGTTGTGATCTTGCTTCAAAACAAACGGCGCCCAATAGCGCCGTTCAGAGATGGATCGCGACATCATCGCTGTCAGGATAATTTAAAGGTCGCCACTTTGGCACTAAGTTCAGAGGCTTGTTGCTTCAATTGATTGGACTCGTTTGAGCTGTCTTGCGAATTGATCACCAGTTGATCGGCAACATCTTTGATTGAAGTGATGTTCTGAGTGATTTCGCTGGTAACGTGTGTCTGCTCTTCCGCCGCCGTCGCAATTTGCGTCGCCATATCACTAATTAAGTTCACCGCCGCATTGATCTCTTCTAAGGCCAAGGTCGCTTTATCTGCATCGCTTACCGAGTTACCCGCCAGCGTTGCGCTGTTCTCCATCAAGGCCACCGCTCGCTGAGTGATCTGTTGCAACGCATCAATAGTGGATTTGATCTCTTCGGTCGAGGAGTGTGTGCGCTGAGACAAAACACGCACTTCATCCGCCACCACCGCAAAACCTCGGCCTTGCTCGCCGGCCCGCGCGGCTTCAATTGCCGCGTTGAGTGCCAGCAAGTTCGTTTGCTCAGCAATGCCCTGAATAGTGGAAAGCACGGTCGAGATCTCCTGCGCATGACGACTCAGATCGCCAATGACACCACTGGCTTGCTCCAGTTCGCTCGCGAGGCTGTTGATGGAAGATTTCGTGTGTAGCACCAGAGCGTGGCCATCGTTGGTACTGGTGGCCGAATCTTGCGCTGCTCGTGCAGTTTGCTCCGCGTGAGAGGCGATCTCTTGAGTCGCGCTTGCCAGCTCCGTTACCGCCGTCGCCACCATAGTAATTTCCTGTTGCTGGTGGTGAATCTCATTTACCGCGCGATCCGCACGTGCAGTGCTAGTGTCGGCTTGGTCAGTCAACTGGTGCGACTGCTGGCGAATGTGGCCGATCAACTGCTGTAAGCTGCTGACGAAGGTATTAAAGTTATTGGCTAAACGTCCAACTTCATCAGCACTTTCCACTTCAATCCGTTGGGTGAGGTCGCCACTACCATTAGCAATTTGCTCCAGTGCCAGTGACACATTGTTCAGCGGACGGAAAAGAAAAGTACACAACATGTTAAACAGCGCAGTACAAACGATCACCACGATCGCGGTTAGTAATAATTGCCCCCAAAGCGCGTCAAACAAAGGCGCGACAAGGGATTGGTAATTAATCACACTGACTGTGGTCAGTTGAGTACCGTCGATCGACTGAGCGTAGATCACCGACTTCTCGCCATTAACATCAGCGTAAATATCTTTTCCGCTGCGAGCCGCCAGCATGATGTCATTAAAGTTCAAGCCAAGCGCACTGACAGGCTGATTGAGTAGTTTGGTATTGGCATGAGTAAAGAGCTTGCCTTGGTCATTGACGATAGCCATGTAACCCTCTCCGGGCAAAATCACCTTCTCCATGCTGGTGAGAATATCAGTGATTTCAACGTCAGCGCCCAAAACCACCTGTTGACCGTGCAGCGACAACGCTTTGCCCAGCGAAACCACATTGGCACCCGTTGCTGCGGCAACCGTCGGGTTGTCCATAAACACTTTGGCTGGGTTGGCGATGGCATTAATATACCAACCCCATTGGCGCGGATCGTTGTTGCCGGGTGGAAGGATGACGCCATTTGCGTTGTCCTGCCCTCCATCGGGATAAGCGAGAAAGACGTTATCAAAGCCCGCAGAATGTTTGACTTGCTTAAGATGCGTCACAATGGCGTTTTTTTCAACTTCTTGCGACAACGCGGTCAAAGCCCGTTCTTTAGACACCAGCCAGTCTGTAACATATTGGTTGTAAGAGGCCGAGGTACTGGCTAAGCGTTGTTGAACTTCGGCATCCAAACGCTCCAGAGCGTCGCTAAAAGACAGCGCTTCAACCAATAGTCCCCCGATAATGATGGCAGCGCTCGCAGAAACAGCGAGTTTATTCTTCAGTGATAATTTTTTAAGCATTGTAAACCTGCTTTGCGTGTAATGAATGGACACCTTCGAGCGGTTTCTGCTTATCGCCAAACTCGCTGAAGGACGGCAATTATAAATTCGATGCTAAAAATAAATCATGATCTAGCTCTTAAGTCATGACATTTGTGATCTCTGCTTCGTTTGTGCGCACTGAGCACAAAAACGTTTTTGCTTTTGACTGAGTTTATTTTCAATGATGGCCATTTTATTTTTTATATTAAAGTAAGCTTTTAAAAACATCTAATTTAGCAAGGTAAAATTTAGTCAATACTAAAAAACAAAACTGAAAATAAAATCACTATAAAATAATCATTCTAAATCTAGAGAATGAAATAAATTAGAATTAGATTGTACATTTAAAGCTAATAAAATACCCACTTATTAAGCAAATTCTTATTTATAAGTAAAAATAATTTTTAAATACAATGAGTTATAAATACAATTTCAATAATTGGAAAGATATTTTAGGTCGTTATTACATCACAAAAAACTTGTCAATAATAAAATTATACAATATTTATTTTTGTGAATATCAGCCAGGATAAGAATTTATTACCTTTCCATTAATATTCATAGCGGTTAAAAATTAGTCGCTTGATGGAATAAGAACGTTTCAACATTCAAGGATGAGGACCAATACCCTTACGATTATTAACATTATTTCGTGATCGGTAGTTTAATATAATAAAACCAACTCGTAATGAGGAAACTATGCGAAAAAACAACAATAAAGTAGCAGGAAGAATACTCCTTCTTTCAAGCTTGTTTGCTGCACAGGCTTTCGCGGATGTCCAAATTTTGGGCAGTGAAAGTGAAATTTCTCAGGCTATCGCGCAAAGCTATCGCCAACCTGTGACGCTCTACAGTGGCCATTTATCTCAGCAAGATTTGCTTTACGTTAACGCAGGCAGCGCTTCTGAAGATGAACTCAACCTCGCGCAACAGCACATCGCGAATGGTGATACCGTTGTGCTCGATCTCACGACAATTGCTGGCGAAGAAGCGCAATTCTCACTGAGCCAAAAGCTCACCGGACTGGGCATTTCAGCCCCAGTGGTCGTGACTGGCACCTATCAAGGTGATTCCTTAGTCAATGCGATTGTCAGCGATGTGACCGATGAAAATGGTAACTCGCTCAATAACCCGGCCGCAGAACTGGAGAGTATCACTCAGTCTCTGCAACATGCACTTGATCGTTTTGGCTTCGGAGGTAACTAAGATGAAAACTCCCGTTATATTTACGTTTTCGTTACTCGCCGCGGCGATGAACGCCAGTGCACAAGAATATGTGCCGATTGTCGAAAAGCCGATTTACATCACCAGCTCAAAAATTAAATGTAACCTGCATACGTCTGGCGATTTTGATAATACCCGTGATTGGTGTAATGCTGGGGCGTCAATTGATGTTCGCGTTAACGTCGCACAAATGCGCTCGGTGCAATCCGCTACCGCCGCAGGCTTTACCCCGGATGCAAAAATTGTCCGCTTTACTGTTGATGCAGACAAACCCGGTACAGGCATCCACCTTGTGAACGAGCTGCAGCAAGAGCATAGCTGGTTCCAAAGCTGGGCGAACCGTCGCACCTATATTGGCCCGTTTGCTAGCAGCTACGATTTGTGGGTTAAGCCGATTTCTGGCTACACACCGAAAAAGGCACGTGATTTCCCACAAAATGAGAACAAAAACTACCAGCACCGCGACACGCATGGCTACTCGATTGGCGTGAATGGTAAAGTGGGGGCTGAGGTCAATAAGGACGGCCCTAAAGTGGGTGGTGAAGTCAGTGGTTCGTTCACTTATAACTACTCGAAAACCTTAGTATTTGATACAAAAGACTACCGCATCAACAACCGTTCTTCGCTAAGTGATTTCGATATCTCCTTTGAACGCGAATTCAGTGAGTGTGATGAACTGCGCCGTCAGGAGTTGGGTTGCTATTTTACCGCAGCTCACTGGGGTAGCGGCTGGGTGTTTGATAAAACCAAGTTCAATCCGATCTCCTACGCTAACTTTAAACCCAGTTATGACGTACTTTACGAGACGCCTGTCAGTGAAAGTGGCACCACAGACTTTGAGATTGGGGTAAAGCTTAACTACCGTGCTCGTTTTGGTACTGTGGTACCTTCGGCACTGTTCTCTGTTTATGGCCCTGCGGGGTACTCTTCAAACAGTACAACCGTTAAACAACGAGTGCGTGTAGACTGGAATCATCCGTTGTTTGAAGCCGAAGCGCACGTTACCTTGCAATCTTTGAGCAATAACGATTTGTGTCTCGATGTGTATGGTAAAGATGGCGATCAAAAAGCCATCGGTGGCGAAGTCAACGGTTGGAGCTGTCACGGCAACTGGAACCAAGTTTGGGGCCTTGATAAAGAAGAGCGCTACCGCAGCCGTGTTGCGCCAGATCGCTGCCTGACTGTTGGTAGTGACCAACGCCTCACTGTTGAGCAGTGTGGCGCAAACCTTGCCCAAAAATGGTTCTGGGAAGGCGACAAGTTGATCAGCCGTTATGTCGATGGCAGCGACACTCGCTACGTGCTAGATATCATCAGCGGCCAAACTGTCGGCGTCAGCCCTGAATCCTCAGCAACGCATGCACGCTGGAAACCCACTCTGCAACAGATCAAACTTTAAGCAGCCTAGCGCTCTCGCATTCAGCGGGAGCGCTTTACTTCTAACCAGAGAACGCTCGTTTGCTCAAAAACCAACCATAAAAGTTCCAAAACGCCATTTCGTAACACGTTGAAAATGAGAGACATCATCCATATTTGCAACTTAATATCTTGTTTTATTAATATTATTAATTGAAATGTAACATTTCTCACAGAAAACTTTGTCAATCAATACGAAAATCCAACCGATTTCGAACGAAACATTTTGCTCGTTCGCACTTTAGAAGAAACCACCCGCTCTCTACTCAACATTCTTTTGTTCGGGGCCGTTTCTATACCATCGCAAAACACAAAGTAAAGAGGCTTACCATGTTTGGTATATTCAAACCCAAAGCACATATCAATCGCCTACCCGGCGAGAAAATCGATAGTGCATACTCCCGCCTGCGCTGGCAGTTGTTTATCGGCATTTTTGTTGGCTATGCTGGCTACTATCTGGTACGTAAAAACTTCAGTCTGGCGATGCCCTACCTGATTGAACAAGGCTTTAGCCGCGGTGATCTCGGTGTCGCACTGGCAGCGGTATCCATCGCTTACGGCTTATCTAAATTCTTAATGGGCAGTGTTTCCGACCGTTCTGATCCGCGCTACTTCCTCAGCGCAGGCTTGGTGATGTCTGCCTTAGTCATGTTCTGCTTTGGCTTTATGCCTTGGGCAACCGGCAGCATTACCGCCATGTTTATCTTGCTGTTTTTGAACGGCTGGTTCCAAGGCATGGGATGGCCTGCCTGTGGCCGAACCATGGTGCACTGGTGGTCACGCAAAGAGCGTGGTGAAATTGTCTCAGTGTGGAACGTGGCGCACAACGTAGGTGGTGGTTTGATTGGTCCTATCTTCCTCTTCGGTTTGTGGATGTTCAATGACGACTGGCGCACCGCTTTCTACGTACCTGCCTTCTTCGCTCTATTGGTTGCGGTATTTATTTGGATCACCATGCGCGATACGCCTCAATCTTGTGGCCTGCCACCGATTGAAGAGTACAAAAACGACTACCCAGATGATTACGACACCTCACACGAAAAAGAGATGACGGCCAAAGAGATCTTCTTTAAGTACGTGTTTAACAACAAACTGCTTTGGTCTATTGCGATTGCGAATGCCTTTGTTTACTTGATCCGCTACGGCGTTCTCGACTGGGCTCCGGTATACCTGAGAGAAGCTAAAGAATTCACCGTTGACAAATCGTCTTGGGCTTACTTCCTTTACGAATGGGCGGGTATTCCGGGTACCCTGTTGTGTGGTTGGATCTCAGACAAACTGTTCAAAGGCCGTCGTGCGCCAGCGGGCATTCTGTTTATGGTGTTGGTAACGCTTGCGGTACTCGTTTACTGGTTTAACCCAGCAGGCAACCCTGGTGTCGACATGGCAGCGCTGGTGGCTATCGGCTTCCTCATCTACGGCCCTGTGATGCTTATTGGTCTGTACGCACTCGAACTTGCGCCGAAAAAAGCCGCTGGTACTGCTGCTGGTCTAACGGGTCTGTTTGGCTACTTGGGCGGCGCGGTGGCAGCAAACGCGGTACTGGGTTACACCGTTGACCACTTTGGCTGGGATGGTGGCTTTATCATCTTGATCGGCTCTTGCATCACCTCAATTGTTTGTTTGACTTACGCACTGCTGGGCGAACGCGCTCATCACGAAGCGAAGAACAAACAGAAAGAAGCAGTTGCTTAATTAAACTTCCTCAAGCCCGTTTTTTACTGCCGTAAGCTAACGGGCTATTTTCTGCGCGAAAGTGTCATCATAGTTACATTTTCGAACGTCAGGATACTCCTTCGAAAATTTAGTGAAAACAAACACAAGGAAAATTCCATGAAGCTCTCCCCTCTCTATTTCGCTCTCGCCGCCTTGGCGGCTGGCAGTGTGACCGCGAAACCTTTGGTGATTGCACACCGCGGCGCTTCTGGTTATTTGCCAGAGCATACACTGGAAGCCAAAGCGTTGGCTTACGCCATGAAACCAGACTACATCGAGCAAGATGTGGTGATGACCAAAGATGATCAGTTGGTTGTACTGCATGACCATTATCTTGATCGCGTGACGGACGTCGCGGAGAAGTTCCCAGATCGTGCCCGTGCGGATAAACGCTACTACGCCATCGACTTTACGTTAGCTGAGATCAAATCGCTGCGAGTCACCGAAGGTTTCAACATCGATGACAAAGGCAACAAAGTGGCTGGCTTCCCGAACCGTTTCCCGATGTGGAAAGGCGATTTCACCGTCCCCACCCTGCAAGAAGAGATTGAACTGATCCAAGGGCTTAACAAAACGTTAGGTTACGATATTGGCATCTACCCAGAGATCAAAGCACCTTGGTTCCATCGCCATGAAGGCAAAGACATCAGTACTGCGGTATTGAAAGTGTTGAAGCAATACGGCTACACCAATCAAGAGAGCAAAGTCTATCTGCAATGTTTCGACCCGATTGAGCTTAAACGCATTAATAACGAGTTGATGCCAGCGATGGGAATGGATCTGAAACTGGTGCAGCTTCTTGCCTACACGGATTGGAACGAAACCATGGTTTACCAAGGTAACACTGCCACACCATACGATTACGACTGGTTCTTTAAGCCCGGCGCGATGAAAGAAGTGGCAACCTACGCAGAAGGGATTGGCCCTTGGAAACCGATGCTCGTGGATGACAAATCAACCAAAGATAATCTGATTGTTCTACCGCTCATGCAAGAGGCCAAACAAGCCGGCCTTGCAGTACACCCTTACACGTTCCGCGCAGACCCTGGCCGTATTGCGCCATACGCAGAAAATTTTGCTGGCATGCTGGACGTTTTCTATAACAAGGTCAAAGTAGACGGTCTATTTACCGATTTTCCAGACAAAGCCGTGCACTTTTTGTCCGAGCAAAAATAAACCGTTATGACTCAAATCAGTTGAATCATCGGTCAGAACAACCTGATTGCCAAAACCGCCGAAGAGGAGTTTGCCCTGCTTGATAAGGCGCAGAGCGAATTGGAAGCGGCCTAATTCAAGCCAAAGTGAACGAACACGATACTCACTCTAGCGATGAGAGTGAGTATCGTCGAGGCGTAGTCTCGCTAAGACTGCGCCGCTGCCATCTTCCCCGCTCAAAAAAGCTAAGCCTTTGTGAGTAAAACGCATCAAACCAGCTTGTGTTTCAACCAAACTTGCGAGCGCCAACGCCTTGCCATGATGAGACCGCGGAACCACTCGTCGAGGGCAATCGCCATCCATGCGCCGAATACGCCGTAGCCCCAGTGAATACCGAGCAGATACGAAAACACCACGCCCAAGCCCCACATGCTCAAAATGCCCATTTGCACTGGGAATTTGATGTCCCCCGCCCCTTTGAGCGCCGAGATGAAAATCAGGTTAAACACACGCCCCGCTTCCAACACAATAGAGCCCATAACTAAGGAACCGGCTAACATGAGGATCTCCGGCTGCTGAGTAAACAGCGTTAAGATCGCATCACGCATCAAGTAGATGCAGCTCGCCACCGCCACCGAAGAAACAAAGCCAACCAAGAAGTAGATTTGCACCCGTTTGGTGATGTTCTCTATCCACCCTTTACCAATGTAGTAACCGGTTTGAATTTGCGTTGCTTGGCCAATGGCTAAAGCAAACGCAAAAGAGAAGCGTGCGATATTTTGCGCATAGGTAAACGCCGCCAGAGACGAGGTACCCATCTGCACCACAAAATAGACGATGGTGATTTGCGCCATGTTGTACGAAAGCACTTCCCCTGCATTCATACCGCCGATTTTGAGGATTTTCTTATAGACCGCGCAGGGCACTTGTGCGAGAGAACGCATCGGCAACTCAATTGAGCTGCGCCACAGTAGCACGCCCAAAATCGTCGTGCCGATCACTTGGCTGGCCACCGTTGCAATCGCCACGCCTTGCACGCCATACACAGGCAAACCAAACGGCTGATAGAGTGCAATGTAGTTGCCGATGATGTTGAGTACGCCACTGATGAGGTTAACCGTCATGGGCGAGCGCGAATAACCGTGGCTGCGCAAAATGGTGGTAAACACGATGCCAATGGTGACGTTAAAAGTCATCGCACCGCTGATGAGCAGATACTCTTGCGCGTATTGTTCCACCTGCGCTTCCAAACCGTAATAGGGCAACAAATGCGTTGCACCGAGCACCGCCAACACGCTGAGGATCACCCCAATCACGCTGGAAAGCGCAATACTTGCCACCCCAACGTGGGTGGCATCTTGATCGCGGCCTGCACCGTTGTATTGGGCAATGAGAATCCCGGTGCCGCTGCTGACAAAGGTAGAGACAATGATGAGGAAGAATGTCAGTTGGGTGATCACGCCCACCGCGGAAACCGCTTTGTCTGAATAACCAGAGAGCATGAATACATCACTGGTGCCGAGCGCTGTCCGTAGCAAAATCTCCACTAATATCGGCCACGCGAGCGTCACGATAGACATGCGCTGGTTGATATTTTGGGTTTTAGCCATTTTGTTGACCTTAAATATGAAAAATCGATCGTCGGAAAAACGAAAAACTGCTCCACAAAAGGGTTGCAGAGCAGTCTGAATGAACAATAAAAATGTGCGTCTTATTGTATAGGAACTGCGCAAAAAGACACACAAAATTCATGGCTAAATGTGGTGCAAACTGGCGGCGCCTATTCCTCTTGTCGCTCAAAGCGTAAGGTTTGCAACACTGCGCCTTTTTTCACAAATTGGCTTTCTAGCCAGTACACACCCGATGACAGAGAGATCGCACGACCTTCCACTTTGACACTCTGCCCGTTGGTACCATTGGTCGGCAGCGACATAGCAAACTCACCATTGATACTCAAACTGCAAGACGATTGCGCCAACGCTTCTCGATCGTAGGCCATCTGAGCAAAACAAAGGTAGGTGCCGCTGTGTTCTACCTGCAACAAACACTGGCTGGCACTTTGGCTGTTGAGTTCGATGGTTTGATCCGCAAAACAGACGGGGGCCGATTCAGGCACGGCGTGACGCGCCTGTGCCGAAAGTGGTGCAAAAGGTTTCACCGCTTGATACGCCTGCAATGGTCTTTGCATCACAGGCGCTTGCAAAATAAAGCGGCAGATGTTCATCGCGCTGCGTTGCAACTCGCCTAACGTCAACTCACCTTGCGCTAACGCCTGTAATGTGTCGTCGTCCATCGGGTTGCGCTCGGCGGCGTCGTTTTCCACCACCATGTAGAGATCATTTTGCGCTCGTAGCATGTAGCCAGTGAAGCGCTTACTCTCTTTGCCCCCGTCAACGGGGTGATTCATTTTTGCCCACCAGTCGGTCATCACAATGCCGGTGTATCCCCATTCACCACGCAAAATAGTGGTGTTGAGATCGTAGTTAGACGCCGCCCAATGACCGTTGACCGGATTGTAGGAAGTCATGATGGTGGACGCCTCACCATACTTCACCGCCATTTCAAATGGCTTGATGTGGATTTCACGCAGCGCGCGCTGCGACATCACGCTGTCCACATCCACGCGTGCGGTTTCTTGATCGTTGGCCGCAAAGTGTTTGATGGTGCCAGAAACGCCCGCTTGTTTTAAACCTGTGGTTTGCGCCGCCGCGATCCAACCCGTTAATAACGGGTCTTCGGAGAAATATTCGAAATTACGACCATTGAGTGGGTGGCGATGAATATTGATGCCGGGGCCAAGTAACGTATCGATTTGGTACGCTTGCAATTCTTGGCCAACCAGATAATACAACTGCTGATTGAGCGCCGAGTTCCACGTGCAGGCAAGCAGCGTTCCAATCGGCACTTGCGTCGCTTGATGGCCACTGTCCATACGAATCCCAGACGGACCATCGGCCGCCGCGGCCACCGGAATGCCCAGCTCAAACAGCGAGTCACACACCCCGCCAAACGCCGCCGCCGTACCCGGTGTCACTTTCGAGCTGCACATTCCTTCTCCACGGACAAGAGTCGCCAATTGCGCTGGCGTCAGTTGAGCAATGAAAGCTTCTAAATCGGCTTGGCCTTGGGCAACATCGGCCAACTTAATCCCTTGATCGCCCGTAAAAGCATAGGTTGGCGGCAAGTTGGCTTCAATTCGCTGCGCCAAATCCACCGTACGCAATGGCACAGGCTGATAGCCAGTTTGATAGACGCCATTGGCTTGGCGCTCGGCGGGCACTAGGCGTTCAAACTCACGCGTTGGGGCACAGGCTTCTGCAAGGGTTTCTAGCACCCGCAGTTGGTCGAGTTGCCACACGGCATCAAGCAGCTCGGCTTGGCGTACGCTCCCCCCAAGGTAGAAACGGTATTCACCCGCTTCCAACACATAACTGTTTTTGTGCCCTGTCACGCCGCTGTCGTCATAGGAAGCCAAAGCCCACAACGGCACGGTAATTTGCACTCTTTCACGGCCATTCGGTGCAATTTCATCGCTTTTATTAAAACCACACAGCACACGTACGGGTTTGCCGAGTTTTCCTTGCGGCGCTTCCACATAGAGTTGCACCACTTCTTTGCTGCTAAATTGTTGGCCGACATTACGAACCTCAATATCAAACGTCAGCGCGTTGGCATTGGTGAGATCGCCGCCAGCATCGGCCACGTCACTAGAGCACTGCACCAAACGGCGTTCAAATTGGGTATAAGATAAGCCCGCACCAAACTCAAACTGCACCGCCTCTGGGGCAAAGGTTTCAAAGTAGCGATAGCCGACGTAAATGTCTTCAACATAGAGATTGAAGTCTTTGCGGCCAAAATGGGCAGATGAAGGGTAATCTTGCAAACGATAGGCGATGGTGTCGGTCAAACGACCACTGGGTGAAACAGCGCCAGAGAGCACATCGGCCAGCGCGTGGCCCCCTTCCATCCCCGCCGCCCAGCTGTAGAGCACCGCTTTGATCGCTTGATGGTTTTCAAGGTCAGTTAACCACGACATATCGATAATATTGGTCACATTCATCACCACGGCCACCGACGTAAAATGACGGCACACTTTGGTTAGTATGTCCGTTTCCAGCTCGGTTAAGCGGTAGCTGCCGGCTTCATCGGCGTAATCTTTATCTTCACCAGCAGTGCGGCCAATAAACACGATCGCTTTGTCAGACTGCAACGCCGCCTGTGCCACCAGCTCATCGGTCAATGGCATTTCATGTTGAAACCACGGCTCAGCCGCCCAACCACCGCCGCCATCATCAAATGGATGATGCGCCAGCCAAGATTGATAGGTCGCGATCAGCGCCTGATTCAGCGTAAACGATGCATTAGATTGCAGCCCTTGCAGTGCATTAACGGCATACGGCACATTGACCGCCCCGCCAGACCCCGTGCCACTGCGATAGGTATCCACTTGACAGCGGCCAAAAAGAGAAACCACCTCTGATGGCTGAATAGGAAGGGCTTGGTCGTCATTTTTCAGCAAGACGATGCCTTCTGCCGCCGCTTGACGGCTCACCGACACCAGTGCTTGCTGCGCTTTGTCTATCGCTGGGTTTCTCATCGCTCTATCGCCTTATTTTTGCCTTTGGCATTCTCATTGATTGAGCTTCAGTGTAAGCTTGCCAAGTGCGCATTTCTACCAATATACCGACCAATAAAAGGAAAATAGCGACATTAGCATCACCTATCAACTGCAGGAGCATCTGCGATATCCGCATGTAAAATTTGCTTATGTTGATGGCCACCATCACAGTGATTTTGGCCTGCACAAACACGACTTTTCTGAGCTGTTTTTGGTCGTCAGTGGCAAAGGCAACCACCTTGTTGCTTCGCATGTTTATCCTCTCAGCGCGGGGGATGTGTTTGTGATTAACGGTGACATTGAGCACGCCTTTCAAGATGTTGAGCAGTTGGAAATCATTAACTTGATGTTTGAAGCTGGCACGCCCTTTTTCGAAACGCCCTCATTGAGGATGTTGTCGGGCTATCAGGCGATGTTTAAGGTCGAGCCGATTGCCCGCCAAACCGGTGAATATCGCGCCAAGCTCACGCTTGATGACGAGCAACTGCCGCAAATTGCCCAGTTGATTGAAGCGATTCGAATTGAATACCAGCAAGGGGAAAACGGCTTTGAAACCATGCTCACCAGTTTGATGCAGCAATTGGTGATTACTCTGGCACGCATGTACCAGCAACAAACGCACGATCTGCCGAAAACCACACTGGCACTGAGCCGAGCGCTGATTTTTATTGAGCAGCATTTTGCCGATGGCAGCATTCACAGTGGGGATATTGCCCAAGCCGCGTTTATCAGCCAGCGTCAATTGGAACGGCTGTTTAAGCAGTTTCTCAACACCTCACCCAATCTTTACTTGCGTGAAATGCAGCTCAACTATGGGCGCGATCTCTTGAGTAACGAACCTGGTATGTCGATTCAGCAAATATCGGAGCTGTGTGGGTTCAGTGACAGCAACTATTTTTCCAAATGCTTTAAACAGAAGTTTGGTCAAAGCCCACGCCAATACGTGGCGCAACAAAAATGAAAAAAGCCGCTCGGTTGAGCGGCGTGATGAATGGCAGTGGTTTGCATTCATGCAACAAAAACAAGTTCCCCCGTATCGTCGACTTGCCTGTCGCAAAATGGGCGTGGCGTTCCCCAACGATCTCACGCCCTACTAGGTAATCTCTCCCATTACCTCGTGTGGTTTACCACCACATGTCTGCTTGAATACCCACTAGAAGGTCCGCTTTGTCACGCGCGGAACCGTCAAGGTACGTGGCGAGGAAACGAATCTCCGGCGCAGGGCCAAAGCCAGTTGGCACGATAATGGTTGGAGCAACCGTCAGTTTGTAGTTGGTCGCATCGTCACCCACGCCGTTTGCGTCTTCCCACTTGTTGTACTGATAACCTGCTTCTGTCGCGATGAAGAAGTTCTTTGAAACTGGGAAAGAAGGACGAATCATCGCCGATGCCCAGCTGTCTTTGCCACCGTTATCGAGATCATTATATTGACCTTGAATCGAATGGAAGATGCTCACGCCATTTTCAAAGAAGTAACCACCCCAGACCAGTGCTCGAGCAGAAATATCGCCACTTTCGACTTTTTTCATGTTGGCCGGACCTTCCAACGCGCCATTGCCCGGTTTCCATGCGTTGTAAGTGGTGAGCGTGCCGCCAAGTAGCTGACCAGAACCCAAACCTTTACCTGCTTGCGCGATGTACTTAGTAAAGCCTTTGTCTGACAGGCCAAACACACTATCTGTATGGACGATGGCCGTCATTTCCATACCATTACTCGCGTACTCTTTACCATCGACCATGTTATCTGGTAAATATTTCGCCATGGCATGCAATTCAACGCCGTCTAAATCGACACCAACGTGAACAGAGTGCATTGGGTTGTTCGCATTCAGCGCCCACCACTCACCTTCGGCATTGTCACTAGCGATGTAAGCGAAATCCCATTTGTAACCACCAAGTTGAACACCTTCGATACCCGCTCCGGTGCCGGACATATCGGTGTAGAAGAAGTCGGTCATAAAGATGTAGTTGTCTTTACCGTAGAAGCGCGTACCGCCCCAAAGCGTGCCCGTTTCGGTCACACCATCAAACTCAACGAAGGTTTCCACCATACCGATGCTGCTGTTCGCCGCATCGGCGTTAGTGCCAAGTTGGTTGTTGCCGGCTGACTGTGCGTTATCGGCACCGACGCGCGTTTTGATGCGGATTTTTTGCCCGTCATCGTTTTCAAAATTTTTCTGTAGCGCAAGCTCAAAGTGGTTGTCCGATTCAATACCCAAGCGACCTAGACGCTCTTTCGATGCTGGGAATTTCGCACGTTTGAAATCATCGTTTTCGCTGTAAAGCGCACCAGCACGGAAATAACCGTGGAACTCAAAACCATCGGATTTTTCAGCGTGAACAACTGGCGCTGCGGATAAACCCGCAGTCGCGACTAGACAAGCAAGGGTAAGCTTAGAAAGTTTCATATTAACTCCATGTTCCATCATTAGCCCCTAAAGAAAGCGCTTTCTTTGTTATGTATAAAAAAACTGAACATATATAAAAAGATGCAGACCAACACTCCACATCTATTTCATCAAGCAAGGCTAATAAAATAAGGCCTCAAAGGCTTTGTTCAGTGCAGGTAAAGTATAAAAGGATCCTCTGCCGTAAAACCGTGATCGCCCCCACTAAAGAAAGCGTTTTCTCGGGCATTTATCACAAATTGCTATTTCACTAATCAATCAATGAAGAAAAGATTTCTCTCGGTTTATCATAGTGAAAATCGAGTAGGAGGAGGCCTCACGGCCTCCATCCTCTCACACCACCGTACAAGCGTGGGTCGCATACGGCGGTTCCGAATATACCTTTAGTGACTCATACCCATCTCTCAATGAGTACAATCCCCTCTCCTTGAACCATTTGATTGGCATGGCGTGATTCAACTGGGGCGAGAGGGCTAAGTGCCACCACCCTTTATCTGACATCGCCAGCTTCCACGCATTTCGCTCTGTTACACCTTGGCGTTGTAACCATGTCGCTATGCTGTATCTGCGTTTGCGCTGTTTCAGGCGATAGCATCTCAACCGACGCCGTATCCATTCGTCTAAGCGCTGCATCGCACTTTGACCTATGGCGAGCTTGAAGTAGTGCTGCCAACCTCGTAGGTATTGGGTTAACTCGGTGATGATTACCGACAACTCTCGACCTCGATTTCGCTTCGTTATTTTCCGCACTCGCTTCTTCATTTGAGCTTGTGCCGATTTTGATATCCGGAGAGTTCCGTCTATCTTGAAGCTATGGCTTAGGTAGGCTCGCTCCGTCACTCTTGTTGCTGCACTTTTCTCTCGATTTACCGTGAGCTTTAGCTTCTGCTCCAAGAACTCCGTTATCGACTCTTTGACTCGATGGGCGGCCTCCTCACTACGAACGTAGATTTGGCAGTCATCTGCATATCGACAGAACTTATGCCCTCTTCGCGCTAACTCTTTGTCCAGTTCATCTAATACGATATTAGAGAGTAACGGAGATAATGGACCACCCTGTGGTGTTCCTCGTTGTCTTCGCTCTACTAACCCATCTCGCATTAAGCCTGCCTGTAGATAGGACCTGATGAGCTTTAATACTCGTTTATCACTGATGTCCTTAGATAATCTGTGCATCAGCCTATCATGGTTCACCGTGTCGAAGTATTTGGCTAGATCGATATCCACTACATAACCCCGCCCTTCTCTGATATAGCGGCTTGCTGCCGCAAGCGCATGATGCGCACTGCGGTTTGGCCTGAACCCATAACTGCTGTTGGAGAACTTCGGCTCATAGATGTCTGACAGTACTGATGTGATCGCCTGTTGGACTATCCTATCCAGTACCGTGGGGATGCCTAATT
Source organism: Vibrio cidicii (assembly GCF_009665415.1). Lineage (NCBI taxonomy): Bacteria > Pseudomonadati > Pseudomonadota > Gammaproteobacteria > Vibrionales > Vibrionaceae > Vibrio > Vibrio cidicii. Next base: position 656,784 of record NZ_CP035922.1, on the reverse strand, counting down.
GCCTGACGCCACCAGTCGTTTTAGGGATTTCTACACCCAGAACAGGTTGAGGTTGGTAGCTTCCGTCCAGAAGACTCTGGCGGAGCGCTTGCCCGTTTGAAGCTTGTCGAAGTTTAGAGATGGTCGCTGCGATGTCGAGTCTGTCGACACCTGCGCACCCCTTGTTCTTCTTCACGCGTCGAAGGGCATGGTTCAAATTCGCTGAGGAGCTGATTTGTTCCATCAGCGGAGTGGGGGTCACCAAGACTCGTCCTCCTTTCTACGCCGATCATGCTTGTCATTCTTCGTGACCATGAGCTTTACTTGCGGTATTGCCCATTGGGACGTAGAGATGATTTTCATCTTGCTATGACTCCACATGATTGAGTGTCTAGTGACTGCTTCTTGATATATTCAGTTCAGGCCTTCCTTTGAGTTGTACTTCCTCAAAGTACTATGCCTTCTGCTGACTTCTCATTGCCCATCACACAACATCACTGCTGTATTAGTCTCATCTGAGACAGGCAATGAGATCTCCCGAGGTAAGACGTTGCTCTTTCCCTTGGTCATGCCTGATTTACCTATACACACTTCCCGTCGAGGCATTGGGCTATTCTATCTATTGCTAGGTTACCCAAGTTGTACAGGCCTACTATCAGGTTTCTGTTCGTCACAACCAAGTTTTGCCGTTTGCTTCCTTCAGGTTTCACCTCACGGTGAACACCCTTGCATAGGCTAACGGTTCTCGCTCGACTGAGCCCGTAGAGGACTTTCACCTCCTAGATCAACGCCATGCTCGGCGCACAACGAAAAAAGCTCGTGATTTTCACCACGAGCTTTTTTGATAGACGCCAATTAGCGCTTTTCGAAACGAATGTTATCTAAACTGAACGTCATTGCGGCTGTCGGTTCAAACACCAATAAATTATTGATTATACTCGGATCTGCTTTATTGCCAGCCGCAAAGCGGTTGGACTGAGCTAACAGATCCGCCAGTTTGATGCGCACTTCACCCCATTGCCCCATCGGTGGCAGTGCCACCGTCATGTCACTGGTTTTTGGCCAGCCGCTGTCGATTTTCACCATTAACTCACTGCCATCGGTCATCGACTCCACCTTGATATCAAAGATCAACTCACCACTCTCTAACCAATGGCTCACATCGGTGGTGGGTGAGCGGAAATAGAGGTTGCCCGCACCGTTTTGCTTGGTGATCTTCAACACTTGACTATGCTCACCATCGGCCACTTCTTGGTGAGACACGATATCCATTGGATCATAGCTGCCGTAGGCCAAGTTACTGTTGAGGCTTTCAGAGAAAATATCTAAGTTTGGACCATCGGCGTAGCTATCGTCTTGCGCCAAAATCGCTGGGGCTTTATGCCCATTGACCTTCACCGCCTGCTCACCGACTGTCGCACAACCTTTGCCTTTCCAGCGATCAACCGAGCAGCGATACACCTTCACGTAATCCACCAGCATGGTTTTGGGGAAGTCCGACTTATCTACGCCTTTCTCATTCGCATTGGCCGCCCAAGAGCCGCCCACGGCAAGGTTGAGCAGCAAATGAAAACGCTCATCAAACGGTGCTGCGCCTTTGGCGTTGACCAAAGCACCATCGACTTTGTATTGGCTGTACCACTCGTCTTGCGTTTGTGTGGCGTAGTGAATGTTGTCGACGTACCAACGAATTTCCCCTTCTTCCCACTCAATCGCATAGGTGTGGAAGTCATCTGCTGGGTTGATGTTGTTAGGCAGCGAAGCGCCTTGACCACTGTAGACATTGTCTGGCCACGTTTTGCCATAGTGCAGGCTGCCGTAAATGCGATTTTCAGCATCACCCGCTTGCGCTCCCGGCGCATCGGATTGTGCTTTTAAGTTAACTGCTTCCATAATGTCGATTTCACCAGAGGCCGCCCAAGTGCCATATTTAGCATCTGTGGGCAGCATCCAAATCGCTGGCCACGTTCCCTGCCCAGATGGCAATTTGGCGCGAATTTCAAAACGGCCATATTTGTGGTCACGCTTGTCTTTAGAGCGCAGACGTGCCGAGGTAAACGGCAAAGTTTTGTTCATCCCCGGTTTACCATCGGCATCATCCGGGCCAGTGAAACTCTCTTTGTGCGCCACGATGTGCAAGTAGCCATCTTGAACAAAAGCATTGCGACTGCGCTTGGTATAACACTGCTGCTCGTTGTTGCCACCACCCCAACAGTTTTGTTCAAGGCTCCAATTGCGCTTGTTGATTTCACTCCCATCAAACTCATCCGCCCATACCAGTTGCCACTTTGCGCTCGGTAGCGTAGGTTGATCTTGTAGCATCACTGGCTTTTTAGTTTGAACAAAATCGGTACCGGAAGCGCTCTCACTCGAACCTGTTTGGCTACAACCCGCTAGCAAACCGATTGAAATCGCAATGGCGATTTGATGGCACTGAAAATATTTGTTTTTTCTCATGTTTTCTCCCTCAAGAGTATTTCATCATGCTAATTCGTCTAATGTGCACGTTTATCCCTCGCACAAAGAAAGCGCTTTCTTTGTGCAGAAAAAAATGTGGGCACGTGACGGCCCACAAGAAACGCCCCCAAGAGGAGACTCAGCCACTATGTTACTGTTTCCGAGATGGTCAAAACTGTGATGACAACAATAAAAGAAAGCGCTTTCAATTGAAGTAAATCACAGTTCTATCGATTTTTATCCCTTAGGCAAACCAACACACTCCGAAATCATAAAACATAGTCACTTATCGCGTCCTACAATGGCCTTGGCGTTAAGCGCTAGTAAAAGTAGATATTGTCTAAATAGACGCTATCACTGGTTGATCCCCAAAGTGCCATACCCAACTGCTGCATCTTACTTTGATCGAAGCTGACGTTATTACCATCGGCTGCTGTAAAAGGCAGCTCAACCGACAGCCACTTACCCGTCTCTAAACTATCTAACGTATAGATAAGTGGCCCGCCAGATGAGAGCAACTGAAACTGTACTTTGTTGATACCAGAGGTGAGATAAAGGTCAAGATGCATGCCGGATTTGTTACTCGCATCAACAGGGCGTTCGATACCATACTGTATTCCTGTCACACCACCACTGACGCCATCAGGTGTTGGCGTAAATTTCGCGCTCTGGTTGCCCAAAATATTAACCAATTCATGCTTGGGTGCATTCCACCAGTTATCTGACCAATAGGTTATCCATGAATCACTCGTTAGTGCATCACTAAACAGCGAGATAACCGCTTTGCTGTCAACATTTGGTACTGGTGCTGGCGTTGTAGGGCCAAGCTTAAGAGGCTCAAGGGAAATCGTTGTTTGAAGCGAGTTATCTAGTGTTGTCAACCATTGAGCCACGCCATACCCCTCTGCCGTGGCTTTGACCTTTTGCTTGCCTTTTGACAGTTGCAAACTGGCAACTCCACTGGCATTGGTGCTCTGTTTGTATGCGGTGTCATATTCACCATCTTGACCGACAAAAACCGTTGCGTTTTGCAAAGGTTGCCCTTTTTCATTTTTGACAGTCACGGCCAACTGGTGTTGCTCTGCGCTGCCAGAGAAATAGAAATTATCGACAAAGAGCGCTTTTCCTGCCGCCCCCCACATCTGAATACCAGCCATTTGCATCTGTTTGGTGTTCAGGGCATTGGGATCATTGGCCAGCATACTGGACATCGGAATCGCATAGCTAACCCACTGGTTAGTAACGGGATTGGTAATTTCGTAGCTTGCCGAGCCATCGGTAGAAACGAGCTGTAAAGAGATACGATCAATGCCAGATTCGGCATACAGGTCAATATTCCAGACATCATGTTTTGACACATCGACACTGCCATACTCAATACCATACTGAATGCCTACAACACCGCCATTGCTTCCCGCCCCTGCGATTTCATAACGACTATAGTGGTTGCCCTCGATAACGCCGGATGAGTAAATTGGCGCATTCCACCAGTTCTCATTCCACAACGAGACAAACTTATCCTCTTGCAGTGAATCACTGAAAATAGAGAACGCCTGTGAGTCGGTCACATTAGGCACGGGTGCAGGACTGGTTGGTTCGCTGAGTTGTACCTCTTTATGAATGAAGGAGAGGTTGCTCAGCATCACGCTGCTGTTTTGATCCGAGAGAAAAACAAGACCAAACCAACTCAAATCCGCTACTGAGGGAATTGGCACTTCAAATTTGAGCCAACCATTGCCGATCGCCTCTCCATCGCTCATTGGATAGGTGATTTTCTGTTCAGGAATACTAAACCCGTTAACCACCACTTCCACCTGAGTGAAACCGCTTGGCTTGAGGTAGAACTGCGCATAGTTGTAAGCTCGCGCATCAATGGCGTTAGTTTGCTCATTTCCCCAAGCGATTGCGGCGCCAAATCCCCAGTTCGTGCCACTGGATATCTTAAGCGCGCGAGTGAAGGTTGCATCGTTACTGATATTTTCTACGGCAGCACCAGAGCCCCAAGTATCACCCCAAAATTGCATGTAGTGGGAATCTTCATAGTCGGAGTGAAACAGATACAAATCGGATCCACCCACAATGGCCTCTTTTTCCAAATCAAGATTGACCGACTGATCGCTATCGGCCAACGTGACATTCAGTTGGCCAGCTTGAAAACCTGTCGGAGCAGAGGCGATTTGATAACGACCGCTTTCTAACTGAAACTGCGCTCTTCCCTGTGCATCGGTGGTGCGGCGATAGTTTTTTTGCGTTTCAGATGTGACGATCACCTCTGCATTGCCGATCGGTTGTTGATCATTGGCATTACGAATGGCTACGGTTAACTGGTTTAAAGACGGCAGATTTGTGTCTGGTGACGGTTTCGTACCTGAATCACCACCACATCCGGCCAGCAAGGTAGAGCAAAGCAATGCACCCAATATTGAAGGCATCTTTCTCATGAGAATATTTCCTTATATTAATCAATAGAGAGGTTGGATTTTCGGCGCCAAATCGCCAGTAATAGCAGCGCCGCAAAAGAGAAGAAGTGTGTTGCGCCTGCCGAAGAGGTATTACTTTCCCCGCTTGCACTGTCAGATTCAGTGACGGAAAAATACAGCTGTTTTGAGAAGGTTGAATCAACGTCATCGATGTGTACGAGAGATAAACCGACCTGATATTGCCCCTTGTCCATCGAGATCGGATCAAAGCGCAATTGCTTACCGTCGATAATTGGGTTGTGTAGCGATTGAACCTGCCAGTAGAGGCTATAGTTGTCGGCTTCGGCGGGATCAAGCTCGAGCTCGGCCAGCACCGTCACTTGCCCTGATGCTCGATTGACCTCTGTGGTCGCAACACCATTTTGATACATGCTTAATGAGGCATTAACCGCAGGTTGTTCTGGTTGAGTGGGCTCTTTACGAGGAGCCTCCTCATTACAATAAAGTGACTGGCTTGTCTCACTCGTCTGACAGTGTGCGATATAATCCACTTCCAACGTTGCTTGCTGCAAGTTCGGATCAATAGCTCCTCCCAGCATCCCCCCCATCGCGAGATTGATTAAAGCGAACATCGGTTCATGATATTGCTGACACTGACGAATATCTCTTGAAACCACCAACGTTTGATCGATAAAAAAATCAATTTTCTCCTTTGTCCATTCAATCGAATAACGATGCCAATCCAGTACATCGGCGACACCATTTGGATAAGAATAACGGTATTCTCCACCACAGCCCTCGGCATTAAAAAAGTTGGTGATATAGCGATCGGGCTGGTGCGCATACCATTCCCAAACATCGATTTCCCCAGCGCCTCGTTGAGGCCAGTGAGCACTGTCTCCATCCCCTTTTATCGGTTGCTCCGCAATGCGGTTCTCCAGCATCCAAAATGCAGGCCAAGTCCCTTTTTCTAGGTTATGAAAACGAATTCTTGCCTCAAGTTTTCCATACAGAAACTCGCGTTTGTCTTTCGAGTTAAGGCGTCCCGATGTCCAAGATTTGCTTTGACCGCCGAGCGAGGGGCAATTGACCCTTTCCTTTCTCGCGATGATTTTCAGCGTCCCGTTGGAAACGTCGTAGTTTCTTTGATCGGAGTGATCATCGGCGGTATAGCATTGCACCTCGTTGTTGTAATTCGCCTGAGTTTGCGCCGTCCAGTTATTCCAATTCACCCCCTCGCCCTCGAAAGTATCAATCCACTGCACCTCCCAGCCCGCATACACTGTATTCGACAAAAGCAGGGACAACAGGCACAAAATACGGGGTGACTTTCTCGCTTTCTCAACACAACCCTTTGGCTTTAAACGGGTTAAACACGTAATAGTAAACATAGATCTCCCTCCGATACGTCTTTGATCGGATACGAATGGTGTAAGTAGGCTATGGTGGGGATAGCTTGCGATATCCCCGATTAAACAAGATTGACTATTCAAGCCAAGAGATGTTTCTCACCTCGATATCACTGCGAGTTGGCGCGCTACCACCCGACGTTTCATAGATATCAGCGATAGTAAATGGCGACGTGACCTTAGTTAGATCAGCAGAGGAAAACTGAGAAAATTTGTTGAGATCAATAGTGTACTTTACCCAATCTTTACTCAGTGTGTAGCCCTGTCCCGCATTAAAACGTACCCAATGGTTACTGCCGCCGCCCGCCGCGGTTTGAAAACCAAGGTAAAAACCAAATGTCGCAAGCTGGCTCTCACCGCCATCAAGGCCGCGGATCTCGAAGGTCATTTTGCTGGAGGAAGAAAGATTGGTCGGATTGGCACTATTGCCAATGCCTGCGCCCCATCCCCAAACCGCCGCTAACGCCGGATCGGCCGCCACAGTCAAAACGCCAGTCTCATCATTGACACCAGCCCAAGCCGTAATGGGGTTGTCCCAACCATAGACACTGGCGCCCGAATAGACATTGTTGCCCAGCACTTTAAACTCTCCCTCGGCGGGTGGCGTGTCAATCGGCGCTTTAGGTGGTGCTAAAACCGCGTCCATTAGGGTTGCGAAATCCCCCGAGTAACTCGCTGTAAAGCCTGCTCCCGGGCAATCTCTGGTTAACCCCAGATTGTTTAGTGCATCAACTTGCTGCCAAAGCACATGCTTCACGGAACAATTGATATCAATAAGCCCAAAGTGCTTTTCCGAATGTGATGGGTTATTGGCATCCCCTTTCCATGGCTCATCAAAAGCTTGAAAGAAAAACAGCGAAGCACCAAATTGATCACTCCAAGCGCGCATGTCGTCATAAAAACGCTTCTGTTTATACTCATCAGCCGCTTGTGTGCCTCCAGCTCCCAATCCATCAGTCGAGATGGAGGACCAACCAGTTTCACCTAGGTGAATGGGCTTCATTGCATCAACACGATTGATGAAACTCTGCGCTACTTGTATCTGACCTAATGTATGTTGATAGGCACGATCCATGGCCGAGTCAATCTGCTCTTGCTTGGAGAGATTCTGCTCACTTTGCGGCACTTTCCACTGCTGTGAGAAGTCGGGATGATAGTGAGTATCATGCAACGCATAGGTATGCAGTGACACATAATCCACCGCTTTGATCAGGGCTTTCAACACCGCCTGTTCACTCTGGTTGCCATTGGCATCTTGACCAGACCAAACCGCGTAATTATCTGAAGAGGTAACCCAAATGTCCTTGGTCGATTCGCTGCCAAGCTTCCACTGCTGCAGATCTTCAACATGATTAAGGATGATTTGCGGTGTGACATGGTACGGCGCCCAATCCACCATGGCCTCGTTACCTACCGCCAATACTTTCACGATATCGGGATACTTGAGCGCAAGCTCCTTTGCTTTGGCGATTTCATCAAAATTCTTCGGATTGTCTTTGTCATGTTCAACGGTGAGATTGGTCCATGAGTTCAAAGCATCAATCCAAATGCCGAGCATGACATACATTTCAAAATTGGGGTCTTGCTGCTTGAGTTGGCTTATCGCCTCCAGCAGGTTTTCCGTGTTGGACTTACCGTCCGTGCCAATAAACCCTTGGGTGTTGTAAGTGCGGATAACCTTAATACCGAGTGCAGAGAGGATTTTCATATCTTCAATCTGCTGCGTAACGCTCGGAACTTTATCACCCGATTCACGTACATTTGACCGCCAGGCCCCATAAGAAATAGCCGGGTATTGAGGGTTGCCCAATAAGGCGTCGCCATTACGTGCGGTGGGTTGTTGAGTCGGTTTAGGTTGTGGCGTGAGCACGACGCTTCCATTGCCATCATTTGTTCCGGGATTACTGCTCAAGGCTTCATCGCCACAGCCGCTTAACAACAGTGTGCTAACCGCGAAAGCGAGGAGTTTCAAATTCTGTTTCTTCATCTCTGTTTCCTAACTCTTTGAGACGTCATCATCGATGGTGATCGTTGAATTTGGTCTGTGCAATCACACGCACAGACCGACTGATTAGTTTGCTGTTAAGCGGATGTTGTCGAAGTCGACGGCAACCGAGCAGCCCGCCACCGCACCGCATACGCCACCAAGGGTAAAGCCCAGACCCCACTCAGGATCGTTGCCAATATTGAAGGTAAAACTGTGCTCTACCCATTCATTGGTTGGCGCAGGTAAAGAGAGCACTTCTGTACCAGAAACGCCGGCAGGTGACTCTGTGTGAACCACACCATTGACCACGCCACCATCAGTCACTTGCCCTTTCATGTTAAACGTAACCGTAACAGATTGATTTGCCACTAACGTCCCTTGACCAACACGCTGTTGTTTGATTCGAGCTTCTCCGCCGGAACCCGCAGATGTGCGAACGGAGCCATTAATCACGGAAACACTACCACCGCCCACTTGAAACCATGGGTCGAGTTTATCTGTCGCAAAGTCACCGTTAATCAGTAAGTTACCGGTGTTGTCGACCGGTGGTAGGGTCGGTTCGTCAGGGACAGTAGGCGACGTTGCACCGGTTGAGGAGAAGACCACGTTATCTACCAGATAGCTTGAACCAATACCCGAGCCCCATGCAGGGAAGATCATCAGCAAGTCAATGTTTGCTAGGTCTAATCCCGCACTGGCAAGATCATTGAGACTAAATTGGTAATGCTTCCAGGTATTCAGCTCAGGTGCTTCAACGAAGCTCATTTCCACTGCAGTTGCTGCGTTCACAGACTCCACTTTAAATTTCCAATCCGTCGCGCCCGCATCATTGGTCAGTTTGAGGTCAAAAGAAACCGTTCCTTTGTCCTGCCAAGCACTCACGTCGATTGGTTGACCATCAACAGCACCAGCATCTGCGCGCGATGAGAAACCAACCACGGTGGGGCCGTTAATCACAAACTCCGTGACTGCACCATATTGGCTATCTGAGTCTGTGATAACGCTAGGTGTCGAGCCACCACAACAGTCCCACGCCACCCATTTGGGATTAGCTGCATCGCTAAATAGTGTGATTTGATCAGGTTCGGTGGGTAAATCCGGTTCATCGGGATTGGTTGTGCTATCGGCATCAACGAAAGTCATGTCATCCCAGTAGAACACCATCCCTGTGCCCGGTTGGCCAAAATCGAAGAAAATAGACTTCTTATCGTAAACAACACTGGAATCCACAGTGCCAGCGTGAGGAAGCGAGAAATCAAACGTCACTTTTTCCCAAGCGCCCGCAATCGTGGTTGTCGCAAGTGCTTCGACAAATTTCTCTCCGTCATTTTGGTCTTCAAGCTTGAGCAATACAGGTATGCTGCTCTCTTCGGAGTAGATCCACACGGAGACTTTTTGCCGATCGTCGGCAAACGGAATCGCCGTCAGATCGCCCAAGGTTGTCCCGGCCCACGTTTCAGCGCCGTCAGTTTTGGTGGTTTTGATGATTTGACTGCTCGACGATGCAGCGGCTAAAACCGCAGGATCGGCTACCCCCAACTGAGAGACCGAACCACCGAAATCCGTCACCGCTTGAGTGAGATCCAGTTTAAGTCCGCTGTCTGCATCAGGTCTTGGTGTCGGATCTGGGTCTGGTTGCGGCTCCGTCACGCCATCGAGGATAAACTTAATATTATCAACGCGATATACCGCCCCTTCTCCTGTACCCCAGGCTGGATAAATCAAGAAGTTATCCACACTTGTCAGATCAAGCCCTAAGTTAGCCAAGTCCGCCACCGGGATGGAGACCTTTTGCCATGTGTTGACCTGAGGTGCGGTGATCGATACTTCCGCTTCCTCACCGCCTGCATTAATCGCCCCACCATTGCTTTCCAACTTGATAAACCAGTTGGTCGGGCCAGCAATCGGCGCACTCATCAATTTGATATCAAATTCAACCGTCCCTTTGGCTTGATAGGCACTAATATCGAGTGGCCCTGCAGTTTGAGAGCGAACAAAACCCAAAACGGCTGGTGTTGCTCCCACAGTAAACTCCGTCACAATGCCATAGTCCCCCAGCTCCACGGGGTTGGTGGGTGTCGTGCCACCACAACAATCCCATGCTGGCCAAGCACTATTAACTTGATCTTGAAAAATCACGAAGTCCGTACCCGGGTTCGTGGTTGGCGGATTCGTCGTTGGTGGTTCAGGGGTTGTCGGTGGATTCGTTAGGCTCTCTTCACCACATCCACTGATCAATAATGCTATCGCACTGGCCAACACAAGATTAGTCAGTCTGAAATGCTTTATTTCGTTGCTCATCCAAATGTCCTTAAAATATATCCATGATAATTTTGGTTGTGATCAATCGTCACTCATCGCTCAATAAAGAGCGACTACGAGCGAATAAAAATTCGAAATTTAATTATTTAGCTTTACTGCTTATATAAATTAAATTTAAGTTAAATTAATTAAATAAGTTCTTATGCTATTTCATTTAACGTAATTAACTTACCACCAAAGATCAGCTTGGAAGCCAACAATAAAGTCATCCTCAGGTTTACCTGAAACCTCATTTAAATTAGTCCAAGATTTTGGTAAATATGAGGCTAATAGTCTGATTTCCGGATTCACTCCAACGGAAGTTGGCAAAATAAACGTTGGTGCAATGGTCAACTTAGATTGGTTCCACGAACTGCCGCCCCAATTGTTGTATGCGTAGCCTACTTCGCCTTGAACGTAGAAATGAGAACTAACAGGCACTGTCATTCTTGTCATTGCAGACAACCAGTAGTTGTAGTCGCTCTGTGAACGAGCATCCCCTGACGCCATATGGTTATACTGACCTTGAATGGATGGGAAAAGCCCGACGCCGTTATCAAAAGTATAGCCCCCCCAGAGCATCACTCTTGCAGAGGTATCATCATCTTCCACTTTTGAGAGGAGCTGACGAGCATCGCCTGCCGCTCCCCAGTCGTCATGCTGCCCCTGAGCTAAAGAGCCGGGAGCATAAGCGTTGTAGTCCGTTATGGTGCCACCTAACAAATTGCCAGCACCCAAGCCTTTACCAGCTTGAGCGATAATATTTGAAAAGCCATTGCCAGATAGGCCAAAGAAACTCGACATTTTATACGTCAGTGTTAAATCAAAACCGGTTTCAGCCCACTCTTTCCCCTGTGCATCCCAGTTGTCTGGCATCGCCTTTAATAAAGCGGATACAGAGAGATTATCAAAACTGGTTCCAATATGGATTGCATGGAGAAGATTATTTAAGTTAGTCCCATTATTACCAACTTGTGCTGGAGAATCTGCCCATCGGTCTGTATTTTCGTCATATCTGTCACTGGCTATATAGGCAAGATCAAATTCATTACCAAAAAGGCTTAAATCCGTTAAGCCAATTCCGATACCGGACATATCTGTGTAAAAGAAGTCGGTCATGAAAATATAATTATCACTCTTACCATATTCGCGCTTGCCAGCCCAAAACGTGCCCGTTGGTGAAACACCTTTTAACTCAACAAATGCATTAGTGATCGCGGCATCAAATCCATCCGCGCTAGAGGATAAACCGGCTTCTTTCCCTTTTGCTCCAACACCAAAATTAATACGGAAATTTCTACCGTCGTCAAAGTCCCAATTGCTAACCAGGTTGGCTTTGTAATCGTTGTCGGCTTCAATACCTAAACGACCTAATGTTTCTTTTTGACCAGCAAAATTAGAGCGTTTTAGATCATTCTCCACACTATTAATCACACCAGCACGAAAATACCCATGAAATTCAATGCTACTCATCTCCGCGGCATGCGCTTGAGAAGCGAAAGCGAGTCCTATAGCAACGCCGAGCGCAAGTTTCGATTTTATGAAGTGAAATTGATTGACCACTGTGGTTCTCCCTTTTGTCCCTAAGCCCTTGATTACAAGGCGATCACGGTTGGATTAAATGCTTTTGACTTTGGTAAGTCATAAAGAAAGCGCTTTCTTTATAAGTTTAAAAAATAGCTCCAAATGTTAATAAACCCCTAACATTGAAACCAATTTATTACTACAATGCGCGGTACGTTATATTGCAATCGATGAAACACACCGTTACTGACCATTGTAGCGGCTATAAATCGTATAAAATGCGACCCTCATCACCAAGCAAGCGCTTTCTTTATGCATAGATCACATTATAATCGCTTCTACCACGTTTTAATTGTGATGGAATTTGACGCAGATACGCTGAACCTTGTTCAGTTCCAATATTTGTCATCTCGATGTCAAGAGCGCTAGGTGCTGTGAGAACACGAGGTTACACTGTCGACTTGAACTCAAAAGGCAACATAAGGGGAGTTCCATTGATCACCATTAAAGAAGTCTCTGAGCTGGCGAATGTCTCTCAATCAACGGTTTCAAGAGCACTTAATAACCATCCAACGGTAAAAGAAGCCAACCGTAAGAAAGTCTTCGAAGCGATTGAAAAGCTTGGTTACAAACCGAACGCCTTTGCACAGGCGCTCGCTTCAAGCCGTTCCAACAGCATCGGCATGTTAGTCGGCTCGCTAGACGGCCCATTTTATGGCCCACTCATGCATCACGCGGAAAACACCGTAAGACAGAACAACATTCACTTGATCGTCACCAGCGGTCAGGAGTCTCACACCAAAGAGCAAGATTCGATTAACTTTTTGCGCTCAAAGCAAGTGGATGGGTTGATTGTTCATTCCGACAAGCTCTCTGATGATGAGCTGATTGAGGTGGTTGAACGTCAAAACGCGACAATTGTTTTGAACCGCTACATTCCTGAAATCGCTGATCACTGCATTTTTATTGATAACGAACTTGGCGGCTATTTAGCCACCAAACACCTTCTTGAACATGGTCACAAGAAAGTGGCGTGCATTACAGGTCAACTGAGCAAAGGCGATAGCCGAGAGCGCTTGCAAGGTTATCGTAATGCGCTGGCCGAGTTTGGTATTGCTTATGATGCTAACTTGATTGTTGAAGGACGTTTTGACCACCAAGGCAACCACGAAGCGGCGCGCCGTCTGCTCGATCGCGATCCACAAATCACCGCCATTTTCTGCCAAAACGACAACATTGCTCTGGCGGTTTACGATGTGGCCGCAGAACGCGGATTGGCAATTGGCGACGATCTTTCTGTGGTCGGTTTTGACAACGATACTCACAGCCAGCACATTCGCCCACGCTTAACCACGGTGAACTTCCCTGTGATGGAAATGGGCTGCGAAGCGGCCAAAGGGGTATTGGCGCTAGTCAACAAGCAAAGCTATCCATTGAAGCACAAACTGACGCCAGAGCTGGTGGTGCGAGATTCGGTGAAAGCCTGCCAATAGAGGGCGGTGATTCAATCAAAAAGCAGCGAGTTCCCCGCCTTGATCTTTTGTTAGTAAGAGCATGTTAGTAAAAGCACGTTAGTAAAAGAAAAAAGGGCCTCACATCTTAGTGAGGCCATTTTGTTTTCATCGGCTTATTTGTAGAATTTAATCGCGATAAAGCATGGATTCTGGCAAGCTCACCAGCACTTTTTCCACTTCACCCGTGCGAGCAAAAATCGCTTGGCTGATATTTCGCTCAAGTTCCAGTTGATCAAAAAGCTGCACACTGTCATCGTTCATCATCACTTCAATATGTCCTTGCGCCTGTTCGCTGATCTGGTAGATAAACGGTACCTGACAATAGGTGAACGCAAGCTGACCGGCTTCAAGCACATAACTGCGCTTTTCACCCGACAGCGCCAAACAGCTAAACGTGGTCGATTGGGTAAGGAACTCTTGTTTTCTCAGCAATGTCGGCTGAATGCGAATCGCCTCTTCTTTGACCTCGATGCCCAGTTCGGCAAAGCGCGTCAGCACTTCTTCTTTCACTTGGCCTGTCATGCCAGGCTGCTGCGCACCCGCGTGTTTTGGCGTGTGTGAGTATGGGTCGGTCGGAAACGCGCCGTAATTTTGCGGCGTTTTGTTAAAACCAATACCCTGACGAACGCGGTAGTAGTAGTGCGCCAACTGCTTGGTTTCTTCGCTGTTTGCATCTTGTTCCAACGCAAACTGGTAGTTTTCTTGCACTGCCAGCAGCAGTTTGGAGACCATGTGCCAGTAGATACAGCCCAAACCTTCGTAACCAAACATGGTGCCGGAGCGGCCAGTAAAGGCGCGGTGGTTGAATACTTGCTCGTAAAGCGCATCCAGCTCGTCCCACTGCTCTTTGCCAAGCTCAGGATAGTCTGCTTTTACCTGTGCGACCGCCTTGCGTAGCCCATCGACATTTTCAAACGCAGCGTGGAAATGGCAATCGCCTTGAATGTCGCGTTGCACGATGCGTTGATCACCCTTCGCTAGCATCTCGCTAATGACACGAGTTGCTTCAACTTGATCAGGCGCGATACGATTGCGCTCAACAAACGCGGGCAACTGGCGATCTGGATAGAGCATAAAGCTTTGCTGATCGTCACGGTACATGTCGCTGCTAAACAGTTTGTCCAACAACTCAACGGCTTGTTTCGGTGTCAGCACGCCTGCGCTCAATACCGCCACTTGCCCTTCCAGCATAGGGTAGAGATTCTCGATATTTAAGCTTTCACCCGAGTAAGTCAGGATGTTGTAAGCGTTGTACAAACCATCTTCACGCAAGTTGTTCTCGATGCTCGAATCAAGTACCACAAGGCTGGCTTCCAGCAGTTTCTCTAGCGCGCTTTTCTCCACCTTGGTTTTGCCCGAGAAACCATTCATGCGGTAAACGCGCTGTCTATAGTCATCGGCCGATTTTTCTAGCAGAGTCAAAATCGCTTTGCGTGTCTGACGGTTCACCGTACCTTGACGGATCTCTTTGGTTGCGTCTTGCAAAATACGGGTGATGGCGAGCATCCAATCAAACACCTCTTTCGACATCGAGACCGATGACGGCAGTTCACTCATCAATCCCTGCAAGAAAGCGACATAACGACGCATGTAGTACAAGGTGACCATAGAGAGGCCATTGCCGACAATCGCGTTATTGGCATCGTTCCATTCCGGGCGCTGAGTGTTAAGCCAAATACCGCCATCCAGTACCAAATTGCTCAGTTTCGACAGCAGAGGCACCAGCACTTTTTCACACAAGTTCACCATGTAAACGCTCTCTTCCCCTTCGAGAACTAAGCGGCCATCACTGCCCAGTTGCGCGACTTTTTCTTCGATGCGCTTTTGTCGAGCATAGTTAAATGCCACCGTATCTTTTGGATTGGCGAACAGCTTGTCCACGCCACACAACTCGTACGGTACATTGGCGTAGCTAAACAAATCGCTAGTGAGCAACTCGCTAAGCTCTTCACGTTGATATTTTTCCGCCAACTCAAGGAACTTCAGCAAGTAGATGATCTGGTGATCGCCCCAGTAGCCAATGTTGCTCCAAGGGTCATCCGCTTCCAGCAATTCCCAGTCGATGCCCTCTTTGGTAATACGATACGGGTTGTAGCCATCCATGGTTGAGGCGTTGACAAACTTTGCCATAAACGAAGATATGAACCCGGGATAGCTCAGCGCCAACGCTTCCCAGTTTTGGAAAATGTCACGCCAGTTACCTTGATAAGAAAGCAGACGTTCGCCGTGTTCATCTTTGAGTTTGATTTCGTAGTGGTTCCACGGGCGGCTTGGGTCACCATGACGACGACCAAAGGTCAGTGGCAAATATTCGTAACTCAAACGCAGCAACTGCGCATCGCCAGTGAGCTTCGCCAGGCGCACCAGTTCTGCGTGAGTGAAACTCTCTGGCAGATCAGCGAAGAAGGTTTGCTGACGCGCCACCACCTGTTGGTTGGTTTTGCGCATGGTTTTCAGCACATCTTGCTTGTCGAGCTGGTAGTTGTTTTCAATCACGCCGCCGCGCATGCTGTTGAACAGTACGTTGGCGTAGTGGTGCACAAACGTGGTCTCTTCTGCGGTCACTTGCCAAGCATCTCCGCCCGACATCAGGGCAATCAGCTCTTGCTGATTCTGTTCAATACTCACCTCGATCTGCTGTTCTACATTCGCGGGCGTCGCCAACTGCTGCTCTAAAGCACGCACATCACAATGGTTTTTGTCGATATCCGCCACAATCAACCAGTGCTTACTCTGCCCTGCTGTCAGCTTGATGGTTTTGTTGATCAAGTAACTGCCGCGCACGCCACGCGTCAGTGGCTCGTTAGCAATTGGCTCACCACAGCGGAACTCGCCCAACTGTTCGCTGCTGAGCAGAATTTGGCCGTAGTCGTTATCGATGCTAAACACCGTGGTCGCCAACAGTGATTCGGCAGGCTCTGCACGGTCACTCAACTTAGCGTACATGGTGTAGAGCGCCAGTGACGTGCCTTCCACTTGCTCATTCCACTTGTAGGCATCCACCAAAGCACTGCGCGTTTGCAACGCCGCCAGAGGTGCGCCCGATGGCAATAGGTTTTGCAAACCGTCGAGAATGTCGAGCTCACGCTCTTGGCCAGAGAGATCGCTGATTTGCGCGCGACGCACAAAGCCAAACTCTTCGCTGCTGGCCCATGAGTATTGGAATTTCAGTTTTAACGTGTGATTAAGCTCTTCAAAAACGATTTTGTCGCCGATGCTGTTTTTATAAAGATTGCGCTCGACTTGGTACAAGCCATCATGGAAACGGTTGAACGGTTCCCACAGTACCCAACGGCCATCTTGCTGTACTCGAATAATGGTTTTTGAGCCGGTGTTTTCCGCACTTTCATGGATATGATCCACCGACTTGTAAGGGAAAAGGGCGTTTTCAGGGCGAATACGCCCCGCCGACAAACTGCCTGTTGAGGAGATAAACAGCCAATGGTCGCTGGACGAGACCACACTAATGAAAAATGGCGCCATTCTGTCTACGTTGGCGATTTTGTAGTAACGCTCGCCAAGTAAATCAACAAAAGAACCCGTGACTGTTTGGTTTTTAATCTGAGTAAGATTCATAATTTCATTCCGACTAAAAGAAAGCGCTTTCTCTTTGCGCTTTTTTAAATAGATAAGCTAACCATCACCCAGCAAGGTGATGGCAACGAGCAAAATGATTTTCTGCAATTTGGGTGGGTTCTGGCAGCGATTGCGTACACTGCTCAGTCGCTTTCAGACAGCGAGCCGCGAATGGACAACCAATACTGCTGGGTTTCCACAGTGGAATATCACCTTTTTTCGCTTGCAACTCCCGTCTCCCCGCTTTGCCCACTTCTGGCACCGCCGAAAGCAGCAGTTGCGAATACGGATGCTGCGGGTTTTGCGTCACACTGTCACTATCCCCCCACTCCACCATATGGCCGACGTACATCACTGCGGTCTTTTCCGCGAAGTAACGCGCGGTCGCAATGTCGTGAGTAATGTACATAAATGAGATGCCGTGTTTGTCTTTCAGATCCGCCATCAAGTTCAAAATGCCTAAACGAACCGACACATCCAACATCGAGATCGGCTCATCGGCCAAAATCACTTCCGGGTCAACGGCGATAGCACGTGCAATCGCAACGCGCTGGCGCTGGCCGCCACTGAGTTCGTGCGGGTATTTTTCCGCAGTCTCTTTGGCTGGCGACAAGCCCACCAGCTCAAGCAGTTCAAACACCAGTTTGGGAATAGCAGCGTTATCGGCCCGTTTGTGGATCTGCAACGGGCGCGCAATGTGGTGATAGATGGTGTGCACCGGATTGAGTGAACCAAAGGGGTCTTGAAAAATCATCTGCACTTGACGTGCGTATTCCAACTCACCATTTTCTTTGATGTAATCAGCCAGCGGTTGGCCTTTGAAGCTGACTTCCCCGGCGGTTTTATCGTAGATGCGGGTTAAAATGCGTGCTCCGGTACTTTTGCCCGAGCCCGATTCACCGACAATCGCCAGCGCTTCGCCTTTGCGCAGTTCAAACGACACATCGTTCACAGCGCGCATCAGATTACTTTTCACCGATTGACCCAGAGGAAAATCTTTCACCAGATTCTTAACCGAAAGAATCACTTCAGGTGTGTTTACTTGTTGCATATTCCCCCCAACTACACTGAATGACAAGAGACTAGGCTGCCGTTGCCGACATGTTTGAGATGTGGCTCTTGCTGCTTACACACGGATGCACAAATAGCGCAGCGTTCTTGGAAATTACATCCCGTTGGGATATTGAGCAGATTGACCGGGTTACCGGGAATACCGTAAAGACGCTCTTTTGGCCCGTGAATGGTCGGGAATGACGAGATCAATCCTTTGGTATAAGGGTGCTGCGGATTGCCAAAAACTTGCTGCGCCTCGCCCAGCTCAATTAAGTTGCCAGCGTACATCACACCAATGCGGTCAGCGATTTCGCCCATCAAACTCAAATCGTGGCTGATGAACAGAATCGAAAAGCCAAACTTGCTCTTGAGTTCGTACAGCTCGTTGAGAATTTCACGCTCAACCACCACATCCAGCGCCGTGGTTGGCTCGTCCATGATGATCAGTTTCGGCTCAAGCGCCAGTGCCACCGCAATCACCACGCGCTGCCTCATACCGCCACTGAGTTGGTGCGGGAAGCTGCTCATGCGATCGCCATGAATACCGACCACTTTTAGCAGTTCTACCGCACGCTCATGAGCTTGTTTGTAAGGCACTTTGCGGTGCGCCAAAATCACATCCGTCAGCTGCTCACCAATGGTAATGACTGGGTTGAGCGAGTTCATCGCACTTTGGAACACCACCGATACATCGTTCCAGCGAAAATCGCGCAGTTGACGATCGTTCATCTTCAACACATCTTGCCCTTTATAGAGGATTTCCCCTTCCGAGATGAGCGCAGGCGCTTTATGCAGACGCGAGATGGCAAACGCTAAGGTACTTTTACCACAGCCAGACTCCCCTGCAAGCCCTAAGGTTTCACCGGGTGCGATGGTTAAGCTTACGTTATTCACTGCGCGTGCCACGCCATTGGGTGAGACGTAATCTACGCACAAGTTATTGATTTCAAGTAACTGACTCATAGTAGACCTCGACGTTTATCGGCTTGCTTTTTCAATTGATACCACAGTTTGATGTGTGGGCCAGTGCGCAGTTTCGGGTTGCTCACTTGGTCGATCGACATGTTGATCAGCGCCAACGCGCCGCCGGTAATCGCCAATGCGGACGCCGGTACCAACATCTCCCACCATGCTCCGGTGTAGAGCGATGAGGAAGTTTGCGCCCAGTAGAGCATCGAGCCCCAGCTCACTTCGGTTGCGTCACCTAAGCCAAGAATGCCTAGGCCCGCTTCCGCACCCATGGCGTAAATCACGGTGCCTAAGAAGCCACCGAATACGATGGAAACGAGGTTTGGCAGAATTTCGACCAAGATGATGCGGATTTTTGACTCGCCCATCACTTCCGCCGAAATGATGAACTCTTTATTGCGAATCGCCATGGTTTGCGACCGGATGACCCGTGCGCCCCAAGGCCACGACGTGATTCCGAGCAAGACGGTGATCACCAAGGATCCCACCTGACCGAGAAAAGCCGCCAGCACAATCAAAAGGGGCAACTGGGGAAAAACCAGAAACACGTTGGTCAGAAAGTTAAGGCGTTCATCGATTTTTCCGCCGAAGTAGCCGGAGGAAACACCGATGATCACTGCCAAGCTCATGGCAATCACGCCCGCAGCAATTGCTACGGTGAGTGACTTTCGCGCACCGTGCAGCACTTGGCTGTAGACATCACGGCCACTACGCGTGGTACCGAGAACGTATTCTGCATTCGGCGCGACGTGCGGGCGAGCCACGCGCTTTTCTGGGTTGTGGGTTGCCAATACCGGTGCAAATAGTGCTCCGCTCAGGATAATGGTCAGTAACAAACCACCAATAATGGCTGGCGGGTTACCGTAGAAGAATGCGTAAATTTTACCTAGTGTTTTTTTGGTCTTTTTCCACGAGAAACGAGGCTCACGAGCGATCATTTCAACGGGTTCGGACGCTTTATTAGTATTAATGATCTTGTCCATGGTACACCTTAATTCGAAATGCGGGGGTCAAGCCAGACGTAGAGCAGATCGGCAATAAAGTTCGCCGTTAAAACTGCCGTGACGAGAATTAACAAGATGGCTTGGATTAATGGGTAGTCACGCGCCACAATGCCTTTGAGTAAAATGTTGCCCAGCCCTTGGTAGTTAAACACCACTTCCGTCATGATTGAGCCGGCGAAGGAGAAACCAATCGCCATGGCAATCGCAGTCGCCACTGGCAAAATCGCGTTGCGGCCTGCATAGCGGTACATCACGCGGAAACTGCTCAGTCCTTTCGCTTCCGCCATGGTGACGTAATCTTCACCAAGCACGTTGATCATCGCGTTGCGCATGTTAAACACCCAAGTGGCGATACCGACCACCACCATCGAACCGACTGGAAGCACCGCGTGTTTCGCTACGCTGCCGATAAACTCCAGGTTAAAGCCCGGCTCTAATGCAGGGTCGTAGGTG
This sequence comes from Vibrio cidicii, assembly GCF_009665415.1. Classification (NCBI taxonomy): domain Bacteria; kingdom Pseudomonadati; phylum Pseudomonadota; class Gammaproteobacteria; order Vibrionales; family Vibrionaceae; genus Vibrio; species Vibrio cidicii. The sequence continues at coordinate 636,138 of NZ_CP035922.1, read as the reverse complement.
TACGCCAGCGGCAGCAATTCCAACTTCAAACCGAAAAAGTAGAACAGCAGCAGCGCAGTGACGACATAAGGGAAGTTACTGATGAAAGCCAACACCGGTGGCACCACTTGGCCAAACAGTCCTTCACGACGATAAGACGCATAGGTACCAATACTGACACCGATGATCAGTGCAACAATTAAAGAGCCGAGCGCAAGGAACATGGTCCACGGCAGCGCCATGGCAATCACATCCGATACACTTACCGGAAACATCAGTACCGAAGGGCCAAGATCAAGCGTAAACACGCTCTTCATGTAAGCCAGATACTGCTCGAGCAGATTGCCATCGACAAAACCATACATCTCACGAACGGCGTCCATCTGAGCGGGGTCCATTCGACCTTGCGCTGCGGCAAACAGAGCATCCACCGGATCCCCCGGCATCAAGCGCGGCAACATAAAGTTGAATGAAATCGCAATCAGGAAGGCAGTAAAATAAAAGCCAAAACGGCGAACTAAAAACGACATAACACACCTTTTAACCTAGGAGCCACCACCGTGGCGGTGACTCCTAACAATTGAAAACACAAATCCCTTATTTCAGGTGCAGGTTGTTGAGGATGATCACGCGCTTACCGCCGTCATACCACACTGGCTGTACATATGGGTTTTCTGCATTTGGCCAGCCAACAATCTTCTTGGTGCTGTATTGGAACCAAGTTGGGTTAGAGAACAGAGGAATAAACGGTAGGTTTTCTGCGGTGTATTCCTGCAATTGAGAAAGGATCGCTTCTTGCTTTTTCGCATCGCCGATTTTGCCGAAACTCTCGATTAGTTGATCGATTTCAGGCGAGTGCACACCGTGGCCCGCGTGCCAAGTTTTACCGATACGCGAGGTTGCGAAGTACTCTTGGTAGGCCAAAATTGGGTTGGTGGCGACCATCGACCAGTTGATCGACATGGTGTATTTGCTCTCTTTCAAGTTAGCGTCATACACCGCCCAGTCCACGGTTTTCACATTAGCTTTGATGCCGATTTCGTCAAAGTACTCCGTGACCATCTGCACCACTTGGATCCAGTCAGTCCAGCCGTTCACCACTTCGATATCAAACTCAACCGTTGAGCCATCTTTGTTGTCACGTAAACCGTCACCATTGCGATCCACAATGCCCGCTTCTTCTAGCAACTGTTTCGCTTTTTCTGGGTTATATTGGGTTAAATAACCATATTTTTGCCCAATTTTAGGGTCGATGTGCGTTTTGTATAGCTCACCAATACCACCGACATTGTAGTTGGGCGTCGGATAACCGTAAGCGGCGATATCGACAATCTCTTGGCGGTCCAGAGCCATTGACAATGCCTGACGCACGCGCAGATCATCAAACGGCGCTTTTTTGGTGTTGACGTACAGGTGAATCGCGTCGTTGGCTGGGTACCAGAAGTGGTTGTTGGCTTTGTCTTGCGCGACAAACGTCGATTCCACATCAGCAATAAAGTTTGAACCCCAGTCGATTTCACCTTTGATCAACGCAGGTTGAATTTGCGAGTTGTCGTTGTAAGAGCGGAAGTTAACGCAATCAAGGTATGGGCGACCTTCAAGGTAGTAGTTCGGGTTACGGCACAGTTCCATTTGCTGTGGCTTAACGTATTTCACTACCGTCATTGGGCCGCTACCCACCGGATTTGGATTGGTAAAGGTGGTTAAGTCCGCCACTTTTGACCAAATGTGCTTAGGCACAATGTGGTAACGCTCTAGGTTCCACGCGAACGTCGAGTCCGCCTCATTGAGTGCAAAGACTACTGTAGTCGCATCTTTTGCGGTAATGGTTTGCAGATTTTTCGCCGACCAAATACCTTTTTGGTCAAACGCTGGCGCATCTTTGGTTAGCATGAAACTGTAAACCACATCCTCTGCGGTTAGTGGCGTGCCATCAGACCATTTCAAACCGTCACGAAGCTTTAGCGTGAGGGTTTTCAAGTCATCCGAGTAAGACACCGATTTCGCCAAACGAAAATCCGTTTTCCCCGTCATGTTATTAAACACCAACAGAGGTTCAAACATGACACCGTGCAGCAGATCCTTGGTGGTGTACGGGTTGAAGTTGTCAACAAACCCCGTATTGATGATTGGCACGGTTAAGGTGCCACCCTGTTTGATCTCAGCCGCTGTAGAGGCCGTTGCAGTTAACATTAGACTGGCAGCGAGAGTTGCGAGCAGAGTTTTCTTTTGCATCACATTGTCCTTGTTTTAGTTACACCCCATGAAAGCGATTTCTTATAATTCTTAGATGCACTCCTCATTGTGCGCACAATAACGGTTTTATTGGTAGCAAGATGAGAAAGAAAGCGCTTTCTTTTGATTCATTCTTCCTCTTTGCCAACAACTATTCAAATGGAGATGGATAAAACCGACCAGAGATCACAGATTTAATTAAACCATACTTTTCAATAACTTAATAACACCTATCTCTAATGGCAAAAAATATATTCCCATATAATCAATAAGTTAAAATATATTCGTCGCCATGAATTTTGTGACATAACAAACGTTTATTGTCCGAGAAGAGAGCGAATCATCCGCTTGGCCGTTCACTTTTTGTTGATTTTTTATATACACCAAAGAAAGCGCTTTCTTTGGTAAATGTTCTGTGAAATGATAAGGTTAGAATACAAGTTGGAGTCACTTACTATGCTCAATTTCTGGAATGGCAACAAATCATGGACAAGACAACAGCACGAAATCGATGTACTACGTGCCGTCCTACAAGCTCAAGAAATCCCTTACAACATCTTCCATGATACTACGGACTACCCTCTCGCCAGTGATGAGGCCAACATTTTTGCGTTAGGCACCGATCTCACCACCACAGTTGCTGGCAACCTTAAGTTTGCCAAAGGCACATATTTGATGGTGCCTCACGCCATTTGTGGCGGCATATTGGGTTGTCGAGTCTTGATTGTACGCCGTGGTGAACAGGATCAATTTGCCCACCTATCGATCTCAGAACTGAAACGGCGTATCGCTGGCATTCCCGGCACTTGGGCAGACGCAGAGCTCTTGCGGCAAAATGGTTTTCAGGTATTGGAGCAAGGAACGCTGGCACAACAGTTCTTACTGCTACAAGAAGGGCTGTGTGACTTTATCCCGCTCGGCATCAACGAAGCACAAAGTTTACTTGATGACCATCCACAAGAGGCCAGTCGGCTCGTCATAGAGCCCAGCCTGATGCTTTTCTACCCTTTGCCAATTGTCTTTTATGTAAATCCGAGCCAAACCAAACTGCAAAAAGACCTAAAACTGGGGCTACAAACACTCGAGCAACGCGGAGTGTTAGAGCACATCTACCGAAAGCATTACGGCACTGCGGTTCAGCATCTTTCGCCAAACAAACGAAAAGTATTTCGCTTAGTTAACAATCAGTTACCAGAAGAGTGGCATGATTTCACGCCACTTTATCTTTGAGCGGTTGAAATGATAATTTTTCATTATTATTTTCAGAATATTTGATAATTTAACATTTCAATTATGCTCACATAGACTTTCTCTATCGGTCGTAACCACTCAGAAAATAGCATTTGGAGAAAGTCATGAAAATGAATCACGTCGGCATCATGGTAGGCGATATGGACCAAGCGGTGGAGTTCTATACTCAAGCTTTGGGGCTAAAAATCGTCATGAACAATACAAAAGTGATTGAAGAGCGAGAAACAGCGATTGGTCGTATGTGTATCGCGGTTTTTGGTGAGGGTTTTAAAGGCTTTAACATTGCGCACCTCATCACGACAGATGGTATCGGTATCGAACTGTTTGAGATGAAGGAACGCCAAGAGCGCCATGACGTAGACTTCTCTCGGCTAGGTATTTTCCATTTCTGCCTGCAAACCGACGATTTTTCAGGTGTGATGGAGAAAGTGATAGAATTTGGCGGGAAAGTGCGTATGGATGTGATGCGTTACCACCCAGAAGATGATGCAAGGCCTGCTAAGATGGTCTATTTGGAAGACCCGTTTGGTAATCTCTTCGAGCTTTACTCTCACTCGTACGAAGAAACTTACGCATCAGAATACGAGTAACCAGCCGAGTAAATTTGTCGCCATCGGTTCAAAGGATTAGCCATTAGCTAATCCTTACTTGTATCAGCGCAGTGCTTCTTTTATGTTGCTTTCTATGCAGAGCCTTAAAACAAATAGGACACTCCATCCATTTTTGGCTGTATGAAGGACACATTTATGCTCAATCCAATCTGGCTGAACACGTTCAAAACCTTAGTTGATGTGGGGCACTTTACTCACACGGCAGAAAGACTGCATATGACCCAGCCCGGCGTCAGCCAGCACATTCGAAAACTTGAAGAGCTCTGCGGTCATGCGCTCATAAAGCGAATCAATAAAACCTTTGAACTTACAGAGCAAGGAAAATTGGTCTATGAACACGCCGTAAAGAGCGCCGACGCTGAAGCTCGTTTGTTTGCTAGCCTAGAGTTTGACAATCCATTTGCTGGTGTGTGTAAGTTGTCCTGTTCAGGTTCACTGGCATTGCAACTCTATCCACAGTTACTGTCGTTGCAACAAGCGCACTTAGATTTAGAGATCCATCTTGAAGCCGCCCCCAACCAGAAAATCTTCAATGATCTGCAGACAGATATGATTGACTTAGGGATTGTCACCCAAAAGCCCGACGAAAGGCTATTTCAAAGCACTGTTCTCGGCAGCGAGACTTTATGTTTGGTCTTACCAAAGCTTTATAAAGAGAGTGAAATTAACGTAGACTTGCTATGCGATATTGGGGTGATTGATCATCCTGATGCCCAGCATTACTTATCCATTTATTTCAATGCGTGTGAGCTGGAGTCGCTGTCTAAGATCAACCTAGATAAGCTGCCAAAATCGGGCTACGTCAACCAACTGAGCCAAATCTTACTCCCGGTTTCTCGAGGTTTGGGATTTACTGTTCTGCCAAAAAGTGCCATCACAAACTTTGTCGATAGCGAAAGCCTATTCGTTGTCCATCCAAAAACGGAAGTGAGAGAAACTTTATATTTGGTGCAAAAAAGAAACCGCGACCTGCCACAGCGCTACCAGACCGTGAACCGCTATTTAGCGCGTATCTTCTCTTAGTGTGGTACACGGACAAACCAAGGAAACAGCACAAGCATAGATTCGAACGAGATGTTCAACAAAAGTTAGCTTTGGGAAAAACAAGAAGAAAACTTGGAGCGGGCAGCGGGAATCGAACCCGCATCATCAGCTTGGAAGGCTGAGGTAATAGCCATTATACGATGCCCGCGCATCGTGAGGACGGGGCTACTATGCCACATCTAATAAAAAAGAAAAGCCCTTTTTAGTTCAAATGGTTAAATCATGCTCAAACACATTCCAAGTGCTCAGATATTGCGCTCTTGTAGTTCAATCTGAGCGACTGCGGCACAATGCTTTCCTTGCCTTTTGGCTTGATACATCAGTTTATCGGCTGCATTTAAGTCCACTTTCTGACGAACGTAGGGATAATATGCGCAGCCGAGGCTGATCGTCACCTCGTTGGGCATTTGGATAAAAGTGAGTTCAGACACCGCGCTGCACAAGTGGTGTGACAACGATTCAGCCTCTACATACGATACGCCACACAGTACAATTGCAAATTCTTCGCCACCGATTCTGGCGTATAGCGCGTTATCCGGTAATTCATGTTCCACACACCTTGCGACTCGCTGAATCACCACATCGCCTGTGGCGTGACCAAACTCGTCGTTAATTTTCTTGAAATCATCAATGTCAAACATCAGCACTGCAACGGAAGTATTCTTTGCGGGTAACGCCTCTAACTGCTCGATAAAAAAGCGTCGATTACTAATTTGAGTTAAATGATCACGCCGAGAGAGATCGAGCAAATTTTGATTTGCTGTTTGTAGTTGCTGAGTCCTTACTCTAACAGTACGTTTGAGCAGCAAGATATAACTAAGGGACAAAACGACAACCAGTGTCAATGCGACTGGAAACAAAAACTTAGGATACACGGTTTGAATCGTGCTCCAACTGGCTATCACTTTATCCATTTCGCGATCGCCCACTCGCTCAAAACCGCGTTCAACCTCTTTGAGCAGGTCCTGTTGACCTTCAGCGACAGCGGGACGAATATCACCAGAATAAAGATAAAGTGCCGGCACAAACGCAGTGGACTGATCCGAAGTGTACAAGTAAAAGTTCGCAACTTGCAGGTCGGCGACAAAAGCGTCGATGTCATGGCGAAATGCCGCTTCTATCATCAAACGATTATTGGGATACTTGACCAACCTCGCCGCCGGATAGGTTTTTGCCATAAAATATTCTTCATACCCGCCCTCAACCACACCAACTCCCTGTGCATCCAAACCGCTCAGAATAGCATTGAGATCAGAAGTAATGATCCTCTGGCTGAGATACAACTGAGTGTTGATGGTCATAATGGAATCGGCAAAATCGAAAAAGAGATCGCGCTTCTCGGACCACAACAGACCTGCATGAACATCCGCTCTTCCTTGCCGAACCGCGAGAATAGAGTCATTCCAATCCGACAAGACAAACTCTATCTCGACCCCGTTTTTCTCGCCGTAACGTTGCCAGAGATCGATCAAGATGCCTCGTTTTGAACCATCTTCGGCTACATAAGAGAACGGCTTCCAAGAGGTCGAATTCGCCACCCTGAGCTTCTTTTTTACCGAATCTTCCTCAGCAGCAAAAGTGTTAAAACAAAACACAACTTGAGCAAGTAAGACAAAGGTGAATAAAACGCGTATCAAATGCGCGACATGCATTGAGCAAGTCCTTTATCGTTTGAATATTTTTGTAGTTTACCGCTAAGTGTCGTTCAATTTTCTAATTTTTCAACAACAAACCGAAGGACAAAATGTTATTAAACTTTGAACTGTGAAACCTCTCGATTTAATTGGTTCACTTTCTCTTGGGCCTGTTTTGCACAAAGGTTGGAAGCGTCGCTGTTCTCTGCCACACCGGATACCGACTCCTGCACACCAGTCATCAACTGGGTAATGGAGTGAGTCGCATCCGATTGCGTTTGCGCAGCATTCGCCAGTTCAGTGAAATGCTGATTGAGCTTATTAATTTGTCCAATGCTCTCTTTCAATTCGACCACCGCTTGTTCAATATGCTCTTCACCACTGACTGCCAGCGACTGACTGGCTTCAATTTCTCTCACGACTAAGCTTGTTGAACTTTGAATTGCGTTGACGATGGTATTAATCTCGCTGGTCGATTCCGTAGTCCGGCTAGCGAGCAAACGCACTTCATCCGCCACCACGGCGAACCCTCTCCCATATTCACCTGCACGAGCCGCTTCAATCGCGGCATTCAGCGCCAGTAAATTAGTTTGCTCGGCCAGTCCTTCAATGACCTCTGTCACCTTGCCGATTTGCTCACTCGCTTGGCTTAACTCTGCCACCATTTTTGCTGCACTTTGAATGGTTTGATTGAGTGATTGCATGGTTTTTTGGTTTTGCTCCAATGCGCTATGCCCCTGAGAAATCTTCTCTTTGGAATACGCCAGGCTTTGCGCTGACGACTCGACTTGAAGCAAAGTATTGGTTGCGGCATCAGCCACGCCATTTACTTCATTCCCCACTTCAACCATATCCGCTTGCTGTCTTTTTATTTGCAGGAGTGTTCTCTCACTCGAATACAATAACTCACTCATGCTTGCGTCGACCGATGCGGCTTTGTCTGTCACTCCTTGGACAATTGAAGACAAAGAGTGATTCATGCGGTTTACCGAATCGGTTAAAGTTGCCAGTTCGTCCGTTCCTTCGACACTCAAAGGCGCTTGAGAGATATCGCCCGAGGCGATACGGCTGGCCCGCTCAGACACCAACACGACACGCCGACCAATATTCCGACCTAAGTATCCCGACAACACAACAGCGGCGAGTACGGTCAGAGCGACAGCAATCACCAGCGAAATCACCACTTGTTTCATCGACTGACGGATCCCCTCTCCGCTGCGATCGGCTTTTTGCTGCTGGCTCAGCACCACTTGCTCTAGCCGTTGATTAAGTTTGCTCGTTGTTGGCACCAGCTCTGAGGCCATGATCTGATTACTTTGGTTCCAATTAGGCGCATTGCGCAGAGCGATAACTTGCTCAGCGAGTGGGAAGTAGAGTTGCTGCATCTCCTTAAACAGTGACCATAAATCGCGATCACTTTCTGACATCAGCGCACTTTTTTCCTCAATTTCGGCGACGGATTGATTGTGAAACGTAATAAAATCTTGATATTTCTCTAGGTGCTCTGGCTTTCCATACTGCAGATAATCACGCATTGAGGAGAGTGCGTTGGCAAGTGAGGTGTAACTGTCCGCATACACTTTGAACAGCCGCTTACGCTCACCGCCTTCTCGGTTGCCCGCCTCATCGTTAATCAGTCCTTGGATCTGATCCAAAGCCACTTCGGCGATTGGTGCGGCTTCATTGAGGAACAAACTGTGCGCTGGTAAGTTTTCATCGGTATGGCTCAATTCAACCACCCGATTAACTAAAGTGACCACCGTTTGCCACTGCTGCGACAATACCTCAAATTCTTCAGGGGCGATCAGCGATTGCATCCGTGGCCATGCTTCTTCCGTACGAGAAAGAACGGTGGTCAGCGCTTGATGCAGGGTTTCTCGTTTATTTTCGTCCCCACCCAACAACATATACGCGCGTAGAGTAGAGATAACTTCTTGAATAGACTGCTGAATCGCTCGGCTGCTATCAACAGTTGGCAGATCACGATTGAGTAGCGACGCCGTATGCTGCTCAACCACATTGGTCGTGCGATACGTAAAAACTGACGAAGCAATAAACAGCACTGCAAGTAACAAAAAGCTGAGCTGCAACTTCCCTGATATTGAAAAACTCATCCCACAACTCCTGAGTACACTTAGACTCCACCATAACAATTTTCGCACACACAGCATACATTTCACTAACTTTTCTCAAATGCAGTTTGCATACGCGCCATTTTTCTCACAATCAGCAGATAACCCGTCATTTGCTCAGCAAAATCACATCAATATTCTGATGGCATGGTTCATGTTCGAGTAGCCACCGAGGCATTTATACTCGCTACACAATCCGCTCTTTTAAGCATATGTGACGCTAACGATAAAAATGTTAAAAAATAGCTATCGACCATCTCGCTAATTTGCAAACGCTCTGATAACTTTACGCCACTTTAAAACTGGCTCAGATTGTTACTATGCCGTCGCACTACCGAATTAAGAAAATCGTAGAAATTGGCGATACCCTGCATCGCAGTGGTTGTGCACCTTACAAAGTTGAAAAATATACCCTGCACTACGCACAAAAACATGGCGTGGACGTGATGATACAGGCAACACCGACAGCGATTAATTACCAGTTTACTGACACCAATAATACGGTTGTAATGAAACGCCTAAAGCCAGCCTCAATTAATTTGAGTCTACTGGCAAACACCATTATTCGGATTAATCAACCCAGTAATGAACCGGTACCCGAGCCCGTCGGTTACTCAAAATGGGTGGTTGCCATCGCAAACATGGGCATTCCTCCGGCGTACCTGATGTTGGTCGGTAGCACCTTAGAAGCGGTCGGCTTCGCCTTTTTACTTGGACTGATGATTTGGCTCTGCCAACAAGTATTTCATTCACGTCGTGCTATTGCGGTGGAGTTTTTTTCTGCTTTGGTGACTGGTATCTTCGTCGCGTTTCTTGCTAATACGGGCTTACCCATTCCCGTTTGGGCTCTGTGCATTGCCGCGGTCATCTTGTTTGTTCCGGGGCTTTCCATCGCCAACTCGTTAGAATGTCTCGCCTTTAATGATCTGATTTCGGGAACTAGCCTCTTTGGTCAGAGTGCTCTGACGTTGATAAAACTCTTTGTGGGCATCGTTATGGGGCTCAATATTGGCGAAGCGATCTGGGGGCAAGCAACCTCCATCTCATACACCAATCAGGTGCCGTTCTGGATGCACATTTTCGGTTTGTTCTTGCTGTCTATCTCGCTTGGCATCTTGTTTAATGCCAGGCCTGTAGACATTGTTCTCGGCTTGCCGGTGGCGATGCTCGGCATGTGGGGGCCACTATACTTGGGCTTTGAGAGTGGCTGGGTGGTTGGTACTTGGGTCACAACGGTGCTCATCACCTTGTACGGCACATGGATAGCGAAGAAAATGGAGCTGACAGGCTCAATATATATTGTGCAAGGCATCATCATTTTGGTTCCGGGAAGCCGCGTGTTAGTGAGTGCAGGCCAGTCAGTGTTTGAGCAATCCATTTTGCCGATCCCCAGTATTGGACTCTCCGCTCTGTTCATGTTTTCGGCGATTGTCGCTGGTCAAATTACCGCGTACGCCATCTACTCACCAAAAATTGAGCATTAACCCCAAACTGGCGTAAAACCATCGGTAACGAAAGAGCCCGGTGCAAAATGGATTTTCTTAATCCCCTTTGCACCGGGCTCTTTGCCTCTGTGTTTCATTTTACGGCTGAAACTGCCTTTCCCCTTTTTCGCTTTTACTACCCGAGTCTTAAACAACTGGCTGGTGACCAACGCCTTGAGCGCGTTATCTTGTATCACTCCTCGGCCTAACTCATGCTCATGAGCGTCAGAGCGGCTCTTACTTTTGCCTTTCATTTCTTTTCCCTCCCGGGGTGCCTTATTGCCAGCCGCTATTTGAGATCAAAGCGCGTTAGCTGTCAATTCTTATATCCGTTGACAGATTATTTGTATCTTGTCCATCAGCAAAATTTATTTGACGCATCATTAATTTGTAAGATTGATTAATAGTCGAAAACAAAATAGTGATTGACGGCAAATAATCTTAATTTACCGAAGTTTATCCATTGACTCTTGCGCAAGTTAACCTAGACTTTGGGTCGAACAGAAAGGAAGTCTTTTGTTTTGCACATTTCATTGAATTTTACAAAATTCCAGAACCGTGTTGCTTACAAATGTATTTTTTTCTTTATGCAATACCAGTCGTCAATTCGGCTAAATGAATTTTGATATAGATAGGATTTACACATGTCTAACACAGTAACCGGCACCGTAAAATGGTTTAACGAAACTAAAGGCTTTGGTTTTATCAAGCAAGAAAACGGCCCGGACGTTTTTGCACACTTCTCTGCAATCAAAGGTGATGGCTTCCGTTCACTCGCTGAAGGCCAAAAAGTGTCTTTCGTCATCTCTCAAGGCCAAAAAGGTCCTCAAGCAGAAGAAATCACAGTGCTTTAATTAGACTGGACATTTTTACGGTAGCCAGCCATAGTGCTGGCTATTTTTATGCTTGAAATTCAATCTTATGGCACTCAAACCGACAATCTACAAGTTCCGTATCAACCTAACCGATATGAATCGCGACTATTTTGATACGATTTCCATCACCACCGCACTGCACCCCTCTGAAAAACTTGAGCGCTTGGCGGCGCGCTTGCTTGCATTCTGTTTGCATGCACAACCCGACCTAGCCTTCACCAAAGGACTATCGAGTACGGAAGAGCCTGACATCTGGAAGAAAGAGTACGACGATTCCATCAGCGTTTGGATTGATGTCGGCGAACCCGAAGCCGAGCGAATCAAAAAAGCGTCTCGACAAGCCCAACAAGTCACCGTTTACAGCTTCAATAGCAAAAGCGCCGTGTGGTGGGAAAAGAATAAGGGGAAATTTCAATCACTTCCCGTCAGCGTTTATCAATTTGATGCGACGGCGGTGGACGCTTTCGCCGCTCAGATCGAACGAGGCACCACATTGTCAGTGATGATCTCCGGAAACTCAATTTTTGTCGATGGTGACCACTTCCACCAGCAAATCGACTGGCAAGGCTTACAAACCCATGAATGAACTTGAGCAACGGCTAAGTGATATCGGCGTCCATACACTTGAATTTATAGAAAACCACCCTCAAGCTCTCGCCCGCTTTTGCACTGGGCAGAACGATTTATATCTGCGAGTGGTTGAAAATAAGCCGCAAACACCCAAGCAGTTGCTCCTACTTGGTTTGTTGACCAAAGCCCAAAGTGAAACACTCGCCGATTTCATGCAACATGCGAAAAGTCGTCAGGAGATGCACTCGGTGTTCGAGGATGAGCTAGGAGAAGAGTTCGCCGAGCGTTTTAACGATGTTACGCTACAGGATCTCAGCTTAGTGACAACATTATGGTTATTTGTACAAGGCCGTCTCAACATGGACTTTAGCTTAGCGAATGATCACGCCCACGAAGCCGCACAACACCTCAGTCCGTTTCTAAAAATGGAACCTGATGCCATTCGCAGCGAATTTATACAAAGTTTTTATCAAGGCAAAGTGCTTTATCAACGCGATAATCCGCCCAATAGTTTCTGGCAACGAATACGCAATCTATTTGCTTGATAAATTTCATGGTTTTGTAACAAGCGTAACACTGGTACACTCCGACGCGATTTATTAAACGTGGAGATACGCTATGCGCTTTATTCGTTGGTTTTTAGGCAAATTGATCCTACTGGCAAATGCTATTTTTGTTCCCAAAGGCATACAGCGTAGCCCGGAAGCACAAGCTGTTGTCGATGCTAAGGCCAAAAGCCTATCGCTGTATCAATTTGAGGCGTGTCCGTTTTGCGTGAAAGTGCGCAGAGCAATGAAAAGACAATCGGTTCACTTTGAACTGCGCGACGCAAAAAACAACGCGGAACATCGACAAGCCTTGCAACAAGGTGGAGGTAAAGTCAAAGTGCCCTGTTTACGCATTGAAGAAGATGGCCAGACTCGTTGGTTATACGAATCCTCAGATATTGTTGCCTACCTTAAAAAAGAATTTGCCTAAAAACAACACAAAGGCACGAGTGGGCGCCTTTGTGCTTGAATAGCGCTTTTGCTGATTATCGGGTGACGATCAACATCAACTCTACCCGACGATTGCATTTGCGTCCGTTAATAGAACGGTTAGAGCACGCGGGCAGATACTCACCGTAACCACGTGTGTAAACCCTGCCTTCGGGAACTTGCGACATCAACAGTTGCTTTTTTACTTCTTCAGCACGCTGCTCTGACAGCGAGTTATTAAAACCACTTGTCCCTGTGCTGTCAGCGTGACCATCAATCACGATATCAATATCCTCACGAGAAGAGAGATAAGATCCGAGCAAACCAATCCACCTTGTCGAATCGGCAGATACTTCGGCGGAAGCGGTTTTGAAGTGAATGATTTCGGTCAAATGAAACATCATATGATTACCAGGCAGTAATTGATATTCGATCCGGTTGCGTTGTAAAAACGCTTGTAGCGATTCCCTTGTTTCGCTTCTTTTCGGTGTCACATCACGAATGACTGGCGACTCTGATTCCGCTACAACTTCCCCACCCCAATCGGGATAAATTAACGTTTCCTCAGTTTTGGGCGCAGTATCAAGCATATTTGGTGGTGCAATTAAGCTACTACACCCAGATAGCAACATGCACCAAAACGCAATACTCGTTCTCATCGACACCCCAAATGTACAAATGGTTATTTCTCAATATGATATCGACCCAATTTGAAAATCTTTAGTAAATTGTGCCTGTATCACGATCTGTGCCTCTTACGACAACATTCAACAGTTGCAAGATTATTTTGATTTACCTATCACGTGTAAGTCATCCATCGAGTGTGAGTTCGCCACACTGGTTTTTTCATGTTAAAGCATAGCTTATTGTTTCAAATTGCTATTTATCTCCAACATTCGGTTTTCCTTGGTGTGCTTAGTAGGTAAAATCACCGCTCTTTTCTTTTTTGTTGTCACGACTATGTATAAACGTTTCACTTCGCTGCTAATAGCGATTACTGCCATCTTCAGTCTTGTTGCCTGTAGCGACACCACGCAGCCTAAAGAAGGTGTGCAATATAAGACCTTACCCACCTCTCTTGAGGTTTTTGAACTGCCTGCGGTAACCGAAGTTTTTTCATTAACTTGTGGCCACTGCCGAACCATGGAAGAAGTGATCCCTCAACTCGAAGAACAAACCAAACAAAAATTTGGCAAGCTGCATGTTACCTTTAACGAAAGCGCGCAAATTAGCGCATTTGTTTTTTACACAGCCGCCATGCAACTTAAGCAAATACCGGACCACGCTTTTATGCAAGAGCTATTCGCTGCAGTACAAATGGGGCCAGAATTTACAGGTATAGAGAAGCAACAAGCGCTTGAAAAAGCGTTTGAGAAACGTCAGCTAATCAGCCCCTATCAGTTGGAACAAGATCAACAGCAAGCAATGCTTACCTTGTTTCAGCAAGCGGACGCAGCCTCTCAAGCAGCACAAATTAACGCAGTACCGACTTTTATTGTTAATGGTAAATATCAAATACTCACCGGTGGTCATAAAAGCGCTGATGATATCGCTAACACGATCACTTACCTACTCACTCAACCGTAAACTCGCAGAGGTCATTTGTGTCTAAATTCGTTTTTCCTATTGTTATATTTCTACTCGCGGCCTTTTTTATCTACCGTACTTGGACAAGCCACAAAGCGTCTGAGGCTAACTTTGCTATCGGCCAAGCCTTTCTAGAAGAAAACAGTAAAAAGGAAGGGGTAGTCACTACAGAGAGTGGCTTGCAGTATCAGGTGCTTGAAAAAGGTCATGGCGATAAACACCCAAGCGCATCAAGCAAAGTAAAAGTCCATTATCATGGCACTTTAATTGACGGCAGCGTGTTTGACAGTTCCGTTCAGCGCGGCGAACCCATTAGCTTTGGCCTGAATCAAGTGATTAAAGGCTGGCAAGAGGGCCTGCAATATATGGTTGAGGGAGAGAAAGTAAGACTGTTTATCCCAAGCTCACTCGGCTATGGCAAAAGCGGTTCTGGCCCGATCCCACCAGCTAGCGTACTTATTTTTGACGTCGAACTGCTTGAAATTCAGTAAAACTTCGACCAAGTGCCGCTCATTAGCGGCACTTGGTACTCGCAAGGCGTTACATCTCTAACGATCAATTAATGGTGCGGCCACCGGATAGAATACCAACGCATCACCTTCAACCATAAAGCAGTCCATACCCGCTGCATGTGCTGCCTGCAATCCAAGTTTGGTATCTTCAAACACGGCACACTGTTGCGCGCTAAGTCCTAAAAGCTCTGCTGCGCGCAAGAAAGTTTCCGGTTCTGGTTTGTGTTGTGTGACATCACTCGCAGTCACCACCACATCGAAGCAGGAGCGCAGCCCACTGTTTTTTAACAGACGTTCGGCGCTCTGGCGCTGGCTGCCCGTCCCAACCGCCAGTTTTTTCTTTCCTAGGAAAGCTTGTACCACACGATGAGTGACATCAATGATATCGCCATAATTTTTCAGTGAGACAAAAGCATCCATCTTAAACGCAGACACTTCACTGGGAATAAGTTGCAGGCCAAAGCGGCGGTTGAGTTCGCTGGCGATTTTAAAGCTCGGCATACCACCCAGCCCATGCAGCCACGCCCTCTCAAAAGGAAAGTCAAAAAATTCAGCCGTTTGCCGCCAAGCTTCTAAATGTGCGGGCATGGTATCGATCAGGGTTCCGTCCATATCGAAGATCAAACCTTCATAGCGTGAATAGTCATTTTTGTTCATAGCTTTCATTTTCTAGTATATTAAGTGTCAGTTTGCTCATTAAGGGCTAGTATTAAGGAGTCAAGGTTGCAGGAGTTAAAAATCTCTCACTCGGTTGTTCTTGCCAGCCACGAATGGGAAATAATACCTATTCGGGCACAAGGTTGCGGTGGGCAGAACGTGAATAAGGTATCGAGTGCGGTTCATTTGCGTTTCGATATTAAACAATCGACCCTACCAGATTTCCATAAGCAATGCTTATTAAATCTCGGAGACAGTCGCATCAATAAAGAGGGCGTTCTGGTGTTAAAAGCTCAGCAACACCGCAGTTTTGAAAAGAATCGGCTTGATGCTGTGGAGCGCTTGGCACAAATCATTCGAAATGCGATAAAAAAAGATAAGAAAAGAGTGGCAACAAAACCAACCAAAGGGTCGGTTAAAAGGCGACTTGAACAAAAAACGCACCAAGGAGCCAAAAAAGGCCTAAGAGGAAAAATTACCTTTTAAACAATTAGTTACAACTCAGTAGTGAAATGCGAGCTAGGTAGGGTTATAAGATTTTATAATTTTATTGCCATTCGTTATAAACGTATAATTAGTACGAATGACTATAAAACTGCTTACATATCTAAGGATACCGTATGACTATCAAGCAGAAGCTCTACTCTTTGGGGGTTGTTGCTATTGTGGGGATTGTTGCCCTACTGTTTTCAACCTCTCACTTTGTTTCTAAATCGGAACAACTTCAGCAAGCCATCAAGCTCGTCGCGGATTTGGAAATTCGACTGCTTAACCTTCGTCGTAACGAAAAGGATTTTTTACTTCGCAGTGACGTTAAATACTTGTCTACTTTTGATAAAAACGTTGATATTTTTCTTTCAACGGAAAAACAGCTCGCCGCCATTCTCACTAGCAACCAATTGCCATCAAGCACTCAGTTGCGACAAGATTTACTCACCTACCAAAAAGGCTTTCAAACCTTGGTCGCCGCGTATCAAACTCTGGGGTTGAACGAGCAGCAAGGATTATTAGGCAATTATCTGCAAGAGCTCAAGCGAGCAAAAGACGCATCTAGCGCAGAACAAGTTTTACGCTTGATGGAGTTCAATCAAAATGTATTGCAAGGTGAAGTGAAAAAAGAACTCCTCAGCGGCATAGAAAGCAGCACCCTGCTTAGCCGCGCCGCGCAAGTGGCCAATCAGCATGTTGCTATTGGCGTACAGTACAACAAGGGGCTGTTAGGGGAAGTGCGCACTCTCTCCCACACCGTAGAAGAGCAGTTCAAAACATTTGCCAATGCTCTCAACGAAGCGTACGACGAGCAAACCCAGCAAATGGACCTTATTAAGCAATCTGTCACCGCTCTCGTCCTTTTACTTCTAGTGGGGATTATTTGGCAGATTTCCCGCTCAATCAATCATCAAGTTCAAGTGCTGTCTGATACGATTCACCGTATCTGTGAAACCAACAACGTAGGTTTACGCTGCCAGATGAAAGGCAATGACGAATTGGTTGAAATCGGCAATTATTTCAATACCTTGCTAGAGAAAATTGAGCAGCTCATTTTTCACTCTCAGGAGAAATCGACCCAGCTCACTTCAAGTACCAACAGTATGCACGATGAACTGGAGGGCGTGATTGAGCAGTTCCATGTTCAGGCGGATCACACCTCCACCATGACCATCTCTGTTCAGGAAATGGTGTCCACCATCAGCGAGATCTCGGAAAGCACTTCTGTGGCGGTTGAAGGGGTGCAACAAGCAGCGAAAAACGCCGAAGCTGGGCGTAACGTGGTGGTATCGACAGTGAAGAACGTCGATCAACTGACCAGCATTTTAGCCAATAGCCAAACATCTATTCACTCCCTCAACGACCACGTGGACAAAATCGGCGGCGCAGTGGTCATCATCCAAGGGATCGCAGAGCAGACCAATCTACTGGCCCTTAACGCAGCGATTGAAGCAGCGCGTGCAGGTGAGCAAGGCCGAGGCTTTGCCGTGGTTGCCGATGAGGTTCGCGCCCTCGCCAGCCGCACTCACCAGTCAACCGAAGAGATCACCAAAGTGGTGGCGGCCATTCAGTCGCAAATGGCGAAGGTTGTCAGTGATATTGAGCAGTGCAATCAGCAAGGCCAAGAGACGTTACATGCCTCTGAGCAGTTAGATGCCAGTTTGGCGCGCATTATTACCGACATGTCGAATATTCAAGCGAACTCAGAACGTATCGCTTCAGCCATTGAAGAACAGGGTATTGTGATGGGACAAGTGAGCGATTCGATTGCCGAGCTCAACACCATTTCTGAAAACAACATGCACTCAGCCCAAGAGTGTTTGGCAGAGGTGAACACGGTCTCTTCTCAAGCCAAGGACATGGATAAAGCGGTTGCGCAGTTTAAGACGCGCAATCGCTGAGAAGAAAAACGCACGGTTTGCAGTAAGAGCGCAATGGTCCAAGGTGCTACTTTAAATAACGCAACGACTATTTTTTTAAAGAAAATGCGTTATCATGCAAGCAATTACAGCCTTCGGTAGAGAGGACAAAGATGATATCTAAATGGGCTAAGCGTTTTTATCAAATGGCAGAACTGGTGGCGTCTTGGAGTAAAGATCCCTCCACGCAGGTCGGCGCGGTGATTACCAAACAAAATCGTATTGTCTCAGTGGGTTTTAATGGTTATCCACATGGTGTTTCCGACAGCGTCGACACTGATGAACGAGAGCTGAAATATCTCAAAACCTTACACGCCGAAGAGAACGCTATTTTGTTTTCGAAACGAGATCTCGATGGTTGTGATATTTGGGTGACGCATTTCCCTTGCCCAAACTGTGCGGCGAAAATCATCCAAACAGGGATTGCGCGAGTACATTGCCCTGAGCAATCCGCCGATTTTCTCTCTCGCTGGGGAGATAAGATCCAAGTCAGCCAAGATATGTTTAATCAAGCGGGGGTTGAAGTGGACTGGTTACCGCTGGCCGACCTAAACAGCGATGACGTTCGCTAATCTCTTGTTACCTGCCAAAACAAAAACATCGGCCCGGTGATATTACCGGGCCGACTGTTTGGAACACAACGATTAGGCGTAGCGTTTGGCGGTCATCTCTGCAATTTTCACGATCACTTCGACGGATTTTTCCATCTGCTCGATAGAAATAAATTCATGAATGCCGTGGAAGTTATATCCGCCGGTAAATAAGTTCGGGCAAGGAAGTCCCATAAAGGATAATCTCGCGCCGTCAGTTCCACCGCGAATCGGCTTAATCACTGGCTCAACATCACACTGCTCCATCGCTTGTTTGGCAATGTCAATAATGTGGGGGAAAGGCTCGACTTTCTCCCTCATATTGAAGTAACTATCGGTAAAACAGATCTCCACCGAACCGTGTTTCAATTGCGCGTTCATTTCATCGACCCGTTGCTGCATAAAAGCTTTGCGCTGTTGTATGCCTTCGCGTGAAAAATCTCGTAGGATATAGCCCAGTTCCGAACGCGCAACACCCATCTCCGCCGATTTCAAATGATAAAAACCTTGATACCCTTCAGTGCCTTCAGGGGTCTCTTCTTCTGGCATCATGCAGTGAAAACGGCTCGCCAACGTCATCGCGTTGACCATTTTGCCCTTGGCGGTTCCCGGGTGAACACTGACGCCATGGAAAATAACGTCAGCACTGGACGCATTGAAGTTCTCGTACTCCAACTCACCTTGCGGGCCACCATCAACCGTATACGCCCACTCAGCGCCAAAACGGGTCACGTCAAAATGGTCTGCGCCACGGCCAATCTCTTCATCCGGAGTAAAACCAATGCAGATATCGCCGTGTGGGATGTGCGGGTTTTCCATAAGAAGCTCAATGGCAGATAAAATCTCTGCGATTCCAGCTTTATTGTCTGCGCCTAGTAGCGTGGTGCCATCGGTTGCAATCAGGTTGTGGCCATGCAGTGAGTGCAAATCGGGATATTGGACCGGTGAAAGCACCTCATCGCCGATACCAAGTGCAATATCGCCACCTTGATAATCTTCGATAATTTGTGGCTTAACGTGTTTGCCAGATGCATCCGGCGCGGTATCCATATGGGCAATGAATCCGATGGCAGGCACAGGATAGCTCACGTTTGACGGCAGTTTTGCCATCAAATATCCATTGTCATCAAGGTGTACGTCACTCAAGCCGAGTTCGATGAGCTCTTGCTTTAAGTGCTGGGCAAATTTCAACTGCCCCGGCGTACTTGGGCAGCATTTTTTCTTGGCATTCGACTGAGTGTCAAACGTCACGTAGCGAATAAATCTTTGTACTAGATGTTTCATAGCAATTCTCATCATGGTAGCCAACAGGAGGAGCGGATTTTTGCTTTTGGGCATGCTCTCTACTTCTAATGCCGAATAGAACAAGGAGATTTGAGCTGCAAGGCGATATTCGGCCGAACTATCTTACGCCCTTGAAAGGATGAGAAATTGCTTTGAATCAGTTTTTACTGCATTGCCCGTACTTAACGTACATAAGGTGACTATTTTTCTGCTATCTGTTTGCTATTACCTGCGCGTGCAGTTCGCTGGCAAGCTCCCGCCAATCGCTAATCTCGCGATGAAAATGACGCCATTGAGCCGCGTTCATGGAACGCGCAATTTGCAGAATGTATCCGTCCGCTAGATCGACGTTCGACTGCAACTTTTGCTTAAATGCGTCGCCATGGTAACTTTCGGGGTCAAGCAGCAAACGAGTCAGGTGCTGCTGGAAATAGTGTGGATCTTGCTTGTGTTTAAATAGCTCTTCGACCGCTTGACGTAAGGCTGCCCGATATGCGCGCCAATCGGCTGTCGTGATGGTGACTTCTTGCGACCACTGTTTTATCAGCGCTTGTTGCGCAGGCGTGAGCTCTCCTAACCACTCTTCCACACCTTCGACAAAAAACTCTTGATAACGCTCTCGGATCTCTTTCTCGTTTAAATCCGCATATTTCTCATCACGTTTTCGATGAGCCTTTGCCATATTTTTCAAAAGCTCATCTTGCTGCGCCTGACTTAGTGATAGTGCCAGAGCGTAAAGATCAGGAGCCAGTTTTTGTGCGATACGATAGCGGTGCTGTATGAGTGCTTCTCTTTGCGCGGCGAGAAAGGGTTTTGAGAGCTGAGTTTCAGTCAAGGTGGACAGCAATTGCAACTGGGATAGATAGATAGGCAATTCGCTTTCTCGGTGCCATTGCAGCAGCACATCCAAGCGCTCTTCCACTAGCTCTTCTTGCTCATCCGTCAACGTTACATAGTCATCGATGTACTCCATCACCACCCAATCGAGGTGGTTATACACCATTTTGTTCGAGCATCCTGTCAGCAGCAACAGCATGCCAAGTAGTCCTAGGATAAAACGCCCACCCGTCGTCATCCGAACATAGATGCGTGACAACATTCCACCGTCCTTGTGTCTGTTTTTCCCATTAGTGTTATCTTAGCCAGCTTGACAAAGATAGTCCAAATTCCAAAGTATAACGGGTGAAGAACACTCTTCACCCGTTTAGGCTAGCCTTGAAAAGTGTGTTCTAAGGCACACCGTGGCCTTTTGAGGCGACCCAAACGCGATACCATTGCTCGCGACTCAGTTCCAACTTGAGTGCATTCACCGCACTCTGCACCCGTTCGATTTTACCTGAACCAATGATAGGTAGTGGTTTTGAGGGTAAACGTCTCACCCAAGCGTAAACCACTTCGTCGATACTACCCGCCCCAAGCTCTTCTTTGATTGCATGTAACTCGTTGCGTACTCTTAGCGCCTGGTCACTGTCACCATGAAACAGAGCGCCACCACCCAAGCATGACCAAGCCATCGGTCTTGCGCGGAGCGTCTGCATTTGATCAAGCGTACCATCGTGAACCACGTCAAAATTGAGCGGGTTAATCTCTACTTGGTTGGTCACTAGAGGTTTACTCAAACGCGACTGCAAAAGATCAAACTGACGTGGCGAAAAGTTTGACACGCCAAAGTGTTTCACTTTGCCCACTTTGTGCAGTTCGTTAAATGCCTCAGCGACTTCGTCGGCCTCCATCAAGGCATCAGGACGATGAATAAGCAAGACATCCAGCTCATCCACACCTAATCTCTCTAGCGAATTATTCACCGATTGATAGATGTGCGCCGCGCTGGTGTCATAATGGTTGACTTTACGAAGTGGGTTTTTCTCTCCACATAAGTTGATATCGCACTTGCTCACAATTTGGATGTCGCGGCGTACGCTCTTATCTAACGCCAGCGCTTCGCCAAACAGGCGTTCACACTCGTACTGACCATAAATGTCGGCGTGATCAACCGTCGTCACGCCCATTTCAATATGCTGCTTGAGGAAAGTTAAGCGCTGCTGAGGGGTCATGTTCCACTCGCCCAAACGCCAGTATCCTTGGATCAGCTCTGAAAACTCAGGCCCTTGAGGTGCAATCACTACTTTTGCCATCATGGTGTTCTCCTTTTCTTTAACTGTCGACAATCCTAGACTTGTTTTGCCATTGGCTCAACGCGTAAACTGGATTAGTTCGAACTGGAGTACGAAGTAATGAGTTTTGCGCAGCGTTTAAACACTTTAGTTGGCGAAGAGAGCATCAGTGGTTTTGCCCGTCGTGTTGGCCTTTCAGAAGCGTTGATCCGTAAGTATCTCAATGGTAGCGAGCCAAGCCTCTCCAAAGCCAATCAAATTGCCGTTCGGGCAAACTGCTCTTTGGAATGGCTGGCCACAGGCTGTGGTTACTTGTACCGCCAAGCCGAGGTCGTGGACGCCCCCGCTTATCGCATGGCCTATCAACACGTCACCGGACGACATTTGACAGACGAGGAAATGGCAGCGCATCAAAGTATTGTCGCCGGGTACCAATATCTTCGTGCACACAAAAAAGCGGATGGATACTTGGACAAAGAGGCGATGATCGCCTTTCTTACTCGCTCGGCGAAAGAGTTAAGCGACGAGTGATGCGCAGTTCTATCGACTGAGTATCATGGCTAAACTCCACACTCAGCTCTGGGTTATCACTCAAATATTGAGCTTTCGGCAGCCATGTTTGCTGTTGAGGCTTTGCTTTGATTTGATTGAGAAAAAGAATCAAGGATTTATCAAGTGCAGAAAAACCCTTCTCATCGCCGACATTGCGCCACTGCGCTTTGACGTCAAACGTCTGATCGGCGGCGGTCACCTTTGCCAGCTGCAAGCGATCTTTCGCAAAACCCAATTGGATTTGCGTCCAGATAAAATCGCTGTAGGGGGCAAAGATAAACATCTGGTAAGCACGCTTTTCGAAAGTCACTTCTGCATAAAAATGGCTCTGATAATAAACGAGATCATCAATACAGTAGCGCGCACTTTCATCGTCGCCGCACTGGTAAAAATCACCCTTCTCTACAATTGATGTTGCCGACAGAGCCGATTGTTGACCAGTTAGTTGTCCGGAGAGGAGCGCTGGGTTAGCGAATACCGAACAGCTGCAAAAGAGAAAAAGAAACAAATAACGAGACATAAATTCGGCATCTATTCTGAAGAAGCATCGTTTTTCAACGAGTTGGTAAGTTAGCATAAGCGAAAAATTACCAAACAGAAAGGCGCACTAGCGTGCGCCTTAACCTCGTACTCAATCGTGAGTTTGCGAATCGGGATGTCTATAGCTGCATCCCAAACAATATACGAGGCACTACAGTAGGGTTTTGAATCCATCCAAATTGTATGTAAAACCTCACATCCCTCCTTCTTAGAGCAGCATGTTGCTTTACGATTTAAGTGTGGCTCATAAACGCAACTTTGCAAGGAATCTGAGAGAAAAATTCTATCTTTTTTATTCGTTGCAGAACCTTAAATATGTAAACATTTGTAGCACCTATTAATTTTGCAAAGCTAATTTGCATCTTTGTTGATTAAGACACATAGCCGGCCCCGTTTATAATCGGCATCCCTATCATACAAGGCGGAGAATGGTAATGACCAAACGTGAGAGAATAGTGCAATCTGTGTTAGTGCGAGTCCCTAAAGATGCCATTAACCAGTTTCTCTCTCGAGGTTCTACACCGATTTCTGTGCTTTTTCTTTCGGCGTTGGTCGGCATTGTTGCTGGTTTAGTCGGCACCTACTTTGAGATTGCGGTGCACTTCGTTTCCGAAACTCGTACCGAGTGGCTGCGCGACGAAATTGGCCACGTACTGCCACTGTGGTTAGCTGCGATTCTGATTAGTGCCGCACTCGCCTTTGTCGGGTATTTTCTGGTCCACCGTTTCGCCCCGGAAGCCGCTGGCTCCGGCATTCCCGAAATCGAAGGGGCAATGGATAACATTCGTCCGGTACGCTGGTGGCGAGTTTTGCCTGTGAAGTTTTTTGGTGGTATGGGCGCGCTGGGCTCTGGCATGGTGCTTGGCCGCGAAGGTCCGACAGTGCAGATGGGTGGCGCGGTTGGTCGTATGGTCACCGATATTTTCCGCGTCAAAGATGACGATACTCGCCACTCTCTACTCGCATCCGGTGCCGCGGGCGGTTTAGCGGCGGCATTCAATGCCCCTCTCGCGGGAATCATGTTTGTCGTGGAAGAGATGCGCCCGCAATTTCGTTACTCATTGATCTCCATTCGCGCAGTGATCATCTCCGCCGTAATGGCGAATATTGTTTTTCGCACCATTAATGGACAAAGCGCGGTCATCACCATGCCACAATATCAGCCGCCTGAGCTGCAAGCGCTGTGGTTGTTTCTTCTGCTCGGCGGGTTATTTGGTGTGTTTGGCGTGCTGTTCAACAAGCTGGTTACCGTCGCGCAAGATACGTTTGTCGCCATTCATAAGAATGACCGGAAACGCTATCTGCTCACGGGTACCTGCCTTGGCGGAATATTTGGTCTGTTACTGCTCTACATTCCGGAATTAACTGGTGGCGGCATTCATCTGATCCCTGAGATCACCACTGGCAACTACAGCATCTCTGTCTTGGTGTGGCTGTTTGTCGGGCGTATTGCCACTACCTTAATCTGCTTCGGCTCTGGTGCACCTGGTGGTATTTTTGCCCCAATGCTCGCGCTCGGCACCTTGTTTGGTTACGCCTTCGGCGCGACGGCGAAACTGCTACTGCCAGATCTGCCGATTGAACCCGGTATGTTCGCCATCGCGGGCATGGGCGCTCTGTTTGCTGCAACCGTACGTGCTCCCATCACCGGAATTTTGCTGGTGATCGAGATGACCAACAACTACTATCTGATTCTGCCGCTGATTATCACCAGCCTTGGCGCCGTGATCTGCGCGCAGGCGTGTGGCGGTAAACCGATTTACAGCCAACTTTTGCATCGCACGATCAAAAACGAAAAGCTTCGCCAGCAAGATCTGCCCGAACAACCCGCGGCGTAACGTCCCATATTCTCAGCCGGGAATCACACTTCCCGGCATTTTTGTGCCATGTGTTAAATTTTTCGCGCAACTTCTCATTAAAGTTGTTAACATTCCTGCGCCTTCTGGTCGGAGTCGAAACGAACATCAGCTTGTCTGTTATAACCTTTTCAGACCTACAAAGACGTTAACAATTTGGTGTGTCATCACCAACTTCGCCATCAACACACTCCAGACGGCACCTTTCCCCAAAATTCAAACGAAATAAATGGAGTTATCGTTGAACTGGAAAAGACTTGTTCAAGTGCAAAGCGTTCCCCCGTCACAAGCGGCCCTTGCACTAGGCATGATTGGTTTAGGACAGGCGTGGGCTTTGTATCTCCCGCAGATTGGCGTTCCGATTCGCCCATTTTTAGCCACTCTCGGCGCATTGTTGCTTTTGCCTGTGTTAGTTCGTTATGCCACCAGCGCAAGAACGTTTCTCAACGATATCCGTCACCCGCTGAGTGGCAGTTTGATGGCGCCGATGAGCATGGCGCTTTTGATATTGTGTGACTATCTGGCAGTGGTTTCACCAGCTATTGCTTATCCTTTGTGGTTTATGGCTATTTTGCTGCATTTCACCATGATGGTGCTGTTTTTCAGCTTCCAGATCATGAACTTTAAAATGTCCAATATCGTGCCGAGTTGGTTTTTGTATCCGGTGGGGCTCATTAGTGGTTCGCTGGCGGGGTCACAATTTGGCCACAACGTTTTTTCCGAAACCTTGGCGCTGGTTTGCATCGGCATCTATTTCTTCTTACTGCCGTTAGTGCTCTATCGCTTGGTGTTTTTCGGTTCTTTGCCCAAAAGAGCAAGGCCTACACTCGCCATCATGGCGGCTCCAGTGAACTTGTCACTGGCCGCTTATTTGGTCAATTTCAAACAGCCTGATCCCATTTTAACCGGCGCTCTGGCTGGCATCGCTATCACCATGACCTTGCTGATTTATCTCTGTTACATTCGTCTGCTGCGTCTTAAATTCCAGCCATCAATTGCCGCCGTCACCTTCCCTTCGGTGATCAGTGCCATCGCCATGCATCGACTGACACAATTTTTTGCCGAATCCCACCCTCATTGGCACTGGTTGCACAATTTCGGCTTTTTTGAACTAAGCATCGCGACTTTGTTGGTTGTTTGGGTTTCGGTGGGTTACTTCAAAATGTACTGGCCAGAGATCGCGGCAACGAATGCCCAGCAATAGAGACATAAAAAAAGCGCCAACCTAGGTTGACGCTTTTTTCTCTGTGGCTCTCGTTATCTCAAGCCATGTAAGAATTCTGCGCGAGTTGCGGGATTGCTTTTGAAAATCCCACCCAATGCGGTGGTGGTGGTTTCACTGTTGGCGTCCATCACCCCACGTGATTTCACGCAGTAGTGAGTAGCATCAATTGTCACCGCCACATCATCGGATTCCAGCAAGGTTTGCAACGCGACTAAAATCTGCTGTGTCATGCGCTCTTGCAC
The DNA here is from genome assembly GCF_009665415.1 of Vibrio cidicii. NCBI lineage: Bacteria > Pseudomonadati > Pseudomonadota > Gammaproteobacteria > Vibrionales > Vibrionaceae > Vibrio > Vibrio cidicii. The sequence goes on along the minus strand of NZ_CP035922.1, from coordinate 609,779 downwards.
CTGTGGACGCTGAGCAAAAAAACGAACTATGCGGTTAATTTTTGATAGACCAATGATTTTGCCACGCGGAATGTAAGCCACTGCCGCTTTACCATCAATCGTGACCAAGTGATGTTCGCATGTGCTGGTAAGGGTAATGTCTTTGACACGCACCATCTCACTGACATTCATTTTGTTTTCAATCACGGTGATTTTGGGGAAGTTTTGATAATCGAGCCCAGAGAACACTTCATCAACGTACATTTTGGCGATGCGGCGAGGCGTTTCTTCTAAACTGTCATCGGTCAAATCCAGTTCAAGCAGAGCTAGAATCTCTCGCATATGATGCTCGATCTTCTCTTTCTTCTCTTCACGACTGAATTGGTTTGGCACCATGGGTGTCTCCAAACCACGTTTTTCTAGCGCATCTTTGACTAATTTAGCGGATTCGCTCAGACCTGACATTGTACTTCCTCTTACTGCTACAGCATCACCCAACCGAAGATTACCCCTTTTGGATGGCTGACAAGGATACTCGTATTTTTGAATAATTACATCCATATTTTACCGAGGGACATTCTTCCCTCTCTTTGTTCTGTGCTACAGTGCGCTAATATCTTAATTCAACAGGAATTCACTATGGGCTGTTGTGATGCACCAGGCTTAATGCCTATTGAAGATGCGCTGGAAAAAATGCTTTCCGGTATTAAACCAATTCAAACAACGTTGAAACTTCCTCTCGCTGAAGCGCTGGGGTTTGTGCTCGCCGAAGACGTTCTTTCCCCTATTCATGTTCCACCATTTGCCAATTCCGCCATGGATGGTTATGCAATTCGTCTCGCCGATCTTAAACCAAACAAACCGCTTCCTCTTGCGGGAAAGTCCTTTGCTGGTCAACCATTTGAAGGGGAATGGCAGGAGAATAGTTGTATTCGCATCATGACTGGTGCGAAGATCCCTGAAGGCTGCGACGCGGTGATCATGCAAGAAAACACCCAAGTGAGTGAGACAGGTATTGTTATTCAGCAGTGTCAGATTAAACCCAACGAGAACATCCGCCCTATCGGTGATGACATCCGCTGTGGCGATCTCGTGCTCGCGAAAGGCACTCGACTCACCCCGCGTGATATTCCGATGATCGCTTCGCTTGGCATCAGCCATGTCACTGTGGTGCGCAAACCGAAAGTGGCGTTTTTCTCTACCGGAGATGAGCTGAAATCATTAGGTGAGCCTTTGTTGGAAGGCGAGATTTACGACAGCAATCGCTACGGCATTAAACCGCTGATTGAGAATTTCGGTTGCGAAGCCATCGATCTTGGCATTATTCCCGATTGCCCCGAAACCCTGAGGAAAACCTTTGACACGGCGCAATCTTTGGCTGATGTCGTGGTGACATCAGGTGGGGTGAGCGTCGGTGAAGCGGACTATACCAAAGACATTTTGCAAGAGTTGGGCGAGATCGGTTTTTGGAAGCTGGCGATTAAGCCGGGCAAACCATTCGCTTTTGGCAAACTGCGCACCGCTTGGTTTTGTGGCCTGCCCGGCAACCCGGTTTCTGCCATCGTCACCTTGTACGTGCTGGTGCAGCCAATGCTCGCCAAGCTGGCTGGTCACTCACAATGGAAAGCGCCAGAATCCATTCACGCCATCACTCAAAGCGCCTTCAAAAAATCACCGGGTCGAACCGACTATCAGCGTGGCGTCTATCGCATCGAAAATGGCCAATTTGTGGTAGAAAGTACCGGAAATCAAAGTTCAGGTGCGTTTCGTTCTATGAGCTTGGCCAACTGTTTTGTCGTCTTAGAACGTGAGCGCGGCCGCGTCGAAGCGGGAGAGACCGTCACCATTCAACCGTTTAATTCGACAATGTACTAGGAGCACGCAGTGGAGATCTTATCCGACCAAGAAATGCTGCGTTATAACCGTCAAATTGTCTTGCGCCAGTTTGATTTTGCAGGGCAAGAGGCACTCAAACAGAGCTCAGTGCTGATACTGGGTGCGGGTGGTTTAGGTTGTGCGTCCAGTCAATATCTCGCCACCGCTGGCGTTGGAAAGCTCACCTTGATCGACGATGACGTGGTAGAGCTGTCTAACCTACAGCGCCAAGTTTTGCATCATGATGCTGATATCGGCCGCAAGAAAGTCGAATCGGCAGCTCAATCGTTGCGTGAACTTAATCCATATCTTGACGTTTCAACCATAGATGGTCGTTTAGACGACAAAGCGTTGGCCGAACTTATCGCCCAACACGATCTGGTGCTTGATGCCAGCGATAATGTCGAGACGCGCAATCAGCTCAATCGTCTGTGCTTTGTGGCAAGAACACCGTTGGTTTCCGGTGCGGCAATCCGTATGGAAGGACAAATCAGCGTGTTCTTGTATCAAGATGCCAAACAACCTTGCTACCAGTGTTTGAGTGCACTGTTTGGCCGTAGCGCCTTAAGCTGTGTCGAAGCGGGTGTGATGGCACCCTTGGTAGGAATTATTGGTGCGATGCAAGCCTTGGAAGCGGTCAAAGTGCTGGCGAATTTCGGTCAGCCCATGGTGGGCAAGGTATTGATTTTTGATGCCATGACACTTTCTTGGCGAGAAATGAAACTGACGAAACTAGCCAATTGCCCTGTCTGCCAAGGCCAGTAAAATCTTCGTGGATAACTCTCTAACTTAGCCGTCTGTTGGCAATGGACTGAGATCAACAATAAGGAACAGTTGTAATGACCCCTCTGATTACCGCGCAGGAACTGCACAATATCAAACATCAAGCTAACGTGATCATTCTTGATGCCAGCATTGATTTCACCATTCCCAATGCCGAACAGAAAATTTTGCACAAAGTGATTACTGGAGCGAGACGTTTTGATTATGACCACGAGTTTTGCGATGCCAGCAGCTCATTGCCACATATGATGCCCAACGAAAGTACATTCAACCAAAAAGCGCAGCAGCTTGGTCTGAACCAAGATAGTCATATTGTGGTGTATGACAATGCCGGTACCTATGCCTCGCCACGCGCTTGGTGGATGCTCAAAGCGATGGGACATCACAATGTGCAGATTTTAAATGGTGGCCTACGCGCCTGGGTTGAAGCAGGTTATCCGACACAATCTGATTTTGAAGCGGCATCACAGAAAGGAAACTTTCACGGCACACTCGATAAAACTTACTTTCTTAGTGCCGATAATGTATTGATTCATAGCAATGCGCGTAGTGCCAACATTGTTGATGCTCGTTCAAAAGAGCGCTTTCATGCCCAAGTGGCTGAACCTCGTGAAGGCATCCGTAGCGGCCATATCCCAGGTTCGGTGTGTTTGCCATTTTCTCATCTAATGGAACGTGGTTTTATTAAACCTTTGTCTGGGTTGCAAGCTGCGTTCGAACCATTACCATTAGTAAGTGATAAGCCCATCATTTTCAGTTGTGGTTCCGGTGTCACTGCCTGTATTTTGTTGCTGGGCGCCTACCTACTGAATCACCGTAATCTTTCAGTGTATGACGGTTCATGGACTGAATGGGGTAGTAACTCTGCACTTCCGATTGAAGTTTAGGAGTTTGCCTAACGACTAGAAGGCTAAAAATGGCAGGATTTAAACGGAATATCTGGATGGTGTATTGGGTGGTCGTCACGCTGACCTTCATCCTTTTTGCCCTTTTTAGCCGCTCTCTCTATCAATCAAATATACAAAAGTATCAGGATAAGCAACTGCTCCAGTTGGAACTGTTTTCCTCCTCGGTAGACTCTTTGCTGAAAAGTCAGGAGTCGCTACTCGAAGTGGTTGGTCGCCAACTGATTTTGAAAAACGATTTTACCCTCACCGCTGCGATGCAGATCCGGCCCATCTTGGATGATTTGATGAACATCCATTCCGCAATAGGCGGATTCGGTCTGACCGATGCCGAAGGTAACTTCCTCGCGGTAAGTTCTAATATTCACCTTTCGGACATGACCAACTTAAAACTCAATCCGGTCACTCGAGAAAGCTTTTTACAAACGTTAAATTCCAACCGAATGGTGCTCGGACGGACCTACTTCATGCCTGCGTTACAAACGCTGGTGATCCCTATCCGTAAAGCGATTCGTGATCGCAAAGGGAATGTGATTGCGGTTATGACCGCAGGGCTGAAAGTGGACTCAACACTGGTCTTTCGTAACGACATCCACGACAACCCATTCAACCGCGTTAGTCTGATCCGCGAAGATCTCTACCGCACCTTTATTTCAGCCGAAGATATGGGTATTGATCCCTATGCGACTCCCGTGGAAGATGTTCGCTATCGGCAAGCAATCACAGCCGTAGCAGCCAATATCTCTCTTACAGAGGCCGAATTAAAAAGGCAACAGAAACCCGTCACTTTTATCACCAACAGCCTTAACCACTCCGAAATAATGACGGTGAAATATTTGGCGGATTATCAACTCTGGGCGGTGTCTACCACCGACATGCGTTTCCTCAATCAAACATTTCATCAACAATTTGGCCTCTATCTGCTGATTTTCTTCGCAGTTCAATTGGCCTTTTATGGATTAGTTCGATCGATCGCGGAAAATGAGAAAGAGACATTAGAACGGCTCAACTACCAAGCGACACACGATGCCCTGACAGACCTGCCGAATCGACTTTATTTGCGCAACACCATTCCTCTTTGGACCAAGAACAAAACGGCCCCTTTCGCGCTCTTATTCATCGATATCGACAACTTCAAGAGTGTCAATGACACTCACGGACATGACTTTGGCGACCAAGTTTTAAAGCAGATTGCTCAAAGGCTCAGCAGTTTTCTGACTCCTGAACGTTTAATCGTCCGTGAAGCCAGTGACGAGTTCATCATGTTAGTCAGAGAGACCGATCCAAGTTTGTTGCGCATTCTTGCCAAAGAGATGATCGCCAGCATGTCACAAACCTACTTAGTCAATGACGTGCATTTTTTACTCAGTTGTAGCATCGGCATCGCGGTTTACCCAACTCATGGAGCCGATCTTGATGCACTGCTGCGCGCAGCAGACATCTCAATGTACCAAGCCAAGCAAGATCGCAACTCCTTTCGCCTGTTTACCACCGAGATGCAGGCTGATCACTTGTACAAAATGCGGGTGGAGCAGCGCCTACGTTTGGCGATTGAGAACAAAAGTCTCTCGATGGTTTATCAACCCCAGGTGGATGTGCATGGTCATTTTCATGGTGTGGAAGCCTTGGTGCGTTGGCAAGATGATGAGTTAGGATTCATTCCACCAGACGTTTTTATCCCGATCGCCGAAAGCTCCGGCTTAATGGTCACATTAGGCAAATTTATTATTGAGCGCAGCGTCAATGAGATGGCTATTTACGTTAAGCCTCAGCGGCGTAAGCTCAACCTTTCGATCAATATTTCAGTTAAACAGTTCATGCAGAAAGACTTCTCCTATCACCTGCTAAAAGTGATCGAAGAAGCTAATTTTGATCGAGAGTCCGTCACCCTTGAGATCACCGAAAATCTGTTTATCGAAGATCTGCAGCAGTTCAAACCAATCTGCCAAGAAATCCACCAATTAGGCCTGAAGATTTCACTGGATGACTTTGGTACAGGCTACTCTTCACTGAGTATGCTCAAAGCACTGCCGATTGATGAACTGAAAATAGATAAGAGTTTTGTCGATCACATCGAACATGACGCAAAATCCTACAATATGGTGAGAAACATCATCGCAATCGGTAAAAACTTCGGTATGGCGGTGTTGGCAGAAGGGGTAGAGACGCGGGCACAGGCTGATCTACTGGCAAAATGTCATTGCGATCTATTGCAAGGTTATTACTACTCAAAACCTCTGGATATTAAAGCTCTGACTGAATATCTCGATAAAAATACCCCGCACAAGGCGGGGTAGTCTAAGATGCGATACGCTATTTTTGTTGCATTTCGGTGTACATCGCATCGACCAACTTACCACTTGGATCGCCCGAAAGTTCCCAAGTAAAAATACCCGCTAAGTTGGCTTGTTTCGCCCACTGCGCTTTCGCTTTGATGGAGCGTTGGTCCTCAAAAGAGATAAACACTTTTTTCTCAGGATTCCACAGATACGGCGCTTGAGATTGCTCATCGTAGTTATATTGATAACCTTGTTTTTCACCGTAGTTTTTCACCAGATCCCAGAACATAAAGTAACCATTTTCTCCAGTACCGAACTGCGCCCCTTGTTCAGAAAGTAAGTCTGCTTTTGGCGCTTGGCCGTCGTAATTCTTAGTGCCCTGCCAGCCACGGCCATAAAACGCAGCGCCAATTACCAGTTTCTCACTCGGGATCCCCTGCTCTATCATTTGATTGATAAAGACGTCAGCCCCCATCCCCCACCAACTGCGCTCTGTGGCATGCAAGTTGGTGGTATGTCCGGTCTGCTGGCCCCAACCACCGAGGAAATCGTAGGTCATGGCAAACATGTTGGTCAGGTAGGGTGAGGCTGATTTCCAGTCGATTTGCGCGGCTTTTGCGCCGACACCCACTGCGGTTGATAACTCATACTCACGCTTTGTCTGTTTTTCCAATGCATCTAGGTCTGCACGCATGGTTTTGACCAAATAAGTGAAGGCTTCACGCTCTACCGCTTTTTGCTCGTCAGACAACTTGGTTGCAGGGTCTCACGGAGAGGTGGTTAAACCGCCGCCGCCGGGATATTCCCAGTCAAGATCAATCCCATCAAAGAAATCATATTGATGAATCAGTTCAACGGCAGTTTTGGAGAATTGCGCCATCGCTTTAGGATCTTTGACCATCGCATGGAACGGCTCAGACATGGTCCATCCACCAAAAGAAGGCAAAATTTTGAGTTGTGGATGTTGCTGCTTCAATTGAGCGAGCTGCGCAAAATGGCCCTTATAAGGCACTTTCACTGATACTTTGCCAAAATCTTTTTCTAGCGCAGCTTCCGTATCCACCACAATGGCACTGAAAGGCGCTTTGCCTTGACACTGCTTTGCAACCAGCTTTTGCACGGTATCAGAGGCCCCAGTATGCGGTCCACACATGCTTAAAAAGGCATAAATAACGTGCGTCAGCTTTTCAGCGGGGATATCTTGCACTGTGTAGGGGTTCGATGGATTGGCGTATTGCCAATCGGCAAAGTAACCCGCAACCACTTTGTCGCCTGCGAACGATGCAGCGCTAAAACAGGTTAAGAGTGCAACAGAGATAAGCGTTTTTTTCATAGTTCCCTCCAGAGTTAACCTCACTAAGCTACTCTCAGGAACCGTTTTCATCCCGACAATCTAATCAAGCTGCGAGTCATTTAAGAATTCTCGCCGTTAGGTTGCACCCGTTGCACATTTTTTGTGCCAGAAAAAAGGGTTCAACTCAAGCTTGCCGACCTTGCATCTGCTCATCTAAGTTCAGCACAGTGAGGGCATTACTCACACTGGTGGCAATCACATCGACAGCGCCAGTACGCAGTGCACCAAGCAGCGCTAATGGCTTACTGTTTTCCGCCGCAATCGCAATCACTTCAGAGATGGGACGAAACTCTTCTATCCCTAAGCCAATCACGCGATCACTCATGACAGTGTTGGCGACGTTGCCATGAATATCAAAGAAATCGTAGCCAGCAAAATCCCCCACCACACCTTGCTGCAAACGAGATTGCACCACTTCATCGGGCGTGAACCATCCTAAATCAACCATATAGCTGTTTTCACTCATATCACCAATACCAACCAGAGCAATATCCGCTTTTCTCGCCAGATCAAGCGTCTGTTTTACTGTCGCATTTTGCATAAATGCACGTTTCTGCTCACGGTTTTCGGCGTACGCAGGCGCATAGAGAGTTTCTGAAGTGCCACCGTATTTTTTTGCCAACTGGCGACAAATATGGTCCGCGTTAAACATACCTCCGCGTGGGTGAATGCCGCCAATGCCACAGACAAACTTACAGTCTCTTGGTGTAATAACGCCAACATGATGGGCGACAGCCGACACATTTCGTCCTTGGCCGACCGACACCACCATGCCATTTTTCAACGTGCTGGTCAGGTAATTCGACACTAAGCCAGCCACCTGCTGACGCTGTGCTTCCTCGCTGGGTTGATCCAACGCCACCAATGCACGCTTTACGCCAAAACGCTCGATCAAACGTTGCTCAATTTTGGCGCTAAACACTGGATGATATTTGACGGTAATTTCAACAATCCCCTCGTCTCGCGCTTGCTTGAGCATCCGCCCCACTTTTGCGCGCGACACTGAAAATTTCTTGGAGATCTCTTCCTGAGTCGCCCCGTCTTGATAGTAGGCAACGGAAATTTCAGTCAATAAATCTGTATTTTCAATCGATATCTCTTGGTTTGAACCGCTCATCTACATTCCACCGTTATCAAGGAGCGCTATTATCGTCTTATCTGAGCAAATGCTCATTGACTTAGCATATGTTATAGCCGAGTTTAGCTGCAACTTTTGCTCATGGAAATGACATTTTCTCAGTAACGAAAATGTTAATGTTTGTTCGACGCTAATCCACACCAGATAAGGGCAAACGTTTATTTACTTTTTCTCCGATTACCCACAAAGAAAAACGTTGATAGAGGTCACCTTCCCCCCCATTCAGCCATTGACTTTCTAGGCTGATAGGATAAATATGGACACATCATTTACTCAGCCATCGAGCAAATGTTCATAACAAATGTTCGGTCGCTAAATTTTTTCTGACCAATAGAGAGTGTGACGGAAAATCCGCACTAAACTATTCGCGAGTCAGTTTACAAATGTATTCGCTCTGGCGCTGACCGCCGAGCGGTAGCCCGTTATATAGGATGATCGATTATGAGCAACAAGTTAGAGCAACTTCGCAAGCTAACCACTGTGGTAGCAGACACTGGTGAAATTGATGCAATCAAAAAATACCAACCAGAAGATGCAACAACAAACCCTTCTCTGATTCTTAAAGCTGCTCAAATCGCTGAGTATGCGCCTCTGATCGATGCTTCTATCGAGTATGCAAAAACTCAAAGCGATGACAAAACGCAGCAGATCCAAGACACTTGCGACATGCTTGCAGTAAACATCGGTAAAGAAATCCTAAAAACAATCCCAGGTCGTATTTCTACAGAAGTGGACGCACGTCTTTCTTACGACATGGAAGGCAGCGTAGCGAAAGCACGCCAACTAGTGAAAATGTACAACGATGCTGGCATCACTAACGACCGCATCCTTATCAAACTGGCGTCTACTTGGGAAGGTATCCGCGCAGCTGAAATCCTAGAGAAAGAAGGCATCAACTGTAACCTGACTCTTCTATTCTCATTCGCTCAAGCGCGTGCTTGTGCAGAAGCGGGCGTATTCCTAATCTCTCCATTCGTTGGCCGTATTATGGACTGGTACAAAGCCAAAGAAGGCCGCGACTTTGAAGCTCAAGAAGATCCAGGCGTACTGTCTGTAACTAAGATCTACAACTACTACAAAGAGTACGGCTACAAAACGGTTGTTATGGGCGCAAGCTTCCGTAACATCGGCGAGATCCTAGAACTTGCTGGTTGTGACCGTCTAACTATCGCGCCTGCTCTACTTGCAGAACTAGAAGCAGCGGAAGGTGAAGTGGTTGAGAAGCTAGTTGATTCTAAAGGCGCGGCTGAACGTCCAGCACCAATGACTCACGCGGAATTCCTATGGGAGCACAACCAAGACCCAATGGCTGTTGAGAAACTGGCAGAAGGCATCCGCAACTTCGCAGTTGACCAAGGCAAACTAGAAGCGATGATTGCAGCGAAACTGTAATCACACAGAATCAAACTAGGGGAACGCAAACGTTCCCCTACTTATTTCCTCTTTAGACTCAAATAATATTCGGTATTTATTATGGATCACGCTCCTTTATCAAGAAAGCATCTAGCTAATGCAATCCGCGCACTCAGCATGGACGGCGTACAAAAAGCAAACTCAGGCCACCCAGGGGCACCTATGGGTATGGCTGATATCGCTGAAGTTCTTTGGCGCGGCCACCTAAACCACAACCCATCAAACCCTGAATGGGCAGACCGCGACCGTTTCGTACTGTCTAACGGCCACGGCTCAATGCTAATTTACTCACTACTGCACTTGAGCGGTTACGAGCTATCTATCGATGATCTGAAAAACTTCCGTCAGCTTCACTCTAAGACTCCAGGTCACCCAGAGTACGGCTACGCTCCTGGTATCGAGACAACAACGGGCCCTCTAGGCCAAGGCATCACCAACGCTGTTGGTATGGCAATGGCTGAGAAAGCGCTAGCAGCGCAATTCAACAAAGAAGGCCACGACATCGTTGACCACTTCACTTACGTGTTCATGGGCGACGGCTGTCTAATGGAAGGTATCTCACACGAGGCTTGCTCTCTAGCGGGTACGCTAGGCCTAGGCAAACTGATCGCATTCTGGGATGACAACGGCATCTCTATCGACGGTCACGTTGAAGGTTGGTTCTCTGACGATACACCTAAGCGTTTCGAAGCTTACGGCTGGCACGTAATCCCAGCAGTAGACGGTCACGATGCTGACGCAATCAACGCAGCGATTGAAGCTGCAAAAGCGGATCCTCGCCCTACTCTAATTTGTACTAAGACTATCATCGGTTTTGGTTCACCAAACAAATCTGGTTCACACGACTGTCACGGTGCACCACTAGGTGCGGAAGAAATTGCCGCAGCACGTGAGTTCCTAGGTTGGGAACATCCAGCATTTGAAATCCCTGCTGACGTTTACGCACAGTGGGATGCCAAAGCCGCAGGCGCTGAAAAAGAAGCCGCTTGGAACGCGAAGTTCGAGGCATACGCAGCCGAGTACCCTGAGCTTGCCGCAGAGTTTAAACGCCGCGTAAACGGTGAACTTCCAGCTGAGTGGGAAGAGAAAGCAAACCAAATCATTGCTGATCTTCAAGCAAACCCAGCGAACATCGCATCACGTAAAGCATCGCAAAACGCGCTCGAAGCGTTTGGTAAAATGCTGCCAGAATTCATGGGCGGCTCTGCCGACCTAGCGCCTTCTAACCTCACCATGTGGTCGGGTTCTAAGTCGCTAGAAGCAAACGACTTCTCGGGTAACTACATCCACTACGGTGTACGTGAATTTGGTATGACAGCGATCATGAACGGTATCGCGCTACACGGCGGTTTTGTTCCTTACGGTGCAACCTTCCTAATGTTCATGGAATACGCACGTAACGCAATGCGCATGGCGGCTCTGATGAAGATTCAGAACATCCAAGTTTACACGCACGATTCTATCGGTCTTGGCGAAGATGGCCCAACTCACCAACCGGTTGAGCAAATCGCATCGCTGCGTCTAACGCCAAACATGAGCACATGGCGTCCATGTGACCAAGTGGAATCGGCGGTCGCATGGAAACTGGCGATTGAGCGCAAAGATGGTCCATCGGCACTGATTTTTTCTCGTCAAAACCTAGCACAGCAACCACGCAGCGCTGAGCAAGTGGCAGACATCGCCAAAGGTGGTTACATCCTCAAAGACAGCGATGGCAAGCCAGAGCTGATCCTAATCGCGACAGGTTCTGAAGTTGAGCTAGCAGTGAAAGCCGCTGAGCAGCTAAGCGCAGAAGGTAAGAAAGTACGCGTAGTGTCAATGCCATCAACCGATGCATTCGACAAACAAGACGCAGCTTACCGTGAAGCAGTTCTACCATCAGACGTAACAGCTCGTATCGCTATTGAAGCGGGCATCGCAGACTTCTGGTACAAGTACGTTGGTTTCGACGGTCGCATCATCGGTATGACGACTTTCGGTGAATCTGCACCTGCTGACCAGTTGTTCGAAATGTTTGGTTTCACGGTAGAAAATGTGGTGAACACAGCGAAAGAACTGTTAGCGTAATCACGATTTCAGACCAAATCAAACTCAAAGCCCTGCTTTATTTAGCGGGGCTTTTTGTGTCTACCTACTTTATTTCCTGCTACAGGCATACACTTTCCATCATTTTCCTACATAAATGCTTCACTTTTTTTTCTATAACTCTTCTATAGTTATAGGCAGACCTGCAATTGTAGGCAGCAAGAAAAATGACAAATAAGGAACATTCAGTTATGCGCAGCACGAAAGCCTGTCTTATCACTCTCTGTCTATCATTCAGTTTTCCTCTCTTTGCGGCAACCTCAACAGCCGATTTACCCGACACAGTATGGGTGGTCGAAAACTATCAGCAACTCCTAAAAATCAATCCTCGCTCACCAAACTCGATAGAAACGACTTTGCCAGTGCAAGGATTCGCGTCGGGGGAAAAGATTGTCGGCATCGATTTTAGGGTTGCGCGCGGCGATCTCTATGCACTGAGCAATCAAGGACGCATTTTTATCATTAATCTCTCATCAGGTGTCGCAACGCTAGTACCGGGATCTAAACCGACTGAGCCGATCAACGATGGACATTGGGGGTTCGATTTTAACCCAGCAGCAGACAAGATGCGTGTGGTCGGAAAACAAAACCTCAATCTGCGCTTGCACCCTGACACTGGTGCTATTGTCGATTTTGATGGTAAAACGCTTGGTACTCAAATGGATCCAAGGCTCACTTATGACCAAGGTGATGTCAACGCAGCTTACACGCCAGATATTGTCGCTGCGGCCTACACTTACAACCCAACCAATGAAAAGCTCACCACCAATTATGCTATCGATAAGCAGCGCGGAACCTTGGTGATGCAAGGCACGAAAGAAGGAGCAACACCCGCCGTTTCTCCCAATCTTGGCGTTCTCTACACCATAGGTGGTCTTGGTATTGAGCCGATTCAAGATGCTTCATTAGACATTAGCGATATCAAGAATGTCGCGCTTGGAACCATCACCACATCAGCCAGCCTGCCAGTAAAGCTGGTAGTGATTGATCTTGACACGGGCCTCGCGAAACTGTTGGGTCACTTCCCGAGTGGTAAAACGATCACTGGCTTAGCAATTGAGCCCTAATTCTTATGAGGTGTACCTTGTACAAAAGACAATGGTGGTTATCGCTGCTGTGCTTCGCCGCTAGCGTGACGCAAGCCGCTGAGATTCGCGTGGAAGTTCGAAAAGCAACGGGAGAGCCGTTAGAAAACGCGGTGGTATTTCTAAAATCAGATCGATTAAAGAGCCAGCTAAAACCGTTGAGCAACGCAGAAATGGCACAGAAAAATCGTGCGTTTGTGCCCGGCGTGCTTGTCATTCCCCAAGGAACTGCGGTTGATTTCCCCAATCGCGATACGGTTCGCCACCATGTTTACTCTTTTTCGCCGGCGAAAACTTTTGAACTTAAGCTCTACATCGACAAACCAGAACAGCCCGTTATCTTCGACCAAGCAGGCGTAGTTGAACTCGGTTGTAACATCCATGACAACATGCTGGCTTGGATATTGGTATCAGAAACGCCAGTCTATACACAAACCAATCAACAAGGTGAGGCTATTTTTCTCGATCAAATTCCAGAGCACTATGAGATTGATGTGTGGCATGCCAGCCTACCATATGGTTCACCGTTTGTGACTTCAAGCGTGACCGTCGATGCAGAGCCCATTTCACTTCGTATTACCATGCCAGATTCTGGAGGGAGATTGTGAGTCTAAACTGGGCATTTTTCCAAGAGAGTCTATCCAGGCGCTTTATTTTTATCACTTTGTTACTGCTGATTGCTGTTCAGGCCATCAGCCTTACTTTGGTTAATATAACCGTGGACAAGCATGTTCGCGAGGAAATCAGACAGTCATTGGAAGTATCAAAACGCGTTTGGAATCAATTGTTGGCACAATCTAATTCCATGTTACAAGAGAGTGCAGAAGTGCTCGCTTCCGACTTCGGTTTTCGCTCTGCCGTCGCCACGCAAGATCAAAGCACCATTGCCTCCGCGCTGTTAAATAACGCCCAGCGCATCAACGCTTCCATCGCCATTTTGATTGATGCTAACTGGCAGCTAAAAGCCGCTTCTTCTGAGGCTGTTTTGCTAGACGACCCGTCAGTCTATAAAGAGATTATTCAACGTTTTGACAAGCAAAAGCCATTTCAACTGATGATGTACAACGGCAAACCGACCCAGTTTGTCCTAGCTCCAGTGCATGCTCCGCGAGTGATCGGCTACGTTTTGTTGGGTTTCGATATTGACCAAGAACGCATTTTACAAGCTAGCCAACTGGCGGGGATTGAAATTGCCCTTCTCTCTTCATCAACAGGTGCAAAAACCATCAACGTCGTGGCCAGCTCAGAGGCCATTGCTGACTATTTTCGTTCGCAAAACAGCAGCATGGCACAAGACGATCACTCACTTCAGGATATAGTGATCAATCAAGAAGTTTTCATCAGTGGAGTAATCAGCGAACAAACCTCGACACAGCATTGGGTTCATGTGGTCTTCCTGGAATCTTTGCCAAAGGCCAGCGAGAAATTTAACCAACTTTCCACACAATATCTGACGGTGAGTGGTGTTGGCATTATTTTCTTCACTTTAGCCATTTTTGCCCTGTCTCACAGGACCATAAAGCCGTTAATTACCCTGACTGAAGCCACGACTGAACTTGAGAAAGGTAATTTCTCCTCCGAGATTGAGGGGACGGATCGCCTCGATGAGATCGGCCAACTCGCCCGGGGTTTCGACAAAATGCGCACTAGCATCGAAGATCAGAGAGAGACCATCACTCAACTGGCTTACTTCGATCCCCTGACCCGTTTGCCAAACCGTCTCAATTTTAAACAAAAACTCAGCGAGGCAATAGCGTCTAATACGTTGAAGCAAATTTCCGTTATTACGCTAAACCTCGATCGCTTCAAGCAAGTAAATGATGTGCTCGGCTATGAAGTGGGCGATCGTGTACTCAAAACCGTTGCCAAGCGTTTAAGTGACACGGCACACACACGCCCAGCCATAACGGCTCATGTTAGTGGCGATGAATTTTCCGTGATGCTGGAGACCTCCCACCAAACACCTTTTGAAGCCGCGCAGCAACTGAAGCACTGTTTGGATGATGCGTTTGAGATCGAAGGAACGCACATTGATCTCAGTGTGTCGATCGGTATAGCGTCTTGGCCAAAAGATGCCACCGATCCTGATGCGCTTATCCACGCCTCACAAATTGCCATGTACGCTGCGAAATCGAAAAAAGAGCAGATCGTGGTTTACAGCCAAGCCTTGGTGACGGCGGCGCCACAAAACTTATCACTACTTTCTGAGTTACGCCGAGCAGTGCGAGAAAATGAACTGCGAGTTTTCCTGCAAGCTAAAGTGGAGACAAAATCCTCGCTAGTAGCCGCCGCTGAAGCCTTGATTCGTTGGCAACATCCCAGTAAAGGTATGATCGCACCCTATCAGTTTGTTCCCTTCGCCGAACAGACTGGCTTCGTGCGTGAAATTACTAAATGGGTGATTAGAGAGGTCGTCAGCCAGTGGCATAACGTGCAACCGCTGCAAGGACAGATGGTCATCTCGATTAACTTGTCGACTTGGGATCTCATGACAGGTCAGCTACCTGCTTTTCTTGATTCACAGTTGAACGAATTCAAGGTACCAGCTGAGGGTATCTGTTTAGAAATTACCGAAAGCGCCATCATGGAAGATCCGAAGGTTGCCCAACAAACCTTAAATGAGCTTGCCAAAATGGGCTTTCACCTTTCCATCGACGATTTTGGTACAGGATATTCGTCACTCGGCTATCTAAAACAGCTACCAGTCAATGAACTTAAAGTCGATAAATCTTTTGTCCTCAATATGATAGAGAATAACAACGACAGAATTATCGTCAGCTCCACCATTGAATTAGCGCACAATTTAGGGTTGCGTGTTGTCGCAGAAGGGGTAGAAACCCGCGAATTGCTTGATGCACTAGCAGTGCTGCAATGTGATGAAGCACAAGGTTATTACATCAACAAACCGATGCCGATGGAGGAGTTTGTTGCTTGGCGTGACCAGTGGTGCGCTCAGCATACTTAATCTAACGATATGCACCAGCACTCACCTTTGTCATACTGACCTAAAAACAAAACCCAGCCTGCGCTGGGTTTTATTGTGTTCAGCCATTCAGAGCCACTATCGCTCTTGAAAACGCTCAGCCAGTTGATAAAACTCGTTTACTTGATCTTTGAGTTTCAGGCTATTTTCTTCCACGATGCGCGTGGCCGCCAAGTTTTGCTCGGCTGCGGATGCGATAGAGTGAATGTGCTGATTAACATCGCGCGACAGCGTGAGTTGCTTATTGGCCGAATCGGCCACATCTTCCATCAAACTGTCCATGCTTTGCATCATTTGTTCAACTTCCGCCAGCCGCACAGCGCTTTGCGAGGCACTTTGAGAGCACGCTTCGGTCTGCTCGCGGTTGCTAATAATATCGCTTTGCCAGCCCTGAATCGTGCCAAGTATGTCATCAATGCTGGATTTGATCTGTAATGTCGCTTTCGATGTACGCCCGGATAGTGCTCGCACTTCATCAGCCACCACAGCAAAACCGCGTCCCTGCTCACCCGCCCGCGCCGCCTCAATCGCCGCGTTTAAAGCCAACAAGTTGGTCTGCTCTGCAATTCCCCCGATCTCTTCCATCAGTTTGCTCACTCTTTCCGCTTGCTCGCTGAGTTGGTAAGTGGTTTGGGTCGCTTTCTCTGCTTGGCTACTCAAGCGATTCAAATTTTGCTGCGTGTGCTCAATGGTTGTTTTGGTTTGCGCGCAACTTTGCACTGTTTCATCTATCAAACCGTGCGCATTACGAGTGCTATCGAACACCGCATTGGCGGCTTGCTCCATCGAATCCGCGGCATCACGCACTTGACGAATGTCCGTCGCTTGCTGGCCAAGCGCTTGAGAAACTTCTTCCGTCGTCGCGCTCAACTCATCGGCCAAGTTTTGCAGCGGGCGAGCGGAGTCGGTCATTCGGCCCAAAATGGTTCGAATTCGCGCAGAGGCCATTTTTAAATGGAAATCGGCGACAGAAAACGGCGTATTACCGGAATAGATCAAGCGGCTAACACTATCAAACTTGGATTGTAACTTTTTCAGTTGGCTCGGCGTGTCGATCAACTCTTGACGAAACAGTAGCCCTAGCGCTGCTGCCGGAAGCAGGTTCGCCAACCAAGTCAATAGGCCTTCAGCATGCAACACCTGAGCGAGCATCGGCGCGGACACTGAGCCTAAAAGAATCGCGTAGCGCAGACTGTCACTCAGTTGCAATGACCAAGTCCGGCCATTTCTTTCCGCACTGAGCAACGATTGATACGCTTTGGCGGCAATATTAACCCATTCGCGTTTTGGCTTAACACGCACCGATTGATAACCACACATAACGCCATTGTCGTAAATTGGGGTGACATAGGCGTCAACCCAGTAGTAACCACCTGATTTAGTGCGATTTTTAACGATGCCACGCCAAGCTTTACCCTGCTTGAGATTTTTCCACATATCACCGAACGCGGCCTTCGGCATGTCCGTATGACGAACGATGTTGTGGTTTTGTCCTAAGAGTTCATGTTGTTGATATTCAGCAATGCGGCCAAAAGCCTCATTACTGTAGGTAATGACCCCTTTAAGATCGGTCGTAGAAACAAGCTGATCTTGTTCACTTAACACTGTCTCATGAGCTGATTTCGAAAGACTAACTGACATAGTGGCACATCTTTTTTGTTGGAATAGTTGAACGCCGCAATTTATACACAAATATGAATAATATTACAAAGAGGGATTCACATTGCTTATCAACAGCATGATAGCCGTCATTATTTTGTGGATTTTATTGATGAGAACTTTCTTACAAGCAGAAAAATGAGCTTTACAACAAAGTTTTCTACTAAGGTTTATGCAATCGAGTGGGGCTTATGGCAAACGGAAAGGCCAGCTCAATAAGCTGGCCTTTTGGCATGGTTTAGATGCAGGTCTCTAAGTTAGAAATGCAATTGAATAACTGAGACTACCACCGCTGCTGGTCTGCGTATCCCTTCGATCTCGACTTTAATTTCACGTTCGATTTCGAGACCTTTTTTAATCGGTGTCACTTTAGTCAACACGCTTGAAGCTCGTAGATTGTTGCCTACTTTGACTGGATAAGGAAAGCGCACTTGATTGAGGCCAATGTTCACTACCATTTTCGCTGTCGGAAACAGCGGATTATCCGCATCCACAGAATCGGTTAACTTGGGCAATAGCGCCAACGTCAAAAATCCGTGTGCAATGGTGGTTTTGAATGGCGATTCAATGGCTGCGCGTTCAGGATCAGTATGAATCCATTGCATGTCTTCTGTAACAAACCCAAATTGATTGATACGCTGTTGATCAACATGAATCCAGTCGCCGACATGGATCACCTGACCAATTTTTTCTTGCAACTCATCGTAGAGTCTTTGCGCTTCTGCATTTAAAACAATCGGTTCCGGCACAGAAACTTCCTCGTTTACCGCAGGCTGCTGATGGTCGCGTACTTTTGAAAAAAGAAAGCTTCCTTGTGCTTTTTCCAAAAAGTCACCCCAATAATCGCGCAGCGTCGGGGACATCCAATTCATAAACTCAGTATGATGTGCAGACCATGCATCAACTTTGTCTCTAAAAAGATTTGTGACTTTCATAAAAAAACCTTTGGTTAATGATTTGCCCAACTGGCTCAACCAGTTAATTTTGAAACACTTCACATATTGTTGCAAATACTTTCGGGCGAACAACTGTAATCCAAAAAGGATAAAAGCCTTAAATATCAATACACTAACAATAAAACATCATTTTATTTATTTTACCGAGATAGAGTTAATACTCCATAAAATAGCCCTTTTCTCGCTCTCTTACCTTAAAGGTAGAGAAGTCGCCATTTGCACATATCTTCTTCCTCTATCTTGCAAAAAAAGCCTGCAAGATAAGCGCCAAATAGTCATTGATAGCAAGTGACACACCACTAAAAATCCAAATCACATATTGACTCATCTATCAATCAATATGTGATTTAGCGATGTTAAAATCAGATCCTAGTCAACAGTCTGCTTAAGCCCATTTGAACAAGAATCGAATATAAGAGAAACTGGTTTAATAAAAACAACTGATTAGTGATACCTTGATGATAAAGTTCGCGGACATTCGTATTCGTCCTAAGTTAATTGCCCTTTTAATCACGTTTGGCATTTTGCCTATGGTATGCGTAACGATTTTCAGTGGACGCATGGCTGGTGATGCGTTAATCGACAAATCGTTTGAAGAGCTACAGGCCATTCAATCGTTGCGTTCTACCGCCATTGATACATTTTTTAGCAAGCGATTGCTTGATATCAGCATGTTTGCTTCCACGTCGGAAATGCTCGATTTTGGCCAACAACTCAGTGAGTCCGCGACGACTGAATCACAAAGTCAACTCGAAGAAACATTGCGCCACTTCGTCGAATCTTATGGCTATCGCGATCTGTTTATCCTTTCACCGCAAAACGGGAAAATCCTCTACGCCTTGCGAGACAAGAGCCGTATTCGCTCCATTAATCTCAGCTACGAATCGAGCGATCCGGCCCTCGCCCGACTTTGGGCCAAAGAACTGAGCCACCCGCGTGCACTTTTTACCGACTTTGCCAAAAGCAAAGCCGCTGATAACCAGTACGTCGCTTACTTTTCTGCGCCGATTTTGGATCAAGAAGGTAAATTGATTGCCATTGTCGCCGTACAAGTGATGCCGCAATTAGTAACCGAAATTGTCAATTCCCGTGTCGGTATGGGAGACACAGGCGAGTCCTATATTATTGGTCTTGAAAACGCGACGGATACATTCTCGTTGCGCTCGGATCTGGTTACGATGGGCAACGGCCTATATGTGGTTGGCTATAGGCTCAGCAGTGGTGAGCCCGATTACTGGCGTGACGCGCAATCTGCGGGCGAGCGCGGCGGGCAAGGCATATATTTCGACAGCCTCGGACTTCCAGTTCTGGTCACCTTCCACAAATTGGATATCCCCGGCCACGACTGGTATCTGATCTCCAAAATCAATCAAGACGAAGTCACCACTTCGGTTTATCACGTGTACCAGATCCTCCTGGCAGTCGGCGTGGCTTTGTTTGTTATCGTCTGCTTTATTGCCATCAAGTTTTCCTCGTCAGTTACTCAGCCTTTGCTCGAAAGCATGGGGTTTGCCCAGCGGATTGCTGAGGGTGACTTAGAGTCCGCGTTAACCATTGACCGCAAAGACGAGCTCGGCGAATTAAGCCGTTCACTCAACAATATGGCTTCGCAACTGCGCGACTTAGACTGGCTGAAATCGGGCAAAGAGATGTTAGACAATGAAATCCGTGGCGATCTCAGCCTCGAACTGTTGTCAGACAAGTTTATTACCTTTTTCAGCAAACATATGAATGCCCAGTTAGGTGCGCTCTATCTGTTTGAAAACGACCGATTGGAGCTGCGTGCCTCCTATGCGTTTTCTGATCGTCATGGCAATTTCAACCAACTCAAACTCGGCGAAGGCATGGTCGGTCAAGCGGCACTGGAGCGCCAAGTGATCGCCTTTAACCATCTGCAACATAATGTGCCGAGCTACAATTTTGCCGCTGGGGAAACGATTCCAAGTCATTTTCTCGCCATCCCATTAGCGGTTGATGAACAGTTAATTGGCGTCGTGATGCTCGGCTCAAACCAAGCCTACAGCTCGATTCAACGCCGCTTTGTCGATGAGATCGTCAGCAATCTCGCCATTGTGTTTAACGCCACCAAAGCGCGTTTGGTGATCAACTCACTGCTACTGGAAACGCAGCAGCAGAAAGAGAGCCTAAGCAAAGCAAACGAAGAGTTAGAACAGCAGACTCAGGCATTGCGCGCCTCGGAAGAGGAGTTGCAGGCGCAGCAGGAAGAGCTGCGCGTCACTAATGAAGAGCTGCAAGAGCAAACCAAAGTGCTCAAAGAATCGGAAGCCGAGCTGCAAGCCCAGCAAGAAGAGCTACGCGTCACCAACGAAGAGTTGGAAGAGCGAACCAAAGCGCTTGAGCAGCAGCAAAACGAGATGAAAGAGAAAAATGAGGCGCTGCGAGAGGCGCAGCAAGTGGTGGAAGAAAAAGCCAAAGAGTTGGAAATCGCCAGCAAGTACAAGTCTGAGTTCTTGGCGAACATGTCGCACGAACTGCGCACACCGCTCAACAGTATTTTGATCCTCTCGCAGTTGTTCGCCAACAACAAAGATGGCAACTTAACCGACAAACAGATCGAATCAGCCAAGGCGATCAACTCATCGGGCTCTGACCTACTCTCTTTGATTAACGAAATTCTCGATCTTTCCAAAGTCGAAGCAGGGAAAATCGACTTGCATATTGAGGATGTATCGCTTGCCAGCATAGAGCAGGATTTGTTGCGCCTGTACAAAGAGATCGCCGACGACAAAGGGCTCGATTTCCAAGTCATCTGTGCCGGCAACTTGCCCGTGAGCCTTGAAAGTGACTCGCAGCGACTGCAGCAAATTCTGCGCAATCTGCTCACCAACGCGTTCAAATTCACCCATGAAGGTGCCGTGACGCTGAACATGGCTCATCCGTCGCAAGAGCTGGCAAAACTGCTCAACAAGCCGCGTGAAGAGTTGATCGCCTTTTCGGTTCGTGATGACGGCATCGGCATTAAGCAAGATCAGCAAGTGGCGATTTTCCAAGCCTTCCAGCAGGCCGATGGCAGCACCAGCCGCAAATATGGCGGCACAGGGCTCGGCTTGTCTATCTCCAAAGAACTGGCCCATTTGCTCGGTGGTCGTATTCATCTTAAGAGTGAAGAAGGAAAAGGCAGCACCTTTACCGTGGTGTTCCCGCTGAAATACACTGAGAAAGCACGTAACGAGATGGAAAGCTTGCCGCAGATTAGCCTCGCGCCACTGGAAATCACCGAACGCGAAGCGACAGTAGAAGCGCAAGAACATGCGGTAGCCTCCACACCCGCGCCGCAACCGCCTATTCGTGTCGAGCAAGCAGAACCCGTTCTCAGCGCCAGTGACAGTTATGTGGAAGACGACCGACAATCGATTGTCGCCGAAGATCGCACCTTGTTGATCATTGAAGACGATCGCGCGTTTGCTGGTGTCATGCGTGATTTTGGCCGCGAGCGAGGCTTTAAATGCATTGTCGCCGAAACAGGTGAAAGCGGCTTGCACTTTGCTCAATACTACAACCCGAGCGCCATCATTTTGGACATTGGCTTGCCCGGCATCGACGGTTGGACCGTGATGGAGCGCCTTAAAGAGAACCCAGAAACGCGCCATATTCCAGTACATTTTATGTCGGCCAACGACGCCAATTTGGACGCGCTACGTATGGGCGCGATTGGCTACCTCACCAAACCGGTTGATATGAAAAAGCTTGAAAAAGCATTTGGCAATATTGAAGAAATTATCTCCAAACCCGTGAAACGCCTTCTGGTGGTGGAAGATGATGCCATTCAACAAGAGAGCATTCGCCAGCTGATTGGCGAAGATGACGTGCATATTGTTACCGTGCCAACGGGCGAGAAAGCGTTGAGTGAGCTGGAGTCGGCACGTTATGACTGCATGGTGCTGGATTTGGGCCTTGAGGATATGACCGGTTTCGAGCTGCTTGAGCGTATTCGCCGCAGCGAAACGGCGGCGCGCGTGCCCATCATTGTGTATACCGGACGGGAGTTGAGCAAAGAAGAAGAGAAAGAGTTAAACCGCTACGCCGAGAGCATCATCATCAAGGGGGTCAAATCTCCTGAGCGCTTGCTGGATGAATCCGCGCTCTTCCTTCACCGCGTGGAAGCCAACCTGCCGAGAGAACAACAAGGTATGTTGCGCGCAGTGCACAATAAAGAATCGGTTCTGATCGGCAAAAAAGTTTTGCTGGTTGACGACGATATGCGTAATGTGTTCGCTCTCTCGAGCATTTTGGAAGACAAAGGCATGGATATTGTCATTGCCCGAGATGGTTTGGAGAGCCTAGATAAGTTAAAAGAAAACCCGGATATTGATGTCGTATTAATGGACATCATGATGCCAAGGATGGATGGTTACGAAGCCATGGAAGAGATTCGTAAACAAAAAGTTTACGAAAAGCTGCCAGTGATCGCGCTGACGGCAAAGGCGATGAAGGGCGATAGAAGTAAGTGTATTGAAGCAGGTGCGAGTGATTACCTCGCCAAGCCAGTCAATACCGATAAGTTATTGTCAATGTTGCGAGTATGGTTGTACTGAAATGGAAAGCGTGACTGATCTTTCAAACGAACAATTAGAAATTCAACTGCTGTTGGAAGCGATCTATCGCAAATATGGTTATGACTTTCGCGAATATTCGCTCGCTCATACCAAGCGACGACTCGAATATCGACGTGCGATTGAAGGCATGTCGAACTATTCGCAAATGCAGCACAAAGTGATCAACGACGCGCGTTTTTTTGATCAAATGCTGCTCGATCTCTCCATCAACGTCACGGAAATGTTCCGCGACCCTTGGTTCTACAAAAAGGTTCGTGAGCTGATTATTCCTCATTTGCAGACCTACCCGTTTGTCAAAATTTGGCATGCGGGCTGCTCAGCAGGTCAAGAAGTCTACTCGATGGGCATCATGCTTGAAGAAGAAGGGATGAAAGATCGCGCGCAAATTTACGCGACCGATTTCAACGAAGCCATTTTGGAAAAGGCCAAAAAAGGCATCTATCCGATGGATTTGGTTCGCCAATACACGACAAACTACCAAGCCGCGGGAGGCAGCGCTTCTTTCTCTGACTACTACATTGCCGACTACGACAGCGTGATCATGAAACTCGCGCTGCGAGATAAAATGTTGTTCACCCCACACAACTTAGCCACCGACGGTGTGTTTGGCGAAATGAATGTCATTTTTTGTCGTAACGTATTGATTTATTTCAACAGAGAGCTGCAGAACCGCGTATTTAAACTTTTCTACGATAGCTTAGTACCGGGCGGTTTTCTCTGCCTCGGCTCAAAAGAATCGCTGCGTTTTTCTGATATCGCGGACAAGTTTGATTTGGTCTCAGAAAAAGAAAAGATTTATCGCAAGAAACGGATTAGGTGATACATGAGTTGTCGTGGCCACACATACAGCGCAGTTGTTATTGGCGCATCCGCAGGCGGCCTTGCAGCCGTTGGAGCGCTATTACGTCAGTTGAAGGATTCATTTTGCTTGCCAATCTTACTGGTGCAGCACATTAGTCCCTCGCCAGAAAGTTACATGGCCACGCACTTTGACAGCAAAAGCCACCTGAGCGTACAAGAAGCTGAAGACAAACTGCCCATCCGCCGCGGCAATATGTACATTGCTCCGCCCAACTACCACATGATGGTAGAAGTCGATGGCTGTATTGCCCTTTCAGTCGATCCACCTGTGAATTATTCACGGCCATCGATTGATGTGTTGTTTGAAACCGCCGCCGACTATTATGGCCCATCGTTGGTTGGCGTGGTGTTGACGGGCGCGAATTCCGACGGCGCGCTTGGGCTAAAAAAAATCAAACAAATGGGCGGACTGGCAGTGGTTCAATCCGTCGAAAGTGCCGAGGCGCAGGCCATGCCAGCCGCCGCGATTGAAACGGCCAATGTCGATCATATCCTCCCTTTGGACGAAATTGGTCATTTCTTAAATTCTCTATGTGACTGTTAACCATGCAAGATAAAGCAACCATACTCATCGTTGATGACAAAATCGAAAACCTGCTCACGCTAGAGGGCCTGCTGGACGCTTTTTCAGTAAACGTGGTCCGTGCCACTTCCGGCGAAGAGGCCCTTGCCCTAACGTTAGACTACGATTTCGCGCTGGTGCTACTAGACGTACAGATGCCAACCATGAATGGTTACGAAGTGGCTGAGTTGATGCGTGGTAACCGCAAAACCCGTCATATTCCGATTATTTTTGTCACTGCGGCCTCGAAATCCGAAGAAAACATCTTCCGTGGTTACGAACACGGGGCGGTAGACTATCTGTTTAAACCGTTGCATCCACTGGTGTTTCACAGCAAAGTGCGCGTTTTTATTGAGCTGTTTGAACAGCGCCATGCCCTGAAAAAGAAGACCATGGAGTTTGACCAAAAGCTCTCTGAGCTAGAGGAGTTGCAGCAACAATTGGAAGAGACTAACGAACAACTGTTGCTGCTCTCGACCACCGACAGCCTTACTGGCCTGCACAATCGCCGCCGTTTTGAAGAGATCTACAGCGACGAATGGAATCGAGCTCTACGGTCAAATACCTCAGTATCGATGATCATCTTCGACATCGATCACTTCAAAATGTACAACGACTCTTTTGGCCACCAGCAAGGGGATGAATGTTTGCGTATGGTCGCGGAAGCGATTCGCAATATGAAGTTACGTTGTCTCGATAAGGTCGCGCGTATTGGCGGAGAAGAGTTTGCCGCGATTTTGCCTGAAACCGATCTTGAAGGCGCGAAACACGTGGCGGATCGTATTCGCACTACAATAGAAGCGCTACGCATCAAACACAGTGAAAATGCCAGTTACCCTCATGTTACGGCCAGCCTTGGGATTTGCTCTATGGTGCCGCAAGCCGACGGCAATATCCGCCTACTACTGAAAAAAGCAGACGAAGCGTTGTACAAAGCCAAACGCACGGGTCGTAATCGCATTGCCGAAGCTTGTCACACGGAATTCGTTTCGTAGCGCCTCGCCACCTGCTTGGTGCTTATCACACTTTACATTTAGGGGAACATTCGTTCCCTTTTCTGATCTTTGGTGAATACCTTTTACTCGCCTAACGCTCTTGCTTTCTGAGCACGGCTTAAATCAAATTCTCACATAACGAGAAATAGTAAATTAAATTTCATTCCTTTTCTTAATCAATAAGAATTATAGTTGTGTTATGAATTTGTACACGTAAAAATCACATGAAAGAAAACAAGATGAACGCCAATCAGGTTAACGAAAAAACGTTACAACTGCTGATGCAGGTTGCGGTGAACGACGAGCCGGTTTCAGCCAAAACTCTAAGCGAACAATTAAACGTTCCGCTCAGCAGCTTGTATCGCCATTTGAAATTACTCAAAGAGTGGAACCTGATTGAAGAAAGCGCCCATGAAAAAACGCTGATTGTTGGCCCCGCAGCACTGCTGTTGATGCGCAGCTATCAAACCAGTCAGCACAGTCTTGAATCGGTGGAAACGATATTAGCGCGTTTACAGCATCAGACTGGAGAGCTCGCCGCTTACATGGTGCCTGTAGGTTATCGCGCTTTGTGCGTTCGTCAGAAAGAGAGTATGCAGGCGCTACGATGTAGCTACGTCCAGGGTCAAAGTCAACCACTACTTCGTGGCGCCTCATCCAAAGTGATGCTCGCTTTCATGCCGCAACAACGATGCGAACGGATTCTGCGCTATTTCGGCCAAGAACAGCGACTAGAGAAATGGCAGGAAGAGCTCGACACCATTCGCCGTAACGGCTACGCAGTGAGCACGTCGGAGATTGATCCCGGGGTTTCTGGTATCAGTGCTCCGGTCATGAAAGGAAGTAAACTGATTGGCGCAGTCACGGTCATGGCTCCAGCTCACAGGGTGGATGCCGACAAGCAACGAATCATTTTACATGTTTTACAGGCAGCGAGAGCGCTCCCACCAGAAAGGTAATGCCGCCATGTTAAGCTTTTTCAAACGTCATCAAAAAGCCAGTGTGATTGAACATCATCACTCACCTTTTACCTATCTCACCTTAAGTGAGTTCGTGAAACCTATGACAATCGTCGAGTTTGAAACAGCGCAACAGAGCCTAGAAAACGCCAGTGAATGGTTATATCAACTCAACAAACGTAAAACAGGGACCGACTGCGATAATTTTTCGCGCAAAGATGTGGAAAACGGCAGCTATCAGGAAGTGTTAAGCCGCGCACTTTCACGTCGTGCCATTCCGATTGTTCTTACCAATTGCGCAGAAAGCGTACTCTCTTCAATGCCTGTGCTATTTAGCGGCAGTGAAGAAGTTGGGTTGGTTAATTTGAGCCACAGCATGGGGCTCAAAGCAACGTTGGACGTGAAACTCGGCACCGCTTTTCACTTTGCCCTCACTCGCTATCACAACACCCGGGCCTTTTTCGTTGGCGTGAACGAGAGCCATACCAGCAGCGCAGTTTGGGAACACGCCGAAGATCTCGGTTGCAATTGGCTGACAGAGAAAGAGTTCACTTTCCGCCATCGCAACGATTGTAAGGAACACTTGGGCAGTTTTATCGATCACTGTGACCGATTGGTGCTCTCGATTGATTTGGCGTCGATTGTCGCTAAAGCCAGCATTGAAGATTGCCAAGCGCTCGACATGCAGATGGTGATGCGCACTTTGCGCCAATGTTTGCTCTCGGGCAAAACCACCTTTATCCAAATTGTGGGCGATCGCGATAAGCTCATCTACTCACGCGAATGCAAAAACATGCTGGAAGAGTTAGACCAGCTCACCGATTTGCTTCACTACGCAGCATAAAAAAATCACCCGCTTGGGTGATTTTTTATTGAGGTTCTAAATTAACCGCGACGCGCTTTCAAGCGTTTGACCATCGCTAAGCGACGTTCTGCCGCGGCCTGATCGGTCGGCTCGTTGGCGTTATTACGTCGACCTTGACGATTTTTAAACGACGGCTTGCTATTGAGTTTGTCGATGTATGCGGTACGGCTTTTCGGCTCGTATCCGGCCAGTTCGATGCGGCGGATCTGCTGCTTAATTAAGTTTTCCACCTGAATCACCGTCAGCTCTTCTTCGCGATTGACGAAAGAGACCGCATGACCTTGTTTGCCCGCACGGCCAGTACGGCCAATACGGTGCACATAGTCTTCCGCCAAGAACGGCATGTCATAGTTGACCACGTGTGGCAAATCTTCGATATCTAACCCACGCGCAGCGACATCGGTCGCGACCATCACGCGCACTTTGCCCGTTTTGAACTCTTCAAGCGCGCGACGACGTGCACTTTGCGCTTTGTCGCCGTGGCAAACCGTGGCTTTGATGCCGTCTAGCTTGAGCTCTTGCACAATCTCGTTGGCAGTCTCTTTGTAGTTAACAAACACCAGCACCTGCTGCCAGTTTTTGCGGCCAATCAGTTCCGACAACAACTCTGTTTTGCGTTCTTGATCAACAGGATACAGTACGTGTGCAATCGTATGTGCGGTGGTATTTTCACGCTCAACGGCGATGCGTTTTGGCTTACGTAGAATGTCTTTCGACAGCTCGTTAAGCTGGCTTGAGGTCGTGGCAGAAAACATCATGATCTGCGGATTGGTGTCCACGTCGAGAAGTATCTTGCGTACCGCGCTGATAAAGCCCATATCTAGAATGCGGTCCGCTTCATCAAACACCAGAAATTCGATATTGGCGACCGTCACATTGCCCGCTTCGATGTGCTCTTCCAAACGTCCCGGCGTCGCCACTAAAATATCGACGCCATTTTCTAAAGCACGTTCTTGGCTCGACATTTTACGACCACCAAAGACCGCCGCTACCGTGAGGTTGGTGTATTTGGTGTAGGCTTTGATGTTGTCCGCGATCTGCTCAGCCAGTTCACGCGTCGGCGCAAAAATCAGCGCTCTGGCTGATTTACGCGATGCCGTTTTACTGCTGTCGAGCAATTGCTGGATCAAAGGCAGAGAAAAAGCGGCGGTTTTGCCAGTTCCAGTTTGCGCAGTGGCAAAAATATCATGGCCACGGCGGGCGACAGGAATGGCTTTTTGCTGAATTGGGGTTAGCTTTTCATAGCCACACTCTTCGAGCGCTTTCACGACTTCGGGAGCAAAACCTTGAGATGCAAATGACATGGAGCGTTTCCTTAAACAGACAAAAAGTTAATCGCGTAAACAAATGGCCGAGCATTCTACCTGAAAGCGAGTGATATATCTCACGATATTCGACAATTCAGTGAAAAAACTTCAGTGTCGACTCTGCTTACTTGGCGTGGGCGCCGCATAAACGTAGCAAAATCGCCTCAAGTTCGTCCCAAGGCATCCGTTGCGAGTCAATCACCTCGATACGCGATTCAAATCCTTCCAACGACATCTGGTTGACCGACAGCACGCCATTGGCGCGATTAAAGGCGTAACAGCCTTGATCGGTGTTGATGACCGCTTTAACACGCTCTGCGGTTAAGTCCGTCAACATGGAAAACAATTGGTCAAAATTAAAACGATACTCCGCGCCAATCAGCCAGCCGCAACTGAAATAGCCCTGCCCTTGATTCTCTTTACGCACATACGCCTGCCCCGGCTGCAACTGAAACTGCGGCTCCATATCAGCATGATGGTGATGATGCGCTTCAATATGCGTTGATGCACTGCCATGAACGCGCTCAATGTCGAGCACTTCCAGCGGCAACTGTCCATCGTGGATTAACTTGCTAAACACTTTCGCTGGCGTTTGATCGGTCAGCCAATCATTAAACACGTCAATATCGTGGGCATGGCACAAATCCACCTTGCTACCAATCACCACATCAGCGCAGGCAAGCTGATCATTAAAGTTCTGATTTCTGGTGTATTTTTCATCACTGAGATTGCGAGGGTCCACCAGCGCAATCGTCGCTTTAAGATCAACATATTCTTGATACTGCGCCGAGGTGAGCGTTGCAATCACTTGTTTTGGATGGCCCAGTCCGGTCGGCTCAATCAACAAACGATCGGGATTTTGCCTTAGCAACGCGGTGATCCCAACACTCATCGGCACCCCAGCGGTACAACACATGCATCCACCGGGGACCTCTTTAATCACAGCGCCGCTTTCTGTCATCATCGCGCCATCAATGCCGATTTCACCGAACTCATTCACCAACACCGCCCACTTTTCATTGGCTGGTTTGTTTTCGAGCAGATTGAGAATCGTGGTCGTTTTGCCGACACCGAGAAAGCCAGTAATGATGTTAGTTGGAACCCGCTTGGCCATAGTCTTCTCCAGAAAATACAAGGTTTAGGCGGCTATTTTACTTTTCATCCAAGAAGTTGCACCTCTTTTCCACGCATTTCACTTCGCAACCGATGGCAAAAACCACTACAATCGCCCGCTTTGAGTCCCGCCTTTATCGGAGCGAAAATGAAACTGAGTCAACGCATGCAAACTCTGCAATCCATGGTGAGCGACGAGTATGACCATATTTGGGATTGTTGCTGCGATCACGGCTATCTGGGGCTTGCGTTGCTGCAACAGACACAAAGTGCCAAGGTGCATTTTGTCGACATCGTGCCGCAGCTAACAGAAAAAGTGAGGCAAACGCTTGAAGCAAACCACACGGCTCAACGCCATCGCTGGCATGTCGAGTGCGTTGACGTTGCGCAGTTGCCTTTGGAAGGTTTTGCAGGCCGACATTTGGTAATCATTGCCGGTGTCGGTGGCGACTTAACGCTCGCACTGATTGAACAAATTTGCCAGCGACACCCGCAAGCCGAGTTGGAGTTTCTGCTCTGCCCGGTGCATCATCTGTACATGTTGCGCCAAGCTCTGCGTCGCCTTAAGTTTGGCCTGATTGACGAAAAGCTTATTGAAGAGAATCGCCGCTTTTACGAAGTGTTGCACCTATCGCGCCAGCAAGATACGCATCGAGAGCTTTCTGTCGTTGGGGATTCAATGTGGTCTCGCGCGCCGCTGGATATCGCCAAACGCTATCAGGCAACGACCATTGCCCATTATCAACGCTTGCAGCGCGGCCATGGTGAGGCCATGTCGACGATCATTGAAAACTATCAAAACGTGATGCTTTGACGCGTCATTGACCTTTCCAGCGAATCGCACCATAAGTGGCTTAACCCCCTTAATTGACACTGGTTTTTCCAGCTCAAATAAGGGGGAAAAGAGATCAAGTCACTGATTCACCAACCTGACTAATCTGTAAAATTCGGATAGTCGGTGTAACCCTTCTGATTACCACCAAACAGCGTTGCGCCATCGAGCTCGGCCAGTGGATGCCCGTTCTCCAAACGGCTAACCAGATCTGGGTTAGCGACAAAGGGACGACCAAACGCGACCAGATCGGCGTACCCTTTTTCCAGCACCTCCTGCGCACGTGCTGGAGAGTAACGTCCAGCAACGATAATGGTATTGCTGAAAGACTCGCGCAGTGCGATACGAAACACTTCTGGGATAGTCGGCGCATCGTCCCAGTCGGCCTCCGACAGATGTAAATAAGCGATATCGCGTGCTTGTAGTTGCTGCGAGGCTTGCAAAATGGTCGGCACAATATCAGGGCAGTTCATGTCTTTGAAAGTGATAAATGGCGCTAACCGTACACCGACTTTATCGGCGCCAATCGCTTCGATCACCGCATCAACAACCTCAAGCAAAAAGCGCATCCGATTTTCACGGCTGCCACCGTAGCGATCGGTGCGTTTATTCGAGTTGGTGCGCAAAAATTGGTCAATCAGATAACCATTGCCACCATGGATTTCTACCCCATCAAAGCCCGCTTCGATAGCCCGCTTTGCCGCGAAAGCAAAATCATTTACCACACGATCAATATCGGCTTGAGTCATCGCACGCGGCTCGACGCAGTCCACCATCTGCCCGTTGCCGTTTTCATCAGCAATCCATACTTTGGTTTCCACTGGCGCCAAAGCAGACGGCGCAATGGGCAACTCACCTTTTTGAAACACAGGATGAGAGACACGGCCGACATGCCAGAGCTGACAAAACATCAGCGCTCCTTTGGCATGCACCGCGGAAGTCACTTGCTGCCAGCCTTGCACTTGCGCATCGGTATACACGCCAGGCGTGAAAGAATAACCTTGCGAGTCGTCTGAAATTTGCGTCGCTTCGGAAATGATCAGCCCCGCACTGGCACGTTGCTGATAGTACTGGGCCATCATGGCGTTTGCGATATTGCCGGGTTGAGTGCTGCGCGCGCGTGTCATCGGCGCCATGACGACTCGATTGGCTAGCGCTTGGCCTTTCATTTCTGTTGGTTGAAACAGTTTACTCATTACTCTCTCCTTATTTCAGCAGTGACACGGTGGTTTCTTCACTGGCAAACTGCATCCACGCCTGCACCGAGTTTTCCCATTGGATCTGCGGCGCACTGAAAAAGCCGCGCAAAATCGAGAAAATCACCGCCTGATCAACGACCGTCAGCGGCTGTTTCAACAATTCGCTGGCATTTTGGATCACCACCTCCACCTGCTTGGCAATCTCGGCAGTATCGGCCAGCAAGGCTGCAAAATTCAGCGCTTCGGTCTCCTTTTTTGCTCGCCAAGCGCGTTTGGCTGAGTCAGTGCGAAACTCGCGCAGATCCATTGCTGACCAGCGCGGGTAGCCGATTTTTTGCAGCGGTAAAAAGGCGCTGCTTTGCCATTCTAAAACCGCGTTCGCTGGTTGGTTCGTTTCTGCTGAACCAGCCAAGTTGAGCAGATATTGGATAATGTCTAAACTCTCTGCGATGGCGACCCCATTGTCTTTAACCAGCACAGGCACTTGTTTACTGCCCACCAACTCGGTCGTGGTTTTATCGTCATCATAATCGATGGTTTCGACTTCAAGCTTAAGGCCGAGCATGCCAGCAACGAAGCGGACGCGGGCACTAAATGGGCAATGTTCATAGATGTATAATTTCATGTTTCTTTCCTAACTCTTTTGGGGCAATTCACGCACAGAGCCACTGGCCTAGCGTTTGGTCCAATGATGTCGATGCGCCATAGTTGAGCCAGTATATTCATTCGAAATAATTTGATAATTTACCGTTTATTAAATTCATTATTTAGAATTTCCAAACAATCAGGGGACTCCATTGGATAAATTTGCCGACATGACGATGTTTGCCAGCATAGTCAAAAACCAAGGGCTTGCCGCCGCAGGCAGAGAACTCGGGCTCTCCCCCGCCACCGTGACCGCGCGCTTACAAGCGCTGGAAGAGCGTTATGGCGTGAAGCTGCTCAATCGCAGTACCCGCCATCTCTCACTCACCGACTCTGGCGCGACGTATTACCAAGCATGTTTAGAGATCCTTGAGGCGGTCAAAGCGACAGAAAACCTGCTGCAAACCGGCAGTAAAGAGGTGCGTGGCACGTTGAAAGTCGCCGCGCCGAAAGACATTGGCAAGCAGTACATCTACCCGATTTTATCGGCCTTTTGCCAGCGCTATCCTCACGTCGTGCCTTATCTCTATCTCAATGATAACTTGGTGAATATTGCCGAATCAGGTATCGATGTGGTGATAAGGTATGGCTCACTGGCCGATAGCAATTTGATCTCCCGCCGCTTAGCGGCCAGTCAGCGCGTGTTGTGCGCCTCACCGGAGTACTTAGCCAAAAAAGGGATGCCAAACACGCCACATGATCTCGCTCATCATGATTGCTTGGCGATGCTACGCAGTAATGAGGAGCTAAAAACTTGGCACTTTCAAGCCAGCGAGCAGCGCGATGCCATTACCATAGTGCCAAAGCGATTTTCAGACGATGGGGAAGTGATCCGGCTCTGGGCACTGGATGGCGCAGGCATTGCGCTCAAATCGATTTTGGATGTGCAGGAAGATATTCAGCAAAAGCGCCTTGTCACCGTACTGGATGGCTACATGAAAAACTTCAACACGTCTGCAGCCAGTTTGAGCGCCGATCTCAACGTGATTTACATGAGCCGCCAGTACCAACCTAAACGCATTCGCTTGTTTATCGATTTTCTCTTTGAGCACTTTGCACAGTCGATACCGCCTAATCCAGAGTGAAACTACTGTGAGCGAACGGCATGGTGTGTTTGCTTTGCTAGCAAGCGATAATGGTCCTTTAGATGGTAGCAGCCATAGCGCGGTGCGATGGCATCTTTGCCCATCGCGGCAAGGAAAAATTCGAACGGTCCAGCCCATTTTTCGGGCAGATGTTGCGCAATCACCAAACTCGTGCGGCGCATCCAATCAGGCAAATGAGTCAGCTTGGCTTCGCGCTCTAAGGCATCAAAAGCCAGTTGCGCAATCTGCTTGGCGCTTAGCACATCAGGGCCACCAACATCTAGCTCTTGCTCGGTGCGCCATATGGCCTCTAAGCAAAAGCGCGCCAGATCCGCTCCATGGATCGGGTTGAGTTTCAACTCACCCTGACCAAAAAGATAGGCGCGGCCGCTTTTTGCCATATGATAAATCTCCTCCAGATCAGAAAAAAATCCGTTGGGACGAATCACGCAAGGCGTAACAGTGGTCGAACTTAGAAGCCGTCGAGCAAAACGCTCTTTGGCATTGAGTAAGCGCACCTTGGGAAACTGCGCGGCATTAAAGGCCGAGATATAGATGAACTTTTTCACGCCAGCGCGCTCAGCTTCCAGCAGCAAGTTGAGATTCGCACCGTAATCAACATCTGCATAACTCAGCCCATCACGCTGACGGGTGATACCCAAACAAGAAATCACCACCTCCACGCCATCGCAGATACCTTGCAATTGCTGCGCGTCGGTCACCTGCGCTTGGACAATCTGCGCGTCGTCCACCCCCAACTGCTGCAATTTGCTTCGGCTCCTAGCCAGCGCTTTGAAATCCATCTGCTGCTCAAGCAGTTGCTTTACGATGTGTGAACCTAAATAGCCCGTTGAACCAGCAACGAGAATACGTGGGGAATTGTTCATTCATTGTCTCCTGAGGAAAGTTCTGTCTCTGGGCGGTATGGCTCTTCTTTTAGTATGTGACTGACCAGCAACTTGAGGTAAAACAAGGGAAGAAACCACTCCATGCCTTCGGCAACACTAAACACATACAGGCAAAGCAAAATACTTAGTGAGTAACAGGCCAGCGCCACTGGTCGCTGCAAATAGAGCGGCGTGAGCAAAATAGTGATGCAGGCAAGCAACATGTACCCACCGACTGCCGCTATCCAAAGCAGATCGAAAGAGAAAAATGCCCAGCTAAACAGCGATAACTGTACAAAGTGCGAGGTAACAAAAAGCAGATGTTGCTTAAAACCTTGACCTTCACGGTGATACCAACGTTTGGCGCTTGAGGTGGCATTGGTAATGATGCCTCCGACAATATCCGCGCTGAGAAACCCGGCAATCAGATACTGCGGCCAGCGCCAATCCAACTGTGCCCAATAGGCATACACAACGATGGCAAGCCCAGCCAACACGGGCAAAGAGTACTGCAATTGCTTTTCTGCGTTGGTCGCACCCGGGCCAATAAATTTGTCTATTGCACCCGAAAAACCCGGTTTCACGTCAGGGACATTCCAATCAATTTTCATCGCCGCCTCCATTTTAGACCACTTGGTCTTTTTTAAATTAGAAGGTTTTTCATACAAGGTAAAGTCATTTTTGACCATGTGGTCTAAATAAAAATCGCTGTGTTATACTGCTCGACAGCAATGGTGAAGAAAAGTAAACAAGCAAGGAACAGAGATGCCCAAGATCATTGACCATGAGCAGCGCAGAGAAGAGATCGCGTTAAGATCCGCTGAACTATTTCTCATTCATGGCTACAAGAATATCGGTATGCGCCAGCTCTGCGACCAACTGGGCATGAGCAAAAGCGCGCTCTATTACTATTACAAAAGTAAGGATGAGCTGTTTCGCGCTGCCACTGAAGCGATTGTCAACTTTGATAGCGATGCCATCGCTCATCGACCTTCAGCTGAGCAGGCCACGCCAGCACAACGAGTCGAAAACTTCCTGCTAATCATGCAGCAAATCGCGCCAAGATATTTTCAAGAACTTAAACTGGTCTCCGATTACATTGATGTTATCGGGCAAGAGCACATTGCCGACGATGATTGTATGAAGCTTGCCAATCAGAAATATCTCGCCATGCTCAGCCACTATGTCTCCAAAGAGCTCGACGAGATGCTATTTACTCTTTTACTTGGCTTGCTGAATCACCAGCTCTTGATTGGTAAAACTCTAGAAAACCATTATATAACCAAGTTGGTTAGCAACATCTTAAGACAAGATTAGTAAACTTTAGGGCACTGCTATCGTGCTCGGTTATCCCGCTTCAACGGCTTTACCACCGAGTCTAGCCCTTCGATTTTTAACGCCAAGCAAAGCTGCAGCAGTTGGCCTAGTTCCCCTTCTGGAAATCCTTTGTTCGCAAACCAGAGCAAATAAGCTTCCGGTAGATCGATCAACATTCGCCCGGCATATTTGCCATAGGGCATCGGCATACGCGCCAATTTTAGTAAGTTCTCTTTTTCCACCATCGCGTTTTTATCCTGTCTTTGCCAAACAACAAAGACTATCATTGTGCCCCTTTGTAACCAAGGTGAAAAACAGAAGATGAAATCAGCGTGTATCGGAGCATGCAAAAATAATGGCGGGATTTGCCAAGGCTGCCATCGCACCATGGCGGAGATTGTCAATTGGGCATCCAGCAGCGATCAGCAAAGAGAGCACGTTTTGTCACAACTTGCAGGCCAAGAGGCCCCCCATCAATGTCCAAGTTGCCGCCAACCAAGCCATTGTGACATCAGCGCGGGCAAATCGACCTGTTGGTGTTTCGATTTAGAAGAAAGAGAGATCGCCACAGAGTTACAAGGCAAGAGCTGTTTGTGTCGCCGCTGTCTTGAAAAAACACCGCTCGTCTAAAGCCAGAGAGCGGTGTTTGATGTTGGATGAGCGAAAGTGATCAATCAGTTGCTTACGGCTGGTTGCACCATGGTTGCGATGTCGGAAGACCAAATTTGAATCACCGACTGGTTGAGATCCGCTTCGCTCATGTGGGCAACGTGAAATTCAAACAGACGTAACTCATCCGAAGGCTGGAGATAAACCTGTTTACGATGCACCGCAAGCGCAATCTCATCCGCTTGCTCGCTGATATCCTGCTGCAAGTTTGCTTTTAAACGCTGATGCATTTGCTGCACTTGGTCACTGAATTCCTGCGCACTGATGGTGCCATTTTTCGTGTAATCGATCACTTTCGCGATGATATCTTTGGCTTGCATCCAATCCGGTTGCTGAGCAAACTCAATTAACGCTTTAGTTGATAAACGCCCCGCCGCTTTTTCTTCCTCGACTGACACCGCAACCTTTTCTTGCTCGGCATCAGTCACGAGCGCATTTTCAATCCGTTTGGCCAGTACCTGATTTGCCAATTGGCGCGACAGCGATTCCTTACGGCTCATTTTGCTGTCTTCATCCAAATCAAACAGTGCGTCGGTCGATGTACGCGTTGCAACCAAAATGCGCGGTGTTTGCTCCACACTCTCTGGCTGCGCAGCTGCAAGCTGCGTGGCCGAAGGCTGAGATTTCTTCACCAGTTTGACATCGGTAAAAACACGATCAATCGCATCTTCAGCGTCACGTGTTGTAAAATCGCCAACCAGAATCAGCGTAACCTCTTCCTGATCACCAGTTACTAGGGTTTGATTACTGCCCGCTTGTTCTAGTACTTCACGCAGCGCATCCGCCAGCGGTTGCTCACTCAATAGCGCTTGCTTGCTGTACAAACGTTGCGCGCGGCGCTCTTTTCCCATCCCAAGGCGAATAGCAACCGCATCTTTACTGCGACGTGACGGCATCAGTACGTAACGAATATGGTTTTCCAACGTACCGGTTTTCATCTGTCTTGGCAGGCTGAGGTCGGTGGTTGGCATCCAGTTCTGTTCTGGTGTCAGCGAGAGTGTTTCAATCGCTGCGTGGGCAGCAGGAAGAGCACAAGTCATCGACAATAAGCCAAACAAAACCGATGACTTCACTTTTTTAACAAACGGATTAGATACTGCGAATAACACGAAAAACCTCAATCAAGGCAAATATACCAAACAAGCAAACTTGTTATATCTGTTGATCAAGACGTCTGAAAATGGCTTCCTTGTTCGCACCTGTGCAAGTGGCCTTAGAGT
Organism: Vibrio cidicii; assembly: GCF_009665415.1. Taxonomy (NCBI): domain Bacteria; kingdom Pseudomonadati; phylum Pseudomonadota; class Gammaproteobacteria; order Vibrionales; family Vibrionaceae; genus Vibrio; species Vibrio cidicii. The sequence goes on along the minus strand of NZ_CP035922.1, from coordinate 572,192 downwards.
AGGCATGGGAGTCAGAGTGGAACTGATTTTTGCGACATCTTATAAAAATCAGCCGGGATTATAGTGCATTTTTTCAGCACCACAATCCCTAATAAAATAAAGTCTCGAAATTAAGACAAGAGATCGCCCAACTTACTGTTCAGAAGCTGAAATACCCCTGTCTTGCTCGTTATCTGGTGTCTGCGCCAAGATCAACTGGCACAGCCATACACAAGCAGCGCAGTAAAAATGGGCTGAAATCGCATGGCAGAGATGCTTAGGTTGCTTGCTCATCTGCTGTGCTAAATGCTGCAATTGCTGAGCACTCTGTTCAACAATCGCTTGATCCTTTGGGCTGTTCAACGAAATGGGATGGTTTTGCGTGACCTCAGTAAAAAGCTGCGTTGCGGCAAGGATTTTCTGCCTTTGCGCTAAATTGGGCTGCATGAGTTCACCAAGCTGCGCGGCGTACTCTGCACGGATCTCCCCCCTTGGTTTGACCTGATTAAGCGTCGCCAGCAGATTACGCACTGTAAAACGAAAGTCGGCTGGCAGCAGCAGATCATAAAGATAGGGCCGAAGCCAAAACCACAATTGCAGCGCAACCAGCACGACAAACATCGCGAGTAAAATCAGCAGCACGGTTTCAATCATAAAGGTATTCATGTTAGCCCTTTTTAAATAGCATCACTTCCGTACGCAATTGGTCTGGAGCGACTTCACTTGGATTATCGAGATACTTTTCAATGCCTAGCGGACGAGATGTGACTTTAAATTTCTTGGCACGCGTTAGTGATGCAGCAAAGGCCCAAGCATTGCCTAGAAATTGATATTCGCCTTGATGTTCCACCGCAAAAGTGACGCCTGCGGGAATCGTACCGGCGACAAACTTCTCCGCTGCAGGTAGCGGTTCAGAAACAGGCAAACAGGTAACGAAATCGAAACGCCGTTTACGCATTGACATGGATTGATAGAGCGTAAACTGCTCGCCACATGCTTTGATATTGTGTAGCGCCGCGTAATCATTGAGGTTATCCGTATGGCGCTGTGCCAGCGTGGCAATTTCGTCCAACGTTGCCGAACCCCAAACGCCAATATAGTGGGTTTCGGGCAGAACTCGTTCGCCCAGCTCTCGAACTTTACTGTCAACACGTCCGGTTTCTAGCGCACTTTTTAGCATACGCAAGCCTCGGTCATAGTCCATACGCAGCATGTTACGAATAAAGCTTTTGAGAAAAAACAGATACCACGGCAGGTGGCCGCGATACTGCCATTCCACTTTACAACCTGATCCCGAGGGCGTGACATTAAAACGCACTTCAGCATGACTTTTAAAAGGTTTGAGAAAGTGGAGACGGTACACCAATTGGTTGTCGTAAAGATGCGCCAGCTCCATTCGCCCTTGGCCAATACGTTTACCTTTCCAAGTGTAGTAAGCACCCGGCTGCTGCTGAAAAGTGCTGAACACCACCTCGCTGTTTGGCTCCAATATCAGCCACGGTGACCATTTCGTCCATGTGGTAAAATCGCTGATGTAGTCGATGGTTTTCTCGACACTTTTTTCGACGTGGATACTGCGGCTAACGCGACATTCAGGCATTTTATCTCTCCAATGAAACGGTACCAAACCCGTACGATGTGCTCAGACAACTCAATGAGATAACGATTGTACGCCTTCGTAGCAAACTCGCCAACTGCGCCGCTAAGGCTTCAGAGGCGATCCTTTACACCATTTACTCAGCAGCCTGTTAGGCAAAGCGCTCGCTGGTTAAGCAAAACACACCTGCGCCCAGCGCGCGAGGCCCGCCGTGACCGAGCCGAAATAGTTGCCGCTGACTAAAGGAATATTCGGCAGCTCATTTTCGATGGCCTCTCGCAGCACCGGAGAGCGTGCAGAGCCGCCCGTCATAAAGATAACGTCTGGCTGTTTGCCACCTTGCGCGACCGCCTCACGCACCAATTCGACCATTTTAAGTTTCGGTGCTTCAATCGCGGCAATCATCTCTTGACGTTCAATCTCCACTTCAAGCGTTTCCGATAGCAGATTGAGCGACAGGCGACATTTGTCTTGTTCCGACAACACAATTTTCGCCTCTTCGGCGCGACGCGTTATTTGATAACCCAGCGTCTCATGGTAAACCTGCAGCAGTCTCGCCAGCTTTTCTGGCTCTTGCGCTTCTTTATGCAGTGTTTTTAACGCAGCTAAGTTCTGTCGCGAGTAAAACTCATTTTGTGCTTGCACATTGTTAATCGCGATCGGATTCCAGAACTGCGTTCTCGGCATATCAATGCCACTGAGCGCTTTACTGCCAAAGCCAAATGGCGTCATCAACTGACGAAAAGCCAGATGAATATCGAGATCGTTTCCGCCCACTCGCTGCCCGGTATGGGCAAGCAAACTGGCGCTGCGATCTTTCTGGCCTCGCCATTTCGGCCCCATTTCAAGCAATGAGCAATCGGTGGTCCCGCCGCCGATGTCCACCACCAACACCGTTTGATTTTGCGTCAAAGTCGCTTCATATTCCAACCCGGCGGCAACAGGCTCGAACTGGAATTCTATCTGTTTAAACCCAGCCCGCTGTGCTGCGCGGCGCAAGATGTTTTCTGCCTGACGATTCGCCACTTCACCGCCACGGCCATGAAAGTTAACCGGACGGCCAATGACCGCACTTTCAATTGCCGTTTGCGTACTTCTCTCGCCGTTTTGGCGAATGTTGGCCATCATGGCGCACACCAAATCTTCGAAAAAACTCAGTTGGATATCATGCAAACCGGAAGCACCCAAAAACGATTTCGGTGACTTTACGTAATAGAGATCACGCGGATCGGCCAAATAGCGATCCAGCGCTGCTTGACCGAAGGCGACATCTTGCGCATGAAGCTCGATACTCTCTTCGCGGTTTTCCTTGATTGAACGACGCAGCAGTTGTTCGCCGATGGCATCAAACGGTTTAATGTTGCGATGGCGAAACAGGTGCTCGGATACCGATTCTCGACTGGGTGCCGATAGCGTTGACGGGATGTAGTAGCTTTGTCCTTCAAGCGGGAGCAGTTGTGGCTCGCCCTCTTGCATCACTGCAATCGAGCAATTTGCCGTCCCATAATCAAAGCCAATAAACATAGTGCCTCCCGTCGCTGATAAAAAAGGTCGGCAATGCTAACTCAGGGAAGCGGAAATAGCCAGTCGCGTTGATCGAAGCGAGATTATTGGCGTGAAAAACGTGATGTCGGCAAACAAAGCACCAAAGAAAAGAGCAAAATAAACCCAGGCATCAATAACATTCCGTGACTGATAGAATAATAGTGATTCAGCAAGTAAAACAAAATCACCGTCAACGCATAATTCGCTAAAGCCAAGAAACAGAAAGCAACCAAGGTAAATTTGAGCTTGCTAAATGAGAGACGCTTTATTAATAGTGAAGAAAGATAATAAGCCGCCAATAATGACACTTTCCAAAATGGCCGCATTAATAGCAAGGAAAATAGCGCGGAAATAATGATAATCTGATTCACGTCATACAAGTTGATGTCTTGCGAGAAGAGATAAATAATGGGTAAACCATTTTCCCATGAAACCGACCACGAAATGCTGTTGTGCCAACTGATAAACAGCGTAAAACAACTCACCGCATAAAAAGTTTTCTGCTCGAGAAAAGGTTGCAATACCTGCGCATAATAGGCGCGCCACGCTTTATTAGCTCTTTTCTCCCAAGGCTTAGTGAGAAGAAAGCGTGGGCCTTTAAAGTCAAACGGATGGTTATCAGGGATTTGGCTAGGTAACAAGAATAAGAACGTCAGCAAATAAGCGATCGCCAACAGGACCACCTCAAAGATCAGTGCCAAACTCATTCCACCCACTCCGCATGCGACGGCGCTTGCAAGCCCCAACGTTTCATTTCACTCTCGCTAAAAAGAGCTCTACCCTGATTGCCGATTTGGATAGGGATAGCATTGGCGGGTATGCCGGATAGAATCTGATTGATGATTTGTCCTACCTGCTTGCCTTGCGCATCGCCAAATAGAACCACACCACCCGACGTTTTACCTTTGCCGACAGAAAAATCCCAAAAGCCAAATAAGGGTACGCGGGTGTGTTGATTGGTCCAGGCCAGTACCTCTTCGGATGGCGTGTTTCTGCCAGTTGTCGCATCGGTGATGGTTTGATACAAACCGACAATAATGGCATCTACCCCCTCGCTTTGCGCAGATCCCACTGTCCTCTGCCAAGCTTGAAAATCGCTAATCAGATGAATTTTCACATCGACCGCTAAACTTTTTTTCATTAATTGATACTGGCTGTCAATATAACTTGCAGCGATTTCAGAGGTCACACCGGAGTCAAATAATATCCACACTTTCAAATCGCGCTTTCCTACCATACGTTTTATTTCACCAATATTTTTGACAAACAATGGCAGTTCAAGAACACCCGTCACCTGTGCGTTTCCATGGTAAGTCGCCAACAGTTTTCTCGGATTAATATTAATACCAAGAAAGATGAGAGAAATAGGCTCATTGTAGAGTTTTGGCAGCATATAATTTAGTGCGTTGTCGTCACCCAACACGACGATCTTGGGCTTCAATTGTTGATATGTGGCAAACGCTTTCTCCGCCATCAACGGATATTGCTCTCTCGGCAAACGTTTAGTGTCCATTTCAAACGTGACAATATCTGCTTTATCTGCTACTTCACTGCGCAGCCCCTGCAAATAACTCTTATCCCACTCGTATTGCTCGTGGTAACTCTCAATCACCAACACTTGTTCTGCGCGTGATGAAATAGAAAACAGCAAGATGAGCAGTATTCCGAATGCTTTCATTATGTTCACCCAAAGTGTTTCTTTCTATTGCAGTGTAGTTGAAATTATCAATAACAATGAAATCTGCTGGGTAGGCAACATTGGTTCAACGCATTTGCATCTATACTGAAAGCAAAGTGTCAGGAGCCACCTATCAATATGAGCAAAGTCCAGCAGTACGAAGAGAGCATTCATAACCCGCTATTCAGCCGCATTGGTCGGCGAATTGTGCTGATCATGATCATCATCAGCGGCGTGATCACCTTGTTTACCACATTGCTGCAACTTTATTGGGATTACGATAAAGAGTTTAATGATGTCGAACAGCGACATTACGAAATACAGAGTGTGCACGCAGGTTTGTTATCGGCTTCGCTGTGGTCGTTCGATATGGTGTTGCTGCAAGAGCGATTGGATGGCCTAGTCAACTTACCCAAAATCGATTTCTTAGAGATTCGTTCGGACGATTATGTGTTTAGTGCCGGGCACAAGGTCGAACAGCGAGCGATTGGCAGCCGCTTTCCGCTTATTTATCAAAACCCGCTGGATGGCACGTCGCAAACCATTGGCAGCATTTACGTCGAATCAGATGCTGGGCAAATTCATCAGCAATTGATCCGGCAGTTTTTAATGACGCTGACTATGAACGCGATTAAAACCACCTTAGTTTGCACCATCATCTTGATGGTGTTCCACACGAGTGTAAATCGGCGTATTTTTGAAATCGCCAAATACCTGCGCAATTACAATCCGCGTCATCCCGCCGAACCCTTGGCATTAGTCCACTCCGATTGGGCGATGGAAAGCGAAGATGAACTCGATTGGCTGGGAGATGAGACCAACCGCATCACGACTAGCGTGACTACGCTGTATCGCAACATCAAACGTGAGCAAGAGCGCTTTACCGACTTTACTCATGTGTCATCCGATTGGCTGTGGGAAACCGATCACCTCGGCCGTTTAACTTTTTGCTCTGAAGCGATGCTCAATGCACTCAACCTAAGCGAAGATCGCAAGCCGTTGCTGAGTGAGCTGGAAGCGTTCTCCCACGCCAATCAATTAAAGCGTTGCTTGCTCAAAAAACAGGATTTTTCTCGCTGCGAAGAGTGCATCACGCTCAACAGCATGGCGTTGTACTTCCACTTTCAAGCGATCGCTCTTTACGAAGAGGAGCAATTTGTCGGATTTCGTGGCACTGCGCTCAACATCACCGATCTTAAGCGCACACAAGTTGAGCTACAAACGCTCAACCAGAATCTCGAACATCAAGTCGCGCTGCGCACCTTAGATCTCAAGCAGAGCATGGAACAGCTACAACAAACTCAAGAACACTTGGTGGAATCAGAAAAGCTGGCCGCTTTGGGCGGTTTGGTTGCTGGTGTGGCTCATGAAGTCAACACGCCATTAGGAATCGCCGTAACGGCTTCCTCCATCATTCGCGATGCGACGCGTCAACTGAATCAAGCCTTCTCTGATCAGTCGCTGACCAGCACCCAGTTTGCTCAATTGATGCAGCAAATGACCGATAGCAGCGAGATGTTGGAAAATAATCTGCACCGCGCTGCCAAGTTAGTTCGCGATTTCAAACAGACGGCGGTGGATCAAATTTCAGAGAGCCGTAGCGAGTTCAACGTCAAGCAAGTGTTATCTGCGTTGATTGCCAGCTTACATCCGGAAACACGAAAAGTACCCGTCACCCCCATACTTGAAGGTGACGATCAATTGGAAATGAATAGCCTACCGGGCGTGTTAACCCAAATCGTCTCAAATCTGATTTTAAACAGCGTCAATCACGCCTTTGCCGAGCAAGCGCAACCCAGCATTGTGATCAGACTGGAACAGCAAGATGAAAACCTCATTCTGCATTACAGCGACAACGGCTGTGGCGTGGATGAATCGTTGCATCAAAAGATTTTCGAGCCCTTTTTCACCAGTAAACGGGGCAAAGGCGGCTCGGGTTTGGGCCTAAACTTGGCGTTTAACTTGATCAAGCAGAAGCTAAAAGGCGACCTTCATTTTGCGTCAGCCCCCGGCGAAGGGGTGCAGTTCACCATCACTTTGCCTAAGGAGCTGCCGCTCAACATCGCCCAAGCGTAGAGATTCATAGTTGAGCGACTAGTCAGGATTACTGTTACGTATTGCGATAAAGTCACTGATGTTATCAAGAAAAAGCTCAACCAGTTTGGGGTCAAAGTGTTTGCCTTTTTGCGCGATGATCTCTTGTAGAATATCGTCGTCACTCCACGGCTCTTTGTAACTGCGTTTCGAACCTAGCGCATCAAACACATCCGCCAAAGCGACGATGCGCCCACTAATCGGAATCGCCTCTCCACTCAATCGGTTGGGATAACCCGACCCATCCCATTTTTCATGGTGTGAGGCGGCAATTTCTCTGCCGACAGAAATCAAACGTCGCTTAGACTTGCTCAATATCTCAACGCCGTACTCGACATGACGCTGCATCTCACTCCACTCATCTGCATCCAACTTGCCTGGTTTATGCAAAATCGCATCGGGAATCGCCACTTTGCCAATGTCATGTAACGGCGAAGCGTGTTTGATCATGCTACTGTCATACTCGCTTAAGCCGTAAAGCTGAGCTAATTTCTCCGCAAACAGCGAAACACGCTGCACATGTGCTCCCGTTTCGCGGCTTCTCGCCTCAACCGCGTTGGCCAAGTTGTACACCAACTCTTTGGAGGTTTCGCGAATATCGAGCATCAGGTTGAGATTTTCAAAAGTCAGCCCGATGTTCTGCATGTACAGTTCCAGTAACTGTAAGTCAAACTCATCTAAGTTCTTATTGAGATTGACATACAACAGGCTATCGACGCCCTGCTCATCATGGCTGTAGAGCACAAATGCATCGCCATAGTTCATGGTTTGCTTGCTGAGCAAAGCTTGTTGGCAACGCTCCGCTACCACGTCTGGCAGCATATCAAACTCACACTTAGCGCAGAAATCGACGTAGGATCCCGTCGCAGCGAGTGTTAAAGCACGCGACTCTTCCCCTTGAGGACCGGGTTTGACAATGCAATAGAGCGCCGATTTTTCCAGCTTTAGTAATGAAGTAAGCTGCGCTAAAACCGACGAGGCATAAGTTTGTAAGGTGGTGGTATTTTGCACAAAAGCAGAAGCCTGAATTACACGACTAAGCCCTTGTTTTTGCTCTTCAATTAAACACAAGTCGCGATAAGAACGCAGCATTGAATAGAGCACTGTCTTTAATTTTTGCGTGGTTAACTCGGTTTTCTCCTTGTAGTCATCAATTTCATACTCTTTGATCACCACATCTTCCGGTGCTTGCCCTGCTTGCCCGGTTCGCAACACCAAACGGATCAAGCGGTTATCTAAGGTTTCTCGGATAAACCTCACCAACTCTAGGCCCGCGTGCTCAGTTTCCATGACCACGTCAACGAACGCCACCGCGATATCTTGCTGTTCTTGCAAAATTCGCCGAGCTTCGACGCCAGAATAAGCCGAAATTAGTTCTAAACTGCGCTCCTGAAACTGAAAACCAGATAAAGCAAGACGCGTTATCTGGTGCATCTGCTGGTCGTCATCGACGAGCAACACTTTCCAAGGTTGATGGCTGCGTTGTAAATCAATCGTCTCACTGACAGCTTTACCATTTTCTGCACGATGGTCAGCAAATAAATCCATTTACTAAGCCTCTGTTTTATACACTACTTATTAAGTTTTAGCACAAAAGCTCAAGTTAGAAAGGGACTAAGCAGAAAGATGTGCATTTTGCGATCACACTTAGAATATCTCTTCAAAAATGCCAAGGTTGGTCCCGAGCCACTGTGCGCGTTCGGTATGATCGAGCAGTTCCTCTTCACTTACCGGATGAATAAGGACCGAAAAACTACCGCGCTGAGTGTCCAGCCACTCAATCAGCCCCTTTTGGTTATCACAAAAGTGCAGCTCAAACATGGGCATCTTGTGTGGTCCGACTAAGCGATCAACCAGAGGAAATATTTGTAAAACGTCTTTACGCTCGCGGCGAATTTTCTCGTGCAACTCAGCCGCCTCAGAGCGACGATTTAACGGATAGTAAACGTGTGCGTGGAACATGATTGGTCACCTATGCTAATTTTTCGTCACATTCTACTTTGCGACAAACAAAATCCAAGAGATAAGCGCTGAATAAATCCTTCAAAAAATTAGAACTTTGCATACAAAATCGGCCAAGTTGCCGATTGCTGATAGAAGTATCCAGTGCTAGACTTTGCCTCGATCAATGCTTCATATAATCCTAATGATATGGTTTGGGAGTTTCTACCAAGAGCCTTAAACTCTTGATTATGAAGTCTGTAACTTTATACCCGGGATTTTTATAAAGAGAAGACTCATGAATTACTTTGACCTGCCTAAGATCGATTTACACTGCCACTTGGACGGAAGCGTACGCCCGCAGACGATCATCGACTTGGCCGATGAGCAAAACCTCACCCTGCCAACTCGCGACATCGCGCAAATTCAGCAGATGATGATTGCCCCAGAAACCTGCCCTAACCTAGATGAGTATCTGAAACGTTTTGAACTGCCCGGCATGGTAATGCAAACCGCACAAGCCTTGGAGCGTATCTCGTTCGAATTGTTTGAAGATGCCGCGAAAGAAAACGTCAAATACATGGAAGTTCGATTTGGCCCCTTGCTGCATCAAGTGAAAGGTTTGTCGCTGGACGAAATCATGCAAAGTGTGGTTCGTGGCATGAAACGCGCCGAAGCGCAGTACGACATTCATGGCAACTATATTCTCTCTATCTTACGTACCATGCCGAAAGATCAAATCAAGGCAGTGCTTGAGGCTGGCGCAAAACACATTAGCAAAGAAGAGAGCGGTATTGTGGCATTTGACTTAGCCGGCAGTGAACTTCCTGGCTTCTGCCACGAGTTTATCCCCTACGCACAATACGCCAAATCTCTTGGTTACCACGTCACTATTCACGCGGGTGAACAAGGCGCTGGGCAAAACGTTCACGATGCGATCGCGCTACTGGGTGCCGAGCGTGTTGGCCACGGCATTTTTATTCATAACCATCCACAAGCCTATCAATTGGTGAAAGATGAAGCGGTGGCACTGGAAACTTGCCCAAGCAGCAACGTGCAAACCAAAGCCGTAAACAGTTTGAGTGAACACCCGATCAAAGCCTTCCATAAAGATGGCATTGCCGTGACGATCAACACCGACAACCGCACAGTTTCCAACACCACCATGAGCGATGAAGTGCGTAAAGTGATGGAAACGTTCGACCTCACTGAGCAAGAGTATTTCGAGATTTACCGAGTCAGTGTGGAGAGTGCGTTCACCTCTAATTCGGTTAAAGCGCACCTGATGAGCTTTGCCAAATAATCGAACCTTTTGATTCAGCCAGTGCCCTTTCGCTTGGAAGGGCGCTTTGTTTTTCTCCTTTTTCCTTTCGCTTGTTGTCACTTCTTCACGCTTTTTTACACAAAGATTGTCACTTATTTACCGTCAAACCTAGTGAATAGATTCAACTTCTTCGCCTCACTTGGTTAAAAACTGGAACTTTCCTCTAAAAGCCTAGGGTGTAACGCTGGGTTTACTGTTTAATCTAAAACAATCGCCTGCAAGATTTAACATTTTTATTACACTTACAATAACTCAGCAACATCAAGATTCGTCACTACAGAATGTGTTAATTGCAGGGAAATGAATTAACGCATCGAGTATTAGCAGGACACAATATCAGGCTTTGCCATTTTGTCAGCGAATCAACTCTAGATGAAACTTAGCGGTGACGTTGCTTGTTATGGGACTCTGTTGGTTGTTTCTTGTGGAAACGACGCATTAAAGGAACGTGAGATGAATGTTCAGGCATTACCCATGCGCAGATTTATCGACCACGCCGGTGAGCTGGTTGCTCCATTGCCCTCTTGGGCTGATATTCCACTTTTGACACAGTTCTACCGCGACATGCTGGTGACACGCGCTTATGACAACAAAGCCGTGGCCTTGCAAAGAACCGGAAAGCTCGGGACATATCCGTCCCACTTAGGCTCGGAAGCATTCGGGGTCGCCGTTGGCCATGCCTTACTGCCTTCTGATGTGTTTATTCCTTACTATCGCGACATGCCTGCCATGTGGGTGCGTGGCATCGGTATGGAAAAAAACCTGCAATATTGGGGCGGTGATGAGCGCGGCAGCGACTATACTCCCACCGAGAGCCAACTGCGCAACCATGATCTGCCATTTTGTGTGCCGATTGCCACACAATGCACCCATGCGGTTGGCGTTGCGTCTGCATTGAAAATTGCAGGTGAACACCACGCCGCTCTGGTGACCTGTGGCGACGGTGCGACCTCAAAAGGCGATTTTCTTGAATCGATCAACTGCGCGGGGGTTTGGCACTTGCCACTGGTTTTCGTGGTCAACAACAACCAGTGGGCAATCTCTGTCCCCCGCCATTTACAGTGCGCGGCAGGTCAGTTATCCGATAAAGCGATTGGCGCTGGCATTCCCGGTATCACCGTCGACGGTAATGATGTGGTCGCTGTTTATGATGCCGTTAAAACAGCTCTGGATAGAGCTCGCAAGGGCAAAGGAGCCACCTTGATCGAAGCCGTCAGCTATCGCTTGAGTGATCACACCACCGCCGATGATGCCAGCCGCTACCGCAATGCCGATGACTTGCAGCAAGCTTGGCAGTATGAGCCAGTTAAACGCTTGAAAACCTTTTTGCTCGCCCAAGGCGCTTGGAGCGAAGAGCAAGATGCCGCTTGGCTCGAAGAGAGCAAAGCGATTGTCGAACAGGCGGTGGAGCGCTACCTCAGCCTAACGCCGCAAGCACCGGAAAGTGCCTTTGACTACCTCTACGAGTCTCTACCGACCGAGCTGACCGCGCAGCGAGATCAGTTAATCAATAAAGCAATGCGTATGCAGGGAGGCAGACATGGCTGAAATAACCTTGGTCGAAGCGGTCAACCTCGCGTTGCACCATGAAATGGAACACGACCCATCAGTAGTGATACTGGGGGAAGATGTCGGCGACAACGGTGGCGTGTTTCGCGCAACCGTCGGCCTTAAACAGAAGTTTGGCTTAAAACGCGTGATTGACACGCCTCTCGCGGAAGCTCTGATTGGCGGTGTGGCGGTCGGAATGGCAACCCAAGGGCTGCGCCCGGTTGCCGAATTCCAGTTTCAAGGATTTGTCTTTCCGGCACTGGAGCACCTGATGTGTCACGCAGCCAGAATGCGCAATCGCACCCGGGGTCGCCTTGCTTGCCCTGCGGTTTTTCGCGCTCCATTTGGTGGCGGTATTCATGCGCCCGAACATCATTCTGAAAGTATCGAAGCGCTGTTTGCGCACATTCCCGGCTTTAAAGTGTTGATACCCTCTTCGCCGCAACGCGCCTACGGCCTGCTGCTTGCGGCGATCAGAAGCAACGATCCGGTGATGTTCTTCGAACCCAAACGCATCTACCGCACCGTGAAATCCGAGGTGGTGGACAACGGCGAAGCGCTGCCACTGGATACCTGTTTCACCCTGCGCAAAGGGCGAGACTTAACGCTGGTGACGTGGGGCGCTTGCGTAGTGGAATCACTGCAAGCGGCAAGAAGCTTATCGGCTCAAGGCATTGAGGCGGAAGTGATCGATCTGGCCTCTATCAAACCAATCGACATGAACACCATCTTGCGCTCGTTGGAAAAAACCGGACGACTACTGGTGGTGCATGAAGCGTGTCGCAGTGGTGGCGTGGGCGCAGAGCTCATCGCCCGAGTCGCCGAAAGCGCCATGTGTATGCTCAAAGCGCCACCGATGCGCGTCACCGGGTTAGATACGGTGATGCCGTATTACCGCAACGAAGAGTACTTTATGGTCCAAGAAGCCGACATCGTGCAAGCCGCGCGTGAGCTAGTGGAGGGGTGGAAATGAAATCCTTTATTTTACCAGACCTGGGCGAAGGCCTCGCCGAATCCGAAATCATCAAATGGCACGTTCGCCCCGGCGATGTAGTGAAAGTCGATCAGATAGTGCTCACGGTGGAAACCGCTAAAGCCACAGTCGATGTGCCCGCCCCTTGGGGAGGCACCATCGTCAGTCGCCACGGCGAAGAGGGGGAAATCGTCAATATCGGCAGCTTGCTGCTGGAAATTGATGAAACCAACTCCACGGCAGTGGCGCAAAATGAACGCCAAAAGCAAGACGCCGCCACGGTCGTCGGCCATGTTTCCCACACTACCCATCAAGTCAACGTCGATGACTTTTGGATTGGTGGTGAACAAGGGGCATCGCCAGAGCCTCGAGTCAGTGCCATGCCCTCTGCGCGTCTGCTGGCGCAAAAATTGGGCGTAGAGATCAACCAAGTGCAAGGCAGCGGCCCGGCGGGTTTGATTGTCGATGCCGATGTTTACGATGAGGCGGGCAAACAGCGCCCTGGCACTGAAGTGCTCAAAGGGGCGCGGCGCACTATGGTGGGCACCATGACGGAATCGCATCACAATGTTGCTGCCGTCACCATTACTGAAGAAGCGGTGCTTGCCGATTGGGGGCCGAATGAAGACATCACCACGCGCCTCATCCAAGCGGTGGTGTACGCTTGCCAGCAAGAGCCGGCGCTCAATGCTTGGTTTGACGCCTCAACCATGACGCGTTGCGTGCACCACACCGTCAATGTGGGCATCGCGGTAGACAGCGCACATGGATTGTACGTTCCGGTGCTGCGCAATGCTGACGATATTGAACCCAGAGAGATCCGCACTTGGCTCAACGACACCGTCAAAGGAATTCGTCAGCGCAAAATTGGCCGTGAACAGTTGCAACACGCCACGATCACCTTGTCAAACTTCGGCGCCATCGCGGGGATTTACGCCACGCCCGTCGTCTCTTTGCCACAAGTGGCGATCGTCGGTGCAGGCCGCATCATTGAAAAAGTGGTGATTAAGGAAGATAAAGCGGTGGAGGTCAAAGCGATGCCATTGTCGATTACCTTCGACCACCGTGCGTGTACTGGTGGTGAGGCGGCACGCTTTACCAAAGCGTTAGCGCAGCACCTACAACGGCCAAGCGTATAAGGCGCTGCTACTGCCCAGCAAAGCTGTAACAAAAAGCCCGGTGAAATCATTCAACCGGGCTTTCTTTTTGGCTATTCAGTGATGAGCAGCATTAGACGCACTACAACTGCTCAATAAGCTCGGGCACTAGGGTAAACAGATCCCCGACTAAGCCATAGTCGGCCACTTGGAAAATGGGCGCATCGGCATCGCTGTTGATCGCCACAATCACTTTGGAATCTTTCATGCCCGCCAAATGTTGGATGGCCCCTGAAATACCCACCGCGATATAGAGCTGCGGCGCGACGATTTTGCCCGTTTGCCCGACTTGTAAGTCATTCGACACAAAGCCAGCGTCCACCGCCGCGCGTGAAGCGCCAACCGCTGCACCCAGTTTATCGGCCAGTTGTTCAACCAACGCAAACTGCGCTTTGCTGCCTAAACCGCGTCCACCGGAAACCACCACCTTAGCCGCGGCCAGCTCAGGGCGAACACTCTCAGCTTTCTCCTGCCGCACAAATTCAGAAATCTCGGAGGGGATAACCTGATTGATTGCAACCACAGGCGCATCGCCACCACAGTCGGAGACGGCATCGAACGCCGAGCTGCGAATGGTCATCACTTTGATGGCATCGAGCGACTGCACTTTTGCCAGCACATTGCCCGCATAGACAGGGCGGATCACCGTATCACTCGATTCAATGGCGATGACGTCGGAAAGCTGTCCGACATCCAGCAGCGCCGCTACGCGAGGCAGCAGGTTTTTGCCAAAGGTGGTCGCGGCAGCCAAGATGTGAGAATAATCTGCGGCCAATTTTGCAATCAGCTCGGCACCATTTTCAGCCAATGCATGTTGATAAGCACTGTGCTGCGCAAGCAAAACTTGCGTTACCCCATCACACTGACGCAGCGTGTTCGCTACAGCTTCACATTCGTGCCCCATAACCAGCACACTTACCTCACCGCCAAGCGATTGCGCCGCCTTTAGTGTACGCAGCGTATCGCTCGCCAAGGTATGCTGGTTGTGCTCTGCAATCACTAATGTCGATACTGGTTGGTCGTTCATTTTTTCCTCCTTGAATGCAGGGCTTAACTCAGCACTTTGGCTTCATTTTTGAGCTTATCCACCAGCTCAGTGACGCTGGACAGGATCACTCCCGCTTGCCGCTGTGGTGGCGGTTGCAGTTGCAACGTTTGGTGATGTGTTTTGAGCGATACGCCAAGTGCTTGCGGCGTGGTGACATCCAGCGGTTTACGTTTGGCTTTCATAATATTGGGCAAAGAGGCATATCGCGGCTCGTTCAAACGTAAATCGGTGCTGATAATCGCAGGCAATTGCAGCTTCAAGGTTTCTAAACCGCCATCGATTTCCCGTGTCACCAATACGCTCTCGCCTTGCATTTCGATTTTCGAGGCGAACGTTCCTTGAGGTCGGCGCGCAAGTGCCGCCAGCATTTGCGCAACTTGGTTGTTATCGCTGTCAATAGATTGCTTGCCAAGCAGCACCAACCCCGGCGCTTCATTTTTCATCACGGCATGCAGTAACTTCGCCACATTGAGCGGCTCAAGTTCACAGGCAGTTTCAACGTGGATTGCGCGGTCGGCTCCCAGCGCTAAGGCCGCACGTAGCTGCTCTTGGCAACTGACGTCGCCCAACGAAACCACCACCACTTCTTCTGCCACACCCGCTTCGCGCAGGCGTATCGCCTCTTCCACGGCGATTTCGCAAAAAGGATTCATCGACATTTTGACGTTGTTCGTTTCTACGCCCGAACCATCACTTTTAATTCTGACCTTTACGTAAGCGTCAATCACACGTTTTACCGCGACTAAGACTTTCACATTGCCTCCTTACCAAATGGGGATGCGGTAGAATCAAAATCGACTGCTTGCACGTTAGTGTGTTCAACTCAAGCGCTTTGGGGGAGCTTGATAAGTAGCTTACTGTTTATTCACACATTCCATGCCGTTTTGATCACCTAGTTTGTATTACCTTTTGAGCTTAGTTTAGTTTACGTTTACGTCAACTGGACTATATTTAAAGCACGACTGAAAACGTAACGATGAGTTGACGACATGGAAAGAGAAACAATGGAGTTTGATGTAGTGATTGTCGGTGCTGGCCCCGCCGGGCTCTCGGCTGCGTGCAAGTTGGCACAGCTTAGCCAACAACATCAAACCAATATGAGTATCTGCGTCGTGGAGAAAGGATCGCAAGTGGGCGCGCATATTCTCTCTGGCGCGCTGTTTGAAACCACCGCTTTGGACGAGTTGTTTCCGCATTGGCAGGAGATGGATGCCCCGCTGAAAACGACGGTGAAAAGCGACGATTTCCTCTATCTGGCAACCGAACATAATCACATTCGCCTACCTCATTTTCTCACGCCCAAAACCATGCATAACGCCAGTAGCAATTATGTAATTAGTTTGGCCGAGCTCTGCCGCTGGCTAGCTAGCCAAGCCGAACGGTTGGGGGTGGAAATCTTCCCCGGTTTTGCCGCCGCCGCGATCAACTACGATGACAACGGTGCAGTCATCGGCGTCATCACGTCTGACATGGGGCGAGACAAGCAAGGCGAGCCAAAAGCCAATTTTGAACCCGGCATCGCACTAAACGCCAAATACACTCTGTTTGCCGAAGGCGCTCGCGGTCATCTCGGCAAAGATTTAATTGAGCACTTTGCGCTTGATAAAGATAAGCAGCCACAGCACTACGCGCTCGGCATCAAAGAGATCTGGCAACTGGCGGACGATCATCCCCATTATCAAGCCGGTAATGTCCTACACGGGCTTGGCTGGCCGTTGAATGAAACCCATACCACTGGCGGCAGCTTTTTGTACCACTTGGATAACCACCAGATTGCGGTGGGCCTTATCACCGACCTCTCTTATCACAACCCGCACCTAAGCCCGTTTGATGAGTTTCAGCGCCTCAAACATCATCCGGCGATCAGCAAATATCTGCTTGGCGGACAGCGCATTGCATATGGTGCGCGGGCCATTGCCAAAGGTGGACTCTACTCGCTACCGAAACAGCAGTTCCCCGGTGGGCTCCTGATTGGTTGCGATGCCGGCACGCTCAATTTTGCCAAGATCAAAGGTTGCCACAGCGCCATGAAATCAGGCCTGTTGGCAGCTCAAGCGGTATTTGACTGTGTGCAAGCGGGCAAACGCCACAGCGAACCGGACTACGAAAGCCTGTTTCGCGCCTCTTGGCTGTATCACGAGCTGGAAAATGCGCAAAACTTCTGCGCCACCATCCACCGCTACGGCAATGTGGCTGGCGGGGTCATCAACAGCTTTGAGCAAAATGTTTGGGTTCCGCTCTTCAAACGCCCTGCTCCGTGGGAGATGGAAGCGCCTCATCATGATCACCTGCGTTTGCTCGATATCAGCCATTGTGAGCCCATCGCCTACCCGAAACCCGATGGCGTGCTGAGTTTTGACAAACCTTCTTCGGTCTACCTTTCCGGTGCCCGACATGAAGAGAATCAGCCGTGCCATTTGCGCTTGGCCGACGCATCGATTCCGATCCAGGTACACTTGGAAAAATTTGCCGAGCCTGCCCAACGCTACTGCCCTGCCGGGGTGTATGAAGTGGTCCAAGTGGATGGAGAAAGCCAGTTTCAGATCAACGCCGCAAACTGCGTGCACTGTAAAACCTGCGACATTAAAGACCCATCGCAAAATATTACTTGGGTTCCACCCGAAGGTGGCGGCGGGCCAAACTACAGTAATATGTAGCCGCCCTTCACCTAGAAAGTCAGCGAACCACGCTTCGCTGGCTTTCTATTTACTTTGGCTTTCTATTTGCTTTGTTGTTGCTTGTTTTTTTCAGGCTAAAAACGCCAGCCATAACGGCTAAATCGTCACGATTGAATAAGCCAATTGCCAACAAATAACCATTGCACAGCTTGGGGGATTTATCTAGATTAAGACTCCATGCAGCAGGCACACCCGCACTGATACGGTCAGCTCTCACAAATCTCAGTCGTAAGGAAGCGTATGAAAACACTACTCATTGTTAATGTTGGTCAGGCACCACAAGCTCAATTGGAAAAATTCGGAGATTTTGAAGAGTGGGCACTGCGCACTATTCGCGAGCAAGGTGTACATCAGCGCGACATCCACATTGAGTTTCATGACGGAGTTTCTTGTCCTCTACCAGATTTCAACTCACTGGCGGGGGTGATCATTATGGGTTCGCTGGCGATGGCTTCCGAGAAAACGCCATGGATGCTGCGTTTGTCAGACGAAATTGTCCAGTTAGTTGAGCGAAAAATTCCGCTGCTCGGGATCTGCTTTGGACATCAGTTGATCGCGCAGGCGCTCGGTGGCGCAGTCGGCTATCATCCACACGGTTTGGAGATAGGCACCGTACCAATCACCAAGCAACCTGCGGCGGACGACGACGCCATTTTCGCCCACCTGCCAGCGCAATTTGACGCGCACGCAGTCCATTATCAATCGGTGCTAAAGCTGCCTGAAAACGCCGTACTTCTGGCTCATAGCGACTTTGAACCCCATCACGCTTACCGTGTCGGCAACACCTGTTGGGGCGTGCAGTTTCATCCTGAGTTCACGCCGCCAATCATGCAGATGTCACTGAATAACCTCAAACACGAGTTTGAAGATGAGTACTCGGTGAAAAGCGCTCAAGTCCGCGAAACCGAGCACGCCAAACAGGTTCTGCTGCAATTCGCTCAGCTCTGTTGTCAGGCGCAGTAAACATCACTTTTTATGACGAAGCGAGTCAGGCTAGATAGATCCATCAAACACAAAAGGGGCTCTTTGCCCCTTGGCGAAATAGAATACATGCACCATCACTTTGTTAGGTAAGCGCTATACCAAACCCTCTGACTATAGCCGCGACGACAAAAAAACAGAGGATAGATACAACGGCACAAATGCCTAAAGACAGCCAAAACGAGTATCGATTTAATAAGAATGGGAAAATCAGAAACATCGGCAACGTCGGCAGTACATACCAGAAGGTATAGTAGGCATGATTGGCGAGCTTTTCCTGACCTTGCCCTTCGATGTACATCCAAATCAAAGCCAGAATCGTCACCGTAGGCAGCGCCGCAATCAGCGCTCCCACTTTATCACTTCTTTTCGCAACTTCGGATATCAAAACCACCATTCCTGCGGTCAATGCGTACTTAGTCATGATCCAAAACATGAGAGTGTTACCTATATAATTCTGAAAATAATATGCCATTACCGCGAGCTTAGCCCAGTAATGAGGTATATCCGTGTATGCCCATGTACAAACCGACAGCGCAGATCAAGATTGCCGATAAGTATGGTGCTATGGTCGTGGTGATACGACTTAATCCATTGCTGTTCTCTCTAGCGATTGATCATTTTACGCAAACTATACTCCCCCCCCAGTATCAAATACTACCCCCCAGTACAAAGTAAGTGCTACATTATCGGTTAGAATCGCCCAGCCGCCTAACTTAGAGAAGACTGCCATGTCACACACAACCAGAGATCAAAAGAAGCTCAACACGCGAGTCAGCAAGATACAGGGCCAAGTCAATGGCCTGAAAAAAATGCTGGAAGAAGAACACGAATGCCATGATGTGCTACAGCAGATCGCGGCCATCCGTGGAGCAGTCAATGGTTTGATGCGAGAAGTGATTAAAGGTCATTTACTGGAGCATGTGGTGCTAGAAGAAGAGAGAGAGCAACGTCAAGCCGATCTGGAAGTGGTACTTAAAGTGTTGGACTCTTACATTAAATAGCACGGTTATGGACGTAACCGTGCTATTACTCAGATTAAATTGAACTTGTTCGTTGTTACAAGAAGTATGCTAGGAAGCGAGTTTTAAGCCTGCAATGCCGATAACAATCAGCGCCAAGCTTGCGAGTTTAAACAAGCTCAACGCTTCCCCAAATAGCACAATGCTCATCACTGCCGTACCAACCGCGCCAATTCCCACCCAAATGCCGTAAGCCACGCCAAGAGGCAGAGTGCGCAACGCGATCCCGAGTAACACAAAACTAATGACCAGCGCTGATAAGGTAGCGATAGAAGCCAGCGGTTTGCTAAAACCGTCGCTGTACTTAAGGCCAATTGCCCAAGCGATTTCACAAATACCAGCGAGAAAGAGGATTAACCACGCCATATATACAACTCATATATGGGGTCGTCCCCGAAGAAAAGATGGAGCGGTGAGGTCGTCCTCACTTCCTATGTCGTGTTGCTGGCACCACTACGCCGTTAACGAGAATGGTTAAATTCTTGCTTGAATTTATTAACTAACTCCATGAGCTGTGCTTGATACTAATTTTTCTGCTTGCCTTGACTACTTTCGATACCCGCTGCGCGGAAGACTCGTTCAAGAGTAATCGCTCCTTCGAGTTGATGAACGGTCATGTCAGTCATCAATTTGGCCAAAGGTAAGTTATCGTGAGCTATCGCCTCTATCTCAACCACTACTCGTTTCATCTTAGTAATGGAATAAGTGGAAACCATTAACGTTAGAGCAAGTAAACACCCAACCAGAGCAATCATTTTTTGGGTAATCGATAAATTATTAAACCATTTCATCACAGTGCGCCTCACGTTCCATGTCACATGCCATAAAATATGGCTCCAAAAGTGTCTCAACCTACTCGGCATCAAAGCCTTTAAGTAGATAGAAAAAACCGCTAGCCGACGCGAGGTTCTGACCTCTAGTACAAATTTTTCTTTTTGTTTGTTTTAAATTTAAGCCTTTGCTTAAGTATTTTAGATTATGAAACTAAGAATGCTTAAACCCGTTCACCACAATTCATCTAATTCATTGTTTAATAAGAATATAAATAAGTTACCACTTTAGTTTAATGAACATGTAAAGCTTTGCATCTAGAGCAAATCATCGATAGAGACATATGCAACATAGTTGGAAAATCTTGAAATTCAAGAGCAAACAATTACAAAAATATCAACTAAAAAATATCGATGCTGATTTGGCTCAAATCCTCTTCCCTATTCTCAATAGAAATAAAATAAATCATTGTTTTTAATAGGTTTAAATTTAATTAATTTAAAACTGGAAAATTTAAATCATTGTCTATACTGATCTAACATCTTGGATGAATATCTCATTTTGGAGATGGATTACATCTGTTACATCAATGGCAAACAACGAGGTTTTCCATGGCGCTCAAGAAACATATCACCACCAGTGCTAGCTCATCATTTAGTCCGAGCAACCATAGCACTTCGGCTAATGCCCCCAAAAAAGAAGCTGATGATTTGCGTCGCCAAGCAAGAACATTAGCCAGAAAACAACAAGCTGCCGAACGAGTGGCTTCTGCTACAGCAGAATTATTGGCTGGATTAGAAGAAAGTTCTTCTGCCATGACTCAACTACGTAGCTCTATGGAACAGATTGCGGTGGGTGCGGAAGAATCTTCATCGGCTACAAAACAAAGTGAAACGGCTGTATCGCAGATGAATAACTTCATCAATGAACAAGCCACCTATGCCACTCAATCTAAGCAAATTTTGACTAAACTCGAACAAGATATTGTTGATGTGGCTAATAAAATCAATGAGATGGTATCGAACGTCCAAACCTCTTCAGAACGACAAAACGATTCGGTCAAACGAATGATCGAACTTTCCGAACAAGCAGCCAAAATTAATGATGCAGTGAAACAAGTCATACATATCGCAGATCAAACTAACTTATTGGCGTTGAATGCGGCGATTGAAGCGGGTCGTGCAGGTAAACATGGGAAAGGGTTTGCGGTGGTGGCCGATACGGTTAGAACCTTAGCTGAGAAGGCCGAAAAAAATGCGGCCAACATTGAAAGTCTCATCAAGGACATTTCTAACGGTGCGGAAATGGTTTCAAACGGAGTGAAATCAAGCTCTCAAAAAGCAGAAAGTGAAGTTCAGAAAGGCCATGTCGTCAATAAACAACTTACGCTCATTCGCAATGAAATGGTTGATTTAGTGAAAGATTCAGAAGTGTTATTGAAAGCTGCGGATGAGATGTCTTCTGCAGCAGTTATTGCCTTAAAAGGTTCCGAATCTGTCTCACAAGCCGCTCAAGAACAGTCTGCCGCCTGTGAAGAGAGCTTAAAAAGTCTAGATCAACAACAAATTGCGCTTGATGGTGCTGTCACAGCAGCTCAGTCACTTGATGAATTAACCGATGAGCTACGCACATCCACCGATATCGTTAAATCATCTGAAGAAGTCGCTGCCGCTGCCGAAGAGCTCTCTGCTGGCATTGAAGAGATCAACCGCTCATCGAATGAAATTATGGGTGCACTCAACCAGATCAGCTCTGGTGCACAACATATGGCCAAGTCGGTTGAAACCGGGATCACTAGCTTAACGCAGATAGAACAAGGAGCTCGCCTTGGCAAAGAACGAGCAGAAAGTAGCCTAAAAGCTTGTGAGAAAATGTTGACCAGTATAGAAGAAAACAAAACTACTGTTGACGAGATGATCTTAGCCATTACCGAATCTACCAAAGCTGCAACGGAAAACCTGAATGAAATGGCGAATATTGAACGTATTTCGCGACAGATCGATAAAATTGTCGATGGTATTTCCAATGTCTCCATTCAAACCGCCATGTTGGCCGTGAATGGTGCTGTCGAGGCAGCGCGCGCGGGTGAATATGGAAAAGGTTTTGCTGTTGTTTCTACCGATATTCAAAACCTCGCCAACGATGCAGCTGAAAACGCTGAACAAATCAAAGATCAAGTTAAAAATATCCAAGAACAAATCAACATTGTTAGTAAAGATTTGGCTGACATCCTTTCGACAGTGATGGAAGAAGCTCAAAAAGCAGCTCTAACCATCAAACAACTGGATAATGTTCGCTCTCGGATGAGTGATGTGGTGTTAGGTAGTCAACGTATTTCTGAAAGTGCCGAGGGCATCGAGAGTTCGATTGCTGATGCACGTTCGGGAATGCAACAAATTGCTACTGCGGCCGAAGAATCCTCTCATGCAACGGGTGAGGCCGCTACTGCGGCTCGTCAGCAAAGCTCAAGTACTTCGGAACTGGCATCCGCAATTGAAAATATTGCCGCCGTTGCCGATGAACTTCAATCAATCTGATTGAGGTGAACTATGACCAGTGAAGCTATTGTAGACAACGAACTTGAACATGAAGAGAGCCTCACACAGTATGTCAATTTCATGCTGAGCGATGAGCTTTTTGCTTTACACATGCAAGAAGTAGAAGAAATTATTCGCCTCCCAGCGACTTTCCTAGTGCCGCTCACTCCGAGTTATTTGATTGGATTATCCAACTTACGAGGACAAATTCTTCCCGTCCTGTGTCTACGGACTTTACTGTGCATGGACAGAGCCTCTGCGACGGAAGCCACGCGAGTGATTGTCATTACAATTGGCAAGACCAAGATTGGATTCACCGTCGATCGTGTTGTGAATGTCGCAACCCCTGCCCCAGAGATGATAAAGCCGACCAATACTGCGGGCGGCAAAATTGACCCAACCTTAATTACCAACACCATTCACTCGGATAATCAGATTATCCAAGTACTGAATTGTCATCGTTTGTTAGACAACTCTGTCGAAGAAGAATTGGAATTAAGCACGCAGCGTTTTAACCACCTCTCTTCTAAGTCTCATTTTGGGGATGTGATCGATGAAGAACGAGATGATGATGAAGACATGCGACAGCTCGTGTGCTGCATGGTAGATGGGCAAGAATACGCCTTTCCACTAGAGGACACTCAAGAAATTGTGCGTATACCCGAGATTATCACCAAAGTCCCTCTCACTGAATCCTCCATTCTTGGGGTGATCAACTTACGTGGCAAAACGCTCCCATTGGTCAGTCTGAGAACGCTGTTTGGATTACCTAGCATTAGCTTTAGTGATAGTCACCGTGTCTTAGTGGTGAATGTCTCTCTCTCAGAAAAAGAGCGGCGACCCGTCGGGGTTGTTGTGGATGCCGTGCGCGAAGTCATACGTCTGCATGTAGATGTGATGGATAGCGTTCCAGAAATCATGAGTAAAATGGGACAAGCCAATGACATTTCGGCCATTTGTAATCTTGATGATGGCCGACGCACACTCAGCGTGATTTCTGTAGAGCAACTTTTTGACGCTCAAATCGTAGATCAATTCTCCGAAGCTTACCCACAGGAAGGAACTGATATGTCGACGATCGACGATGTAAGTATCCTAGAAGATGACAATACCGACATGCAGTTGGTGATTTTTAAGTTGGATAAAGAAGAATTTGGCATCTCCATTCATACCGTACAAGAAATTATCCGTATTCCAGAAAATATCAGCCGCGTTCCTAAAACCGATGATTTTATCGAAGGAGTGATTAATTTACGCGGTAACGTTTTACCTATCGTCGATATGCGTAAGCGTTTTCATCTACCCGAGATGGCACGCCATGAACGCCAACGTATCTTAGTGGTGAATTTTGAGAAGATTTCAACAGGTTTTATCGTCGATTCCGTCAGTGAAGTATTAAGAATACCGGAATCCCAGCTGGAAGATGCACCCGTGTTGAGCGAAGAGCAAGCACAACTAATGCGCCAAATGGTCAATCTCAGCCCTCGAATGATAGGTGTACTGTCCGCCGATCAATTGATCAGTAATACCGAGATGTACAAGTTACACATGGCTGCAAACGATATGGATAGCTAAGTTTTAAGGCTGGAGGGAACATGAAGATTTTAGTTGTCGATGATTCTGCGTTAATGCGCACCACCATTAGCGACATATTGCAAAACATTCCGAATGCCCAGATTAAAACAGCACGTGATGGTATGGATGCCATCGACAAAGTGATGAAATGGCAACCGGATGTGATGACGTTAGACATCAATATGCCCAACATGGATGGTCTAACTTGCCTTACGCAAATCATGGTTGAACGTCCCTTGCCGATTGTCATGCTCTCATCCCTCACCCATGAAGGTGCCATTACAACGCTCGAAGCGCTTTATCTTGGTGCGGTAGACTTTGTCGCCAAACCCGGAGGCACTATCTGCGGTCGATTACAAGAAGTCGCACCACTGATCCGTGAAAAAGTTCGCGCGGCAGCGAAAATGAGAGTCAAAGTTCACACGCAACTTTCGGTATCACCAGTAGAAGCAGAGCACAAACATGAGTCACCTGTGGTGGAAAATAATGAAGACCACCAGCTTGCGATAATGGGTGTTTCGACAGGAGGGCCCGGCACTGTTGAAACGATACTGCGCCATCTGCCCACCGATTTCTCATTACCTATTATTGTTAACCAACACATGCCAGAGAGTTTCACTGCCGCCTTTGCTCAAAGGCTTAATCGCTATCTGCAACACCCCGTGAAAGAGATTAACCGTGCTTTAGTGCTTGAGGCTGGTACCGTTTATGTTTGCAAAGGTGACCGAGACTGCATTGTCACGCTACGTGATGGTAAATTGGCTGCCATGCCCACGCCAAATGATAGCCATTTTTCATGGCATCCCAGCGTCTCCAAACTGGTTGCCAGCGCCATACGCACTTGTGGAGAAGATAACTTATTGTGCGTCATGCTAACGGGAATGGGCGACGACGGTGCCAATGAAATGGCTCAGGTTGCTCAAGGAAACGGTATTGTTTTTGCCCAAGAACCCACAACCTGCGTAGTCCCCAGTATGCCGGAAGCATTACTTAAACGTGTACCCCATATTCCAACAGGAACTCCAGAGCACTTAGCTTATCTGATGACCGAAGTGGTGAGACAGTCCAGTAGGGAGCTTCGCTATGGCAATCATTAAACGCAGCGCAGCTACAGACAACCCAAATATTGAGATACCTTCTACTCCCGAGCAGATCGATGTGCTGAGCGCAGAAGCGCTGATGGAAGCTCTACAAGGTGATGACCTCGAGCAAATTTTACGTGCGATTCATCAGCTGGAAGCTGCGGACTCAATTGAATTTCAACAACATCAAGCGGCTTTATTTACTTTGCTCGATCGCGATACAGAACAAAACCCTTGCAGTGATGCTGTTTTCTCACTGTTAGCCATCCGAAACAATGATGAAATCACGACTCGTTTGATCCCCCTGCTCGATTCAGAAGCACCCTATTTACGTAATCAAGCGATTGAGATTTTACAACATAGCCCGCAACAGCTGGAAAGGCACATTCAGGATTTACTGAACCATCAAGATCCTGATGTTCGGATCTTTGCTATCGATATTATCGGGCTTTTACCTCATCAATCGGTGCCAGAATGGTTAATGCAAGTCCTCCAGCATGAAGAACACATTAATGTAATTGGTACAGCGATCGACAGAGTCGCTCAGCTCTCCGACCCTAACTTCTCGACGATATTGGGGGAGGTCAAGCAGCGATTTTCTCATGTACCCTATCTCGTTTTTGCCTGTGATGTGGCTATCAAACGGTTAAATACCTAAGGTCAGCATTATGAATGAGATTGTCATTACCGATACTGACTTCTGCCGATTCCGTGATTATTTTTATCAAAAAACAGGCATTTTTTTTGAGAACAGCAAACGTTATTTTGTCGATAAACGCTTATTACAGCGCATTGAATTAACCGAACACCAAAGTTTTCGTGGTTATTTTACTTATCTACGCTTTCAAGCCAGCGGAGAAGAGCTGCAAGCCGTTATCAACGCACTCACCGTCAATGAAACCTATTTTTTCCGCGAGATCAGTCAGTTGGAGTCCTTGGTTGAAGAGGTTTTAGATGACATCGTACGCCATAGACCAGGTGAGCTAATACGTATATGGTCTATGCCCTGTTCTAGTGGCGAAGAGCCCTATTCGATTGTGCTGTTTTTACTGGAACATTGGCCAAAGCTAGAACAGGTCGATATTGAAATTATCGCCTCAGATATTGATACCGGCATTTTACAAAAAGCAGCACAAGGTATATTCAGTGCTCGTTCTGTTAAAAATTTACCCAATAGTTCTCTCAACAAATATTTCAGCTTACGAGCTGATGGCAGCTACCAATTAATTGACGATATTCGTCAATCGGTACGTTTTACTCAAGCCAACCTCAACAACCGAGCAGAAGTTCAAAAATTAGGTGCTATGGACGTTATTTTTTGCCGAAATCTGTTGATTTATTTTGATGATATTTCGCGCCGTAACGCAGTGGAATCTTTTTATGAGCAACTCAATCCCGGTGGTGTTCTCTTCCTCGGCCACTCAGAGTCGATGAGCCGTATATCCTCAATTTTTCATGTAAAACGCTTTCGTAAATCAACGGGATACTACAAACCGCACAAGGGGAAAAAGTGATGAAAAAAGTAATGGTCGTTGATGACGCTTCTACGGTGCGTATGTATCACAAAGCTCTACTCGAAGAGATCGGAATATTCATTTTAGAAGCCAGTAATGGTGTTGAAGCCTTAGAACGAGCGCTAGAAATGCCCGTTGACCTATTTCTGGTGGATATCAATATGCCCAAGATGGATGGCTTTACTCTCGTTCGGGAAATACGTTGTCGCCCTGAGCTGGCAGGCATTCCGACTATAATGATCTCAACCGAATCTCAAGAAAGCGATAGACAACAAGGTATTCATATGGGAGCGAACTTGTATATGGTGAAACCTGTGAATCCTGAAGAATTACAACAAACTGTTACCCTGATGCTTGGGGGGTTGAAATGAACCCAATAATGCAAAACTTCATCATCGAGAGCCGAGATTTAATTGAATCCGCGGCACGAGGTCTACTTGCGTTAGAAGCGAATCCCGATGACAAAGCCATCATTAACGAGTTATTCCGAGAAATACATACCGTAAAGGGAGCCTCAGGTATTCTCGATAATATCGCGCCTTTCACCCAATTAGCGCATCGAATGGAAGATTTGATGCAAAAAGTGCGTGATGGACATGTGGCTTTAAACAGCACAATGCTTGACCTGATGTTGGGCTGCTGCGATCAATTTCTCTTATGGATTGAAGAGTTAGAACAACACCAAGAGCTCTCAGCAGAGGCGGTATCGATCAGTAAACAGATGATTGCTCAGTTAGCGCCTTTAACTCAAGCCGCGCCAACACACACGCCTACCCCTGCCGTAGCAGCGCAAGAAGAGACGGCCACCCTATCCATCAGTGAATTAACGGAGCTATTAGGACGAGATTGTTTCAACGATGTAGAAGCGCTTTTGGAATATCCCGATGCTCTACTCTTGATTTATACCCCCGATAAACAGTGCTTTTTCTCTGGGGACGACCCATTAGCTTGGATGCGTAGTGTTGAAAAGGTCTCTTGGCGTAAAGTGGTGCTCATCCCAGATTCTGAGCCTTTCGATACCTATCAGGCTCAAATGCAATTTCTGCTGCTGACTCAATCAGCGAAAAAAGACCTAGAGCAGCAACTTGCTCCGATAGACGGTCAATACCGCCTTTACCGCATTCAATCGGACAATCTACCCACAGCACCGATTGATCAGCGCACGCAA
Source organism: Vibrio cidicii (assembly GCF_009665415.1). Lineage (NCBI taxonomy): Bacteria > Pseudomonadati > Pseudomonadota > Gammaproteobacteria > Vibrionales > Vibrionaceae > Vibrio > Vibrio cidicii. The sequence continues at coordinate 543,977 of NZ_CP035922.1, read as the reverse complement.
TATGTCGAGCGAATTGTTAAACAACAAATCGCTTTGCTTAGCGAAGAACAAGTTTCGGAATCCGTACGTGCTGGTACCTTCTTATCGATTAAAAATCTCTACTGTGCCCTGAGCCAACAAATCAGTGATCGCCCTGCTCCCTTGCCAGAATCTGTCTCGGCCGATGAACTTATCACCTTGTTTGATAACATTTTACTCTCTTTTGCTCATCGAACCGCCATTATCGATAAATGCGAAAATGAACCCGCTCAACCTTCCTCTATCACGGTTAACGAGCAATTAGACAAGGTGAGGAAAAAACAGATAAAAACACTGAAGGTGGATCAGGAAAAAGTCGATTTATTGATGGATTTGGTCGGTGAGCTGATTGTTGCGAAAAACTCGATGCAATATCTCGCCTATCGTGCAGAAAATGAGTTTGGTGTTCGTAAACTTGCGCAAGATATTAAAGCAGAACAGAGTGTGATATCGCGTCTTGCGGAAGACCTACAGTCTGTAGTGATGCAGGTTCGCATGGTACCACTGGCGACCGTTTTTCAACGCTACCCACGCTTGATCCGCGATATCTCACGCAAACTGGGTAAACAAGTCGATCTGGTCATCGAAGGTGAAGACACTGAGGCAGATAAAAGTATTGTTGAAGATCTCTCCGAACCTTTAGTGCATCTGATCCGTAATGCCCTCGATCACGGAATAGAATCACCTGACATACGTCGCGAACAAGGGAAGAATCCAACAGGAAAAATTACTCTAAGCGCTTTTACTCTTGACGATTCTGTCATCATCAAGATGAGTGATGATGGTAAAGGCGTTGATGTCGAACGCGTCAAAACCAAAGCTTTGGAACGCGGGTTAGTGGAAGCGAGCAAACTTGAGCGGATGAGCCAACAAGAGATTATTCACTTGATCTTTGAACCCGGCTTTTCAACGGTTGAACAAGTCAGTGATCTCTCAGGACGCGGTGTGGGTATGGATGCAGTTCGTACGGCTATTGAACGCAACGGCGGCACTCTCACACTCTCCTCTGAGCCGGGGAAAGGCAGTGAAATTACCATGATCCTGCCGCTTTCTATGACCATTTCACGCGTCATGATGTTTGAACTTGAGCAGCAGTCCTTTGCTATTCCCATTGAATCGGTTATCCAAACGTTAAAAATTTCCCGACACAAAGACATTCGCCGTGTAAAAAATCTCGATACGTTCATTTTACGCGGTGAAACTGTGCCTATTTTGTATCTCAAGCGTGCGTTTGAGATGAACTCTGCCCAAATTTATCCCGACATCCAACCTATTCTTGTTGTCCGTGTGGGTGATGATGTATTGGGACTTGCCGTAGATCGATTACAAGAGGGACAAGATGTCATCATCAAACCTCTTGAGGGTGCTTTGGCCACATTCTCCATCTACCGTGGTGCCGCCATTATGGGAGATGGGCGTGTCCTTTTAGTGCTCGATACTGAGGAGGTAGTAAAACATGCCCGTTGAATATAAAAACCGAGTGGCTTATTTAGTCGATCACGTCGGAGTTGAAGAGGCAGAAACATTATTAACATGGATGGAATCGACACCAGGGTCTAGTGTTAATTTAAAGCACTGCAAACATGTGCACTCAGCGGTATTACAAGCACTAATGTTTGAGAAGCCTCGCGTGACTGTGTTGCCCAATGATCCCGAACTTAAAGTTTGGTTATCGGCGGCCAACATCATCGGAAAAGGAGAAAATAATAATGTCTAAAAGCATTCTGATTGTTGATGACTCTAGTACTGTTCTTATGAGTGTCGATGCCATGCTCTCTAAACTGGGTTTCCAAGTCGAGAAAGCAAAAGATGGCGTTGAAGCAGAAACTCGACTCAAAGGTGGTCTAAAAGTCAACCTCATCATTACCGACATCAATATGCCTCGTATGGATGGTATTGAGTTGATTAGCAAAATTCGTGCGATTGCTTCATATCGCTTTACCCCAATTTTAGTGCTCACTACAGAACAAGAACAAGCCAAACGCAATGAGGCTCGCGCCAAAGGTGCAACAGGTTATTTAGTTAAGCCCGTAACGGGAGATCAATTGAAAGCCGTGATTCAACAAGTTCTCCCAGGTAGTATTTCGTGAGGTCGTTATGATTCGATACCTATTTGAACGGCTAGAGAATAATAAAAAACGCTATCTTTTCTTCACTATCACTCTGAGCTGCACAGTACTTCTGCTTGGCTTAGAACTGGTGAGATACTGGACTCCGCAATGGTTTTATCTACCGTTTGCGATAACCGCACTTATCTTAACGATGACCGCTTTGGTTTTCTCTCAGGGCAATCTTTTTGTGCGTTTCCTACAACAAATCCATGAACAAGAAACCATAAAACAAAAAGAAACCGTTTCTGCCATTTGCGATTGGATCGATGAATATCGCGATCTCAATGGCTTAGTCGCGGATCATATTGAGAACGTAAATTCTGATGCACAAAAAGCCACTGAGGATATTCTCAATCACATTTGCTCATTGGATCACGCAGCCGCTAATTTTACTCACTACCTCAAAGACATGGAGTTCGATTCACAAAATATGGTATCGAGTTTAGATGAACACACCTTGGTTATCTCGAATCTAGCCGATAGTACTCGTAGCCTAATGAACAATATCCAAACCGAGCGCAAACAGGTGAATGATGTCTTAAACCGTGTCATGGGGCTTAACGAGATCACCGAAGTCATTTCAAAAATTGCTAATGAAACCAATTTACTCGCCTTGAATGCTGCTATCGAAGCAGCTCGCAGTGGTGAAGTGGGACGTGGTTTTGCCGTTGTCGCAGATGAAGTGCGACATCTTGCTCAGAGAGCTGGTGAGGCAGCCTCACAAATTAGCGAAGAAATAGAAAGCCTTCGTGCAGAAGTGACTCAACGATTTGAAGTGGCCAATAAAGAGAGCAACGAACAAAACGTTAAAGCTGACATGATGATTGAGTCCGTACAAAGCCTAAGACAAAGTTTCTCTGCCGTTCGTGAATTAAGCGAACGGCAAATCAGCCAAATCATGTTGTACAACAATGATCTTGAGAAAAACATCAGCGGTAGTATGGCCTGTACTCAGTTCCAAGACATCGTCCGTCAAAAGCTGGATAGCATCGAAGCCTTGATGCGGGAAAAACACTTGTTGGTCGGTGATGTTTTTAACGGTATGCGCCTCAACGATCTTCGTCACCGAGAGCTGGAATATACCGAAACGTTACGACGACTATCTCAAGAGTATCAACACGACTTTGAAAGACACTGTAATTATCGCGATTCAGATATGAACAGCACAAAGCAATCGACGTTATCCACTTCAAATCCATTACCGAAAATTGAGCTGTTTTAGCCTAACTAGCCAGAGCCGAAACTCACGGCTCTGGCTTTATACTAACTTCTGCCGTTAAGCACTCATTTTGAGTCCAGCGATACCCGCGACGATCAGAAATAAACTGATCAGCTTAATCAAGGTTAAGGTTTCGCCAAACAAAAATGCGGCAGCCAGTGCCGTTCCTACTGCGCCAATCCCCACCCAAATGCCGTAAGCCACGCTAAGAGGCAGAGTGCGCAACGCGATCCCGAGTAACACAAAACTAACGACCAGCACCGATAAGGTAGCGACAGAAGCCAGCGGTTTGCTAAAACCTTCACTGTATTTGAGGCCAATAGCCCAAGCGATTTCACAAATACCGGCGAGAAGGAGGATTAACCACGCCATATATACACCTCATATATGGGGTCGTCCCCGAAGAAAAGATGGAGCGGTGAGGTCGTCCTCACTTCCTGATGTGCCGCTAAGACTAGCAAAGCTTGCGGGGCTTGGCTAGCTTGGTTTGACGCGGCGAAGTTCGGGGTTTAGCTTGCCGCACATGGCGCGCGAGGATACGCATCGCTTCAGCTTGTACCGCAGGCAGTTTCTGCCACTGCCATAAGCGATCCCGCGCTTGCTTGGCACTGGCTTGCAAATCCACCACCGGGTTGAGGTAAGGGCTCTCTAGCGGTACTTGATACATCTGCGCTTCAAGCGGTGTCATCAGCCACGGCTCAAAGAGCAGCGGTACGGGCACTTGTGCCAACTCAGGGATCCATTTGTGAATAAACCGCCCTTCACTGTCATGCTCTTGCGCTTGCTTGGTCGGATTATAAATGCGGATAGTATTGGTGCCCGTTACCCCTGCTTGCATTTGAAACTGCGGGTAATGAATGCCCGGTTCAAAATCGAGAAACAGTTGCGCCAAATAAGTCACGCCCGCTCGCCAATCGACATTCATATGATGAGTTAACACACTCACCAACATCGCGCGCATGCGAAAGTTGAGGTATCCGGTTTGAATTAAGCAGCGCATACAGGCATCCACCAATGGAATGCCGGTGTGCCCAGTTTGCCAAGCCGCTAACTGCGCGGCGGGCGCTTCGCTCGATTGCTGCAAGAGTGAATCATAAGCGCGGTTGACGCAGCGAAACTCCATCTCACATTCTGATTCAAATTTTTGGATAAAGTGACAGTGCCAATGCAGACGCGATGACAGCGCAATCAGGCTGCGGCGAAATCCCGCTACCGACCAGTGTTTGAGCAAGGTTTGATACATCTCCCGCAGTGAGATATTCCCCCACGCAAGATAAGGCGACATCCGCGAGCACGCGTGGCGCGCTAAGCTCGGACTTGAGATGGATCGGTAATACTCTCGCCCTCGACGCGCGAAAAAATCCTCCAGCGTCGCCCACGCCATATCACTGCCGCCAGTTTGCATGCCAGGTTGTTTACTCTGCCATGTGGCAGGGATATCGCTGCGCAAACCCAGCGCTGCGGCATCCAGCTTTAACCAATTGGCGCGTGTTAGATCAGGATCGCAGCAAGGGGAGCGCATCACTTGCTGCCAATGCTCATCCCAATTTTTACGCGTTTGCGCCCCGCGGATCACGGCAGCATAAGGAAATTCATGCCAGACGATGTGGTGTTGCTGGCACCACTGCGCCAGCGCAAGATCGCGCTGAAAGGTGCAGGCTAAACCGACTTCTTGATGAGAATAAATCGCCACGATGGCGTAGCGCTCAGCAATACGCGTAAAGCAGGTTTGCCAATCGGATGTGACGATCAACACCGCCCCTTTGCTCTGCGCCAAATCACGATTGATAGCTTGCAACGATTGCCACACAAAACGCCAGTGTCGTTCGCTGTAATGCGCATCGCCAAGCAGCATTGGCTCAAACAGATAGAGCAGTAACGTCGGTCGCCCCGAAGCTAATGCCGCTTGTAATGGCGCGTGGTCGGTCAGCCTTAGGTCACGTTTGAGCCACACCAGATTGATCTTTTCCATGCTCTTTCCTTGCTTTTGATGTCGCTTTTACGCAAGGAAAGCAGCAAACGATCGCTGCTGTGTTCCACATAATCCCGCAGTTGGCGGATTCTAGTCTCCTTTCAGCGCATCTTTACGTAGACGCCAAGCGGTCAGTACCATCGCCACAACCGCCAGCACGCTCATGCCGATGTACACCAAACTAAAGCCTTGAGCGAGCGCTTCAGGCGTCACCGATGAAGCTTGGCTGCCATGCTCACTCACAGTGACACTTTGCGGTACACGCAGATAAAACAGCGCCGAACAAAAAGCGACTCCAAGCGCTCCGCCAAGCTCACGGCCAAAGTTAAACAGCGACATGCCAATACCCCGATCACGCGCAGGCAACACACTCTGTACCACCACGCTCAAGGAAGGCAAGGTAAGGCCGATGCCAAATCCCGCGATACCGAGTGATAGCTGCACCCAAAGATCGTAATGAATTTGCCAAACGGCTAAAGCCGCGAGTAGAAAACCGCTCACCACCAGCGCCTTGTAGCGCCCTGAGCGCGCCACCCACTTACCGCCGAGGTAAGCTCCGGTGGTGATGCTGAACATGAAGATCACCATCACGCTTCCACTTTGCGACGGTGAAAAGCCTTTCTGCCACTGCAATTGCAGCGGCATATAGACTAAAAGCGCGAACATTAACATTTGTGAGGCCATGATTAGGCCAATCGCGGTGAGAAAACTGGGTAAACGCGCCAAGCGTGCTGGCAAAATCGGGTCACTTACCCGTCTTTCCACAAGGATTAACAGCACCAAACAGAGTAACAGGGCAAAAGCGCCCCATCCCGCAGGTAAAAAGGAGTGTGAGGAAAGTTGAAGCAGCAACAAGGTGGTGGTGAGCATTAAAAGCCCAGCGCCCAACCAATCAAATCGACTGTGCCGTTTTTGGTTTAGGTGCTTGAGGTAGCGGTTGACCATAAACAACGCCACCAGTCCAAGCGGCAAATTAATACCAAACACCCAGCGCCAGCTAAGATGGTCGGCAAAATAACCACCCAGTAAAGGGCCTGCGACACTGGAAACGGCATACACCGCCGAGATATAGCCTTGGTATTTGCCCACTTCACGCGCCGGAATAGAATCGGCAATCACGGTAAATGCCAACGCAATCAAACCGCCACCGCCAATTCCCTGCACCACTCGTGCACCAATCAGGGTTGGCAAGTCAAAGGCAAACGTACACAGGGCAGAACCGAGAATAAAAATGCCGATGCTGGTATTGAGCATACGCACGCGGCCAAACAGATCGCTCAGTTTGCCATACACAGGCAATACCGCTGTTGCAGCGAGTAAGTATGCGGTGATCACCCAAGTTAATGCGCTCCCCGCCGATAGATCTTGCCCAATCAAGGCTAGCGGTGTGGTCACTATGCTTTTTTCTAGTGAGCCAAGGGCAATCACTAGCGCAACGCTAGCAAAAATAATTCGCGGATTAGGCGCATCGGTTGAATGAAGTGGGTCAGAATGCATGAGCTCTCTTTATTATGATCAATTCATGTGGAAATAGGTTTTCTGTGGCACAAGATAACCAAATCACAGCCATCCGAAAATAGGATATAATGGGATGCGAAATTGCAAAAATGGGATAATGGATGAAACTTGATGATCTGGCACTATTTTTAACCGTGGTGCGTTGCGGCAGTTTTGCACTAGCGGCGAAACAGAAATCGATGTCCACCAGCACGCTGAGCCGCCGTATTCAGCAACTTGAACAAGATACGGGCAGCATTTTGCTGATCCGCAACAGTAAAGAGTTGGTATTGACCAAAGAAGGTGAACAACTGTTCCACAGCTACGCCGAGCTGTTTGCCCAAATAGAGCGCAAACAAGAAGAGGTCGAGCAAGCGAAGCGAGATTACCGCGGCGAGATTGCGATAAGTGCACCCGTACTGCCTCTGCGTCACCAATTAACCCCTTTGGCGCTGGAGTTTGCCGAGCAACATCCGAATGTCACACTGCGCATGCACGTCAACTCGGGGCTCGACTATTTCAACCAGCGGGATCTGGATATCGCGCTGCGTTTTGGCCCTCAGCCGGAGTCCGACTGGGTAGCGCGTAAACTGGCGCGTAACCCATCTGTACTCTGTGCCAGTGCCGAGCTTGCTGCCAAACTAAGCACATCAACGCCTGCCTTAACGCAACCCAAGCAGTTAAATGAACATCCCCTACTCAGTCTCAACCATAAGCTGCCGTGGATTTTTCATCACCACAGCGTCGCGCAAAAAGTGCAGTTTATTCCGACTGCGCGTTTGTGCTCCGATGAATTGGATACGATAGTGCAAGCCACCTTGCAAGGCATGGGCATTGCCCGCCTCCCCAGAGGATTAATGGAGCCGCTGTTACGCAACGGTCAATTGGTGGAACTGCTGCCCGACTGGGAAATCGAAGGCGCAGATGTCTACTTAATTCACCCGCAACGACGTTTTTTGCCGGAGCGCACTCAAGCTTTAATCGATTACATCATGCTGCATTGGTCGAGAGTGGCGTTTAGTTATTGGCATCAACCCTAATCTGCGCCGAGCAGCTGAGATGAACGATGACGTCGACAACGTTCTGAGCAATATTTGACCTCGTCCCAGCACTGTTGCCATTTTTTACGCCAAATAAAAGGCCGCTGACAGACAGGACACATTTTCTGCGCCAAGTAGGCCTTTTTATGCGAAGCCACGCTCCCCCCCTTTATTTACTAACAAATCTGCAGAATATACGTAGCTTGGGAACGGTTGGTTTAACACTAAGAGCAAGAAATTATACCAATCTGATACGGTCACTCGTACAGCATCACAGTAGCCGGCAAGGGATTGAACTCTCGTACCTCCAAGGTTAGTGCTTAAACCGACCTTGTGAGCCACGAGAGTCGTTAGAAAAACGATCGATAAGGTAAGCCGCTTTTGTCGTAGACAAATACCTATGGTTAAAAAAGGACAAACCCACAATCAGCCACTTACAGTTTAAAGTTTAAAACGTTTAACGATGCTGATGAGTTGATCATTCACATTCGCGATATCTTCCGCATTTCGGTTAACCAACTGGCCGTTGCTATCTAGGTTAGAAACAATCTCGCTGATCGCATTCATATTGCGGCTCACCTCTTGGGTGACACTACTCTGCTCCTCCGCTGCGGTGGCGATCTGTGAGCTCAAGTCATTGATTTCATCAACAAAGTGCGTCAAAGACTCTAGACTGCTTTCTACATCCGCCGATCCAGTTGCGGTGTCTTGACAGCGCTCCTTGGTATATTTCATTGATTCAACCACATTTTGACAACCATCCAAAAGATCCTTGAGTGCGAACTCTATCTCGCCGGTGCTGTCTTTGGTGCGGCTAGCGAGCTTACGCACTTCATCCGCCACAACCGCAAACCCTCGTCCCTGTTCACCGGCTCGGGCAGCTTCAATCGCCGCATTCAATGCCAATAAATTGGTTTGCTCTGCAATATCGCCAATGACGGTGAGCACTGTGCTGATGCTTTGTGTTTGTGAATTCATTTTTTGCACATCCGACGAGGCTTTTTCCACATCATCAATCAACGCAGAAATGGTCAGTTTTGACTTATCAACGATTTTCTTCGATTCACCACTGACTTTGTTGGCCTGCTGGGTCAAGCTGGCTGTGTTGGCGGCGTCAGTGGCCATTGAGTTTGCAGTGGCGTCCATTTCTTCTACCGCAGTAACAATCTGCTCTGTTTCCGTTACGTGGCTCTGCAAAATTTGTGTGTTGTGTTTCGATTGCTCTCTTAAGCGAGATACGTTGTCTTTCAGTGCTTCACTCATACTCTGAACTTCACGCATCATCTTTTGTAGCTCTTCAATAAAACGGTTTACACCCGCTGAAATTTGCCCGATATCGTCGTTTGACGTCACGGCAAGACGCTGAGTGAGATCGCCATTGCCACTCGATAAGTTGGCGATCATATCGCGCAAAGAAATAATTGGGCGATAGAGAATATTGATCAGAATAAAGGCCAAGATCACACTGATAACGGTGGCGATAACCGTCACAATAATCGCACTCGTCCGCGCATCATCTAACTCGGCAAAGGCGATGGATTTATCCAGACCAACGGCATAAACCCATTTCTTATCCCCAACTTGAATACTTCTTGAAAACAACAGCTTATCTTGACCATTCAACTGGTACTCAAATAAAGCTTCTTCGTTATTAACGGCATTTTCTGCCGCTGCTCTAAACCAACTGTAGCTATTGGCTTTTTCACCGGCTTTAATCGCACTCGACGACGAGGCAAGCAGTGTTGTGCTCTCATTCATAATCACGACCACAGCTCCTGGCTCACTTGTCTTGACCATATCATTGAGAAAAGAGAGGGTCATATCGACAGATACCGTGCCATTTTTCACTTTGTCGATGATTGTTACCCAATAAATTCCATCTGTACCCAGATAAGGATCGGTTACCGCAACATCGGTTGATCTCTGCGCGGCTTGGTACCACGGGCGTTCGACAACATTGCCATTGAGCTTGTGATTCGGCCAGCTTTCACTGCTTATGTTCCAGTACGCATCACCGGAATCAAATGCGATAACCGCACTCGCAACGTTCATGGCATTGGCGAGAAACTTGGTCTGCGCAATGATCTCCTCGGGCGTTCCGGTAATCATTTTATTCTTGTGTAAGCTTGCAACCTTCCTGATGCCGTTCACTTTTTCATTGATGTACCCTTCAATCATCTCCGCCTGATCTTTCACGAAGGAGCGATTCTGACCGAGAATATTTTTGGTCAGCGAGTCTTTTTGTTCGTGATATGAGGCAAAATTGGCCAGCGATACCGAAATCGCCACCAGTAAACTGACAGAAAGTAAAAGTGTTTTCTTTAATCCCAGATTGAGCATGTTGTTTCCCTCAGCATTACTCGAATGAGCCGTTATTGGCTTTTTCTACACGTTTTCTCAATGGTTATGCCATCTTTGTTCTTTAAAAAGATAGCACTCGCTAGCTTACAATTCCCTAGATTAGAAAATTAAAACAGAGCACCGTAAAACTCTGACCAAAGGGGTATTTTCTTTGTAGCGCTCTTCGAATTAAGGTAGAACAATAACAGCGCGATTTGACCAGGGAGACAAGCCACCTTTTGCTTAATGTCATCTCAATCAAGCCATTGTTCTATCAGCAGTAAACTGGTGTTCACACCGCGTTCGATTGGGCTACAATTAACCCAAAGTATGAGCAGGCGTAATCGATGAATTACAAATTGAGTTCCAATATCACTCTCGCTCTTGTTCTAAGTAGCGTGAGTAACACGTCAGTTTTAGCCAGTCAACCCATTGCACTGGATCTCTACACTCAAGAGTTCCCGCCACTGCAATTTATGCTAGACGGTAAACCGCAAGGTTATGTGATCGAGTTTGTCACCGCTCTCGTGCAAGATGCGTCGAAAACGATACCACTTGAGATCAAACAGATTCATTTCGCGCCTTGGAATCGCGCGATAAAAACCACCATAGAGACAGAAAATACACTGTTTTTCTCCGTGTCACGTACTCCCGAGCGTGAAGATAAATTTCAATGGATTGGCCAAGTTTCGCCTTACAAAGTCGGCTTATATCGGCTGGCAAGCGGCCCTCAAGTCAGCGCCAAAAATTTAGAGGAATTGAAAGGCTATCGTTTCGGTTCGCAGGTCGGCAGCTCGTTTAGTGAACTGCTGGCAACAAATGGCTTAGATCAGGTCATTCCGGTAGAAAAGGGCAAAGAAGCCATCAGGCTGCTGCACACTCACCGCGTCGATTTTGCTCCTATGGTTGAGGCCAGTTTCCACTATCGAATGCAAGAGTATGGCTACGATCCGCATGAGTTTGTCAAAGTCATGAACGTCACCCCTTTGTGTCAGGATCTATGGCTGGTTACGGGCAATCACACTTCCGCTTCCGTCGTTGAGGCTTTGAGAAACAGCTATAGCAAATTGCAGCAACAAGCCTATCTCGATAAACTCGTGGCAGAATTTACCCCGACCAGCGCTATCATGCTGCGCTACAGCGAAAGTAAGGCGAATCCGCGATAATGCCTTTACTGCTTCATCTTGAGTCTGCCCTGACGTGAATTCAGCACTGGCACTCCTGCCCCGTTAGAGCGATAATCCCGCCCTTTGTGAGCTCCCCGCTCAACGAGCGTAATACAGAAGTAGAAAGACAGTGATGACAACTGAGCCAACAGTGATAATTGGACTGCACAATCCTAAAAGCCCCACCAATGTCGGCGCGGTGATGCGCGCAGCAGGTTGCTACAACGCCACTCAGGTAAGATACAACGGCAGCCGTTATAGCCGCGCGGCAAGATTTCAGACTGATACACAAAATAGCCATGAGCGGATTGCTTTGCTGGAGATGGACGACCTCACCGCCAGCCTCGACAGCGATGTGGCGATCGTCTGTGTCGAACTGGTGGTCGGTGCCACTGCCCTGCCGCATTTCACCCATCCAGAAAAAGCCATTTATCTGTTTGGCCCGGAAGATGGCTCATTACCGCAAGAAGTGGTCGACAAAGCACATCATGTTGTTTATGTGCCTACTCACGGCTGCATGAATCTCGCCGCAACTGTCAACGTCGTGATGTACGATCGCTTAGCGAAAACACTCGGTGCGATAGACGATAACGCGCAAGTCATCGCCAACCGCGACAACAAGAACCGTTTACGAGTCAAAGAAAGCGCTTATTAGGGTAGCTCTAATAAATCAAAGCCACGACATCTCTCTGATCCATTTTTGCATATAAGGGTAGCCTTTTTCTGTATCCGTCATTTCCCAAGCGACCAGTAAAGGGAAACCGAACCCTTTCCCTTGTGAGAATGCATCAATTAAACTGTTGCTTCCACCTCGATAACCTTCTTCATGGAAAACGAGATTCAGCGGCAGCCCTAAATGCGTTACGGCCGCGACCGCCCATGCTGTTGCGGCCATCTCTTCTCCATGCATACGTTGCGATTCACGCCCGTTAAGTAAACCATTTTTATAGATGTCGCCATGTAGGAACTGACGCTCTTGTGGCTCACAAACGGCAATGTGCCCGGCTTCATGCAAAATATCCCCCGCAAACGCCAATTTATCGAGATCAATCTGCAAAACACCGTGGTGTAAATGCAAACCGGGTAAAAACGTTTTTCGCTCTATCGAAGCGCGCTCAAAGGGCACACCAATTTGAGTCAAAAAGTCCATGATTTTTTCTGCTATCGCCCTATCCATCTGCCGTTCCTTTGTTTTCAAGCTGTTGTATTTCTGACCATTACCTTCGCGTATGAGCAGCGATTTTTCAATTCGACAGCGGTGTTGTCGTCAGATTTAGCCGGACACATCTCGTTTTTTGTTGCCTTTTGGACCAATAAATATAGTGATCTAGCAGATTAATCGTTGTCCATAAGATAGGCACAGAGGAGCGTACTCGGCCACACCACCATGTTCTTCGGGCCCACTTGCAGCTAACAGGGCAAGCGCTACTTAGCCAAAACTATAAAAAGAGCCGCAAAAGCGACTCTGATTTGTTCGTTTGTTGAAACAGTCATAAGTTGATGTTTCTGTGAACTTGTAAATCCTTCTCTTACATCTTCGTCACAAAATCCCTTATCGAACAATTGCACGTTACAGCGAGCATGCAAGCCAGGATTCTAATAGAATTTGCGCCAGTTACCGAAGAAACAGAACGTCTACACAGAAAAAGCCACCCACTATACGATTTCAACTGTAAACGTATTGGCTAGCGAATGGCTGTTGCTATCCAGATCTTCTTACTGATAGACAACAGCCAATATAGCAATGCTCACATTAATAGCATTGCCCCCAACACCTCAGCACAAATCAACATTTAACGTGCTGAATTTTGTCATTTTATTTTTTAAATTTGACTATTCCTCTAATGATTTTTCTCATTTAATAAACTCAATGGGCACTTCAAATAAGCTGGGCTTACATTTAATCTATTTCCATTTTCATCGACTCCAGAAATATTAATCTTAGTTATATTTCCTTCTGTAATCCAAATTAACAAAATAATATCGACACCTTCCAATTTAAGATCAATTCCTCCTGAAATTTTTATTTTCGATTTTTTCCTGCCTGAACACTTTTCCACTTCGTATCGGATTGAATGATGCAGTCATACATCATTCCTAGCTCTCCACTTTCCTCTAAGCCAAATTTCTCACGCTCATAGCGTGACGAAATAGTATACTTTGTGTTTTGTGTCACATTCACTAATGCCTCTTCAATTGACAAACTGGTTACGGAAAGATAAATAAAGTGGACTTGCGCCACAGCAATCATTAATACGGCGACAATAACCAGCTTAGGGACTTTCTCACCTCTTATTTCCATGTTTTCAACCCTTTGTTCCAGTCAAAGAAAATCTTGCCGCCACCGTAGCTCCCTTGGAGAGAAGCATCGTGCTTGTAGTCATATATACTCTTGCCCCATACATCATAGCTGAACTGGTAACCTCTAAATTTAGCCCCTTCCGGGTAGACAAGGGAGAATCCCGCACGATTATAAGAACCTGTAAATGCAGAATAATTGCCAAGAATCTCTGATTTATATTGAACGATGACAACAGCCAATATAGCGATGCTCACATTAATAGCATTGCCCCCAACACCTCAGCACAAATCAACATTTAACGTGCTGAATTTTGTCATTTTATTCTTTGAAATTTGACTATTCCTCTAATGATTTTTCTCATTTAATAAACTCGTTGGACACTTCAAATAAGCTGGGCTTACATTTAGTCTATTTCCATTTTCATCGACTCCAGAAACAATAAGCTTAGTTGCATTTCCATCTGTAATCGAAAAATTTAAAGTAATATCTATATCTTCCAATTCAAGTAAAAGTCTTCCTGAAGTTTTTATTTCCGATTTTTTTCCTGCCTGAAAATTTTTCCATTTCGTATCGGATTGAATGATGCAGTCATACATCATTCCTAGCTCTCCACTTTCCTCTAAGCCAAATTTCTCACGCTCATAGCGTGACGAAATAGTATACTTTGTGTTTTGTGTCACATTCACTAATGCCTCTTCCACTGGCAATCTGGTTGCAATTCGATAGAGAAAGTAGGGGAACGCCACACTATGTATTAACAACGCGACAATAACCAGCTTAGGGACTTTCTTACCTCTTATTTCCATGTTTTTAACCCTTTGTTCCAGTCAAAGAAAATATCACCGCCACCGTAGCTCCCTTGGAGAGAAGCATCGTGATTTATTTGTTTTGCTAGGCTAGTATATCATAGCTGAACTGGTAATATTACAATCAGAGATCACAGGAACAACTAACTTTCATTTAGTGAACTAAGTTCAGTGATTAATAAAAATATCAACAACTAGAATTTTAATTCGATGCGATCTTTTAGAAAACGACTATATCTCTATGACAGACTATATCTCTATGACAACGGCTACGCTTATTTTATCTCATATCAGACTTTGTTGCGTGATCAGGACGACCGCACTTGTGTTTAATATTTGAGCTAATAGAGTAATTTGCTTTTCAACGGTCCGATAAAGAGGTTATTGCGTTCAAATATCACTCACTCCCCGCTCAATATTTGGACTAAAATTGAGCAAACAACGTTCATTCATTCGCACTGGTTGCGTAATAGTGAGTTCATACTCTAGTGCCAACTCACCACTTGCCAAATTTTAAACAAAAAGAGCCGCAAAAGCGGCTCTAGATAGTTTGTAATTTTCGAAGTGTCGGATTACTTCTCTTTACCAAACACGTTGTTCTCTTGCTCAAGAACGCGGATAAACGTGGTGCGTTTGGTGAGCTCGCGAAGCTCCGCCGCGCCTACGTAGGTACAGGTTGAGCGCACGCCGCCTAGGATGTCTTGAATGGTGCCGTGAACGCTGCCGCGGTATGGCAATAGTACGGTTTTTCCTTCCGCAGCGCGGTAGCCCGCAACGCCGCCGGAGTGCTTGTCCATCGCGCTCTTTGAAGACATGCCGTAGAACTTCATGTAGGTTTCGCCATCTTTCACCACCAGCTCACCACCTGATTCCTCATGGCCTGCCAGCATGCCGCCAAGCATCACGAAATCTGCGCCGCCGCCGAAAGCTTTGGCTACATCGCCCGCGCAGGCGCAGCCGCCGTCACCGATGATGCGACCACCAAGGCCGTGCGCGGCATCCGCACACTCAATGATGGCAGAAAGCTGTGGGTAGCCAACGCCCGTTTTCACGCGAGTGGTACATACTGAACCTGGGCCGATGCCCACTTTAACAATGTCTGCGCCAGCAAGGATCAGCTCTTCACACATATCGCCAGTGACGACGTTACCTGCGGAGATCACTTTGTCTGGGAATGCGGCACGCACTTGCTGAACGTACTCCACCAAATGCTCAGAGTAGCCGTTAGCGATATCGATACAGATGAAAATCAGCTCGTCAGAAAGCGCCATCACATCTTTGGTTTTTTGAAAATCCGCTTCTGATGTGCCAGTTGAAACCATCACTTTGTTGAGCGTTTCACGGTTCGCCCCTTTGACGAAATCGGCCCAATCTTGCACGGTATAGTGTTTGTGAACGGCGGTCATTACACCATGTTCAGCCAAGGCTTTCGCCATTTCGAAGCTACCCACCGAGTCCATATTAGCGGCAATCACAGGCACACCAGACCATTGACGACCACTATGTTTGAATGTAAACTCGCGGGTTAAATTTACTTGAGAACGGCTTTTCAGGGTAGAACGTTTCGGGCGAAACAGGACATCTTTAAAACCTAACTTAAGTTCTTGTTCGATACGCATTGTGTAATTCCTTGATTCATAACTGTATGTGTCATCGCAGAGTGCGTAGTAACCAAGTTGGCAGACGAGGTTACTGTTTTTCGGACACAAAAAAACCGGAGCGTTGGCAGACGCTCCGGTTTTCAGCATTATAGGTTGTGATTTTTTTTCGACAAGTCTGATTTTTCACTTTTTTTTGTGCTACCATTGCCGAGTTTTCATACCTTAAACACCTTCAATTTTCCTTCTTCCATTTTTCCTGTTTTATTTCAGTATGTTATCGCTAAATGCCCGAGCAATCGCTTGCGCAATCCTTTCCCCGTTATCTCTAATCACTTGATGGTTTTTGTCAAAGTGCGCAGTAAGTCAGCGCGGTTTCGATGTGCGTAGCAAACTTCTCTCCGAGAAAAAATAGGCAATTTATAGGAAAAAAGGACTGATTCTTGCTAAGTATTATTTAACGTACCTATTTTTTGCCGCTCGGCAAACGGACAACGAAGGCTGTGTTGAATATGAAAAAGATGACTCTTGTAACGCTGGCATTGCTGGCTACCCTACCGACAGCGATGGCGCACGCCAAAGGACAACGAGGTTCTCTGTATACCAATGTCGGAGCGACCATGGTCACCAACAACTCAAATGATGAGCTCGCCTACTTTATTCAGGCGGGTTATAACCACCAACTAACCGACTTTCTCTCAGCCGATCTGAGCTACAAAAAAGTTGAAACCTTGAACAAAAGTGTCTCGGCGACTTCTAACGATTTCGCGCAAACATACAACTCTTACGGCCTTGGTCTACGTGTTGACCAACACCTCGGCATTTTGAGCGTATATGGTAAAGCGGGGGCGAGCTACATTGAGTCAGAGCTGACGACGTGGGATGCAACCAATTCGGTGGAGAAAGTGGATAAAGACAGCAGTGTCAAGCCGTATGCCAGCGCCGGGGTCAGTTTAGCGTCGCCGTTTGACCAGCGCTTGACGCTGGATGCGGCGGTCACATACCAAATGCTACCAAACGATGAGCATGCGACCTCGATCAGTGCGGGCGTTAACTTCTCGTTCTAATGTTATACCTTGTTGCCTGATCGCCGATTGATCAGGCTTTTCCATTCAGTAAGCGACGAATTTCATCCGGCAAATCGGATGCGAGCAGCCCTATTTCACCGTGGCGCTGCGCGCAAAGATCGGCGGCGCAGCTATGCAGCAACACCCCAAGCCTAGCCGCCGACAGCAGTGGTAACTTCTGCGCCAGCAGTGCGCCAATCACTCCAGCTAGCACATCCCCCATGCCGCCACTAGCCATGCCGGGATTGCCCGCATCACACACGTAGGTTTTATTGCCATCACAAATCAGAGTTCCCGCCCCTTTCAACACCGCCACGCCGCCATATTGCGCTTGCAGCACTTGAACAGCAGCAAAACGATCCGCCTCGATTTCCGCTACACTGCAACCAAGTAAACGTGCCGCTTCGCCGGGATGGGGGGTAATGACGCGCAGATCGTTGTGATCCGGGTGTCTTGCCAGCCAGTTGAGCCCGTCTGCATCCAGTACACACGGTCCATGGAACGCCTTTATCGACAACCAAAGACTCTTCGCCCACTCATCCAAACCCAATCCAGGCCCTGCGACCAGCACATCAGCCCAACCGATGCGCTTTTCCAACTCCGCCGAGTTTTGCATCCAAGCGGCGGTCATGACTTCAGGACAGCTCACTTGCAGTGGCAAAGCGGACTCAGGGTGCGTCAACGCCACCAACAAGCCAGCGCCACTTCTTGCCGCCGCACCAGCGGCAAGGCGAATTGCCCCCGCCATGCTGCGATTTCCGCCCATCAAAAGCAGTTTGCCATGATCGCCTTTGTGCGCAACGGGCGAGCGTTTTGGTAGCCAATCAGCCAAGCTGTTTTTGTCTATCGCCTCAATGTGCGTCTTCACCTGGCGAGCAAAGTGCTCAGCGACCTCTAATCCAGCAAAATGGAGCTTGCCGCGGCATGCTCTCGCTTGTCCGGTCATGAGGCCTTGCTTGATACCAATAAATGTGATGGTGTGTGCTGCGTGCACCGCTGCGCCAAGTATTTGCCCGCTATCGGCACACAAGCCCGACGGAATATCAATGGCCAACACAGGTTTATCACTGTGATTGAGCATGTCGATCAGCGTCACCAGCTCACTGCGAACCGAGCCGCTTAACCCCGTGCCAAGCAGCGCATCCACCACCACATCACATTGATTCAACAAAAGTGGTAACGCTTTTTCACTCATGATGGTTCCGCCGCCGCGCTGCCATGCCAGCATCGCCTCACGCGCGTCTCCTTGCAATCGTTCCGGCTCGCCAACTTGCACTAAATGCACCACCATTCCGTGCTCTTGCGCCAAACGAGCGACCACATAGCCGTCGCCACCGTTGTTGCCTTTGCCGCACACCACGCACAGCTCACGTAGTGATGGGTATTGCTCCATCAGCAGGGCAAAGGCTGCCGCTCCCGCGCGTTCCATCAACTGATATAAGCTGACGCCCTGCGCTTTGGCGACCACAACTTCTCCCTCTCTCACTTGACGAGCTTGATAAAGGTATTGAGTGTTTTGTGATGGCATACCATTGCACTCCCGGAACCGTGGCTGGTGATGAAGTAAAAAGCCAAGGAATTCCTTGGCTTATACTGACATTTAACGATTTTTACTACGAGTTCTGCTGCTGGGCCATGATTGCCTCGGCGGTCGCATCTTGAATTGATAGAAAGAGCGATTTCACTTGCCCAGTGGGTGTGCGCATTGGATTGAGCGTCACGTTCTGATACATGAAGTCAGCCTGCTGGGTAACAGGGCGCACGTTGCGGCAACGAAACAGATAAGGGCGCTGACGCCAAGTGATAAAACTGCGACAACCTAAGTTATACACTGGCTTTGTTTTCAGCTTAAACCACTCTTGTGGGATCTCAGGAAACAGCTCAAAAATCGATTTGCCAATCGCATCATGCGCTTGCTTGCCACTGTGGTGGGTCATAAAGCCGTTCCATACCTGCACATTGTACTCGGTATCCAGCACAATCAAGCCCATATCGACATTTTGTACCATGTCCACCATCCAGTGGAATTGTTCAAACTCTGCAGGAAGATTAAGCATTAAAAGTCCTCCATCAGGTAAGCGAGTTTATTGTCTAAAAGCGGTAAAGACTCATCCACGAACATAAACAGCAGATCGCACCGTATGCTTGTGCCTTCAATGGTGTAACTCACTTCAAAAGTCATGGTTTTGGTAAAAGAACCTGCGGTACTTTCGATAACGGAATCGATCGAAATATGTTGCCCTAACAGCACGGGAGAACTTTGAAAGAAACGCACTTCCGCCTGCTGGCCAAGGCCGTTGAGAAAGGAGCCAACCAGAATATTGGATACATCCATAAGAAGCTCCAACTCCTCAAGCTCTTCGCTGTCAGCGGGTACCTTCATCAGTTTTTTCAGATCCGATACGCTGGAATCACTCAGCAGAACCAGCGCTTCACCCGCAATCCCTTCACCGCTAAAACCTTGGCACACGCCCGAAACGTTGGCGCTTTCTGCCAAATCTCTTAGCGCCATGTGCAGTTCACTGAGTTCAAAAATATTCACATTCGGTAGAGGCAAATGGACAAACACATCAAAATGTCGCGCTAATGCATCAGCCGCACGACCAATCGAAACGTTGGCCACTTCCATGTAGATATCTCTTCGACGCAATACCGGCAAGTCAAGCGTTTTCGGCGTGATCACTTGCGGCACTGAGGCAGGTTCAACCAACTCTCTCAGCGTCGCTTTAAGTTCGTCTGGCGCAATCGGCTTTTGAATAAACGCTTTCGCCCCAAGGGCAAACACCCTTTCTTTCGCTTTGGGCTGGATATCACCGGAAACAACAATTACCGGGGTGTCATCACCTCGGCTGCGCATGGCTTCAAGCGTTTCAAATCCATCGAGCTCTGGCATGGTGAGATCGAGGAACATAAATTTAAATTTTTGCTTGCCCAACTCCTCTAGCGCATTGAGTCCATGCACTGCAAAGGTTATGTCGGCATTAAGTGAAGCAGGCAGGGAGCGTGCCATCTGCTTTCTTGCAAGCGCTGAATCATCACAGATGAGAACAGGAAAAGACATTCAACCACCCTTTTTAATAATTATCGCCTGTTCTTAAGTGTAACAGACAACTCAAGAATGACGTGTGGAACTGACGTGATTGTAGTTATTGTTCGGTTCTAAGTATGAACTGAATTGACAAGAATACGAAATTAGATCCGACGTGGAAATAAATTTATATGAAGGTGATAACAAAAATGTTTTAAATAAGAATTAGTTACACAAAGACATGTATCAAAATAAGCAAAACCCGCTCAAAAGCGGGTGAAGTTAGAGCGTGTAAACGGGAAAAATGACCATTAAACCAATGCGCATTATCACCGCAAACAGACACAAACCAATGCCAAGACGGTACCATTTATATTCACTCACCGACATCGGAATGCGTTTGTAAAACATGGTCACCACGCCTCGCCAATCTTGGCTGCGCTTACCATATTGGATGATGCCAGTCAGCACAAACAGTATACCCACCAGCAAAAAGCCTTTTTCGGCCCAGAATAAACCCACTTCCATGTTATCCCTCTTCTATCATTGCGCTGCTTTATTCATAGTAGCGGCAAGCGGGCAGCAGATCTGTTGGACTTAAGTCTTATCTCACCTCGCCGTAGCGCTCTAGATAGAGAATAGTCGCGGCGGTTCGAGAAGGCACATTGAGTTTTTTCAGCAAACTTTTCATGTGCACTTTGACGGTCGACTCAGAAATAAAGAGACGATCGGCGATCTGCTTATTGCGAAATCCTTGTGCAACCTCTTGCAAAATTTGCGTCTCTCGGTCAGTGAGATCGTCAAACGCATCGTGGTTATCGTGACGAGCCTGTAAATAGCGAGCCACCGCCTGACTATACGCTTTATCACCTAGTCGAGCCTGTTTAAGCAGTTCGACTAACTCGTCCGGTTCGGTGTCTTTCAACAGATAACCGTCTGCGCCCGCTTTGACAATCGCTTCAATATCGGCCGGGCTGTCGGAAACAGTGAGAATAACGATCCTCGCTTCACAGCCATCGGCGCGCAGAGCTTTTAAGGTATCTAAACCCGACATGCCTTTCATATTGAGATCGAGCAAGATAAGATCGAGTTCGGTTTCGTGCGCTTTGGCAACGGCATCGGCTCCAGTTCCAACTTCAGCAATTACGGAAAATTCATCTTCGAAACTCAGTAACTGGCTGATGCCACGACGCATCAATGGGTGGTCGTCGACCAACATTACTTTGCACACTGTCACGCTTTTTCTTCCTTTATTCTTTGGTACTTCAATACGACTTTACAACCTTGGCCCGCGGCTGCGCTCACGCTCAACTCGCCATTTAGCCGCGCTGCACGTTCTTGCATGATCGTCATGCCGTAATGATTAAGTTTGCTGCTGCTTGAGTCAAACCCTTCGCCATCATCTGTAATGGCGATAGTCACCCAATTGTTTGCTTCTTTACACTCAATGTGAATCGCCGTTGCGTTGGCATGCTTGATCGCATTGAGCGTCGCCTCCCGAATGAGTTGCAACAAATGCACTTGCTGATGCGCATCCAACTCAACCGAGAGCAGCTCATTGTCTAAAGTGAGTTCAGCCTCCGTCTGTTCGCCTAGCTGTTCGACCATTTGCTGCAGCGCCTGACCAAAGGTTCCCTCTTTAATCGCCAGGCGAAAGGTAGTAAGCAACTCACGCAGTTGGGTATAAGCGGCACTTAACCCGGTGTCCAGCTCGGCGATGACCAAATTGGTTTTCTCGACCTGTGCATCCACATTGATCTTACTAATGCAGCGTTTCAGCAACGAAACCTGAATCTTCAGATAAGAGAGCGATTGTGCCAATGAATCATGCAGTTCCCGTGCGATAGTGGCGCGCTCTTCCATCAACAGCAGTTGCTCTGCTTGTCGTTGGGCATGATTGTAATAAACCGCCCTCGAGAGGATCTGCACAAAGTTGTCGATCAATGCTTGATCCGGACAAGGAAGCCCCGCACACCAGTGCAAATAGCCCAGATGCTGACCATCCAAGGTGAGCGCTTTTTTGTTGCAGCGGTTGGAACACACTTTACCTTCCTGTAACACAAGGCTGCGCTCGCCCACCTCAACGATTTCGAGTTTAGCGGCGACAATACCTTCGATGCTGACAAAATGTCGCAAAATGGCGTGAAAATTTTCCTGGCTGATGCGGGATGCCGTCAGTTCTTGTGAGGATTGGTACAACACCTGCAACGACTGATTGGCGTGTTGCAAACGGTGTGTTTTCTCATTCACCGCCTTTTCCAAACCGTGATAGAGCTTACCGAGCTCCGCCGCCATGGTGTTAAAAGTGCGGGTTAGAATGCCCATCTCGTTATCACTGGAGACATTCAAAGCCACATCGAAGGAGCGAGATTGAATTTGTTTGCTCGCCACCACCAGAGCATTGAGCGGATGAACCACTTCACGGCGCACAAAATGGACCACAAATACGCTTACCAGCAAGATTCCACCAAGCCCCATACCACCGACCCAAGCCAGTTTGATCAGCTTTTGTTCAGAAAAGTGCTGCAATTTAAAAACAAACGCGTCGATTTGCCCGACAAACCCAGCCACCAATAGCAAATAGCGTTCGCGCTCCTCGCTTTGCAGCACAGATTTCAATTCATGCCAGCGCATGATCAAACGGTAATAATCGTCGGTGATATCTTGAGGGACAGTCCAGTTCTGCAAAGCTTTCATCGACGGGGAATAGATGGAACGCTCAAAGAGAAAGATGTGCGAGGCGTAGTCAGCCGCATTCGTTTGGATGTCATGTGCCAATCGGTAACTTTGCATACGCATCGAGCCCGCGACGTTGACCGCTTCGGCGTCATTGAGGCTCGACGCTAAGGTCACGATAGCAAAACCCGTGGTGACGACAGACAGCAGCAAAATCAACCCCATCGCCTTGGCAATCGTTCTAGTGACGGACTTCTTCACTTGTTTTTTCAACACAACCTCTGATCTGATTTTGCCATTTGCCACTAGTTCCCTCTTCTGCGGGAGCACAATATGAGCCGGAAGTGTGAGGAATTTATTGATCCAAAACAAGCCTCACCTGCAATTACCCCCTAAGAGGTATTTATACAAATATGTCAAAAACTACAATTTGTGTACGGTTAAATGACAATTTATGAACAAAACCGTGAAGTTGACTAACGATATGCATCATTGACGACTGTTGAACAGCCATAAGGTGAACCGTGACCGATCTTTCCCGCCGTCGTTTTTTTACCCGACACACCGCCAATCAAGAGGCGGTTGCTCTGCCTTGGTTGGCAAATCGGCAGCGCTTTAGCGATGAGTGTACTCGTTGCGGGAAATGCGTTTCGGCCTGTGAAACAGACATCATAGTGAAAGGCGATGGCGGTTTTCCGCGTGTCGATTTCACCCAAGGCGAATGCACGTTTTGCTATCAATGTGCGGCTGTGTGCCCTGAAGCCTTGTTTGTCAGCCAAGAAAATCCACCTTGGTCAGCCAAAGCCAGCATTGATGAGGCTTGTCTGACCAAGCGCAATATTGAATGTCGTAGCTGCGCGGAGGCGTGCGAACCTCAGGCGATCCGTTTTTCTCTACAGATCGGCAAAGTCGCACAAGCGCAATTGAATCTGGATGAATGTAACGGCTGCGGCGCTTGCGTCTCCATCTGCCCGGCATCATCCATCCATGTGAGCACAACTAATTAGAACGAGAGCAAATTATGGCGCTAAACGAAGTGCACATCTCAAGCTTAGTGGTCCATGTCGTCGCCGACTCTCTTGCTGTCGTCAAAGCGCAGATTGAGGCGATGGACAACACCGAGATTTATGGAGACAGCCCAGAAGGAAAAATTGTCGTGGTACTTGAAACCGTCAATCAAGGTTTCATTACCGATACGATCGAAGCCATCAGCCACTTACCAAACGTTCTCAGCACCGTTCTGGTTTATCACCAGATTGAATCCTTAACGGATGACAAGGACGAAGACACTGGAACTCAACAATCCCAACTCGAGGGTGAAGTATGAAAATGACAAGACGCGCGTTTGTAAAAGCAAACGCAGCAGCCTCAGCCGCGGCAGTCGCCGGAATTACCCTGCCCGCTTCGGCAGCTAATCTTATCGCCAGCTCTGATCAAACCGCTATCACTTGGGACAAAGCGCCTTGTCGTTTCTGTGGTACGGGTTGTTCTGTTTTGGTCGGCACACAAAACGGCAAAGTCGTCGCGACACAGGGCGATCCTGAAGCGCCAGTGAACAAAGGCTTGAACTGCATCAAAGGCTACTTCCTCTCGAAAATCATGTACGGGCAAGATCGTCTCACACAACCTTTACTGCGCATGAAAGACGGCAAATTTGCCAAAGATGGCGATTTCGCGCCCGTTTCTTGGGATATGGCGTTTGATGTCATGGCGGAGAAGTGGAAAGCGTCGCTGGCGAAAAAGGGCCCCACCAGCGTTGGGATGTTTGGATCGGGCCAGTGGACCGTGATGGAAGGCTACGCCGCCGTGAAAATGATGAAAGCGGGTTTTCGCTCCAATAACATCGACCCGAACGCGCGCCACTGTATGGCTTCGGCAGTGGTCGGCTTTATGCGCACGTTTGGCATGGATGAGCCGATGGGCTGCTATGATGACTTTGAGCACGCTGACGCCTTTGTGCTTTGGGGCTCGAACATGGCCGAGATGCACCCTGTGCTTTGGACTCGCATCACCGACCGTCGTCTCAGCCATCCGCACGTCAAAGTGAACGTGCTGTCAACTTATTACCACCGTTCTTTTGAGCTGGCGGATACCGGTTGTATCTTTAAACCGCAGACCGATTTAGTTATTGCCAACTACATTGCCAACTACATCATTCAAAACGACGCCATTAACTGGGATTTCGTTAACAAACACACTCACTTTAAACAAGCCACTACCGATATTGGTTATGGCCTGCGTGATGACCATCCGCTACAGAAAAAAGCCAAACACGCCAATTCAGGCGATATGCAGTCGATCAATTTTGAGCAGTACAAAGCGTCCGTTGCACCGTATACGCTGGAAAAATCGGCCGAGATGTCTGGGGTTCCCGCAGAGAAGCTGCTTCTTTTAGCGAAGCAGTACGCTGACCCAAATACCAAAGTGATGTCGCTTTGGACTATGGGTATGAACCAACATACGCGTGGCGTGTGGATGCAAAGCTTAGTGTATAACCTGCACTTACTGACCGGCAAAATCGCCACTCCGGGCAACAGCCCCTTCTCACTGACCGGTCAACCGTCGGCGTGTGGCACCGCGCGTGAAGTTGGCACCTTCGCCCACCGCTTGCCTGCCGATATGGTGGTCGCGAATCCAAAACACCGCGCCATCGCGGAGAAAATCTGGAAACTGCCTGAAGGCACCATTCCACCTAAACCGGGGTTCCACGCGGTCTTGCAAGATCGCATGCTAAACGACGGCGTACTCAACTGTTACTGGGTACAATGTAACAACAACATGCAAGCGGGCCCAAATATCAATGGCGAACGTTTGCCGGGATACCGTAATCCTGAAAACTTCATCGTGGTATCCGATCCCTACCCTACCGCAACAGCGCAAGCGGCGGATCTGATTCTGCCAACCGCCATGTGGATCGAAAAAGAGGGCGCTTACGGTAACGCTGAGCGTCGTACCCAAGCTTGGTATCAACAAGTCAGCAGCGTTGGTCAGGCTAAATCGGACTCTTGGCAGGTGATGGAATTCTCCAAACGCTTCAAGATGGAAGAAGTATGGCCAGAAGAGCTTTTGGCTAAGATGCCTCAATACCGTGGCAAAACCATGTATGAGGTGCTGTTTACCAACGGGCAGGTTGACCAATATCCGCTTTCTGAAGCGCGCGAACTCAATGACGATGCGCACCACTTTGGTTTTTACGTACAGAAAGGGTTGTTTGAGGAGTACGCCAGCTTTGGTCGGGGCCATGGCCACGATTTAGCGCCATACGATGTGTATCACCAAGTGCGCGGTCTGCGTTGGCCTGTGGTCGACGGTAAAGAGACTAAGTGGCGTTATAAAGAAGGCAGCGATCCTTACGCGAAGAAAGGCTCAGGTTGGGATTTCTACGGGAAACCGGATGGCAAAGCGCTGATCATTTCCTCGCCTTACGAAGCGCCACCTGAGTCGCCGGATGCGGAATTCGACATGTGGCTATGTACTGGCCGTGTACTGGAACACTGGCATACCGGAACCATGACTCGTCGCGTACCTGAACTGTACAAAGCAGTGCCTGATGCGCTCTGTTACATCCATCCCGATGACGCCAAAGCACGCGGATTACGCCGTGGTGATGAAGTGCTGATCGCCAATAAGCGCGGGGAAGTACGCGCTCGCGTTGAAACGCGTGGGCGCAACCGCCCGCCACAAGGCTTGGTGTTCGTACCGTTCTTTGATGCTCGCATTCTGATCAACAAGCTGATCTTAGACGCCACTGACCCACTGTCGAAACAAACCGACTTTAAGAAGTGTCCGGTCAAGATCACTAAGGTCGCGTAATAGGAACCGAATGCATAGGCTGCCTACAAGGGCAGCCTGACAAAGAATTTAGCCATTAGGCGGAGATGAAACGATGAAAAAATTAGTCATGACGCTGCTTTCCATCAGCGCACTTTCTTTAGTTGCCCTGCTCAGCAGTGTTGCACAAGCCCAGTTAGAAAACCCAGGGGGCACAGGCGGTCTTGAGTCCCTTCGTGGCAACACACCTTTAGAGGATACTCGCCCTGCTGATGTGATGAAAAAATACCCGCGTGAGCAAGTGTTAGAGAGTGATTACATTTATCAGCCACCATTGATCCCTCATAACATTCGCAGCTATGAAGTGTCACTCAATGCCAACAAGTGCCTTGCATGCCACAGCTGGAAAAATGCCAAAGAGATGGGCGCAACCAAGATCAGCGTGACCCACTATATGAACCGTGAAGATGCCGTGCTGGCCGATGTGTCGCCGCGTCGCTACTTCTGCCTTCAGTGCCACGTGCCTCAGGCAAGCGCTAAACCGCTGGTCGAAAATGAATTTGAACGCGTTGACTCACTGCGTAAGTAGTAGCCAATTATTGAAACGAAGAGGCTATCTATGAAAATATTGAAAGCGTTTTGGAAGCGACTCAGCACGCCGAGCAAAGCGGCCGCTGGTGTGCTGCTGTTTATGGGATTTGCTGGCGGCTTGCTGTTTTGGGGCGCATTTAACACCGGGATGGAAGCGACTAACAGCGAAGCGTTCTGCTCGGGTTGCCACGCCCCGATTGTGGCAGAAATCCAAGAAACCATTCACTACTCGAACCGCTCGGGGGTGCGTGCGATCTGCTCTGACTGCCACGTACCGCACGAGTGGACAGACAAAATCGTGCGCAAAGTTCAGGCGTCCAAAGAGCTGTTCGCCCACTTCATGGGCAACATTGATACACCGGAGAAATTCCAAGCACGCCGCGCGCATTTGGCTGAACGCGAGTGGGCGCGGCTGAAAGGGAATGACTCGTTAGAGTGTCGCAACTGCCACCAGTTTGAGTTCATGGACTTCTCTGAACAGAGCGAACGCAGTGCCAGCCAACACTCCACCGCGCTGGCTTCGGGTGAAAAAACCTGTGTCGATTGTCACAAAGGCATAGCCCACAAACTGCCTGACATGCACGGCGTTGAAGGCTGGCAGTAAGGAGAGCAAACATGAGTACATTGGAATCGGTTATTTGGCATGTTCTCGGCTACAGTGCCATGCCCGTAATTATTTTAGCTGGCTTTGCTGGTGTGGCCGCCATTTCACTATGGCTGCTATCACTTAGCAAAGACAAAGAGCTCTGAGCTCATCTCGACTGAATTCTTGTTACAAAAAAAACACCAAACGATCGCTCGTTTGGTGTTTTTATTTAATTCAGTGCCCTAACGCTGAGGCTCGCCAATCCACAGTTGATAAAAATCACTGTAGCCCGTCTTTTTAACTTGAATCCCTTTTACTTGCTGCGCCTTAGTGATTGCTTCTTTACCTGCAAACAAAGGCAGAATACGTCTGTGCTGATACAACGCCTGTTCAATGTCCGCCAATCCCTCTACAGGGTTATCCGCAGCCACCGCAGCAGCGATTTTCTCGTGATGCATTCGCCACTCGTGCTCGGTAAAGACAAAACGCAAACCGGATGCAATCAGCAACCACTCGTATACTCCATACTCAAGTGGAGATTCAATCACTTCTTCAATCAGCAGTAAATCGGCCTCGGCTCGCACAGACTCTGGGTGGCTGATTTCGGTGAGCTCTAGTACTTGCAGCGTCAAACCTGTCGCTCGGATTGCTTGGTGCAACCAATCTGCTGTCGCCTGCAAATACGGTAAGGTCCATTTCGGTTCAGCCAACACCAACGTGCCGTGAAGCTGAGGAATAGCGAGCGAAGAGATCAGTGAAATTTCGCTTTGGCTGCACAAACCACTTACCGCACGTTGTGGAGCATATTGTCCTTTACGTTGCTCTAGATAGGTAAAAAGCGTGTGCCAATCTTCTTCAGCAATGCCCGCTTGCGCTCGTTGGTTGTAAGTGAGATAGGAAAAGGCACTAAGCATAGTCGTCTCGGTTGCTCCCTCCCCCTGATTAAAGCTCATGACATTCGCGAGCTTTTCATCTGCATGCGACAACGTGATCTGTGTTAGCAAGGCGCTTTCGGCAAAATAGTACTCATGGCGTTTTAACACCAAATGCTCGTTGTTCCAGTGATGGAGACGAAACGGGCCAGTTCCACAGTGGTAGCAATGCTTGTCATCAAAATGGATGACCTCAGGACAGACAACCGACGCGTGAGGCATGGCCAAAACATAAGGGAAAAGGGTATTGGCTCGTTTTAGCTGTATCTCAACCTGCGTAGGACTCGATGCGCTAACACTCTCTACTTGTTCAAACAAATGTACAACGGGTCCCTCTCCTTGCAGACGCTTCAAACTCCAAACCACATCAGAGGCACTCAGTATTTTTCCATCATGACGTTGAATGTCTGGACGTAACCAGAGGGTGAGCATATCACCTTCCATTTGCCAATCATGCGCAAGCGATGGTTTCAGTTTCCCCTCTATATTTTGCTTTAGCAGCGTATCGTAAATACTTCGGATCACGTGTAGCTCTGCGTGGCGCACCGTTCGCTGCGGGTCCAGTGAGTCCACCCACGGATAATGGGTAATCAATAACGCACTATTCGCTTCATTCCAATCATTTTGCGCTGCTGTTGCTAAGGCCAGTGCATTCACGGTAGTGGCCCCGTAGAGCTCTAATAAACGTGTGACAAGTTGAAAACGGCCTTGTTTGAGTTCCTCTTTCAAAACTTGCTGCAAGGCATCACTCAGTGAACTGCGGATGATCAGTTGACTCGCTTTGCCACGTCCGACCGACGGGCGCCATTCTATCCACTCCAAATCGGATAAATTTTTCAAAATAATCGAGACGTTTCGTCTTGACGTCGACAAAACTTGCTCCAGTTCATCCAGAATCACTTGATAGCAATGATAGCGTTCATACCGATTCAAAAGCTGATTGAGTCTTCGTATATTTGCTTCGTTCACAACGGCTTACTGATTGTAATTATTACTTTTAAAAATAGCACAAAGGCCCACCGAAGTGGGCCCCCTATCAGAAGATGACTTAAAAATGGTAACTTGCACCCAAAGAAAAGACACTGATATCCGATTCGACGCTCAATTTTTCAGCGCCCACTTTCACGATATCCAATTCTGGTTGCATGAAGTCCCAAGAAGCGCGAATGTGGAATTTCGGTGATACTTTCAACTCAGCCCCCAAACCATACATGCCTGTGACCGTGCTTTCAGACAATGTGCTATAACCTGGCTGACTGATAAAGGCGTTAGAGACTTTAAACTCCGCACTAAAGTAAGCAAGGCCTGCCTTGGCGTACAGATCAAAAGTATCCGTGAGGGCAAATGACAGCTTAGGTTGAATAGACAAAAAGTGCATATTGCCAACCGTGACATAGGTATCTTCTAGAGCATCGTAACCGCCGATCGCCCCTTCAATAGCCAAGAATGAGTTAAATTGATAACCACCATAGATACTACCTGCAACACTTTGGTCATTTTTCAGATCGAGGTCTACTGAGCCAGAACCATAGCTAGTATTTGCGTTGCCCGCTGCATTTTTAAACGTCGCCATCCCCAGTGAACCACCTAGATAAGGTTCGGCTTGCGCGCCAAAAGAGAGTGCACCTGCGATCACGAGAGTTAGAATGGATTGATTTGTCATGTTTGCTACTGCCTTCAATTAAAAAACATTGCGTTATCCAGTAACTTCCCAGTTTGTTGTGCTTCCTTACTGACTAAGACAACTAATGAACAGTGTGCAATATTTCATTGATAGAAAACATGATTGAATTTACGCAGTTTTTGCATGATTTAGATAGGTAGGATGGGCGTTGAGAAAATGCGCTACGTAGAGCCATAGCGCATTGAGGTAACTCATTCTGAAATAGGTAGGACTTGCTTAACGTACTCGCCCGGTGCCTCTTTGAGGATGGGGTTGAGTTCAGAACCTTGTCGATAAGGTGCGACTTTTTCTTGCGGATTGTACTGCAGTAGCCATTGATCCCAATGCGTCCACCAAGAGCCGTCTTTGCGCTGTGCATTGCTCAGCCACTCTTCTGCCGACTCATCAAGATTGTCATTCAGCCAATAACCATACTTGTTTTTCGCCGGATGATTAACAATACCTGCAATGTGCCCAGACTCGCCCAGAACGAAGGTTTTATTCCCGCCCATATTCAAAGCGCCACGATAGGTTCCTTGCCACAAGGCGATATGATCTTCCTTAGTGGAGATAAAGTAGCTTGGGATGCGGATCTTATTCAGATCGATCCATACGCCGCCAACCTTGACACCACGTTCCTCAACCAACTTGTTGTTGAGATACAGTTCACGCAACATAAAATTGTGCGTGGTTGCGGCAACGTTGGTGCTGTCGCTATTCCAGTACAGAAGATCGAAATCCACCGGACTACTGCCTTTGAGGTAGTTATCCACGTAGTAGTTCCAATACAAGCTGTTTTCCCGCAACAAACTGAATGTCACACTGAGCGAACGACCATCCATGTAACCCTTAGCGGTATTTTGCGCCTCAATTGCACTGATGATGGTGTCGTTAATGTAAGCGCCTACTTCGCCAGGCTGAGAAAAATCCAAAAGCGTGGTGAAAAAGGTTGCCGACTTAATGCGTTTTTTCATCCGCTTCGCCGCGTAGTAACCTACCGTACACGCCAGTACCGTTCCACCAATACAATACCCTGCTGCGTTGATCTCTTCTTGACCGGTGATCTCTTCAATTGCGGTCACTGCTTTGACCACACCTTCGGTCACGTAGTCGCCAAACTCAACGTTCGCCTGCGCTGCACCAGGGTTACGCCAAGAGATCATAAATACACTGTGGCCTTGCTCTAAAAGCCAGCGAACCATCGAGTTCTTAGCGGTTAAATCAAGAATGTAGTATTTATTGATAAACGGCGGGACGATCAGCAGTGGGGTGGCATTGACTTGCTCTGTCATGGGGCGATATTGAATCAACTCAAAGAGTTCATTCTGATAGACTACATCACCCGGCGTGGTCGCGATATCGGCTCCGAGACGGAACGCGTTATTGTTGGTCATGCGAATTTTAAGGATATCCGCACTCGCAGCCACATCCTCTTTGAGTAGCTCCAGCCCAGTAAGCAAATTTTCACCATTTTTCTCAATCGTTAGCTTAAGCAACTCAGGGTTGGTTGCGATAAAGTTCGACGGTGAAAGCGCGTTAATTGCTTGACGAGAGAAGAAACTGATCCGTTCTTTGGTTTTCTCATCGAGCCCTTCAATGGCATCAATGGTATCCATGTACGTTTTGCTAAACAGCAGGTATGACTGTTTGATAAAGCTGTACATCGCTTCTGCTTGCCAAGCTTCATTAGAGAAACGTTTGTCTCCCTGCTCAGCGTCAATAACACTTTGAGTGTTGCCGGAAAGCGCCACATTTTGCCAAATTTGCAGTTGTTGTTCCCACCACTGCGTCTGCAACTTCAGCAATGCTGCCGGCTGATTTGCCGCTTTTTCAACAAATCTTGCCGCATCCTCAAAGTTCACTTCTTGCATTGCCTTGTTCAAAGGAGAATTGACGGCTGCCTTGCTTGCTTCAAAGTCTTGCCACCATTTTTGATTGGTCTCTTGGAGCTGTACAAGATAGTCCGAAAAGAAGTGTTGCAACATAATGATACTCCCTTACTCGGAAAAAACGCCGCCTAGTTAGGCGGCGTGAACACAGAACAAATTACGCTGGTGTAACTGTTTTGATGTTTTCCGAAGTCATCTTTTCAACATCGTCTTTGAACTCTTTGGCAATCGCTTGTAGCTTGTTGCTGTCGTCCAACATTTGCTGAGATAGCTTAGTCAACACACCCAGTTGCTGGCTGTTAAATGTGGCCAGTGAAGTAACATCTTTAATTTCAGATGCCGCTTTCATTTGCGCCAAACCCATTTCGCTGTAGGTACGAATCGCGTTTAATTGCAGTTCAGTCAGCACTTCAACGTTTTTTGTCACCAGCTTGTTGAACTTGAAGTAAGGTTGTAGGTTTTTCTCTGTTTGATCAGTAAAAGTTTTGAAAAAATCCGTGTACATGGTTTGTCTCCTAACGAAATGTAGAGGTTGTTAATCGAATTACTTAACTGTTTTCACAATCACGGCAGTACCCATCCCACCGCCGACGCACAACGAAGCCACACCAAACTGACCATCTTGTTTGTGCAGCTCGTGAATCAATGTAACCAAAATACGGTTACCAGACGCTCCTAGTGGATGCCCCAATGCAATCGCGCCACCGTTAAGATTTGCTTTATCTTGAATGGACGCAACCGATACCTGATGTTGCTCTGCCAACTTATGAATAACGCCAAGCGCCTGAGCCGCAAAGGCTTCATTAAGCTCATACACATCAATGTCATCAGTTGACAATTGCGCTTTCGCCAACGCTTTGGTTACTGCTTCAACGGGACCAAGACCCATAATTTCAGGTGCTAATCCAGACTGGGCGTAGCTCACAACTTCCGCTAAAGGCTGCAAGCCATAGTTTTTCACTGCGTGTTCTGAAGCCAAAATAATCGCGCTCGCACCATCGTTAATGCCAGAAGCATTCCCCGCTGTCACACTACCTTCTTTGTCAAATGCGGGACGAAGACCTTTCAGTCCTTCCAATGTCGCATTGGCTTTGGGATATTCGTCGGTATCAAACAAAACTGTCTCGCGGCGTTGCTTGACTTCAACCGGGACAATTTCTTGCTTAAATTTGCCAGCTTCGATGGCGGCAACGGCTTTTTGTTGACTCGCAAGCGCGTATTGATCTTGCATTTCGCGGCTAATGCCCACTTGTTTGGCGACGTTTTCCGCCGTCACACCCATGTGGTATTGATTGAACACATCGGTCAAGCCATCTGCGATGAGTAAATCTTGCATCGTTAGATGACCCATCTTGTTGCCATCACGTACACTACCCGGCATCGCAAATGGGATCTGCGACATCACTTCAACCCCAGCCGCAACGACGATTTCGGCATCACCACTTCGGATATGGGACGCGGCATCCATCACAGTTTTCATCCCGCTGCCACACACCATATTCAATGTATAAGCAGGGACACTAGCGGGAATACCCGCATAAACAGAGGCTTGGCGTCCAACACCCATTCCTTGCCCTGCACTTACCACATTGCCCACAATGACTTCGTCGATATGTTCTACAGCAACCTGCGCTTGCGCCAACGCCCCTTTGATAGCAACCGCCGCTAACTCGCCCGCTGAGGTGTTTTTTAACGCCCCACCAAATGCACCAATCGGAGTACGCTTAGCGGCAACAATGTATACTTTTTCCATAAGGCTACTCCTTTACTGCATGTATAAGCCGCCGTTAACCGACAATGTCTCACCTGTGATATACGCACCTGCGTCACTCACCAGAAAAGAGACCGATTTAGCTATCTCATCCGGCGTGGCTAGGCGGCGCATTGGGATCTGAGCTTTGATGTTTTCCAGCACTTCCGGATTCATCTGCTCAACCATTGGCGTCAATGTGTATCCCGGAGCAATCACGTTAACCGTGACACCATTTCTTGCCCCTTCCAGCGCCAATGCTTTGGAGAACCCGATCATGCCAGCTTTTGCAGCGGAGTAGTTA
This sequence comes from Vibrio cidicii, assembly GCF_009665415.1. Taxonomy (NCBI): domain Bacteria; kingdom Pseudomonadati; phylum Pseudomonadota; class Gammaproteobacteria; order Vibrionales; family Vibrionaceae; genus Vibrio; species Vibrio cidicii. The sequence continues at coordinate 509,651 of NZ_CP035922.1, read as the reverse complement.
GTCTGACCAAATTGGCCTTTTAGCCCGTTTACGGAAGAGATGTTGATAACGCGACCATTACCTTTTTCACACATGGCGGAGAAAAGCGGTTGTGTCACATTAAACACGCTGTTGAGATTAGTGTTAATGACATCATGCCACGCCTCTGCTCCCATCTTTTTGAACACACCATCACGAGTGATACCCGCGTTATTAATAACCGCATCAATGGTACCTTCCTCTTCGAGAAGTTGGCTCAAACGCTCGGCACACTCTTGGGTGTTCGTTACGTCAAGCTCAAACAAGCGCACTTGCTCTTCGGTAAAGCCTTTTTCGTTAAACCAATCTAGCGCACATTGATAGTTACCTGTGAAATAGGTAGCCACTACGCGATAGCCATCTTGTACAAGTTGAGAAGAGATTGCAGAACCAATTCCGCCTTTTGAACCAGTGATCAAAGCGACCTTTTTCATTTAAGAACTCCATTCTTAACAGCAAAAAATCTAGCACATGGACCGATTGGCAAATATTTGCCAACTGACAATTTAGATATTATTTGTAACGTCTTCATCTAACGTTAATCTATCTAAATAAGCTAACTTAGAAATATTACATTTCAAATAAAATTTTAAAAATCACACCTAATGTTGAGCTAGATCTCATAAGAAATGAAATGTTATAGAATAGTTAATTGAAATATAACTCATTGAATTTAAATTAATTTAAAATCTTAATCTTCATAGATGGATTCGTAAGTGTTTGTATTGAATAGAATTTGATGTTTTTTCTTGTTTCATCGTTGAAGTGTATAACTTGCAGACACTCTCAACGAATTATCGATATATTTCTTCATCTATGTAAATTCTTTTTTTATCAATAAATGTCCAAATAAAAGAAACAGAAATTGACATATATAACTAAATATTAAATTGTCAAATAAAATAAAGCCACATTATTGTGTGGCTTTATTTTATTTATTTACTATTTTATCGCGTAACGCTATTTACCGTTCGACTAATACTCTGTGAGCTAAGGAGCAGTGTCGATTTCTGGCGGCAAGTAATGGACTGGTTTAAGCTGCCACCACTCTGGTAAGACCGTGCCAATAGAAATTGACGACCAAGTACCAGAAAGCACACCAATAAACATCGCGGTGGAAAAACCCAGTAAGGCGCTACCGCCCATTAACCAGAGTGCGGCGATGGTGATAAGCGTGGTGCCCGACGTGACCATGGTACGTGAAAACGTCCCTATCACGGCTTGATCGTTGATCTGTTCCGTGGTTTCGTCTTGTTTAGCGATCAACAGTTCACGAATGCGATCAGCAATAATGATCGAATCGTTTAGCGAGTAACCCAATATCGCTAAAATGGCAGCGAAAACCGTCAGATTGAATTCCATCTGCGTGATAGCAAAGAAGCCCAGCACCAGTACCACATCGTGAAGTAACGCCACTAAAGATCCCCCCGCTAAACGCCATTCGAAACGCAGACAGAGGTAACCCAAAATCGCCAAAAGGCAGACCAGCATGGCCATGCCGCCTTGTTCAAGTAAATCCTGCCCAACTTGTGCCCCAACCACGCTATTGCTAATCACGGATACCTGCGAGGAGACGGATGCCAATCCGCTGGCTAGATCTGGAAGACTGGTTTGCTCCTCAGGCAATGAGTAGCGAATCACCCATCGCCCCTCTTCCCCCGCCTTAGTCACCGTAGCCGATTCACCCAAAATCGGTTGTACTGCATCGAGTAACTGATGATTGGTAACCGTTGGCACTAACGCCACTTCAGTGACCATACCGCCCGTGAAATCTAACCCTAGATTTAAACCGCGCACTGCCAATGCTCCCAAAGAAACAAGCATCAATGCGAGTGAAATAACGCTGGTTAAGTAACGGATCGAACGGATGTGCTTTTTCATAGAATTGATCATAGTTAAACCCTCACACTGCGGCGACTATCTCGTCCCCAGATCAGATTGATCATGGCTCGAGAAGCAAAAACACCCGTGAACATACTGGTCAGCAGGCCCAATCCCAACGTTAGTGCGAATCCTTGAATTGGCCCATTACCGATGGCATAGAGAACAACGGCGGTAATCATAGTGGTGATATTGGCATCGAGAATGGTTGAGAAAGCGCTGTCAAACCCAGCATCAATCGCTTGTGCTAAGCTGCGCCCTTCACGCATCTTGTCCTTAATTCTCTCAAAAATGATCACGTTGGTGTCGACGGCCATACCGACGGTCAATACTAAGCCAGCGATGCCGGGCAATGTTAGTACCGCGCCCGGAAGCAAAGCGATGAGGCCAAGTAAACAAAGCATGTTAGCGACAAGTGCCACATTGGCTACCCAACCTAAACGACGATACCAAAGCGCCATAAAAGTCAGCGTCAGCCCCATGCCCAGCGCCAGAGCGGCAAAGCCGTTTTCGATGTTTTCCGCTCCAAGCGAAGCGCCAATGGTCCGCTCTTCAACAATCGAGACAGGAGCGGTCAACGAGCCAGCTCGCAGTAGCAGAGCCAGCTGCTGCGCCTCGTCCATGCTGCCGGCACCGGTGATACGAAATTGACTGCCCAGTTGAGATTGGATCGTGGCCACACTGATCACACGCTCACTACGTGAGATCTCACCATTTTCTTGTGTAATGTATTCACGATAAACCGTCGCCATCGGTTTACCCAAATGTTTGGCGGAGAAATCGCTCATCTTCTTGCCGCCACTATGGTCGAGCGAGATATTCACTTCCGACATGCCCATCTTATCCACGCCCGCGCGGGCGTTGACAATGTGCTCTCCGGTTAGCACTGGGCGTTTATCCAGAATCACTTGGCGGCCATCATTGTCACTGAGGATAAGATCTTGTGACGAATGAGCGGCACCCGGATCTTTCACTTCATAGAAAGCCAGGCTGGCCGTTGCACCAATCACATTTTTCGCTTGAGCAGGGTCTTGCACTCCCGGTAGCTCAATACGAATACTGTGCGCGCCTTGACGCTGCACCAAGGCTTCCGTAATACCAAGCTCTTCAATGCGATCACGCATGATCTTAAGATTTTGCTTGAGCGTCGTGCTCTGGAACTCGCTCACGTAGGCCTCTGATGGCTTAATAACCAGAGATCCTGCTTGCGTGCGCGTTTGCCAATTGACGTAATTGGTTTTTATAAACGTTGCAACTCTGTCTTTGGCCTGCGCACTCTCGCTGAGCACTCGTAGCTCAGAACTTTTGCTCGCCTGGATTTGCACAGAGCGCAGTTTCTCGCTGCGTAACATCGAACGAATGTCATCCGCCAAGGCGTCTCGTTGCTCTTCAAACGCTTTGTCTACATCCACATTAAGCAGAAACTGTACCCCACCACGCAGATCTAGCCCGAGTTTGATCGGATTGAACCCTAAGTCAGTCAGCCATTGCGGCGCAATCGAGAGGTAAGAAAATGTGAGGGTTGCATCATCATGTAAAACGCCATCTAGACGTTTTCTAGCGAGGCTTTGTGTATTTTCGTCGGCAAAAACCAAGGTCGTTACGCCATTTTGTTCGGTGATCTTATCCACCGCGATCGCTTGTGAATCTAACCACTTTTTCAATTGCAAAAGGTCATGCTGAGGCGCGCTATCTTTCGCATAAGCGATCTGGATTGATGGTTGCTCACCATACCAAGTCGGAATCGCGCTTAAAGTGAGAATCACTAAGGTAGTAATCAACACCAAGTACTTCCAAACGGAATAGTGATTAAGCACCTTGGCCGATTTGTGTTTTTTTGTCATAGTTTTCCCCTCCGTCTGGTGAGACAGAGTCAATTCAGTTCAAATAAATGTTTTTTGATTAGAAAATTGAGTCAGGAAAATTGACTGTTGAGAGCAACGTACATGGCATTGGTTTCCTTCCATCCTGCCAGACGATGATTGGAAGAAAAATGGTAAGCTCGTAATAGCTCAAGCTGCCTTAAGCGACCGCAAAGATGAAATAAGTTGCCATGAATGTTAGGTTGATCAAGGCCACTAAAGAAAAGCGGGTCGCTGTTCTGCGGTGAGTCTTCACGCTGCGCAACACTCCAACGATGCGCATGCAAAATAGCGGCAGCATCATGTCGTTGATACGATTGTGAAACGGGAAAAGAAGCACTGTCCTGGTTGGTTTGACTCTCGCCAGCAAAGTGATTGGTCAGCTTGAGGTGCGCGCTAGCGAGACGTCCGCTTAATGAGTTGGAGCGATCTATGTTCTCGGCAATCGATGCAAAGGCTTCTACTGGTGTCATCACCAGTGTTAACAGCAAAGCCAATAATCGTAAAAAGTTTGAATGCATCGCGATACTCAAGATCAAAAAGCAAGCCACAACGGCTTGCTTGGTCATACTATGCCTAAGGAGTGCTTGGCTCAACTAAAAAGATCTAAAATCTGCGCCGATGGGTAATGTCTAACCTATCGATAGAAAATATCTCCGCTATTGATATCGAGATAAATTTTATTTTCTTGATCCAAGCCACCACAGTAAATGAAGTACACTTCTCTTGGCTGAAAAGTGACGGAACGTACCCAACCACCAAGTTCCTCAAAATCTTGCGGCTTACAAGTACCATCATTCAGCAGTTGTTGAGTGTATTTGCGAAAAATCTCCTGATGCTGTAGGAGATCATCTGAACGCGCGATATATCCATCGAGAATTTCCAAGCGTTCCATCTCTTCTATCACGGGCTTCTCGTTGGACAACTGCGCCATATTGACCCACTCAGCCGTCTCTTCCCCCCCTTCCTCATAGACGAGATAATCGGTAATTCGCCCCCAACCGAGCTGCTTTTCCAAAATGGTGAGCTTCTCTCCTTTGTAAAGATGGTCAACCACCAACGCTTCTTCTTGAGGTTTATTGTGCACGCTAATACGTCGCTCCACGACGTAATATTCTGTAATTTCTGGGGCCGGAGCTTCAAGATCCAGGATGGGTTTCTCTTCGGTAGCAACCACTGGTGGTGGTTCGCTTTGCGGCTCTTTTACTTCCTCAGGCTGCATAAAGAAGACGTAATAACCCGCTGCGGCCCCAACCAGCAACAACAGGATAATTAACACCAGCAAAATTTTTTTCATCCACACATCCGTCATCTGTTTTTCGGCTCGGCTTTGCTCATGAGCATAACCAAAACATCGCGTTACGCCAACCTACCAGCTTAATCTCTCCTTAGGTATAGCATACCGTTCGCATCCATAGTTTAACTAGTCAACCTAATGTGAATGACACATGCATTCAAAGAGTGAATAACCTCTTTTTACCACAGGTCTTTTAGCGTCATGACAGAGTAAAATAGCGACACACATCACAATAATGCTTTACTTTTGCTGCTTTTTTGGTTAATTTCGTATTCATAAGTTTTCATAAAACAAAATAGTTGGCTGGTGAACATGCAAAATGACATGCTTTTCAATCGCTTGAATCACATGGAAAGTCAAACCGTTGCTAGAGCGAAATTCTTGTCCGTCGTCAGACACGTGAAAGAGTTTGGATCGATCAACGACCTTGATTTGTGCAAGATCTTCGGAGAAACCATTTGGTGTGATGGTTCAGAATATCACTCTGCGGCATTCTCTTTCCGTATCGACCGAGATACCGGCAATTGTGAAATCTCTCAATTACGCCATCAGTAGTTATCCTTAACAAAAAATTTTTACAAGCGGAGCAATTTCAGCTCCGCTTTTTTATTAGCGGTAGACCGGCAGTGCCGCTGAGTTTTTGACGTTGCGGATCGCTAAGTGCGTATGAATGTCCTTGACGTTTTGTAAACGCTGCAACTTTCGAGTAAAGGCTTCATATCCCGTTAAATCTTTTGCCACGACTTCAAGCAAGTAGTCGTAGGCTCCAGAGACGACGTGACAACTGACGACTTCTTCCATTTCTACAACAGCTTGTTCAAAGTGGTCAATTGACGTTACTTGATGATTGTTGAGACTCACCTCGACAAACACCGTCATGGCAATACCCACCTTTTCCCGAACCAAATACGCATGATATCCAGCGATGATGCCATCTTGTTCTAAACGTTTAATCCGTCTTGCGCAGGGCGAGGCAGATAGACCAACCTTATCCGCGATCTCTGCAGTGGTCAGGCGAGCATCTTCTTGAATCAATCCGAGTATTTTCTTATCTATCCTATCCATCGCACCGGCTTTTCTCTTCAATAAAAACGATTTAGTTAGTGAAAATCATCAATACTCATCTCATTTATGATGATTTTTGCCAAAATTCACCTCGTACAATAAACGATAATTAACACCATGTTAACTTATTGATGCCTACTATGACGCTCGGCTACCTCGCGATATTCACCACCTTATTCATTTGGTCTGGTTTTTTCCTCTCACTGAAAGGCGGCGCAATTTCAGCGCTTCAACCAGCCGATATAGCCCTAACACGCTTTCTCATACCAGCACTTGTACTCTCACCATTAGTCCTCAGAGCAAAAAATCAGATTATTCAGGTCCCCAAACGCTATCTAGCGGGCATGTTCATTGGCAGCGGCTTGCCTTATCTGCTTATGGCGGGCACCGCGATGCACTATGTCCCTGTGGCACACGGCAGCACACTGGTTCCGGGAACCTTGCCTTTGTTTGTCACGGGCATTGCGGTGCTGTTCTATCAGCAGCCACTCAGTCGGCATCGGATATTTGGCTTGTCGCTGGTTGTCGTAGGTATCGGGTTATTTTTGGCCCCTCATTTGAACGGCTTGCACTTAGGGCAAGAAACCAAAGGGCATCTGTTTTTTCTTCTTTGTAGTCTGATGTGGGCGAGTTTTACCATCAGCGCTCGAGTCGCCAATCTCAATGCCTTGGTCAGTTCAGGTTGTGTTGCCTTGCTCTCTTTGATTGCTCTCGGGCTCGCTATGTACAGCGGCGTACTGCCAAGTTATCTGGCTCAGGCTCCGCTTGCTGAATGGCCTTGGCGTGAATTACTGGGTCATACTCTAATTCAAGGCATCGGCGCGGGCTTAATCGCGTCTGTCACCTATCTATATGCTGTACGTACGCTCGGTGCTGAAAGGAGTGCCGCCTTTGGCAGCGCTACGCCAGTACTTGCGACCTTGCTCGCGATACCTGCCTTTGGCGAATATCCTGATAGCATCACTTGGCTGGCGCTGATTGTTGTCAGCAGCGGTAGCCTTATCGCCAGCAACATCTTCATGCGTCACGATACGTCGCTGGATTACCAGCCACCAGCGCACGGTGTCGAAAAACGTTAGGCATTTTCAACACCAGATTGCAGAGACGGACAACGTCACAAAACACGCATTAACCTCTTGTCTGCGCGGCATCCTTACTTTGATGCCGCTCGCTTCCAGTTTATAGTTCAGATACCTAAACGATAAAACAGAACGCTCCATGGCTCCCAGCAATAGCAAGGAAGAAATTCGCCGTTTCCTTACCCCCGGCATGAAACTGAATGTCAGCTTTGAGTTTGGCCCAGATGATAAAATGGCTCGCCCAGCAACTTTCATTGGTTTAAAAGACAAGCACTTTGTCATTATTGAAATCGCCGAAAAGGACAAGGAAGAGTTTGTCTTGCGCAAATTGGAGAACACCGATGTGGTGGTACGTGGTATTGCCGATACTGAGCTGGGTCATATCGTCGCGTTCAAAAGCAGTATTTTGACGACCATTGCCAAGCCCGCGTTTCTCCTTTTTCTCCGTATACCGAGCAATTTTGCCACTAAGCCTGTACGCGAACACGTGCGCTACAAAGTGGCGCTCAACGGTATGCTGACGCACAATGGGAATCAGTATCAAGGCAACTTGACCGACTTTTCTGTCTCTGGCTGCGGATTCACCACACTCGTCGAGCCTGAATTTACCAAAGGCGCTTTTGTTAAAGTCGAGTCCACACTAAACCGCTTTATCTCTGCAGATAATGGCTGCCATATCGCAAGTGTGCGTAAAATGCCAAACGGTTGGTTTGTCGGCATCAGTTTCGAACAAGAAGTGAGAATGACCAGCGAATTAAAAAGAGAGCTGCTTGAGCTCTCTTTTAAAGCAGGTCAGGCTTAGCCCCATTGAGTTAACAAAAGATTTGCCAGATTCATTAGCAAAAATGCTGCTTAAAGTGCACAAAAGCACGGTATAAGGCCTCTTCTTTAATCGGCTTCACCAATACGTAGTTCGCGCCCGCGGATAAGAAAGCGCGCTTGGTCTCATCTTGAGTGTCCGCGGTACACGCATAAACAGGGGTCGCCAACTTGAGGTCTTCACGGATCAGTTTGGTGGCGGTGATGCCTCCCATCTTCGGCAACTGATTATCCATGATAACCAGATCAAATGTTTCGATTGCTAACTTGTCCAACGCCAATGTACCGTCTTGTACCCACTCCACTTGCATGCGATATTTTTGGCAGAATGCTTTCAATATGAATGCATTAGTGTGGTTATCTTCCACGAGCAGCACTTTAAGCGACTGTGTAAATAACTTTTCTGGTTTAATGGCAACACCGCTGTTTGCTTCAACAGGCGCACTTTCACTGGTCGGTACAAGGACACAAAATTCCGAGCCTTGCCCAAGCTCACTTTTCACCCCGATCTCCCCACCAAGCATCTCTACCAGATTCTTCACTATGGTTAAGCCAAGACCACTTCCATCGTATTCTCGCGTCGTAATGGACTCTGCCTGCACAAAGGGCTCAAAAATACTCTCCAATTTGTCTTGAGCGATACCAATACCCGTGTCCGCAATGCGGATCTCCAGGTTCTGTTCTGTTGACTCGCTCGACGTCAAAGAGAAAGTCACATCAATGCGCCCGTGAGTAGTGAATTTCACCGCGTTGTTGAGCAGATTGAACAAAATCTGATTGAGACGAACTTGATCCGTGCAGAGCTGATACGCCTGTGGCAAATCGCTCTGGATAGAGAGCACCACGCCTTTGTCACGGCAAATTGGCCGATAGATGTTCTCCACGGTATACATGGTATCGGCGAAACTGAACTGACGTTTCTTGATGTTGAACTTACCTTGTTCGATCTTGGAGAAGTCAAGGATATCATTGAGTACCGCCAGCAGATGTTCACCACTGTGACACAAAACGTCCACCTGTTTAAGATTCTCTTCTCCTTGCACCGAGCGTTTGAGCAGTTGCGCAATACCAAGGATACCGTTGAGCGGAGTGCGTATTTCATGACTCATTTTCGCTAAGAAATCCGCGCGAGTCTTGGCTGATTGTTCAGCTTCACGGCGAGCATGTTGGCTTTGTCTTTCCGCTTCGATCAAGGTAGTGATGTCTTGTCCCTGAACGATAATGCCACTGATACCGTGATCCACCATGATCGGTGACAGGTTCCAACGGAATATTTTGTCGCCAATCGGTACGTTAACGCCCGTTAAAGTGGCCCCTTGGCTCGCCATAGAGACATGCGGTAGTAGAAGCTGTTTAAACGGGTGAAACACCGGACGCATCATTTCCGGTTGATCAAAGCTATCAACCACCAATTCTTTGCGCGCGGCGGGATTCATCTTAATCAGCAGACCATTTTCCGACCACACCATCATAGGAGAAAGCGCAAAATTGAATAGATCCTGAAAAGAGCGGCGCTGAGATTCAAGCTGCTCAAAAGTATCTTCTAATGTGTGACCAATGTGGTCGAACTCAACGATGTCTGAACCCAAAAATCGCTGAAAGCGCTCACCCGCAGCGCCAAAGCGGCTGTAGTTCATCAAGGTACTCAAGGCGTTGGCAACACGGTTTTGGATCCACACTCGGATCATCATTGAAAGCATGAGCATCAGTAAAATTGAGACAATAATGCCCAGATAATGTTGTCGCTGCAGAGAAGCCACATGGCTGTTGTCTTGTACAGCCAAGATGGATAACGGTGTATCGGACGAATTGATACGAATAGCAGTTTGGCTGACCAGTTTATCGTGCATCACCGCGTTATCCGCCGCATCTTTCAGTTCAACAACGGTATCCACGTCGTAAGTCTCGTTGCCATTCATTGAATGTGCGATGGTATTCTGTTCCGCCAATAAAAGAATGCTGTCGCTGTTACTGCCACTCTCTAGCATCTCGACCAGCGGGAAGTTGTTATCCAGCACCATAGTGACATAAAACTGCCCGCGCACTTCGCCGCTGTTTGGATCAATCACTGGCGAGCGCCTGACCAACAAGTGTCTTGGCCCCATCAGAGTGAGCATGGAGAGATAGTGCCAGTTGTTATTGAATGCAACTCGGCGAGCAATCTTCGATAATATGACTTCATTGACGCCATAGAAATGACCATTGCCATCATCCCAAATCACACCGGAGGCATCGGTGAGAAAGCGAAACTCTGGCGTGTGGGATGGATCCGCTTGATCAATGCTAAGGAAAAAGAAATCGAGATTTTCACTATTTTTTTGCGCAAAAAAGTCAAATATCGCGCTACTTTTCGCGCTGTTATCATGGTGGATCTGCAGCGCAACCAAGTGGTTTTCAAACAGGTTTCTCACCAGTGCTGAAGTCTGTTGCTTGGTACGCAGCACTTCCTGATTGATGATTTTATTGCTGAAATAATAACTCTGGATAAAAATCCCGACGGTAATCACCCCCAGTACCAGTAAAAAGATACGGGTGATTACGGTGGCCAGAGATTGGCGTTTGATTGAAGCTGCGTCGTCTATCATTCACTATTGGCCAGAATATCTGAAGGCTCTCTCTTTGAGCGCTTCAATGTGCTGCGGACTATCTTCTTTGGTCACCAATTCAAAATCTCCTGAAAATACGGTCGGGACTTTCTTCCCTTCCAAATCCCATTTAATCGCTTCGGCCATAGCAATACCCGTATCATCATTCATTCGCATGACAGTAAGATCGAGATCGCCAACGCTGATGGCATCCAACTCCGCCGATCCACCGCCCCAGCCGTTGAGCACAATGTCGTCTCGTTTGAGCTCTTTTAACGCATCGAGCGCGCCTAAGGCGACATCGGTCGAGCAGGCATAGATGAAATTAACATCTGGGTACTTTTCTAAGCTCATCATTGCGGTCTCGTAGCCAGATTCTTTGGTCGCTTTGGTGTAGAACGACGAGCGCAATTGAAAATGGTTATCCCTGTTTAGTTCACGAATAAACGTATCGCCTCTGGCGTCACTAACATAGCCTTCTGAGAAATAGAGCACAGAGTATTTGCCGCCCTGTGGATACATTTTTTCCAATTGCTTAGCCAGCGCAATGCTACCTTGCGCATGATCGAAACCGACATACAAAAATGGCTGACGTTTTTCCCATGCTTGTACTGGCGTGGTGATGTTTTGCAAGATCAGCTTCGTGTCTGAGGAGTCAAGCACATGCTCAATGAACTTGCGGTGGCGGGTGGTGTCTAGGGTAAAAATAAGATAATCCGACTTACTTTTTAGCGCTTCCATCAATGAGACACTTTGCTGCTTGATATCGGTATTTGGACGGGTGAACACTTGGTTAATTTGATAGCTTATCTGCAACTTATCCATGCGTTTCTCAAACGCACTCAGATTCCTAACCCAATAATCAGACACTTGTTGACCGGGAAAGACCACCGAAATACGTATCGGTTTAGCTTGATATGCTTTAAGCGGCACAGGATGGTTACGTACCGTTTGCGCAAGTGCGTTAGTTAAATCGGCTTGTTCTGGGAAACGCTCTAAATATTCTTGATACGCCCAATACCCGTTCAAGACTTCTGAAGTTTGTGCATTAGCACTAAAATTTGCTATACAAAGCAAAGACATCATTAATGCTTTTTTCATGTGACGCTCGATTTATTCTTGGAGTTTATTATTGGCATGACCTAACCAGGTTGTACTGAAAGAGTAACGTGAAATCTGTTAAGACTCCAGTTCAGTGTCGCAATTTGTCTATCCACTTTCGTATTGACTAAAAAGCCCGCAAGCGAGTAAAAATCTACGCTTGAGGGCTTTATTATTTCAAACACAACATAGCGAGAGGAAAGAATCCGTGCTCTTCAGTTTTTAGAACGTAAAGGCCAAATTCCCCGAAACGCCAAACTGGTTTTCGCCCGCGTAGTTGGCTGCCAGATCTAAGCTAACCACATCAAATGGACTGATACCAATACCGAATGTAAACGCATTTTCTACCGTGTCTTCGAGATCCATTTCATAACCCGCACGCAGTTGCGCCCATCCCCAAGCATTGCCTTCCACCCCAAAACGAACAAACTGCGTTTCATCGTTAAGTGACTTAAACCGCTCTTGCTTGGTAAGGTCGAAATCAACTGCTGCCGTCAGTAGCTCACCTGAATAGGCCGCACCAAGGGTGATCTGAGTGTTCAGCTCATAGGTGTCCTTCTTCAACCCAGTTTTGTCTTTCAAATCGATGGTTTGACTCAATAGATCTTTCACCGCAAAGGCAACACGAAACTCGTCCTTGTACCAAACCGCACCTAAGTCGAGGTTGAAAGCCGATTCTTCATGTTCACTGTCATCATAATCTTCGACATCAAAATCTTTGACCGACGGCTGAACAAAATAGGTGGTCATCTTTTGCAGTTTTGGCGTAACGCCCAGCGAAACACGCTGTTCGGAGAAGGTAAGCTCTTTGGCCAGTGCTAAGCCCAATTCGGTATAACCAAATGCCGCCATTTTCACACTGGAGTCGGTATAGCGATCTTCAACATCCGCCGCCGTATTGCCGTTTGAATCGACGATGACTGGCAACGCGACGATCTCAACGTAACCTCTGGCAAACAAGTTCGTAGAAAGCGCTTTGGTCGGAATGGCTAGCGCCAACCCTAAACTGCTACTAACGGTAAGCGGAGCATTCCCTTGTAAGTCATCCATATAACGGTTGAGTTGATCAATCTGATCCTGCCCTTTGGCCGAATTCTCATATCGGTCGATGGCATCTTGCAGATCGTCAATGGTTGTCAAACTGTCATCACTGTCCCGGACATTCACACCAAACGAGGGCAACAGAAGGCCAAAATCATCCTGCTGCTTGAAATCAGCGACGAGGGCCGGATTGTAAAACGGTGCGGTCAGATAGTCTGCCGATGCGACTCCGGTATTGCCCATGCCGTTGCCGCGTCCGTCCGCAACGTGGTTAGCCGCGAAGGAAGAAAGTGAAGCCAGTGCTAAGCCGATACCCACTGCGATTTTATTGTGCTGCTGCATATGCGCTCAATCCTTGTTGTTATTTATCAAGTCCAATAAAAGCGTATCAGCTTTATATTGAAAGTAGTGATGTCAACAAGGGAAATTATCGATAGGCAAACATAGATCACCTTTTATTAGGCGCTCTTTGTCTCTTTTGGGTAGCGATTTGATGTGATGTTCGATTTTCAACGCCGTGCTTTTATCACCAACAGCATAGGACCATTCGAGCACCAATGGTCCTTTACCGCGCAACGCTTTGGCACCTTTACCCAGTTGATGTTGGCTGAAGCGTCGCTCGAGATTATTGGTAATGCCGCAATACAGGGCATTGAGACGAGTTCGGATCAGATAGACCGACCAATCCGAACCCTCAGAACATTGATGCATTACAGGAGCGACTGAACTAAAGCCTTAAGCTCATCAAGCTCTTCCCTGAGGACGCTGACTTGCTCTTCTAGTTCAGCGATACGCTGATCGTCGCCAGTGTGACTGGCAACATGAGCAGGCATCGACAAGGCCACTTGGCTAGCATCTACTTCACCACAAAACTGATGCATATAGCGCGATTCCCGTTTACCGGGTTCAATCGGCAGTTTTACCACCAACTGACCACGCTCTTCACTCGCCAATCTGTCCAGCACCGTTTCTACTTCTTTAACATCAGCAAAGTTTGCGAGACGATTGGTCCGGGTACGCAATTCACCCGGTGTTTGTGCACCACGCAGGAGCATGCAACAGACAATGCCTTTCTCCTGAGCCGACAGTTTTAAATCACCGAACTCGGTATTACAGAAACGGTGCTGGTATTTGCTGACACGGCTGTTAAAGCCACTTTCGTCACTGACCAAACGGCGAGCAATCAGTTGATCGACCGCGTCCAACACGTCAGACTCCGACAAATTCATTACTGGCTCACGGTTGCTTTTTTGATTACAAGCGTTAGTCAGGGCATTTAAGCTCAACGGATATTGGTCTGGCGTGGTCACTTCTTTTTCAATCAAACATCCAATGACACGTGCTTCAACGGCGGTCAATTCAATCTTCATATTGCTTATCCTTATTGTTATTTTGCACATACAACCATCTGCGTATAGGGCTATTTTGCGATGGCACAATAACACGTTTTTCTTTTTTCACTCAAAGCGTTAGTGCTCTGGTATCAGTGAAATTTTACGCATTCTTCCCTTTTCATCCACCATCACGATTTTGGTGCGATTTAGCTCAACTTCGACGATTTCTAATCGAACTCTTTCATCAATATAGGCGTACTTTAACTTCTGACACACATCTTTTGCGTTTTCATCGCTGGATTGCTCGGCATGTTCAAGCGTGGAATTTACGTAGGTCATACGACTTTGTTTAGCTATCGATTAATTTGTTGCGCAGATAATATAGCGAACCATTGGTTAAACACAATTCGCAGGGCAAAATCTGTATTTTTCTTATCCAGACAGGCATTGGCTTGATCTAAAAGCTGTTATGGCTTTGTATGATGTGCTTTAATCTGTGACGGGGCGAATAGCCGAGAAGAGTGACCTCAAGATAGCGCTCACAGCGATAAATAAGAAGGATATCTTGAAGTTATTTTACTTTTTCACATTCACATTTGAGGTAAGGGACCTATGAATACGGTATTTGAAATTGTCGCGCAGGCACGCCGCAAGAACAAACTGAAACGTGAACTGTTGGACAATGAGAAAAAAGTTCGCGACAACAGCAAACGGGTTGAACTGCTCGAAAACCTATTGGATTACATTAAACCCAACATGACTTATGATGAAATTCTGACCATCATCAAGAACATGAAAGCCGACTACGAAGACCGCGTCGACGATCACATCATCAAGAGCGCAGAAATTTCGAAAGCGCGTCGCGACATCAGCCGTCGTATTCGTGAGCTGACAGAAGCAGACAAACAAGCGACTGGTGCTAAGAAATAAGCCACAGTTGACTTTACATTGTATCTGTCAGCTAAACCTCGCTTCGGCGGGGTTTTTTATTGCCTGAACATTGGCGCTTAACCACATAAAAAAACGGGATGAATCTTTTTCCCACAAGTTGTCTGAGTCATGTAGACTTTGTGCCATGACAGCTCACACATCGAATTTATGACACAAAACACTCCTTCGTTATCACGTCAGCTTTTCGCCATGACTTGGCCGATGCTTTTCGGCGTTCTCTCTATTATGAGTTTTCAATTGGTAGATAGTGCTTTCATCGGGCAGTTGGGTATTTTGCCGTTGGCCGCACAAGGGTTTACCCTACCGCTGCAAATGGTGATCATCGGTATCCAAGTTGGCTTAGGCATAGCAACCACATCGGTCATTTCCAAAGCACTGGGCGCGAACCAAACGCAATACGCTCGCCAACTGGCAGGGCTAATTGTACTGATGGGTGCAGTGGGCATTGCTTTGGTGTGTGCACTGCTTTGGTTTACTCGCCACTGGATTTTACAACTTCTCGGCGCACCAGAAAGTGTGTACGCCATCATCGACAGCTACTGGCCCTACTGGCTTATCAGTGCCTGGACTGGAGCGATGCTCTATTTCCTCTACAGCATTTGTCGTTCGAACGGCAATACGATACTGCCAGGCACCATGATGATGGTGACCAGCGGTCTTAACTTGGCATTGGATCCGCTGTTTATCTTCACATTGGATATGGGGATCGAAGGTGCTGCGATTGCAACTATCGTCGCTTTTGGTTTTGGCATTTTAGTCATCGCGCCGCGACTACAGCGCAACTCATGGATCAGTTTTGCCAAAGACGATCTTAACGTCTCTGCAAGCGTCGCCGCTATAGGCCATATTATGGGCCCGGCGATGATTAGCCAGTTGTTACCGCCTGTCTCTTCGATGCTGGCAACCAAACTCATCGCAGGCTTCGGTACTGCGGCTGTCGCTTCTTGGGCTCTTGGTTCACGTTTCGAGTTTTTTACCTTGGTCAGCGTACTTGCCCTGACCATGTCGATGCCGCCGATGGTTGGGCGCCTTTTGGGAGCAAAAAAGTTCGCCGATATTCAATCACTGGTGAACATTGCCACTCGCTTTGTACTGCTGTTCCAATCCGCTCTGGCGATAATCAGCATGCTATTGGCAGGCCAGCTGTCCGCGCTGATGACCAGCGATCACGACGTAGAGTCGGTGCTCAACATGCACTTGCTCATTGTGCCGCTGAGCCTTGGCCCACTAGGCATCTGTATGCTAATGGTTTCGGTCTGTAATGCACTGGGTAAGTCCTATACCGCTTTGACCATTTCCGCGCTACGCCTGTTCGCATTCTTCTTACCCTGCTTGTGGATCGGCGCGCAGTTAGCGGGGTTGCAAGGGCTATTTATTGGCGCTGCACTGGGCAACCTGCTGGCGGGCTTTGTCGCTTGGCTTAGCTATCGTTCTGCACTGAACAAGTTGCTCAATCAAACGGATCCCGCGCAATCACCAACTCGCTAACCTCACTTGACGCAGTCGCCCCAGCGGTTGGCGACTGCATAGTCTTTACTAGGAGGCCATGAGTTCATCAAACAATTCATACAACTGATTGGATTTGTAAGGTTTAGGTAGATACGCATCCATTCCTGCATCAAAACAGCTCTGGATATCCTCCTCAAGCACACTCGCCGTCAGTGCAATAATCAACGTTTTATCGCTCCCCTGCTCGTTTTCCCAGCGACGAATTTCACGTGTCGCAGTAATGCCATCCATAACTGGCATCATGCAGTCCATAAGAATGGCGTCGAACCGACCACTGTACATGATCGCTTCCAGAGCCTCTTGCCCGTTGCTGGCCACCATGTATTCATATCCCGCTTTGTCTAGAAAGAAACTGGCGATCTTCTGGTTCATTAGATTGTCTTCGGCGATCAAAATGCGCCGATGATTTTTGCTGTAATAATGAGCCACGGCAGGGTTAATGATGTGCACATTCGGCGATAGCACAGCAACGTTGTTTTGCCGCAGTTTTTGTCCGAGCGATTCAAGACAGGTTTTAAAGCGCTTACCCAAAAATGGCAGCGTCAACATACTGTGAATTTTGTCTGAATTAAGCATGACGGTCGCAAAATGCGGCTGGCAAAGCACCACTTTATCCAACGACACACACTCTTCCAATGCCATCAACTCGCCTTGCAGATCCTTACCCGTAGCGTGGAAATAAAACACCACATCGAAATCAGTATTCAGCCGTCTCGCTTGGCTGATCTCCTTGACTTTAATCAGCTCAATACCGGCAACATGGCATTCACCCACGAGTTGATTGACATACGGGCCGGAGTCGGCTAACAACAAACCTCGCTGTATCTCGTCAGGGCTCCAGTGACTTCCTTCCAAGACTTTGATCGGAATGGTAAATGAGAAGCAGCTTCCTAACCCTTTGGTGGACGTGGCGGTCAGTTCTCCGCCCATCATCGCCAACAGTTGGCGACAAATGGTGAGACCAAGACCCGTCCCCCCAAACTGACGGGTAATGCTGTCATCTTCCTGCGTAAAAGGCTCAAAAATGGTGGCCAACTTGGCTTTATCAATACCTATCCCGGTGTCCGCCACTTTGATCGTCAGGATGCCCTGCTTCGCGGTTTCAGCGTTATATTCGACCGCAACCGAAACACGTCCTTTATCGGTGAATTTGACCGCATTGCCAATCAAGTTGGTCAAAACTTGCTGGATGCGATGTTCATCCGCCAACACTTTCGCCGGCAGGTTTTCATCCATAGAGAGATACAGTTCTAAGTTTTTACTGCTCACTTTGGGCTGAAAAAGGGAGATCGACTGATAGATCGTTTCGCGCAGTGCGGTCTCTTCTAAACATAAGTTGAGATTGCCGGACTCAATTTTCGACAAGTCCAAAATATCGTTAAGCAGTATCAAAAGAGATTGTGAAGAGGCGTCGATGTCGTTAAGCACTTCCTTCTGCGCTTGGTTCATGTCACTTTGCGTGAGAATTTCCGTCATACCGATAATGCCATTGAGCGGGGTGCGCAGCTCATGCGACATATTGGCCAAAAAGGTGGATTTGGCACGATTGGCCGAGACTGCCGCCTCCCTCGCTTTAATCAGTTCCTTCGTTTGTTGCTGCTTAGCATCTATGATCTGGTTAATGCGTCGGGCGAATTCGCTCAGCTCATCGTTGCCTTCCACGCCGACATGACAGTCAGAGCGACCCTGTTCGTCTTCGATTAAGCATTGCAACGCGTGAAGAATCGCATTGAGTTTGCCTTCCACTCGCTGCCAGATGGATTTAACCAAGAAAAAGATCAATGTCAAAAGCGCAGCGAGTAAGCCTAGCATAGCGGCAAACTGCTGATGTTTATGTTCCATTTGCCATTGTAAATTGCGTTCAACGCTGAGAAAAAAGTGGCTGACTAACTCAGACAAGGTATGCACCCGGTAAGTCAATTCGGAGCGGTAGAGGCTTCTTTCTGCAGGATCCAGCGTTGGGTTGCCTGCTGAACTCGCGCTGAATCCATCGCGAAACTGCATAGCGCTCAGATAACGATCAGAGCTGAGAAAACTGACCAGCGCATCCACATTTGGCTGACTATTGCTCAGAACCAACAGATTTTGTCGACTCACTTGCTGATGCTCCAGCGCTCGATACCAGGCAGCCAAGTCTTGTTCAGTTTGCTTTGTAGAATCCAATCTCGCTTCTTCAATAGTCCAAATTTGCAGCAAACTGAGCTCAAGCAAGATCTTCGTTTGGCGCTCCAATGCATCATCATCAAGGTGAAAATGCGTGCTACTAAGCGTAGACAAAACATGATGAAGCGACGCATACAACGGATTCGCGCCCTCTTTGCTCAAGGCCTTTTGCCCACTCACATACGCTAACGCATCGTTTAGCCTCTGCTCAAATCCAGTGATTTGCAACGTCGACTCAGCCACAGCTCCCCAAGAAGGGGGAACGCTCAACTCCAACTCGTCCAAGGTTTGACTTTGACCGTGTTGATAGTCAAATAGCGCCAAACTCGTTTTCGTCACTCCCTGCAAGATATCCATTCGCACCATTGCTTGTTCTAATGATGCCGATTGTTGCTGATTGTTCAGCAACTGTTGCACTACCAATCCTAAAATCACCAAAGCGGGCAGTAATGAAAGCAGCACAAGACGAGTTCTGATTAAAATGGTCGCCATCATTGTGAATGTCCCCGAATAGTTGCAGCCTAGCCTACTTTAAATACTAGACTAATTTCATAATCAGATGACATGGATTGGCGAATGTGCACTTTTAAGGCAATTCTGGCACAACGTCTCATTCTTTTCCTAGAAATGGTCCGCAACAAAAATGTGAGCAGCATCGGTGTTAACGCAGGCGGTGCCGTTAGGGTAGGAGCATCCTGCAAATAACCTCAATAAAGTCAGGATTTTTTGTTTACTTTTTACGTAGTTATATCGAGTAAAATCAACAATTAATGCAACAATTAAGATTGAATTGCATTCGATGAGCGAAAGTGATCGTTATATGCACAAAATAAGTTTGTGCTTTTGTAAATGTCAATAGTGATTTAGCCCTAGACATCTGCGGAAAATCGGCTAAATCATCGACATATCCAGTCATTTTCACTGGCTTTATTTTTTCTAGCAGAATAACCCATCGGACTGTAAAATCCCGCCACATAAATATTACAACACCATTACAAACCTTATACCTACTTTCTGCCCCCTACATTCAGAAAGTAAGGTCAGCCCTTAAAAAACGTGAAAGGTCCAATAGAAACATGAGTCCAGAGAAATATCTCCAAGACTGGCAAATCAGCCAAACGATTGCGGAATCGATTA
This sequence comes from Vibrio cidicii, assembly GCF_009665415.1. Lineage (NCBI taxonomy): Bacteria > Pseudomonadati > Pseudomonadota > Gammaproteobacteria > Vibrionales > Vibrionaceae > Vibrio > Vibrio cidicii. The sequence goes on along the minus strand of NZ_CP035922.1, from coordinate 489,809 downwards.
CACCTCTTATCGGCAAACTTTATCGACAAAAAGGCGTCGAAGTGATCCTGTTTGGTAAGACACTGATCAACGCAACTACCATCGACATTCTCAAAACTCATCGCGTCGCCAGACGTTACACTGGCACTCCGCTCTCTTTAGAGCAAACTCTGCCAATTATTCAAGCCATCAGCGAGATGAGCATCGCATCCTGCCGTGTGGATGTTGGTCAATTGGCGCACCAATACTGGGAAAGCCATGAAGATACTTCGGCTCTTGAAGATTACCTGCAAACTGCACTGATTGGTGCGTTGGATGCAGAATCCTCACTCAAAAGCCGTGATGTGGTGTTGTACGGCTTCGGACGTATCGGTCGTCTACTCACTCGTCTTCTGATAGAAAAAAGTGGCCCGGGTTATCCGCTCAAGTTACGCGGCATCGTTGTTCGTGGTGGCAAAGAGGGTGACTTACAAAAGCGCGCAAGCCTGCTGCGACGCGATTCCGTTCACGGACAGTTCAACGGTAGCATCATCATTGATGAAGAACGTAATGCGCTCATCATCAACGGTAACTACGTTCAGTTCATCTACGCAAACAAGCCTGAAGAAGTGGATTACACCGCTTATGGCATTAACAACGCGTTAGTCGTGGATAACACGGGTGTCTGGCGCGATGCTGAAGGCTTAGGCCAGCACCTTGAGTGCAAAGGCGCAGAGAAAGTGCTGCTGACTGCACCGGGTAAAGGCGACATCAAAAACATCGTGTTTGGGGTAAACGAGGATGTGATCAAAACGGACGACAAAATTGTCTCTGCCGCAAGTTGCACCACCAACGCCATCACACCAGTGCTAAAGGTGATCAACGACAAGTATGGGGTGATTTCTGGTCATATTGAAACCGTGCACTCTTACACCAACGATCAAAATCTGATCGACAACTTCCACAAAGGCGATCGCCGTGGTCGTGGCGCAGCGCTCAACATGGTATTGACGTCAACTGGCGCAGCCAAAGCCGTCGCAAAAGCGCTACCAGAGTTGGCAGGCCGTCTCACTGGCAACGCCATCCGTGTACCAACGCCGAACGTTTCCATGGCGGTAGCTAACCTCAATCTAGAAAAAGCCACCAGCAAAGAAGAACTTAACGAGTATCTGCGCGAAATGGCACTGGCTTCACCTCTCTCTGCACAGATCGATTTCACGGACTCAACTGAGATTGTTTCCAGCGACATCATCGGCTCTCGCCATGCGGGTGTGGTTGATGGACAGGCGACCATCGCCCAAGACAACCGCTGTGTGCTGTACATTTGGTATGACAACGAGTTTGGCTACAGTTGCCAAGTCGTTCACTGTATGGAACAAATGATGGGCGTTCGCTATCAAACTTTCCCTCGTGTGTAATAGCTTGCTCCACAACTAGTACCGCATCGAAAGCGAACTGACTGACTCTCTTTGCTCCACCTACGGCAACGAGAGTCGGTGACATGATTTGTCCATTTGGGCTTAAAAGCGGTTGTAAACCGCGGTTGAGCCGACATTATTACAACAACAAACCGAAATCAGTTAGCGTGCTAGCCAACAGCATGAACGCGCTAAGTGACAAAGGTAGAATCTCTCCCCCGTTTGTGCCTGTGACCCTGATGCAGGCACCTTTTCTGCTCGTTCATCCTTGATTCATCTCCCGCTGGTTATTGTGTTGCCTATCGCATTTTGTAGTGCAACCTGAGGAAACAACGATGCAACGAATCATCCTAGTGACTTTGACCGCAATCGCCGCGCTCTTTACCCTGATGTTTAGTTTGCTGCTGGCCATTCCATTGACCATCGCCGCTTTGATCAGCGGTAAAAAGTTAGAAAAGCAGTTTCGTCGTCAATCACCGCAGCACCAACAGGACCCACACGTGATTGAAGGAGAATGGGAAGAAGTCCCACGCCGTCACTAATCACCATTAATGCCAGTCTGTCGATTGCGCATACTCTTCCACCCAGCCAAGCAACTGCTTGGCCGCTTTCGATAACACTTGGTTTTGCCTCACAATATAACCAAAATCGGTGGCAGGGAACGCCTCCAAGTGGGTCACTGTTCGCGTCAGAGCCGCTTTGGTATGCAGTGAAAAATCCGGCACAATCGCGGTGCCAAAGCCTGCTTGCGCCCAGTCGATCTGCGCCTCAACACTGCCCACTTCCATCACGCGATATTTGGGCAAGGCTAACTTGGGTAAAGAAGCATCAATCAGTTCCCGCGTTCGTGTGTCATGACCAAGCAGAATCAGAGTCGGCTTATCTTGCTCTCCCCAATCACTCGCAAACAGATCATCCCCAAACGCACACCACTGAATCTGGGTCAGCGCGGTAAAATGCAGTGGCTGGCTCTCTTTCTGCGCAATCACAAAGCCGATGTCGGCGCGGGCACTTTTTACCAGCTCAACCGCTTGCGCAGAGGTGGTATTGAACAGCGCCAAGTCAATGCCGGGGTAATCATTTTTAAAGCGCTGAAAAGGATGGATCAGCAACAGACGCGACACAATGTCACTTGCCGCGATCGACAGCGTCCCTTGCGTGAGTTCGTTGATGGCATTGAGATCCGCTTGGCAAATTTGCAACTCCCCTAACATCGTCTTGGCCGATTTCAACAGACGCTTACCCGCCGGGGTTAGCTGCACCGGATTTCGCTCAATCAACTTTGCTTTGGTATTTTGCTCTAATTGCTTGATATGCAAGCTGACATTAGGCTGCGTCATATGCAGCTCCGCGGCGGTTTTACCAAAATGCTTCACCTCAGCCAAAGTGACAAAGGTTTTTAACCAGTTGAGATCCAGCATCACTTCCCCATATGAGTTTGTTATTGGTTTGATGAGTATAATTAATTTCTCTTATTAAGACTATCCCCCTAAGATGCTTCGGTCTTATTTCGGAGGAATTCTCATGTCGTCTATCGTTGTTGTTGGTGCCAACTGGGGTGATGAAGGCAAAGGTCGTATCGTTGACTTTTTGGCCGAACACGCCGCTGCAAGTATTCGTTTCCAAGGCGGTAATAATGCTGGCCATACCGTGGTAAACCACCTCGGTACGTTTAAGTTGCACCAGCTACCGAGTGGCGTATTTAACCCAGGTTGTTTGGCCGTACTTGGCCCTGGCATGGTGATTAGCCCTGAAGCACTGAGCAAAGAGCTGGCAGAAGTGGAACAAGCCGGCGTAACCGTGAGTCTGTGCATCTCTGATCGCGCGACGTTCTGCCTGCCGCTGCACGCGCTGGAAGACACGTTAGAAGAACAGCGTTTAGGCGACAAAGCGTATGGCTCGACTCGTCAGGGCATCGCTCCAGCGTACGGCGATCGCGTGATGAAAAAAGGCATTCTGGTCGGCTGGTTGAAACAACCTGAAGTGCTCGTCGAACGCATTCAATTCCTGCTCGATTGGAAATTGCCGCAACTGCGCGCCCTTTATCCAGATTTCAACTTTACTCAAAGCGCGCAAGAGATGGCGGATTGGCTGCTTGAGGTTTCTGCTCCTTGGCGTGATGCGATTTGCAACGTTTCGACCCCACTAAAAGCGCTGCAAGCAGAGCAATCAAACCTGCTGTTTGAAGCGCAGTTGGGCGCGGGTCGTGACTTGGTTTACGGTGAATACCCTTGGACGACCTCTTCTAACGTCGTCTCCGCTTACGCGGGCATTGGCAGCGGCTTGCCTGCGCTTCGTCCAGAGCGCGTGATTGCGGTCGCCAAAGCATTTAGCTCCTCAGTAGGGACAGGCACCTTGATCACCGCGATGGAAGAGCAAGACGCGTTCCGTGAACTTGCCAACGAATTCGGCGCAACCACGGGTCGCCCACGTGATATGGGTTACTTTGACGCGGTGGCGACCAAAAATGGCGTTGAGCTGCAAGCCGCAACTGAGATTGCCCTGACCAAGCTTGACTGCCTAACTGGCCTTGCTGATCTAAAAATTTGCGTTGCCTATCAAGGCGAACACAGCGAAAACCCAATTTGGCCACAAACAGCGGCGCTCGCACCTGTTTATGAAAAGATGGCCAGTTGGAGTGAAGACATCACGGGCTGCCGTCAATTCGACGAGCTACCTATCGCTGCGCAGCAATATGTACTGCGTATTGAAGAGCTGATGGGCGTGCCCGTGAGCATGGTTTCTGTTGGCCCAGGCCGCGAACAGATGATCATTCGCTAATCTTCTGCACCATCGAAAATCCGGGTTCGCCCGGATTTTTTCTTTTTGTCATTCGCTGGTGGTTTTTGTTCAGTACCCCCGTTTTTTGTCTGTGTTTAATCGGCAAAATCCGTACTACACTGCTCAGGTATTCTTAGTCATTGAAAAAGGAAAAAACCATGATCGAACAAGGACAAACCCTGCCAAACGCAACACTGAGTCAATTGACCAAAGATGGTATGGTCAACCATTCTGTTCAAGAACTGTTTGCCGGTAAGAAAGTCGTCCTGTTTGCTGTTCCGGGCGCATTTACGCCAACCTGCTCTGAAGCGCATCTACCGGGTTACGTGGTACTTGCGGATCAACTCAAAGCCAAAGGCGTGGACATCATCGCTTGTGTTTCGGTTAACGACGCATTTGTGATGAAAGCGTGGGGCGAAGCGCAAAATGCTTCCGAGCTGATGATGTTGGCCGACGGTGATGCAAGCTTTACCAAAGCACTGGGGCTTGAGATGGATACCGCTGGCTTTGGGGGCGTACGTTCACAGCGCTACGCGATGGTGATCGACAATGGTGTGGTGACCACATTGAATGTGGAAGCGCCGAAGTCGTTCGAAGTGAGTAGTGCCGAAACGATTCTTGCCGCGCTGTAATTCACGCTCAAAACGGCAACAGCAAGAAGCGCAATAGCAAAATAGAGAGAAGAAAAAACGGAAGCCGCGCTTCCGTTTTTTATTGCAGTGAGTATTCGCTAAATCGTGACCACCACACGCAACGCCAACAAAATCAGCACCACGCCTGACAGCCGATCAATCAACTGCGCTTTGGCGCGGATCTTATCCACCACTTTGGAACTCGATAACACTATGGTGATAAAGGTGTACCACAAGCCATCGACAATAAACGGCGTCGCAACGATGATGACTTGATTACTCAACTCATTGCCCAGCGCAACAAACTGGCTAAACAAAGCAATAAAGAACAGCGCAATTTTTGGGCTGAGAATCGAGATCAAAAAGCCCTCTTTTGCTGATTGCCATACGGATGTCTGCTCGCCCGATTCCAACTTGGCAGCCACGCCACCTTTCGAGCGCAGCGCGTTCACGCCCAAATACGCCAGATAGGCCGCGCCAGCATAACTGATGGTTTTAAACAGCAGCGGGGATTGTTGCAGCACCACCGCCAAGCCGATCAGGGTAACAAAGGCGTAAATACCAATACCAAACGCGTGTGCCCAACTGGTCGCCAAACCGTTTTTTCGCCCGCCAGCAAGCGCATGTTTCGCCACAATCGCCAAACTCGGGCCGGGCGACATTGCGCCTAGAATACAAATCGTAAATAGTGATAACCAAACCGTCAGTGTCATGTTCATCTCCAGTAAAACTGCACAGTAACCTGTGTTGAAAATGAAATGAAATCAAACTTCTTCATGATGATGATGATCTGAAATCATACCGATTGAGTACTGGCAACTGAGCATAATGGCTAACACCACTTCCCTTGCCCAGCGGTGCGCTAAATCGCTATCGTATTTGGGATGCCACATCAGCCAGTATTGATGCGGCTCAGTGGAAAGCGGCAGCGGAAGATCGACCAGAGGGTGGTTTTTTGCCAAATTCACTGCGATATGCTTTGGCACCACCATCAGATGATCGCTTTGCAGCAGACAGTTGACCGCAGCGGTGAAAAAAGGTACTTGCAGCGCTATGCGGCGCGCTAACCCTTTTTCACCCAGCGCGCGATCGGTGGCCGAGTCTTTATCGCCGCCACCGGTGACTTTAATGTGTGAGTAAGCGAGAAAAGCATCCAAGCTCAGTGATGATTGCTGCGCCAGTGGATGATCCGCGCGCATCAGACAGACCGAACTATCCTGCCCAATGTGCACACTGGAAAGATCGCGTGGCGCCTGAGGCAACATGGTCGAAGCGAGATGAATACCACTGTCGAGTAGCGCCGTCAGATAGCTCGGTTGCCACAAACGATAGCTGAGATTAAGTCTCGGCGCTTGCTGCATGAGCGCCTGCGCGGCCGCTGGGAAAATATATTGTGCGACGTAGTCACTTGAGGCGAAAACAAACTCCCCTTGCCACTGCTCGGGTACAAAAGAAGGGGCCGAAAATAGATGTTCAAACTCATCCAGCAGACCCAATAACTTGCTCTGGAGGGTCAACGCGCGAGCGGTAGGGACAAGTTGATTGCCATCGCGAACCAAAAGCGGGTCGCCACACAATTCTCGCAGTTGTGCCAACTGACGGCTCATCGCCGATTGGGTGATGTGCAAACGCTCAGCCGCTCTACTAACATGGCACTCGTCCAATAGAACATGCAGCGAACGCAGCAAATTGAGGTTGATGTTGCTTAGCATAAACGTTTCCTTAAGCAGTATCCGATGTGCTGTAAATCACACAGCCAAAAGGGTCGGTTTGTTTGCAAGGCACTGGTTGCCAGTAAGACACGGCCTGCTTTCATTACTTGCGGGCTTTGCAAATATTGAAAAATTCATTCAACACCATGTGAGTCATCACGTGTTTGAGATCCGGATAAGCCTGGATCTCTTCACGAATTTGATTTAAGCGAGTCATACTGGCCACTTCGACATACAGCATCATGTCGGTTTCTCCGCTGATCGCATGACACCACTTAACGCCATCAATCAGATAAATTTGCTTGGCGTATGACTCGCAAAAATGGCTGGATGAGGAGGTATCAAATTTCAGTGCTAGGTACGCGCCGATTTTCTCCCCCGCTGCCGGGTCGGCAATGTCAGCATGGTAGCCTAAAATCACACCATCACTTTCCAACTTATTGATTCGTGCAGTGACCGCAGAACGCGACAGGTTCACCGCTTTGGCGATGTCGGTGACAGAACAACGCGCATCTTCTCGCAACATGGTGATGATTTTTTTATCAAACTTATCCATCTTTTCTTACTGCAACCTCTCCTTTTTGTCGTTGCATTCTACCCGTAAATCGCGCAGATACCCATCTCCACCTAACTAGCGCCGTTTTGCCAAGAGAAAACGCCTGATTCCGTCAATTCGTCGCTCAAACAAGGCAAATTGTCTGCTGTGTTTTCGTGCAGAACCCAGTATGCTGAGTCGGATTGATTTCACACTATTGATGATAAAAATAAGCGTTAAGGCACGCAGGGAGCGCTCTATGGGTCAACTCAAACAGGAAATTACTTTACTGTCCGGTATCGGACAGCTCTCCACTACCCTCATGGGCACCGGGCTATTTATGATCCCGGCGATCGCCGCGGGCATTGCAGGTCACTACTCGCTATGGGCTTGGCTGATTCTGTTTGTGCTAATTTGCCCGGTGGCGCTGACGTTTGCACAGTTAGGCAAGCGTTATCCCAATGCTGGCGGAACGGCTTATTTCGTTCGCCAAGCCTTTAACCCTCGCTTAGAAAGCGCTGTGGCTTGGCTGTTCGTTTCGGTCATTCCCGTTGGTGTGCCCGCCGCGATTGCTTTAGCTGCGGGCTTTTTGCAACAACTCCTGCCAGCGCCACTGGATGGCAATCTCAGCGCACAATTGATCACCGTTGCGTTATTAGTCGGCGTTAATCTGCTTGGAGCAAAATCGTCTGGTCACCTACAAACCGCAATTGCACTGGCCATTTTCGCGCTGGTCGGCGCTTTTTTCTGGCAAGGCGATGTCGGCATGAGTGATTTGCACATGCCGGCGCTTGAAAGCAGCGCGCTCTATTCTATCACCACGGCATTAGCGGTGATGTTCTGGTGTTTTGTCGGTATTGAAGCATTTGCCCATATGGGAGAAGAGTTTAAAAATCCGCAGCGAGATTTCCCCATCGCCATCATTATTGGCTGTTTTGTTGCTGGGGCAACCTACTGGGCCTGTTCGGTGGTGATCCTCAAATTTGGCGCGTACGGCAGCGCACAGTTTGATAGTGCTTCGATCCCATGGTTGAGCGAGCAACTCTTTGGCGCTAATGCCAAAGTATTAATCAGCGTCATTGGTTTTTCTGCTTGCTTTGCCAGCGTCAATCTCTACACGCAAAGCCTATCGCGTATGATCTGGGCGCAAGCCAGAGCTCATAAGCCGCAAGGCAAGATGGCTCGACTTTCCTCACGTGGCGTACCATTTAACGCAACGTTAAGCGTCGGCGTAGTCTTAGCCCTTGCCTGCTTGGTCGGTTACTTATCTGGCCTAGATTTGGAGTTCTTCCTTAAACTGGCCAACAGTGTATTCGTGCTGGTTTACCTGCTTGCCATGCTGGCGGCTTATAAACTGCTAAGTGGCAGCGCCAAATGGCTAGCAGCGTTATCTCTTGTGCTGTGTACCTTGGTTTTCGTCTGTTTAGGATGGTCAATGCTCTACGCGTTAACCATTTTCTCTCTGTTTCTTTTCCAAGGACAAAAACAAGCTAAAAAAGCGCAGATTTAGTCTATGCTGTGGCTGTCGATCTGTTGATGATGAATGTGCGTCACGGTCTGTGGCGCTATTTTTTGCCAGTTACCTGCCGCATCCAGCGGCTCTGAGGCCAAGATGATCGCTTGTCCTTTTTGCTCGATAAATACCGTCGGCGGTTCGCCTGTCGAGCTATAACGGACTACCCAAAACTGCTCGCCATCGGAAATGCAAATCGACGCTTTAAAAGGCTCACAGATGGCTTTATCACTCATGGCATGATTCACCTCAGCCAGCGTGCGGCGAATCGCGCTGAGCGCATCATCTTGCAAACCATTTTTGAGCATCAGCAAAAACAGCAACTCGCTGTCGGTCGTGCCGCGCTTTTGCACGTAGAGACTCTCCGGCAGCAAGCGCTCAAGGGCAAATTTCACTTGCTCAAAACAGGCGATTTGCCCGTTGTGCAAAAACATCCAGTTTTCGAAGATAAATGGGTGGCAATTCGAACGGGAGACCGAAGTGCCCGTTGACGAACGTACATGCGCCATAAAACGGTGAGAGCGAATATGGTGCGCCAGCGAGCGTAAGTTTTCATCTCCCCACGCTGGCAGCACTTCGTGAAACTGCCCAGGCGTCGAACGTTCAGTATACCAACCCAAACCAAAGCCGTCGGCGTTGACGCGTGTTACCGCTTTTCTCGCCTCAAGGCTTTGATGCACAAGAGAATGCTCTGGCTTGTATACCAGTTCATCAAGATAAATCGGCTCTCCTTGATAGGCTAACCAACGACACATAATAGAGTTCCTTTAAGTCACGGCAGAATCGGCCTTGAACAAGCTTGCCAGCAGTGCCACTTTGTCGTCAATATCCTCAATACGAACATTGCCAAATCCCAGCACCGCACCTTGCCAATCGCGTTGCTGTTCGGCACTCTGTTCATAGGAGCTGTGTTCATAGGCGCTATGTTCATAATAGCTTAGCGGCCGCACGATAATACCGTGCTCCTTAGCGCGTCGCACCCACTCTTGCTCAGTGATGCCTTGCCACCAACGCACTGTGATATGTAATCCGGCGGCTTGACTGATGATTTCGAGCTCTGAAGCGAAATGTCGCGCAATACTTTCCACCATCTGCTGATGTTTTTGCTTGTAGATCCGGCGCATCTTGCGAATGTGCCGCATCAAATCCCCTTCAGCAATAAACTGCGCCAACGCCAGTTGCGTGTGCGTAGGCGAATCACCGGTGAGGGCATCTTTAATCGTATACGCCTTCTCGACCAAAGCCTTGGGCAGCACCACATAGCCAAGGCGCAGCCCGTTGAACATCACCTTGCTAAACGAACCGACATAGATGACCTGCTGCGCTTCGCCGACTTGCGCCGCCAGCCCTTGCAAACTGGTGTAAGGTCGGTGCGCAAACTGAAATTCGCTGTCATAGTCATCTTCAATGATCCACCGCTGCTTTTTTCTCGCCCAATCAATAATCTGCAACCGCTGTTCCGTGTTCAATGTGGTTCCCATCGGGTACTGGTTGCTGGGTGTCAGATAGACAGCACAGCACGAACTTTGGCAAACTTGCTGCACGTTAATGCCTTGCCTGACTTGCACAGGCAGCGTTTCAATTTCAATGCCGAAAAGCGTCGCGACCTTACGCATTTGCGTGTAGCCCGGTTCTTCCATCAGCAAACGATCACCACGCCCCATGACGCATAACGTGGCGATCGTGAGCGCCTGCTGTGCACCGGACGTGATGACAATCTGCTCTGCTGTACATTGCACTGAGCGGCTGGTCGCTAAATAGTGGGCAATAGCGACACGCAACTCTAAACAACCTTTGACCGATTGATTGCCGAGTGCGTTTTTACCCACTAACTGCCGCTGTAACTGTTTTTGCCACCGCACCAGCGGAAACTGCTGCAAATCCGGCACGCCGGGCGCAAACGCTTGATTGATTTTCTCTGGCCGCTCTTCATCGCTGACTTCCTGCAGCGACGCGGCGGGTTTTCCACTAGCCAAATAGTGCTCGGGCAGTTCCACTGCAACGTAAAAACCGGCGCCGCGCCGACTCTCGATATAACCTTCGGCACAAAGCTGCTCGTAGGCAGCGGTAACCGTATTGCGACTCACCGCCAACTCTTCCGCTAATTTTCGGGTCGCCGGCAATCGCCCTTGGTTGCTCCAAAGCCCATGCATAATCTTGTCGCGAATCGCCAAATAGAGCGCCTGCTGTAAATGACTTCCCTGCCGCTCAACTCTTAGATCACCACTGTCTATCGGGATCATCAGCCACTCCTTGTGTTAATTGGATCTAACCATAATTCAAAATTGGCACTTCATGCTAGTCCAATTAATTCGTATTTATAACGCAAAGAATTCAACATGCAGTAGGAAAGGACATGTTATCAAACAGCAAAAGAACCAAAATCAACAAAGCCGCGCGTAAAGCGGTATTCGACACTGAGAAGCTGCATCAGATCATTGATGAGAGCCTGATAGCCCATATCGCGATCGAAGAAGAGTCCGGCCCCGTCGTGATTCCCATGTTGGCATGGCGAGTCGAGGATCATGTTTATATCCACGGTGCACGCAACAGTCGGCTAATTAAATCACTCCAAGCAGGCACTTCAACCTGTCTCACCTTTACCTTGTTTGATGGTTGGGTACTGGCGCGTTCTGCCTTTCATCACAGCGCTCACTATCGCTGTGCGGTGGTGTTTGGCTGTTTTCACGTCATCGATGATGAACAAGAAAAAGATCGTTTGCTTAATCACTTCATTGAACAGATCGCCCCCGGCCGCACGCAGCAGGTGCGCCTTAGCAATCACAAAGAGTTAACCGCGACTCAGCTGTTGGCCATTCCCCTCAACGAAGCTTCGGTGAAAATCAGTGCTTTTGGCGTGAACGATGATGAAGCGGATCTCGACAGACCCGTTTGGGCAGGCGTGTTACCCTACCGGACTGTGGTCGGCCCGCTCATCCCAGTGCCGGAGCATACTGGCTATCCAGTGCCCGATTACTCATCTGCCTATGGTGAGCGTTGGCATCAGCCAGCCTCATCTTCAGAATAAACGTTGCTGTAAACGCTGCTGGTACTGTTTGGGCTTCACACCGCGATGTTTCTTAAACATGCGGCTAAACCCCGTCAGGCTGCTATAGCGTAGCCGCTGGGCAATCTGTTCCAGCGGCACGCCGGAAATCAGCGTACTCACCACACAAGGCGAAATATTCATCATAAACGTAAAGAAATGCGCATCAACTCGTTTATGTTGAAGCTTCTCTGCAAGCTGGATATTAAAAATACCGCTTAGCCGTTATCTCACTACTGTTGCTTTGTACAAAGAAAAAGCATTGTTACAGCCTGTTTGATTATTTTTCCACACAACCATTGAATTTCATGGACTTTCAAGTACCTTAACTCTCGCAATTTTTCATTTTTTATTTCGGGGGATGCTTTGTGAGCGAATTCCAAGATCTGCCCCTGCTTATCGAACAGATAGCCAAAGCAGATGACTCAGAACAGATCGCCTTATTAAACGAATCCATTGAACACGGCCTTGAATCGGGATCCGTGGCGCTGATTCTCGAAGCTTTCCCTGTCGATGACCGTGTGCGTTTATGGCGCGCATTGCCGCTAGAGATGCACATTGATGTGCTGACTGACATGCGCTCTGAGGTGCGCTACTCGATCATTACCGCGCTATCGGAAGTCGAACTCAAGCTGACGCTGGCCAAACTCGACAACCTTTCGCTGATCGAGTGGTCGGACTCTTTGCCAGAAGAGATCATCAATGAAGCACTTTCATTGATCGAAAAAGACGAACTGGAACTGTTCGATCTGGCAAACCAGTATGGGGATGATGAGCTTGGCCGCTGGGCAGAGCGAAAAATCATCACTCTTCCTTTCACCATTTCGGTTGATCGTGCGAAGCGTTTGATGGCGCGCTACAGCTATGACACGCCACAGCAGATTTATCTGATTAATAAGAAGAAGCAATTTCGCGGCGTGGTCAATTACTACGAGATTCTGCGCAGCGAAGGCACAACCACGCTAAAAAATCTTGCCATCGATCCGGTCAATTTACTCAGCAGTAAAATGGCACTATCAGAAGCCGTTGAAGCGGTGGAACACAGCTCCTTACCCGCACTGCCTGTTGTGGATGAAGACCAAACCTTGGTCGGTGAAATTGACTGGCAATTTGCCCTAACCACGCAAAGAGAAATCTACGAAGCTCGACTCATGGCGGGTACCGGTATGGATGAAGGCGACGACTTGTTTGCTCCGGTGATGAAAAGCTCAAAGAAACGAGGCGTTTGGCTCGGCATAAATCTGCTGACGGCGATTCTGGCCTCCATCACAATTGGTCTGTTTGAAGAGGTAATCGCCCAAGTGGTCGCGCTCGCGGTACTGATGCCCATCGTCGCCTCAATGGGTGGCATTGCGGGCAGCCAAACATTGACTCTCATGGTCCGCGCGATGGCCCTCAATCAAATTACTCCCGGTAACCGTTTCGCGCTGTTCAAAAACGAGTTTGGTATCGGCGCAATCAATGGCCTTCTTTGGGCGGTGATCATCGGTGGTTTGGCGGCGTTGTGGTTTCAGTCTCCTGTCATTGGCGCGACGATTTCCTTAGCGATTGTGGTGAACATCATCACCGCTGCCATGTTTGGCGTTTTGATCCCGATTGTGCTCGACAAGTTTGAGCTCGACCCCGCTCTGGCAGGTTCGGTGATCCTTACGACGGTAACCGATGTAGTTGGTTTTTTTGCTTTTTTAGGCACAGCGAGCTTGGTCATGCTCTAGTGAAACGCTCACTATCCAAATACTGACCGACGGGAGCAGCAAGCTCCCGTCTTCTTTTCAGGCGAATAGATCGCCGGGAAAATATGCTATTTACCCATACTATCAGTAGCATTTTAAATGCAAAGTGCAAAATGCAATTGCGTTTTGCAAAGAAAGGTCACACATTAAGCAATCAATATCACAGAAACCAGACAAAAATCGCCTAATCTCGCCCTTTTAAAAGTTGGCACGGATAGTGCTTTATATTAAATGACCCTTATTAAGCCGAGGGTCACCTAGCCAACTGACGTTGTTAGTGAACCAGATTGTTCACAAGTATATAAGCCAAGCGCAGCTTTTGCGGTTGGCTCTTTTTTTATCAGCGATTGCACAAAATGATCTTCGCTCTCTTTCACTCAACGCAACTTTTCATTTACCCTTTTCATCAAGACAACTGCAAACGGCACTTTGATGAAAACCGACTACCATAAACGACTGCTCCCCGTCATACGTCATCTCGAAACGCATTTTGATGAGCCACTAAATTTAGAAGAAGTCGCTGCACTTGCGCACCTCTCCCCCTATCATTTTCACCGAATTTTCAAAGCCGTCACTGGAGAAACCTTAAATGAACATCTTCGAAGATTGCGCTTGGAGAAAGCCGCCAATCTCCTGTTTTACCGTAAACTGAGCGTCACTGAAACCGCATTGAGCTTTGGTTTTTCCAGTTCTCAGAGCTTGGCAAAAGCGTTCAAACAGCATTTTGCCTTGACTCCATCTCAAGTCAGGGAGTGTGAGAGTATCAGCGAGTTTGCTGAATTACTCAGAAACAGCAAGATAGGACACACATTGCGCAAGAATGGACACGTCGAGAAAGGCAGTTCAGCCTACACTAGAATGAAATCTCACACAGGGAGTAGAACCATGGACATGCAACACTTTCCGGCGAGCCATTTGGCGTTTGTACGTGTAACTGGCGAATATGGAAAGAATTATGAACCAGCAACACAAAAACTTTATCAGTGGGCAGGACCGAGAGGCCTAACAAATAATACCTGTATTTTTATCTATCACGACAACCCGGAAATTACGCCAGCGGAGAAATGCCGCACCGACGTTTGTTTATTGCTTGATGAAGCGGTAGAAGGCAATAGTGACGTGGAAATAAAGCCATTTCCCGGTGGCCACTATGCCTGTATGCGTAGGACGATTACGGATGTTAAACAGTATCCTCTGGCTTGGGAAGAACTGATGGAACAGCTGGTTGAGCAAGGATTAGATTCTGATGATCGACCTTGTTTTGAGCTCTATCACTCCTACGATCCACAAACTCACCACGCCGATGTGAGCTTCTGCACAGCGATAAAGGCCTAGTAGCATTCGGCAGCTGTTCGCTGCCGTTTACTTCATTTCCACTCCGCTCAGTAGTCAAAATTCATCATCTCAACAATAATTAATGGCAATTATGGAATTAGCATCACACAAAAATAGACTAAATGCACAAATAATCTTTTGAGAATTTGCCTGTTGATAGAATCGGTACTAATGTTTATTCATCTCAGTGACCTGATATCGCATTTGCAGTATCGGATCTCACTAACAACGTCAATAACCTCACGCATGCGTTTGGTATAAAAATAAAAAGAAAGCGGCTCCCATTCGGAGCCGTATTTCTTTGTATAATCTTGTCTCTGCTTTAATTCAGTTGATGCTCGTATTCAATCACCACTTGGTTACCATCAACAAACACGTTCTTAATTTTACCATCAACCGTCACGCGGCTTTGCAGGAAAATAGATTGCGAATGACTTAGATTGCGCTGAGATAATGAGGGAATCACTTTCGCTGGCTGAACATGTAACTGCTCGCAAAGCTGATTGACAAATCCAAGCGTTAATGGTGCGTTTCCTCTTAGCAGCGAAGAAAACTCATGATGATTCAAGCCAAGGCGTTTCGTCATTTCCATCTGCGTAATGTGCATTTTCGCTTTCTGTGACATCCAGAGATCGTATAACGCCATACGATCCTGTTCAGTAAACTCCATGATTGATCCTCATTTATTCGCTATCGGCATGACACTCTCATACATTAATAACCAAAGTGTTAGTTGCAAGTCAAAAAAGCACCGATTTTCTGCCACAGAAACGGAACAGATTGCACAAAACACGAGGAAGGTCACATCATTATAAGCGTCGATACGACGAAAAACAGATTAGGGGTTAGAAACAGTCGTTCACTACTCACCTAAGCATGGCCTGTGATTAGCGCCTATTTTCTGTTACCTTTTGACTTTTACTTTCAAAAACAAAAAACTATGAACGATTGGCTACTTGAACTACAGCGCGCTCTTTTTAGCAATCACCAAGATTGGTTCGGCAGTGTACTGTTAATGACTATTAGCAGTGGTGTCGCGTGGCTAATTTGGCGTTTGGTTGTGTCACGTCTGCATCTACTAGCAAACAAAACTCGTCTGCATTGGGATAATATGTTGGTGGAGTCGCTACAAACCCCAATCAGTACATTGATCTGGTTGTGGCCCGCCACTCTATCGCTGGCAATCGCCGTACAAAGTCAAACTGGTAAACAGCTGGCTTGGCTTGGGATGACTCAACGGCTGCTGCTTATCGCCCTGTTTGTTTGGATCGTTATGCGTTTGATCAGTCGCATAGAAGACTACTTTCTCGCTCAAGCAAGTCATGACGAGACAACGGTTCAAGCGATTGCGAAAGTCTCGCGACTGTTTTTCTTAGCCATTACAATGCTCACTATGATGCAAGCCTTTGGTCTTAGTTTATCGGGGTTACTGACCTTTGGTGGTGTAGGTGGTTTGATAGTCGGCCTCGCTGCCAAAGATCTATTATCCAACTTCTTTGGCGGTTTGATGATCTATTTTGATCGCCCGTTTAAAGTCGGTGATTGGATCCGCTCTCCAGACCGTCAAATTGAAGGAACCGTTGAGCGCATAGGCTGGCGCATGACTAGCATACGCACTTTTGAGAAGCGGCCAATTTATGTACCGAATTCTGTGTTCAGTAACATCGTGGTTGAAAATCCTTCGCGTATGCTCAATCGTCGCATCAACGAAACCATCGGCGTTCGCTATGATGACAAGCAGAAATTGCCTTTAATTATTGAGCAAGTGCGCAAGATGCTGGAACAGCATCTCGATATTGATACCACACAAACGCTCATTGTTAACTTCAATACTTTTGGTCCATCGTCGCTGAATTTCTTCATCTACACCTTCACAAAAACCGTCAACTGGGTCGAATACCACAGTGTGAAACAAGATGTGCTACTAAAAGTGATGGAGATCATTCAGCAAAATGGCGCCGACATCGCGTTCCCGACCCAAACCATCAAGCTCGACCCATTCCAAGCGGGTATCTCGTCTCCTGAGAAGGCTTAAATAAGCAGAGCCCGGTTTGGGCTCTGCTTTCTATTAATCTTTGCTTAGCACAGTACGTGCATTTAGTGGCTGTAGCGGACGATTATTACGCCCCATGACAGACATCAACTGTTCTGTTTGGCTATTCGAAAGCTCTGAAGCTTGTTTGAGAACAAACCAGCGAACCCCCTCGCTACACGGTGGTGTGGTTAAAGAGCCATTAAAGCGAAAGTAGTCTTGCTGCTTAGGCAGTAGCGCAGCGACATCAAAAGCATGAGGCAAGGTAACTTGTTCGCCCACAGTAGGCATTTTTGCCATCAGCTCGCTGAGTAACGGATTCTGCTTCCCTGTATCAAACATCACCGCGACAACAGCCAGGTTTCCTTCGCTGTCAGCATGTACAAAATGCGCTTCCAAAGGATACTGTTTTCCCCTTATTACATTCTCGGACGGTGTGTGAAAATGAAACTGTTTAAGCTCAAAGCTTTTACCGTCAACATGAAAGACGTTTTCCCCGCTTACTCCTGCCTGCAGGGTGTGACCATTATTGGTCAAAGAAACGACCTGCCCTGTATAGTTCAACTCAAGCGCTTTCATCTCAGCTTCGACGGGTTGAGCTATATCTATAGGGCTTTGGTTTTTACCTATTGCACACTCTTTTGCAACTTTGCCCCAATGCTCCGGACCATGATGGCCTTCATATCCCCACTCAGAGGCCAGCGTCGTGTTAGACAACGCCAGTGTTATAAAAAGAGCACTGATCTGTGTTTTCATGCTATTTCCTTGCGAATAAAAATCTGATAATTGGCAAGGCAATATTAGCCAAAAAATAGACCTGTAGAGTCTGTTGCAATCTTTGTTTACTCAAGCTGAGAGCCGATTCTCACCGGAGGTTCATTTATTCTCTGGTTCAAATCCCGCAGCCTCTCTTGCAAATACTTCGTGAGACATCGCCTTATAGTTAAGCGCGTCGGTGACCTTGCCTTTTTTCTTCAGTAACTTTTCTAGCTCTTTAGTGTCGACCTTTTGCCACTGTCCAAGTTGTTCAGCACTCATGCCAGAGCTGCCTACATCACGGCTTTGAATCGCGACGATATTCCGACTGGTCACTTTTAGAGCGTCACGAAAACCTTGCTGGGTAGACAAATCAAACTGGCTGCCCTCCATCAACGAGCGTAGCTCTCTCGCCCAATAAAATTCGAGAAATGGAATCGCTTGCGTGGGCTTATACCAGGCAACGCCTTTGACAAAATAGACAAGCGAGCGATATTGATCGTCACTAAAATTTGAGATACCCAATTTGGTCGGAAGCTGGTTGTAATCAATCGGCCGATCTTGCTCGTCAAAAAGCCAAGCATCACCATGTGCGACCATTTTTCCCCAGAATGTTGGCCAATCTGTCCACTGACGATAATCTTTGTCTATCAAAACGTTGACGCGTAGCTTCTCTCCACCATTAGGCATCTGATAAAAGACGTTAAACGTATGATGCCCGTCAGTGAGGAAATACTGCCCATCAGGCCCAATTACCACTGTCTTCATTTTGTCTTTATGCGCGCCTATCTCATCTTTGCATTGGTAAGACTGGTTGTCGTTTGGCAGAGAAACGTCGGTATAATGTTTGACCCCTTTTTGCCCGTTCGATTCGCATAGCTCATCGAACATCGCTTTCGGATCACGATGGTAACGTCCTAACTTGTAGAAAATCTGATCGTAGCCGATAGATGACTGAGTCGGTTTCAATTGCCCTAGTTCTAGTTCAATGACATCGCCAACTTGGGGTTCCATCGCATAAACGGGTACTAGGCTACCCAAACTGACACTGACTACAACCAATAGCCCTGTCATTTTCTTCATAATTCACTCCATATTAGCTATTTTCCCAACCAAATCTCCTAGCCGGAAACTCAGCGTAAACGATGTTCCTTGTCATTAGTGCAATCATACCAATCTAAGTAAAAGTATGATCTAATTGAAGCCATTCAACGATAAAACGCATTCGCTATGGACAGACTCAATAATATCGACTTTAAAAAGCTCGCAAGCCAGCAGAAATCTATTCAGATGAAAATGAGACTGCTGGCCCTCGCTCATTTCAAATGATGGACACTCTCGCACCCAAATCGCCAAGTTTCTTATGGTGAGCCGAACCAGTGTTAATAGGTGGGTTCACACTTTTCTTGAAGAAGGATTAGAAGGGCTGAAGGAAAAGCCAAGAACAGGACGACTACACGGTTATGGGCAGAGAAAGGAACACGTCCCAGAGCCGTGAAGCAACAACAATTTGAATATGCGTATCTGTTTGGTTCTGTCTGTCCTGCGAGAGGGATTGGCGAAGCGATGATCGTTCCTTGGGTTAATAAAGAGATCATGACCGAGCATTTAAAGCAAATATCGGCCAACACTGAAAAAGGACGCCATGCCGTCATCATTATGGATGGGGCGAGTTGGCATACCAATGACATTGCAGAGCCATTTAGCAATGTCAGTATCATCAAGCTCCCGCCCTATTCACCAGAGCTCAACCCGATAGAACAAGTGTGGAGCTGGCTCAGAAAACACTGTCTTGCCAATCAGAGTTTTACCGATGATGACGATATCGTGGAGAAAGTGTGCAAGGCATGGAATCTTTTATGAAGTTGATCAACGAGTGAAATTTTACCAATAGCAAAAAGCCCGCTGATTACTCAGCAGGCTTTCTTTATAGTGGCGGAGAGATAGGGATTTGAACCCTAGGTACGCTATTAACGTACGCCGGTTTTCAAGACCGGTGCTTTCAACCACTCAGCCATCTCTCCACAAATTGTCATCGTCAGATTAGTACACTGATGATGTTGTTACACGTATATACGAGTAACCGTATTCAAAGCCTGGCGATGTTCTACTCTCACATGGGGAAGCCCCACACTACCATCGACGCTGTTTCGTTTCACTTCTGAGTTCGGGATGGAGTCAGGTGGGTCCAAAACGCTATGGTCGCCAAGCAAATTCTTTCTCTCTATTTCTAGAGAATAATCTGGAAAGCTGTTTTCTGTTCTCTACACATTCAATCTGTTCTTGCTTTGAGTCCATCAAAACCCTTTGGGTGTTGTATGGTTAAGCCTCACGGGCAATTAGTACAGGTTAGCTCAACGCCTCACAGCGCTTACACACCCTGCCTATCAACGTTCTAGTCTCGAACAACCCTTTAGGATACTTAAAGTATCAGGGAAGACTCATCTCAGGGCTCGCTTCCCGCTTAGATGCTTTCAGCGGTTATCGATTCCGAACTTAGCTACCGGGCAATGCGTCTGGCGACACAACCCGAACACCAGAGGTTCGTCCACTCCGGTCCTCTCGTACTAGGAGCAGCCCCCTTCAATCTTCCAACGCCCACGGCAGATAGGGACCGAACTGTCTCACGACGTTCTAAACCCAGCTCGCGTACCACTTTAAATGGCGAACAGCCATACCCTTGGGACCGACTTCAGCCCCAGGATGTGATGAGCCGACATCGAGGTGCCAAACACCGCCGTCGATATGAACTCTTGGGCGGTATCAGCCTGTTATCCCCGGAGTACCTTTTATCCGTTGAGCGATGGCCCTTCCATTCAGAACCACCGGATCACTATGACCTGCTTTCGCACCTGCTCGAACCGTCATTCTCGCAGTTAAGCGGGCTTATGCCATTGCACTAACCTCACGATGTCCAACCGTGATTAGCCCACCTTCGTGCTCCTCCGTTACTCTTTGGGAGGAGACCGCCCCAGTCAAACTACCCACCAGGCACTGTCCGCGACCCCGATAAGGGGCCAACGTTAGAACATCAAACATACAAGGGTGGTATTTCAAGGACGGCTCCAACGCAACTGGCGTCACGTCTTCAAAGCCTCCCACCTATCCTACACATGTAGGTTCAATGTTCAGTGCCAAGCTGTAGTAAAGGTTCACGGGGTCTTTCCGTCTAGCCGCGGGTACACTGCATCTTCACAGCGATTTCAATTTCACTGAGTCTCGGGTGGAGACAGCGTGGCCATCATTACGCCATTCGTGCAGGTCGGAACTTACCCGACAAGGAATTTCGCTACCTTAGGACCGTTATAGTTACGGCCGCCGTTTACCGGGGCTTCGATCAAGAGCTTCGCTTGCGCTAACCCCATCAATTAACCTTCCGGCACCGGGCAGGCGTCACACCGTATACGTCATCTTACGATTTTGCACAGTGCTGTGTTTTTAATAAACAGTTGCAGCCACCTGGTATCTGCGACTCTCGTCAGCTCCATCCGCGAGGGACTTCACCATCAAGAGCGTACCTTCTCCCGAAGTTACGGTACCATTTTGCCTAGTTCCTTCACCCGAGTTCTCTCAAGCGCCTTGGTATTCTCTACCCGACCACCTGTGTCGGTTTGGGGTACGATTCCATCAAATCTGAAGCTTAGAGGCTTTTCCTGGAAGCATGGCATCAATGACTTCACACCCGTAGATGCTCGACGTCGTGTCTCAGCCTTAGAAAGAGCCGGATTTACCTAACTCTTAAGCCTACGCACTTGAACCTGGACAACCGTCGCCAGGCCCACCTAGCCTTCTCCGTCCCCCCATCGCAATTTGATCGAGTACGGGAATATTAACCCGTTTCCCATCGACTACGCCTTTCGGCCTCGCCTTAGGGGTCGACTCACCCTGCCCCGATTAACGTTGGACAGGAACCCTTGGTCTTCCGGCGGGGAGGTTTTTCACCCCCCTTGTCGTTACTCATGTCAGCATTCGCACTTCTGATACCTCCAGCATGCTTTACAACACACCTTCAACGGCTTACAGAACGCTCCCCTACCCAATGTTCAAAGAACATTGCCGCAGCTTCGGTTTACAACTTAGCCCCGTTACATCTTCCGCGCAGGCCGACTCGACTAGTGAGCTATTACGCTTTCTTTAAATGATGGCTGCTTCTAAGCCAACATCCTAGCTGTCTAAGCCTTCCCACATCGTTTCCCACTTAGCTGTAATTTGGGACCTTAGCTGGCGGTCTGGGTTGTTTCCCTCTCCACGACGGACGTTAGCACCCGCCGTGTGTCTCCCGGATAGTACTTACTGGTATTCGGAGTTTGCAAAGGGTTGGTAAGTCGGGATGACCCCCTAGCCTTAACAGTGCTCTACCCCCAGTAGTATTCGTCCGAGGCGCTACCTAAATAGCTTTCGGGGAGAACCAGCTATCTCCGAGTTTGATTGGCCTTTCACCCCTAGCCACAAGTCATCCGCTAATTTTTCAACATTAGTCGGTTCGGTCCTCCAGTTGATGTTACTCAACCTTCAACCTGCCCATGGCTAGATCACTCGGTTTCGGGTCTAATGCTAGCAACTATACGCCCAGTTAAGACTCGGTTTCCCTACGGCTCCCCTAGATGGTTAACCTTGCTACTAACATTAAGTCGCTGACCCATTATACAAAAGGTACGCAGTCACACCACGAAGGTGCTCCTACTGCTTGTACGTACACGGTTTCAGGTTCTATTTCACTCCCCTCACAGGGGTTCTTTTCGCCTTTCCCTCACGGTACTGGTTCACTATCGGTCAGTCAGGAGTATTTAGCCTTGGAGGATGGTCCCCCCATATTCAGACAGGATAACACGTGTCCCGCCCTACTCGATTTCACTGAACATGCGCCTATAACTACGGGACTATCACCCGGTATCGTTGGCCTTTCCAGACCATTCGTCTAACGCATATAAAGCTTAAGGGCTAATCCAATTTCGCTCGCCGCTACTTTCGGAATCTCGGTTGATTTCTTTTCCTCGGGGTACTTAGATGTTTCAGTTCTCCCGGTTCGCTTCGCTGCACTATGTATTCATGCAGCGATACTGGCTTATGCCAGTGGGTTTCCCCATTCGGAAATCGGTGACTCAAGTGGCTCTTACTGCCTCATCACCGCTTATCGCAAGTTAGTACGTCCTTCATCGCCTCTGACTGCCAAGGCATCCACCGTGTACGCTTAGTCACTTAACCATACAACCCGAAAGGGTCTTTACGTTAAACAACCAAGGTTGCTATCTCATTATTTGAATGAGCGAGATAGCTTTGATTTGCCGGACTCAATTTTGAATCGTCACTTAAAAGTGACATTCCCAAGAACACTTGAATGTGTTTTGTTGGTGTTTGTCATAAAGACAAACATTGAGAACTTTACAAGCAATCTATCCATAAAGATAAATTACTTTGTCAGCTTTCCAAATTGTTAAAGAGCAAGATTTAACTTTCTATTGAAAGAAAGAAACCATTTTTAAAAACTCTCAAGAGAGAATGTTTAAAGATGGTGGAGCTATGCGGGATCGAACCGCAGACCTCCTGCGTGCAAGGCAGGCGCTCTCCCAGCTGAGCTATAGCCCCATCAGTAGTGGTGGGTCTGAGTGGACTCGAACCACCGACCTTACGCTTATCAGGCGTACGCTCTAACCACCTGAGCTACAGACCCACTAAATGCTCTAATCTAAACCATATCAATCTGTGTGAACACTCATCGCAATAATCATCGTATAAGGAGGTGATCCAGCGCCAGGTTCCCCTAGCGCTACCTTGTTACGACTTCACCCCAGTCATGAACCACAAAGTGGTGAGCGTCCTCCCGAAGGTTAAACTACCCACTTCTTTTGCAGCCCACTCCCATGGTGTGACGGGCGGTGTGTACAAGGCCCGGGAACGTATTCACCGTGGCATTCTGATCCACGATTACTAGCGATTCCGACTTCATGGAGTCGAGTTGCAGACTCCAATCCGGACTACGACGCACTTTTTGGGATTCGCTCACTTTCGCAAGTTGGCCGCCCTCTGTATGCGCCATTGTAGCACGTGTGTAGCCCTACTCGTAAGGGCCATGATGACTTGACGTCGTCCCCACCTTCCTCCGGTTTATCACCGGCAGTCTCCCTGGAGTTCCCACCATTACGTGCTGGCAAACAAGGATAAGGGTTGCGCTCGTTGCGGGACTTAACCCAACATTTCACAACACGAGCTGACGACAGCCATGCAGCACCTGTCTCAGAGCTCCCGAAGGCACTCCAGCGTCTCCGCTAGATTCTCTGGATGTCAAGAGTAGGTAAGGTTCTTCGCGTTGCATCGAATTAAACCACATGCTCCACCGCTTGTGCGGGCCCCCGTCAATTCATTTGAGTTTTAATCTTGCGACCGTACTCCCCAGGCGGTCTACTTAACGCGTTAGCTCCGAAAGCCACGGCTCAAGGCCACAACCTCCAAGTAGACATCGTTTACGGCGTGGACTACCAGGGTATCTAATCCTGTTTGCTCCCCACGCTTTCGCATCTGAGTGTCAGTATCTGTCCAGGGGGCCGCCTTCGCCACCGGTATTCCTTCAGATCTCTACGCATTTCACCGCTACACCTGAAATTCTACCCCCCTCTACAGTACTCTAGTTTGCCAGTTTCAAATGCAATTCCCAGGTTGAGCCCGGGGCTTTCACATCTGACTTAACAAACCACCTGCATGCGCTTTACGCCCAGTAATTCCGATTAACGCTTGCACCCTCCGTATTACCGCGGCTGCTGGCACGGAGTTAGCCGGTGCTTCTTCTGTAGGTAACGTCAAATGATAGCGCTATTAACACTACCACCTTCCTCCCTACTGAAAGTGCTTTACAACCCGAAGGCCTTCTTCACACACGCGGCATGGCTGCATCAGGCTTGCGCCCATTGTGCAATATTCCCCACTGCTGCCTCCCGTAGGAGTCTGGACCGTGTCTCAGTTCCAGTGTGGCTGATCATCCTCTCAGACCAGCTAGGGATCGTCGCCTTGGTGAGCCCTTACCTCACCAACTAGCTAATCCCACCTGGGCATATCCTGACGCGAGAGGCCCGAAGGTCCCCCTCTTTGGCCCGTAGGCATCATGCGGTATTAGCCATCGTTTCCAATGGTTATCCCCCACATCAGGGCAATTTCCCAGGCATTACTCACCCGTCCGCCGCTCGCCACCCGAGAAACAAGTTTCTCTGTGCTGCCGCTCGACTTGCATGTGTTAGGCCTGCCGCCAGCGTTCAATCTGAGCCATGATCAAACTCTTCAATTAAAAGTTTTTTGAAGCTTGCGCTTCGGCTCAATGAATACTGAATAAATTGACTGTGCTCGATACCGAAGTATCAAATTGGTCACTCAGTTCATTGATAAATCTTTTGCGATTATCATCAACGAGTGCCCACACAGATTGATAGGTTTATATTGTTAAAGAGCTTGCTTTTCGAGAAGCTTTTCTCTCAAAGCGGAGGTGCATTCTAGCGAGTTAATTTGAAGAGTCAAACACTTTTTCAAATTTCTTTTCGGAAAACTTTTTCACCTCGCTGATACCGCTGAAGCCTTGTGGCGTCTGCCGTGTCAGTGGATGCGCATTATAGGCAGAGAAATTTTCTTGGCAACCCATTTTTTGCAAAAATCTGCAAAAACCGGTTTAGATGGACAAATTTCACCCAAGCGCTCATTTTACACACGCAGTTGTTAATAATAAGTAGCTATGCTGTAGATTAAAACTGGTTTAACCACATTTCGTCTATCTCCCCTTCCTTGATCGCCGCACTCTGTTTTCGTTCCCAATCCTCTATTTTCTCTAGCTCACGCAATACGCTGTCCAAAGTCAGCGTATTGTTGTCTAACTCAAAAATCTGTTTTTGGCTTTGATAATAGAATTTTAAAATCGTATATGCTTGCAGATCTTCTTGCTCTGCTGCCGACTTTATCTGCTTTAGCTTACGAAAAATGCGATTGTGCAATTGTTTCATTTGCCAAACGTAAACGACCTCTCTGAAGAAAGGATGCCCTTTGACTTGATTGAGTAACGAAACCGACGTCAACAGTCCAAGAAGGACACCGACCAAGTTCCAGTGGAAATTGCCCGTTGACTCTTGTTCGACGACGATCTGGTTACCAAACAATGAAATAAGCAAGCTACCGAATGCCAGTGACGAGAGTGTGAAAAGCACCACAAAGCCAACAATGACAATATTGGCTTTTCTGCGGTAAAGCGGTTTGTTGATAGATTCAATTTTCATCTTTCATTCTAATAAGGCCGTGAGATTAACCCTATGCTGCTTGATTGCATCGGCTAACTCAATAAAGGTTTTGTAATCAAATTCGCACTTTATTCATTTCTTCTTTATAGAGGCTTTTTGTTTTGGCTCGCGCCTCAGTCGAACTTGGGTATATACTCCGCCCATTCATTTTAATGCTCATTCGAGGTTTTCCTTATGCGCTCTTTTGTTTTACGCGCCCGTGCCGCCCCAACTAACAGTAAAGCCTTATTGGAAGGCGTTGGTCAGGAAGCGCACACTGAAATTTTGGCACACACTTTAATGAACACCATGTTTGTCGCCCAATCACATCGCGAAGATGTCACAGTGCATTTAGTGCTAGAAAGTACCCAAGATTATTCTCGAACCATCACGATTCAGTCAAACGATGTCACGAATATCAACGGTTTTAATGAAGCGACTTTAATGAATGTGGTTGCTCGCTCATTAGATGCTGCTCAAGGAATGGCCAAGGAAGAATGCCGTAATGTGGAACCTGGCGTAACGGTGCGAACCATTAGCTTTGAGCGTCTTATCCAAGAGCTTGCGGAAAATCATCAGCTTTATATGTTGGACAAAAAGGGCGAATTTGTTCGCGACATTGCTTTTTCGCCAAATCCCTGCTTTTTGCTCACCGATCACATTCCGATGCCGAAAAAGACTTTCAACAGCTTAAAACGCTTAGGCACACAAAAGATTAGTCTTGGCCCTAAAATGCTGTTTGCTTCCCAGTGTGTCACCTTGATCCAGAATGAGTTAGATCTACGCGATTCATTGTGAGTAACTTGCAGCATGCCTTTTTGCTGCTATGATGTCGCAAATATAGTCGGGGAGCCTTTAGGCTGAGATCGCAAAGCGAGACCCGTTGAACCTGATGCAGTTAATACTGACGTAGGGAACTATATGTGTATTCACCCGCTTGTTGGGTTAAAGACAAATGTTTCCCGCTATCGCACGGCGGCAGATTGTTGAATGCGCAGTTCCTGTACGTCTTGTCATAGGAAGCAAGATGCTACTCTCACAAGACTCTCAATCCCACATCCCGATTGTTCTCACTATCGCTGGCTCAGACAGTGGTGGCGGTGCAGGCATTCAAGCCGATATTAAGACCATCTCCGCCACTGGCGGTTACGCCTGCTCTGTAATTACCGCGATTACCTCGCAAAATACTCAAGGGGTATCCGCCGTTCTGCCCATCCCACTTGAGCATATTGCCTCTCAGTTGGACGCGGTGTTCAGCGATTTAAATGTCCGAGCAGTAAAAATCGGTATGTTGGCAGATGCCGATATCATCAGCCTTGTTGCCAGCAAAATCCGCCAATATCGTCCACCGTTTGTTGTGTTGGATCCTGTAATGGTGTCCACCAGTGGCCATCTGCTCCTTGTGCCGGACGCCATCAACACGCTCAAAGAAAGCTTACTCCCTCTGGCTAGTATCATTACGCCGAACCTTCCCGAATATGCCGCTTTAACCCAACAGCCTCAACCTGAGAACGAAAGCGGTCTAATGCAGACAATCCACGAGTTACGTCTTCTACGCGCTAAAGCCGTATTGCTTAAAGGTGGCCATTTGGATCAGGAACAATACAGTAGCGATCTACTGGTTGAAGGTGATAAAGCTGAGCTGATCCGTTCGTCGCGTCATCCGACACGCAACACGCACGGTACGGGTTGTACCCTCTCTTCCGCGATTGCCTCTTATTTAGCGCAAGGTTACCGGATGCACAAAGCGGTTTTTCTCGCCAAACAGTACATTTCTCAGGCCATTAGTCATGCCGATGAGTTATCCGTCGGTCAAGGAAGAGGGCCCGTGAACCATTTCTTTGCCGGACATATGCACGTGCGCTAACATAAATTTTCACCAAACTGTTAGCTGTCTGCAGAGTGACCAAGCAAATTAACTTTGCCCTGATATTTCTGCAGCTTGCCTTGGCATACAATGCCGCTTTTTATTAACGGCGGAAACTGTTCGTGAACCGTGCACTCAATTTCAAACTGGCTGGGCTTATCACCCTTTTTTGCTACGCTCTTTGCCTTGGCGTTATCACTTGGTTTTGCTATCCAGCCTCTCTCTTTTCTCCAGTCACCCCGTTTGAAGGGCGCCTATTGACACTTTTAACTTACTCCGCGGGCAGTCAGGGCTTTTTCATCACGCTGATCATTCTGTGCATTTGGGCACTCTCAATTCGTAAATTTAGGCAAGGCGTACTACAGAAATTTTTGCAGCTTGGGCTTTTACTCATCATCGGTTTTGCAAGTAAAAGCGGCTTAAAACTGGCAACGGAGAGCCCTCGCCCTTATAGCGAGTTGCTGGCCGCTGAGCAGATCATTGACTCTCCAGCAGATTTTTATCGTCTCGATGCTGCGGAAAAAGCGCAGGCCATTTCAGCCGTATCACAAAATGTTAGCCCATGGCGAAGCCAACATTGGCAAGGCGAAAAGGACTATTCTTTTCCTTCCGGACATACCCTCTTCGCGGCGATTTGCGTGGCTTTTTTTGGGGCGGCCTTTTTATCGGCAAAGCGATACGGCGCGTTAGTGTTGCTACTGGTATGGGCGAGCAGTATTGCCTATAGCCGCTTGTGGTTGGGGATGCATCGACCAGTAGACCTGTTCGGCTCTTGGGCTTTTGTAGCAATCGTATTTACCCTGCTGCCCAAAGAGTTACCTATTGTCAGCCAGTGGATACCACGGTTAGCGAAGTAATGAAGCGCGAAGGCAAAATTGTAACGCCTTCTATTGCTGAAGGCGTTCTGTTCTCAAATATCGTCGTGGGCGGATGAGAAAATGAATGGTGTTCAAAATAAAGTTAAAAAGAAGGTCGTTTGGCAAAAGTAGGACAACCAAACGACCAAAAGCCATTTAAGCTAAGCTGGTTTATACAACCAAAGCATAGAAAGTGTTGTCTGTGAGGACCAACTCACTTAGACGGCGCCATTATAACGTGAGTCATGGGAAAAGAAAGAAATAAAACGTGCCATCCGTTATTTATTGATGAATTTGTGACTACAAATTCGCACTTTTTTATTTTCTGCGGTATTAGGATATGAGCTTCTGTTCAATCAACAAATTGAGCAGGAAATATTGACCACGGCATAGCCAATTGCCATGTACACCACTCTTTCAACCTCTTCTGCGTCACCTTGAATTAAGCGTGTGAGTCGGGTTCGGCCTTTCTCGGTACAAATGATCTCTCCAACGTTTTGGATAAGATTGCGAAACATTCTGTCTTCTCTCACAGCCTTCACCCAAGAGCGATAAAAATCCTCTGGAGAAGAGAACTCCAACGACTGAATCACCAGCTCAACAGCCTTTGGTTTCAGCTCTTCCAGCAGATCTTCTTTTCTTTTGAAGTGACCATTCACCCCGGAGCGGCTGATACCCGTTTTCTCTGCGATATGGGTAAAGGTCAGGTTTTCATAACCTTCCAGCAGGAGGATTTTAAATGAAGTATCGATAATGTTTTGTCGTGTTTGCTGTGCCACCGCACGACTCACTCTTGGCATAACGTCCTCCTACTACTCGGCTGTCTCGCCCAACTAAATATACAAACAACTGCTTACGAAAAATCCGCTATTATTTTTATCAACAATACCTATCACGCACAATAAACATGCGAAATGTATCATTATACGAGCCTAAGTTTTGGAGAAAATATCATAATTTGAACATTCAGCGGTAACAAATTTAAAAGATTCCGTCCTTTATTTTGACAAACGAACAACCAAAATTGCACAAGAGAATAAACAACCTCCCCTGTGCAAAATCCATTTATCCTTAGGCAAACTACAAATCGCGCATCAGGATTTCATATTCCTCTTCCGCCTCTTTGATTAGGCTACGTAACTCCTGAGCATCTTGGTTATTGAGCAAGAGTTGCCAAGGTGACGCTTGATGACAGCAGACAACACTGACACCCTGTGGATTTACCTTGAAAGAGAGATTGTCGAAACTGCTGCTGTGGTGTTGGTACAACTCCAAAACTTCGATTTCGACGATTCCTGTGGGGTTTACTTCAACACAGGCATGTATATTGGGCTTTCCTGAAACGGTGTAATGACGTTGAACGGTAAGCATGATGTCCTCCTGAACCTGCCCATTAACAGACCAAGTTCAGTGTAGGACAGGAAAGTAAGACGCGAGGTTAAACCGATGTGAAGATTGATCTCTGTTAAAGGAAGACGCAATGGTCGCGCGCGCAGTGTTAAGCCTGCATGTTTTGTGCAAGCAGGCTTAGCGCTTTATGTACCGCAATGCCTGCTATATTGCCCAAGAGATTGGCCATTGCGGCAAGAGAACTTAAGCTAATACTTGCTGTGTGATCACTTGAAATACGCCAGCTTCGCGATTACTCGGCGCACGAAAACGTGCAATCTGTTTGATGTGTTCATGGGCGTTTTCCATCGCGTAAGAATAGAAGCTTTCGTTGAGCATCTCCGCATCGTTGAGATAGTCGCCAAAACTCATCGTTTGCTCGAAGCTAAAACCGAGCGTTTGCTGCAAATGTTTAATGGCAGCGCCTTTTGATGCCTGAGCATTCATCACATCAAGCCAAATTTTAGCGCTAACGACCACTTGATGAGTCTCACCGAACAAGGCTTTCATCCTTGGGTTGACCAAAGCTTCTGCGCCACCAAAATGGCAGATCGCCACCTTAATGAAGTCATCTTCCACCGCCAAGAGATCGGTCACGTAGGCGCAGCGGTGGTAATATTTGGCAAACTCCTCCAACGCTTGTGCGTCTTGCGTTTCGATGTACGCCGATTGCTTACCACACAACACAATATGCGCACCTTCTATCGAGCGAGCGGCGGTGACAATAGCGTCTATCTGCTCCTTGGCGATGGTGCAACTATAGAGTTCTTCCCCTTTGTGCATCACTAAAGTGCCGTTCTCTGCAATAAAAAGCATACGTTCTTTGACGGGCTCAAAGGTTTTGATCAAGCTGTAGTATTGACGCCCAGACGCTGCAGCAAACAGAATGCCTCTGGCTTGCAGTTGTTCAAACATCGGGAAAAACGCTGGGTTAAGTTGGCTGTTTTCGTCCAACAAAGTACCGTCCATATCGGCAGCAATAAATTTAAGTTCGGATAACGACATACAGAAATTACCTAAAAATAGCAAAGCAAAGTGGGCCCAATCTGAGCAGAAAAAGTCTCGCTTGTACAGCGATAAGGGTTGACGATCGGCACTTTGCTTAACGTGCCGACAGCATTACTTAAAAAGTGGCAGTAGCGCCTTGAACGCGGGATGTTTGGCGTCCTCCATCAATTCAAACAGGCACATTTCCAGCCCCGTCAAGCCAACACCGCTGGCGCAGAGCTTTTTCAGTGCCAGCTCTTTGTTGGCCGCATCACGCGAGGAGACACAATCACTGACCACCTGAGGCTCATAACCCATTCGTTTCAGATCCATGGCCGTTTGGTAAACACAAATGTGCGTTTCAATGCCACAGAGAAGCCATTGTTCAACCTGACATGCGCGGATAGCTTCTGCAACAGACTCGGTACGGCACCCAGAAAAGGTGTGTTTGTGAAACGGAACAAATCCCGTCAGTGCATGCGCGATCGGCTCGGCTGTCTGACCTAAATTCTCGGGGATCTGTTCAAGCCAGATGATGGGCAGATCCAACGCTTTCGCTCCTTCAATCAGCTTGACGATATTAGCGATCATCTGCTCACTGCCATCCACCATTTGCGCCAGCTTTCCTTGGACATCAACAACGATGAGTCCGGTGTTGTTAATCTCTAACATCTGCTTTTCCTTTTTGGCTGGATAATCAACCTCTTTAATATAGTCTTATTCTGCTGCCCAGACATTACGAATATCTGGCCATCCCCAATTGGTGAGCGCAACATCTTGTAATACGCCATGGAAACGCAACGTCTGTAAGTGGTGGAACAGCGGCGAAATCCAATACTCATTGATCAATGCCGAAGCAATCGGTTCAAGCTTGTCGAGATAATCAACTAGGGGCACTTCAGCGCGCAGGGCGATCAGTTGTTGATCCAGCCATTCACTTGCCATCTCACCAATACAGGCATGCAAGATGGGATTGCTGAAGAGATTGCAAAAGGCGGAAGCATGGCGGTTATCGTCTAAGCTGATGTTGGTCAAAATCAGTGCTTCGCTGAGCTCACCTTCTCTGGCTTTTTGATCCAGTCCGCGATAGGAGTATGTTTGGATCGTCACTCGGCATCCTTGTTCGGCAAGTAGACTCTGTATAGCGCGCGCGCAATGCGACAACACTTTGTAGTTGTAAATCGCAAGGTCGATGTGCTTTGGTAGCTTCACTTTTTCCGCTTTTGGCCGCACGACAGCTTGCCACTGCGGCAGCAGATTGTGCGCCGTCACTGAACCAAACGAGCCATTCATTTTCGCAATCTCGCTTTGCACCCGCTGCGGTGTCAATAGACCACTGAGATAACGACGCTGCGCTGGACTAAAAGCGTTGCGTCCAGTTTGGTTATACATCAACAGTAAACAACCATCCTCTACTCGGCTCTGCTGCTGCGGGTGAGATTCCTGTACAGATTTTCGAGAGTTGACATAATGGTCACAAGGCTCATGGCTCGCCTCAGGCTGGTTGGTCTCGATCTGTTTGCGCGCAGCCGTCTGCTCGTCAATCAGCCAGATAGTGACTTGATCGGTAATCGCACGACAAGCAAAGTAGTTTTCAAACGCACGCAACTTAAACTGCGCCTCGGAATGTTCCACCAATTCAAACGGGCCGCTACCAATCACCAACGGACTTTGCGTTGCATTAACTTGGCTAACAGGCTGAATAGCGTAACGAACGCCAGCAATCAGGCCTGCAAATCCGCGATCCGACTGTTTTAAGGTGAACACCACTTTGAGTGGCGACTCGTCGACGATGTTATCGAGATGAGCCAACTCTTTGCGATACAAATCCAAGCTCGAGAGTTTGGCAAACAGACTGACAATCGTGCTGGCGTCAATCGCAGCGCCGTTGTGAAACGTCAGCCCCGGTCTGAGATAAAATGTCCACTTGCGATCATCGTCGTCACTGCGCCAATGATGGGCTAACTCCGGGTGCAACTGGCCATCTTTATCGCAAGAGAGCAAGCAACAGTAGAGCTGACGGATCAAAAAACGTTCACTACTGCGCTGCAAGTGGTGCGGCAGAATTTGTTCAAATGGCCGCTTGTAGGTGAGTTGGATGTGCAAACGCCCAGCGCGCAGCGACGCGCCCGAGGTGTTTTTCAGCAGGCGACCGAAAGCATTTTGATCTTGGTCCAAAATGGCCAGCGCTTTTTCATATTTTCCCGCCCGGATGCGCGTTGTGGCCAGTTGCTCTTTCAATGAGGCCAGCTCAATATTCAACATCAATTGCGATCGCTGGTTGCGCCCAGACTTGGGTTGCCACTGTAGCCAACCCGCCTGCTGCATTTGTGTTAACAAGCTGCGTGCGTGTCTCGGCGTGGTAAAGAGTAGATCGGCCACTTCCTGTAGCGTGGTTTTGACCGCGACGCCCACTCCCATAGGCTGCAAACGCACATAGTAACGAAGAAGATTGAGTTCTGACAAAAGTGAGCCTCGCGAAATGAGAAGCCACTAGTATCGCGTAAACCGGGAGAGAAAAAATCAGAAAAAAATCACTTTAATTGTTCCTCGTTTTACCACTTTCATTCCTAATCTCAGCCTTTTTTGCCCTTCACTCTGTTTATCCGGAACAAAACGGAAAAACTTACTCAGTTTTTCTATTCCCGATTTTGTCGGAGTATAGCTAGGCAGCAAGTCCACCACCTTTTCCCGCACCACAAGGAGCCTATTATGAGCAGTAACTCAAATCACAACACCAAACGGGTCATGCTTAGCTACTATGCCAATCGGCTTAGGGCTACTCGCAACCCACTAGAGCGTCAGGCTCTGCTCATTTTACTCGATTGGCTGTGATCCTGAGCCAAAGCGGCACTTTCCATTTATGCTCCTAACGAACCTGCGTTGCTGGTCCCCCCCACCAATAACTGGGTAAGTGCCGCTTTGACTAAGTATCCCGGGCGGCGGACAAAGTTCCGCCAAACGGTTTTATTCACCTTCCAATCGCTTGGCGAAGCGAGTAACATGCCCGAGCAATTAAGCAAACGTTAAACTTTTTATTCTCAGGGCGGGGCGAAATTCCCCACCGGCGGTATACCTTTTAGGTGAGCCCGCGAGCGCTCGATTCGTCGAGGTCAGCAGATCTGGTGAGAGGCCAGAGCCGACGGTTAGAGTCCGGATGAGAGAGAATGAAACCACACCAGAACACCCACGTTCTGGTGCATTTCGTTTTGGATTGAGCTTAGCTCATTCCCCTCATACAGCCCTGATTCTGGTGATTATTAGGAGTTAACCATGAATCAGTCATCACTACTTGCCGAATTTGGCGATGCTATCACGCGTGTTGAAACGGCGCTGCTTGCGTTACAACAAGGCCGTGGCGTGCTGCTTTTAGACGATGAAGATCGCGAAAATGAAGGTGATATTATCTATTCCGTCGATCATCTGACCACCGAACAGATGGCGCTGATGATTCGTGAATGCAGTGGCATCGTCTGCCTATGCCTGACCGAGGAGCAAGCCAATAAGCTGGAACTGCCGCCGATGGTGGTCAACAACAACAGCGCCAATCAAACTGCGTTTACCGTCTCGATTGAAGCCAAACACGGCGTAACAACCGGCGTATCGGCACAAGATCGTGTCACGACGATTAAAACCGCGGCCAATCCGCAGGCAAAGGCAGACGATTTAGCTCGTCCTGGGCACGTTTTTCCTTTACGTGCCCGCCCTGGCGGCGTACTTGCGCGTCGCGGACACACGGAAGGGACGGTGGATCTGATGCAAATGGCGGGGTTATCTCCGGCTGGTGTGTTGTGCGAGTTAACCAACCCCGATGGCAGCATGGCGAAAACGCCAGAGATCATCGCCTTTGGCAAACTGCACCATATGCCAGTACTGACGATTGAAGATATGGTCAGCTACCGCAAGCAGTACGATCTGAAACTGGCGTAAGCCACTTGAAATGCAACAAGGCCAGAACTTCTGGCCTTGTTTGTTATGGAAATGAGCTTAGCGGAATGAACGCCCTTTGATGGGCATTTTCACCAGTCGCCCTTTATTACGCGGCAGTTTGCGCGTGTGACAAACGTTTTTCAGCGGCACAAAATCGCATGGCGAGAAAGCATTGTCTGACATCAGATCACCGCAAAGTTTATCGATCAGCTCTTCATTAACATCCCACATGGTAAACATATGCACGTACTTACGGGTTTGTGTTGGATCGTTCGGATCGCGGATCTCCTCTTTTGCCAACGAGTACTTAAAGATAATGTCATCATTGGGCTGACAGAAAATCAGCGACAAAGAGAGCGGCGTGCGTTGCAGCCAGAGGTCTGGCGGTAAATCAGCGTTCTTACTTGCCCAGTATGTCGCCACGTCGGACAATTTTTGATAAGCATATTCCGCCATGCGCTGTCCTCTCATCGCCAGTTCGATCTGCTTACGATAGTCGTTGCGCGCAAAGTACTCCCAGAGGATCAGAGGGGAGATACCACTACGCGAACCAGCAAACGTGGTATCGGGCGAGCCAATGTACGTTGGATTATCCGGAGGCGTTACCATGAATTTATGCTTGGTCATGTAAACGCCGGTCGGCCAAGGTGCGCCCGGCCACTTATGCCCGCTGGTAACGATTGAGTGCACCATCTCGTTACGAAAATCAAAATCGGGCCCAGTTGAGCAATGGTTGTTTTCAAAAAATGCCTCATATTCCGGCATGCGGGCCGCCATTTTTACAAACGGCATATAGCTGGCTCCTAGAGCGCCATCAACATGAATCCAATAGCCGCTGCGCCACTCGGTTTTGCTCGGATCGTCAGGATCGATCGGTACTTGACGCTCATACAAGCCATACTTTTTCAATACTTCTTTAAGCCTTGCAGTCGCCTCGTCAATGTTGTCGTAAGCGCCTTTAAACGTCGTGCCATAGTTGAGCACCACAATAGGCGGGTAGCCTCTACTGGCGAAGAAATCGACATACGCCACCAGCTTATCAACATCAATGGCCCCCGAGCCGACTGGCAATCCCGCAGATGGGCCTTGCGAAGGCACTTCCGAAGGCCAAGGTTCGCCAGGCGCAAGCGGATTTTCATCGGGATAAAGGCGATTACCAAGCTCACCGAACGTCTCGATTTTCTCCACTGACATCGCTTTGACTATCGAATAGTGGGTATCTTCGGAGAAAAACGCCACGGGCGTGTAGGCATTGGGCTTGTCATCCTCTGCCTCGGGATAATGGGCATAAAGCTGCGAATATTTGACGGTATTGCCTTGGGCATCCTCTCCGGTGATCTCATCATCTAACAATTTTTGCCCGGAGAGATAATCGCGCGCGTTGAGCATGGCGTACAAGTTTCCTTCTGTGCTGCCCATGGTGAGCACATATCCCCAGTAACTTTCTGGATTGCCGGGCTCAACTGAGCCATCACTGCGCAAATAAGGCCCTTGCGAAGGCCAATTGGCGTTCCACAGCGAAGCAAAATAGTCGAGCACCATACGTTCAACAAATTTGCTGTTGACCGTGTAATTCCCATCGACAAATGGGTCTCCGACATTGTTCAAACTGACATCGAGAAACGGCGCGATATTCTGACGATATTGAATCTTTTCCTCTGCCTGATAGCCGATGAAATTGGCTCGTTGAGTTGCGGCGTAGCGATAAACTTGCTCAAAAGCCGTTTGTTGTTGCAGCTCAGTTTGCCCGGTGGGCGGGATCTCCATCATGCGTTCATCAACGGCAGCTTCCTGCTGCGCAAAGGCGTAATTGAGCCGACGATAGACGTCAATCGGATCGGCACTGGGCGCGGAGATCAATCCTTGCGCTTCCGGCGGCACCAAGGTTTCCCAAGGCTGTTGTTCTGGTCCATATTTGATTGAATTTTTGCAACGATCACTCATGAGAGTTCTCCCTATTATCTTCAGAAACGTCGTCAGCATGATCTAGCCAAACTGTATGAGCATAGTTGCTTATCTTAAAGATGCCACTTGTGCAGAATCATGTAACGTCACAGAGGAAAAGCCCGACATCAGCACCATGACGCTGCCAGTAACTTGCAATGCCTATGAAACAGTAGTAATACTTATACCCAGATTACTTTTGAAGCACCTTTTTGGGTGTGCGGTTGTTGTGAGATAAAAGGATATTGCTATGTTAAAGAAACGCTTTTTCAAGACAAAAGATGAAGTCGAGGTGACTTTTGAAGTCGAACAGGAACACTGGGAAAGCGCGCAGGTGGCCGGGGATTTCAATAATTGGCAACCTGAACCAATGACGTTGGTGAAGAAAAGCGGCCAATTTAAGTTCAAAACTCGTCTGCCCAAGGAACAGAAAATCGAGTTCCGCTATCTGTTTAATGAAGAGAAATGGGAAAACGATCCTCAAGCCGATGGTTATGTCGCCAACGGTTTTGGTAGCGATAACAGCTTGGTTTTGACCAGCGAGTAAACCGCACACACGTAAAGGCGCTCATCGCGCCTTTTTTAATGCCCGCCATTTCTGCTCTCTTCTCCGTGCCTTTGGCACTCACTTGGCACTTGCCAGCGCTGTACGTCTTCTCCCCAGCGCTGAGCGATAAAATCAATAAACTGCCTCACCACGGGTGTCTGATAACTGCGAGACAGGTAAACCGCCCACAGCGCTGAACCGGGCACATGATAATCTCGCAACACCACCTGCAACTTCCCCTGTTGCAGCAACGGATTGGCCAAATCACAGGGCAAGCGAATAATCCCATGCCCCGCCTTCGCCGCGCCAAGCAAAGTGCCCATATCGTTGGCACGAATGCAGCCCTTCACCTCCACTTCCGTTACTTGGTTATCCGCAACAAAACGCCACAGCACCGAGCTCAGATGCACCAAACAGTTGTGCTGGCGCAGATCTTGAGGCTGTTCTATTGGCGAGTGGCGTTGTAAATATTCCTCCGAGGCGCAAATCACCGTATCGATCGCCATCAGTTTTCTCGCAATTAAACTCTCGTCAGGCTGGTTGGTATAGCGCAGCGCCACATCGACGCGTTCGTCCACCAACTGGGAAAACTTATCCGAGGCGAGAATGTCCACCGTCACTTGCGGATGAAGCTGGGTGAACGCACACACCGCATCAATCAATAGATGCTGAGAAAAGCCAATCGGCGCTGACACGCGGATCAAACCACTTAAAGCCTGAGATCGACTCAACGCTTCCACTTGCAACGCCGCCGCTTCGTCGAGAATGCGTTGGCAACGCACATAAGCCTGTTCGCCCGCGTCGGTCAGGCTGACTTTTCTGGTTGTGCGGTGTAACAACCGCTGCTGCAACCACGCTTCCATCTCTTGAATATGCCGCGACACCTGTAATCGACTAAGATTGAGCACTTCCGCCGCTTGGGTAAAACTGCGGCAATTCGCCACTTCAATAAAGCTCTTTATCGCTTCCAACTTATCCATACGTCACCAATTAGATCGAAATGCAGATACAATCTATATCAATAGCCAGCATTTATCACCAAATCATTAGCCAGTAGACTGCAATGGTTGTCGAGAAAGACGGGATAAATCACAGGAGATTGAAATGAAAGTAGCGGTATTAGGTGCATCTGGCTGGATTGGTAGCCAAATCGTAGAAGAAGCAGTAACTCGTGGTCATCAAGTCATCGTATTGGTGCGCAATCCAAGCGCCATCGAACGCCAAGACGTTGAAGTGCGCCAGTTGGATGTGCTCGCAGAGCAAGATTTTGCTCAAGCCCTCCAAGGGGTAGACACTGTTATCGCCTCCATCGGCGGTCGCGCGGCAGGTAACCACGATATGGTTGAACGCTCGGCAGCAAAACTGCTGGAGCAACTGCCAAACGTGGGCGTAAAACGCCTGCTGTGGGTCGGCGGCGCAGGGTCACTGGAAGTTGCCCCTGGCGTTCAACTGGTTACTGTACCCGATTTTCCAGCGGAGTATAAAGATGAAGCATTAGCCCAGTCGCAAGCATTGCAAGTGTTTCGCCACAGTGACTCACCGCTCAATTGGACTTTTGTTAGCCCAGCGGCCGAAATTTTCCCGGGTGAGAAAGTCGGCCATTTCCGAGTTGGTGGCGACCAACTACTGACCGATGCACAAGGCCACAGCAAGATTTCAGTCGCGGACTTCGCCAGCGCCATGCTGGATGAACTGGAAACGGCGAAACACGCCAAGCAACGTATTTCTGTCGCTTACTAGTATGAACCTAAGCAAAAACACGGCTTAGCACATTGCGAAAACTGACCAAAGCCATGCCGTTGCATGGCTTTTTGCTATGCTCTTTATCAGCAACGATGACTCTTTTTCATTATTGATACACTGTTCAGAACTGAGCACGAATTAAGCCGAACTATTTGAAACAACGCGGTGAAAGGTGTAATTTCACATCGCCTTGAAAGGCGAAACCAAAAATCATAACAAATACAAAGCATAGAAATAGACCATGGCAGAAAACCACAAGTTGATCATTGTCGAAGACGACATCAAGTTACAACAAATGTTGGGTGACTATTTTCAGTCACAAGGATTTACCGTGATCACGACCGACAATGGCTTGGATGCCCCATCGCTGATTTTGCAGGAAAAGCCGTGCATCGTTTTGCTTGATCTGATGCTACCGGGCCAAAATGGCTTAAGCGTCTGCCGACAAATTCGTGACAGTTACTTTGGCAAAATTCTCATGCTTACCGCCAGTGATGACGATTTTGACCACGTCGCAGCACTGGAAATGGGCGCCGATGATTATGTCAGCAAACCGATTAAGCCACGCGTATTATTAGCTCGGATCAGAATGCTGCTCCGCCGTCCAGATGTTACGCTCAATGAAGAGAGCAACCACTGCCAATTTGGCGTACTCAAACTTAACCGAATTCGTAAGGAGTGCCAGATTGCCGAGCGTGTTGTCAGCCTGACCGACGGTGAATTTGATTTACTTTGGCTATTGGCCAGCTCCGCAGAGCAAGTGCTCTCCCGAGAATGGCTGACCAAAACCTTACGCGGTATCGAGTACGATGGCATTGATCGCACCATAGACAATCGCATTGTTACCCTGCGCAAAAAACTCGACGACACCACCACACCAGCGAGAAAGATCCTCACCGTACGCGGTAAAGGCTATATGTTTATGCCGGATGTGTGGGAGTAACGACTCAATATGAAACGCATCTACCTCGAAGCATTCTGTGGCTTAGTTATCCTGTTTTTTGCCACGCTGTGGGGCTATGAAACCGTGGTTTATCAGTGGAATACGGACTACGACCAGATCCTCGAGCAATATCAGGCAGAGGCGTTTCATCAGTTGCTCGAACCCGCCTTTGAGGAAAAAGGCGATTTGTACGTAACACAACAGATCCGCCAATACGCGGCATCGACGCGTACTGTGCTGACGCTATTTGACCCGATGGCACTGCCCGCGGAAGTGGAGAACGCCTTTGCCGATAGCGCGTTGCAAGTCTACTTTGATCAAGATCGCAGCCTGTGGCTACGTTTCGACGACACCTCCATGGTCTATCATCTGGCGGACGACATACACTCCCCACTTAGGCAAGCTATTGATTTTGCAGATAACCTCATTTGGGTTTTCTTTATGCTGGGGTTTGCGCTCTACTGCGTGTTACTGATCTGGTTTTTGAGCCGCCGCGTGCGCGAGTTGGAACGAGTTACCTTAGCTTTTGCCTCCGGCGACCTTTCGGTGCGTGCAAAAACCACCAGCCGTTATTCGGTTGGAAGCCTCAACAAAAGCTTTAACATCATGGCCGATAAAATTGCCAAATTGATCACCAGTAATCGCATGCTGACCAACGCGGTGGCTCATGAGCTGCGCACCCCGATCTTCCGCTTGCAGTGGCAAGCCGATCTCTTAGCGGACTCAGAACTGAGCAAGGAACAACGTAAATCTGTCTCTAGCATGGTGGAAGACATTGATGAAATGGAACACATGGTGGAGGAAATGCTCTACTACGCCAAAATGGAGCGCCCTCAGGCCAATATTCAAACTCAACCCATTACACTATCACCTTGGTTTACCACTTTGCAGCAACGATGGCAGAGTGAAACGCCTCATTCGGTAGACATCGAGCTACAAACACCCCTTTCGTCGGTACACATCGATCCCCACCTTGTCAAACGAGCACTGGATAACTTGGTTCGTAACGCCATGCGCTACGCCAAATCACGCATCGTCTTGACCATCTTCACAGACGAAGATCAACTGACGGTCGAAGTTCACGATGATGGCCCCGGCATCAGCGAAAAAGACTGGCCCTACTTATTTGATGCCTTTTACAGCGTGGACAAATCACGTAACAAGTCGACTAGCGGTTATGGCCTTGGGTTAGCGATTGTCAAACAGATTGCAACCGTCCATCGCGGCGGTGTCGACATCGCTCACAGCCCTTTAGGCGGTGCTTGCTTTTTCTTGCACGTACGCCATAACGCGGTCACGCAAAATAAGTTGCACTAATTATCACCACATCGCTTACGTCTTACATTTCATTACAGAGTCTGACGGACTCAAAATATAAAACACTGTACATTTGAGCCCCACTATTGATGACAGTGTTAACAGCCACCTCCCTATCACGTCATTAATGTCGGACTTTCCGGCTCTGTGTTTCCAACTTGGCAGCATCTCTAAGCGCGGCATCTTGTGATGCCCGCGTGTTATTGCGTCCCGCTCACCGACGAGCGCGCCGATTGCTAAGCCAATCTTAAGAAAGCAGCGCCATTCTAAACAAACACAGCAAAGCAGGAACATTGTTTTGAAACCAGGAAAAACAGGCATTCGCCGTATCGTTGATGCAACCGGTTACTCCATTCAAGGGCTTAAAGCCGCT
Source organism: Vibrio cidicii (assembly GCF_009665415.1). Taxonomy (NCBI): domain Bacteria; kingdom Pseudomonadati; phylum Pseudomonadota; class Gammaproteobacteria; order Vibrionales; family Vibrionaceae; genus Vibrio; species Vibrio cidicii. The sequence continues at coordinate 448,212 of NZ_CP035922.1, read as the reverse complement.
TGGGGGCATGAAGCCGCATTTCGGCAAGAGATGATTCTCACCACACTCCTTTCTATCGTGGCGTTTCTCTTACCAGTGACTCATATCGAACGCATTTTGCTGGTTTCCAGCCTCCTGCTGGTGGTGATTGTTGAACTGCTGAACTCTGCTGTAGAGGCAGTGGTTGACCGTATTGGCAGCGAGCATCATGAACTAAGTGGACGAGCCAAAGATATCGGCTCGGCGGCGGTTTTTGTTGCGCTGGCACTAGCACTGTTTGTTTGGTCTTCGGTATTACTGGCATGATGTTGAACAGAATTAAAACCGCCACAAAAGGCGAATTCTCCTATCTCTCCTTCACTTTTTTGATGGCGCTCTACTTTACACTGGTGGTTAACCTACCGGTTTATAAAGAGTTGTTATCTATTTTCACTAAGCTGGACACGGTTAAAATTGGCTTTGCCATTTCCATTCCATTGTTCTTTCTGGCGGCGCTCAATCTGATCTTCAACCTATTGAGTTGGCCTTGGCTGAGTAAGCCGCTTTTTGCCCTGTTGCTGATTGTATCGAGCATGGTGAGCTACGCAGGGTACAACTACGGCACCTTGTTTGATTACAGCATGATTGCCAATATCTTCGAGACCGACAGCAGCGAAGCCAGCTCTTATTTTAGCACCTACTCGCTTGTCTGGACGCTACTGATGGGCATCATCCCAGCTATTTGGGTGTTGCGTGTCAAGCTCACCATGCGCGGTTCTTTTATTCGCATGACGCTGCACAAACTCGCGATGATTCTGGCCTCTGTTCTCGCCATTGGGGTTATCGCAGCGCTTTACTATCAGGATTACGCCTCGGTCGGTCGCAATAACAGCTACCTGAAGAAAATGATCATCCCGACACAGTACGTCTACAGCGCGACTCAGTACATACGTGATACTTATTTCACCACGCCACAGCCGTATCAACAACTGGGACTAGATGCGAAACAGTCGGATCAAGCGCTTGCTCAAGCACAAACCAAGCCCACTTTGCTGGTGTTTGTGATGGGCGAGACGGCTCGCTCGCAAAACTACCAATTAAATGGTTATGAGCGTGCGACCAATCCTTATACCAGCCAGTTTGACGTCATCTCATTCCAGGATGTCAGTTCTTGCGGCACCGCAACAGCCGTCTCTGTTCCTTGTCTATTCTCCAACCTAACTCGTGCAAATTTCGAACGTTCCGTGGCAGATAACCAAGACAATGTGCTGGATATTTTAAATCGTGCTGATGTTTCTCTATTGTGGAAAGAAAATGATGGCGGCGACAAAGGCGTTGCACGAAACATTCCTTCCGTGACGGTCGATCGTTCGCGCAAAGATGCCATGTGTAATGGTAGCACCTGCTTTGATATGGCATTGCTGGAAAACTTTGACCAAGAAGTCGCCAGCATGCAAGGCAACCGTATGATTGCGCTGCACCTTATCGGTAGCCATGGCCCGACCTACTTCCAACGTTACCCTAAAGAACACGCCGTGTTTATGCCCGACTGCCCTCGCGCTGATATCGAAAACTGCAGCGTAGAGCAGATCACCAACAGCTATGACAACACCATACGCTATTCCGATTATGTGATTGCTCAGACGATTGAGAAATTGCAACGCCTTGAAGAGCAATTTAATACCGCGCTGATTTATGTTTCGGATCACGGCGAATCGCTTGGAGAAAACGGGCTATTCCTGCACGGAATGCCCTATGGCTTAGCACCAGAGTACCAAACCAAAGTGCCATTGATACTCTGGATGTCTTCAGGTTTTAAGAAAGCCAAAAATGTGAACGAAAGCTGCCTAAAATCAGAGGTTCAACAAACAGATACCTATTCACATGACTATATTTTCCATTCATTGCTTGGGATAATGGACGTCCAAACCGAGCTGTATAACTCTCGGCTTGATCTCTTCTCTGCGTGCCGTTCATAAGGAAATCATTCATGCGCAAACTGAATTTGGGCCCATTACATCCTATTTTGGCATTTAGCGCCTTTGCTTTAGGTCTTCTTACCACCTCAAGAGTGCTGCTTGCCGTTTGGCAAGCAGACCGAGTCAGTGCCGCTGAAGGATGGCTGAATCTCATCGTGCAAGGTATTCGAGTCGATATAGCCACGCTCAGTTGGCTATTTATCCTGCCGGCGCTGCTGGCTGCGCTTTTTCCCGTGCAAGGCATCTTCGGTAAAATTTGGCGAACGTTGCTACGACTCTGGCTAGTTGCAGGTTTGTGGATTCTCGTTTACATGGAGCTCGCCACACCGCCTTTCATCATGGAATACGACCTGCGGCCAAACCGTTTGTTTGTTGAATACCTGATTTATCCCAAAGAAGTGTTCAGCATGCTCTGGTCGGGCTATAAACTGGAGCTGTTTATCGGTTTGATCGGCTCTGTCGCGACCTTGTGGTTTGGCTGGAAATGGAGCGAAAAAGTCACGGCGCAAACTCAGCAAGTCAAGTGGCGCTGGCGTCCCGTATTGGCGGTCGCCGTTATCATTCTTGGCGTACTCGGCGCACGTTCATCACTAGGCCATCGACCGCTCAACCCGGCGATGGTGGCATTTTCTAGCGATCCATTGGTCAATGATCTTGTGCTGAACTCGGCTTACTCGGTCTTTTTTGCTATCAACAACATGAAATCCGAGCGAAGTGCGGTGCAATTTTATGGCAAGATGGACACCAATCGCGTTATCGAGTTAGTAAAGCAATCTTCCGCCAAAGAGAACTATCTGCCTGGCAGCTTACCAACGCTAAACTTTAACCCTGCCACACATCAAGGCAAAAAGAAAAACCTCGTGATCTTATTGCAAGAGAGCTTAGGTTCCCGTTTTGTTGGTGGATTGGGCGGCTTGCCATTGACACCAAATTTGGATCAGCTCCTCAAAGAAGGCTGGAGCTTTACCCAAATGTACGCAACAGGAACGCGCTCTGTTCGAGGAATTGAAGCGGTAACGACGGGTTTCCCACCGACACCATCACGCGCTGTGGTCAAATTGAGTAAAAGCCAAACTGGCTTTTTCACCATCGCGGATTTACTGCAAAAGCAGGGATATCACACCCAATTCATTTACGGCGGCGAAGCGCACTTCGATAACATGAAAAGCTTTTTCCTTGGTAATGGCTTTGAACAGATTGTCGATGAGCCTCAATATGATAACCCTGAGTTCAAAGGCTCTTGGGGGGTGAGTGATGAAGATCTCTATACCAAAGCGGATCAAGAATTCACTCGTCTCAATCAACAAGGTAAGCCTTTCTTTAGTCTAGTCTTTACCTCGAGCAACCACAGCCCGTTTGAGTATCCCGCTGGTAAGATTGAGCCGTATGATGCCCAGTTCAATACGCGCAACAATGCAGTGAAATACTCAGATTACGCACTTGGCACTTTCTTCGATAAAGCGAAAAAATCAGACTACTGGGATAATACCGTGTTTATCATCATCGCCGATCACGATGCCCGCGTATACGGTTCACAGCTCGTTCCTGTGGAGCATTTCCATATCCCGGCGTTGATTCTGGGTAAAGATATCACTCCGAGAGAAGACGATCGCTTGGCGAATAACTTAGATATGCCACCAACCTTACTCTCTTTGATTGGGGTGGATGCGACGACGCCGATGATTGGCCGAGATTTAACCAAACCTCTCGCCCGTGAAGATGAACGAGCCATGATGCAATTTGATAAAAACTTCGGTTACCTTACCCGCGACAATCTGGTGGTGTTCTCTCCTGGCGAAAAAGTGTCGACCTACCAATACAACTTTGCCGATAAAACACTCACGCCCAAAGACGCAACCCCAGAGGATATTGAACGAGCCAAAGCTCATGCTTTGTTAGGTTCGATGGCGTACAAACATAATTGGTACAGCGCTGACGCCGCTCACTAACGCCCAACCCGTCATCTGACAGCCTGACAAAACAAATTTGCTCACCCTCACAAAAACGCCATCTACTTTCGATGGCGTTTTTACTTTTTACTCAACGATCTGTGATCCACCACAAGCTCGGTAGGCATTAAGGTCCGAACGGCTGTGATGACGATCTCTCATCCTCCCTCCTCCTCCCTGCTGACTGAGTAAAAAGGCTGATTTTATTGATGAATTATTCATCAATAATTTGCGCAAAACTCTAATAAGGAAATTAACGTGAAACAGGTACTCACCACACTTTCATTGGCGGTTGCCACCGCCCTGCTGGCCGGTTGTAACTCATCTTCCAATGTCGAGAAACTGCCCAGCACCAACGCCTATCAATGTGATGTCGCCGCGACGGATAAAGCGGACGACCTGCGTATCTACCAAGTCATGGTGGAGAGCTTTGTCAACGGCAACGAGCAAATTGGCCACGGCACTGGCTACGGCACCAGCCACCATATGGGCGATATTCAGGGCATCATTGACTCGCTTGATTACATCCAATCGTTGGGGATGAACGGCATTTGGCTCACACCAATCTTTAACTCTGTACCGAAGGCGGGGCAAGATCACTGGGCAGATCGCCTTGACGCCACCGGTTATTTTGCCACCAACTATTTTGAAATAGACCCACGTTTTGGCAGCATGGACGACGCACGTCGATTGGTCGAAGAAGCCCACGCACGCGGCTTATACGTCTTCTTTGATGGCGTGTTTGGTCACCACAAAGGCAACGTGGTCGCCTCACCGACAGGCAAGCTTCCGGCTGGAGGCAACAATCCAGTAGATTACCCGGAAAGCCTCGCTTTCTATCAGGAGGTGGCGCAATTTTGGGTTAAGGAACTCAAGATCGACGGTTGGCGCCTAGACCAAGCGTACCAAGTGCCGACAGAGGCTTGGGTAGAGATCCGCAAAGCCGTAGATGACGCCTCAAAAAGTGTCACTTATACCAATAGCAAAGGGGAAAACGTCAACCCACTTGGCTACATGGTGGCCGAGATTTGGGCGGGTGAAAACCGCATCACCGAAACCGGTTATGGCAGCGCAGAAAACCCCGCACTATGCTCCGCTTTTGACTTCCCTGTACGCTACCGCCTAGTCGAAACCTTTGCGGTCAATGAGGCGGGCGTAGGCGGTAAGTCGGGCGAATGGCTGGCAGAAGGTATGGACTTACATGCGCTGTATCCAAGCCATGCTCAGCCGAGCCTGATGATCGGTAACCATGACTTAGTCCGCTTTGGCGATCTCTTGCAGCGCGGCAACATCGCCGAGCCACAAGATGCTGAATACTGGCTGCGCCACAAAGCGGTCTTCGCTTTCCAAGCGGCTTACACTGGGCCAATCACCCTCTACTACGGCGATGAGATTGGCGATCAGGTCGATAATTTCGCCGCGAAAGTAGAACAAGATTGCGCGGTTAAAGGCTTGTGTGACGATCATGTTGCTCGCTCCAGCGGCAAAGTGGAAGGTGTAACGGCGACGTTGAATGCCAACGAGCAAGACCTCAAGCAGTACGTGCAAAAATTAATGGCGCTGCGTAGTAATCATCCAGCTCTTGCTAAAGGCAAGCGAGTCAATGTTCTGGCTGACAATAAAGTCTACGCGGATCATAAAAGCACGGCTGACGAATCGATTCTCTACGTGGCGAATCTCGGCAAAGGGCTGCAATATTTGCAACTGAGCGATGAAAAAGTGGGATCAACGGGCAGCTTGACCGATCTGTTGACAGGTGAAGAGATCAAACTGATCGACGGGCAATATCTGATCTCGCTCAACCCACTTGAAGCACGCTTCCTCAAGATCAATCAACCTTCGGCAGCTGGCCCTAAAGTTGCCAAAGCGGCGATGGCCAGTGGCATCGGTGAAGGCTTCATGGCGCAGTGCAATAACCCAACGCTCGATGAAAGTGGCCCTATTCGCAAAAAACTCTACGTGGTTGGCGATTTCAGCGATTCGGCTTGGCAGCACCAAGATCATCGCCAGTTTGAGTACAAAGGCGACGGCGTTTACCAAGTGGTGACCAACGAAAAACCGGGCAGCTACCGTATGCAGTATGCCGCTAAAACCTGGACTCCTCAGTTCACCGCCAAAGGGCTTAGTCTGAAATTAGGCCAAGATAACCCATTGATTAAAGGCGGCTATGGTAAAGATACCGCGGTGACCATTATGGCGGAAGGCCGTTACGTCTGGAGTTTGCAATTTGACCAACAAGGTACGCCACTCAAAGTAATGGCGTCCAAATGTGCTGAGTAACGCCAGCTCAGCGACATAAGCTGGGTGTCTCACCCTGCTAGTTTGGGATGCTGTTATCAGCATCCCTTTTTTTATATTTGGCTAACCTTTCATCACTCCTTGATTAACGAAATCGGTTTCCTGTTTATTTCGTGACAAAATTCAAACATATTCATGAAAGTAATGGTTTTGTAATGCAAAATTGCGACCTTTGTTAACTTTCCTGTTGCGATGAAACTTTATCCTTAATTGATTTTTATATCATTAAACAGAAGGTTATATGCTAAATAGAATAATGACTCTAAGTGCACTGACTCTGCTCTCCACCAGCGCAGCGTACGCACAAGTCACCAATGGTGACTTTGAAAGTTGGACCAACAACACACCAAACGGATGGACAACCATTGATTCCGGTATTGCGCTGAGCCAAAGTAATTCGGTATTTAAAAGCGGCAAACTCGCTGCGGCCATCGCGGTCAATACCGGAACTCAATCCGAGACCGATTTCACTCAGCTTGTTCAGGTGGAACAGGGCAAAACTTACCAGTTTTCCGTGTCGCTTTATCACACTGAAGGCAAAGTAAAAGCACGTTTGATCGTGGACGGCTATCAGGGCTATTCCAATAGTGGCCTCGTGAACCAATGGCAAGATCTCACTTTTGCTTACACCGCGACCGCCACCAAAGAGATTACTGTCGGTCTGCGTTTTTATGACATGACTGGTTTTGACGGCTCTGAAACCGTTTATATCGACAATTTTCAGCCGACAGAGACCGCCACCACTCCGACAGAACCAACCAGTTGCGCCAATACTACCGCGACTTTGACCTTAATCACCGACCAATACGCCAGCGAAACCAGTTGGTTGCTTAAAGACAAATCAGGCAGCAGCTTGTTCTCTGGCTCTGGCTATGACAATTCTTCCAGCAATACGGTAGAAATGTGCCTCGCCGATGGCGAATATACGTTTGAAATCAACGATACCTACGGAGACGGCATCTGCTGTAGCGTGGGGAATGGCTCTTACAGCCTGGTCGCCAACGGCAGCACGCTTGCCTCTGGCGCTGAGTTTGGCAAAACTCAGGCAACCACCTTTACTTTGGGCAACGGTACGCCAACGGATCCAACCGATCCTACTGAACCACCGGTGCTCGGCGAATATTACAAAGCCGCTGAGGGCAAAACGGGTTTTGCACTGAAAACCGCGCTCTACAACATCATCGCCAATCATAACAGCCAAGGCTACAGCGCAATTTGGAACCTAGCGAAAGTCGCCGATTTGGATCTCTACTATGAGCAGGACGGTTCCATCCTTGATATGTACTCGGAGAAACCTGCGGGTGCTGACGGTGCTCAGTTTACTAAAGTAACGGACCAATGCGGCCAGTACAGCAAAGAAGGCGATTGCTACAACCGTGAGCACTCTTTCCCGAAAAGCTGGTTTGGCGGCACCATTGAACCAATGAACTCAGATGGTCACCACATTTTCGCCACCGACGGTTATGTAAATGCCAAGCGCAGCAACTGGCCATTTGGTGAAGTAGGTAGCGCCAGTTATGTATCTGGCAATGGGTCGAAACTGGGCACGGCTTCAGCGACGTTAGGCTACAACGGCACCGTATTTGAGCCCATTGACGAGTTCAAAGGGGATTTTGCTCGCGCTTACTTCTACATGGCAACCCGCTACGAAAATGCCATTGCCAATTGGGAAGGCAATACCAGCAACTCCGACGCGATTCTTGACGGTACGAACAGCACTGTGTTTGAACCTTGGATGCTGAATATGCTCAAACGTTGGCATAGCGCGGATCCGGTGAGTCAAAAGGAACGAGATCGCAACCAAGCGGTGTTTGAGTTCCAAGGTAACCGCAATCCATTTATCGATCATCCGGAGTTTGTCAGCGCGATTTGGGGCAACTAAACGGACAGTCTTCCCCATGCAACCCGCTTGCATGGGGAAGATGCTTAACGATAGCGATTCATAATCGCTTGATGTAACGAAATGCCCTCTGCATTTTTCTCGCTTTTCAAACGATCAATACCCATCTGTAATTGTTCTACGACCTTCTGAGGCACATGCTTATTAAAAGCAAAGTAGAGTTCACCTTTTTTAAGGATGTAAACCACCTTAAACATCTTAGGATCGAGCCCGGCTTGGCCAGTCCACCAAAGTGCTGCGTTTTCATCGTAGGCGAGCAGATCAATGCGTTTTTTCATCAATTGCTCGGCCAGTTGGGTCACGTAGTTGGCTTCTTGCATCGCTTCACGCGGCACGCCCAACTCCAGCAACATTTGTTCCCCGACATCGTCACGAATCACACCAATACGATAGTTCGCCATATCAATCGGTTCCTTGATGACAATACCGGAATCGACTCGTGACAGCACCACCGCTTTAATATCGCTAATCGGTCCGACCCATTTAAACAGATCTTCACGATGCTCGGTGCGCGTGGTAGAAAACAGCACCGCATCATTGTTGGTCAAGGTCGCTCGATAAGAGCGAGCCCAAGGCTGAATGACTATCTGCTGAGGGGTGATCTGCACACCTTGTAATTTTGCCGCTTCAATAAGAATGTCGACCGAGTAGCCAGCAGGAGCATCATCTTTAATGAAGTTCGCCGGCGGGTAGACTTCTGAATAGAAAGCAAGATCCTCAAGCGAGGATACCTGAGCAACAGCAGACGCGGAAAGCAGCGCCGTGAGGACAATTCCTAAGAGACAAAAGCTGCGATATAAGACGCCCATATTCCACCTGTTTTTTGCCGAAAGCTAACTAAAAAATAGGTTAAGATCCCAGCAACGTCTATCAGCGGCATTCGCTAAATCAATAACACCTCAGTTTGCCGTCACGATTTCACGGTAGAGGCAGCCACGGGGTCGGTTTCGTCTAACGGTGCTATTTTAGGCTTGCGTACCACCAAGAACACCGCCACAGCGGCCAAAACAAAACCAGCGACACCATTGATATCAAACGATTCACCGAACATCAGCCACGCTTGCAACGCCGTCATCGGTGGCACAAGGTAAAACACCGACGCCACACTCGACGCCGCACCATTTCTCACCATATAAAGTAAAAGCAAAATCGCCACACAGGAGAGCACCAACACCAGCCAAATGAGAGCGAAAATAAACTCGCCAGTCCACTGCACCTGCATCGTTTCAAACTGCACTGCGTAAGGTAAAAATAGCAGCATCGCCGCCATATACTGCACCGTCGCACCGCCAATCATATCCACCCCATGGCAAAAGCGCTTTTGGTATAAGGTACCGAGGGTAATGCCCACCAACGACATCAAACACAGCGTCACCGCTTGCCATTTATACTCCTCCGATTGCCAGTCCATTTTGCCCGACAACACCAAACTGATAGCAATAAAGCCAAGTACCAACCCCACCCATTGAGAGCTGCGAAAGCGCTCTTGCAGGGTTAGCAGCAGTATTACTGCTGTCAAAATCGGCTGAATGCCCACCAAAAGCGAACTCAATCCGGCTGGCATCCCCAGTGAAATCGCCAGATAGGTGCCACCAAGATAAAAACCGTGGATCAAGATGCCAACCACACAAGAGTGCCAAAGCCCTGCTCCGGTGGGCATTCTGCGCCGAAGCAGTGCCACCAGCAGCAAAAACAGCACGACGTTGGCCGCCATACGAATCGACAGTAGCGTTGCCGGCTCTGCGTACTGCAAGCCCAATCTCGCGCCAACAAAGCCAGAGGCCCACAACACCACAAACATAAATGGGATCAATCTCAGCAACATGGTTACTTTCTCTCGTCTTGTTTTACTATTTTGGGTTACTTTAGTCGGGTACAGATAAAGAGATAAGAGACAGACAAGGCCGTTTTTATGGGTACAGTTTCTCAAAGCAGTATGAACGAAAATAAATACTTGCAAGTCGAGCAGCATCTTAAGCAGCGAATCGCCACCGGGCAGTATCAAGCAGAAGACCGGCTTCCGTCGATACGCGAGCTGCAACAAACGCTTGGTGTGAGTAAAAATACCGTGATCCGCGCCTATCAGGAGCTGGAAGCACAAGGGCTGGTCTATGCGCAACATCGCTCCGGATTTCGCGTTAAAGAGCGACAAAATGAGCGCACACAAACATGCTGCGCTCCTGCCGACGTGGATCTGCTTTCGGTGTGCCGCGAGATCCTCAGCTATCCCGAGCAGCGGGAGCGGCTACCGACAGGCTCCGCGCACCCCAATATCGAAGCGCCCGCGATCAAAAGTCTCTACGCCGAAATCGGCCGCCATAGCAGGATGCAAAACCACTTCCCCAGCCACTACCAATTACCGCCAGGCGATAAACTGCTGATTAAACAACTGGCAAAATTGACGGCGGATCTCGGCGTGCCCGCCTCCGTCGATGATTTAATTGTCACCCATGGCGCACAGCAAGCCATCAGTCTCGCACTGCGTGCCATTACCAAGCCCGGCGATATCGTCGCCGTGGAATCGCCTTGTTATTTCGGCACCTTGCTGCTGCTGGAGTCGTTAGGTCTCAAAGTGCTTGAAATCCCCAGTTGCCCGAGGAGCGGGATGGAGATCGATGCACTCGCTCTGGCACTGAGCCAATGGCCGATCAAGGTGATTTTAGTCACGCCCAATTTCACCAATCCGACTGGCGCGACTATGACACTGGAGAAAAGGCAGCGACTGCTGACAATTTCAGCCGACATACCCATTATTGAAGACGACGTGTTCGGCGCGCTGAGCTTCGAAGCGCCGCTGCCAACGCTAAAGTCACTGGATAGCCAAGATAAGGTGATTTACGTCAACTCGCTGTCGAAAACCTTGGACTCACGTTTGCGTATTGGCTGGGTATTGTCTGGGCGCTATCGCCAAGCGATTGAAAAACATCTGCTGTGCGATAACATGGGCAGCCTGAATCTGATGCAAACCGCCGTGGCGAGCTTTCTTACCTCAGGCCGTTATCGCTCGCACACCGCACGCATGCGGCGGATCTATCAGCACAACAGCAAACTGTTCTGCCAGATGCTTATCAAGGCGTTAAACCAGTATCCCAGCATGCTGGGCAGGTTTACTCTTCACCCAGCGCAGGGTTCCTTTTTGCTGTGGTTAATCCTTCCGCAAGGGTTTGACAGCTATCAGCTTTATCAACAATGCAAACAACAGGGTATCAGCTTGCTGCCCGGCACGCTGTTCGGCACCCAGCAGCAATATCGGCACTGTGTGCGTTTTTGTGTCGCGACCTTTAATCAAGATAAAAATTGGCAAACGGCGATCGATTTACTCGCTAAGCTGATTGCCAAACAGAGCCCCAAAGACCTGCTGTAAACTAAGGGTACATTGCAGTTTACAAATTGCGGCAAAATGAAACTTGTGGCACTTTAGGGCCGATTCGCGCGCCATGTCATAATGGCGCTTCTTCAAAGCAACCATTTTCAAGGACAAAAATGACTGCGACTTCCTACCTTAATCAACTCAATCACCAATATTTGACCATTCATCGCCGCAAAGAAGATTTCTTCTGGGAAACCTACATGGGCATCAGCGATGATCACCAAGGCTCAACCCAAGCACAGACACAATGGACCAACTTTTTAGCCCAAGCCGACAAGATCGCTGAGATCAAACAACAACTTCAAGCGGCGGAGCAGATCACTGACCAACAAGAAAAAAGTGCGACCAAACAGGGGCTACAAGGCTGGCTGAACATGTTTGAATCGCATGCGATTGAAGCCGACACCGCCCGCGAGCAAAAAGCCGAGCTGATCCGTTTCGAAGCAGAACTGTTTGAGAAAAAACAGAACCACGTCATGACCTACACCAACGAGCAGGGTCAAGAAGTCGAAGGCAGTCTGCCAGTACTTGGCGCGGCGATTCGCAATAGCGATCAGGAAGCGGTGCGTCAATCGGCTCACCAAGCCCTGCTCAATCTCGAACAGTGGCTGCTAAAAAACGGTTTCTTAGAGCTGGTCAAAAAACGCAATGCTTTTGCTCGTTCGATGGGCTACCGAAATTTCTTTGACTATTCGGTGGTTAAAACCGAGCACATGACCACACAAGCGCTGTTCGCCATTTTGGATGATTTCGAGCAACGTACTCGCCAATCGCATCAAAATAGCTTGCAGCAACTGGCGCAAGAAAAAGGAGCAGCAGCTCTACACGGGCACAACTTCATCTTCTCATTTGCAGGCGATGCGATGCGCGATCTCGATCCGTACGTGCCTTTTTCTAAATCGCTGCGCCGCTGGGTCGAATCGTTTGGCCGATTGAACATCGACTACTCCGCGGCCGAGTTAACCCTCGATTTGTTGGATCGCAAAGGCAAATACCCGAATGGTTTCTGCCACGGCCCCATCCCGTCGTTCTACGATCAGGGCGAATGGATCGCGGCTAAGGTCAACTTCACTTCGAACGCCAAACCAGATCAAGTTGGCAGTGGTTACGATGGCATTAACACCTTGTTCCATGAGGGCGGCCACGCCGCGCACTTTGCCAACGTGAAAATGAACGCGCCATGCTTCTCGCAAGAGTTCGCGCCAACCTCAATGGCGTATGCAGAAACGCAATCCATGTTCTGCGACAGCTTACTCAACGATGCCGATTGGCTGAAATTGTACGCGCTCGATGCCAATGGCAATCCGGTACCGGATGAAGTGATTCAAGCGATGATCAACAGCCGTCAGCCATTTAAAGCCTACGAAGAGCGCAGCATCTTAGTTGTGCCGTACTTTGAACGTGCCTTGTACGAACTGGAGGAAACCCAACTGACGCCAGAAGTGGTCACTCAGTTGGCGCGCGATACCGAACAGAAGATTTTAGGGCTGGCGTGCAGCCCAAGGCCGCTGATGGCTATCCCACATCTACTGTCGGATGAAGCATCCTGCGCTTACCAAGGTTATCTGTTAGCACACATGGCGGTGTATCAAACTCGCGCTTACTTCACCGAGAAGTTTGGTTACTTGACTGACAACCCAGAGATCGGCCCTTTACTGGCAAAACATTACTGGCATGCAGGCAACAGTGTTTCTCACTCGCAATCGATCAAAAGCCTCACTGGCGAAGGGTTTAACGCCAAGTACCTCGCCGATGCATGCAACCTTTCCAGTGAACAAGCGTGGCAACGGGAGCTGAAGAAAATTGCGACGCTGGGCGAGCGCACGCGTCCGCAGCCAGCGTCTCTCAATGCCCGCATCACCGTAGTCGATGGCACGAAGATTCTGGCGAGCAACGAGCTAAGTGATGCCGATATGTGCGATCAATTTGAGCGCTACATCGAAACCACTTACGGCCGCTAATCTTGCTTTCAAACTATATTGTTCAAGGGCTGGCTCACTCCAGCCCTTTTTTGTTGTGTTCACTTCGCTCTCTGCGCTTCAATTTTACCTGATTTCGTACCCAATAAAATTCGCTGCAAAATTGAAACACATAACAAATCTTTATAAATAACTGATTGATAAAGAAAGCTATTTATATATGATACAGGCGTCATTCTTTAGCATAGTGCGGCTTAGCTTTGTCGCATAACATGCGGCATGATGTGCACTTTTTACTACTTTGTCTTCTTCTTTTCGAATCACACAACATCAGTGGAAGAAGCTTCTATAAACAACGGAGTTGGCTGTGAAAAAACTATTACTTGCTTCAGCGGTATCGGCTGCAGCGATTGGCGCTTATGTTTACCAAAGCGGCGTTCTGACCCAAGAAACCAATGATTTACTCTCTTTAGTTCCAGCAGAATCGGCCATTGTTTCGATGCAAACCGAAGCGTTTGACCACTATGCTTATCTAAAATCGGCCAGCTTCGGTCAACAGCAACTGGCCGATGAGTTTGATGGCGACCTCACCCCAGAGCAACATTTTCTCATTGCTTTATTTGATGGTTATGCGCAAAGCGCCTCTTCCCCTGAAGCGCTTAAAAAGTACCTTGGCACAGCAGAGAAAATTAACCCCTTATTTTACACCATAGGTTTAATCCCTGTGTACAAGCTCACGCTGCAAGATCCAACGGCATTTTGGCACACCATCGACCAAAAAGAGCAGGAAACAGGCGCGACACACAAAGCAGAAAAATTGGGGAACGTCGATTTTCGTCGATATACCGTTGCTGACAAACAAGAGTTTGGCATCGGTCTCGATTTGATTATCGCCACTGAAGGCAAGGTGCTGACCATTACGCTCGATAGTCCTGAACTGGGCAACGAAAGCCCGCTGAAAATGGCACTGGGTCAAGAGAAACCAATGCGCTCCTTAGCTGACACGGAGATACTCAGTGCACTTCAGGCCAAATATGGCAAAGAGAACAACAGCTACGCGTACTTTGACCATCAAGCGTTGATCAAAGGGTTGACCACAAAAGAGGGCAATCGCATCGCTAAGCAACTGAATGTCATCAAACAGCCTCAAGATGAAGAAATATTTTCCTTGCTACAAACGCCTGCATGTCAGCAAGAGCTCGCCACGATCGGCAGCAACTGGCCACGTACCGTCGCGACGGGTCAGTTTAAGTACCAAGAAGGAAAAGCAGTTCTAAATGGCGACGTGATCGTCGAGAGCAACAACAAGACCATTTTGAATGCATTGAACACCATTCGTGGTTTCTTACCGAGCCTCAAAACCGAAGATGCCAGCATCTTCAGTTTAGGTTTTGGTCTGGAAATGGCGAAACTGGCTCCTGCTGTGGGAGAGATCTGGCAAGATCTACGCACACCAACATACTCTTGTGAACTACTGAGTAAATTCCAAAACGGGCTCGGTACACAAAATCCAGCAGCGATGATGAGCATGGCGTCAGGCATGGTCAATGGCCTAAAAGGGGTGAGCTTTAGTCTATACGACTTCAAGCCAAACTTTGAAGGTGAATATGGCCCGACGCTCGATAAACTGGATTTCATTCTCAGTATGTCGGCCAGCGATCCGAAGATGCTACTTCAAAGCGCGCAAATGTTTATCCCTGAGCTTGCAGGCGTTGACATTCCTGCCAACGATCAACCTGTGGACCTCAGTGAACTGCTGCAAGATCAAACAGGGTTAGAGAATCCGCTGTTTGCACGTCTTAACGATAAACACTTCACGCTGTATTCCGGTGAAAAAGCGACCTCGGCCAGTGGTGAGATTATGCCGCAAGCACTTAATGCCAATGGCTTAGTGAAATTTTTCATGGATTCACCTCGCTTTTTAGAGCTGATTGATCTCGGTATGCAAATGAGCGGCGAAGAACTGCCTCAAGAGGTGGTAGACGCTTTTTATAGCGAATCCGCCACCACGGTGACGCTGGATGTGAATCAACACGGTCTGGTCTTCGGTTATGGTTACCACAATGATCTCAACGAGATGAAAGTGGCCAACGAGCAAGCGAGCCAATAATCTCTACAGGATACTTTTTGCTGGGCACGAAAGTGCCCATTTTTTATTGTCTTGCAAAAGAAAAGCGACCTAAATCGGTCGCTCACAGTTTGGCTTATTTTCCCTATTTCATCGGCGCTCCATCTGCCGGGTTGATGTCGGCAGCATGGTCCGAATCGTCAAATCGATACAAGGATGCTTGTCTGTTGTGGATCAACTGAGCCGCAAGAGAAGGACTCACTGCACGGTGTTCGCCTCTCTCAACTCTGAATTCTCCATCCCAAAAGTTATCTCTAAAGCGTCCTGACTCGAGGAACTCAACAACAACCTTCATCGCTTTCTCCTTTCTACCGCACTGGGTTAATTATAGATATGTCAATATAAGAAGTGATAATGCGAAGGTGTTATAAGCAAAGGAGGTATTACAACCAAAATCCAGTTTTCATGGCGCGATGTATTGAGCCAGAGAGACAATAAAAAATGGGCTGAAGAAACAGCCCATTCGACGCTCTTAGTGATTATCGTCTAAACACAAAGAGTTAGCGGAAACCATCAAAACGATAAACTTGATCGAGGATTTCGCCTTCTCCCGCGTTCACATCGCTCCACTCCGTACTGTGCCAAAAGCTTTTTAAGGACAGATCGGTGGCGTCTGAATTGATCAGTTCGCTGATTTCGTAGGAACCGACATAATCAGCGTGTGTGACGTCAATCCTCAACTGACCATTTTCTATCGCCCAGTTAAACGGAAACTCTCCATCTTCAGCATCGACAAACGCCCCAGTGCCCTGCGGATTAAAGTAAAGCCATTCGTCGGCGGTAAACACACGTTGCTGATCGATGTACTCGTAATAGCCCACCGCCCAATAAGCGCTTTTGCCGCTATCGGTGCCAGCCATGAGTTCGGCAGTCAGTACGCTTCCGTCCCCCATTTGTGATTTACATTGCGCCACTGCGGCTTGATAAGCTTCAAAGCTTTCGTAGTAAACGGGTTTATCATTGGGCTCATCCCAAGGGGTATTGCCCGTATCACAGCTCACCGCGGGATCGAGCTGTGGCGCATATTTCATGTAGTCGACAGCGACGATTTCGGAAAGTCTCTCACTTTCTTCTTCCGTAACCACTTTGTTCCATTGGAAGTACCCTTTGAGGTAGTAGCCCGTTTTATGCTCGCCAGTGAGAGCAAACATATCCACATCGTCATCCAGTGGGAACCGAATAGTCACGATCCCTTTTTCATTGATTGTCCAGGTGAGATCCTTGAGATAATTGCCGTTTTCAAGCATCACCCCTGCCCCCTCTTCATAGAAGAGGTAACTTTCATGCACGCGGTCTTCGGCATCATAGTAGTGCCATTGCATTGTCACTAACTGCTCTGGGGTCAGCGGTAGGTACAAACACGTCTCTAAGGCTTGATAGAAATCCGCTTCAGTCGGTGAACCCGCTGGGCGATTATTTTGTTCATCCCAACCCGTGTCACCATATGTGCAGAGTGATTGCTGTGCTTGCAGCACTTTCAAACGCTGCTGCGCTTTTTCACGGCTAGCAAAGTACTCATCGCCTCGTTCAGTCATAAACGAAATGCCGCTACTGTCCGCTTGTGCATTCTGCATAAAGATCGCTCGAGGAATGATCTCCTGCCACTGTTGTGGCTGTTCAACTTTGCCTTTCAGTAAATAAATACCGTTCACCACATCGAACACATCAAACGCATTGGCCAATCCACCTGGAGTAAAGGTGATCGCTTGCATGACATAACCCGATGCGTCATAGAAAGGATCATCGGTGACCAAATACCACACGCGCGGATCACCATTGTCGTGGTAACGGAATGATGGTGTAAACGCAGGTTTGGCATAGAGATTCAAATTCGGAATCATCTCTGACGTAATTTGGTCAACCGGCACGCCTTGCTCTAGCAAGCTATCCACTTCAGCGATCAAGTCGATATTGCGATCAAACCACTGGGTATAGCTGTAACCCATCCAGATGTCGTCATACAAATTGAACACCGTGTATTGATGACCAAAGACATTCGCGGACGCGGTAAAATCGTACCCTTCCAGTGCAATATGATGCCAAGTTTCGTAAGCGCGTTTCTCCGTGGCAGATATTGTGCGCTCATGAAGTGAGAACTCACTGAATTTCTCACCATCGGGCTTCTCTGACGACGTGCGTTTTATGGCATCCGAATCGGCAAGCAAGTAGCGCGAGCCAGACACTTTCGTACTGCTGTCTGCCAACAACTCAGTGGTTCTTTCCACCCAATACGCGGTGCGATTTTCCCATTTTTGGTTGTTGTAGTTATAGTCAGCATACTCTTCGTAGCTGTTGTCTGTCGGGCTCGACCAAATAGGCTGATGCTCCGTTAAGCGATAGGTGTTTTCGCTGTCAGCAACGAAAAGGCGGTATTGGTTTGTCGAGCCATTAGCTTGCCAATCCCGGTGTTCTTCCAGCCAAACAGGGATCTGTTCGCGACGTTTTTCTACGCCACGGTAGGCATAATCTTTCACGTGGGTCGCGTCATCATCGATCTTGAAGCCATTGACGGCAAATTGATCCAACTGCGTCGTCACGCTAGCCAGTTCACCATCCGTTCCCTGAGTGACGGTCACATATTGAATGGTGTCGATACCCAGTAACGTTTGTGGATGTTGTCGGCTGGTAAAATTCACGCCATCGAACGTGCGTCCTCCGCCATTGTCAGCCCCTTCCAAAGCGGCATCCGCTTCATCAATGTATTTCCAATACTGCTCACCCTGCGCGGTTTTCTTCCCGATATCCAAAGACTGGCCAACAAACAAAATCTCGCCGTCTAAGTTGAAATCATATCGCCATTCGCTAATGCGGCTAAAGCTGCCATCTTTTTGCGTCTGTTCAATACTATGTTCTTCGCCCAGTAAATCCCCCTCTACGGTACGGAAAGTCCTTTCAACTTCGGTGGTGACCAAGCCACTGTTAAAGGTTTCGACGCTTGTGTGATAGGTCACGTCAAGCACTCTGGCTTCTTTACCGAGGTGGGTCACCGTTGGCCAACGATAGCTTAGCTCTGTGCTTTGGTCTTGGGTTGATTTGTCCGCATTGTCGGGATAGGCATCCACGAGGCTATCCACACCATCGTTATCGTGGTCGCCCGCTTGCGTGTTGTCGTTCGGGAACTCATCCACCACACTGTCATAACCATCTTGGTCATGATCCCCCGCCAATTTCGGATCGGTTGGATATTGATCCACCAAGCTATCAAAGCCATCCTTGTCTGGGTCACCCGCTTGCGTGTTGTCGTTCGGGAAGAGGTCATCGACATCCTTCACCCCATCGTTGTCATCGTCAGGGTCGGCGTTATCTCCCAGCTCATCACCGTCAAAATTGCGATATTCGGTAGCATCGTCTGGGTATTCATCAAACAAATCAGGAACACCATCACCATCATCGTCCATGTTGCCGTCGTTGTCGGCATCATAATTAAACTCAGGCTTCTTATCGGCCAGATCTTCTGCAGACGTATCTTCGATGCTCTGCTTAATGTCCTTGTTGACCTGTTCCGCAGTATGCGCCATTTTTTGGCTAGCATCTGGGTCATCCATCGTGGTTTGATATTGCTCTGGGGTTTCAGCTAGCACGACGCCTGCTGTCACCAAGCTGCGCGCCGCAAATGCCGCTTGTTGATGCTCTTCATCCAGGAAGTCACCCAACACTTGTTCACCCGTTAAACCTAACTGCTTGGCAATGCGCTCAACCGATTGTTGCTGCTGAGCGGCGATGAGTATGGGGTCCGTTTCGCCTTGCAGGCGATTCACCATATCAACATGAACAAGGGTAGAAAGTGGCGTGATGGCCGCTTCACCAGCGGGGGCAGACATGGTGTATCCCGCGGTGATGGGCTCTACATTTCCGCCTTCTGTATCGATGGTTTCACCGGCTATCGCTTGCACGATAACGGGAAAACGTTGGTAATTAGCAACGTTGCTGACGTCCAATTGCGCGACGCCCTGTTGATTTGAGTAGGCGATGGGCTCACCTTCATCGTGAACCCAGTTAGGGGTGGTGTCCAGCCACACTTTAGCATTGTGAAGATAGCCATCAATAGCAGTGACACTATAGGTTTCAGGTACCGTAGGTGTGCTGCTGTCTGATGAGTCACTACCACATCCAACCAAACTGATCATCCCCGCCACGCTTAGTGCAATGACGATTTTATTGGCTCTCATGATTCCCTCCGAATTCCTTTTTATTTTCTTCTCACATCGCAATGTTGCGCAGTTACGCAACGGTTATACGCAGCTTAAAAAGGGAACTCAGTCACTTCATCACCCATGTGGGTGACACAGAACGAACAATTGAGCGGGGTTTGATTTGCATCAATATAATTAATAATAAGGATTTATCTATACAACGAAAGAATAAGAACCGATGCGGTAATAGCGCGAGATCAGTTGATTTTGATGACGGCACCCTGTCTTGTGCAAAATCCGTTTAATCTGAGTACGAACCGTCTCTTTCGATACAGAGCGATGGCGGGCAATTTCGCTGCCGTCCATCCCTTGAACCAGAAATTCCAGCACTTCCAATTCGGCATCCGTGAGTACATCACCATTATGCACGATCGAACGAATAGGGCTGAGCTGAACAAGTCGTTTTACCATGGTTTGCTGAGCGATCCAGCAGTTGCCCCATGAGATCAAAAACTGCCACAACCTCTTGAGATGATCACGCTGCTTCGACTGTAATGCGCTGAAACTATGACAACTCAACATCAAGTAGTGGTGCTCAACCAGTCGAAACAAACCGCAATAGGAATGATGAAGTTTCATGGTTGGGATCAGCACTTCACGAAAGACGGGGTTGCAGATCTGTTTCACTGGCAGCATCTCTTGCATATAAAGATACTGGCCAATCAATTCCTTACGCAGGTAATACTGTAAGAATGAATCGTGATGCTGATTTTGCTGATAAATGTCCAACTGTTGGCTCGAAAATCCGAAATCAAACTGCAACCGTGGCACCTGATAAGGGTCCAAAATCATGAACACCACATTCTCAATACCAGCCTGGGCCAGTTCGCGTAAGACGATCTCTTCAAGCTCAATGGGTGAAATATTAACGTGATTAAAATCGAGTAAGGTCGAAAAATCTGATTTCATCATTTGCCCCGCACGGTTGCTGTCTGTCTGGCCATACTGCAAGTGAACACCTTGATAGTTTCACCTCAGATATTAGTTGAACAAATACTCAAACAAAGTGCTTGAAAGCGAAGCAATGATCTGACGCACGTTTGTCGCGATATTGACTGCCAAAAATGAGGACTATGAGTGAAAATGGAGCCAAAGACGGTCTGATGTTGACTTCCTAAAGCCAGTGAACAAAATTGAGCGAGAAGCCATGAAAATACCCCCTGTAGCGGCATCGTTTGGCGCCTTAGTTGAAGACGTTCAGCTCGGTGCCATCAACTTGCACCTCATCACTTTGCAGTGACCGATGATGGCGACCAGCCACGTCGCTTGCACCGCGTTACCATTACCGGTGATGCACCACGAGCAACGCAACTTAAGTCAGCTGAAATCAGCTAAGACTAAGCGCTTATTGGCGCACCAACAGCATCATCACTTCAGCGTGATCAGTATGCGGGAACATATCAAACCACTGAGCACGCTCGACTCGGTAGCTAGGCAGATGCGCTAGGTCTTGCTGCATCGTCACTGGGTTGCAGCTGGAGTAAATCAAATAGTGCGGCGCAAGTTGCTCCAACTGTGCAGTCAGCGCTTGGCCCAAGCCGCGGCGTGGAGGGTTAACCAAAATAAGATCCGCGGCTTGCGTTTGTGCTTGAGAATACGCCGCCGAATCCAACGCAGAGAAACTCAAATTATCAATGCCGAGTTGTTGAGCCGAAAGCTTCGCGCTATTGATCGCTTCCTCTTCAATTTCAATGCCAATCACTTGCTCTGCGTGCGGTGCGCAGTGAAGCGCAAAGCCACCAACGCCGCAGAAGAGATCCCACATTTGGCGTGGTTTGAGCTCGGCTACCCAATCGCGCGCAGTGGCGTAAAGCCGGGCCGCCACATGCGGATTGGTTTGGAAAAAGCTTTTTGGTCTCACCACCATTGGCACACCGTTAAATTCTTCCAACAAATATTGCGCATCAGTGAGAAAGATCTCTTGCTCCCCTTCCAAGCGAGCCATGTGGATCGGTTGGATGTTGGCGGTAACCACGCGAATCGCCGGAAAGTCTTGCTGTAAGCGAGGCAAGTTGTCTCGAATGCGTGGCAGCGCATTTTCGCTACGCAGCACGAAACGCAACATGAACTCGCCACGTTTTTGGCTTTGCGTGAGCAAAATAAACTTCAGTTCGCCTTTTTTCTTTACTTTGTTGTAAGGCGGAATACCGGCGATACGGATCCAGTTCTGCAAATAGCTCAACAGCTCACGCATTACGTCCTGATAAAGTGGACAAGTGGTGAGAGACACCGGCGAGCCATCTTGCACGCTCTCGATACCCAAAATCGGCTGATGTGCAGCGCCCAAAGCAACCATTTTCGCTTTGTTGCGGCATTGGGTGGGTTGGCTTTGCTCGGGCGCAAGCCACGCCGAAGTCGACACCTGAGGAAAAAGCTGGCGCAAATGGGCATCTTTCATTTCGATTTGAGCCAGATAAGGCATCTCGATGTAAGTGCAGGAAGTGCAGCGCTTCTGATGGAAAAATTCACACGGCATGGCAATTGAGAACTGGGAAAAAGAAAACGCAAGTCTAGTCCTCTGTTAACAATTGGCGAATCGGATAATTTGTCATTACGATTAATATGACTAATCATTGAGAGTTCGACATTTTGATGCAGAGCGGATAAAGTCTGTTCACATTTTCTGCTAAGGATTGAGCTATGAACGCTGTTATTGACACTCTGCTTTCCCACCGTTCTATTCGAAAATTTACCGACCAAGCGATAACGCCAGAACAACTCGACACCATCATTCAATCGGGACTAGCCGCCTCTTCTTCCAGTTTGCTACAAGTGGTCTCAATCATTCGCATTACCGATCCAGCCAAACGTCAGCAGCTTGCCGAGTTCGCGGGGCCACAACACTATGTCGAAACGGCTGCCGAATTCCTCGTGTTTTGCATTGATTATCAACGCCACGCCACCCTCAACTCAGAAGTACAAGCGGGCTTTACCGAGCTGACATTGATTGGCGCGGTGGATGCCGGCATCATGGCGCAAAACTGCTTATTGGCCGCAGAGTCGATGGGATTAGGTGGCGTTTACATCGGTGGGCTGAGAAACAAAGCCGCAGAGGTGGATGCGCTTCTCGAACTGCCTCCATTTAGTGCCGTCTTGTTTGGTATGTGCTTAGGGCATCCGGACCAAGCCCCTGAGCTCAAACCAAGGTTGCCCGCGGAGGTGATTCTCCACGAGAACCACTATCAGCCGCTCGATCTCAATAAAGTGGCGCAATACGATCAAACCATGCTCGACTACTATGGCAAGCGTTCATCAAACCAAAAACAGGCCAGTTGGTCTGAACAAGTCACAGGTAAGCTGGCCGGGGAATCTCGCCCACACATCTTGCCCTACCTACACAGCAAAGGCTTGGCGACTAAATAGCGATTATCAAACATCGACAACGTGACAAAAGCAGAGTCTAGTTTCGCTCTGCTTTTACCGTTTATCCTAACAGCGTCTGTTCTTCGAGGATGAATAGCCCTTCGAGTTAACAGCCATACGCACAAAGAAAGATACGCACCATTTCATTGATGTGCGCCTGTTGATCTTGCTCGTTGGGTTGCGCAAGGTTTGCCACCAATTGCGGCCATAGAAATTGACCGTGGAACAGATTTAACAAGGTAGTCAACATGGTTTGGCTATCACCATGACAAAGCCTTCCTTCTTCGATGGCGACGTCTAACCAACGTTTCAGTTCAAGATCTTTACCTCCCATCAAGGCTAGGTATCGCTGTGCCAGCTCGGGCTCTCGAATGAATTCACCCACGATCATACGCACCACTGGCAAGCCAATATCACGATACAGCCCTGCCATTTTGCTAGTGAGATAGGTTTTTAACTGGCTCTCTAAATCAACGTCAGATTGATAAACAAACGACAGGCGCGAAGTTTGTTGCTCAACCATCGAGTTGATGGCTGCTGTAAACAGCAGCTCTTTACTCTCAAAATGTCGATAAAGCGTTCTCTTCGATGTAGCGGCTTTTTCGCACACGCGATCCATATTTGCCGCGTTAAAACCGTACGCCGTAAACTCGTCTTTAGCAGCCTCAATAAGCGCTAACCGCTTTTGTTCAGTGACTTTCATACACACCCTCTTTAGTTGCTACCTAGTATAGAACAAAAATAGCAAAAGTATACTTTCAAGTTTACTTACTTAAAAATCCGTGTATGATCACAGAAAAATGGCGATCAACGGATGACACACCATTGACTGGCACCTGACAGCAGGTGATGTACAACAATGGCGTAACTGGCTTAGCCCGTTCTGCTCAATCGACGATGTCCAATAAATGAAAAAAGCCTTTCTGATCTCTTTATTATCAGCGAGCTATGCCTTACCGGCTGTCGCAGACTCCATTTCTCTGCCTATCTGGAAAGAAGACGCAGAAGCGCTTGGTTACACCTTGCCAAAACCGATCGGCTTTAACTTGAGTTACATGACGATGGAACAAGGCATCAATGTCGATTCCATCGTTCTGCAAGGATTGAACTTCAACTATCTCGATATCGGTTTGGAGGCAGAACCCGGACGCCAATACACCGAAGTGCTGACTCTACGTGCTGATGTTTGGCTGTTTCCCTTTTTAAACCTCTATGGCTTAGTCGGCAAACTCGATGGCTATTCAACAACCGATGTTACGTTAACGGCTGGCTTCAATCCCAATCGCCCATTCATCAGTCATAAAATTCAAGACTTTCGCTTAGATCTTGATGGTTATACGACGGGACTTGGTTTTGTACTGGTCGGCGGCTATGAAAACTGGTTTGCGTTGGTGGACGCGAGCTTCACACAAAGCCGTTTGACCGTTGTCGACGGCACCATTGACGCCATTGTGGTGTCACCTCGTATCGGCTACGACTTTAATCGTCACGATGTGCCACTGCGTTTGTGGGCAGGCGCTATGTATCAAGATGTGGAACAGACCTTAAAAGGCTCTTTGTCGGATCTAGGTTTACCCTCATCTTTGACTTCTAAGCTGCCATCCGATGCTCGTTTTGAAGTGCAACAGCATCTACAAACACCGTGGAACCCCATTGTTGGCATGCAGTACCAAATTAACGAAAGCTGGTACTTACTGGGTGAGTTCGGTTTTGGGGAACGCCAAAGTCTGTTTTTCTCTATCGATCGGAGGTTTTAAGCCGTGAATCAATTCGCTTGGCTCTCGTTGCTCTGCCTCACCAGTTTTGGGGCGTTAGCAGAGAGTGAAAACCGCTGGCTTGATAACCTATTGGATAAACTCGGCGCCAGTGAGACGGTTGATCACACTAAGCTGATCGATTGGGGGGTGTTGCCCGGGCCTTTCGTCAATCCGGAACAAGGGCTGGGCATTGGTATCGCCGCCGTTGGGCTCTACACACCCACGGGTTGGCAAACCTCGGACCCTTATTCGACCGTCACCGTTACCTCTTATGCCTCAACATCCGGTTCCTACGGATTAGGGGTGGATAATCGTACCTATTTGGCTGGCGATTCTGTGCGCCTGCTGCTGGACGGGTGGATCAGCCACACTCCCGGTTACTACTGGGGTAGCGGAAAGCAAGCGGCTGAGGAGGAACAGAATAAAACTCAGTATGACGCCAAGCGGCTGCAGCTCAATCCCAAAATAGCGCTGGAAGTGTTGCCCGATCTCTATCTCAAGGGAGGCTGGCATTGGCAATCTTATCAAAGCGTCAAAAGCAAAGATGACACACGCGTGTCAAATGAACTAGAAAATGGTAACAGCAGCGGCCTGTTACTGGGTATCGAGTACGATAGCCGTGACTTCGAACCCAACCCACAACAAGGCAGTTACTGGAATGTAGAGTGGAGTGATTACCGGCAGCAGTATGGTAGCAACAACGATTATCAACAATGGCTGGTGAACGTGCGACATTACATCCGCGTTTCAGCGCAAACCATTGTCGCGATGGAGCTGTATAGCCAATCGTTTAGCGGTGATGTGCCTTGGTACGACCAAGCCCTGTTGGGAGATGATCAACGTATGCGTGGCTATTACCAAGGGCAGTATCGCGACAAAAACCAACTGTCTACCCAAGTTGAGCTGCGCCACAGTTTCAATGCGAGACATGGCATGGTCGCGTGGTTGGGAACAGGCGCTATCGCACCAACGTACCGAAGTTTGGAAGAACAATCTTGGCTGCCGACAGTCGGTGTCGGCTACCGTTTCGCTTTCAAAGCCCGCATTAACGTCCGTATTGATATGGGCTTGGGTAAGGAAAGTAGCGGCTTTTATTTTCAGGTCAATGAAGCGTTTTAGAGAATCATGATGAAATTTAACAAAGCTATCCTTTTACTTCTGGCGGGCTTAGTTCACAGCGCATTTGCAGAAACCGAACCACCCGTCGGTGTGCGCCCTTGTTGCGCTTTTGGTTACGATTTAAAAGCACAACTGGGTGGCATCCCAGTGCCTTTTTTCTCCGTTGACAATGTGGTGGATGCAGACCAAATCGGCCAGCATCACTATAACGATGGTTCACAATCCGTCTCCGGCAATCTTCTCGGTTTCGGTGATGAACAAAATGGCCTCATTTTCACCCAAGAAGGCGGATTTATCGACACCGCGCACGTGCGTGACACCGCGGATTTCACCTTCTTTCTTTACCAACAAAATCGAGCGCGCTTGGGTCAAACCAGTCAGATCGACCTGACTCAAGAGCTGCGTACGCGGCAAATTATTTGGCAGGCTCAAAACAGCGAGTTGTCTGCCAGCGAACAAGCCAGACGCAGTGCGCAAGCCGCAGCGTTGGTCGCTTTTCAATTGGCGCAATGGCATGAGATCGCACAGTGGTTTGGATTAGTATCGGTGGGCGGGTTTGACGAGTTGGCCTCGGCTTACTCACCTGAAGATCTCTATTCCAACATGCTGGGCGCCAAACTGGCAAAAGCGATCTTGCTGGCGGATCCAACAATCAATAGAAAAGATTTCTCAACCCAACTTGATAGTGCGCTGCAAGCCGCATTAACAGAGCTCAAAGCCGAGAACAAATCGGTCACTAAGCAAAAAATCGAAGCCCTCGATGGCATTTGGTGGGACAGCTCACGCCGCCTGCCTGACAAGTGGTTACTGCTAAAACGCGACTATCAGTTTAGCTATACCTTGCAGCCCAACTACCCTGGCGCAACGCATCGTTTATCCCTTGATGAATATTTCGATGATGGCAGTCGAATCAACGACTGGGTCTCATTGCAACTTGTGGCCAGTGACAACGAAACCGCCTTTGCAGGTTTACCAGACTCGCTCGCTTCCCTGCCCGTTTGGCAGCATGAACAATTAGCTCAACTCACGAAGTTTGCGTATCAGCACGACGAGCGTGCGCACCCTCAGCAAGTATCGCCACAGGTTGGAGAAGAGTAACCACTGCATAACTTGCGCTTGTTTATGCAAAATCAAGAGGCATATGCATAGCGATTATCATCTGGTAAGAATGAACAGGTTTGTTTATCTATCGATAAAAAAGATAAACAACCTAATTCAACAGATAAATATTCTAGCTTACTTTGTTATAACCTTGTGAATATTCCAAAAATTCAGGTGATATAGATCACATCCATTAATCCAATTCATCAATTTACTTTTTTATTTTTAGTGGATACTGCTACCCTGCTGCTCCCCTTGAACTGAACTCAAGGTGCATAACTATAAGGAGTGTTCATATGAATACCAAGAAACCGATGTCGCTAACCGGCCGTGTAATTCTTGGCATGGTTGCGGGTATCTTGACAGGATTCGCGATTCGCGCGCTATTTGCTGACAATGGATTTGTTGACGCATACATCGTAAATGGACTTTTTGAAGTCGGCGGTAAAATCTTTATTGCCAGCTTAAAAATGCTTGTTGTACCACTGATTTTTGTTTCGCTTGTTTGTGGTACCAGCTCACTCAAAGATATCTCGACCCTAGGTCGTATGGGTGGTAAAACCCTGGCGTTTTACATCACCACCACCGCCGTTGCTATCACGCTCGCTCTGACCATGGGCACGGTATTCCAACCTGGAGCAGGTGCAGATCTCACCGCAGCAAGCTCGTTCAAATCGGCAGAGGCACCGTCATTGGGTCAAGTGATCATCGATATGTTCCCGACCAACCCAATCAGTGCGATGGCCGAAGGCAAAACGCTTCAAGTGATCGTCTTCGCCCTGTTGTTTGGTATTGCCATCAGTGCAGCCGGTAAACCGGGTGAGCGCATTGCGGCGATCTTCTCTGATCTTAACGAAGTGATCATGAAGTTGGTTGCGCTACTGATGAACCTAGCCCCTTACGGCGTGTTCTTCTTGATGGCGAAACTGTTTACTGGCCTAGGTTTGGGCGCAATCATTAACCTAGGTGAATACTTCCTAGTGTTGACGGCGACACTGCTCATCCACGGTTTGGTCACTTACAGCTTGATGCTCAAAGGCTTCACTGGCCTGAGTCCATTGACTTTCTTGAAGAAAATGGAAGATGCCATCATGTTTGCCTTTTCAACCGCCTCGTCTAACGCGACCATTCCAGCGACGATGGAAACGGTTAAAAACCGCCTAGGCGTAGACAACAAAATCGCCTCGTTTACGGTTCCGTTGGGCGCAACCGTCAACATGGATGGAACAGCCATCATGCAAGGTGTGGCGACCGCGTTTATCGCTCAAGCATTCAACATCGACCTTAGTATGGGTGACTATGTGATGGTGATTCTCACTGCAACATTGGCATCTATCGGTACCGCTGGTGTTCCGGGTGTTGGTCTGGTCATGCTGGCGATGGTACTCAACCAAGTGGGTCTACCACTGGAAGGTATCGCGCTGATCATGGGTGTCGACCGTCTACTGGATATGATCCGCACCGCTGTCAACATCACCGGTGATGCGTGTGTGTCAGTGATTGTCGCGAAATCGGAAGGTGCGCTGGATATCGAACGTTTTGCCGATCCCAAAGCGGGTGAGAAAGAAGAAGAAGTGCATTTAAAACGCGCCGACGCATAATTTCTCTCTTTGTATCAAAACCTCTGCGCTAGCAGAGGTTTTTGTCAAATCTAATACTCAAGTGCACTCTTGAGACTTTTAATTAAAGGGGCTGCACACTCAACAAATTCACTGATATCAAATTTTTGGGAATCGTCTGTCCCACCAGTCACAGAAAAATCTCCTGAAACAATCGTTTGACTAGAAATTCTATCAACATCAAGAATTATCTCTACTCTATACTCTTGGCCTTCAGGTAAAAGTTCGGTGCATTGCTCCAGAGTGGTCGAAGAGACTCCGAAGCTAACAAACTGAAAAAAGGAAAACACTATAAATATTTTTCGCGATATCATATTACATTTCCGTACTTATTATATATTTTCAAAAACCAAAAGTAATAACCAAATATAATGTACTAAAAATTAAGAGTAATATTGGCAAATGCTTGTCCTATTCCATTCCACTTCAAACTACCAAATTCACTTTCTATCTTATGATTAATAAGCCAATTGTATCTAAAACCAGCTTGTAAATGAGCCGAACCAAGAATGAAAGCACTACCTACTTTAAAACCAAACATTCCACCATCTAATTTAACTACGTCACTTGCATCACCAAATTTAAATTCAGTTTCACTCTTTCCATAACCTACATTGACACCAACAAATGGCTCACCAAGGGAGATAGTCATCAGACTTGTAAAAGAACTGACTGGAGCTCTAAAATAATAATCGGCATGAATGTTGTGTGTTTGCATTTCAAATGCGTCAATACCACTCGATTTAGAGCCTGACCACGCTGATGTTACTCCTGAAAAAGTATCGTACCCATAGTATAATCTTAACTGTTCTTGGTAAAAACTCTGCCCTATGAGCAAGCCCATACCATACAGTAAGCCACCACGACTTTTATCTCCGCTATCCGGGGCAGATTCCTCTCCTCCGGAAACTCCCATACCACCCGAAACACCAATGATAACTTTTGCGTGAGAGCTATTAATGGATCCTAGCAATAAAAAACATGTAGCTAATAGTGCCTTAAACATCAATTCCACCATAATTAAAATAATAAACATGAGAAATTTATCATTAATTAGGTTTTTTAATTAAAAATTAAAATAAAAAAATGAACACGTATTGTTTTACAAAGTTAATTTAACATTAATAAATCATAAAAAAATATAAAAAATATAAAAAATATAAAAAATATAAAAACACCGCATTTTAAAAGGTAATGGTTATATAAACCAAGAAAAAAATGACATTAAAGATAAATTAATTCCAATAGTATAAATATTAAATTGATAGGAACTGAATTCACCTTACATATATAATTTTTATGATATTCGGCTCTGTAAGTATTCAACAAAAATTTTTATCTGCTGAGGAACATATTTAGACTGCGCGTATTGCGCCAAAATCTGCCCTTGGTAATTGCCGCCAAGGTGCCAGTCACTGAGTAACTCGGTCAATGCTCCCGACTCAATATAAGGACGAATCGCAAACTCAGGAAACAGCGAAATGCCAAATCCTCTCAGCACCGCTTCACGGCGAATTTCACTGTGATTCACCGTCAGTGATCCTCGTACATTCACCGACACTTTTTGTTCTGCTTGATAAAAATCCCACACCCTATCCCGCGGGTTTTCTCCCAAACACAAACAGTTGTGGCCCACTAAATCATCTGGATGATTCGGCGTGCCTTGCTGCTGCAAATACTCTGGGCTTGCACACAGCACCAAGCGGCAGCGACCTAAGCTACGAGCCACTAACCCTTCGGTGGGTTTGTCAGTGATTTGGATGATCACGTCCACCTCATCGCCTATCGGGTCGATATAGTGATCGGCGACTTTCAACTGCAATGACACTTGGGGATAATCTTCGATAAAGTCCAACAGCACAGGGGCTAGAACTTGGCGCGACAGAGCCTTCGGCGCGGCAACACGCAACATGCCTGAAACTTGCTCTTTCTCGCTGTGCGCCGCTGACACTGCCAGTTTAGCGGCAATCATCATATCGCTACTGAGTAGGTAGACCTGCTGACCACTGGTCGTCAAACGCATTTGCCGCGTGGTACGCTCAAGTAACTTCTCTTGCAATGCGTTTTCCAAACGTGTCACCGAACGACTAATCGACGAAGGGGCCACACCCAGTTTTTGCGCCGCCGCAGAAAAACCGCCCGCTTCAACCACACAGGTAAAGACAGCCAATTCAGACAACAACGGGATCAATCTATTTGTGTCCATTACGCAATTATCCTTTGCATCAGCGATGTATTGTTTCACATAAGTTACTTATAGATACTGAACAGGTCAATCTATCAGGAGAAAACCATGACCAGTACCACGAGTTCACTGTCTAGACCATCGACCAAACTTCCTCTTACCGAAGGCCTGCTACTGCTGGTCGCGCTGTTTTGGGGCACCAGTTATGGGTTGACCAAAAGTGCACTTGTTTTTACTAGCGTACTGCAGTTTATCGCGATTCGCTTCTCAGTGACTTTTCTCTGTTTACTCCCCTTCGCAGTACGAGATTCCCGCCGCGGACTAAATCAAGATTGGCTGACCGCCTTGCCAACAGGACTCATTCTTGCGGCCATTTTTCTTTGTGAAGTCCTTGGCGTATCACAAACCTCAGCCTCTAACGCGGCCTTTTTGATCAGTTTGAGCGTCATTATGACCGCCTTTGCCGAACTCGCCATCAACAGAAAGCGCATTAGTTCGGTTCTGCTCGGGTTGACCTTGTGTAGTGTTGTGGGGGTGCTGTTGCTAACCAGTAATAGAGAGCTTAACCTCGCGTTAAACACCGGTGACTACTTGATCCTCGCCGCGGCTTTTCTGCGCGCCTTGATGGTAACCAGCACCAAACGCTTCACCGAAGGCAAGCAGATCACCACCACCACACTTACCGCATTACAATCCTTTGTCGTTGCAAGTTGTGCCATGATTACAACCATTATTTATCTGCCAGCTTCGGCAATAACGCTGCCGAGCGAATTAGAATTCTGGCTCACCCTCGGCTATCTAGTGCTGTTTTGTACGCTGTTTGCCTTTTTTGTACAAAACTACGCGGTGCGCAGAACTTCTCCCACTCGCGTCGCCCTTTTAATGGGGAGTGAACCGCTGTTTGGCGCTCTCTTCGCCATAGTGTGGTTGCAAGAATCTCTCACCGCGCTGCAATTTATCGGTGGCGGATTGATTTTCCTGAGTGTGCTAACAACGTCGATGCGGAGAAACTAATAGTTGGCTTTTGTTTAAAGAAGCAGCTGTAAAGTAAAAAGCGAGTGGCTACTCGCTTTTTAAATGGTCACAGGTTAATGCTCATCTGATAACAAAATGCAGCAACAGACGACTTTGAGCAGCAATTATGCAGACAACACTTGCTCCATCGTCACCAGTGGTACGCGCAGCGCAATCGCGTTGAGCGCGATGTTGTGGATCATCTCGTCCACTGTGGTGCAACAATCCACCATAATGGCAACGTTGTATTTCTCCGCCGCTTTCGATATAGCAGTGTGGGTGACGCAGTTTTGCGTCATCATTCCGCAAAGCAAAAGCTCGCTAATACCTTGCTTTTGTAGTAGTTCATCTAAATTCGTTTGTTCGAAACTGTCTGCAAAGCGTTTAATTACCACTGCTGCTTCTGGCGCGGCGGCGAGGATTTCAGCATGAATATCAACTCCTTGCGTACCTTGATTAAAAAACGGCGCGATCCCTTTCTCCGGGTCAGCAATATGCTGAACATGGATCACCTCTATGTTTAGTGCTTTGGCCCTTGCTATCGCTGTTTTCACCTGACTTAACGTCTGCTCAGTGTTCCAAAGTGGGTACTTTCCGTGAGGAAAATAGTCATTCTGTAGGTCGATGACAAGCAATGCTTTCTTGGTCATTAGCGTCTCCAAATGATGCGTTATTGCAATGAGATACACATTGTCGTCGATTCTTCGCCCTTGCATCAGTGTCTTTAATGACATAAAAAGGGTTAGAAACGACAATTCTCTGATAGCAAAATGAAACAAATTACCATCGCCATCTGCCACTATCCGCACGCTTTAAAATCCGCCATTTATGGCTTGCAAGAGCTGTTTGTTATGGCTAACCGAATTTGCGACCAATCGGGGATTGAAGTCGAGTTTCTCCCTGTCATTGTGGATGGAGCCACTCAGCAACCAAGTCGTTTTAATGTCGTCCTGCTACCACCAAGCGCACAAAGTGATTTCTATCTCAACCCGGAAACAACACTGATTGATTGGCTCAAAGCACAGCATCGCCAAGGAGCAATACTAGCATCAGCTTGTGCAGGCTCCTTCGTGCTGGCAGCAACCCAAATTTTGGCCGGCAGAACGGTGACCACGCACTGGGGGCTGTCGGATCTCTTCCAATTGAAATACCCTGATATTCCTTTAGATATCAAACAAATATTGATCGACCATGGTGATGTAATAACCGCTGGTGGCATGATGTCTTGGCTGGATCTCGGTTTTGAGATCGTGACCAAATACACTTCCGTGACAGTGATGCGCCAGCTTGGAAAACAGTTGGTGGTTGACACTGCGCTAAGAGAACAGCGCTATTATCAGCAGTTCACTCCATCTCTCCTGCATGGTGATCAGGTTATCGTGGCGATTCAGCAGATGATGAATCTGGAATACGGCCAACCTTTGAGCATTCAAGCCATCGCCGCGCAGTTTCACCTCACCGAGCGAACCATGCAAAGGCGGTTTCTTAAGGCGACAGGTTACAATCCAACCCCCTATTTGCAGCGCCTGAGAATACAAAAAGCGTGCGATCTGCTGGAAAGCTCACAACTCGCGTTTGAGGTCATTGCTCGGCAAGTCGGCTACGAAGACACCAGTGCATGCCGCAAGGTGTTTATCAAAAACATGGGCCTCACACCAAAGGCGTTCCGTCACCGATTTATGTAGTGAAAGCGGCTTAAAGCCGCTTTTGAGTGGGAAATGTTGTTGTCAACTACAAGCAAGGATGATCTTTCAGTAGCTCTTGTCGCACAATGTCAGCACCGGCGCGTAATGCATTGAGCTTGCCTCTGGCAACCTCGCGAGACAAAGGTGCCATGCCGCAGTTAGTACATGGGTACAGTTTGTCAGCATCGACAAACTGTAATGCTTGACGTAGCGTCTGCGCGACCTCTTCAGCACTTTCAATCGTATCGGTTGCCACATCGATCGCGCCAACCATCACTTTTTTCCCGCGCACCAGTTCAAGCAATTCAAGCGGCACGCGCGAGTTGTGGCATTCGAGTGAAATGATGTCGATGTTCGATTTCTGCAACTTAGGAAAAACCGCTTCATACTGTCGCCACTCTGTACCTAGCGTCTTTTTCCAGTCGGTATTGGCTTTGATTCCATAGCCATAGCAAATATGCACAGCCGTTTCGCATTTCAGCCCTTCAATCGCCCGCTCTAAACAGGCAATTCCCCAATCGTTAACCTCATCAAAAAACACATTAAATGCTGGTTCATCAAACTGGATAATGTCCACCCCTGCCGCTTCTAACTCTTTCGCTTCTTGATTAAGGATTTTGGCAAACTCCCAAGCCAGTTTTTCCCGGCTTTGATAGTGGTCATCATACAGCGTATCGATCATGGTCATCGGGCCAGGCAAAGCCCATTTAATCGGCTGGGTGGTTTGCTGGCGTAAGAACTTCGCATCTTCAACAAACACTGGTTTGAGGCGTGCCACAGGGCCGACGACTGTCGGTACGCTGGCATCATAGCGATTGCGGATCCTCACCGTTTTGCGATTCGCAAAATCAACGCCACTCAGGTGCTCAATGAAGGTTGTTACAAAATGCTGTCGAGTTTGCTCGCCGTCGCTAACGATATCGATTCCAGCGTGTTGCTGCTCTTGCAATGCAATGCGCAGCGCATCCTGCTTGCCATTGGCGAGTTCTTCTCCTTGCAGTTTCCATGGAGACCATAATTTTTCCGGTTCTGCTAGCCAAGAAGGTTTCGGCAAACTGCCCGCTGTTGACGTTGGTAATAATGTTTTCATATCAAAGGCCACTTATATTTTGTTATTGATTATGCGTATTGCGCGGACCACTGCTCTAAGAGAGCTTGGTAAGGTTTGATAAAATACTCTTGGGCAAATTTGCCTTGTTCAATCGCTAATCGGCTGCGCTCTTCTCGGTCATAAACAATTTGAGTTAATGAGTGGTCGGTGTTTTTCAAATTGGGTTGATAGATTTTTCCGGCTACCGCGTTGGCATTATAAATTTCAGGTCGGTAGATTTTTTGAAATGTTTCCATGGTGCTGATAGTGCTAATCAACTCAAGATTGGTGTAATCGTTGAGCAAATCACCAAAGAAATAGAAAGCAAACGGCGCAACACTATTCGGCGGCATAAAATAACGCACTTGTAAGCCCATCTTTCTGAAATATTGCTCCGTCAACGAAGATTCATTGGGCTGATATTCATATCCCAACACCGGGTGTTGATTTTCGATACGGTGATAAGTTTTATTGTCCGACACACTTAAGCAGATGACCGGACGCTTTTTAAAGCGGTTTTTATAAGCATCGGAATGGACAAAGCACTTAAAGAGCTTGCCGTGCAACTCACCAAAGTTTTCTGGAATGCTAAACTTCGTCTGTTGCTTGTTATGATCCAATAACAACACACTAAAATCATAATCTCGCACGTAAGAGGAGAAATTATTTCCGACAATACCTTCAATGCGTTGCTGGGTTTTATGATCAACAATATTGGTTTTTAGAATTTCAATCGATGGAAAACTGTCACCAGTGCTTTCAATATCGAGATCAACAGAAATAATGTCTAACTCAACCGAATAGCGATCGCCTTTGGGGTTATCCCAATGGGCTAATGCGTTAAATCGGCTATCAATCATTTTTAATGCATTACGCAGATTTTCTTTGCGGTACTGTCCCCGTGCTAAATTAGCAAAGTTGGTCGTAATACGTGTATTGTCTTTTGGATGATAATTTTCATCAAATTCGATACTTTTAATATTAAAAATCATGTTATTTTTCCAATTCCAAAGTATAAATAATCTAATTCCTGATGCGGACTTATTTTATATTAAACCTGTACCGTCACTTTTCTTTTCGAACAAAGAGATAGCGTTCTATTTTTATATCGTTACAGGTTGCACTCTAACTATTTTTATACTGGTGAAATCAGAATAAAAGAAATGGTTTTACTTCATGCTGAACATGAGAAATATTCATGTATATTGAAATGAGCGAAGAATCGGCCGCAATGCACACCACTGGGGATAGTGGGGATAGTAAAGAGCTGTCTGTAAACTTACTCGCAGAGAAACCGCTTATTCACTGCTCTCAAGAAAGCGCCTGATCTGCCCTTCATCAACAATCTCTAAACCATGCTCACCTTTACGAACAAGGCCTTTCTCCATCAGCTCTTTTACCGCGCGGCGATAAACACGGCTTGAGGTACCAAATCGTTCCGCTTCTTGGTTCACTTTATCAAACCCACCCAACATCACTGGGCGCTCTTTTTGTTGCAGTAAGTCAAAGGCGATATTGTAAGCGATAGGATGCAACAATCGGCTGGTGTAGATTTCCATTGAATCTTGATAGTCTTCTGCCAACGCTGATGCAAAAAACACCATCATTTCAGGGTGTTGCTCAAGAGCCTGAGTCAAGCGGTGAATACAGATAAGATCCACCTGCAAATGTTCATCGGCGGTCACCGTCCACTGGCAAGGGGTTTGGGTAAAAAACTCCATCTCACCAAAAATATGGTCATCACAGTTCGCTTCACCTAGCTGAAAACGTCGGCCGTTTGCAGCAAGAATATTCATGGAAACACGACCCACTGGTACCACAAAAAGCTGTTCCAGTTTCTCCCCCTGACGGAGAATTTCCGTCCCTGCATCCACATAGTAGCTACTCACTTGGCAACGGTAGATCAGCTCGCGAAACGCTTTGCTTTGCTCTGTCAAATAAGCCGCAAAGCGACCTGTTGGGTAAGGGCGGATTCTCATCTTGTACCTCTGTGTTGCACTGGTGGAGAAGACTACGTTTCCTTCCTTGCGATGTCACTCATCTATCTATGAGAATGAGAGCTGACCACAAGCCTAAACGACAAAACGGCATCCGAAGATACCGTTTTGAGTTTAGGGGTGATTGGTTACCTTTACTAAACCGCAAGCAGCGCTTCTAATGCCGCTAGGGATGCACGCTTTTCACCCGCCATCATCGCATCGTCGTCATTTACGTACTGGTTTACCCCCTCTTTAACATCTTGTTGGTATCGGACCACGTTGTTGAGAACCGAAGCAACCTGTAACCCGCGCAGACGCCCGACGGTGAACAAGGCCGATGTTTCCATATCGGCACCTAAGATACCCTTCTGGTTCCAGTATTGGCATAGCGCTTCTTCGTCATCGGTATAGAAACTATCGTGAGAACGCACAACACCCATATGGTATGGCACCGCTTGCGTTTGCAGATAACCGTCCAGCCCCTTTAGCAACGAAAAACTCGCATACGCCGGATAGGATGCATTGATGTAGGCTTTAGACCCGCCTTCATCGCGCACCGCCCCTTCGGCAACTATCACCTCACCGAGAGCAATATTGGGCTGCATCGCTCCAGCCGAACCAACGCGTATCACGTATTGCGCACCGCACTGCTTGAGCTCTTCCACCGCGATGATCATCGAAGGTGCACCAATACCCGTGCTACACACGGTAATAGCATGCCCTTGGTAGTTACCGTTAAATATGCGGTATTCGCGATTTTCCGCTATTAATTCGGCGTTATCGAGCAAGTTGGCAATACGATTGGCTCGATTTGGTTCACCGCAGACAATCACGCGTGCTGCCACTTGGCTTTCGTCGACACACAGATGGGGCTGTTTATTCATGCGACCACCTTATCAACAGTTTTTTCAGATGGCTGTTGAGCTTGATTTCGCTTTGCCGTGCGCGCCCATTCCCGCGTACCATTCGCGGCAATAAACATAAGAATCGCGTATTGAAGTGACATCGCATATACCCCTTGCATGGCATAGATGCCTACGCTGATGATGTTGATCACGACCCACAAAATCCAGTTTTCCACGTATTTCCGGGTCATAAGGATTTGCGCCACAATCGACAGCACAGTCATAGTAGAATCCCAGAACGGAAACGCATCCGGCTCTAAAGCTGGCTCTGATAACCCAGCCCCAAAGAGATTCAGAGCATCCACTGCGATGTTCGCCAAGGCGTAGAAGAATGGATCAATATAAACCGTCAAAAGCGCAATCGCACAGATGCAGAGGGCACCTGTGATCATCATTTTTTTCTGGCTGAGCCAACGGACTTCCAGCAAATCGCCTGCGGCATTCGGTCGGGTCCACGCATACCAGCCATACACATTGGCACAGAAGAAAAACAGTTGTAGCAAAAGCAACCCGTAAAGTTGGATTTGAAAGAAGATCACGGCAAATAGTGTCACGTTAATCAAACCAAACAGGTAATTGATGGTTTTTTCTTGACTAGCAAACCAAATGCACAGCAAACCAAAGACCGTACCAATGGCTTCGATCCAGCTCATGGCGTAACCGTCGCCAATCGGGATAGTCACCAGTGTATTATTGATATCGAATAGGGAGAACAGCTCCATATGAGCTCCTTTTGCTAAAACGTATTGGATAAGCGGATGTTAGTGGCTGCCAGCATCATTGAGAGAGGACATTTGTCCTCCTTAGGGTGTTAGCGATCATACTTCCGGCGAAATTACTAGCTGGCCGCTCTGCGGTTTGCCTTTGGCATGATCACCACTTGGCTAAAATCGATCCAACCATTGGCAAGCAGATCTGGCGCTGCAATATGCTCAGAGACGTTGAGATCCTGCTGGGTGTGGTAGAGCGGTTGGTACAAACCCCGTTCCACCAGCTCGCGCTCTAAACTTTCAAAGCGCGCTAAGCGATATTCTGCTGTTTCTTGCTTCATTATCTCCACGGCTTGCCGCTTCAGCCAATGCTTGTTATCAGCACTTAAGCATGCGTTAACTGAGGAAGTACAGAGCAGCCAGCCAAGCCACGACATGTCACTGTCATCACTAAAAACTTCACCCGAGATGATGATATCGGCTTCTGCAAGTCGCTTTTCATTGTCGAACTCGGGAAATGGCAAAACCTCAATATTGCAATCAATACCAACCGAACTTAGCTGGTTCGCCACCTGCTCCGCCACCGTAATGTGAGTGCTCAGTTGATAGGTCAGTATAGTTAATGGTGACCGAGGCAGGCTTAAATGAAGGTCAGCGAGAAGGGGATGAGCTTGTTCCACACTCGCTGGCGAAAGGTCGGGTTGGCCCTTCATTCCTTGGGCTTTGGCGAGAACCTCCCCTTCCAAATCAGAAGGCGGCAACATGGTTGACAGCAACCCTTGTAGCCAAGCGCGATGTTCAGTGACGGCCATCCAAGAGTGACGCTGAGGATTCAACATGGCATAAACACAACCCGGTTCCCACTGACGCTTAGCCACAAACCCCTCGCTGCCGTATTTCCTCACCTCACGCCCATGTGCCACATCGCTGTGCAAGGTAAACTCTTTGGCATTGGCGCCAAGATTCCATATTTCAATACCATCAATCCACGGGCGATAGCCATGGTAGCGCGGAAACACACTGAGCAAAGTCCGCCACTCATTTTGTTCAACTAACATAAATGGCCCTGCGCCGAAACGTTTTTCCCCCGACTCTTTGCTTATGCCCATTGCAGTGTGGGCAAGGAGTTTGGGTAAAAGCCGAGGCATCTGATGACTAATAAAACGCAATTGCCGCTCACCATCGACGATCAACTCATCAATAAATTCAAACAGTGGCCGACAGCCGGAACAAGAGCCGATTAAACGTTCAAAGTGTGCTTTCACGCTGTGCGCGGTAAGCTCACTGCCATCATGAAAATAGAGATGTTTGCGCAGCACCACCGTCAGTGTATCGCCGCGTAACTGGTAAAACTGGGCGAGATCGCAGCGAAACTCCGCACTTTTGTGCTCACAGTGGATCAATTTCGCATAGAGATAGCTGGCAATATGATGCTCTGTGCGGCGGCTAATAGAAATAGGGTCAAGCCCGTGTGTTGCACGATAAAAGGGGATCTGCAAAATATCGCTGTCACTTGGTTTGGACTGATACTGAGCCAGATAGTCACCTAAAAACGATGAACGCTCTTGTTCTGGCAGTAGCGAAATCGCGGGTTCAATCTGCCCTGCTTTTAGGTAGTGTTCGGCTTGGCGCTTAAGGCGCGCATCGACCCTTTTCAGCAGCTTAGCTTGCGGCAGGTTGCCTCGCCCAACACCAGCTTGCCAATCGAGGATCTGCTCTTTCACCAGCCGTTTAATCACCAACTGCGCATTGCGCCGAGTGCATCCCAGCGCCTCACTAAAACGATCTAATGAGACCGCTCTCCACTCATCTTGCACCAATTGATCGCGACAAAACGCGAGTGCCTGCCAATAACGCATAAAGGTGAAATCCTATTTTTACATTTCTATTTTTCTTCATCTTTTCCTCGCGATAATAACCCCATCATTTCAGGAAGAAAGGAAAGATTGATGAATACGTTAGCCGAGACACACATTTCCATTTGGCGCAGTCGCCCGTTTGTTATCCTCTTTTCCAGCGCTTTTTTTGTCGCTTTCGGCGGTCAGATTTACAACTTGGCCTTGCCGCTGCTGGTCTACGAGTTAACCCAATCCTCGCAAATAATGGGCTGGATGCGCGCGGTGGAGTTTTTACCTAATCTGCTGTTGGCGCTGTTTATTGGCGTTTGGGTTGACCGGGTCGATAAAAAACGCTGGTCCCAGGCAATGTTGCTTGGTCAAGTCGGTGTCGTGCTGGCATCTTACTGGGCGGTCGAAACTCTTGAAGCGCCGCTGTGGGTGCTGTTTCCCGCCGCGTTTGTAATGATGGCGTGTAACTACGGTTATCACAATGCGCGCATTGCGATGATGAAAAATGCGCTGGCACAGGAGAAGCAAAATACCGCGACGGCAAGAATGAGCGCACTCAACAGTTTTATGGAAACCGTCGGGCCGGTGCTTTCGGGGGCATTGATGTTGCTTTCCGCCATTCATCACGTATTTCTCGCGGTGGCACTGTTGCTGGGATTGGCGTTTTGGCAATTGCAAAGGCTCGAATTAACCCCTAGCCCAGTAAAAACACATCCAAATGTTTGGCGCTCACTTTATCAGGGCTGGCAGATCCTACGCGCAGAAACCGCGATGTGGTACATCACCTTGGCTGTGATGGTAATCAACACCACTGGCTCGGTGTTTTGGATCCAAGCGCTCTATTTTGCCAAAGCGCACTTGGCACTCAACTCCGTAGAAGTAAGCTACCTGATTGCCGCGTCTGGTTTGGGTGGTCTACTAGGTTCGTTCAGTGCCGACAAAGTGCGCCGCCGTATCGGGCTGGGTAAATTGCTGCTGCTTTCCATTTGTCTCGAGTCGTTTGGTTTCCTTATTCCACTCATCGCGCCGGGCGTCGTTTCACTCGCCATCGCTTTTGCTTGGGTCTCCGCCATTGGCTTGTACAGCAGCATTTGCATTTGGAGCTATCGTCAAGAAGCGTTTGCCGAAGAGCATTTAGGCCGTGTCGCCGGAATTACTGGTTCGCTGTTTAAGTTGCTCATGCCAATTGGCCTTGCCGCATCGGGTTACTTAGTAGCAAGCATTGGCATGGA
This sequence comes from Vibrio cidicii, assembly GCF_009665415.1. Taxonomy (NCBI): domain Bacteria; kingdom Pseudomonadati; phylum Pseudomonadota; class Gammaproteobacteria; order Vibrionales; family Vibrionaceae; genus Vibrio; species Vibrio cidicii. The sequence goes on along the minus strand of NZ_CP035922.1, from coordinate 406,912 downwards.
TGCCCTGTTTATTGCTTGCTGCTGCGTTCAGCTTCTCACTGCGCTCATCCTTGGCTTGAGCCGAGTGAGAAGCCTCGCGTAGCGGCGCACTCAACTTAACGCAATCGGCGCATGCGTTTTCGCGATGTAGAAAATCATCACAAACAGTATGCAAGTAACCGAGGTAAACACGGTTCGCAGTTGGCGGTTGAGTTTCGGCTTAAACGCCAACATGGCACACGCCACATATGCCACCAACAGCAGCAGTTTTTCCGTCAGCCACGCATCGGTAAACGGATACTGATTGATGGTTACACACAACACCAATGCCGAGAGCAGCATGGTTAAAGTAATCACTTTGTGCGCTTTGAATGCCAGCTCACTCTCTAGCCATACCGAGCCACGGTATCCCCAGTAGGTGCGCAGAGCAAAACTCAAAAAACTGAGTAAAATCAAGCCAACATGAGCTTTTAGCAGTAGTAAGTACATAGTCATCCTTAACATGAAGCGCATTTAAACGGACGTTTAAAGTAATTACTCTTTTTGTCAGCCACCTTGATGTGAATCAAGTGTTATTAAAATGATTTATTTATGTTTACCAAAAGCCAGTTTGATCACAAATTAGCCACAGAGATCCCGGTGAGATTCAATCAATGTCGAGTGCAGTTTTAGGTTCGCTCATGAAGTGATTTGGCCGATTGAGAAGAGCGGGATCTCACTCATTTTTGGACATTTCTGAGTTAGGGCATCCAGTTGAATCAGTGTACTTCGAACTAGTTCAGTTTTGGAAAAATGAGACTCGATTGGCAGTGAGCAGTGAGACTGAAGAGAGAAACAGTCTTATGTTTTTGCTGTAAACAACAATTTAATGGCGTAAATGACGTAGCGAAGTAGTTGGTTTTGTTGCTCAAGAGCATTGGCTGCTGACGCAGCCAAAAGTTTATTAGTGCCTATTTACAACAGGAAGACTCACATGTGTCATATTAATTTAGGGCATGTCATTTGAGATATATTTTCACGTTCGAACTTCGCATTTTTTTTACCTAAATCACTTAGGTATTTATCATATTTAATTGAAGAATATTTGAAACATTCTCTAATACTATAAGCACCTGCCTCATTTTTTGCCAACTCAATAATACCAGATAGGATAATATCTAAGTAGTCATGTGTATTAGTGATAAGTATTCCTAAGTTGTCAGGTTTTTTACCACTATGAACAATCATATTTCTAGTTCTATATATCCTTCTGATTTGCCAATCTAGTCGCTTTTTATGAGACTGTAATATTTTATACAGTGTGTTAGGGTTTTCTACCATCCCTTGAAGATGAAAGTACCTATCCTTTATCAAATGAAAATCTCGAAAATTAGCTTCTAGCAGATTTCGCTTGTCTTGATAATTATCTTGAGTCAGCAACAATATTACCTTTTCAGGCAAACTATTAGCTTCTATTCCATTAAACAAATCTGATACTAAAGCCGAATTCCAATTCAACAAATCTTTCGCAAAATTTCTGAATACTCTATGAACATAACTCAGATTTAAAAACGGCATTACAGAATTGATAATATGATCGATAGTATCGGCATCACTTGGCTTCGGTGGTATAAGCGATTCTATTGCGATCCATAGATTAATAATCTGGTTCTCTTCCGAGTCGGTTTTTAGTGCTTGTGCATGTAGTTCGGAGCTTCTGATAAACTGAGAAAATGATGATTTATCTAACGAAAAATTTGATAAGAAATCCTGTAGCTTTTTTGATGCTAATGATGGCTTTAAATCGTTACACTTGTGCATTTGGTTAGTATTGCTACCAACTCTGTGCACCTTCTCTGTTTCGAACTCTCTTATCAAACAGAAATCTAAATATGATGGATCTTCTTTATGGTGAAAAAGATTCAATGTAGTTCGAAGAATGTCCACACTAAATCTTGCATATTTTTTAGCTTTAAAGTGATCTCTTGCTTCAATGTCCTTGACGTGCAAGTATACATCAGAACTATTTTTTATCTCCATTGCCCTCTCATTTTCAACATTGAATGGGGCATCCTTTAGAATTTCGATACCTAGTTTCTTACAAGAGTCTTGTATTTCATTAAATATCTTGTCCGCTCGAAATAGAACTTCATATTTAGTCGGTTCATTATTGAAAATTGCAATAAAGCTTCCAATATCATCATTTGATGATATTGGTTTATCTCTGTCGTAGAAAAAGCTCTTAGCTTGTAAGTAAATAAACTCAGAACTAAATCCTGAGTTAAGTAACGTAGTGACATAATTTCTAGCCACAGTTCTAATCTCACCACAATCTAGTGGTTGCCTCATCAAATTAACCAGTTTCTTTTCACAAGCCTTTTTATATCTAGACAAAGATATCTGATTAACTATGACATTAATTATATCTTTAACCTCTGTCGTATCTGAGTGATTTTCATTTAGTTTTTTGTATATAATCCCCAAATCGAGAGAAATCAATCCTTTTGCAACTTCATCTTTCTTCAGGTTCTCAACAAACTCGTCAACAACATGTTTAAGATTTTGTTTTTTTATTAGACCATTTTCTATATCGTTAATTAACGATAATATTTCGTCACACAATAGACTTGCGTTCAACGCCGAAGGTTTGTATGTATCAAGCGAAAACTCAAAAAGCAGCTCTTCCATCAACTGTGCAAAAAATGCCAGAGATTCTAGACCTGCGCTGTCGCCCCAGTGTTTTATACTTCTGAACTTCATTTATATACTCATGCTATTAAACAACAGATTATTAGATCGCCAAATAGGGTGTTTAAACACGACATTTTTCTTCTACTAACAGTTCCATACCTTATTGCTATCATAACATGCTGTTTAACAATGTCTTTTGGGGAAGCACTGTTTTGTGAGTGTGTGTGGAAATGTGATAAATTGGAGCTTTCCGCAAACGAAGCTGTTGCCATTAGTGGAAGTGCTGTAAAACGATCGCTAACAAACTTTGGGGCAAAAGCTTGTCACAGCGCCCGATGGTGCAAAACTTTTGGCCAAGTATGATTCACTGACTTTATTTGTTGTCGATGGAATCACACAAAAGAGCTCGTCGCCTGTTCCACCGGATCATTTCATAACGCATCGTTCTGCCTATTGGATGCTGATAATTTGCTTAAGCCCAAGTCATCGAGAATGAGTAACACGCAAGGGACAATAATCGAGGCCAGCAGTGTTGCCGATATTAAGCCAAAGGCGATACTGGCAATCAACGGGATCAAAAACTGCGCCTGAGTACTGCTCTCGGTTAATAGTGGCAGCAGCCCTGCAAAGGTGGTAAGCGAAGTGATAAAGATAGCGCGGAATCGGTCATGAACGGCTTCACGACAAGCATCCAGCAAATCAACGCCTTTGGCGATGTTCTCTTTAATAAAGTTGACCAGCAAAATATTGTCGTTCACCACAATACCCGCAAGGGTGGCAAACCCCACCAGGCTCGGAATCGTCAGATCGAGCCCCATCGCTAAATGCCCCCAAACAACACCTATCCATCCCATAGGAATAGCGAGCAATACCGCCATCGGTTGACTGTAACTTTGGAATAGAAAAGTCAGGATCAGATAAATGCCGATAACCCCCAGAGCAAAGAAAGTTTGCAACGAGGAGCCAGTATCGGCGCTTTCTTTGTCTTGCCCTTGAGAGACAAAACTCACATCCGGAAAGTTCTTTTTCGCATTGGGGACAAACGTCGCATAGAACTGCTGCATAATTTCTCTGGCGTTGGCAACTCGGGTGTCGATATTTCCTTGCACCGTGACCGTATTGATGCCGTTTATTCGGTTAATTCTGGAGAAAGTTTGTTGTTCTTCAAAGTCAGCAACAGCAGACAGCGGCACGAGCGTCCCGTTTGCCGCAGTTACCATCAGATCCTTGAGTTCTTGCAAACTGGCTTGGTGAGTAAACTCTTCAAGACGCAGCGTGATATCTAGAATCTCACTGCCCTGAAACACCGTCAGATCGGTACTGCCTTTTACTGCACTGCGAAGTGTCTGGGCGAGTTGTGCAGCGTTAACGCCCATCACGCCAGCTTCTTCTTTGAGTTTTACGTGAATTTCAGATCGCCCGTAACGCAGATCACTGGAAAGATTAAAAACGCCATCAAAACCTTTCAACCACTTGATAAGAGAACGACTGACCTTGTCCAGCGCTTCAAGAGAGCTACCCTGAACACGGATATCAATACCGTTGCCTGCAATGCCCCTTTCCTTATCGGTAAACTTAAGTGACACAACGTCTGCCGTGGGGCCTGTTTTCTCCTTCCAGCTTTGCACCAGATATTTGATGCTCTCTTGGCGAAACTGCGCCGGAAGTAAATCCGCACTCACTGTCGCCATATGAGGCCCAGATTCGTTGGCATCAATATTGGTGTTGTACATGATGGTTTTGCTGCTCACCAATGGTTCTGAATTGGGAAATTTTTCTGAATATTCTTGATTCACCTTATCCAGAGCTTGGGATAACTTCGCAACCACCTGCTCGGTTTGAGAGAGCAAGCTGCCCTGCGGCAGCAGAACACGAGCCTGAAGCGTATCGCTTTCCAGTGATGGCATCGCTTTAAACTTAAGAAGCCCTGCGGAGAAAGTGGCGGTTGAGAGCAGCACGACCATAGTCAGAACGCCCAGCGTCAAGTATGGCGCATTCATCGCTTTTAGCGACAAAGGAACAAAAAACTGATCTCTTACCCTTTCAAAACTGGCGATAAACCTCTCTCGCACCGGGTTTGAACTTGACTCAAGATGGCTGTGCGCAAGGTGCGCCGGAAGAATCAAAAAAGCTTCAATCAGGCTTACCAGCAGAGTAATTAGCAAGATGATCGGAATGTAGCGTAGAACCTCTCCCATGGTTCCGCTCAAAAACATAAGCGGGCCAATGGCCATTACGGTGGTGGCAAAGGAAGCGACAACACCAGGGAAAACTTGTGCGGTGCCTTGAACTGCAGCAGCAAATGCAGGCATACCCGCTTGCCTTTTGGCCGCAATATTCTCGGCGATGATCAGCGAGTCGTCCATTAACAGACCGATGGCCACGATAAGCCCCACCATGGTCATCATATTCAGGGTATAACCCAACACATACATGGCAAAGATTGCACCCAAGAATGAGACAGGCAGCCCTAACGCGACCCAAAAGCTAAAACGAATATTAAAGAAGGCCCAAAGCATAAGAAATGCCAGTGCCAGCCCTTGTAATCCGTTACTAGTCAGAATTCTCAGCCTCTCATCAATATTCACGCTGACATCCTGAGTAATGGTCAATTCGACACCTTGTGGTGCACTCATCTGCTCTTTTTCGATCAAATGAACGATCGCCTCTTTGACTTTCAGAGTGTCCTGAGAATCGCTTTTGGATATTTGCAGCAGCGCAGCCCGCTGGCCTTGGAAGATTATTTGATCCTCTTCATTAGCAAACTTTTGCTCAATGTCAGTAATATCTCCCAGCCGAACTTGAGTACCATGTTCACTCGATTTCACGACGATTTTTTTCAGATCGTCGACTTCATTGTTCAATTGATCAAAGCGCACACTCAGCTCTTCGAGATCGTTGGTAAATATGCCCGCTGGAGTACTGACACTTTGCTGCTGCACAAGGTTGGATAAGTCAGAGATGCTCAGCCCGTATTGCTTAAGCTTCCACTGAGATACACGAATTTCTATCTCCTGATCGGAGAAACCACTGACTGACACCTGAGCGATGAGAGGGTGTGATTTCATCCTGCGTTTCACCTCCTGAGCATAGAGGTAAAGATCTTTTGCAGACATATTTCCGCTGATGGCGACACTGGCGACTGTCGCTACCCTATCAAGTTTATTGACCGTGATCTGCTCAACTCTATCGGGGAAGTCACTGATGGCGTTAACTTGCTGCTGAATGTCTGAGGTGAGCGCGTCAATATTTTCACCATCATCGATTTCCACATTACCAATAGCCATGTTCTCTCTGGCATCACAGGTGAACTCTTTAACACCGTTGATCAGATCGATAGCCTCCTCCAGCGGGGTGCAAATCTCTTCAACCACTTCGGCTGGGGAAGCGCCCGGGTAACTAATGCGAATTTCGATGTTTTTGGTTTGGGTGACAGGGAAGGTGTCTTTTTGCAATTTAGGTAATGCAAAAGCCCCGAGCAACAATATCGCAACCATCAGCACATTCGCACCAGTGGGGTGACGAGTAAAAAATGAGATCATAATTTGACCTCACTCTTTGCTTTACCTAACTTAAACCCGCTTTCTTTATCCAACCATGAATCGATATTTTTATCAGGTTGCGGTTTGAGTAGCATTCCTTCAACGGCTGGGGAAAGCTTGCTTAAAACAACGATGTCGTCCTTCTGGATGCCCGATTTGATAACGGCAACCTGACCCTGAACAAAATCCACTTCTACTGGCTGAATTTTCAGTTTGCCCTCTGCCACCAAGTAGACCTTGTCGTTATGAATGGCGTTCAGGGGCACTAGGATCTGCTCGCTCATCACTGGTGCTTTCAGGGTCACTTTGACAAAAGTGTCCCTAATCAGTGGTGGCCTTTTGCCCGGAGACGCCAGCTTGAGCGGGTTGTCAATTTGCACCACAATACTCTGGCTTTGCGTCTGTGCGTCAATCTGTCCGCCAGAACGGCTGACGTTCGCATCCCAAGAAATAATATGGTCCCCCGCGTTCAGCTCTACCCTTGCCTCAAGATCCACAAAGCCATTACTGTCTGTTTTACTTAGCATTTGCGCTCTTCTCAGAGGACGCATTTTGCCAAGTGGGAACTGGGCACGGATCTCAACCGCATCAATGCCATCGGCTTTTAGCATGAGCTCGCCTTTATTAACGTATTCCGCCAGACCAATCACTTTGTCTGTGACTCTTATATCGAAAGGCGCCTTGATAATGGTGTGTTCAAGATCGCGCTTAGCTATCGCCAGTTCCGTCAGAAGGACCTTTTGTGTCGCTTTGTTAATGGCCAGATTATTTTTTTGCACCTGAAGCTGTTGCTGGCTGTTGAGAAGATCTTTGGCCGCTTTATCTCTCTCTGTTTCGGATATATGGCCCGTTTTACTCAGGCGAACCGTACGTTCATAGTCTGATTGCTGAAGCTGATACTCTTTTTCAGCAATATTCAATGTTTCCAAAATAGTTTGAGCGGTCAGTTTTGCCACTTCAAGTTCGGCTTGCAAACGGGCAATAGCGAGTTCATAAGATGAAGGATCCAACCTGAGAATTTCACTACCTTGCTTGATGATACTGCCATCATGATAGTTATCCGCAACCCAGACGACTGCGCCTTCCAACTCTGCTTGGGCTTGCCAGTCTCTGACGGGCTGGGTGTGGCCATAACCGACTGCAGCAGGTTGGATCTTTCGTGGGGTGACTTGAATTACCCGAACTACCTTTTTTCCCGTGTTATCAATCGCCTTGGGTGGTTCCGCTTTCATTGCTGGAGCTAATATGAGCATTGCAACACCGAGAAGGACCGGTGGTATAAATAAAGATCTTTGCGTCCATTTAAATCTTGCCATGCCATGCTCCGTATGAATCATCTTATCTACATTAGAGATTGCTAAAAAAGATAGCACACAACCATGTGCATGATCATTGAAGATGCTTGATTTTTGATGGAGTTGGGAGCTCACCACGCCGATTAATGACTCTTCTGATATTGCAAGCAGTATATTTACATTGAACGGCGATAGATCATCTTCTCCTTTCTCCTATCATTCATCTACTCCATTGCTTGGGATTATTCACAAAACTCATCCACCGCAGCCAGCGCTTGTGTTCCATAAATCACAGCAGGGCCACCTCCCATCAAAATAGCCACATTAATCGTCTCAACCAACTCCTCTCTGCAAGCGCCTGCTTTAACAGCGGCTTCAACGTGAGAACCAATACAACCGTCACAACGGACATTGATAGCAATAGCCACCGCAATCAGTTCTTTATATTTTGTTTCCATTGCACCTGATGCAAATGCCGCTTTATGAAGGCTTAGGAAAGCATTAAGCGTGTCAGGGCTCTCTTTCCGAAAAGCCGACCCTAATTTGCGTTGTTGCTGATTAATCTCTTTATAACTTTTGTTCATGATTCTTCCTCACTGATATACCTAAATTTCGTTTATTCCGGCTTGCATATTTCACCAGCCTTTATTGCTTTGAGTGTATTAAACGACAGCCACAAAACGAGTAGCGTCAGGCCCCCTAATAAGGCAACGCCAATGTAAAAGCCTATGGGTGACAGCGTTAACTCTGCATATCGAAATAGAGCTACATTAAAAGCCGCCACCGGAAATGAGTACGCCCATGAAGAGAGAAAAAAGCCACTTTTTCGAAACTGATTAATGTTGAGCGCCAGCAAAATAGCGGTGAATAGTGCAACAGAGATGAGTATTCTTGAAAAATCGGTCAACTCTGGAACCAATGAGCTATAAGACACAAAACCAATCGATGGAGGCGCTAACAAGATAAACAGCATAGGTTTGAAACGCGCTGGCAGAGCCTCATGAAAAATTAAACGGTTAATGATGATGGTTAATAATACCAACCAGAAGACGATACCAACGCCGAAAAAGAACCAGCTTATTTCGATAAAACCCAGCTTAGCCCCGGTGATTGGAGCAATAATATTGCCAACAACAGGGATGAACCAACTCGGGTTTGCGTGCTCTAGCCGATAGTGATCATGGTGTATCCAGCTATGCATAACCAGCAAGGTTAGCGATAACTGAACCACCGCGCCGAGCCCCCACAAAACATAGGAGAGCGATTCGAATCTGTGCCAAACGACTGAGAGAAGTAAAAGGCTAATAGAAAAAGCAGCAAAAAAATTAATTTTTATTGGATGCTTTGTTTCTGCTATCACTGCATTTGGATAACGCGTGATTTTTAGTAAATAGAGTGCGCTCACCAGCAGCATGACAGTAGTTGCCAAAATACTGCTAAAGGTGGTTATCACAGGAAAGGATGTCCCAAGCGCTTTTTGCCATGCAATTGATAAGCCGCTCAACCCCATAACGATGGAAAACATGGAGATAGGGAAATGTATCAATCGGCTTTCTTCCTCCATTGAGGATATCTGTTTAGTAGAGACGTCTTTCATATCAAGCCTTTTCAGTCGGTAGGTTGTCGCAATATCGCACTAACACCAATTGTGATGAAGATCTATTCACCACCACATGAATACCCCGGCTTTGTTGCTCTCAATGAAGAATGTGGCAGCGATGATCTATCGTTGAATCTAATATACGCCTATCCGACTGACGTTTTTATCCAGAAATATGACAAAACACATTCCTATTACGACAAGTGGTTTTTTTACCAAATGAACTATTATAGAGTCATTACCTATGGACTTTGCTGCATAAGTAGATTCAAAAAGGATGCTCGATCGATTTTTCTATACTTGTGTGCCGAGACTGAATGTTATTAATAAATCAAGGAGTCAATATGGATACTATCAATATTGGAATTAATGAAGCTGACCGCATTGCCATTGCTGAAGGTTTGAAACGCTTATTGGCCGACTCTTACACACTTTATCTGCAAACTCACAACTTTCACTGGAACGTAACCGGTCGACAGTTCCGCGATCTGCACCTGATGTTTGAAGAGCATTACACCGAGCTTGCAACCGCCGTGGATGACATCGCTGAGCGTATTCGTTCATTGAATATTGTCGCACCAGGCACTTATAAATCTTTAGCCGCACTCACTTCAATCAAAGAGGTGGAAGATATCCCGCCCGCCATGGAAATGGTTAAAATTCTTACGCAAAGTCACGAACAGGTGATTAGAACTTGTCGTGAGATACTCACCATTGCTCAAGACGCCAATGATGAATCGTCAGCAGCACTGATTTCTGATCGCATGCGTGTTCACGAAAAAACGGCATGGATGTTAAGAGCGATGTTGGTTGCCTAGATCCCATTTATCGCCTGACGGGGTTAACTAGCCGTTAGCCCCGTTTTATAGGCAGTAGTCGCGAAAGCCTTCAGCACCTATCTTCCACCGTAAGAGTTCACTGCTAAAGAGTACGCGTCAGGACTCTAGTAATGTTTATGAGTCATTCCTAAAATACCTATTTTGATACGTTTTAATGAGACCGGATGTCAAAACAAACTCCTCACACAGCAATGTTATCACCCAGCGATGTGGCCTTTATTTTGGATCCAGATCAGCCAGTACTTACTCACAGTCGTAGCATGGTCGCCGAGTCGACGATTAAGCCCCACGCCCATCCGCGAGGACAGCTGCTATGGAGTGCGAAAGGGATATTGCGAGTGACCAGCGAAAAGGCGGTTTGGGTAGTCCCGACAACTCATGCGGTATGGATTCCGAGCGGTCATTACCATCAAGTAAGTAATGAAACCGCGACACAAACTCGCAACTTATACATAGATCCCTCGTTTTGTGTACGTCAAAACTCCGATAAAGTCGTCATGTTAAAAATGAGCTCGTTAATGCGAGAAGTGATACTCAGGCTGACAGAAAATGCGGGGGAGCTCCCCCAACAAAGAGCCCATCACCTAGGCTTAGTTGCCCTTGATGAGCTTGAATCTTTACCAGCATTGGAACTGTATATTCCATCCGGGCATGACCCTCGCCTGCAACGTCTGATCAGCATTGTTGTTAATCAGCCAGAGCAATCACTGCTGCTTGAGCAGTTAGCAACAGAGGTCGGAGCCAGTGTTCGTACTATTGAACGATTGTTTAAAGCAGAAACAGGGCTAACATTTCGTCAATGGCGCAGCCGCTTTCGTTTGATGAATTCTCTGGAGAAAATTACTCAGGGAGCTAAGACGACACTGGTTGCGCATGAATTAGGTTATAGCAGCGTGAGCAGTTTTATCTCTTCTTTTAAAGAGATGTTTGGTTGTACACCTCAAGAGTATGCTCAAAAGTGACGTGACTATTCTGTGAGTTATTTAACTGACGACAAGTTGAGCAGGACTAGCTCACTATTGAAGCTACTTTTCGCCATGTCGTGCATGGAAATACCTGTTGTCACAATGGTAACTCGTCAACTCAAATGATGGTCCCTAATATCCTCGTAAACCCAATTTGTTTGCGAGTTCGCTATGAAGCCATTCTTTTTATCCCGATATTTACTGTGTAGTTTTGCCTTTGTGCTGCTTTATCCAACTGCAATTGATCTCTACTTAGTTGCTTTGCCACAAATTGCTAGCGACCTATCTGCGAGCGAATCACAACTTCATATCGCCTTTTCTATTTATCTCGCAGGTATGGCGTCAACGATTGTGTTTATTGGGCGAGCAGCAGATCGTTTGGGCCGTAAACCAGTAGCGATATTCGGCGCCATCATTTTTACCCTAGCTTCAATGCTGGCAGGCTTAGCGCAGACTAGTGATAGCTTTCTGGTGATGCGCTTTTTTCAAGGTGTGGGGGCTGCGTGTTGTTATGTGGTCGCTTTTGCCATTTTGCGTGACACTTTAGACGATCAAAAACGGGCGAAAGTGCTCTCAATGCTGAACGGAATTACTTGTTCTATCCCTGTTCTTGCACCTGTGATTGGCAATTTGATCATGATTTATTTTCCTTGGCCTGTGTTGTTCACTGCCATGGCGATAATGGGCCTTTTGATCGGCTTAACGGCGTGTTTTGTTCTTAAAGAAACGCTACCTAAACCTGAGCCAACGACTTTGGCTGTAGAGCCGAAATACAACGAGTCGCTGTTCAGTCGATTCTTCATCTCTCGCGTGGTTTTTACCTCTCTGGGCGTTACTGCGATTCTCTCTTATGTGAATACGTCACCAATGATTGTGATGGATACATTAGGCTTTACCAGAGGCGAATATTCTACCGCTATGGCTTTGCTTGCTATGGTAGGCATGGCGACATCATTTTCAGCACCGATGGCATTGTCTTATTTTAAACAATACACGCTCATGGTGGTGGCACAGGTGACAGGTTTGCTGTCGGCTATTGTCATTCTCGCGGCTCACTTGAATGGCGATAGTTCGACACTCTACATGATAGGCTTTGGCTTAATCAGTATGAGCTTTTCTTTGGGTTTCGGCGTCGCTATGAGTCAAGCTCTAAGCCTCTTCTCCCGCAATGCGGGTTTGGCAAGTTCCATGCTCGGCATTGCTCAGGTTTCGTGCTCCGCTCTGTATATTTGGTTTATGGCGCTATTGGGTGTACCTGCTGTCACAATGTTAATGATCGCCTTGGTTGCCAGTGGCATGATTGGGCTGAGTCTAATATTATTATTTCCATATCAAAACGTTAGTGAACATCATGAAGAAATCTCTTGCCCGACTTGACCTTAATTTATTGCTCACCCTGCAATTGCTACTACAAGAGCTGAGTGTCACCAAAACGGCGAAAAAGCTCAATGTGACCCCTTCAACAGTGAGCAAGTCGTTAGGTAAATTGCGAGAATGGTTTGATGACCCATTGTTTGTCAATACACCGCAAGGGTTAAGACCGACAACGCTCGCGGAAAGCATGCAAGAGAGCCTATCTGATTGGATGCAAATTGGTCGTCAAATTACGTCGCGCCGCGGAGATGACGCGCCAAGAGGGGTAGAGTTCCACCTTGGCGTTGAGTCACCTTTGTCACTTATTATGGTTGATGAACTGACCAAGCAAATTCATAACACGTACCCGGATTCTAAAGTGAAGTTTCATAACTGGGATTATGATTCACTGGATGCGATTACTCGTGGTGAAGTAGATATTGGCTTTACAGGCCGTGAGAGTCATCCTCGTTCAAAAGAGTCTTTAGAATTGCTTCCGTACTTCATCAACTTTGAGGTTCTGTTTTCGGATTTACCCATGGTGTATCTCCGTAACGATCATCCTGCTTTGAAGCAAGAGTGGTGCTTGGAAACCTTTTTGAGTTATCCCCACATCAACGTAACGTGGGAAAAGAACGATCGTTGGGCGCTTGATGAGATCTTTACTGAGCAGGGATGCACGAGAAACATCAGCTTAACGATGGCCACTTTCGAGCAAGCGTTATTTGTGGCGGAAAGACCAAATCATCATATGTTGACGACTGCGCCTAAGTACTGCCGGAGATATTGTGAGCAGTTACATCCAAATTTGATTGCTCTGCCGATTCCCATTAAAAAGGAACATCAGCACAAATTGATCATTCCATTCACGATGATTTGGCATAAACGTAATAATCAGAATCCAAAAATCGTTTGGTTGAGAAAAACCATTAAGAGTCTTTACGGGGCGAATTGAACGGTAGGATGCGTCGTCAATGGGTAGAGTACCACCGGCGCAAACCATATTCCTCGGGCATTGATAACGTAACGGCTAAGGTGAAAAAGTAGTTCAACAAGACCAATCTTCTTCAAAACCTCAAACGCCACCTTGCGGTGGCGTTTGTTTTTCATTTGTCTTTCCAACGAATGATCAGTGGAAGTAAACCACCATCTCGACGTCATCGCCTTGTTGTGGCGAGTTGAGTGAAAAATGCAGATAACCTGCTTGCTCAACAGGTATCGCGAGGTATTGGTTGCTGCCAGCGTAGCGAGATGCAAACTGGTGCTGCTCTGGGGTTGGCCAATGTTCACGGCTGGCGTATAAGTTCACGTTGCCTTGGCTGTCCGAGGGGGTGAGATCGCTGAGCCAAATGCGCACTTCGCTCACGCCCTCTGGTACATACACCGCGGCGTAGCGCTGCTGGTGGACGGTCAAATGCTGTGCCTGACCCGATTGCAGCATGACAGGTGCAAGGTCATCTTGCTCTTGGGTTGGTGGCATGGGTGCCGCGGTGTCTATTGTTGCGGTTAGGTTCACTGCTTGGTAGCTACCACGGCCAGTGACGCTCAGATAGTAGCGGCCCGGTTTCACGTAGCCAGAAGCGTCGGCAGCAAACTGAATTTCCTCATTGCTGCCATCGACAAATTCGCTCACTTCAAAATCGTAATAGTGGGCCACTTGGTTGTAACTCATGTAGAGATCCGCATCGCCATCGCCCTCAATGGCTACGCTAAAGTGGGTGGTATTGGCGGGCACATCCACGTAGAACAGCTTCTCGCTGTAGGCTTCGCCGCTGAGGGTGATGCTCTGATTGGCCTGCAACTGCGCCACACCATCGCTCGGCTCTGTTGGCGTATCTGGGTCGGTATCTGGGTTTTCTGGCGTCACTTCTAAGCCATCTAACCAGCGAGCAAATTCGCCGTCGTATTGTTGGCCAAGCGTTTGTACTTGCTGCGCCCACTGTTCGAACTGGCCAGAACGCGACAAAGCCAATAGCCCCTCAACCTCTTGAGGGTGGTTTTCCAACATGAAGCGCACCGCCAAATAACCCCAGCGATAAATGCGATTGGTATCGTGCGAGTAGCTGGTGGCAAACACTTGCGAGAGGCTCATTTTCCCTTGGGCAATCAGTTCAATGGCCGCTTGGTAGCCCTGTTTGTAATGCATGTACTCAGCAAAACCCTCTAGCCACCAAACCACATAACCGTGAGCGAGGTTGTCGCTAAACGAGCCATATTGGTTAAAGCGCGCATCCAAGTAGTGGGTGTACTCGTGCTCTAGGTTCAGAATCGAGAGTTCTTCGCCATTGGCGTAGCGATAGGCGACAAAACGAGCGGTGTTATTCTCATCGGCTGGGTTGCCTTCAAGGTACTGGCCGCCGTTGTCGGTGGTGTTGCCAAACAGAAACGCGGAGTAATCGACATAGCTGTCATTGTTGGCAAACACCGCCACTTCCACACGTTGGTTGTGATCGTCCGCTACTGGCTGCATGCCAGTATTGACCACTTGGTGGAAATCGGCTTCTTTCGCGGCCAACACATCACACGCTTTGGCGGCTTGTGCTGGAGTGAGATCTTGTGAACGGATGATCGCTGGGCCTTGGCATTCGTGGCGGTTAGGTAATACCCGAGCGGCGAGATCGCGCTTCGCTTGCGACAAATCCAAACCATTTAACGCTTCTGGTGCGAAGTAGCTGAGCATTTCCACTGCTGCAAGCCACAATTTATCGTGCTCGCTACCTAATGGATAACGAGCCATCACGCGTTGCATTACTTGTACGGCTTTCTGTTTAGTGGCTTTGTCTGGGCTGGCGATCAAACGGCCCGTTTCGCGCAGTGCGTTAAACAGCAAAAAATCGGCATCAGTATCGAGTGCCCATGCGTTGTCATTAGCGAACTTTTCCAGCGTATCAATGTGTTGAGTGTTGCTGGCAAGGTAGCGATAAAACGCATCGTTGGCGATATGGCCCGCCATTGAGCGGAACAGGTTGTTGAGGCCATCAACCCACTGAGTATTTTTTGCTGTCTCAGGGTTAAATTGTTGCAGCGCCAGCATCATCGCATCCATGGTCAGCGGCAGTTGCTTAATGTTGTCCACCATCAGCGTGAGGCTCTTCATCGCGCCCACTTGCTCACGCCCTTGATCAAGAGCATGAGGGTTGGCTAAAAACGCGTTGATGGTATGGGCGAATTGCTGGCCTAAGAGATCGCAAAAGGCCGCCACATTTCCTGCGTTGTAACGAACGTAGTAGGCAGCGCGAACGTATTCGCCTAAGTTTTCAATCGCACGCGCTTGCTCGGCTTCGCCTTGATACGTTTGTACCGCTTGGTGTAGCGCGACCTGAACGCGGCTTAAGCTTGCTTCGCTGTAGATGTTGTCCAGCGTGTCAGACGAGGCATAAAACCAACTGCTGTAACAGGATGAATCGGCACTGGAGATGGCAGCGGCAAGATCGGGCGACTGCTGCAATTGGGCAACATCACATTGGGTTTGTGCAAAAGAAGCACCAGAGACCGATGCGAGTAAACAAGCCAGAGCTAAACGGCGACGAGGGAAAGGAAGAAGAGACATAACCACACTCATTGATTAGTAAAATAATTTGAGCGGTGTGTTATAGGTCTTGCGTGCCACAAAATGAAACCAATAGCATAAACTTTATGAGATTAGTTCAGAAAATAGATCCTTTAATCTAATTTATAGAATTGAAGGCATGAATTTTACTTATTGAAAATGTTATTAAAAATTTAACAAATGGAATAAACGACGTTTATACAGAGTCAACTTTGACTCAAAAACACGCTTTTTGAGGCGGGAAGATTTCGTGGGCACGCATATGTCCCTTGAGGGATAAGGAGTGCGCCCTTGAGTGCTCAAAGGCGCAGCCAGTTCATTCCTATAGGGGGAAGAATGAATCAGCTTAAATCGACGTCTTTGCTGCCAAAGAAGTAGGTGGCGAGGAAGCCGACCACGTAGGAGATGAGCAGGCCAACCACGAAGACCGCCATGCCAGCGAAGATGCCGCTGTGCGATGTCATCAACGGGATCGCCACGATACCAGAAGGGCCAAACACGGTATTCAAACCGACAGGTAAGCCAAGGTAGGAAACCAAGCCGATGAAGAAGCCGCCCGCCGCGCCACCAATACAGGCCGTCACAAACGGTTTGACGCGTGGCAGGGTGACGCCGTAAATCAGTGGCTCACCAATGCCGAGAATGCCCGGAATGATCGCCCCTTTCACTTGCGTGCGCAGCACAGCGTCTTTCTTCGCTTTGAAATACAGTGCCAGTGAAGCCCCCACTTGGCCGCCGCCCGCCATCGCCAAAATGGGGAACAGTGAGTTAAAACCTTGCGCTTCCATCAGCGCAAAATAAACAGGCACAAAGCCTTGGTGGATACCAAACACCACAGAAATCAAAAACAGACCAGCAAGAATCGCCGCGCCCAGCGGGTTGTCGTTGAGGTTCAAGAACAGCCAAGACATGCCTTTGAACAGCTCACCGCCGATAGGCATGATCACCACAAACGTGACCACACCCATGATCAGCAGCGTGACCACTGAGGTAAGAATCATGTCGAGATCATCGGGCATGTATTCACGCACTTTGCGTTCCACTTGCGCACCAATGATCGCCGCCAGCAGAACGCCGATAATGTTGCCTCGCGGGTCAATGGTGTAGCCAAAGAACTCACTCATGCCCGAGTAGATGCCAGAGGTGGCATCTGGGTTGTAGCCCAGCACAAAGAGTGACGCGAGAATGGCGCCGTTCACGCCAGAGCCACCAAAGGCTTGCTGCGCGTTATAGCCGATCAAGATGCTAAGGAAGGCAAACAACCCCTTGCCAAACACTTTCATGTAGGCGATCAGATCGAGCATAAACTGGCTTGGGGTTTGCTCCAGCACGAACATTTGCTCAAGCAGCGTAGCAAAACCAAGCAGCAAACCTGCGGCAATGAAACCGGGGATCAGCGGGGTGAAAATGGTGGCAAACTTGCTCAAAAAGCGTTGCACCGCGCTGGTCTGTTTGCTCTTCATTTGCTTTTTCTGCTCAGCGGCAACGCTGGAGAGATCGTTCGTGTCGCTGGCAATAGCCTGTTCTTGCACATCGCCATTAATGACGCTTTCAATCAGCTTGTTCATCAGCTCGGCCGCTTGCTGCGCTTTGCCGGGGCCAAGGATGATCTGAAATTGCTCATCGCTTTCCACCACGCCCATGACGCCGGGGATTTGCTTAATCACAGCCTGATCTGCTACGCCATTGTTGGCTAGCGTTAAGCGAAGTCGGGTCATGCAGTTGCCACATTTGCTGACATTACTGCTGCCGCCCACCGCAGCCAGCAGCTGCGAGATCATTGTTTGGGTTATCTTTGCCATAACGGTCTCCTTGAAACCTTAATGGTTACTTGTCGTTCAGCGCAGCGCGGATAAAACCGTTGTGCTGTTGTAATTTGTTTTTGGCTTGCTCGGCATCTAGGCCAGAAAGAATCATTAAAATCGCGGTCTTGCAGTGGCGATCGCATGCTTTGAGCGCTTCTTCTGCTTCTTCTGCGCACACGCCAGTGGCCTCTACAACGATGTTGGTTTGGCGTTGGATCAGCTTGGCGTTGGTTGCTTCCACATCTACCATCAAATTGCCAAACACTTTGCCACTGCGGATCATCGCACCGGAGGTCAGCATATTGAGCACCAGTTTTTGCGCCGTGCCTGCTTTCATGCGAGAAGAGCCTGTGACCACTTCTGGGCCCACCACCGGCAAAATGGCGATTTGCGCCGCATCGGCCATTGGGCAAACCGGATTACAGGCGATCGACACCGTTGTTGCACCCATTAAGGTGGCGTATTCCAAACCGCCCAACACATAAGGTGTGCGTCCGCTTGCGGCAATGCCGACCACCACATCGTTGGCTGTCAGGTTGAGTGATTTGAGATCGTTTTGCGCCAGCTCTCGGTTGTCTTCGGCATTTTCCACCGCTTTTAGAATGGCAGTGTGGCCACCGGCAATCAGGCCAACCACGAGCTCTGCCGGAGTGCCGTAAGTTGGTGGGCACTCACTGGCATCAAGAATGCCTAAGCGGCCCGAAGTACCTGCACCCATGTAAATCAAACGGCCACCGTGGGCAAACGCCTGTGTGATGGCATCCACCGCTTGGGCGATGTGCGGCAAAACCGCTTCCACCGCCAGTGCGACTTTCTGATCTTCTTGATTGATGACTCTGAGCATCTCGACGGTGGACAGGGTATCAATCTCTGTACTGGCTGGGTTGCGGCTTTCTGTAACCAAACGGCTTAAATCAATTTTCATGGTGGACATTTCTCGATAATAGGTTTTGAACTGAGGGCGATTCTATGGAATAAAATATTCAGCTTTGGTGATAAAAATCACACTTAAGGTTATTCTTTGGGCCGATAAACTCTGGAATAATGGGACTAATTAAAGGGCAATAATGACCATTGCTTGAATAAAAGTTTATTTTAATTAGTGGCTTGCTGTTTTCGGTTTTTATTTCTCGTTTGGAATAATTTATTTAAACTTTTTTGAGGTTTTGCTGTGTCCGTTATCAATAAAATCGTCGCAAGACGAACTCAGTTGTCGCAAAGTGGCCGAGTGATTGGCGATTGGATTGTAGAAAATGCAGAGAAAGCGGCGCAATTGACCAGCCAAGAGTTGGCAGAGCAGGCAAAAGTGAGCCAATCGAGCATCGTCAAATTTACTCAGCGACTCGGCTTTAAAGGTTACAGCGCCTTTAAGCTCGCCCTGACTGAGGAAATTGGCCGCAAACAAGCAATGCAGACCACGCCGTTGCACAGCGATATTCTGGCCGATGATCCGCTGGCGGTGATTGCGCAAAAGCTGATTAAAGCCAAAACCGACGCAATGTTTCAAACCACCAATGCGCTTTCGTATGAAGCGTGTCATCAGGCAGTGCAGTGGTTGAGTGAGGCAAGGCGCGTGCAGATCGTCGGCATTGGCGGCTCTGCGCTCACGGCAAAAGACCTCAGTTATAAGCTGCTTAAACTCGGCATCACCACCTTGGCCGAGCAAGACAGCCATGTGCAGATCGCGGTGGCGCGCACTTTGAGTGAACAAGATGTGCAAATTGCCATCTCGTTTTCAGGAGAGCGCAAAGAGATCTTGGTGGCGGCCGAAGCGGCCAAAGAGCAGGGGGCGAAAGTGATTGCGCTCAGCTCACCGAAAAAAAGCCGATTACGCCAAATTGCCGATATGACCTTCGACACCATCGCCGATGAAACCGAGCATCGCAGCTCGGCGATTGCTTCGCGCAGCGCGCAAAACGTGATTACTGACCTGCTGTTTATCTCGCTGGTGCAATTTCTCGATGAGAGCGCAAGGCAGATGATCAGCGACATCTCCTCCGATATTCGCCAGATATGGTAGTGGCCGCATGAACGGCTTCAAGCGCTTGCGGCTTAGTGCACTACTGGAGGCTGCTTTTGCGAGGTTGCAGGCAGTTCCAGCACAAACACCAACCGTGGCCAAGCTCTTGGCAAGTAGCTGGCAATAGAGAAGATCGGATGGGCCGTCACTTGAGGAAAATTCTGCGTATCGGGCCAATGGCTGGCGCCGCCACGCAGGCCAGATTCACGCACCGAGAAAGAAAAGGCTGGTAAACGAGTCATAACATTCACCTCACATCGTTAGTCAGACGGGCTCACGCGAGCCCGTCTGGTTTTCATGTTGAGCTCAAGCGATTATTTTTCGCTCTCCGCTTCGACGTAGTCGCTCACCATCGCTTCGGTCGTGATCATCAAACCTGCGATGGAGGCAGCGAACTGCAACGCCGAACGGGTCACTTTGGCCGGATCCAGAATGCCCATTTCGATCATGTTGCCAAATTCTCCCGTCGCCGCGTTGTAACCGTAGTCGGCGTCGCCCGATTTAACCGCGTTCGCCACCACGGAACCTTCGTCACCCGCGTTGATCGCAATTTGACGTAGCGGCTCTTCCATCGCACGCAGCGCGACACGAATGCCGACATTTTGATCGTCGTTGTCACCTTTGAGATCCGCCAGTTCTTTGGCGATCTTGGTCAGTGCCACGCCACCACCAGCAACAATGCCCTCTTCCACTGCCGCGCGAGTCGCATGTAGCGCGTCATCTACCCTGTCTTTCTTCTCTTTCATCTCCACTTCGGTGGCCGCGCCGATCTTGATCAGCGCAATACCGCCAGAAAGCTTAGCAATGCGTTGTTGCAGCTTCTCTTTGTCGTATGATGATGTGGTGGTCTCGATCTGTTTTTGCAGCGTCGCCACGCGATCTTCGATCGCCTGCGCCTGTGCACTGCCGCCCACAATGGTGGTAGTATCTTTGGTGATGGTCACCTTCTTCGCGCAACCCAACTGCTCTAGCGTCACTTTTTCAAGCTCTAGACCAATCTCTTCCGAGATGAGTGTACCTGCGGTCAGCACCGCAATGTCTTCCATCATCGCTTTGCGATTGTCGCCAAAGCCCGGCGCTTTCACCGCTGTTGCACGTACGATGCCACGCATGTTGTTCACCACCAGCGTCGCCAACGCTTCGCCTTCGATATCTTCGGCAATGATCAACAGCGAGCGGGAAGATTGCGCAATGGCTTCCAGTACCGGCAAGAGCTCACGGATGGTGCTGATTTTTTTGTCCACCAGCAGAATGTAAGGGTTATCGAGCTCAACAGAGCCTTTTTCTTGGTTGGTGATGAAGTAAGGCGACAGGTAGCCGCGATCAAACTGCATGCCTTCAACGACAGACAGCTCGTTGGCCAGCCCTTGGCCCTCCTCCACGCTAATCACACCGTTGCGTCCCACTTTCTCCATCGCTTCGGCAATGATTTCACCAATCGCGCGATCGCTGTTGGCGGAAATGCTACCTACTTGGGTGATCGACTCTTTATCACTGCAAGGTTTCGACATTTCACGCAACTTCGCTACCGCTGCCTCGGTGGCTTTGTCGATACCGCGTTTCAGATCCATCGGGTTCATGCCAGAAGCGACCGCTTTAAGCCCTTCATTGATGAACGATTGTGCCAGCACGGTTGCTGTGGTGGTGCCATCACCCGCTTCGTCGTTAGCTTTGGACGCCACTTGTTTCAACATCTGCGCGCCCATGTTTTCAAATTTATCTTTTAGCTCAATCGCTTTTGCCACAGAAACACCATCTTTAGTGATGGTGGGTGCGCCGTAAGATTTATCCAGCACCACATTGCGCCCTTTTGGCCCGAGCGTTACCTTGACAGCATCCGCCAGCAAGTTCACCCCTTTCAGCATTTTTTGACGCGCATCATTGGCAAATAAAACATCTTTTGCAGCCATAGTAATCTCCTCAAAAACGACTCAAAAATCATTACTCAACAATTGCCAACACATCTGATTCAGAGAGAATCAGGTACTCTGTGCCGTCAATTTTTTCGCTTTTCACGCCATAACCGTCGTTGAAAATAATTTGCTCACCCACTTTGACATCCATCGCCGCGCGCTCACCATTTTCCAGACGTTTACCAGCGCCCACCGCAATCACCTTGCCGCGGTTTGACTTTTTCACCGATTGAGCAGTGAGAACAATTCCCCCTTCAGATTTGTTTTCCACCTCTTGTCTCTCAACAATTAGCTTGTCATTTAAAGGACGAATATTCATTTGCTAGTGCCTCCTACTTAGCAGAAAAAATAAAAGACAGAGTTGCTTAGAGTGCTGAAGCAAGCCATTGCTATCTCGCTTCAGTGCAATAAATAGGGCCGGAAAAATCGCTTTCAAGACTATTTTTTAATAAAAAAAATTTATCGTATTCATAAAACTCGCTTGCCAAAGAGCGCGTGTTCAAACCGATTTTCAGCAGATTTTGGCTAAAACAGCCACGATTCATCAGCGGCTGTTTTTCATTCTACCTTGCGCAAGTTCAGAACAGATTCAAACCAAACACACCGCGGACATCGATAAGCACTTGCGCAGTTTTCTCTTGCGCAATCTGGCTGCCCAAGCGCAGTATCTCAATCAACTGTGCTTTGTCATCCAAGTAACACTGGCGGCGCTCGCGGATCGGTTTGAGCAGCTCTTGTAAACACTCTTCCAGTATTTTCTTGGTCGTACCATCGCCCAGACCACCGCGCTGATACTGCTCTTTCAACTGAGCGACATAGGCATGATCGGGATGAAAGGCGTCCAGATAAGTAAACACCACGTTGCCTTCGATTTGCCCCGGAGCGTCAACGCGTAAGTGGTTAGGATCGGTGTACATCGATTTGACCGCCGCGCGGATCTCTTGCTCACTGGCACCAAGATTGATGGCGTTATCCATGGATTTAGACATCTTGTTTTTGCCATCAGTGCTGGGTAAACGCGGCGCATTGCTCAGCAGCGCACGACACTCAAGCAGCACCTCGCTTCCTGCCAGGCTGTTGATCTTGCGTACAATTTCATTGGTTTGTTCCAGCATCGGCAGTTGATCGTCTCCCACAGGAACCAGCGTGGCGCGAAACGCGCTGATGTCAGCCGCCTGTGAGATCGGATAGGTCAAAAAGCCCGCTGGAATGGAACGGCCAAAGCCTTTGCTGTGGATCTCATTTTTCACTGTCGGGTTTCTTTCCAAGCGGGCGATGGAAACGAGATTGCTGTAATACATGGTCAGCTCTGCCAACGCGGGCAATTGCGACTGCAAACAGATGGTGGTTTGCTGAGGATCAATGCCCACCGCCAAGTAGTCGGCGACCACATTCAAAATATTGCTCGACACCTTCTCCGGTTGATGGGCGTTATCGGTCAGCCCCTGCATATCGGCTACTAAAATGGTCTGCTGATGAATGCTTTGCAGCGCGACGCGCTGTTGCAACGAGCCGACATAGTGACCAAGGTGCAGCGGCCCTGTGGCTCTATCGCCGGTTAAAATGGTTTCGCTTTGGGTTTCAGTTTGTTTTGATTGCATGAGTTATCTCCAAGTTAAAAGGACGCTACTGGAGATAAAAAGAGAGTGATCTTTAGCTACCTTCCAGCAGCTAAAGAATGTAAGAATTCCGCGCCGCTCTAGAGAGAGCGCCACCAGAAAAAAATAGACGTTGAGGTATTAATCATATTCATAGCCAACGACACTAACAAGAATCGGTTGATGCGGCAAGTGCTTGTTTTTCGCATGTATACCGCATTCAAACCACAACAGCCGATTGGTTGGAGATGAACACCGTTCACGCCGTTATCCAGCGCAGTAATTGAGTACTGATAAACAGCCCGGAGCCATAAACCAGATGGGTGATAAAGCTTAAAACGCGTGCTCGCCAAGGCATTGGCGTTTTACTGGCGGCCACACCAAATCCCAAGCAAGGCTGAATCAGCAAAAATGGCATGCACAAGGTCGCCATGCCGATGACAACGGCATCGTTTAAAGACGGGTCAGCAAGCCAATATCCGCCCTTCCACCCGATGAGAAGGAAGGCGAAGGCGATGCCAATCGCGTAATGCAGTAACCATCCGAACAGTTGTTCACCCGCCACTTTGGGCGTTTGTAAAATGGTGCGATGCATCCATTTTCCCTTTGGGATCCACAGAATCCAGCGCGCAACTAAGGCATAATTGAGCGATACAATGCCAAATACGTTGCGTTGAATCCACGACCAACTGTCCATGAGTAGTGTTGCTCCAAGGCCAATAAAAATCACTTGCAACCCGATCATCGTTTCCATTCCATGCTCCTTTTCTAAGCTAAAAATTGGCTTGTTGTTTATCAGCTCGCATGGTACGACTTAAAGCTCACTTTAAGTCAATGGACAATTTTATGGATATTGCCGAAGTTGCCAAGCAGTCTGGCCTTCCACCTTCAACGCTGCGCTACTACGAAAAGTTAGGACTGATTATTTCGATTGGACGAAGTGGGCTAAGACGCCAATACGCACCCAACGTACTGGAGAAACTGAACTTGATTTCTCTGGGAAGGTTGGCCGGATTATCACTCAACGACATTGCCGCTATTTTAGTGACATCATCGCAAGATGCGCTGGTTCTTGATCGCGATATGCTAAATAACAAAGCCCAAGAGATAGATGTACAGATCAAACGGCTCAAAGCAGTGCGAGACAGTTTACATCACGTCGCCAACTGCCCTCACTCTTCTCATTTGGCCTGTCCTTCATTCCAAAAATTGATGAAATCGGTAAAGCGTCATTTGCCTGAGTTGAGGTAAGAAAAAGCCCTGAGCGTTACGCTCAGGGCTTTTGAACAGTTCGACTCTTTTAAAAAAACAAGGTTACGCCTTACTGACTTTAAACGACCCCGCATACTTATCCAGCGTTTGCGACAGCGCGGTTAAGGTTTTACTGGTTTCTTCCAGTTGCTGGCTAGCACTTAGCCCTTCTCTCACCGACTCATTGAGCGAGTCCATGTTCAAGTTGATCTCTTTCGTGACACTCGACTGCTGCTCGGTGGCGGTTGCGACTTGAGTATTGAGATCTAAAATCGAAGAGACTTGAGACGCGATAGTTCTGATCGCCTGCTGCGCTTCGAGCGTGGCTTCTGCACCTTTGATAGTCAGCTCACGGCTGGCATTCATTGCCGCTACCGCACTTTTTGCTTCCGCCTGTAAATGGTCAATCATGGTCTGAATTTCACCCGTCGATTGCGCTGATTTAGTCGCCAGATTTCTCACTTCATCAGCCACCACCGCAAAGCCTCGCCCAGCTTCGCCAGCCCTTGCCGCTTCAATCGCCGCGTTAAGTGCCAGAAGGTTGGTTTGTTCGGAAATCCCGCGAATCACGTCGAGAATCGATTCGATCGATTGCGTTCTGTCCGCCAGCGCCATCACCACATTAGCAGTATTGTTCATTTCATCGGTTAAGTTGCTGATGGTTTCAGTGGCAAACTGCAATACCGCACTGCTGTTGGCCGTCTCTTTATTCACATTACCCGCCGCCTGAGCTGCACCGGCCGCATTGGTAGAAATTTCATTGATGGTCGAGACCATCTCATTCATCGATGTCACCACCAGTGTAGACTGCTCATTCTGCAAATCGCCGCGAGTCAGTGCTCGCACCGACTGCTCACGCACTACATTGGCCGACTGATTGAGTTCACTGCCGGTACGCACGACTTGCTGAATAATGTCATTGATTTTTGAGACAAAGGTGTTGAATGCGGTGGAAATATGGGCGATTTCGTCGTTGCCCTTAACGGGCAAGCGCATGGTTAAATCGCCGTCCCCCTGAGAAATATCTTCAAGCGCGGTTTGCAAACGAGTCAGAGGCTGGAACAGTTTGGTCATCAAGCCCGCCAACACCACAATACACAGCACGAACATACCGCAAGTTGTGGCTAATTGGGTGATGATGATGCCCATCGCCGCCGAGTCAACTTCGGTGATTGGCACACCGATGTCTAACGTGCCGTAGAGTTGACCGTTAACATAAATCGGCGACATGATGTCGTAAGTCCACACCTTCTGCACATCGGCATACCATTTCGAGTGCTGCACGACACCTTGTGTCGCGCCAAGCACCGTGTATTCATCTTTATAGACTTTATTGATTTTTTGCTTGTCACTGTGCGCTACCGCCGCCACATTTTTGTCGATAACAATCGCATAAGCGATGTCTGAACGCTGACTGAGCGTCGTCACCATCTCTTGCAGATCATCAATCGGCTGCTTGGAATTTTCTAAAATGTACTCAGCGTGTAGAGCCATTTGTGACCCTTTCGCTTTCGAGCTAATCAAAATGACGTTATTGATCTCTTGGTACGAGACATAAGACGTCGAGATGGCACTGGCAATCGCCGCCAGTGCGAACATAGCAACCACGACCGCTAAGATGAGTCTTTTCATATTTCCTCCTGCCTCACTCACTTCACTGTGCAGAGATAGCAAGGCAAACAACATTATTTGAAAGAATTGCGTGCTTGACGATAAATTCAGTACCAACAAAGCAAAACAGTCATCCCGACTATCGGCAGCAAATTATTGATCAAAACTGAGTTTAAGCACTAAATTTTAACATATAAAATCTTACAAATTAGACATCAATCTTGTGGAATGGGGGACTTAGATCTCATTGTGATAAAAGAGTATCGATAGACCAAATAGGGTTTCTCTGTTCTAAAGCAAACCGCACGTATTAAGTAACCCAAGTCTCGTGCATGTCGAAATTATTCAATACTGGCTCGACGCGAAAAGCTATTGTGTATTTCACAACCACAGAGGAGAAATACAATGACTTTACGTGCCAATTACTTCGGGCTTGCCGCCAAAGGAATGCAGATTCTGCTCGAGCAGGAAAACTATTTGCGAGAGCAGTTTCGTGCTTCCGAAACCGTGACGGTAAAAATTTGGGAGCTGGTCAAACTGCGCGTATCGCAGATCAACCAGTGCGCTTTTTGTATCGATATGCACAGCAAAGACGCGATGGCGGCTGGCGAAAGTGTGGAACGTCTATTAGGGTTAAACGCTTGGCGCGACATGCCTTTATATACAGATAGCGAAATCGCCGCACTAGAGTGGGCTGAACATTTAACAGCAGGAAAAACGGTCGACGCTGAGTGCTATGATAAAGTGGTCAGTGCGTTCGGTGAAAAAACCTTGGTTGATTTGACCATCGCCATCAACGCTATTAACAGTTGGAATCGTATTGTGAAAGTGTTTAAACCCGAGGTAGGCAGCTATAAACCACAGTAAATCCCCCCAGTCCGCATTCAACTTTCAACTGTCCCAGCCCTCGGGGCAGTTGTCTGCGTTGGTGCAAGGCATTTGGTCGGCTTCTGTCTGCGAACGGCACAGCGAGTCTGTCATAAAGCCTCTGTACACCGATGCGGGCAGCGGCATTGTGTTCCATCTTGGCGGCGAAGTAACACTGGGAGCAAAGCGGCTCACCCACGGCGTACTGCTCTCACCTGTAGAAAAACAATCGCAGCAGATAACGCTCTTTCCCGGCGCGACACTAGCCGGCATCCGCTTTCATCCAGCCATCGGCTATGGCATGTTAGGCCAGCATTTTTGCCATTTAACCTTACTCGAAAGGCAAGAGGATCAGCGCTATCGCCTGTATGACTTGTACGACAAACTGCAATCACACAGCGACAACGCAAGCCGGATTGACACGCTTTACACATGGCTTAGCAACAATGTTCAACGCACGGATCTCATCCCAAACTCACTGGAGCAAGCACTCGAGTGCATTCAGCTTGATGTCTCCCCAGGAGACTTAGGCGAACAAATGGCTTTAAGCCAACGGCAAATCGAACGCCTGTTTAAACACTGGATGGAAATGACGCCCAAGCAGTATCAGCGCATTTTAAGAGTGAAAAAGGCCATCGACTATCTACGCCAGCATAAGGAGGCCAGTCTGGTGGAGGTTTCACAACAGTTTGGTTTTAGTGATCAAGCCCATATGACGCGCGAATTTCGCGCAATCGCGCGGATAACGCCCGGAAAACTTTGAACGCAGCGCGATTTGCTTTATGGGTGAATCATTGGGTAGAAATTGCTGAAAGAAAAATCTAGGCTATTGATTTGTATTGATAAAGCGTTCTGCGGCGGCAAACAAGCTATCACACTTTTTTTTCTGCTTTGCATAATCAGGCGAGCCTTCTGGGAGAGCATCGAGCACTTCTTTCGCACTGTTATATTCTCCAACCATCGTCGCGAATCGAACTTCAAAATCCGCTTTACGCATTTTCTTTGCTGTTTTCTTCACTGGTTTTTTCATATTAGTTCCCCTAATTATAGTTCCCAAAGTTTTCGCTTTAGCGCTGCGATCTCCGTTCTCTTTTTCAAC
Organism: Vibrio cidicii; assembly: GCF_009665415.1. Classification (NCBI taxonomy): domain Bacteria; kingdom Pseudomonadati; phylum Pseudomonadota; class Gammaproteobacteria; order Vibrionales; family Vibrionaceae; genus Vibrio; species Vibrio cidicii. The sequence continues at coordinate 378,955 of NZ_CP035922.1, read as the reverse complement.
CAGCAGCCATTGTGCTAATCAGAGATATAAAAACTTCCCAAGACTAAGCCCTGTGGATCTCTTATCTCACCCTGATTGGTAAGCTCGCAAAATGAAAAATTTAAATCAAAAGAATCGGTAGTGACTTTGGGCAAAATATGACGCTTTAACACATCACTATTGAGTTGATTGATGGTCGATGACCAAGAAGTCTTATTGTGGTGTAGGTAATACTTAATTTTGAACAATAACTTTTCGTCCGGTTGGTATTTTTTGCTCACGTAAAACGTAATACCAATATGTTTTACGGTTAGATCTTCGAGTCATTTAACTCCTTGCTTAAATTGAGAAAAATGGAGATCCCGCCATCACTAGGCAACAGGCGAGATCTCACAAAAACGCTTACAGAACAGTAACGTTAGCCGCTTGTGGGCCTTTGTTGCCTTGTTCGATACTGAAAGATACTTTTTGACCTTCAGCTAGCGTTTTGAAACCGTTGCTTGTGATAGAACGGAAGTGAACAAACAGATCAGCACCGCCGTTATCTGGAGTGATAAAGCCAAAACCTTTAGTTTCGTTAAACCATTTAACTAGGCCAGTTGTATTATTTGACATATGAATCTCGATAAATTAATTAAATTAAAAAATGAAGCTACTAAGGGAGGAATGAAGAAAAAGGTATCGCAGGATGAATATGACAAATGAAATCAATAAAACTGAGAAGATCTTGAACTATGTATTCTTTTTAATAGCTCGCTACTTGAGCTGACGCCACTATACACGAAGTACGTACAATAGATATCTATTTCTCACTTTATTTTTAAAAGTCAATATAATCAATAGGTTAAGACTAAATCCTATGGCACTACCAAACATTGAACGGATACCATAGGACCAACTGACTCATTTAAGATAGTGATTTTTCTGCTTTACATAGACGTCATCTCTGACTTGTTCTATCTCTCGCCATATTTTTTCAGCGAGCTCAGGATTGGCTTCCATAAACTGGTGGCTAAATACCAAGTAGTAATCTTTCGTCGTGATGGCTGGCTCCACCTGCTTTACGTTTGATAGGTTGTGAATGGCAATATACTGCTGGGCCATCGTATCTTGAATCGCCATGGCAGAAATGCGTTTAAGCTCCAACATTTGGAACAGCTGTTCTGTGGTTTTGACCTCCTGTACTTTGAGCTGCATTTTCTTCAACTCATTGACAATAGAAAACCCTAAATGAGCGCCTATCTGTTGTTCAGTATCGGCAAGATTTTCTCCATCCCAATCCAAGGCGTGGTCTGCCAAGGTGTAGAAATAGTACCCAATGGTGGCAATGCGTTTTGTGCCATCAGGCTGATCGCCGTTCATCGGATAACGCGCGAATTGTGCACGCTGCGCGTTGTAGGAAAAAATAAATCCGCCATCGACGTGACCAGAATCTATGTTTTGTAAAGCACGTTTGCCCGGCAGTCGAACATACTCAATGTTTAGAGCAAGTTTTGATGCAACATGATCAAGCACATCCAAAGCCAAGCCGGGAGGATTCGCCACTTCAGAGCCATTGCCCATCAGAAACGGGTAAGCCTCAAGATCTGAATAGGTTAACCGAATGGTCGTCGTAGCTGAAACAGGCAAGGTCACGAAGACAATCAAAGCAAAAGTGCATAACTGACGAATAAAATGAACCATGTGTGCTCCCCTTCACTGATATAAAGCAAGCATAGGAGGTGAAAGTATGAATATCCATAGGCGCGAATACGGAACATAGCGTTTTTGTCGGCGACAGTGCGGGTGAACAGTTGTATCGCTCCCTGATTTCGCAAGGTGTGGAAGCTTACTGTGAACGTTATTTAGGCGTCATTCATGGCTTTTATCAGTTATCTGGAGTCTGTGAATCTGCGAAACGTTGTATTAGAAACATAGCCAACATGATCAAAAATTGAACACTCAAGATATTAAAATATGTTATTTTTCTGTAATTAAAATTCGAAACTGCATTTATTACCCCTACCGAGTGTGACCGAAGATCAATAATATCTTTTTTTACCTAGAATGATTTTATAAACTTTGAATAATCAGCAAGTCTTAAAAAATTATAATCTCAGAATGAGGAAAAATAATGAAAAATGGCTTGTTAATTCTTACTACCTTGGCGGTATTGTCTGGGTGTGGTGGTGATAATAGTGGGGATTGTGCGGCAGATACCAAGGTAGTACACGTTAAAAATAGTTCTGTTAATCGCGACAGTTACCACTTTTTCCGTAATACATGCAATGACCTAACGTACACTGGCAACTTTAATTCGGAGGACATTTGGGGCTACAAGACAAATCTTCCGTATACCGGATACTGGTCGCACAACATGCAAACGTATCAATTAAAGCGTACGGATAACCGTTTTAATCTTTCTGCCAGCCTTCCCCGCTTGCCAGATAATGATGAAAAATCCCAAGGTGCATTAGTCTGTACTATCGATATCTCAGTAGATGGTTTTTACGATGAGACCCGTGTGGATATTGGGGACCATTATATTAACAAGCTCTGTTATCAAAAGAACAATGAGCAGCCTATTATTGCACAATATAATATCGATTATGAAACATTGACAAAATCCGAAGTCGCTAAATTAACCAGTATTGTCCTGCAAGGTAACCCGACAAAAAGTGATTTTAATAAAGCGATGAGTAGTGAAAAGTTAATGTTATGTAACGTAGCCAGCGATGAAGAAATAGAAAAAACGGAATGCGCTAAATAGTATTTTCGCTTCCATTTTCTACTATTGATTACACCGACAAACTAGCGATGCGATTTACTTAGTCCACTGCCGTAAATGAGTAAGTCAACAAGCACCGTTAATCTCCGCAGGCCGCTTTTTTAGCGGCCTGCTTTTCCGTCTCAAGCCTGCCAGAACTAAAACAGAACCCTTGCCTCTTTTGCTTTGCATAGTGTGAGCAGAATAAACAAATTGGCACTCAATCCATAAGTTTATGTGACATAAGTTGCTCAACGTTTTACGCAAGTCGTTGTACAGTATGCATCGCTTAGAATAACGGTTGACGCGTTGGTATGCGGCTACTGCATGTTAGACAAATAAGGAGATTTGATGAAAAGCAAGACGAAGTGTTGGATGCTACTGCTTTTTGCCGTGTTAGCGGGTTGCAATGACAGCAGTGTCGCGAACTCAAATGGGGAGAAAGAGACCAATCAAAACACCGGTGAAGAGAAAAAAATCACCTTTGAAGCGTTTCAAGCAAGCGTATTGGACTCATTGGCAAACAGGGATTCGTATCACGATTGTGGTGTGTCTGAACTCGATCAGCATATGACCGACGTCTATCAATGCATTGAGGCGTCGTTCAACAGCTCAACGCCCTACTACGGTTTCGACAGACACACTGGCGTGGATACCAAGCTCGCCTCGGCTTCCGTGATGGATGCAACTGGCATCATCACCAACTGGTATTACGACGAGCACTGTTTGCCTGTGGGCGGTAGCTCAAGCTTAAAATGTGAAAGCTTCGTCAAATCGGCCGTTTGTGACAATCCAGCGCTGCGCACAATAGACGAGATTAAAACGCGAGAAACGAATCATCAGTTTGAGGATCGCTTCTTCTCTTGCAGCAATCGGTAATATGCCGAGCAAACGGTGCAAAGTTGACTCGGGATGCCTTACATTTGGGGCTTACAATAGGTTGAATCATGGGCACGCAGCACCGATGAAATGATCATGAACCGCTACCAGTACATCAACTATTTCAAAGAGCCCGATGTCGGCTTTAGCGATCTAGAACAACTCGCCGAACTCTCACGCGTTGTCAGCGAAAGGTTGTGCAAGCAAGTCAACAAGCACCGCTAAACTCGTTCAGGCCGCATTTTCAGCGGCCTTTTTTCTGCCCCGAACGCCCTTTTCACCTTTGCTTCCCATTGCAATGCTCAATAATGTGAGCAAAAGAAACAACATGACGTTTATATCATTAGTTTTTGTGATACAAGTTGCTCACTGTACGATAGAAGTCGTTGTACAGTGTAAGCCGCGTGGGGAAAGGGTTAGCGTGGTAGTGTGTTGGTTAGTGGTAGTTAGTTTTATAGGAGTGAATATGAAGATAGATAAATATACGGAAGTTACGAGAGAACCAGTGCTGAATTACTCTGATAGTATGTTTTTCGGTGGGTTTGGTTTCATTTTATCTTTCTTTCTTTTACTTTTTAGTCAATTTGAGCTTCCCAGTCAGATGGATAGAGGTTTTCTAACTTCACTTTTATTTGATCACATACCGTTTAACACAATTTCAATATTGCTACTTTCAATGGTGATTATTCTGCTTGTGTCAGCAGCTTTTGGAAAAATTCGTGGCTCTAGTGAAAAATTATTGAAGCATTTATCAAATAGAATCTCACAATTTTGTTCACCTGCATTCTTTATTCTAATAGGGAATTCTTTAGCGCTCATATTATTCTTTCTATGTTCTTCCAATATTGGGTACCTTGGTTACGCTTCAGCATTTTCAGTGTTCGCTTTGTTGATTTTTCTGATTTCTAAGTTGTCCAACGAACTTGTAGACTCTATTGAATCAGTGCATGCAAAACTGCCTAGTCGTTGGGCTATGTTTTTTAGCATAGTGTTGTTAGTTTTACCTCTAATTCTGTCTTATTTCGATGATACACCAAAGGTTATTGAGGTATCTTTGTCTGTTGAGCAATATGATCAAGTAAAGAGCCAGGCTGCCTCGGAGAATATTCCTATTGGAGAATATGCTCGTAGGGGGTTGCTGCAGCAATAAAACTAACAAAGGATTTCCAACGCTTGTAATTTCCAGTTCAAGGTTGGGTTTTGTGTTTAAGGTGGTATGCGGCAGCATCGGTATTGCGTGTCACACCTTGATTGGGCGTTATGTGCTTTGATAAGCATTCGAGAAGCTGCTCGTAGCGGCTATTTTTAAAGATATAAGGAAGTTAAGTGGCTAAATCAGACTCTAAAAGAAAGAAGCCGACTGAAAACATGGGTCTTGTTCTTTTCGATGAAGTTGGCGGTATCTGCCCCAAATGCAACAAGCCGCTCATGAGAAAAAGCAAAGGCCAAATGACCAAGCTTTATGAGATTGCTCATATATATCCCAACAGCCCGAGGCCTCATGAACTTGAACTCTTAAAAGACGAAGAAAGGCTAAGCGAAGACGTTGATGATGAATCAAATCTAATCGCTCTTTGCCGAGACTGTCATAAGGTCTTTGACAACCCTCGTACCATCGAAGGGTACCGAGAGATAGTGTCGATAAAAAAAGAGCTTCAACGCTTATCTGATTTACGAAAAAGTTGGTTTGATAATTCTATCGATGATGAGATAAATAAAGTTATCGAGTCATTAGCTTCATTTTCGGGTGATGCTCTAGAAGAATTGTCACTAGAAGCTATTACAGTCGATTCAAAATCTGATGATACATTGAATGGCTTGGTAAAATTAAAGATAAAGAATAATGTTAAGTATTTCTACACCGATATAAAGTCAAAATTCTCAGAGCTAGACAAAACAGAACCATATACATCAGACACTATCTACAGCCAAGTTAAAACCTACTATTTAAAACTCAAAAAACAAAATCTAGATCAAACGCAGATTTTCTCAGCTTTAGCTGATTGGATAAAGAATGTAACTGACTGTGAGAACACAGAAATTTCAGAAATAATCGTATCTTTCTTTGTTCAAAATTGCGAGATTTACTCATGATCACTCCCAGCAAAACAATATCCTTCAAGGATTCTATAACATTCAAAATGTTGTATATACTAGACATGCAGTTTGAGGAAATACCAATTGGAGAGTTATACAAAAACACTAAGAGAAAATTTATAGGACTAGATGAATTTATTTTTTCCTTAGATGTTTTGTATATTCTTGGAGAAATTGATGTAGATCTTGATTTAGGGAAAATAAAGAAATGCTAAAAGAGATTAGATGCTCACAGCTAATTCAGAAGAAGCTGGAGTTTAACTCGGGATTGAATGTACTAACAGGTTCAGATGATGGAGCAAACTCTATAGGTAAATCATCTGTGTTGATGCTTCTGGACTTTGCATTTGCTGGTGATGATTTTTTAAAACTATGCTCTGATGTTATTGATAATGTGGGCATTATTACCGTTGAAATGGATTTCACTTTTGGTGATGTTAGGCATAGTTTTTCTAGAAGCACTAATGACCCAAAGGTTGTTACGTTTCTGAGCGAAAAAGACACGCCTGAAAAATCACTTGATGAATACAGATCTTTCCTTAAGGAAGTGTATTGCTTTCCAGAGTACGGTGCGAGTTTTAGGGGAGCTGTCAATCCATTCTTTAGAATTTGGGGGAAAGATAATTATAACCCAAACAAACCGTTGAATTCCTTTCCTAGCGAACCGTATTCAAGTATCAAACCCAATTTGCTCAAGCTGTATTCCCTGTATGGCTCTTTAAGAGAGTTAGAGAAAGAAAAATCTGCTACTGAAAAGAAGAAAAGTGTTCTCAAAGGTGCCTTTAATGAGGGTTATATAAAATCTATCACTAAATCCCAGAAGGATAAATGTGAGTCAAGGTTGAATGTTCTTGCAATCGAAATTACGAAAATAAAAGATAGTCTAGAGAATTACTCCATAAGTGCAAATCAGATTATCAATGAAGAAAATATGAAAATTAAGTCCGAGAAGGATGAACTCGTTACTAGTTTATTTCACTTAAAAAAAAGACTTAAGAGAACGAATGATAACCTGACTTACGGAAACACTGCTAACAAAAAGAATTTTGAAAAGCTTAAAGATTACTTTCCTGAAGTCGATATAGATAAACTTGCTAAAATTGATCAATTTCATTCTGGAATAAAAAAAATTCTTAAAGCTGAGTTGAGAGAAGAAAAATCTTTACTGGAAGAGCAGATTGAATCATTAGAGATTAAAATAAAATCAGCCGAGACTAAATTACTTGAATCAGCTAGAGCTGTCGGTAGACCTTCTGGTCTAGTTGATAAAATGTTAGCGCTATCATTGGAAGAAAAAGATATTCGCGATCAGATTAGGTTTCGTGAAATAAAATCTACAATTGACGATAAAGTTGAAGAGATTTCCGGAAAGATAGTTGATAGCTACGCTAAATCGCTTTCTACTATTGAAAGTAAATTGAATACCTCTATGTCAAAATATATCAAGAAGTTTTATAAGGGAAACCCAGTCTCACCTAAAATTAAATTATCTGAGACCCGATACGAGTTTGACCATGACGACGATTCAGGAACAGGTAAGGCATATGCGAATATGCTTTCTTTGGATATGAGTTTTCTGGAGGATACATATCTCCCTGCTTTAATCCACGACTTGGTCGTTTTCTCAAATATAGAGGATCATGCAATTGAGGGTATTTTTGAGGAATATTCTTCCACTAAAAAGCAGGTGTTTATTTCGATAGATAAGATCAATCGATTTAAAAGTGAAATTCAAAAATTGATAAAAGATAATGAATTCTTAGCACTTGGGCCAAATAGGTTGGCTTTTGGAAAGTCTTGGAATAACAGAACATAACAAGCAAAGCTGCGCTGATGTTTGAGGCGTTATGTGCTTTTTTGCTAGTCCCAATCGAAACAAGCACATAATATTGGCGGACTTGTTTCCAACTTAGTTTTCAGCATGAATAGATCAAGCATGTTGGGGTGAGGTTAACTTTAGCTTAGAGTTCATACACATAGCAAACGCCTCAAGGGGGACTGTCAACGCGTAGCGTTTCCAGTCCCATTGAGGCGCGGTGGTTTCGGTTGTTGTGTTTGAGTTTGGTTGTTATGCGTTGCCAGCCCCTTAGGCGGGCGTTATGTGATTTAGGAGAGATTGCGGTGAAAAGGTTGTTCCTTATCTTATTTTCTTTGTATGTATTTAACGTAAATGCTGCATCAACTTCGGAGCTTTTAGTTCAAAGTATAAATGAAAACTCAGAACGTTATCTTTGCAATTTTACTGAGCTCAAAGGTGAAAAATATAAAGAGATTGTAGTTTGTGTTGAGGGTAAAGACCTAAAGTCCATCGAGTTAATAAATTTTTGGTTCTCCAACTTTAACGGGGAGAGTCATACTCAAAAAGGATATGAGAAATTAGTGGAAAAAGCTGAACATCTTATCCCAATTTCATCATATGTTTTATCAGTAAAGACTTTGTCTGAGAGCAATGCAGAAAATAGTTTTGTATATATGACAGCATTTTGTAGTCACTGTCAAAGCATCAATTCAGCCAGCGCTCTAGACGACCAGTCATCATTTGTTTTTGATAGTTTGAAAGCCTTATCACATGTCGATTGAACAGTCAAACAATTAATGGATTAAACTGAATTCCTTAAAGCTAATAATTACTGAGTGAAATAATTTTACTGCCATTGACACTATTTTAAATTTGCAAAACAGGAGTGAATATGAGTAATTTCGATAAGGTTTATTTCAAAAGTAAAGCGGTTGGTAGACTCTCATCTAAAAGTTTAAGTGAGCTCAAGTCCACTCTTACAGATATTGAGAGAGGAAAGCATAAGCTTAAAAAGGAGATCGCTTTAGCTAACCAACAACTAAAGGAACTGAATTTTGATCTTTCTTGGATTAATTGGTTTCCTTTGAAGCTTTTTTTTCAGAGCAAGATAGAATCTAAGAAGAAAAGTATTGAAAAAATAAATGGGGATCTAGAACAACTAGAGCAAGACTATAAGAAACACAAGCTAGGACTTGAAGTTTCACTTTCTAGTAAACTCGAAGCCGCTTTTGGAACTCTTGATGACAGATTCTCAGAAGTCCAGAAAACAAAGAAAGTGTGGGATGTCACAACATCACAGTCGATTGATCGTATTGCAGAGAGAACAACCGCGAACAACGTCATAGAACGTAAAGAAGTAAGCTTAACGAGGGCAAGCAACAGCAAAATACAGTGCGACTATAAAGCACTTCGCTTTGAAAATGCTAATGGTGGGGATTTACATGTATTCCCTCAGTTTCTCTTTATCGAAAACGATAATGACTTCGCACTAATTGATCTACTGGATGTTGATATCGACTTTAGTATTACCAATTTCATTGAGAATGAGTCTGTTCCTAGTGATGCCAAAGTGATTGATCATACATGGGTAAAATCAAATAAAGATGGAAGTAGAGACAAGCGTTTTGCTGACAACTACCAAATCCCGGTCGTCCAATATGGGGAACTTCACTTAAAATCACAATCAGGGTTGAATGAGGTTTATATGCTAAGCCATCCGGAAACAGCTTATGGCTTCAAAAAGATGTTTGATGAATATAAGCTGGTTTTGGAACGTTCATAATACACTCCGTCTAGTACAAACCTATATCAAGTAATATTTCTGGCATTCGGTAAACTTGGGGGGAAACGCAATTTTCACAGGAAAGACTTCACAATCCTCGAACTCTGAGTGCTAGCAAATCCTTGGGGCTAAAAGTGAGTGGTTTGGGGCATGGTGAAAACGCCTTTAGGGCTAAATTAGGGCTTTTTCTAGGGCTAAATTAGGGCTTTTTCTAGGGCTAAATGGGGCTTTATTTTCCATTTCACTGTTTATGCTCACAGTAGTCTCCAATGCAAAAAGCGCCCCTTTCGGAGCGCTTTGTTTTTTATTCCCAATCGAGGATGACTTTGCCGGAAGCCCCGCTACGCATAGCGTCGAAGCCTTTTTGGAAGTCGTCCACCTTGAAGTGATGGGTGATAATTGGCGTTAAATCTAGGCCAGATTGGATCAGGCTCGCCATCTTATACCAAGTTTCGAACATCTCACGGCCGTAGATCCCTTTGATCACTAAGCCTTTGAAGATCACTTGGTTCCAGTCGATGCCCATATCTGAGGGTGGAATACCCAACAGAGCAATGCGGCCGCCGTGGTTCATGGTTTTTAACATTGAGTTAAACGCCGATGGGTTGCCCGACATCTCTAGGCCCACATCGAAGCCTTCTGTCATGCCAAGCTCAGCCATCACATCATCCAGCGTTTGCTCTGCCACGTTAACCGCGCGAGTCACGCCCATTTTACGCGCAAGATCCAAGCGGTATTCGTTCACATCGGTGATCACTACATGGCGCGCGCCAACGTGTTTCGCCACAGCGGCGGCCATAATGCCGATTGGGCCTGCGCCAGTGATCAGCACATCTTCACCCACGAGATCAAACGACAGCGCGGTGTGCACTGCGTTACCAAATGGGTCGAAGATGGACGCGAGATCGTCAGAAATGCCATCTGGGATTTTGAATGCGTTGAACGCTGGGATTACCAAGTATTCAGCAAACGCGCCTGTGCGGTTAACGCCAACACCGATGGTGTTACGGCACAAATGCGTGCGGCCACCACGGCAGTTACGGCAGTGACCACACGTGATGTGGCCTTCGCCAGAAACGCGGTCACCGATGGCAAAACCACGCACTTCTTGGCCGATACCGACCACTTCGCCCACGTATTCATGGCCGACGACCATAGGCACTGGAATGGTTTTTTGTGACCATTCGTCCCAGTTGTAAATGTGCACGTCGGTGCCACAGATAGCGGTTTTCTTAATACGGATCAGCAGATCGTTGTGGCCAAGTTCAGGCTTGTCCACTTCGGTCATCCAGATGCCTTCTTCAGGCTTAAGCTTTGATAATGCTTTGATTTTCATAATATAACCTTAACTAAAGGACCTAGGTCCTAGAATCCTAGAATCCTAGAATCCTAGAATCCTAGAATCCTAGAATCCTAGATAATGCCCATCTCTTTGCCGACTTCGATAAACGCATCAATGGCTTTATCAAGCTGCTCGCGAGAGTGTGCGGCCGACATCTGCGTGCGGATACGCGCTTGGCCTTTGGGTACCACTGGGAAGGAAAAACCGATCACGTAGATGCCTTTGGCGAGTGCGCGCTCAGCAAACTCCGCCGCCACTTTGGCATCACCCAGCATGATGGGGATGATGGCGTGATCGGCGCCTGCCATTGTAAAGCCAGCCTCGGTCATGCGGGTGCGAAAGTGCGCCGCGTTTTCCCACAGGCGAGCACGCAGATCGCCGCTCTCTTGCAGTAGATCCAACACGCGAATCGAGGCAGCAACGATCGCCGGTGCTACCGAGTTAGAAAATAGGTACGGACGAGAGCGCTGACGCAACCAGTCGATCACCTCTTTTTTACCCGCTGTGTAACCGCCCGATGCGCCGCCCATCGCTTTGCCAAGCGTGCCTGTGATGATGTCGATGCGATCCACCACGTTGTGATACTCGTGCGTGCCTGCACCTGTTGGGCCCATAAAGCCGACTGCGTGTGAATCATCGACCATGGTCAATGCGCCATATTTTTCCGCTAGGTCACAAATGGCTGGTAGGTTGGCAACCACACCGTCCATTGAGAACACGCCATCGGTCACGACCAGAATGTTGCGCGCGCCCGCTGCTTTTGCCGCGATGAGCTGCTCTTCCAACTCTTGCATGTTGTTGTTGCTGTAGCGAAAACGCATAGCTTTACACAGACGCACGCCGTCGATGATCGAAGCGTGGTTCAGCGCGTCAGAGATGATGGCGTCTTCTTTATCCAGCAGGGTTTCAAACAGGCCAGCGTTGGCATCAAAGCAGGAGGTGTAAAGAATGGTGTCTTCTTTACCCAAAAATTGAGAAAGCTTCTGCTCAAGCTGTTTGTGAATGTCTTGCGTACCACAGATAAAGCGTACCGACGCCATACCAAAACCGTGGCTGTCCATCCCCTCTTTGGCCGCTTCAATCAGCGCAGGGTGATTGGCTAGGCCGAGATAGTTGTTGGCGCAGAAGTTCAGCACTTCTTCGCCGCTGGCGATTTTCACCGCCGCTTGCTGATCAGAGGTAATGATGCGCTCAGATTTGTACAGGCCTTCCGCTTTCACTTCTTCAAGTTGATTGCGGATCTGTTGGTAAAATGCTGAAGACATGGAGTATTCCTTCCAGATGGTTTGGGGGCGGCTTGAGAGCCGACTCATTGTAGGGCAGCCTTTATGTGACAAGGGTCACAGGCGAATGGCCGTTATTACTTTCAAGTGTAATCTATGGCTTGGAAAACGATTATCCCTGACATTGGAAAAGCATTAGTGAATCAGAGGCAAGAATCATAATGAAAAACGGAAGCCGTTTGGCTTCCGTTTCGATTAGGTGCTAAGAGCATGTTTTAAAAAGCAAAACGCTGCATGCCTGCGCCCGGCTCGAGCATCTTGTCGGCGATGTATTTGTGCACTGCGGTGGTTGGGTGAGTCACCCCCCAGAAGACGTATTTGTCTGAGCTGTGCGCCGCGCACTCGTTGGTCAAGCTGTGGCTGTAGAGATAATCCGCCGCCGACGAACGGTTGATGTTCAAACACGCGTCGCTGGCATTGACAAAGCCATGTTGCTGCGGGTTGGTGGTCAACTGTTCAAACAGGGTGTAAGTGTCGTACAGGGTGATGTTGTAGCCTTGCAGGATGTACAGCGCTGCTTGCGCTTTGATGAAGTCGTTGAACTCTAGGATCTTCGCGCGCACTGTGGCGATTTCATCGGCGGTCGAGTATTTGAACTGCGGCGCTTTGGTCGCATCTGGCAACGTCATCAACATGATGTTTTGCGCACCAGCATCAGTAAGGCGCGCTAACGCGCTGGCGAAGTCCGCTTGCACATCGGCCACTTCACGGTTGTAGTTCATGAAATCATTCAAGCCAAATTCAAGCGTAAATAAGGTGTTGGCTGGCTTGTAATTTTTCGCCATTTTGGCGTACGTCAGATAAGAAGAGACCTGATCCCCTACCCCTGTCAGCGCGATGTATTGATTCGAGCCTGCCGCGCCGCCCACGGCCCAGTTATATAGCGGCAGTTTTTTCTCTTGGGCGATGTATTCCGTCCAGACAAAGCCGTTGGAGAAGTGACCGAGGAACCAAGTATTAGGGTTGGGGAAACGCCACATCGCGGCATTAAAGATGTTGCCGGTATCCGACAAGCTGTCGCCAAATGCGACCATCTTGTTGATTTGATCGGCTTGCATCACCGGATCATTGGTCCAAATCGTGTGGTTGTACGACCAACGATTGTCGGCAGCAAAGAAAGTGATATCGGCGTTTTCATGGCTCACACCAAGCGTCTCTTCACAACGCTGTTTAATCACGTTTTGCGAGGTATTGGTGTAAAACATGTTTTTAAAAGAGACCGAACTCCACCAATAGCCATTGAGAGTGTAGTAGCTCCCATCGGGATTTTGTGCCCATTGCCAATCCGTTGCCGAATCGTTATGAGAGTTTCCGGTGCGATACCAGCAGCGAACATAGGTGTAGGTTTGTTTGTTTTGCGTACTGACCACTTGCGCAGTCGTTATGGATTCAGGAGAGAGCGCTGGCTCAGCGGCCACTGCAGAAGCGAGGGGTAACAGAGCCCCCAGCAGTATTGTCATCTTTTTCATAGAATTATCTTCTTGTTTTATGATTGTAAACTGGCAAATGAGAGAATTTCTCACTGACAGCTTTCCCATTTTGAGCAGATACTCTATCGAGTCAACCACCTAAATATGCAATTTTCCAAATCTGGTAGCAAAGTCAAAAAAGATTCATTCTATCAATTAAAGATTATTTTATAAAAAATAGAATAATTACTCACTAACAATAATTTAACATGCAATTTTCATCAATTAACCATTTGCTTTATAAGCACTTTCAATGAACAAGTGATGTTCACCCTTGCTGTTTATTGGGTGACATTTTGTACAATTCTTATCATTCAAGACACGATTATCTTGGCATTTTATAACCATAAGCTATAGCTAGACAGCTCATGAATCGCGCACAAAAGTGACTTTTCATGAGGATAAAGTGAATAAAAAACAGCTCAAAAAGGAATAGAGCAAATGCACTACACAACAAAAAAAACCAAAGGGATCTTTTCCCTATCTGCTATCGCTGTGGCGATCACCGCATCAGCATCAGCGCTCGCTGCACCCGGTATTGGCTTCAACGAGGCAGACCTTCCAACCAAATACATAGTAAAGTTTAAAGACGACCTTCAAACACGTTCGACCATGGCAAGCAACCCATTTTTCGGCCCGAATTTGGTCCGAGAAGCGGTGCTTAACCAAGTCAACGCGCGCCAAGTGGAAAAACTCGGCCGCCAAGCGCTGTACAGCGTTGAAATCGATAGCAATGAGCTTGCTGCACTGCAAAACAACGCCGAAGTGGAATACGTGGAAATTGACCCTCCGCGCTATCTGCTGAGTGAAACCACCCCATGGGGCTACGGCGCGGTCAACGCGCAGCGGCTGGATGACGGCAGCGCAGGCAACCGCACTGTGTGTATCATCGACTCCGGCTACGATCTCAATCACAACGATTTGAGTGGTAACCGCGTCAATGGCAGCAACGACAGTGGCACTGGCGCGTGGAGCGATCCGGGCAACAATAACGCCCACGGCACCCACGTGGCAGGCACCATCGCGGCAATTGCGAACGGCGAAGGGGTGAAAGGGATCATGCCGAATCAGAACGTCAATCTGCACATCGTTAAAGTATTTAACGAGTCGGGTTGGGGTTACTCTTCCAGCTTGGTCAAAGCGATTCAAACCTGTGCCGATAACGGCGCTAATGTCGTTAACATGAGCTTAGGTGGCAGCCAGTCCAGCCGCACGGAAGAGACCGCACTGAAAGCGATTTACGATCAAGGCGTGTTGCTGATTGCCGCCGCCGGTAACTCGGGCAACACCGCGCACAGCTATCCGGCCTCTTACGACTCGGTGGTTTCAGTAGCGGCGGTGGATAACCAAAACGATCACGCGGCATTTTCTCAGGCGACAAACCAAGTTGAAGTTGCTGCGCCGGGCATGGCCATTTTGTCGACCGTGACGGTAGGTGAAGGAATTTTGTCGGACATTTCACTCTCTGGTAACAGCTACTTTGATCGTGGGGTCGTACCGCACAACCGCTTGATCGTCAGCGGCAGCAATTACGCGCCAGCACCGGTTGCCGGCAGTGTCACCGCGCCACTGGCAAGTTGTGATGTCTCATCAGGCAGCTACAATTGTGGCGATATGAGCAACAAAGTCTGTCTCACCGAACGTATTGACAACCAAACCGCGACGCTCGATCCGGAAATCGATGCGGTCAAAGCCTGTTACAACGCTGGCGCGAAAGCGGCGATTGTCTACAGTAACCAAGCGCTACCTGGCCTGCAAAACCCGTTTGTGCTGGATGACAACAACCGCTACCGCATGGTGTCGGTGACTGTCGACCGTCAGCTTGGTTTGGAACTGGCTAACCAAGTGGGCAGCAGCGTCACTGTGTCCACCGAAACAGGCAAAGATTACGAGTACTACAACGGTACTTCCATGGCGACCCCACATGTCACCGGTGTTGCCGCGCTGGTGTGGAGTTACCATCCAACTTGCAGCGCGCAGCAAGTGCGTAAAGCGCTTCGCGCTACCGCAACCGACATCGACGTTGCTGGCCGCGATAACCGCACTGGCTATGGCTTGATCAACGCCGATGCGGCGAAAGCGTATCTGGATGCGAGTTGTGACGGCCCAACAGGACCTGTCGATCCTGATGGAAACGCGCTGGAAAACGGCGTAGCCAAAGGCCCACTCTCTGGCGATGAGAAAACCAGTGCCGTGTTTACTTTTGACGTTCCAGCCGATGCCACTCAAGCCACCTTTAATTTAATCGGCGGCACGGGCGATGCGGATATGTATGTGCGCTTTAACGGCACGCCGACCACCAGCAGCTACGATTGTCGCTCTTGGCAAAGTGGCAACGGTGAAAGCTGTAATCTTAATGTCACCCAAGCGGGTACCTATGAAGTGCTGGTCTATGGTTACGCGGCTTATTCCGGCGCTTCGTTAACCGCTACGCATAACGGCAGCGATCAACCGACGGACGGCCAAACGCCTTCGAGCTACACCAATGCCAACGCAGTGGCGATCCCTGATAACGCATCGGCAGGCGCGGTGAGTGAGATCAATGTGCTGCGCAGCGGCGATGCGGGCAATGTCAGCGTCGATCTGAACATCAGCCATACTTATATCGGCGATCTCAAGGTCACTTTGATCTCCCCAACGGGCGGCCAAGTGGTTCTGCACAATAACAGCGGCGGTTCTGCCAACGACATTCGCACCACGCTATCGGCCGATTTTACTGGCTATGAGGCGAAGGGAACTTGGCAACTTAAAGTGGTCGATAGTGCCAAACAAGACACAGGCACCATCAATAGCTGGACCCTGTCATTTCAATAAGGAGAGAGTATGAAGAAGCGCATTTTATGGTCAGTTGGCGGTGTGGTGCTCACCACGATCACTGCGCTAACGTTTATGCCACAGTCACACGCCAACAACGCAGGCTTTCCGGTGGTCGATAAACGTGTGCAACAAGCCGCGGCTGCCCCTGCCCGTTATTTCGTCAAATATCAGGCAGGTAAAGAGCAGCAAGTGCGTGAGCTTCTTCGCTCCTACGAGATTGAAATCGTAGATGCCCTCGTCAAACAACAAGTGTTGGTGGTGACTGGTGAGAAACAGCAGATCGAACAGCTTAGCCACAGCGAGTTGATTGATTACACCGAGCCAGAACCAACGAGGATGCTCTACGCGCAATAAGCATAACGCCCCATCACGGGGCGTTATTTTTACCTTTCAGCACTGACCGCTTGCGGCACATCACGCGGTAAATGATGCTCCGCCAACCAGTAGAGCCAGATCATCGCAAGACACAACACAAAACAGAGACCGAACAACCAGTTGGAACTCAACGAATCAAGCATCATCCCGCCAATCAGCGGAGACACAGCAAAACCGAGCGAATAAAGCGCCGCTGCACCGAAGTAGGATCCGCGCAAGTGCGCAGGTGCCAAACGGTCAATCTGCACGTTGAGAGTAGGAAAGGCGATCACTTCCCCAAGGCTCATAACAAAGCAGGCCAGCCCCCAGCCGAGCGGCATATCGGCTGGCGTGAGCATAAAGCCAACCTGCGCCAACGCCATGAGGATCATGCCGATGCGGGTGCGCGCAAACAGCGGCACATGCTCCAGCCATTTCAACATCGGAAACTGAAAAACAATGATCGTCATGGTGTTGACCAAAACCAGGCCGGCGACAATCTTCGCCGCATCGATGATGTCAGAGCGAACAATCACTTGCGGAATAGACGAATCCAACTGCGCGTACACAAACATCATCAGGAAGTTGGCGATCATCAACTTTACGAAAATCGCATCACGGCTGATGACCTTGAGAGTGGCGCGAAAATTCGGCAGTTGGGAGGGATCGGGCTTGCTAAACGCCTGCTTGCGCTCAATACCAAAAAACAGCCAGCAGGTGTAGAGAAGATACGTGACACCCGTGATGTAAAACAGATGCTGCGGTGAGCTCAACCCAATCGTCACCCCGAGCAGTGGGCCAATCGCGCCACCCAAATTGAGTAAGAAATAACGAATATTCATCGCCAGTTCGCGATCTTTTACATCGGCTAAGTTATCGCCAAGCACCGCTTTGGCAGGCGCTTCAATCATTGGCCGCATTAAGCCCGCCAGTAAAATAAGGAAATAGAAGTGCCACAATTCGCTCGCCAGTGCGATGCCAGAATACGCCGCCGCGGCAACCAAGCTGCCGCACACCATCACCCATTTTCGGCCAAATTTGTCTGACAAATAGCCCGAATAAAGGCCGGTCAAAGCGCCTACAATCGCCGAACCTGCCAGCATGCCACCAATTTGCGCCGCGCTCGCGCCGTAATCTTGATACAAGAACACAATCAGAAATGGCCACGCCATAAAGTAACTGGTTCGCGCCAGCAAAGTACCGCTGAGCACTGTCCAAACCGAAAAATTGAACCGCCTGACACGCTCTCTTTGAAACAAACTCTCTTCTTGCATTGTGGCTCCTTGCTCTGACTGACGTGAACGACCTGATGGCAGGCGTAAATAGGTGATTAGATGAATAATTCGCCCAGTATAGGGGCACAATGCAGGATATGTAACCCGTTGTTAACAAAAGTTGTTAACAAAAATAATAGTCACAAATTTTATTGGCGATGATTCATTCATCACTCCTCTCAGAGAGGCAAAATTCGCGCTCATTTCCCTTCCCCTTGCAGTGATTTGTGCCCTTTCTGTTACAATGCTCGCCCGATCTGCGCTTTGCTAAAAGAGATAGCACCCTATGGTTAATCCGAAACTCATCGCTTTACTGCCTGATCTCGCCAGCTTTATTTTGGTCGTCAACGAAGGAAGCTTCACCGCAGCGGCCAAAAAACTCGGCGTCACGCCTTCGGCGCTGAGCAAACTCATTACCCGTCTTGAACAGGCCTTAAAGGTGAAACTCTTTGAACGCACCACGCGTAAATTGATCATCACGCAAGCTGGGCAAAAGGTTTATGACCAAAGCATCGCGATGGTGAACGCGGCACAGCAGGCGATTGAAGTCTCGGAAGCTGAACACGGCGAACCTTCTGGCGCGTTAACGGTCGCCGCACCCGAAGCGTTTCTTAATTCGGTATTGCAGCCGTTTGTGGTGCCATTTTTGACTCGCTATCCGCACATCCAACTTAAGCTGCGAGCCGCAGACGGAGAAATTGACCTGTTCCGCGATGGGATCGATCTGGCGTTTAAACTCACGGACAAACCCGATGAAAACTTGGTGCTCAAAGAGATCAGCAAAACCCGTTTAGTACTGTGCGCCTCGCCAGATTACCTTGAGCGCAGAGGCACCCCGCATCACCCGACCGAATTGGTGCAGCACGATTGCCTGTATCTGGCAGAAAACGACAAAGACAACCTCTGGTCGTTCTCCAAAGAGGAAGAGTTGCACTCCGTCGCGGTGTCCGGCTGCTATGCCGTCAACCACTCGCAGATGCGCCTTAACGGCGTCAAGCAAGGGCTAGGCATTGGCATCTTCCATGATTTTGTTATCCGCGAAGCGCGAGAGCGTGGCGAAGTGGTGGAAGTACTGTCTGATTGGATGATCAAAAGTAATTATCACGGCGCGATCGCCATGCAATACCCACAAAGCAAGTACATGCCCGCGAGGCTGAGGGTGTTTATTGATTTTGTGAATGAAAGTTTGGTGTTTTAACGCGCTTTAGAAAAGACAAAATAATGTCAATGAGGAGAGGTGAACTGCAAGGGTTTAAGCGACAAAAGGATCTGACGGCGGCCCTCTCGGAACTTGTCTTTCAAATCGTACACTTAGAGCCAAAAAAGTGTAGCTGTCTGAAATAACGAAGCTCAGTCGGGAAAGTAAAGGTGTAGTTGGAAGTGAATCTTGATGGAAAGTAGAAAAATGGCTGAACGGACAGGGCTTGCCGCTGTGTGTTGGCCTTTGATCGCCCTCTTCGATCTGCACTAGTTCAAACCCGTTCAGTGTACAAAGTGTCGCCCACACGCCAGCGCTGCTACCATGTGCATTGATAACAGGCATCAGTGATACCAGCGTCCAGCTCAAGGCGGTTGCCAGCAACATAGCGCGATTGAATCGGGAGAAACGCATTGCCATTACGGGTTGAAGGTTTGCAAAAAGCTTATAGTAAAGCGGCATGGCTTGCAAAAATGGCAACAAATAACTGATTTGTTCATCACATCAATCCAGTAACCGCATGAAAAACGGCAAAACAAAACCCGCTAAAAAAGCGGGCTGATCGTTAATGTGACCGGAGAGAGCGTTAGCCGAACAGCTTGCTCCAGATGCTTGGGTTACGCTTGTCGTGATACTCTTCGCGCAACTGGTCAATCTCACGCAGTGCTTGTTTTGCTTGTTGCAGATCGCCCTGCTTTAGCTCTTGATCGATTTTACTCAGCACGACCGACAGCTTGTTAAAACCTTCTTGGTAAATGCCATCTTTCTCGGCAGGGTAGATGCCTCGCTTAGAGCTTTCAACCAGTGCTTGCAATTGCGTCACCGCGGCTTGCATGCTGCTGACATCTTGCGCTTCTGCTGCATGACGAAACTCCAGTTTCATCTGTTGCATATTCTGTTTTAAGTCCACTCCCGCCGCATTCGCTGCGCCGTGGAAGGAAGACAAAATCAGTGCTGAGCTAAGCAAAATTGAACCAAACTTCATTACTTCTCCGTTGTTCTTATCATTTTTTCGCCGCTAGTGTACTGCATAGCCCACGAAAAATAAGCAAAGAAAATGTAAAAAGTCACAGACTCAAATGGGCAAATTCGGCAATCTCTCCTCGACCGCGCAGCGCAAGAAAGGCGAGAAACTGTTTGGCAGAATGCGTGATCACCTGAGTGGCTTCAATGCCAACCGTATCCAGCAGCTCACTGGCCAGATCGAGTTTTCCGACATCTTGACAAAAATGGGCATCACTTCCGGTCGTGAAATAGACGCCAATGGCTTTGCCGACTCGGGCAATTTCGTAACAGCGCTCGACACTGCCCACTCGGCTGTGGCCACGTAAGGTGGAGTTGTTGATCTCAATCGCGACGTCATACTCTTTGGCGCATTGCAGCACGGCCGTGAAATCGAAATCAAAGTGCGGATTACCCAGATGGCCAAGCGCATCGACGCGGCCACTTTTGATCACATTAATCAAAGCTTGGGTATGGGCTTCTTTGCTTGAAGGGGCAAACACGGGCTCGTGAAAACTGGCGATCACCCAATCCAGGTTGGGGTCCACGCTGAGCGGAATATCAATTTCACCCTCGGTGTTTAAGATGTTCGCTTCGACACCCCGAAGAATCGCAACGTCGTGAATAAAACGCGGCAACACACGCTGGTTGGAGAAAAACCAATAGTGTGGCGCTCCCGGCATCGATTCCGCATGATCGGTGCTGCAAAACATAGCTAAGCCATTTTCTTTAGCACATTGTGCGTTTTCAATCAGTGTGCTGTAAGCATGGCCACTGGCGTAAGTATGGGTGTGCGTATCAATCTTCAGTTCCATCATCACTCTCTGCATCGCGCTATCAGTACGGTTAGTTTACCCCGTTAGGCAAACGAGAGCCCGTAAAAACTAGCGTTCACTGAGCACTTTAATCAGCGGTAATGCCCTTTCCCAACCGTGATTGAACATGGAGACAAAGTCACTGTGGGTGGTGATGGTCACCATTAGCAGTAGTTTGCCCTCTTTGGGGCGCAGTTGATAACGCTCTTTGGAGCCAATCCATTTGCAGGCGACATCACTATCGATATCTTGTACGTGATCTGGATTGAAAATCGCCACATGATGAAGCTCGATATTACGGCTGGGCTCAATAGCATCGATGACAGCCCGGGTCCCGCCCATTTCAGGGTCAAAAAATTTGATATCTTCACCTTCACGCCAATCTCCAGCAAATTGTGATTGCGGTGAGAAAGCGGTTGCCCACTGTTTGTACAGTTCCAGATCCGTCAACACCTGCCACACCTTCTCCGGTGTGGCGTCTATCTCAATATGATAATTCAAGGTCAACATGGCTTTTCCTCCCTGAAGCATGCCAGTAACACGCTAGCGCATACAGACTAAAAATCAACCAGTTATTTTTTGGCAAGGTGGATAATTTCGACAATACTTAAACAGACGTAGAAAAAGCGCGCGCAAATTAAACACTAAGGCGCTAATACAACATCAGCCCTCTGTTTGAGCAGCAAGTTGTGTATTTCCCCCTAACGTTAGAGAACACGGAGCACTGAATGAAAAAACAACGCTATCCGCTGAGCATCCATATTACGAGTCTGTTTCTCGTTTTAACCACTATCATCGGTATTGTGTTGATTTCCATCAGTTATAACCATTCGCAAGCGTTACTCAGTAAAAGCGCTGAAGGGCTGAGCCTTGAACACGCCAATAAACTGGAATCCTCTTATCAAACTTCTGTCAGTCCGGTGCTTACGACCCTTAATTTTATGGCCGAAAGCGCTTTTTTAGATGATCAAAATGAAGCAACGAAACTTACACCTTGGCTTAAATCACTATCCCTGATTTTTGTTCAAAACCCCAATTTGGTTGCGCTTTATCACGCCTCGCAAAGCGGCGTCTTCACCCAGTATCGAATGCTCAACTCAGAAATGATGAAAACCCGCTTTGACGCGCCAGAAGGGGCTTATTTCTTAATCAACACCACGCACGTCGATGGTCGCAACGAGTTTGTCTACCTCGATAAAGATTTTCAACAAGTCGACTATCGGCTACAAAACGACAATCAATTTGACCCAAGAATTCGACCTTGGTTTGTCAATGCAGAGCCCGATGGGCAGATTCGGCTGACTCAGCCATATTTTTTTTACTTTTTGCAGACCAACGGCGTGACATTGTCACGTAAATCAACCGACGGACAGCACGTTATCGGCGCCGATTTTACCCTGTCTAAACTCTCGACTCAGATGGAAGCGCTCGCCTTTGCGCCACGCACAAAATTAGCCCTACTCGATGCAGAAGGTCGCTTGTTGGCGCAACATCAGTTAGAAACAGAAGATAAGAGCGGACAGGGTTTACAGCAGAGTAAAGTGTTTTCAACACTATTCGCCCCATTGATTGAAAAGATTGGTACGGGCGAAACCTTGTTTCAAACTCAGCACTATCAGGGCGATGAGTGGTCACTTACCATGACGCCTGTCTATTTGACTGACAAAGTGCAATTGACACTTGCAGAGGCGACGCCAACCAACGAACTGCTCAGCGATTTAATTTCCATGCGTGATAAGCAGGTGGTGACGGCAATCTTTATGTTACTGATCTGCTTTGCCATTGTCTGGGTGGTGGCGAATCGCCTCTCCAGACCGCTGCAAAATTTAATCTTACTTACCGACAACATCGCTCGTTTTGATTTCAAACGCACACGCTACCCACAAAGTGTGATTAAAGAGGTGGTAAACCTAACCAATTCAATCGAGTTGATGGAACATACCCTGCACGATCTACTGCGTTTATTGCGAGATACCGCCAGCAATCAAGATTTTGACCTGCTAGCGAAAACCATCGCCCATCAAGCCTACTTGGTGACCAAAGCCGAAACCATCATGCTTTACATCCAATCGGACGAAGAGAAAAAACTGACTACTGCGGCGAATCACGCCATCATTCCGTTCAAAATCGACATCAATGAGTTTATCAACGAAACACCTTGGATGATGGCGCAGTTGAAAGAGGGGGAAACCATTCATCTAGACCGTACATCGAATGCGTTGAAACGCCACCAAGATACTATTTTCAATACAGATATCTTCTTCTTCCCGCTACTCAACCGTGAAAAATCACTGGTTGGTATTGTCACTATTGGCTATGAACGCGCACCAACAGACGCTCAGTTGGATAAGCATGCTTTTTTACGCGAACTGCTCAGTTTCGCGCAAATTGCCAAAGACAATATCGACCAGATGCAGCAGCAAAAAGAGATGCTCAATGCTTTTATCGAGCTGATTGCCTCTGCGATTGATACCAAATCCCCTTACACTGGCGGACATTGTCAACGCGTACCACAACTGGTCACTTGGCTAACGGAAGAAATTCACCGAGACAAAAAATACTTCCCCAACTTTTCGGTCAATAACAAGCAGTGGGAAGAGATCAAACTGGCCGCTTGGCTACATGACTGCGGCAAAGTGACCACTCCTGAATATGTGGTCGACAAAGCGACTAAACTTGAGACGATTTACGATCGCATACACGAGATCCGCATGCGCTTTGAAGTGCTGAAACTGCAAGAAGAAGTCACCTACTGGCAAGCGCTTTACAATGGCGAAGAAGCAGCACAAGCCAAACAAACGCTAGACGAGAAACATCGCCAACTGGATGACGAGTTTGCCTTTGTCGCCCGCTGTAACGTAGGCAGCGAGGATATGGCGCAGCAAGATGTCGAGCGTCTGCGTACTATTGCTCAACGCGAGTGGAAACGCACGCTAGATGATCAACTTGGCGTCTCGTGGATAGAGCAAAAACGCCACACCAGCAAACCATCGCTACCCGTCATGGAGCCATTGCTGGCCGACAAACCCGTACATATGATTGCGTGGGAACAAGGTGGCCATCCGAGCCAGAACTGGCAACAGCCCTATGTGCTTAAACCTGGCAACTGTAAATACAATCGTGGTGAGTTACACAACCTCACCATACGTTATGGCACCTTGAATGATGAAGAGCGCTTTATCATCAACGATCACATCATTCAGACCCAAGTGATGCTCAACCGTTTGCCTTATCCAGAGCATTTGAAAAATATTCCGGAAATTGCTGGCGGTCACCACGAACGTATGGATGGCAAAGGCTATCCGCTTGGTTTAAACGAAGAACAGCTATCGATTCCCGCTCGAATAATGGCGGTTGCGGATGTGTTTGAGGCGTTAACCTCAAACGATCGCCCGTACAAAAAAGGCAAATCCTTAGCTGAGTCACTGGAAATTATGACCAATATGGCGACCTCCGGACATATTGACCCCAAAATCTATCTGCTTTTCTTACTGCGCGAAGTGGATCAGAAATACGCGAAAACGTTTGTTAATCCAAAACAGTTCTCAGAGGTCGATAGAAAGACTCATATTGAGCGAGTGAAGCATTATCTAAGAAATCAATTCTAACTCTAAGGAGTTGATTTTTAATAAATACCTACTTGCTATCTGCTCGGATAAATTATAAATTGTCCCTGCCCTTATCTGAATAAATTTAATTGCAACTTTTAACCTAAATGAGGGCAAATGATGATAGTAACAACCACTCCGCAAATTGAAGGTAAGCGAATTGTCGCCTATAAAGGCGTTATTGCAGGTGAAGCCATTCTTGGCGCAAACTTATTTAAAGATCTTTTTGCGGGAATAAGAGATATGGTTGGTGGACGCTCTGGTACTTACGAAAAAGAATTAGAGCGAGCAAGAACCATAGCGTTTGAAGAGTTAGAGCAAAAAGCGCGTGCTTTGGGCGCTAACGCGATTGTTGGCGTGGATATCGATTATGAAGTCTTAGGCCAGAGTAACGGCATGTTAATGGTTTCCGCCAGCGGTACCGCCGTGGTGATCGAGCAGTAAACGTTGTCAGCAAAGCCGCATTTCCATCGGATTAACAACGCAATGTATGATCCTACTTCAAGGAATATGATTTTTTTGTGAATGCGCGTATTAACTGTTTACACGCCAACAAGAAAGTCATTACATTAGCGGCATATAAACGAATTGACGCTTTCGCTTGCGCGTCTGGAATAGGTCGAGTTCTTCGGAACTCGACCTTTTTATTTCACCCTATCAGGCTTGAGACTAATGCCTATAGACGAATAGTGCTTATGGACAAATAGTGCCTTGGACGAATAGCGCTTATGGACGGGTTGGATTGATTGTCAGCGGTTCCAAGGTTACCACCGCATTCACGCCCGCTCCCGGATGATCGACATACGACGTGTCTTGCATCAAGGTATAGTAGACATCGACAAAATCATCATCATTGGTTAGCGCACCATCTGGAATAGCATCAATGATCTTGTTAGTCAGTTGCGGAATAATCGCGTAGGCTTGCACTTCTGGATCGGGAATGGCTTTAAGCACCTCTTCCGCCACCTGTACCAACAATTTGGCAAGCTGCTTGTAATCCGTACCATCGTCTTGCTCCATCAACACCATATCAGCGGCGCCCCAGCGGTAGCGAGACCAGTGAATCACGATTTGATTTGGGTAGTAATCTTTGTTGTCGTAATCGAGATAAGGCATTTCGACCAGATCCAGTGCAGGCTCATCACGACTTGGGTTTACCCCGGTGACAATCGCGTAGATTTCTGCTTTTCCTGAGATCCATGGCTCTTGGTCATCGGCTAGACGAATTTTCTTCAGTTGGGTGGTGTGGATTGGCTGAACCTCTCCTGCAGCGAAAGCCTTCGTAGGCGCAGCAGTGCGATCACGTTCATTATGATAAGGCAAAACAACCGTCGATTGACCAAGGCGCTGCATTTCCGCTCTCATCGCTTGTAAGCCTGCTTTCAACTCAACCGAGCTGTTGTTATCAATCACGATAACAGGCACATCCGGCATTTCACTCACGCTTAACTGATGTATTTGTCCATTGATATCAAAAGCTTCAATGTACTGCCACTGCTCATCATCACCTGTTGGCTCAAAGGCGAACAGTGGGCTTTGCTCGCCATTTTGCCAAGCGTCTAACATTGCTTCATTGGCCAAGCGCACTTCTAAGAGTTCGTCGGTGTATTCAGAGATACCTTTCCATGTACGAATCTGGCTATCTGCTTGGATAAATTGGCGACTAAATTGCGCTTTCGGTTGCTGCTCAGCCAGAGTGGAGAGTGAAACGTTAAGCTGCTCAGCAGTGATATTGGCGCGCAGTGTACCTTCTAACTCCGTAAAATGTTCACTCAGTTGTTTGGCCAAATCACGTTTTGTATTGGTAATTTCCCCCGCTTTGTCGTTAGAAATGGTGGTCACTGGCGTCTCTTCAGACTGGCAACCCACAAGCGCTAATGCACAAAGAGCAGAGAGGGAGATGATTTTTTTCATGTAATACCCCTTAATATTTTTATTATGAGTAGAGTTCAAGCTCTATTCATGACCAAAATACCATTGCTCGCTATTCATTCAACGTCGTTTTATAAATTTGTTTAAACTCTGCCCAGAGGATCATGTTTTTATTAAGCGTTACTTAAAGTAGCAGGCTCTTAAATAAACCAAGCTCATTGGAAAATTTATCTGTATTCAGAGCAAATCAAATAAAATGGTATGTTTTTAAATAGAAAACATAGGGAGTGGAAAATAAAAAATCCCGTGGCTGTCGTTTAGTCACAGGATTATCGATATGGAGTAAAGCTTGCGCAAAGCGCTGCTATTTTTCGATTGTCATGCTGGCAGAGAGAATATCGCTTTCACTTTTCTCCTCTTCCAGTTCAAAGCCAAGCGCAGAGAAAAAGGCTTTTGCCGTACGGTTGCTGCGCGGATATTCAACCTGCAAGTTTTTCACCGCGGGGAGATTCGCCATTTCGGCTAACAATAGATCGATGGCACGACGACCAATACCATGACGCTGATGGGCATAGTCCACCATAATACGACGCAGTATAACTACAGAATCGGAACCTATTTCCCACATAATAAAGCCAACGGGTTTACCGTCTAAGCAGAGCGCTCGCGCTTGGGTATTCTCGTGATAAAAAGATTCAATCAGTGACCAAGTATTGCTAACAACTAACTCTTCCTGATACTTAGCCAGCTCTAATTGGCATACGGCTTGGTAGTTGTTTTTATCGATGTGGCTTAAGGTAACGTCCATATCCTTTTCTCTCGAAAAATTCCGCAAAATATGTGCTTTTAGTGCCATTAAGAGTGAAAAAAAGCAAGCGTTTCCTAACGATGTTTTTACACCGATTCAAAAGCGCAACAAAAAACTTCTTGAGACAAGGTTACGATCAGTGTCTCTGGCACACTCAGTTCTGGCAATCGAGTAGGAGGAGGCCTCACGGCCTCCATCCTCTCACACCACCGTACAAGCGTGGGTCGCATACGGCGGTTCCGAATATACCTTTAGTGACTCATACCCATCTCTCAATGAGTACAATCCCCTCTCCTTGAACCATTTGATTGGCATGGCGTGATTCAACTGGGGCGAGAGGGCTAAGTGCCACCACCCTTTATCTGACATCGCCAGCTTCCACGCATTTCGCTCTGTTACACCTTGGCGTTGTAACCATGTCGCTATGCTGTATCTGCGTTTGCGCTGTTTCAGGCGGTAGCATCTCAACCGACGCCGTATCCATTCGTCCAAGCGCTGCATCGCACTTTGACCTAGGGCGAGCTTGAAGTAGTGCTGCCAACCTCGTAGGTATTGGGTTAACTCGGTGATGATTACCGACAACTCTCGACCTCGATTTCGCTTCGTTATTTTCCGCACTCGCTGCTTCATTTGAGCTTGTGCCGGTTTTGATATCAGGAGAGTTCCGTCTATCTTGAAGCTATGACTTAGGTAGGCTCGCTCCGTCACTCTTGTTGCTGCACTTTTCTCTCGATTTACCGTGAGCTTTAGCTTCTGCTCCAAGAACTCCGTTATCGACTCTTTGACTCGATGGGCGGCTTCCTCACTACGAACGTAGATTTGGCAGTCATCTGCATATCGACAGAACTTATGCCCTCTTCGCTCTAACTCTTTGTCCAGTTCATCTAATACGATATTGGAAAGTAACGGAGATAATGGCCCACCCTGTGGTGTTCCTCGTTGTCTTCGCTCTACTAACCCATCTCGCATTAAGCCTGCCTGTAGATAGGACCTGATGAGCTTTAATACTCGTTTATCACTAATGTCCTTAGATAATCTGCGCATCAGCCTATCATGGTTCACCGTGTCGAAGTATTTGGCTAGATCGATATCCACTACATAACCCCGCCCTTCTCTGATATAGCGGCTTGCTGCCGCAAGCGCATGATGCGCACTGCGGTTCGGCCTGAACCCGTAGCTGCTGTTGGAGAACCTCGGCTCATAGATGTCTGACAGTACTGATGTGATCGCCTGTTGGACTATCCTATCCAGTACCGTGGGGATACCTAATTGCCTGACGCCACCATTCGGCTTGGGGATTTCTACACCCAGAACAGGTTGAGGTTGGTAGCTTCCGTCCAGAAGACTCTGGCGGAGCGCTTGCCCATTTGAAGCTTGCCGAAGTTTAGAAATGGTCGCTGTGATGTCGAGTCTGTCGACACCTGCGCACCCCTTGTTCTTCTTCACGCGTCGAAGGGCATGGTTCAAATTCGCTGAGGAGCTGATTTGTTCCATCAGCGCAGTGGGGGTCACCAAGACTCGTCCTCCTTTCTACGCCGATCATGCTTGTCATTCTTCGTGACCATGAGCTTTACTTGCGGTATTGCCCATTGGGACGTAGAGATGATTTTCATCTTGCTATGACTCCACATGATTGAGTGTCTAGTGACTGCTTCTTGATATATTCAGTTCAGGCCTTCCTTTGAGTTGTACTT
The DNA here is from genome assembly GCF_009665415.1 of Vibrio cidicii. Lineage (NCBI taxonomy): Bacteria > Pseudomonadati > Pseudomonadota > Gammaproteobacteria > Vibrionales > Vibrionaceae > Vibrio > Vibrio cidicii. The sequence continues at coordinate 350,137 of NZ_CP035922.1, read as the reverse complement.
CCTCAAAGTACTATGCCTTCTGCTGACTTCTCATTGCCCATCACACAACATCACTGCTGTATTAGTCTCATCTGAGACAGGCAATGAGATCTCCCGAGGTAAGACGTTGCTCTTTCCCTTGGTCATGCCTGATTTACCTATACACACTTCCCGTCGAGGCATTGGGCTATTCTATCTATTGCTAGGTTACCCAAGTTGTACAGGCCTACTATCAGGTTTCTGTTCGTCACAACCAAGTTTTGCCGTTTGCTTCCTTCAGGTTTCACCTCACGGTGAACACCCTTGCATAGGCTAACGGTTCTCGCTCGACTGAGCCCGTAGAGGACTTTCACCTCCTAGATCAACGCCATGCTCGGCGCACAAACAAAAGGAGCGCCTTTGCGCTCCTTGGGATGATCTCATTCTTGCCTTATTGCGTTCTTAGGCGCTGCCAGTATTTCTCATAAATCGCGAGCGTTTCTGGGCCGACATCATTAATAAACTCTCCCTTCTTCATATCTTTATCTGATGGGAAGATAGTTGGGTTGTTTTTCAGCTCAGCAGGCAGCAGCTCACGACCAGATTTGGTTGCTGAAGCGTAGCCTAGGCTGTTGACAATCTCAGCTTGGTTTTCTGGCTGGTACATGAAGTTAACAAACTTGTGCGCCAATTCTTTGTGTTTACTACCCGATGGAATGGTGAAGTTATCCATCCACAACACCGCGCCTTCTTCAGGCATCACGAACTTCAGTTCTGGCATTTCCACTTGGCCTTGGTAGGCGTTCCCGTTCCACTGCATGCCAACAGACGCTTCACCAGACACATACGGCACTTGCGGCGCATCTGAGTTATACAGTAAGACGTTATTCTTCAACGCAACCAAAGATTCGTATGCTTTCTTGATTTCTGCTTCGTTTTTCGTGTTGATACTAAAGCCGTTAAGTTTTAACGCCATACCGAAAACATCACGGATATCGTCAATCAGCATCACTTGTTGCGCGTACTTTTTATCCCACAGATCGGCCCAGCGAGTCAAAGGGGCATCGACCATGGTTTCATTGTAACTAATGCCAGTAATGCCCCAAATATAAGGCAGCGAGTAGTCGTTTTTCGGATCGTGCGCTTGACCAAGCAGACCATCCATCGTGTCTTTCATGTTTGGGATTTTACTGTGATCCAATTTGGTCAACAGCCCTTCCCGACCCATTTTTTCGATGAAGTACGCGGAGGCAAACACCACATCGTAACCGCCACCTTTCAGCAGCTTGAGTTTGGTGTACATCGATTCATTATTTTCAAATGTTGAATAGTTAATCGTGACGCCTTCTTGTTTCTCAAACGCCTTTAGAGAAGCTTCAGGTAGGTAACTCCCCCAAGCATAAACGTTCAGCACTTCGCTCTCTGCCTGAGAGACCGCGCTAAAAGAGAGCGCACTCAAAACCAGTCCTTTGATTAATAATTTCATAGTTTGCTATCCAGACTTAACCAGCACCGCGCTGGGGGTCACGCGCATAATTAGGCAATTGTTAAGGATTTGAAAGAAAATTTAATTAATCGTTATGAATAATATTCGTTGTTATGCCAAACATGGTTTATGCTCAAGGGCTGAACGCGAACTGACTGGAAAACCACGGTTTTTTCGTGCTAAAAAACACGCGACAGTTTCACCAATTGTTATCAAGAACATCACTGGCGAATGCCATTTAACTCAAGGAGTCGAGTAAAACGTGACAACAGCAAGATATGTAGAAATTAATGATGGCATCCAATCAATTTGGATGATCGAGCGGATCTGGCAATTGGCTGAGACGTTGCCAACCGAAGAGATCCCAATTGCCGATATTTGCGGTCCCGACGAAGTCACTTGGTTTGGCGATTCCGGACCCGGACCGACTTGCCGTGCGATTGCAGAGCATTGCCGACGGATTAATAACGCAGATCTCAGTTACCCGGTGATTCTCACCGAAGATTACCGCGTGTTTGACGGCATGCACCGCATCGCCAAATGCATCATGCAAGAAAAAACCACCATTGCCGTTAAACGTTTTCGGCAAAATCCAGAGCCGGATCAAGTGCGTGACTTAAATCAACCCAGCGAGTAAGCCAAAAACAGCGCCCGCGTATTCTCGGTCGCTGTTTCATTTCTGACTTTTTAAGCGTTTAGCCCCGTAGCCTTGGCGACTTGCGCCACGACCACATTCACCGCTTTAGCAATCTCACTTAACGTCTCAAGCTCTTCTTGGCTAAACGGGTGATGCAAAATCTTTTCTGCACCTTGCTTGCCAATCACCGTCGGTAAACTGAGCACCACATCTTTTAGCCCATATTGCCCGGACAATAGCGTGCCTACCGGCAAGACCGATTTTTCATTGATCATGATCGCCTGAATGATGCGGAACACGCTGGCCGAGATGCCATGGGTGGTATTGTGCTTGCGTTTGAAAATCTCATACCCCGCCTGCTTGACCGATTCCAACAACTCATCGGCGTCAATGCGTTTGATATGGTTGGTGTCACAGTAGTAATCCGCAGGCTGCCCAGCGATCGAAATCAGGCTTTTGGGGGTAAAACAGTGGCTACCGTGTTCGCCTAGCACATAGCCAAAGACATTTTTCGGATCCAACTGCACGCGGTTTGCCACAATGGTCATCAAACGCGCCGTATCAATCACACAACCACTGCTGATGATTTTCGATGGTTTGAACGAGCTGTTTTTGGCGATAAAGTGGGTGACGATATCGCAAGGATTCGACACCACAATCAAAGTGGCGTTCGGTGCAACACGCTCAACCTGATGAGCGATTTCAACACCAATCTTGGCATTAATTTCAGCGATATCCAGACGCGTTTGCCCTTGTTTGATCTGTGCACCCGCGGTAATCACCACAATGTCGGCACCGAGCAAATCAAGATAATTTTGCGTCGGTAAGATGTGGGTATTTTTCGAGAAGGTGAGCGCCGCAGTATGGCGAAAGTCATACACTTCCCCTTCAGCTCTGGCTAAGTTTTGGTCCAATAACACCAATTCGCTGACACTGCCTAAGGTGAGCAGATAATTACACACCCCCACGCCAACGGCTCCCGCGCCAATTACACCAATCTTCATTTTCGCTTCCCTGATAAAACACTAACTAAAGTTTAATTTTAACTGCGATTATTGATGTCTATCTAATTTAATTTGGTGTTGAGTAATGAATTTGGTGTAAATGGCGATGATGAACACAAAAGTTAGTACATGGCACTGCGACTTGACCAAGCGTTAATCACCTACCGCTGGCTTTCTACGCCTAAGCAAAGTGAGTAACTTACCGTCGGTGCGATACAAGATCAGTGAAAACAAAATCAGGCTACAGCCGACTAACTTACTGAACGTTAAAACCTCACCATACCAGCCGATACTGAGAAATACCGTCCAAACCGGCTCTAAAATCATGATTAACGCCGCGTTTCCTGGGTTGATCTGCTTTTGTGCCATGGTTTGCATCACATAGCGCAGCGCGGTCGCCAATATGGTGCTGGCGGTAAACCAGCCCCAAATACTCGGCTCGACATGAAGCGGCACGCTTTCAAACAGCGCACTGGCGGTTAAACCAATCAATCCAGTCACAAACAGTTGAATACAGGTAAGAAGCAAAATAGGTAAGGTCTGCGAATACTTGCTGTTGATATTGAAATGCAGCGCTAGCACCACGGCATTAAACAAAAACCATAACTGACTGGAGGAGCTTTGCCAGCCATCTTTAAGTGACAAAAACGCCAGCCCCGACATAGCAATCGGCAGTGAGAGCCAAAAAATGCGTTTGGGCTGTTGCCGAAATAAGATCCACGCAACAAACGGAACCATCAACATCGACAAGCTGAGAATAAACGCCCCTTCACCGAGGGTATCACTAATCGAAATGGCGTGAATCCAGCTGATCAGCGCCGTTGCAAGCAGGCAACCGACCAAGGCTGCTGAGCGGATGTCTTGCCAACTCGCGCGGCACAGCGAGCGAAAACAAAACGGCAGTAAACACAGTGAGGCAATAAGAAAGCGCAAACCGACGAAGCCGAACGGCGGTAACCCTTGGATCGTCTCTTTGGAAAAGATCCAGCCAAAAGCGGACAGTATGGTGGCCATGATCAAGATGGCGGCAGCTTTGCGTTCAGAAGTCAATATGATTACTCGTGCTGTTAGGAAGGCGGTCTTAGCCTCCTTCTCTTGGTTATAAGCTATTGTTGCAGATACGCAAAAATAGATTGAGCAAGCGACATGATGCCAAAACGTACCGATGCTATCGAGACAAAGGTCGGTTAAATTCTCACTCAGTGAGAAAGGAAAACGATTAAACTACCAATCGATGTGAATCGGCGTACCCATTTTCACTAAACGGATAAACTCATCCATCTCAGCATTGGTTAGCGCTATGCAGCCGTTGGTCCAATCGAAACTCTGAATAAATTGAGGTGGGCGCTGCTCGCCGTCACGCAGGCCATGAATTTTGATATCACCACCGGGCGAAACACCCCGTTCGCGCGCTTGCGCTAAATCGGTTTCATTGGGGTAGCTGATGTGCACTGAGCGATAAAACGCGGATTCTTCAGAGACGTAATCCAGCGTGTAATCGCCCTCTGGGGTGCGGTGATCGCCCTCTTGCTGTTTATGTCCCTGTGGATTTTTGCCTAGCGCGATGCGGTATTCGCGAATGATTGTCTCTCCTTGCATCAGGTAGAGGCGGCGTTTGGATTTATCGACTTTAACCAGATCCACCTGCGCCAGCACTGGCAAGCTCAAAAAGAGCAATAACATCCATACTGCTTTGCTTTTCAACACGCACCTTCCATCGCCATCCATGCTATTTGCATACTAATGAAGCAAACAGTATTGGGCAAACTTATTCCACGCAATTTACCCTACCCAACCTCGCCGCATTCAAGTAATTTATAAACAGAAAACTTTATAAAAACATTAAATTCTGTGAGGTTACTATGGTAAATGTGCTTTTCTATAGTGCAAAAAACTACGACGAAGTCTCCTTTAATAAAGCCAAAGGCGACCACCCGGTTGAGTATCATTTCCACGATTTTCGCTTAACCAGCAAAACCGCATCACTGGCTAAAAACCACGAGGTGGTGTGCGCATTCGTCAACGACGATCTTTCTGCGCCAGTTCTTAAGTTACTGGCAGAAGGTGGAACCAAACTGATCGCCATGCGCTGCGCGGGTTTTGACAAAGTAGACTTGGCAGCGGCAAAAGAATTCGGCCTGCAAGTAGTGCGCGTGCCAGCCTATTCACCAGAAGCGGTCGCCGAGCATGCGGTCGGCATGATGATGTGTTTAAATCGCCGTCTGCACAAAGCGTATCAGCGCACCCGTGATGCGAACTTCTCGCTTGATGGCTTAGTGGGTTTCAACTTCTACGGCAAAACTGTCGGCGTGATTGGCTCGGGCAAAATTGGAGTAGCCGCAATGCGTATTTTCAAAGGCTTGGGAATGGATATTCTCTGCTACGATCCGTATCCCAACCCTCTCGCGCTGGAGCTGGGTGCACAATACGTTTCCTTGGATGAGTTGTATGCCAAGTCAGACATCATCAGCCTGCACTGCCCAATGAGCAAAGAGAACTACCATCTGCTCAACGAAACCTCGTTTGCCAAAATGAAACGCGGCGTCATGATCATCAACACCAGCCGCGGCGAACTGCTCGATTCGCTTGCCGCCATTGAAGCGCTTAAACAGGGACAAATTGGCGCGCTCGGTTTGGATGTGTATGACAACGAGAAAGATCTCTTTTTCCAAGACAAATCCAACGATGTGATTGTCGACGATGTTTTCCGCCGCCTTTCCGCTTGCCACAACGTGTTGTTCACTGGCCATCAGGCCTTTTTAACGCACGAGGCACTCAATAATATCGCCTCGGTGACGCTAAACAACATCGACGCCTATTTTTCTGGCGCAACCAGCGGCAACGAGTTAATCAGCGAATGATAAAATGTCGGGCAGTATAGTAAAGTGCTACGCTTAGCTATGCTATACTTCCCGACCATTTCTACCAGAGCCCAGTGTTCATGAGCATAAAAAACGACATCCAGAAGCTGCACAACCGTTTAGACACTTGTCAGCGTAAACTTGAAACCGCACGTACTCGCGGTGATCAGGAAATGATCACCAAATTCACCAATGAAGTGGATGAACTGTCTAAGTCACTGTCCCAACTCAAGCACAAGCAAAATTACGAGCTAAATAAAGAACGTAAGAGTTTGCTCGACATGCCTTTCTCGCGTGAAATTACCAAAGAAGAGCAAGCAGACATTGGTAAACTGAAAAAACGCGTCAAAGGCTTGGTCATCGTCCATCCAATGACCAAGATTGGTAAAGAACTGCGTCTGGATGTGATGACAGGCTTTGCGCCAAAAGCGTTTTAAGCGCTAAGAGAAAAGAAAAGCCTGAGCGACGATCACTCAGGCTTTTTTGTTTATCATACCCTCGCCAACGAAAGCATGCTGTTATCGCCCTCTTACAAGGCGATAAAAATGCCCGCCAAACACGCGCTCATCAAGTTCGCCAACGTGCCCGCCGCAACGGCTTTCAAGCCCATGTTTGCCACATCGCCACGACGCTCTGGCGCCATTACGCCAATTGATCCCAACTGGATGGCGATAGAACCGATATTGGCAAAGCCACACAGAGCAAAGGTGACAATCACTTGGCTGTGTTCAGACAAGAGCGCTTTGTGCTCAACAAAATCGATGAAGGCAACAAACTCATTCATTACGATTTTCTGCCCGATGTAAGAGCCCGCCGCCAACACTTCATGCGCAGGTACACCAATCAGCCATGCTAAAGGAGAGAAGAGATAACCAAAGATCGCTTGCAATGTGATGCCGCTAAAGCCAAGCAGTTCACCCAGATTTTCCAGCCCAGTGTTGACCATCGCGATCACGCTGACAAACGCAATCAACATGGTGCCGACTGCAACCGCGACTTTCATCCCGCCCATCGCGCCGCTAGCTAGCGCATCAATCACATTGCTTTGATCCGATTTGTCCAGCGCAATGTCATTGTAATCGCACGGCGTTGCACGCTCAGGAATGATGATTTTCGCCATCAACAAGCTTCCGGGCGCCGCCATGAAGCTGGCCGCAATCAGATATTTAAGTTCAACACCCAAGCCCGCATAGCCGCCAAGCACACTGCCCGCCACCGATGCCATGCCACCGACCATTACTGCAAACAACTCCGAACGGGTCATTTTCGGCAAGAAAGGACGGATCAATAAAGGCGACTCACCCTGTGAGAGGAAGATGTTACCGGTCGCAACCAAAGACTCGGCTTTGCTGGTACCAAGAAATTTTTGAATACCGCCACCGAGAAACTGAATCACCTTCTGCATAATACCAAGATAGTAAAGTGCCGAAATCAGAGCGCTGAAAAAGATGATGATAGGTAACACACGCACGGCAAAAATAAAGCCTGAAGACGCTAAATCACCAAATAGAAAGGCGATACCTTCATCGGCAAAGCCCAGCAAACCGGACACCGCACCACTCAGTGACGCCAGCGCAACTTGTCCCCAAGGAAAATACAGCACCAGCGCAGCAAAACCGACTTGCAGCAGTAAAGCTCGAAACACCGTACGCCAGTTAATCGAACGGCGACTTTCAGACAACAAAACCGCGCAGCCAAGAAGGGCCAACACACCCAGAAGACCAAATAGAATACTCATGTGAAATGACCTGCTTAGCGTTTGAAAAAGAGTGGAACGCTGACGAAATCAGCAAAAGAGGGAGCTGCATGAAATGGTGAAGTGTGACACCAAGAGGAGTGAATCACAGAGAACATATAGTTCGACATCTTTGTTACCTTATACAAGCTTTGATAAGAAGCTGGTCCGGTCCTTGGGGTCATTCACTCAGGCGTGAGCCTAATTCCGTGTGACGGCTTGTATGGGTAAGAGCAGCGAACCTCGCTACCCTGAATCCCGTTTAAACGGGTCGCTAGTATAGGGAGATTAATGAGACATTCATCACATTTATTCACGCAAACGTTCAAGCGTTTATAAAACAGACAAAACGCTCTTCCACCATCCTCATAACAATAACAAAAATATGGTTAATGCTGAATTTTACCGCTCTTTGCGCAACAAATGTGCAAACAAACCAAAATCATCAATTTCTCTTCAATAAACACTCGCCTAACGAAAATTTTGGATATACAATTCGCTTCGGTTTGAAATGAACCACATCAATATTGAAGCGATGCTTCAACATCCTATGCCGAGATGGTGAAATTGGTAGACACACTAGCATGAGGTGCTAGCGCCTATGGTGTGAGGGTTCGAGTCCCTCTCTCGGCACCATTCCCTTATTAGATAATTTCGATGTGATGCAAGGTATTAAGCAAGCCAGACAGGCTGCAGATGCAAATCAACTTCTCAGTGAGCTTGCGGTTCACGCTTTGTTGCATCTTGAATTCCGTCGCCTTGCTACCGCCGAACAGCCTCTATCAGTTAAAGACAGTAACGATTTACTGCAAAAATGGCTCAAGCCTAAGCTGAAAAGCAATCGCTACAAACTGATTAAAAAGCCGCTCAAAACCCTAACCCAGCAAGCCAAAGGCGAACAAGGCAACTTAGAAAAACTGCTGGAAAAGTGTGTCGGTGCTGAAACGCCACCTGCGCAACCGCATCTGGACAGTTACCTCTTGCTGATCAATGAGATCGAGAAAAAACTCGGGACCACTGTTTTGCTGTCACGCGCTGAAGATGTTGACCTTTCTCATGATGAAAATGGTTGCCTACTGTGTGTGTTGACGCAAAATCTGAACGATCATTTTGATAGCCAAAACACCTTGATCAAACCCATTTCGATGCTATTTCGCGGCCCGATGAGCCAGCGTTCATTGTTCCTTGGCGCAATCTACGCCAACAATACCTACGGCTATGCAGTGCAGTACCAAGATGAGCTTTTTGTACGCATTACGCTTGAACTAGCGTAACCCCCGTCACCTCACTTTCTTACACGTCACAATCACCTCAGCACAATTTCCTTCAATATAAACCCTTAATTTTCAAAAAGATAATCAAGTTTATTCACAAAACACATCACTTAATCTGCGATATGCCCTCAACAATATAAAACCAATTAAATGTGCTACAGATTGCTTAAAGTTGAATTTTCCGATCTAAATCACGCTGCCTCGCCTGATTGCTATCTAGTCTAAAGAGGAAAATCAAATTACCGGATTGCCTACGCTAATGATTGTGAATTTGAAAACCTACTCTTGGCTGTTGTTCCTTTTTTCCGTCGGACTGGCGGTAGCTTTCTTTGTATTTCCAGACTTTGCACTCTACTTTGTCGTGCTTTGGCTGATTTGTAGCACGGGCTTTGTGGCTCTGATTCACATTGCCGCCAACGAGATGGACAGGGAAATCGGCAGTGTTAAGAAGCAAATCGCGTCCGAGCAGTCACAATCCCATAAACAGCACGAGCTTACCGAGCAAGAACATCATATCTGGCATAAGGTGATCCCCATTTGGCAGCGACACATCACCAGTTGTAAAGATATATCGGAAAATGCCATTAATGAGTTGTCGAACCGCTTTTCCAATCTGGTCGCTCTGATGGTTCAAACCCAAGGTGAATCCAGTGCGATTAACGGTCCTCAAAGCCATCACAATATTGAACAGGATAGAGACAAATTAACCACCATCTTTTCGCAGCTAAAAGCGTATGACGACGTCACCGACCAGCTATTCACCCAGATAGGCTCGCTGGAAAACTTCACTAACGACCTCGACCAAATGGCACTTGCCGTCGCCAATATTGCCAACCAAACCAATATGCTTGCCCTCAACGCGGCGATAGAAGCAGCCAGAGCAGGTGAAGCAGGACGGGGCTTTGCAGTCGTGGCACAAGAGGTGCGCGATCTCTCAGCCCAATCAGGCACAACGGGCGATCAAATTGCCAAGAAAATCAATGAAGTAAAAGGTGTGATGAGCTCGATATTGGCTTCAGCATCGTCAACAAAAGATCAAGAAGATAAAACCCTTGAAGAAAGCGAGCATCACATCCAAGACGTGATTGAGAACTTGGGCGCTTATACGCAATCGCTGCACGATGAAGCCGCGCAACTGCTGGTCACTCAACAAGAGATTCAACAACAAATTGAGCAAGTGCTGATCGAGTTACAGTTCCAAGACCGAGTGAGCCAAATCTTAAGCCAAATAAGCAAAAGTATGGATGAGCTCAGTAGCAAGGTGCTCGATCAAGAGACGCCGCTGAGTAAGAAAGATATTGATCAGCTACTAGCCAAAATGAAATCGAGTTACACCACGGTGGAAGAACACCAGCAGCACGATCCTAAAGCTCGCCATGTAAGCGCATCAGCAGAAAGTGGCTCGGTGAGTTTTTTCTAGCTCCAATTCAGGGCGAGAAACAGAGCGCGCAAGCGAGAGAGCTTGCAGAATTTCAATTGATTGAAGAGACGACACTATGGCTAAAACAATACTGGTTGTTGACGATTCAACCTCGATCCGTCAAGTCGTTGGCATTGCGTTACGTGGTGCTGGCTACGATGTCATTGAAGCAAGCAATGGCAAAGATGCTTTAAGCAAAATGACTGGGGATAAAATTCATTTGATCATCAGCGATGTCAACATGCCTGTTATGGATGGCATTGCGTTTCTCAAAGAGATCAAACAGCACCCTCGCTACAAGTTCACGCCCGTTATCATGCTGACTACCGAAGCAGGTCAAGACAAGATGTCTGAAGGCCGAACTGCCGGAGCCAAAGCGTGGATTGTGAAGCCGTTTCAACCCCCCAAAATGTTGGATGCGGTTGCCAAACTTGTTCTACCTTAGCGCTCTATCGCGCTGTTTCCCTTTGAGTAGGGATACAAGGAAAGGAAGCCCAATGACGATTGCAATAAAAGCCGAGCAAGGTCACGCGCAGGTTAGCATACAAGACGAGTTAACCATTTACAGTGCCGCCGAAATGAAACAAGCCCTCTTCGAGGCATTGTGCCAGTTCGACTCGCTCGATGTTGATCTTGAAGCCATCAAAGAGATTGATACGGCTGGCGTTCAGCTTCTGCTGATGCTTCGAAATGAATCTGTTCGACTGGAAAAAAAGGTGCAGTTAACTAAGCACAGCACCGCCGTGATTGATGTACTCGAAACACTCAATCTTGTTGCCGCTCTCGGTGACCCTATTTTGTTGCCAGCAGGAGAAAAATAACCATGTCCGATGATGCGAAGTTTATTTTTGTCCAAGAGTCGGCAGAGCTGCTCGAACAGATGGAAGACGCACTGCTTGCCATGGAGCAATCACCCAATGATGAAGAACCTATCAACCAAGTGTTTAGAGCCATGCACACCATTAAAGGGGCTGCTGGCATCTTTGGCTTTGATTGCATTGTCGATTTTACTCACCCGGTAGAAACGCAAATGGATCTGGTGAGGAAAGGGGTGAGAAGCATCGACAGTGCTTTCATCGCTCTGCTATTAGAATGCAAAGACCATACAGAGCGCTTAGTCGGTACAGTTACAGAAGGTATGGAACATGAGATGCCCACTGAACTTGAACAAGCCGGAAGGGAACTGATAGCACAGCTATTGCAAGTATCATCAACGCCAACCCCCATCGCAAGCGAAGCGCATAACCCCCTAGAAACGCAAATGGAGCGAGAAAACAGTCGCGATTTTTGGGTGATTGCACTGGATTTCAAACCTGATGCCCTTCGCAATGGCCTAGACCCACTCTCTTTTATTCGCTATCTCCCACGTCTTGGACATATCACTGATATCGTTACACTCACGCAAGATTTACCAACGGCTGAGTTGATGGATGCAGAAAGTTGCTATCTTTCATTTCGCATCTCGCTAATCAGTGAAGCAAGCAAAACTGACATTGAGGAAGTGTTTGAATTTGTCAGAGAAGATTGTGATGTCCGCATTGTGCCTCCCAATAGTTTACAAGCGAGTTATTTAGACTTACTCGATAACCTTCCTGAAGAGAATGTACAACGCCTTGGTGAAATGTTGATTAACATCGGCGCAATCACTGAGCAAGAACTCGCATTGGCTCTGACGGAACAGAACTCGCCAGTTCAATCAGCCGATCCACAAGAGGCAGGACAGCCATTGGGTGAAATATTGGTTAAACACCAAATCGTTTCGGAACCCGTTCTCGAGAAAGCACTACACAAGCAGCAAACCAACCGAGAAAAAGCGAATAAAGAGAACCAATCGATACGCGTCGATGCGAATCGCTTGGGGCATTTGATTAACCTAGTTGGCGAGTTAGTCATCTCAAACGCCGCGGTACGTCTGATGGTCGACAAGTATCAGATGCAAGACGCACAAGAAGTGGTCACCAACGTTGAGGCGTTAGTTGAAGAAATTCGCGACCACGCGCTGCAACTAAGGATGGTACCGATTGGCGATACCTTCTCACGCTTTCGCCGTGTGGTCCGCGATGTCAGCCAAGAGTTAGGTAAAGAGATTGAGCTGGTCATCACGGGAGGAGAAGCCGAACTGGATAAAAGCGTGGTCGAAAAAATTGCTGATCCACTCACACACCTTGTTCGCAATGCCCTCGACCACGGCATTGAATCACCCGCCGAACGACGTGCCAATGGCAAGCCCAGCACAGGAACGCTGCGACTCAATGCGCTGCACGACTCTGGTCACATTGTGATCCAAATTGCCGATGACGGCGCAGGGCTGGATCTGGAAAAAATACGCAGAAAAGCTGAAGTCAACGGGCTCATCAAAGCCGATCAGACATTAAGCCGTCGTGAACTCACCCGACTGATTTTCGAACCAGGTTTAAGCACCAAAGAACAAGCCAGTAACCTATCCGGCCGAGGTGTCGGCATGGATGTAGTGAAACGTAACATTGATGCCCTACGAGGCAACGTGGAGGTCGACAGTGAAAAGGGCAAAGGAACCCTAGTCACCATTCACCTTCCTCTGACCTTAGCCATCATTGACGGATTTATGGTCGGCGTCGGCTCTGAACGCTATGTGATCCCGCTTAGCATGGTAGAAGAGTGCGTGGAGCTGGACTCGGCACAATGGTCCTCAGACAACCAGCGTCATCACATCAATCTGCGCGGCGATATGATGCCTTGCCTGCGCCTGAGAGATTTCTTTGATGTCGTGGATGAAGAGCGTACTGATCGTGAAAACTTGGTGGTGGTTCGTTTTGGACGCAGCCGGGCTGGGCTGGTGGTTGATCAGCTTTTCGGCGAACTGCAAACCGTGATTAAGCCATTAGGAAAAGTCTTTCAAGGGCTGAAAGGGATCAGTGGAGCAACGGTGTTAGGCAATGGCAACATCGCTTTAATCTTGGATATTCAAGGGCTGATTTCACTTGCGATTAAACAAGGCGAGAGCTCACATCCCAAACGTTCCAAACTCCCTATGAGTTCTCACGCGTATTAGGAGGTTCAAACATGGTGGAACTGATCACAGGCTTCGGTGTTGAACAGGACGAAAAGCAGAACTCTAGCGACGAACACATCGAACAGTACCTGACTTTTAAAGTAGCCAACGAGCTTTTTGCTATCGGCATCCTTGAAGTCAGTGAAATTATTGAGTTTGGATCGATGACCGCAATACCGATGATGCCCAACTTCATCCGTGGAGTTATCAATCTACGTGGCCAAGCGGTACCGGTGGTTGATCTCTCCGCCAGACTAGGCAAAGGGCAACGCGCGTTAGACGGACGCAGTTGCATTATTCTTGTGCAAATAGCAGGCGAGCAACACTCTCTCCCCATTGGAATGTTGGTCGACAGTGTTGACGAAATCGTTGAGATAGAGCAAGGGGGCATTCATCCGCCCCCAGCCTTTGGCGAATCCGTCGATACACAGTTTATCAAAGCGATGGCTCGCACTAATGAACTGTTTTTTATTCTATTAGATATCAAGCACCTTCTCTCATATGTGGGGGATATTGCTGCACAGCATTGGGAAACCATAGCAACCCAGCATTCAACGGCGTTCTCTGAACGCTCAATGACAACTTCATCGAACTCAGAATAACTTATTGGCAAGGGGATGGCGTCATGTTTAGTCGTTTAAAATTAAGCGCTCAAATCAGTTTGGGCTACGCGTTAGTCATGGCGATGTTGATCGCCGTATCAATCACTGCTTATTTCGGTCAGTCAAAGGCGGCTTCTGGCTTTGACAGCTACCGAGAACTGGCTAGGGACTCTAACCTCGCCAGCCAAGTGGAAATCCACATGCTGCTGACACGAGTCTATGCTAAGGATTACATCATCAACCAAAATCAGGACTCGTTACGTCTGTATCGGGACTATTTCTCTCAGTTGATGGAGCTCGTTAAACGCGCAGATGGAAGCATACAAAAACCAGAGCGTGCTGAGAACATTAAACTCATCTTAAGCTCGATTACACAGTACGACGAGACGTTTTCCCAAATCACCAAGCTCATGGAACAGCGTGATGCCATCATGAAGCAGCAGTTGGAACCTCAGGGAGGCATCATGGTCAAGTCCATGGCTAGCATCATGGACTCTGCGCATCAAGACTCGGATCCTGAAGCAACCTTCTTTGCCAGTGAAACCCAAGAATCTCTACTTTTAGCACGGCTTTATGTCACGAAATATTTGCTCTCTTACGATCAAGCCGATGCCGATCGCGCATTCAATGAGCTCAATATCGCTATGGTGGAAAGAGAAAAAAGTCTCGATGCCAATTTAGAAAACCCTGAACGCAGACGTCTGCTGGAAAACTTCATGGCGGCAAAGGCAATTTACGCTCAAGCCCTATCGGACATGAACCAAATCGCCAATAGTTTGCATAAAAAGATCACCGATGACCTTGATCGCCTTGAAAAAATCGTTTCGACGGCCAGTGAGGCGGTCACACTCTCGGTGCAAAAAGATCAAGACACTCTCGGGCCACAAGTCAAACAGGACAACGTGAATACCGTAACAACGGTAATATGGGTGTCTATGGGAGCAGTTGTGGTCAGTATCATCTTGTCGTGGTTGTTGGTCCGTATCATTAAAAAACCATTGGGGGGTGAGCCGAGAGATATGGAGACCATTGCTCGCCAAATTGCCGATGGGGACCTGAACATTCGCTTCGAACATCAAGGTCAGGCAACTGGTGTTTATGGGGCGATGCAAGAGATGGTCACTCGACTGAGCGGCATAATTGAACAAGTTCGGGGCAATGCCGACGCCCTCGTCAGCGCCTCGCAGCAGGTCAACGCCACCGCACAAACTTTAAGCCAAGGCGCAACGGAACAGGCAGCCAGCGTTGAAGAGACCACCGCTTCGGTCGAGGAGCTCAACGCCTCTGTCCAACAAAATGCCGAGAACGCTCGAGTGACGGATAGCATGGCCACCAAAGCGTCTGGCGAAGCAGAAAAAGGCGGAAAAGCCGTAGGCCGTACTGTACAAGCAATGAAAGAGATCGCCAGCAAAATTAGCCTGATCGAAGATATCGCTTACAAAACGAATCTGCTCTCCCTCAATGCTGCAATAGAGGCCGCAAGAGCGGGTGAACATGGCAAAGGGTTTACCGTCGTGGCTGCCGAAGTACGAAAACTGGCTGAAAACAGCCGAGTGACAGCCCAAGAAATCAACCAATTAGCGACCAACAGCGTCTCAATTGCCGAAGAAGCGGGTAAACTGCTGGAAGAAATAGTGCCCAGCATCAGTAAAACGGCTGATTTAGTACAAGAAATTGCTGCAGCTTCTGATGAGCAATCCAGTGGCGTGGCACAAATTAACAGCGCTATGTCGCAGTTAGATCAAACGACGCAGCAAAGTGCCGCGTCCTCAGAAGAGCTCGCCGCAACGGCGGAAGAACTGAGTGCACAGGCCGAAGCGCTGCAACAAGCGGTCGCATTTTTCCGATTGAACATGGCAAACGACAATGTTGCCCCACCACCAAAAGCAGCCCCATCGGTAAAAAAATCGGCGCCATCCCCAACACCGAAACCACAACCTTCACTGAGCTATGCTACCGCAACAGGTTTCGATGAAAGGGATTTTGAACGATTTTAGGAGATGCTATGAAGCAACTGATTGCTCAAGGAAAAGACGTTCGTGATATTGACGGCCACAGCCGTCAATATCTGACGTTTTCCGTTGCCCACCAAGTGATGGCCATTTCGATTCTTGATGTAAAAGAGATCATCGAACTCACCGATATGACGCGAGTTCCGATGACCTCACAAGAAATTCGCGGTGTCATCAACCTAAGGGGGAATGTCGTCCCCGTGGTTGACTTACCGTTTCGCTTGCTTGGCACACCTGCCAAGCTGAGTAAACGCAGTTGTATCGTTTTCGTCGAAACCGAACACAATGAAGAGCATAATCTAGTGGGAATGATGGTCGATAATGTACGTGAAATTCTCGATATTGCTGATCAGCAACTGCAATCTCCCCCTGAGTTTGGGACGGACATTGCCAACGAGTACATCCATCATATGGCGAGATACGATGAGGACTTTATTACCCTACTCAACATCAACCGCGTGCTCACATTAGAAGAGATATCACAACATCAATCCGCACTAGAACACTTACCAGAAGTGGTACATGCGTAATGAACGTGATGCAGCCTGAAACTCAAAGTGCCACGGTGTTAGAAAGTTTTCGTCCCATTACGGACGAGGAGTTCGGCTGCTTCAGAGAGTTGATCTTCCGCACTGCAGGAATATCGATGGCCGACGAAAAGAAAGTGCTCGTTTCCGGACGTTTAGCCAAAAGGCTACGCCACTATCATCTGAAGACCTTCGAACAGTATTATCAGTTAATACGCAACACCCAGCAATATCCTGGCGAAATGCAAGTGATGGTGGATCTTCTCACCACCAACGAAACCTACTTTTTCCGCGAACCGAATCACTTTGAGTTTTTGCGGCAACACCTCAAAGAGTCTCGACCCAGCGGGACATTTCGCATTTGGAGCGCGGCCTGTTCATCGGGTGAAGAGGTGTATACGCTGGCCATGACGCTGGCAGAAGCATTGCCACATAGAGCGTGGGAAGTGGTTGGCTCCGATGTCAGTCAGCGTATGCTCGACCACTGTCAAAAAGCGGTTTATCCGCTCTCTCGCCGAGGTTCGATGAGTGACTACTATCTACGCCAATACTGCCTTAAGGGCATTCGGCAGCAAGAAGGCTACTTTCTGGTTGAACGCTTTTTGCGCTCACGTTGCACCTTTCATCAAGTTAACCTCATCGAACCTTTACCCAACTTAGGGCTATTTGATGCGATCTTCTTGCGCAATGTGATGATCTATTTCAACCGCGATACCAAACAGAAGGTGATCCAAAAACTCTTACAGCAGTTGAAACCAAATGGGCTGCTTTTTATTGGTCATTCCGAATCACTGAATGGTTTAGAGCACAAAGCCAAATTAGTTCGCTCATCGATTTATCGCAAACAAAGTGAATAGCGCTATGCGTTCATCAATCCATCAAGGCAGAACTCGTATCACGCTCGGACCCGGGGAGTATCACGCTTGCCATCAAAAACCGGTATTTTCTACCATTTTGGGTTCTTGCGTGGCAACGTGCCTGTGGGATCCTGTCCATCATGTGATGGGGATGAACCATTTTTTGTTGGCGAATACAACATTCCAAAAAAGGGAACCACTGCTTTTTTCTGACGCAGGTCGATATGGCATTCACGCCATGGAGCTGCTGATCAACGCCATGCTAAAGAAAGGCGCAGAGCGTAGACATCTGCAAGCCAAGGCATTTGGCGGCTGTAACTTGCTCGATAGCAAAGGTAAAGAGATCCTGCCATTTACCATTGGGCAGCTCAATAGCCAGTTTGTGGTCGAATTTCTTAAACAGGAGGGAATCCCCTTAATCGCGTTCAGTTTAGGCGGAGCACATGCCCGAGTCGTTCATTTTGTTTCAGACGACGATTTCAGCGTCTATGTTAAACGCGTTGGTCATCAAAATCAGGACACGCTCGCCAAGCAAGAAAGAGCCTTCCTATTACAGCAATCACAACAAAAATCACGCCCAATTCAGTTCTGGTAATCAATAATGCTGGCAGTAAAAAGGAACAACCTATGGCCATTAAAGTATTAATCGTCGATGACTCAGCCGTGGTGAGGCAAGTGTTAACTGAACAACTGCATGGTGAGTCAAATATTGACGTGATTGGCTCTGCCTCTGACCCGATTTTCGCCATGAAAAAAATGCAGCAGCAATGGCCCGATGTGGTCATTCTCGATATCGAAATGCCTCGTATGGATGGCATTACGTTCCTTAAAAAACTGATGGCAGAAAGGCCAACGGCGGTGGTGATTTGCTCAACGTTAACCGGCATTGGCGCACAAGTGACCATGGAGGCGATGGCAGCTGGCGCGATCGATATTATCACCAAGCCGAAAGCGGGTTTAAAATCCTTCTTGCAAGAAAGCAAAATCGCCATGATTCAAGCCATCAAAGGAGCCGCCGCCGCTAACGTTAACAAGCTTCAAAGCCAATCAAGTTCGGCAAAGCCACACTCTCCACAGCCCCTTACACCACTAAAGAGTGCGCCAAAACTGAGCGCAGACGTTATCCTGTCAAGCAGCAAAGCCAAACCGATGGCAGAGACCACCGATCGCGTCATCGCCATCGGCACGTCAACGGGGGGCACACAAGCATTAGAGGTGGTGCTGAAACAGCTTGAACCCAGTGCGCCGGGCATCGTTGTCGTGCAACATATGCCAGAACAGTTCACCGCCTCTTTTGCTCAAAGGCTCAATCAATTGTGCAGAGTGAACGTGAAAGAAGCGGAAAATAATGATCGCGTGTTGCCGGGGTTGGTGCTGATTGCCAATGGCGGCAAACACATGCTGCTTAGACGCAGTGGCGCTCAGTATCGGGTGGAACTCAAGGATGGTCCTCTCGTCAGTCGTCACCGACCTTCGGTAAATGTGCTGTTTCGCTCGGTGGCCAATGCGGCCGGAGCCAATGCGACGGGCATCATCATGACCGGCATGGGCGACGATGGCGCGCAGGGAATGAAAGAGATGCACGAGGCAGGCGCGCTCACCATAGCGCAAGATGAGAGCAGTTGTGTGGTGTACGGCATGCCCAAAGAAGCGGTCAAATTGGGTGCGGTCGACCACATTGTGACGCTAGATGCGATTCCGAAACTGATCATGTCACTCAAAAATGCGTAGCCAGACAACCACCAATGAGCGCGTTATCAAAAACTTTTCTGTGTCTATGGTACTTTCCACTCTATTTCACGAGAATTGGGACAACACAGTAGATTAATTGAATGAAATAGAGTCTGATACCCTAAAAGATGAATAAAACAATTCAACTTAAGAAATTGATTAATTAAATAATTAATTCACTCTAGACACAAACCTATTTTGGGGAATGGCTATGTTTACTATAAATGTCGACAACGAAATTGAGCTGGCTTTGGTGCAAGAATCCCTTGCGCCTTTGTATAAAGAGCTAGTGGCAGAGCAGAAAACTTATCTCTCCCAATGGCTTGCTTGGCCTGAATTTTGTACCTCTGAGCAAGATTTCCGTCTGTTTGTACACCGTTCGCTGCACGATTACGCTGATGGCAAATCACTTACCTGCGCAATTTTTTACCATGGCGATCTGGTCGGCAATATTGGCCTGCATGAAATCAATCCAGAGCTTGGCCGCACTTGTATCGGCTATTGGCTGGCTGAATCGTATAAAGGCAAAGGCATCGTCACCCGTGCGGCGCAGACGCTGATTAAGCATGCGTTTGACACGCTAGGTTTAGAGAAAGTGCAATTGCAAGCAGCGAAAGAGAACCTGGCCAGCAGGGCGGTGGCGGAGCGCCTTGGTATGACGCTCGAAGGCATCATCACTCGCAATGAGAAGGTGCAAGATAGGGTGCTGGATCATGCCATTTATGGCCTACACAAACACACCTGCCAATAAGAAACTCAGCCGAAAATCAAGGTTTTCGGCTGATGATTATTTTTACTCTTTTGCTACCGCTTTGATCAACACTGAGGTATCCATTCGTCCTAACCCCTGCTGCTGCAGCTTGGCGTACTGAGCGTCGACTTGCTCAGTCAGTGGCAGCGTTAAACCAACGCGTTCCGCTTCTTGCAGACAGAAACCGAGATCTTTGCGCATCCAATCGATGGCGAAGCCAAAATCAAACTTGCCTTGTGCCATGGTCTGGGCGCGATTTTCCATCTGCCAAGAACCAGCCGCGCCGTGTTTTAGCGTGTTGACAACCTGCTCAATATCTAAGCCCGATTTTTGTGCCAGTAGCAGCGCTTCACTCAGCCCTTGCAGCACGCCAGCGATACAAATCTGGTTCACCATTTTGCAACGTTGTCCTTGGCCATTTTCACCCAGCAAAGTGATCTGTTTGGCGTAGACATCCATCACTGGCGAGACATTAGCAAACACGTCGGCATCACCACCACACATGATGGTTAGCACGCCATTTTCAGCGCCAGCTTGGCCACCAGAAACAGGCGCATCAATGAAATTCACCGCCATTTTTTGACATGCGGCGGCCAGCTCAATCGCCAGCTCAGCGGAGGTCGTGGTGTGGTCAACCAAGGTCGCGCCCGCTTTTAGCCCAGCCAGTACGCCATTTTCACCGTATACCACGCTGCGTACATCGTCATCATTGCCGACACAAACAAACACAACATCACAACCAAGCGCGGCCTCACCAGGGGTTTCAAACGCTTGGCCTTGATGCTGCTGGGCCCATTTTTCTGCTTTGGCAAATGTACGGTTGTAAACCCGGGTTTGGTAACCCGCTTTGCTCAAATAGCCTGCCATTGGGTAGCCCATGACTCCCAATCCAATAAAGGCAACTGTTTTGATTTCCATTCTTGCTCCCCAATGACGTTGTTATCAGTTTCAATCAACTTGTTATCGATTTCGCGCCGCACATGATAACTGAAAAACCGCACTCGCGACCATATCCCTTCCCCAATTGCACCGCTTTATGTCAGAATGGCGCCAACCTATTGAGACAAAAACAAGCTGTAACTATGAATTTTGCTGCCGCCATCTTCGATATGGATGGACTTCTACTCGACACCGAACGTGTCTGTATGCAGGTTTTCGAACAAGCCTGTCATGCGCAAAACCTACCTTTTTACAAAGAGACTTACCTCTCGGTGATTGGCCGTAATGCCGCAGGCATTGAAGCGGTGCTGCGCAAAGCGTATGGGGATGACCTCGACCGCCTACACGCCGAGTGGCGCCAGCGTTACAACCAAGTGGTATTTCATGAGGCTATTCCGGTCAAAGCTGGCGTGATCGAGCTGTTACAGTGGCTAAAAGCTCAGCAAATCCCAACGGCGGTGGCCACCTCGACGCAAAAAGAGGTCGCGTCAGTCAAACTCAAGCTCGCCGGGCTGGATCACTACTTCGACAGCATCACCACCGGGTGCGAAGTAAGCCACGGCAAACCCGACCCAGAAATCTACTTACTCGCCGCCAGCAGACTCAAGATCGCACCAGAGCGCTGTTTGGCTTTTGAAGATTCCAACAACGGCGTACGCGCGGCGGTGGCAGCGCAGATGATCACCTACCAAATCCCCGATTTGGTTGAACCTTGCGCCGAAGTGAAAGGCTTTGGCCACCACATCTGCCCTTCGCTGACTGACGTATTGGCGCAGCTCAGTGAGCAACATTAGCAACAAACACGAACAACAAAGGGGCGAACTGCCCCTTTGTGCTTTATTACGTCTACATACTGTCTACGGCTATTGAAACTCTGCACCCGCAGCGGCGACAAACGCCATCTCAACCAAATAGTTCGGATCAGCCAGTTCAGCTTTGACACACGCGCGGCTCGGCGCACAACCTTGCGGGAACCAACTGTCCCACACTTGGTTTAATGCATCGAAATGGGCGAAATCGGTCACGTAGATGGTCACCGAAAGAACGCGAGAGCGGTCGCTACCAATCTTCGCCAACTGCACTTCTGCCTGAGACAAAATCTGTTCCACTTGGCCTTTCATATCTGCCGAAGTATCACTGTCCGCCACTTCAACAAAATGGGCGATGCCATTAAAAACGGTAATATCTGACCAGCGATTGCCGGGGTTAATGCGATGAATTGTCATGCTTATTTTCTCTTTAACTTCAAACCAAGCGCAGAAGTATCTCAAGTTATCATCAGGCTTTCCAGCCAAGAGGCGTTAACACGCCCCTTGATGTTCCAGTAAACAGACCGGGCTACCTACTTGGCAACTAAACCCACTTGGGCTCAGTAAGCCGGTTTGCCTGTCGCGGCGAAAACTGACCACATTATGCGAGTGCTGATTGGCAACCAGCAACCATTTACCGTCACGCGACAGCACAAAATCACGCGGAAACTGGCCGCCAGTATCAACAGCGCCAATCCATTCAGGCTGGGTGTGGCTGAGTGCAAAAATGGCAATTTTATTCTGCCTGCGACACGAGACATAAAGAAACCGCTCATCTGGGGACAAGCGAATCGCCGAGGCGGCTTCGCCGTTGCTTTCACCCGGGAGCAATGGTTGCTGCGAGCAGAGATGCCACTGTTCGCCGCGGCGCTCAATCACCATCAAGGTTTCAAAAAGCTCTGCAACTAGGTAAAGGCGATCTTCCTCTTGCGTTAACATCAGATGACGCGGACCGCAGCCCGGTGGCAATGAGAGAGATTGATGCAGGCTGAAGGTCTCATTTTGTCTATCGATAGCAAAAATATTGAGACGATCCGCGCCCAGATCGACCACCAGCAAATACGGACTGTGGCGCAAGAAGGTAGCCTGATGAGCATGCGGCGCGGTTTGTCTCGCCTGATTTGGCCCACAGCCATCAACAAACAGTTCTGTCAGTTTGCCAATCGGCTTGCCAGTTTCATCCAACTTGAAGATTGAAGTGTTGCCAGAGCCGTAATTGGCCACCGCGCAAAACCGTTGCTCACGGTCAATATCGAGATGACACGGGTAATCGCCTGCGATCTCAATTTGCGCCGTATCGTGACAGCCAAGCCATACCAGTTGCGGTGCTTGTGCCTGCGCCACTTCACTGAACGTGTATAAACCGCGTGCAGTTTGGGTGAGATAAGAGGGATTGGCTAACACCGCCAACTCATTGAACGGGATCAACTCACCCGTTTCGCTATTTAATTCCAGTTGTGCGACGCCTTCGCTGATGCTGGGTTGATCGGTATAAGTGCCAAGATAAAAATGTAAATTGCCTGTCGTCATTAGGATTTATGCTTCCATCGCTTCTCGTTATCTCTCTACCTTGCCGCCTGTCGGCGTAGGCGGCAACGGCTTTCGCTAATCAGTGCGCAAATTTGTGAAGCAGTTGCTCCGTCGGCCTGACAAGCGCCACAATCGCCTCATCAAATAGCACAGCTTTTTCGTTTAACACGGCTTGGTAAGCGTGGTATTGCTCTGCGCTTATTGTGGCGCTCTCGGACAATTTCTCCAATAAGAACAAGGCCAAATCAGCCACCTCAGTGGTCGCTTGTGCCAGTGGTACACTTTGCGCCCCAGAGGCGCTTCGTGCTAGCAGTTCAAGCGACTGCGTGGCGGCCCATTTCGCCGTCTGGTAATGGCTGGTTAATGAGGCGAGAATCACTTGGCACTCTGCTCTCTGGCCGAAATCCACGTCGCGAAGCAGTTGTTCCATCTGATAGACGGCGAGGCTTTCTACCGCCAAGGCATCAACAAAACGGTTAAGCCGCTCATATTGATTGTAACGTTCGCCACAAGTCGGCGTTGCCTGCCACTTTTGCCAATGCCTTGCGTAGTATTGTCCGGGCTCTGTGTACAGGGCGAGCACCGCCAGCGGCGTACTGTCAAAGCCCATCGCCAGCCGCATTAAGCCCAGTTGCGCGTCGGCCTGATGGCGTAAACCGAGTGAAAGCTGCGACCAAGTATCGATACCCTGCATACGGCGATACATGCTCTGCGCATCGCGCTGCTCAACACTCGACCAAAAACGTTCTGCGATAGCGAAACTGCGCGGCCACAAACGCGCTTCGATCGTCATCGAGTCGACCAGCTCTCCCCAAATGGTGATTTCACCGCCGAGGATCAACGCTCGCTCGTTTTCACTAAGTTCAGCAGGGTAGCCGCCCTTTGCCTCTGGCAGTGTGTTTTGCGGCCAATCGCTGCTGGCACTTAACACGCCAGTAACGGGATAACGCACATTACCAATCCGTTGATAACTGCCGTTAGCAAGCTGCTCGCCAGCAAACTGGTAGTGGAATTCCGTGTAGGACATGAAGGTGTCGAGATGACCGCGAAAACGTACGCCGGGAAGGTATTCCAACACGGTGACAGCCTGACGAGATCGGCCATGGTAATCGCTAAAAGCGCGTACCTGCCCTTGCACACTTTCAATGATGATCAGATTGCCACTTAGCGCCTCTCCTTTAGGCCGCGGCTTATGCCAGGTGTAACAGACAAACTTGTCGTTTGCCGTCAACTGATCATCCACGGCTAAACCTTGCGGCATGGGATCGTTGCGATAGTGGTAACTGGTGGGCTGCGGCTGATCAAGATAGTAGCCGGTGGATAAAATCCCTTGATAGCCCTGCTTAGCGGCGCGGCCAATGCTGTCGTGCCCTTGCCAGCTTTGGATGACCACCGACGTCGGCAGATCTTGGTGCCACACTTCGTCCCAGCCGATGATGTTACGTCCATGCGCCGCCAGCATGCTCTCGACTTGGGTATTGAGGTAGGACTGCAAACCGCGTTCACCATCAAGCTGATGCTCTTGGATAAAACGCTGAATGCGTGGATTATCGCGCCACTGTTGGTAGTCGGGTTCGTCTCCACCAATATGCACATACCGGTCGGGGAAAAGCGCCACCACTTCGTGAAAAATGCTCGCCAGAAAGCTCAACAGCTCGGGATTGGTTGGGTCCATCAGCGGCGCAAACACGCCCCATCCACGTTGCTGTGGGTAGGTTTGCCCGCTGGGGCCAGACATCAGATGCGGATAGGCATGCGCCACCGCAGAGGCGTGGCCGGGCAAGGAGATCTCCGGTATCACCCGTATCCCCAGCGCGCGAGCATATTCGATCACCTGCGACACCTCGGCTTTGCTGTATACATCACCATCAGCACTTTGCTGCCACAGTTTGGGGTAGCTTTCGAACTGAATGCGAATGCCTTGATCGTCCCAAAAGTGCCAGTGGAATACGTTGAGTTTGGCGGCAGCCATCGCATCGAGTTGGCGCAAAATAACGGGCAGATCAATGTAGCGACGGGCCGTGTCATAGGAAACGCCTCGCCAGCCAAATCTCGGCGCATCCGTGATAGACAGCGCTGGGAGGTAGTAGCCCTGAGCATCGCTTTCAATCAATTGCAAGAAGGTTTCCAGCGCATGCAAGGCCCCCACTGGCTGCGGCGCGCGGATCACCACTTGCCCCTCTGTTGCGTGCAAATGATAAGACTCGTCCCAACCCAAATTCGGCACGTCGCTTGGCGGCGCACTAGCGATATCCACCACTAACGTCGCGCTTTGCTGCGACGAGGCTTGCCAGTGCAACATCGGCACGCCCGTTTGCCGATAGAGGCGCTCCAATGTACCTTTGAGCTTTTTCATCACCGTTTTGCATCGATAACCTTTAAGCAGCATGCTGAAGTTGGCATCGATAGCAATTCGTCCAGAAAGGAGCTGCACTTGCTGCGGATAGGGCATTAGATTAAGTTCACGGTTGGCCGCCATGCTGCCTCCTTAGATAAGAAATAGAACTCTGCGTGAGCAGCGCCTAAACCCCGCCTGACTCAAGCTGTAGATGACGCATACTCTGGGCCGGAATGATTGCGCCTGAATGCTGAATAACCAGTGCGGCCAAACGGTGAGCAAGCTCAGCCGATGCTTGTGGCCCACTCCCAGAGCATCGCCCAGCCAGATAGCCAGCAGCGAATGCATCGCCCGCGGCGCAGGTATCAACTACATGAGCGACTTTTTCAGCCTCAACACTCAGCGATCGCACTTCACCCTGCTGACGCACAAGCAACTGGCAGGGCTGCGCACCACGTTTGACAACCACCTCAGCGCAGTTCCACTGTTGGTATCGCTCATACAAAGGCTGCTCTTGCCCCCATATTTGCTCGTCATCTTCTTGCGTGATGAAAGCGAGATAGACCCAAGGCAGCAGCTCACCATACCAGTGCCGCGCCTGTTTCGCCGACCAAAGCTGGGGACGAAAATTGTTATCAAACGCCACTTTGCCGCCCGCCAACGAGAAATCGCGCAACTTGTCAATCAGCCGCGCTTTGTCTGCGTCAGGCAAAATCGCAAGGCTGATACCACTCAAGTAAAGCCAATCGAGTTCCCCTGCTTGCAATGCACGCTCCAGCGGGCTTAGCTGCGCGTCGGAAAGATAAAATTTCGCTGCGGCGCTATCACGCCAATAGTGGAAACTGCGCTCACCAGAGGCATCATTGCTCACTAGGTACAGTCCGGGCAGCCGCCCTGCATGGCGCGTCACCAGCGAGGTGTCAATGCCTTCAGCTTTCCAAGCCACGAGCAGTTGCTGCGACAGGTCATCGTCTCCCAACCCTGTCGCGTAATAAACCGCTATCGGGCTATCTTGGCACAGGCGAGCGAGATAGAGCGCGCTGTTGAGCGTGTCGCCACCAAAACCTTGTTTGAGCGGCTGGCCGCTCAGTTCAATCATGCATTCACCGAAAAAGGCAACCTTAAGCTTGCTGACGCTCATACGCGATCCGCACGGTAGCAGGTGACGTCCACTTCCACTTTTACATCCACTACCAAATCACACACCATACAGATGCGCGCCGGTGGATGAGTGGCGAAAAATTCGCTAAACACTTTATTGAACGACTGAAAATAGCGCGCATCGGTAAGGATCACTTTCACATGCACCACATCTTCCAGCGTGTAACCGGCCTCGTGCATAATATCGACACAGTTTTGCAGCGCGAGACGCGATTGCTCGACGATCCCGCCTTCGACAACTTCACCCTCTCTCATCGGGGTTTGCCCCGAAACATACAAAAAGCCGCCTGCTTCGGTGGCACGGGCAAAGGGCAAATGCTGTCCACCCGTTCCTACGCCACCTTCTACGCCGTATCGTTTTATCGTCATTGTTATTGTCCTTTTGCTGTTAGAGAACCCGTTGTCTGCCTAGCGGCGATTCACACGGTTTCTGGTTTAAATTGACTTCGATAGAGAAACCGACCTGCTCGAGTCGGCGCTACTTCGCCAGCTTGATAAGAGAGCTGCCCGTTGACAAACACCGCTTCAATGCCTTGCGCGGCTGAAATTGGATTGGCAAAGGTCGCGGTATCTTTGATGGTGCGCGGGTTAAACAGCACCAAGTCGGCAAAAGCGCCCAGCCGAATCACGCCGCGATCCGCCAGTTTGAAACGCTGCGCCGACATCCCGGTCATCTTAAAAATCGCCTCGGCAAGGGAGAAAAGCTTCTCCTCGCGGCAGTAGTGTCCAAGCACTCGGGGAAAAGCGCCCCACAAACGCGGGTGGGGATGCGGATCGTTGGGCAAACCATCGGACCCCACCATGGTTAACGGGTATTTCAGCACTCGTTGAACATCTTGCTCTGCCATGCAGTGGTAGACCGCGCCCGCAGGCAGCAGTGCTTTTGCGGCCTGCATCAGCGGTAACTGTAAATCGGCGGCTATCTGCTTGAGGGTTTTGCCCGCCTGCTGTGACAATCCTTTTGACCAGGTAATAAAAATATCAATTTCGTCATTCACTTGCG
The DNA here is from genome assembly GCF_009665415.1 of Vibrio cidicii. Taxonomy (NCBI): domain Bacteria; kingdom Pseudomonadati; phylum Pseudomonadota; class Gammaproteobacteria; order Vibrionales; family Vibrionaceae; genus Vibrio; species Vibrio cidicii. The sequence goes on along the minus strand of NZ_CP035922.1, from coordinate 322,471 downwards.
CTAAATCTAAGGTTGAGGAGCTGGCCGAATAAGGGTAGCAATCGCAACTGACCTCTTGCTGGGCTGCTGCGCTCTCCATCCGCTCCAGTACTTGCACACTGCGCCCCCAGTTTCCTGCGCCCGCGCATTTCAAATGAGAAATCACCACAGGCACCCGCGCTTGTCTGCCCGTCGCAAACGCTTCGTCCATCGCGGTGAGGATCTCGGCAAACTCGCTGCGCATATGCGTGGTGTAAACACCTTGATAATCGGCCAACACCTTAGCCAGTTGCACCACCTCTTCGGCGGTGGCTTGCTTGGCACTGGCGTACGCCAGACCCGAGCTGAGCCCGAGCGCCCCCTGCTCCATCGCTTCTGCCAGTGCCGCGCGCATCTGCTCGATTTCCGCTTGCGTGGCTGGGCGCTGCAAGTGGTCCATCAGGTTGTTGCGCAGCGTGGTATGGCCAACCAGTGCCGCAACATTCACTGCCGGTTTAGCCTGCTCGACCGCCGCGGCATAGTGAGCAAATGTGGGATAAACGAAATCGCTCTGTTCACCAAGCAGATTCATTGGATCCGGCGGTTCTCCGCTCAGCACCGCAGGGCTGGCGCTGATGCCGCAGTTGCCCACAATCACAGTGGTGACGCCTTGGCTAATTTTGGCCAAACAGTGCGGAAAACGGATCACGTTGGTGTCGTCATGAGTGTGCACATCGATAAATCCGGGCGCTAGTGCTAGACCTTGCCCGTCAATCACTTGCTGCGCCGACGCGTTTGCGAGCTGTCCAAGCTGAACTATGCGATCTTGCTTTATCGCGACGTCGGCAATAAATGGCGTCGCGCCTGTGCCGTCGTAAATCTCGGCCTGTTTGATGAGGGTGTCGAACTGCATGCGGGTTTGCGTCCATGCCAAAATAAGAGGAAGTGATCTTAAAGCTTGGCCATTTCGAATCAGTGATGTCTCCCGCAAAGCATCGAGCAAAGTTTGATAGTTTCTATCACGGCGCTTAGCATTATCAAAAATAAGTATTACTTATCAATCAATTAAATCATGTTAGGAGTGGGAGATTATGAGAAAAATAAAGGACTTATCTGATAAAAACTATCAGAAGCACGCAGACAATTTCCCTGCCGAAGGTGAAAAAGGGCAAGCACTTCATACTCATCTCCCTTCTCTTGCTCATGACGAGATCAGCCTGCCAGCCGCCGTGTTAAACCACAGCGCGCTGGAAAACAACTTGCGTTGGATGCAAGACTTTGCCGATCGTCATCAAGTCAAACTCGCTCCCCATGGTAAAACCTCGATGACGCCGGAACTGTTTCGCCAACAACTGCAGCATGGCGCTTGGGGCATCACCGTGGCCAGCCCTGCGCAAGCGCAAGTGGCGGTTATGGCGGGAGCTAAACGGCTCATCATGGCGAATCAACTGGTGGGCAAAGGCAATATGGCGATCATCGCCAAGCTGCTTAGTGCACAATCGATTGAGTTTTACTGCTGCGTGGATTCAACACGCAACGTCGATGCGTTGGCGGAGTTTTTCGCAGCGCAGCAACTGACGCTCAACGTCTTGATCGAATACGGCGTGGCGGGCGGTCGCTGCGGGTGCCGCACGCCTCGACAAGTGCACGCCTTAGCAACACACATTGCTAAGCACCCGAACCTGAAACTGGCGGGCATTGAAGTCTATGAAGGAGTGATCCACGGCGACAATGCCGAAAGCGAGATCCGCACATTCATCCACACCGCCTGTGAGCTAACGCGCCAGTTGCAAACCGCCAGGCTGCTGCCAGCGAAACCCCTGCTCACAGGCGCAGGCTCGGCGTGGTATGACGTGGTAGCAAAAGCCTTCGCCGAACTGGGCGGCATTGAGACGGTGATCCGCCCCGGCTGCTACGTTACCCATGACACCGGAATTTACCAAATGGCGCAGCAACAAGTGATGGCGCGTGCCAAACCGCATCAGGGCGTAGCGTGTGAATTGAATGGCGATCTCATCTCTGCGCTGGAAATCTGGGCGCACGTGATTTCTCGCCCTGAGCCCACGCGCCTTCTGGTCGGTATGGGCAAACGTGACGTGGCTTTCGACGCAGGGCTGCCGACTTTACAACTGGCATTTCGCGATGGCCAGCCGCTCGCGCTGCCACAGCACAGCCAAGCGGTAGCGATTATGGACCAGCACACCTTTGTCGAAATTCCCGCTGACTGCACGCTGGATGTGGGGGACATTTTGGTGTTTTCCACCTCACACCCATGCCTGACGTTCGATAAATGGCGCGCTCTGGCCCTGCGAGATGAGCATTATCACGTGACGCAGTGGCTAGAAACCCGTTTCTAGTTTCCTCCCACCAACGCAGTACAGGATATTCTTGTGAACTTAGATGTCGACGTCCTTTCGCAAATCAACGAACGTTTCAGCACTCTGCGTGATGCGGAGAAAAAAGTCGCCCAATGGGTGATGGATGAGGTCAGCGCCGCCGCCAATGCCAGCATTAGCGAAATTGCCCAAAGCGCACAAGTAAGTGACGCGAGCGTGACCCGTTTTGCCAAGGCGATTGGCTGTAAGAATGTGCGTGAGATGAAAATCAAACTGGCCCAATCTTTAACCATCGGCCAGCGATTTATTCTCGAATCTCCCGAGCCGAGCAGCTATCAGATGGTTTACCAATCGATCAAACAGACGTTGGAACAAAACCGTCGCTTAATAAACGAACAAGCGATCGACCAAGCGGTAGAGTGGCTCAATAGCGCACGGCAGATCATCAGTGTCGGCATGGGCGGCGGCTCAACCATCGCCGCGCAAGAGCTGCAACATCGGTTATTTCGCCTCGGTTTTGCCGTGGTGGCCTATCACGATGGTTTGCTAACGCGCATGGTCGCGGCAACCGCAGAGCGCAGCGATGTGATGCTGATGCTGTCGGCGTCTGGCTACACACCAGATCTGCTGGAAAGTGCGCAACTGGCGCGCGAGTATGGGCTAAAAGTCATCGTCATTTGTCCGCCGCGCACCCCTTTGGCGCAGAAAGCCGATTTGCTGCTGCCCATCCAGCACCATGAGACCGATTTTATTTACAAACCCTCCGCGTCCCGCTACGCAATGCTGGCTTTGATCGATGTACTCGCCATGGCCCTGGCGGTAAAAAACAAACGCCGCTCACGGGATAAATTGCGTCGCTTGAAAGTAGCGTTAGATTCCCACCGAGGCGGTGAAGAGAGGCAGCCGCTGGGAGATTAAGCCCCAGAAACATAACGTCCAGTGGCATACACTGGACGTTAATGAGCGAAATGTCGGGTCAGCGGCGCTAAGCCAACACGCTTAGAACAGTTTTTTGCTTTCAGTTGTGTGGGAGTAGCTACTAAAGCTCAACTTATTCACTGCATCGATTGGCGTCAGATTCTTTTCAGCCTCAACATTAACCATAAATTCACAACTCTGGTTATCTTCGACCATTTGCTGATAACTTACGCCATATTTGTCGGAAAAAGAGATAAAAGTCACCGGATCTTCAAGAGAAAAATACCCCGTTCCTTTGGGAACATAGGTTTGTTTTTCCCCAAGCAGGTTGCCGCAAGACAAATTAAACAGGTCAACACGGTATTGATAATTGTCCGGCTGCCAATTGATGATCTCAATTTGCGCATTGTCAGAAGCATCTGTGTACAAATTAACTTTGACTGGCTCAGCCAGCGATTGCACAGCGTTTCTTTCGATCAAATCGTCACCTTTATACCAGTACAGCTCATAAATCTGCCCGTTTATCGGCAAGTTATGAGCGGTTAGCACCTCTCCACCGTTACCTGCTTCGAGCGGGAAAGAGACACCTCCGATAGCCAATTCAAACTTGTGATCATTGAGAATTTGAATTGGCGTTGACGTCTGTCCGTTATTCCCCTCCATTCGGATATACAGCGTATAGACGTCCTCTAAAGAGGATGAACTATGCGAAAAAGTCACTTTGGTGGTTAATTTTTCTACGGGATAGGTACATGCCATGTCTGGCATATTGCCGCAGTTGCCATTATTAGCAGAACCTTGCTCGCTTGGCGTCGCGCTGCCACCGCCGCCACCACAGCCCACCAACAACATTGCGGTCGTCAAAACGCATGTGCGTTTAATCATTGTTATTCCTTCATTTTCTCTGCAACCCATACCTGCCACGCAATATAGCAAGGCAATCCGTTTTAAAGGGCAGAATTACTTTGAGGTGAGTCTAAATTCAATCAAAACAAGCCTCTAATTGTGCCACTTTTCATGCAACTTCCTTTTAGCAAATACCCACGTTCCAGAAAGTGTTTGCTCACCACCCTCGCCTTTGCACAGAGTACTTCGCGCGATCTTGATCCCGTTCCATGTGCAAGAAATAACGCTTAATCAGTGAGTTACTATACTCAAGGTGTTAGTCACGCAAATTCATCACTTGCGTAATATTTGCAGAATTATGCCGCTACCGCTCTTTCACTCGGCGAGGCTACACTGTGAATAAATCATCACTGCTGAATTAACCAGGACAAAACAATGAGACATCTGCTATTTGCAACACTGGTTTTAACCGCCCTGACCGCTTGCACCAGCGATTCCAAACCCCAAGCACTCGGCACGCTTGAGCGCGATAGGGTGACCTTTACCGCCACCGCCAATGAAATCATTCGAGAGTTGCCCGTTAAAGAAGGCAGCGCAGTAGCACAAGGCGATGTTCTGGTCCGTTTGGACAGCAAAAATCAGCAAGCCATGCTAGCGCGTGCGCTGGCCGAAAAAGCCAAAGCGCAGGCTTCTTTACTCAAGCTGACCAATGGTGAGCGCCCTGAAGACATCGCTGCGGCGCAAGCGCGGGTGGCACGAGCCGAAGCGCAGTTGATCGAAGCGCAGAAAACTTACAAGCGCAAATCTGAACTGGTGGCGAAAAAACTCATCAGTCAATCCGAGAAAGACACCGCTCTCGCCGCGCGTGATTCCGCTAGGGCTGAACTCGACTCGGCCAACGAAGAGTTCAGCAAATTGACCTCGGGTGCACGTCCGGAAGACATTGAGCAAGCCAAAGCGCAACTGGCGGTTGCCGATGCCGATGTCGCGCTGCAAGAGCAAAAATTGGCCGAGCTGACCATCATCGCTACCCGTGACGGCATTCTCGATAATCTTCCGTATAACTTGGGTGAGCGCGTTCCTGTCAATGGCATGGTCGCGGTGATTCAGGCCAACCGCATTCCTTATGCGCGCGTCTACGTACCCGCTAAATATCGCGTCGATTTTGTGCCCGGTAAGCAGGTCACGGTGCATGTCGATGGTGTGGACAACCCACTCAGTGGCAACGTGCGTTGGGTATCTGACGAGCCGTCATTCACCCCCTACTTTGCTCTGACAGAAGAGGAGCGTTCACGTTTGATGTATCTCGCCGAGGTGGATCTCGACGCGGCTGCCCAATCACTCCCTTCCGGCGTGCCCGCGCAGATCGATTTGGGAGACTGAGCATGAATCAAATCAACCGCGGCGATTACGCGATTCAAGCCGAAAATGTAGTGAAGAAATTTGGCGAGTTTACCGCCATCGATAACATCACGCTTAACGTTCCCAAGGGCAGCATTTACGGTTTTCTCGGGCCAAACGGCTGTGGTAAATCGACCACCATCCGCGTACTGACCGGGCTACTGAGCCCAACCGAAGGTAAGGTGGATGTGCTCGGATTGCAGATACCGCGTCAATCGGAACAACTGCGACTTAAAATTGGCTACATGACGCAGAAGTTCTCCCTGTACGACGACTTAACCGTGCAAGAGAACCTGCAATTTATCGGGCAGATCTTCGGTATGGATCGTAAAGCGCTCAAGCAGCGCGTGGACGAGCAGCTCGCCACCTATGGGCTGGATCAGCGCCGCAAACAGCGGGTTTCTGGTATGAGCGGCGGACAAAAGCAGCGTCTTTCTCTGGCAGCGGCCACCATGCACAAACCAGAGCTGTTGTTTTTGGATGAACCGACTTCGGCGGTTGACCCAGAAAATCGCCGCGATTTTTGGGAGCAGTTGTTCGATCTCTCCGATCAAGGCACCACCATTTTGGTGACCACTCACTACATGGACGAAGCCGAACGCTGCCACCGTTTAGCGATTATGGAAGCGGGCCTGATCCGCGCTGATGGGGCGCCTGAAGAGCTGATGGCGCAAATGGGAGTCAAGATTGTTGAGGTAAAAGCAAATCAGTTACGCGCCCTAAAAGAAGCCCTGTTGCCACTGCCACAAGTGCGCTCCGCCGCTCAGATCGGTATTCGTTTGCGGGTGCTGATTGACCAGAGCGTACCCGATCCAATTGCGTGGTTGAAAAGCCAATTTCCTCATCTGCAACAAGCGGAAATGAACCTGGCTCGACCCAGTTTGGAAGATGTGTTTGTTTCGGTCACAGGGGAGGGTCGCCAATGAACGCGCTGTTTCGCATGAAAGCGATTGTGGTTAAAGAGCTGCGTCAGTTATCGCGTGATCGCATCACCTTTGGCATGGTGGTGATGATCCCGCTCATCCAGTTGCTGCTCTTTGGTTATGCGATCAACACCGATATTCGCGACATTCCCGTGGCGGTGGTCGATCAAAGCGAAAGTACGGCAGGACGCCTCTTGACCCAATCGGTCAGGGTGACACAAGTGGTGAGCGTTACCCAGCAATACGCCACCGCAGAGCAAGCTGAGCAGGCGATTCAAGACGGTATTGTACGCGCGGCGTTGATTTTGCCGCCCGATCTGACACAACGTATGGCGCAGGGGCGCGAGCTCGGGCAGTGGATTGTCGATGGCTCCGATACCATGATCAGCTCGGCGATCCTTGGTTTGCAAAATATGCCGTTGACCGACTTTGATTTTGAGCTCAGGCCCAAAGTGCAGAAAACCTTTGAAGTGGCGCTTTATTACAACCCGAGTCGCCGCTCTGCGGTCAATATTGTGCCGGGTTTGCTTGGCGTGATCCTCACCATGACGATGATTTTGTTCACCAGCGCGGCGATTGTGCGTGAGCGCGAACGAGGCAATTTGGAGCTGCTCATCACCACGCCTGTGCGCTCATTTGAGCTGATGGTGGCGAAAATTGTGCCGTATATTTTTGTCGGCCTGATTCAGGTGTTCATTATTTTGGGTTTGGGTCACTTTATTTTCGGTGTGCCTATTAATGGCGCGATCAGCCAGATCTTACTCGGGACACTGCTGTTTATTTCCGCCAGCTTGACGCTCGGTTTGGTGATCTCCACCATCGCCACCACCCAGTTACAAGCCATGCAGATGACAGTGTTTATCCTGTTGCCCTCGATTTTGCTCTCAGGCTTTATGTTCCCCTACGAGGGGATGCCCGTCGCGGCGCAATGGATTGCTGAAGTGCTGCCCGCTACCCACTTTATGCGCATGATCCGCGGCATTGTGCTGCGCGGCGCGGATTTATTCGACCTGTGGCGCGACACCATATGGATGATTGGTTTCACCCTATTTGGCCTGATTCTCGCGTCTTTCAGGTTTAAAAAATCCCTCGACTGAACCTATCCAGCCCCGCTTTGGGGCTGGTTTTTCTCATTTTTCACCCTTCTACGCCCTTATTTACCCGTCTCAACATTCCCCCTCCACCTTGATGCGCCGCGCTCGGTAGGATATTTTTCAACCAGACTTGCCGTTTAATTGGTCATTCATCAATGAGGAGAGAGCATGAACTTAAGACAGCAGCAGCAACTTACATTCGAGAGCAGCGGAAAAAACCTCATCGTCGGTTCAGCGCAGCACTGCCCGCTACCGCCGCACACGCTTGCCACACTCACCAGCGACTCCCCGTATGTGGTCGAGGTGATTCGCTCTGGTCTCACGGCAGAAATTTTTCGTTTGCGCATTGATGGGCAGGAGTACAACCTGAAAAAGCGCCGCTCCCAAGCCAAAGTGGCCAACCTTGATGGTCAGTACTCCTTTCTTAATGAAGTGCAGCGCAGAGCGGATTTTACCCAACTGAAAAACGATGCTCAGCAAGCAAGACGCTTTGCGCACATAGTGCCGACGCTTTACGCCGACTATCGTCTGGGCATCATTGTCTCCCCTTGGATTGAGGGCGGGCACATTACGTCTCTCAACCAAAATCTGCTCGCCCAGCTTTTTGCTACCCTCAACGCCTGTGAAGAGCAAGGTTTGATGGAGTGGGATCTATGCAGTGGCAACCTACTGGTTGATAAGCAAGGTAAATTGTGGCTGTTTGATTTTGGCTATATGTACCGTTTCGATCCGCGAAGCGAGTTCAACAGTAACGGCCTTGCCGACCCTTTGTTCCATGCTGTCGAGCGTTTTGAAACGCGCTTCTTTTTTGGCTGGCTGCTTAAGCAAGGCATAGGGAAATCAGCAGCGCTGGCCCTTTACCGCCAAGTGAAAAGCGAGGGGCTACGCAGCTACACCCACAAACTGCAATGGCTGAAAGACCAGCAAGCCGACACCTTGGTATGCCAACATTTTGCCGAGATCATCGACACTTGGCAGCGTGCCCTTGGCGACGAAATGCATTTACAAACACAGTTTCAACTTGATGCGTTTCGCTCACATGTTCTCGACATTGAGGACGATTTGCATGGGCAATCCTGCACCGCGCTCACCCTAGAAAGAATTGAATTTGTCCTTGCCGAGCTGCAAACAAACTATCCCTTACTCAAAAAGCAAGGTGCGCTGTTTTACCAAAACGCAGACCGTTCACAAGCCGAATTGCTGGCTGACTACCGTGAGAAAAAACGCTTGGCAGAGCGCTATCAAATTCAACCTTAGCGATAAACAAAGCGATTCGCTGCACAAGCTTGGTAGAGAAGAGTTGACCGAATGCCAACCGATTCATTACGTTGCTCACCTTACCGATAGAAGCATCAATCGCTGAATAGCACTGAGGAAAAGATGAAAATAGCCATCATTGGGCTGGGCGACATCGCGCAGAAAGCTTACCTACCTGTGATTTGTCAAAGAGCTGGGATTGAACTGGTGTTTTGCACCCGCAACGCGCAAACCTTAGCGCAGTTAGCACAGCAGTATCGCGTGACTGAAGTGTGTCAGGATTATCGCCAACTGCTGGAGATGAAGGTGGATGCGGTGATGATCCACGCGGCCACGCAGATTCACTACGAGATCGCCGCGTTTTTCCTTCAACACGGCATCGCCACATTTGTCGATAAACCCTTGGCTGATAATGCCAGAGAGGTCGAAGCGCTCTACGAGCTGGCTATTCGCCAGCAACAGCCCTTATATGTCGGATTCAATCGCCGCCATATCCCGCTGTTTAACCAGCATGTACCAGAATTAGCACATGGCAAGAGTGGTGAGCTACGCTCTCTACGTTGGGAAAAACATCGCCTCAATTTACCCGGTGATGTTCGCACTTTCCTTTTTGACGATTTCATTCACCCACTCGATAGCGTTAATCTCAACGCCAAAGCGGATTTGCGCGATGTCTACCTCACCCATCAAATGGCCGATGGTAAGCTCGCTAGAGTCGATGTGCAGTGGCAAAGTGGCGAAACGCTGCTGCACGCCTCAATGAACCGCCAGTTTGGCATCACTTGCGAACGAGTCAGCGCGAGCTATCAAAACCGCGCCGTGGCATTTGACTCTTTTGTCCAAGGTACCCTGTGGCAACAAGGGCAACAAAGTACGCTTAACCTCGCCGACTGGACGCCGATGCTTGCCAGCAAAGGCTTTGCTAACATGATCGAGGATTGGATTGGCGTGATTGAACAAGGCCGAGTGCCAGATGCGGTCATCGAGCGTAATATCGCCAGCCACCAACTGGCAGAGGCGATCTGCCAGAAAATCGGCAACGCGAATTAGACGTTGCTTTGAGCGGTAGCATGATAACTTGGATCGGTAGAGTGATGACTTGGAGCAGTAGCGTAATGGCTTAGAAACAGCTCTGCCGTTTGCCGCGCCAACGTTTCGCCCTGCTCTTGGGTCAGTGGCTCTGCGCTACCAATCAACTGTGGCCAAAAGGCGCTGCCTTTAATCAGACTGTGCAACTGGGTACGTGCCAGTGCGACATTCTCCAGTTTCAAGCGCCCTTTTTTATGTTGCTCTTCCAGCCAAGTGTAGAGCGCGGTGTCTTGCTTCGACATCCCCTTGGTTTGCGCTTGCCACTCTTCTGGCTTAAACAAAAAATGGCCTAACGCCACTTTCGCCATGTCCAAATAGCCGGGCTGCGCAATTACGTTGATCTCTTGGCACAATAACATCACCAGTTGCTGCTGCAATGGCAGCTTATTGAGCGCCACCAGCTCATCTTCACTGATTGCGCTTTTCCACAACACAGACAACAGCTCCATCACCAGCGCTTCTTTTGAAGCAAAGTGATTGTAAACGGTTCTTTTCGACACTCCCGCTAGCGCGGCCAACTTGTCCATGCTGGTGTTTTGCACGCCAAATTCGAGAAACGCCTGTTTCGCCGCGCACATAATTGCATCACGTTTCTCTTCACTACGTGTTTTTTTCTTGTCCATCATTGCGTTGCAACCTGAAGATTAAAATTCTCGGTTTATTTTACACTAAGTAGTTTACTTTTCACTCGCAATTTGTAAACTACACCGACTAGTTTACATTAAATTACTCGCTTGGGCTGTGAGAAGGATGATGAAAACACCATGCACAAACGACTTTTAAAAAACACTTTTTTGACCGTGTTAGGAGCCATCGCTATGAGTTCTCTCTTCACCGCCTGTACCACTGCTGAGGCAGAAAAAGCGGCCTACCCAAAAACGTTTCGTAACAGCGACCCAAACTTTGATGGGGGCTCTGATCTATTTGAAATCATTAAAGCCTATTTCACCACCAAACGCGCCGATCCAACCCCGAGCTTTGCTTTGCCTGTGCACGCCATCACCGCAACGCAACTGATTGAAGAGCGCGAAGATGTCTTCTACCGCTTAGGCCATTCAAGCCTAATCCTTAAACTGGATAACCAGTTGATCATGACCGATCCAGTATTCAGTGAACGTGCCTCGCCAGTGCAATTTTTCGGACCAAAACGTTTTCACCCTACCCCGATTTCATTGGAGGGCTTGCCTGAGATCGATGTGGTCCTGATCAGCCATGATCACTACGATCACCTCGACAAAGCATCCGTCAAACAACTTGCCGACAAAGTGGCGCTGTTTCTCGTTCCACTCAAAGTGGGTGTGCTTTTACAAGAGTGGGGGATCGCCAAAGAGAAAATCGTCGAGTTCAATTGGTGGGAGAGCAAAGTGGTGAATGGCATAGAGTATGTTTTTACCCCCACCCAGCATTTTTCTGGACGTGGTTTGGGTGATGGCAACTCTACTTTGTGGGGCAGTTGGGTGATCCGCTCCCGCTCACAAAGCCTGTACTTTAGCGGCGACTCTGGCTACTTCGACGGTTTTAAAGCGATTGGTGAAAAATATGGTCCGTTTGATCTCACCATGATTGAAACCGGAGCCTACAACTCGCTTTGGTCGAAGATTCACATGTTCCCCGAGCAAAGCGTGCAGGCGCATTTGGATCTCAAAGGCAAAGTGATGCTGCCAATCCACAACAGCACGTTTGATCTGTCAATGCATGACTGGTACGAGCCGATGGAGCAAGCGTGGCAGATTAGCCAAGAGAAAGGGGTTAGCATGATCAGCCCGGAAATTGGCCAGAGAAATGTGATCGGTGCGCCACAACCTATCCACCCATGGTGGCGAGCACCAAGCCAAGCTGACTAAAGTGCCGCCTTTGCGAAACATAGAGCAGCCCACACGCTGCTCTTTTCGTTTTCAACGTTTTAACGCACCTGCGGTTTCAGCTCCACCGTATTGCCTTCTGGATCGCGAATATACACAGAGCGGCCAAAGCCTTGTGCACCGTAACGTTCAACAAACTCGTCCACGGGCACTTGATGTGAAGCAAAGTACTTCAGCAGTTGCTCTTCATCCGCCGGAGTAATTTGCAAACAGAAATGCTCCATATTGCGCCCTTCTTTGCCCGGCGCACGGCCACCTTGTTGACCAAGTTTGCCCTCGATAGTCACCAGATCAATCAAGGCACTGCCAGCACGAAGTTGCGTTAAGCCAAATTCTGCCAATTCGCGTTCCACTTGGCAGCCCAACACCTCGCAGTAAAAGTGCAGCATGCGCGGCAAATCGCTCACGCGCAGCACAAGGTGATCGAGCGCTTGCAGTTCAATTGGGTTTTGCTTTTGCATAACATCCTCATTTTAAGCCACGGGTAAATCGCTCAGCGACTCGCTAAACGTCACTTTAAAATCCGCTACTGAACGCATCAAGTCGGCATGCGGGTAAGTTGTCATTAAAGATAGCCGAATGGTGTGAAATGACGCATCCATCTGCGCTTGATCTTTAAAGCTCACCGCCAAATGAAAGTCAGGCATTTCTGGAAAATTGCCTCTGTTGACGATGCGAGAACTCGCAGCCGATTCAATCAACTCATGAGTGCGTAACTGGGCGATAAATTCATCGGTCAGTTTACTCACCTGCTCACTACTTACGCCTTGCTTGACCGAATAGAACACATTGTAGGTTTTCATTACTCGCCTCTTTTTTCCTTGCCTTGTAACCTAGCCTTCTGCTGGCGCGCTCATTCACAGAGCAGAGTTACGCCGTGAGATGGACAGCCTAACGTTATTGCGTGTAATCATTGCGTAAGTGCGTGTCAGCGCTGAGATATTCGATAAACTCAAACTGAAAACCATTCCCTTCGAGAAAATAGACGCTCTTGCGATGCGGGTGATCGCCGCCCCAGTGATCAATTGCGTAACCTGCTTGCTCGAGTCGCTCAACCACCTTGTCGACATCCGGCACCACGATGCCAACGTGTTTTACACCCGTGAAATGTGCTTTCCAGTTGCTCGCCTGCCCTTCACCACCACTGTTAACCGCGATATAGCTCTGTTCATCGCCAACGTGAAACCACTCAATCGGTCGGCCAAACCAGTTATCTATTTTCCCTTGACCCCTTATCCGCCACTCGGGGATCGCACTGGTCAAAAAGTGAATGGTTTTTTGTGCGTCCACCACCGACATGTTGGCGTGTTCAACATAGCTTCTCATCATCATCTCCTTGTTTTTTTAAACCCTAGATGCAGGCTAAAACCCCAAGTTAAGTTGAGGTAAAGAGGAAATAGGCCTTGATGAGCAAAAGCGAGAAGTGCTTCACAAAAGCCACGACTCTGCACTTGAATTGAAAAGAGACAATTATCGGTTGAAGTAGACGGGTAAAAGCCTCAGAATGTCGCACTTTTCGCCGCCTGAAAAATGGGCGACGCTTCCTACTATTTATATTGAGAATCACATATGGGTTTTACCTCGTTAGGTCTGTCTGCACCAATCCTTAAAGCTATTCAGGAGAAAGGCTACGACACGCCATCGCCAATTCAAATGCAGGCAATTCCTGCGATTTTACAAGGCAAGGACGTGATGGCCGCCGCGCAGACAGGTACGGGGAAAACCGCAGGCTTTACTCTGCCGATCCTTGAAAGATTGTCCAATGGCCCGCGAGTACGTAGTAACCAAGTTCGCGCCTTGATCCTAACGCCAACGCGTGAACTCGCGGCGCAAGTGCAAGAGAACGTGTTTATGTACAGCCGTCACCTGCCACTGAGCAGTGCGGTGGTATTTGGTGGGGTAAAAATCAACCCGCAAATGCTGCGTCTGCGTAAAGGCGCCGACGTGTTGGTCGCAACTCCAGGGCGTCTGATGGATCTTTACCAGCAGAACGCGGTGAAGTTTGATCAGTTAGAAGTGTTGGTACTGGATGAAGCGGACCGCATGCTCGACATGGGTTTTATCCGCGATATTCGTAAAATTCTGCAGATTTTGCCGGTAAAACGTCAGAACTTGCTGTTTTCGGCCACCTTCTCAGAAGAGATCCGCGCGCTCGCCAAAGGGCTGGTAAACAATCCGGTGGAGATCTCGGTTAGCCCGGCAAACTCGACCGCTCGCACCGTTGAGCAGTGCATTTACCCATCCGATGTGAAGAAAAAGCCAGCCATGTTGGCGAAACTGATCCAAGACGGTAACTGGCAGCAAGTGCTGGTATTTACCCGCACCAAACACGGCGCAAACCGTCTTGCCGCTTTCCTCAATGACAACCACATTTCAGCGGCAGCGATTCACGGTAACAAGAGCCAAGGTGCGCGAACCAAAGCGCTGGCGGATTTTAAATCGGGTGACATTCGTGTGCTGGTAGCGACGGATATCGCCGCTCGTGGTATCGACATTCCTCAGTTGCCACAAGTGGTTAACTTTGAGCTGCCGAAAGTGGCAGAAGACTATGTGCACCGCATTGGCCGTACAGGCCGAGCTGGAGAAACCGGCAAAGCCATCTCACTGGTCTGCGCCTTGGAAGCACCTGAACTGTTCGCAATTGAGCGTTTGATCCAAGAGCTGTTGCCTCGTCATGAGCTGGAAGGCTTCAAACCGAGCAACGAAGTGCCAGAGTCCAAACTCGATACTCGCCCAATCAAAGCGAAAAAGCCGAAAAAACCAAAGAAACCACAAACAAACGCTGAAGGCGGTGAGCGTCGCCCAGCAAATTCTGCCGATAACGGACAGAAAAAGCCGAAACGTCAGTTTAGCCAGCCGAAATCGGGCCAAGAAAACAAAGGGAATCCGCGCGCGAAACAAAACGGTAAAGCCGCCACAAACAATCAGCAAGGAAAGCCTAAAGCAAACGCTGGCAGACCAAGCAATGGCAAGCCAAATAACGGAAATCCTTCTTCTACGCGTCGCAGAGCGAAACCACAACAAGCGGCCAAAGCGTAAAACCTAGCTTATTCAGCACCTTATCAGCAGAGAAAGCGCTTCTCTGCTGAGCCTTTAGCAGAAAATCTTTCCACCTAAGCTGTTCAAGCGCTGCTATTCATTCCCGCCGTTATTGATAATTTTCTGCCAATAAATCATGACAAGCATGGCAATAACAAATAATTAACATAAAACGAATTTCTGTTCTAAATTTTGTTGATTTTATAAATATCTCAGGAGGAGATAATGAAATACAACAAAACGTTATTGGCTATGGTCTTGGCAGGCAGCGTTGCACATGCATACGCCGAGGAAGAGAAAATCTGGATTTCGATCGGCTCGGATGCAGTGCAGACCGTTACTCGCTCTGGGGCAATGCCCATTTTACCCAATACGCTAGCGAGCAGCAGCGAGGTTTGGGTCGGGCAAGTCGACAACAGCCAGCTCGCGGCGCTCTCTCATGACATGCACGAAGAGCATCATCGCTGTGGGGGATATATGGTGCACGCATCAGCACAAAGTGCCATGGCAGCAAGCGTGATGCCGCAAACCCTTGCCAGTTTCGCTATTCCTGATATTTCCCAGCAGGCCACCGTCAACGCATGGTTACCGCAAGTCGATGCCAGTCAAATCACTACCGTCATCAGCTCACTCGCCAGTTTCAACAACCGTTTTTACACCACAACCTCTGGCGCACAAGCGTCTGACTGGATCGCGAGTCAATGGCGCTCACTCTCATCAGGTCTACCCGGTGCGAATGTTGAGCAAATTGCCCACAGCGGTTACAACCAAAAATCGGTGGTGTTGACCATTACTGGTAGTGAAAAGCCGGACGAGTGGATCGTCATCGGTGGTCATCTCGACTCTACCATCGGCTCACGCACCAACGAGCAGAGCATTGCCCCGGGCGCGGACGATGACGCCTCCGGTATCGCCTCCGTGACCGAGGTGATCCGCGTGCTGACACAAAACAACTTCCAGCCCAAACGCTCTATCGCCTTTATGGCGTATGCCGCCGAAGAGGTTGGGCTGCGCGGTTCACAAGACATCGCGAACCGTTATCAAGCGCAAGGTAAGAAAGTCGTCTCAGCGTTGCAGCTGGATATGACCAATTATCAAGGATCTGCGCAAGACATTGTGTTTATCACCGATTACACCGACAGTAACCTCACGCAGTTTCTTGCCAACTTGATTGATGAATATTTACCATCACTCACTTACGGCTATGATCGCTGCGGCTACGCCTGTTCGGATCACGCTTCATGGCACAATGCGGGCTTTTCCGCCGCGATGCCATTTGAATCTAAGTTCAATGACTCAAACCCCAATATTCACACGGGCCGGGACACGCTGCAAAACTCCGATGCTGAAGGCGCGCACGCGGAGAAATTTACTAAGCTGGGCTTAGCCTACGCGATTGAGATGGCCAATGCAGACTCAACCCCACAACCCGGCAACGTGCTGAAAAATGGCGTGCCAGTCAATAACCTTGCTGGTTCGCGCAGCACTCAGCTTCGCTATACCTTTGAACTGACGCAGTCAGAGAATCTGCAGATCACAAGCTGGGGTGGGAGCGGCGATGCGGATCTGTACGTCAAATTTGGCTCAGAGCCGACACTGCAAAACTGGGATTGTCGCCCGTATCGCAATGGGAATAGTGAAACATGCACATTCCCTAGCGCCACACCGGGTACCTACCACATCATGCTCAACGGCTATTCCGCTTTTAGCGGCTTAAGCTTGCAAGCCAACGCCAACTAGCGGCGGACGGACAAGATGGCTCAGTGGGAGCCATCTTTCTTGAGCTCTTATTCAGCGAAAACGACCTGATACTGACTGCTTGCCATCACTGGTGCAAATTCGGTGATCGTATACTGCACTGCGCCACTTTGAATAAACGGATCAGCGTCTAGCACTTGTTGCAACTCCTTTTGTGAAGTGTGCCGAGACAGCAGAATACCGCCAGTTCTGGGTACTTTTCGCCCACCAAACATCAATTTACCGTTTTTGTACTCTTGTTCTAAGTACGCTTTATGTTGTTCGGTCAATTGAGCGGTGATTTTTTCCATTTCAACAAACTGCATGTCAACTAAGTACATAATTCCCTCGCTTTTGATGGTTGATTTGGCATAAAATGCTACTTATTTCGTAGCAATACTATCGCTACTTTTTTAGAAGCACAACAACAATGACCACACCAAAACCTAATCAAGCCGTCAGAGGTTCAAGCTCTGGCGTCGCTATCATGGCGGTTTTTGACCTTCTAGGGCGAAAATGGAACATGCGAATATTGTGGGAACTGAGAAGCGAACCCCTCAGTTTTCGTGCCTTGCAGGAGCGCTGCGATGGCATGTCGCCTTCCGTACTCAACACGCGCATAAAGCAGCTTAGTGAAGCGCAGTTGGTGGTAACAACAACACAAGGATACCAACTCACGTCACTTGGCTTGACCTTAATGGAAACGCTTGATCCACTCAGAGCATGGGCAAAAGAGTGGGAGGCGCAGTTGAGTCATTCACAGGAATAAACGTGTGAACGGCCACGCGCTTGGAGCTTGTCTTTATGAGTGAATTGCCCGCATGATATCGACGAAAGCTGCACTACAACACATGCTGCCGAAGGCAATGGAGAAGATGTGATTACAATTCGTCAAATGGATATTTCAGACTACAACTCAGTGATGACGCTGTGGGGACAAACAGAAAACTTATCGCTCAAAGACGCCGACTCCCGTGCGAGCATCGCCGCCTATTTAGCCAAAAACCCCGGGCTAAGCTTCGTTGCGATTGACGGACAACCGATTGGCGGGCAAGACATAGTTGGCGCCGTGCTGGTTGGCACCGATGGCCGCCGTGGTTACTTACAACATTTGGCCGTCGATCTGCACTACCGCGGACAAAATATTGGTCAGCGTTTGGTGCAAAGCGCAACCGAAGCCCTCGCGCAGCAAGGCATCGCCAAAACCCACCTTTTCGTTCTGAGTAACAACCTCTCGGCGCAGGATTTCTACCTAAAATTGGGGTGGCAAGCGCGAGACGAAATCCGCATGTTCTCGTTTAATAGCTCAGAAAATCAATATGTATAGACCTAGTGGTCACCTACTAACCACTCAGTTACTAACCACGCAGTAATGCACTAACGAAAGGGAGGCACACTGCGTGTCTCCCCTTTTTTAAGACATTTGTTAAGACGCTTTGCCAACATCAAAGCGACCGACCAATTGATCCAAACGTTGCAATGAGTTTTGCATCAACGCCGTTCGACGCGCTAACTGGCCAGAAGCTTCTTGCAACGCCGCCACGGTGTGTGAGGTGGCGTCGGCGGTTTGGCGGTGTTCTTCACTGTTGCGAGCGATCTCTTGGATCCGTTTAAAAAGGCCACTAACTGAGGTTCGCAAGCGCTCACTTTGCGCCGATTGGTCGACCACCTGCGTGTTGCTTTCTACATTGGCAATGCCTTCTTGCATGTAGCTGACCGCCAGTTCCGACTGGCTGTGTAGCGCCTTCATCAGCTCGCCGATATTATTGGCCGCCTGCGAGGTTTTGTTAGCTAAGACGCGCACCTCGTCGGCAACGACCGAGAACCCTCGCCCATGCTCACCTGCGCGCGCAGCCTCGATCGCCGCATTCAGAGCTAAGAGGTTGGTTTGCGAAGTGATCTCAGTGATGAGATCGACAATACCGCCGATTTTTTGCATTTCGCGGTTTACTTCTTCCACCGTCTGCGCTGAGGACTGGACAATGGTTTTGATCTGCTCGGCACTTTGCGCAGCATTGTGATATTCCTGCTGCGCGGCGTGCACCGCGTCCCGCATCAAGCCATTCATCTCGATGGCCGTATCGTTGGCCCCCGCAATCTCTTGGCTTTGAATCCCCGCTAATGTCAGCATGTCGGTGAGCGATGTGGCGGTCGAGTCGCTACTGGACAGCAAGATCTGGCTGCGACGAAACATCGACTGCGATACGCTCTGCACCTCTTTGCTGGCAAACACCAGCTCTTTGACCATCCCCTGCAAACTGTCGATAAAACTGTTGGTCCAACGGCCAAGATCGCCCGTTTCATCGGCTTTAAAACGACTGGCATCAAGACGGCGAGTCAAGTTGCCATCCCCCTCAGCCAAAACTTGCATCACCTGCGTCATGCTAGCAAGATGTCTCGCCAGTGGCTTCGCGGTGAGAAAATAAAACAGCGTTACCGCCACAGCACCCATCAACAGTGAAAACAGCAGCAGTTGCCACTCGCTCAGCGGGTAAAGAGAGCTGACTGCAAATGGCAGCAGCATCGGGGCAAAAATGCTCAATGCAAACTGCTGATTCAGTTTTTGCGCCACAGAGCGATGGCGATACACCTCTTCCAGATCCGCTTCACACATCATGCCCCACCTATCCACAGAACCAGGCATGGAGAAAGTCACCCCTTTACCAATCACCGGGATGTGCCGGTAATCCGAGTAGCCGGGGTACTGCACATACAAATTGGCGCCATTTTTGATGGTTTCACGCACACCGGGATGCAGCTTGCCCGTTTTCGGATCATTAAACACAATCTCAAATTCGGTATGATGCTGTACTTTGACCACGCCCCACTTAGTATGCACACCAGATTTCAAATTTTCCCCATGCGAAAAACGGTTATCCTCAAAGCGCGAGCGCGAGAGCGCTACGCCAGGAGCTATCGCAGGGTCAAAGTTTGACTGCACCATAAACAGGTAGTTATCGCCCGATTCGCTGTAAATGTGCCCGGCTTCGCGCTGAATTAAATCGCCAATAACATCGTTCGGCACTCGTCCGCAGAGACAGCCAAGCAACTTGCCCTCTTGGCGCAGCGGTTGATAAAACATCAGGGTCACTTGGTCGTGAAAAGTGGAACTTGACGCGCCTATCGCCAGAGTGACTTTATCAACATACGGACCGTGCAGAAACGGTTGTTGCAAGCCGTTTTTTAGCGCCGCTTTGACTGCGACTTGACGCGTTTTTTGCCCAGAGTAAGTCGATTCCACTATGGTGCCACTGGGCTCTACAATAAACAGTTCGGAAAAATCCGTGCCCCGTTTGAGCAACCTTTGCAGCGTTTCGTGATATTCATCGGGCGCTTTGGAGGAGAGGTAGAGCGCGGCATCTTGCAAAAATGCCCATTGATTGTTCGCCCAAGTAGTTAAAATTTGCACCCGTGTATTGGCAATATTTTCAAAAGTTTGCTCCAAAGCGTGCGTGCGGTTGCGATTAATAAAGCACGCTTTACCCATCGCCAATTTGCCTGTTTTCCCCAGCCAAGGCAGCCAGCGTTGTTCTTCCGACGTCAAATGCATAGATAATCCACCATTTATCATTTTTATTCACAAGGCTGTGCAACCCTTATTCCATAACGGTTGCAGAAATAAGAAAACCAGACGATATTCTGAAATTTGAACTCGCTCCCAAAAACCCAACTGGCATTTTGGCCAAAGGTCAGTGAATGAAACTTAAGCTTTTGATTTGATGAATTTATTTTTTGCACTATTTGCGTGCGAATGCGCCTTTAAGTTGCAGAACTTGCACCAGATAGGTGAGATGCATCTCGTGAAGCCATGAAAAAAGCCCTGAAGTTTCAGGGCTTAAACGTAGCAAGATGGTGGGAACTTAGAAGAAACCCAGAGGGTTGATGTCGTAGCTAATCAGCAAGTTTTTAGTGTTTTGATAGTGATTGAGCATCATTTTGTGCGTTTCACGGCCAATGCCCGATTTCTTGTAGCCGCCAAATGCTGCATGGGCAGGATAGGCGTGATAGCAGTTGATCCAGATCCGCCCCGCTTCGATATTACGTCCCATGCGATAAGCGAGGTTCTGGTCACGCGTCCACACTCCAGCGCCGAGACCATATTCGGTATCGTTAGCGATCGCCAAGGCCTCTGCTTCATCTTTAAAAGTGGTCACCGCAATCACCGGGCCAAAGATCTCCTCTTGGAATACGCGCATTTTGTTGTGGCCTTGCAGTAAGGTCGGCTGAATGTAGTAGCCTTGCGACAACGCACTTTCTTGCTGGGCGATTTCACCGCCGAAGATCACTTTTGCGCCTTCCTGACGACCGATTTCAAGATAGCTGAGGATCTTGTCAAACTGCTCTTGCGAGGCTTGCGCGCCCACTTGACAATCGGTATCCAGCGGGTTGCCTTGCTTGATGGTTTTCGCCCGCTCGGCCACTTTGGCAATAAACTTGTCGTAGATGGATTCATGCACCAGCACGCGTGACGGACAGGTACACACTTCACCTTGGTTGAAAAACGCCAGCAAAGTGCCTTCAATACACTTGTTCAGATACTCATCTTCATGGTCAAACACGTCTGGGAAATAGATGTTCGGTGACTTACCGCCCAGCTCAACCGTAGATGGAATTAGGTTATCAGCCGCACAGCGCAAAATGTGGTTGCCCACTTGCGTTGAGCCAGTAAAGGCCAATTTGGCAATGCGGTTGCTGGTCGCGAGCGCTTGACCGGCTTCAGTACCGAAGCCGTTGACCACATTGATAACACCCGCCGGGATCAAATCGCCGATTTTTTCCATCAGAACTAAGATCGACGTTGGTGTCTGCTCTGCCGGTTTCAGAACCACACAACAGCCTGCCGCCAGCGCGGGTGCCAGTTTCCACGCCGCCATCAGCATCGGGAAGTTCCACGGAATGATCTGTCCGACCACACCAATCGGTTCAGGGAAGTGATAGCTCGCGGTATTCGCATCAAGCTCCGCCGCACTACCTTCCTGCGCTCGGATACAGCCAGCAAAATAGCGGAAGTGGTCAACCACCAGCGGTAAATCTGCCGCTAATGTTTCGCGTACAGGCTTTCCATTTTCCCACGTTTCAGCCACCGCCAGCTCTTCCAGATGCGCTTCAATGCGATCGGCGATTTTCAACAAGATATTGGAGCGTTCCGTGACACTGGTTTTCGCCCACTGCGCTCTGACATTGTGCGCGGCATCCAGCGCGAGATTGATGTCCGCCTCTCCTGAGCGAGCGACTTTGCAATACGGCTGACCGTTGACCGGAGAAATGTTGTCGAAATAGTCACCGCCGACCGGTTTCACCCACTCTCCACCGATGTAATTGTCATAGTGAGATTTGAAGCTAACGATGGCATTTTCACTACCTGGTTGTGCATAGATCATAACTCGTCCTTTTGTTTCTCGTTCAGTGTTGACAGTGTCGAAACGCACTGTTGTCCAACTGAACAACGCAAGTCACAGGCCAACAACAATTAGCTTGTTGTTAAATAAATGTAAAACTATGATTACCAAACGATAACAACTTGGGTGAGTTCAGATTGAGCAGAAGTATGGTGTGTTCACCAGTGTTCAAGTGCTACAAAATGGCACACTCTCACTGTGACAAAATGGTACAGTCATGCAACTTCAACAGGTTACTAACCCCAATTGGCTTTCCAGTTCGTGGAATCGCAGTGAACAGGCCGGCCTAAAGCAGCGCCGACGCCCAGAAGATGTGCGTTTAACGGCTGCACTGCTCAAAGATCGTCGCCAGCAAAACAGTGTGCTTATTGACAGCGTCAGCCAATATGCGTTGCCCCTGTTTAACCAGTTGTTTGCGCACAGTGACAGCCGTTTGATTCTCACTGATGCAGAAGGGGTGATTATCGGCAGTTGGGGACAACCGAAATTTCGCGAAAGACTGACCGAAATTGCCCTAAGTTCTGGAGCCTGCTGGCAGGAAAAACTCAAAGGCACCAACGCGATTGGCACCGCCTTAATCGAAGCCAAACCCATCTCGGTGATAGGCGATCAACATTTTATACAACATCACCGCTTTATCAGTTGTTCAGCCAGCCCACTCTTTGATCACAATGGGCAATTGATCGGTATTTTGGACATCACCAGCGAAGAGCAAAAACATGATTTTTCTACCCAGGTGCTGGTGCAAAACATGGTGCAGCAGGTAGAAAATCAGCTGCTAAACCAGATCCCAGATAGTCATATTCGGGTCGACTTAGCCTGCGAAACCTCCCTGCTGCACAGCGGCTGGCAAGGCGTGATCATCGCCGATGAAGCAGGAACAATTTTGGCACACAACCAAGTAGCCAAGCAGTTGTTAGCGCGAGACAAGGTGATCGGCCAGCCGCTGGAGAACATTTTACACCAGCGTTCATCCCAGCATTCGCTGGTGTTCGCCACCCAAACCCTAGGCGAGAAAAAGCGCCGCCGCGCGATTTGCGCCTCAAACGATCTTCACTTTGGCGACAGCAGAGTCGAGCATTGCTGGCAACAAGCGAATCGCGTCATCGACAAAGACATCCGTTTACTGATCCTCGGAGAAACTGGGGTGGGTAAAAATGAGTTCGTTAAAGCACTGCACAAAAACAGCGCGCGCAAAAACGGGCCTTTGGTGGCGGTTAACTGCGGGGCGCTACCGAAAGATCTGATTGAATCGGAGCTGTTTGGCTATCAGGCAGGCGCTTTTACTGGAGCGAGCAACAAAGGCTATCTGGGTAAAGTGCGCCAAGCCGACAAAGGGATTTTGTTTTTAGATGAGATTGCCGATCTGCCTTTAGCGGCACAAAGCCGATTGCTGCAGGTACTGCAAGATAAAACTGTTCTGCCGATCGGCTCAAACCAAAGTGTGCAAGTAGATACACAGATCATTGCTGCAACGCACAAAAATCTCGAGCAGTTGGTAGCGCAAGGCGAGTTTCGTCAAGATCTCTACTACCGCCTCAATGGCCTTGTCATCGAGCTGCCGCGCTTGCAACAGCGCAGCGACAAACAAACTCTGATAGAGCAAATTCACCGTCGGTATGCCGAGAGCGATCAATCAATTTGTCCTCATCTGATGGCGCTGTTGCTCGGTTACCACTGGCCGGGCAATTTACGTGAACTCGATAGCCTGCTTAAAGTGTCCGCGCTAATGGCACAAGGTGAAACGGTGCTGACCCTCAGCCATCTGCCGAATCACCTTGCTGGCAAACTGGGCCAACCGCAACCTCCGTATGAGGTAGAAACGGCAGTCAAAGACATTAAATCGACCGTCGATGAATCTTTGCTGAAAACCTACCAAGCGACACAAGGCAACATCAGCAAAACCTCGCGTTTGCTTGGCATAAGCCGCAACACCATTTATCGCAAACTTAAGAGTTTGGGGATGTTGAGTTAATTCTGTGCGCGGTAACAAGGCTTGTTGTTAGATAACGTTCAAATAGCGATACCAAAGCCAAACATAACTTGGACGTCATGCTCTTTCCGATCATAAATGCCGAACTTCATGCTCAAGCCCATACCGCTATAGACTGCCGTGACACCGTAGAGAAAATGCTGGTC
The DNA here is from genome assembly GCF_009665415.1 of Vibrio cidicii. Lineage (NCBI taxonomy): Bacteria > Pseudomonadati > Pseudomonadota > Gammaproteobacteria > Vibrionales > Vibrionaceae > Vibrio > Vibrio cidicii. The sequence goes on along the minus strand of NZ_CP035922.1, from coordinate 298,473 downwards.
TTTTTGACCTAGAGAAAGACCCAAACGCGAGTTGCCAATTGGCTGAAATTCTCCTATCCCAGCAGAGATAAGATAAGTGTCAGATGCAAGCAAGAGATCCCCGTAAAGGCCACTGCGTTGGCTCGTTTGCGCTTCGGCATCCAAACGGTAGCTCATTCCGGCAATCACATTGGCTTTAAACAGTGTGTCGTAATAGATCCCCCCCATAGGGTAAACCTGCTGTTCGGCTTGGGTCATCAGAGGGAAAAAGCAAAAACCGAGTAACATGATGCGTTTTAACATCTTAAAGCTCGCAGCTAGAAGTGGGACCTTGATGTTACCCTACACTTTTATAAAAAATAAAATTAAATAAAATCATAACTTTATAATAAAAAGTGATAATTAGACGCTTCTTCTGTTTTTTTACCCACTGCCTCGCTTTTTCCGTCCTTTTTCTAGGATCGGAGAAACAAACTTAAAAACGCTCGTCTTGTATATTGACCACAGGCCGATAGTCAACCTGAGACTCCAGATTGTTTAACGTCAAATGTGACAGTTCTAGGGAATAATCTGCTTGTCTTCAAGATCTGTATATCTCTATAAATTGTCACAAGCAGGAGCAAAAAAGTAGTAGCCATTTTTCCCCGCCAGTTTGGCTTGATACATGGCTTGATCGGCTTGCTGTATGAGTGTGTCTGCGCTGATATCACGATTTTCTGGATAGAGACTGATGCCAATACTGGCCGACAAACTCATTTCATACTCTGAGACATGCAGCGGCTTCGCGATAGAGCTGAGTAAACGGGCTACGATCTGAGTCGTGCGATGTTTATCATCAATATCCGACAGAATCACAATAAACTCATCGCCACCAAAGCGCGCTAAAGTGTCTTCTTCTCGAGTAATGGTTTTCATCCTCTGTGCCATGATGCACAGCACTTCATCCCCCGCGGAGTGTCCATATTGGTCGTTCACGTCTTTAAAGCCATCTAAATCAATAAACAGCAGTGCAATGGCACGGCCATATTTTTTCGCATTCAGCATCGACGCATTTAGACGCTCTTGCAGCAAAAGACGGTTAGGAAGTTTGGTTAAGGCGTCATAATGGGCGATCTTTTCTAGTTGGTATTCGTGCTCTTTGAGTGCGGAAATATCAGAAAACAGCGCGACATAGCGAACATCCTCGACCGGATCGCTGACCCGGCTAATGGTCAGTAATTCAGGATAGATTTCGCCGTTTTTACGTTTGTTCCAGATCTCTCCGCGCCAACATCCTTCGAGATGTAATGTTCTCCAGATGCTGTGATAAAACGCTCGATCGTGAATACCGGATTTGAGCATTTTCGGCGACTGACCAATCACCTCTTCTCGGCTATAACCTGTAATTTGGCTAAACGCCCGATTGACATCCACGATCAAACCGCGGCTATTGGCAATCAAAATTCCCTCGTGAACATATTTGTACACATCCGCGGCGAGTGCGAGCTGCTGTTCTCGCGCTTTATCTTCACTGATGTCAATGTGAGTGCCAAACATCTCTAGCGGCTTACCACTTTCATCCCACAGCGCCACTTTGCCCCTATCCATTACCCATACCCAGTGTCCGTCACGGTGACGCATCCGCACCTCACACTGGTAGTATTCCTGCTCACCAGCAAAATGCGCTTGCAGCTTTTCCTCTGATTTTTTGACATCCTCGGGGTGGAGGAGAGCAAACCAAGTTTGAATAGAAACGGGTTCTAACTCATGCAACTGATAACCAATAATTTCTGCCCAGCGCGGGTTGAACTCCGTCTTGCCCGTTTGAATATTCCAATACCAAGTGCCAGCATCGGTCCCTTCGATCACGTTTTCCAGCCGTTCAGTTTGCGCGCGCAGGTTATCTCGCGTTTTGCAAATCACGTCTAACATCTCGTTGACGGTGTCGGTCAATACGGAAAGTTCGGTATAAGAAGAGGAGTGAACTTTTGCCGTGGGTAAGCCATCGGCATCTCGCTCCACTAAGGTATTGGTTATTCTTTGTAGCGGTCGGGTCAAAATCCATTGGATTAGGGTGGCTGAGAGTACGGTTTGCATCAGCAGCAAGCCAAGGGCCGTAAGTAACGAGTTCAGCAATAGGTTTCTTTTTTCCTGCTGTAGTTCTTCACCACTGCCATACACTTTGACATGACCGAGCAAAGCACCCTCTGTGCTTCTAATGTCTCGCTGCTGGAAAAATAGCGAAGAAGCAAGCAAGTGATCATCTTGGCTAGGTATAAACTCACGCACTTCACCCGTTGGCATTTTAATCAGACCGACGGCAGAGAAAGGCGGTTCAGAGGCGGATTCTAACTGAGAAGCTTCCAGCAAGATGGCGAGCAGCGCTTTATGATTCGCGGTACTCATTTCTGTTTGTGCCAAGAGCAAGTAATCAACGAGATGACCAGCTTGCAGATCGAGAGTAATCGCACGGCTTAGCCGCTCTGCACTCTCCTGAGCTTGACCCAGAATCTCCTCTTCAAGCATCTCAGTGCGATGTTGATAGGTATGAAAAGCGTAGCTGGCGATAACCAATGATGTGGTCAAGATCACCATGACCACCAAACTCAGCGCTAAAGAACGCCCTTGTTGCACAGCCCATTTATCCATACGATCCTCCAGCCATTGAGACACGCTCATACAGGACAAGACGGATTCGCAAAGATTGTGCCACCATTGACTCGCCCCTTTGGATGGATAACGTACGACCACGATCGCGGATAAATTAACTATAAGCGATACGATGCCGGCTTCAGGGGTTTTTGGTTACTTTTTGACAGAAATCATAATAAAGGTGAGAAACCTTGTCGCTAAGGTATACCAATCTCAGCGACAAGATGAGAACCGGTTAGATCGCGACCTCTTCGCCCGCTTCGTCTTCGCTAACAATATCGCTCTCTTGAGCGGCTTCTACCAACCAACGCTGCATCGCGGCGCTTTGCAGTACTTTGTCTCGATAGAGCGCGGCTTGCTCTGACAGCGGGATCTGGTAAGTGATAAAACGCAAAACCACCGGAGCGTACATAGCATCGGCAATCGACCAAGCGCCAAACAGCCATTGCTGCGGGTACTGCGTCATCTGTTCACTCCAAATCGTATCAATACGGGCGACATCGAGACGTGCCTGTTCAGAAAGTGCCACTTTACGCCTCGCGCGGCAATTCATTGGTAACTCATTGCGTAATGCGCTAAACCCTGAATGCATTTCACAAGCGATGGCGCGCGCTTTGGCTCTTTCTCGCACATCGCTAGGCCACGCTTTTCCGCCTAATTTCACTTCGTTTAGGTACTCCAAAATCGCCAAGGAATCCCACACCACTCGCTCACCATCTACTAAAGCAGGCACTTTACCTGTAGGCGTAACTCCACTTAATGTTTGGTAAAACTCAGGGGTAAATAACTTGAGCTTTTCAATTTCGACCTCCAGTCCGTTTTGAGTAAACCCCAACCATGCGCGTAGTGACCAACTAGAGTAGTTTTGATTTCCTATGTAGAGCTTCATTGTCATTCCTTTTTCGGTTGATATAACAAAACAATAGGGCAAGTTTTTCTGCGCGACTAACGGATAGTTTTTATATAACCTATTCAAAATTACGATGGATGAGGCAAACAATGGACATTGAAGCTTTACGCAGTTTTCTTGCTTTTGTCGAAACGGGCAGTTTTACCCGGGCGGCAAAACAGATCAGTCGCACACAGTCGGCTTTCAGTGCGCAAATGCGCAAATTGGAGGAAGAGATTGGCGCTTCGCTGTTTATCAAAGAGGGGCGCTATTTGGTCCTTAGCGATGCCGGAGTGCGCCTCACTACTCATGCGCGCAATCTGGTGACGCAGCACGATGAATCCTTGTCTCAACTGCAGCAGTTTCAGGATAAACGACCGCTGCGCCTCGGCTGCCCGGAAGATTACAATCAAACCGTGCTACCGACGTTAGTGGCCAAGCTGCAACAGTTACAACCCACCTGCTCGATACAGATTTATAGCTTGCCCAGTGTCGATTTGCGTCGCCAATTAGATACGGGCGAGCTGGACTGCGCGATTCTTACCCGCGCGCCCGATAGTGAGGAAGGCTATTGGCTTACGTCCGATCAGGGCGTGTGGATCGCATCGCCGCACTATCAGGTCGATCTGCACATGCCGCTTACGCTGGCGCTGTTTCAAACCGACTGCAAATATCACGCTGCAGCGATTGATGGCTTGACCAAGCGCGGTATCGCTTTTCATCTTTTGGCCTGTTGCAATACCGCCTCGGCGCAGCGCGCTTTGGTCGAGCAGGGTTTAGCGATTGGCGCCATGGGGCGTCTCAGCGCTGGTAATAGAGTGCAAATATTGGCCGATATGCCACCCCTACCTAAGGTGGATATTGTGTTAGCAGTCGCCGCTAAACCGCACCCTTTGCTCAGTCAACAACTGCTGACAAAGCTCGAAAGTGAGTTTATTGGTTAGCCTTGAACCTTCATCTATTCGTTGCGATGACAACGCGAACTGGAGAACAGCATGTCAAAACTTAACTGGAAATCGGCTTGCCTAACGTTATTGCTTCTCGCACCTTGCGGGCCACTTTTTGCCTCTGAGCGCGCAGAAATTGCATGGGAAATGGTAGAAAGCGGCGCGCTGCTGATCGATGTGCGCACTGCCGAAGAGTTCGCCAGTGGGCATCTCGAACAGGCACGTAATATCCCTCTTAGCGAGGTTGCCACCGGCTTTCGCGCGATTGATAAAAACCAGCCGATGGTGGTCTATTGTCGCAGCGGCAACCGCTCGTCCATCGCCATGCAAGCGCTGGTGAAACAGGGTTTCATCAATGTGCACAATGGTGGTGGCCTAAGTGAAATGCAGCAAACTCAACTAGAAATGCCGCCACTTAATTGAGCTTCCATGCCAGTAAAGCCAACGGAAGCTCGACCAAACTCAGCAGAATCGGCATACTGCCGGCTGTGCTTTTCTCTCGGTTAGGGTTATGCAAGTCAGTCTGTTAGAATATCACGCCTTAGGTGATGCGATTATCGCACTCAATACGCCCGCCTTTACGTCGCGCTATGTGGCACTGCTGCGCGAGATTGTCGATTTTGACTGCGCGGTGATGCTTGGCTATCGCCACAACAAACACCCGATTTATCTCTACGATTCGATTCCGAATAACCGCGAACTGCTGTTTCAACGCTACCTGACCGAGTCATATCAGCACGATCCGTTCTATCGTTTGGTGGCCGATACGCAGCAAGAAGGCGTGTTTCATCTCAGCGAGATGAGCGGTGCGCCGCACAGTTATCAGCAACACCATTACCAGCAGCAGTTTTATCCGCAAACTGGCTGGCAGGATGAAATGAGCCTGGCAGTGCAACTCGACAGTGAGCGCTGGATCTTGCTCTACCTTGGCCACCTTGCTGCTGGACGCCGTTTTTCCGCGCAGGACCGACAAGCGCTTAAAAGCCGATTCCACACGCTGGCGCCGCTCTGCCGCCAACATTGGAGCGCCAATGCGCTGCTGCTGGCCCACAGCGATGACACCACGCCGGAGAGCGAGACCAACCACACGCCCGACATGCGCCGCTGGGTGGAGCGCGCACTGGCCAGCTTTGGCACCCAACTGCTGAGCCCACGCGAGCAGCAAATTACCGCCTTGCTGGTACAAGGGCTGGATTCGCAAGAGATCGCCACGCAGCTGGGCATCACACACGGCACGGTCAAAAACCATCGCAAGCGCATCTACGCGCAGCTCCATGTCGCCTCGCTCAGTGAACTGTTTCAGCTGTTTTTAAATCACCTGATTGGCGCGCCAAACCACTCACCACGCGCTTGAGACAATCACCGCGATTATCCCTTTAGGGACATCGCCGACACGACTCACTATCCGTTACTCTGCCTGCAAGACATCTTGGAGGCTGTATGAATTCTCAAACCCTATTTCATGATTTAACCGCGCGCGGCCTGATCGCGCAAAGCACATCGCTCGATGAACTCACCGCCCTATTCTCTGAACCGCAAACCCTCTACTGCGGCTTTGATCCAACCGCAGGCAGCCTGCACATCGGTCACTTGGTGCCGCTGTTGATGCTCAAACGTTTTCAGGATGCGGGGCACCAAGCCATTGCGCTGATTGGCGGCGCAACGGGCATGATTGGCGATCCAAGCTTTAAAGCCACCGAACGCACACTCAACTCAGCGCAGACCGTGCAGCAATGGGTGGACGATTTACGCCAGCAGATCACGCGCACCATGACGCCGTATCTCACCCAGCCACTGCGGTGTGTCAATAACGCCGATTGGACGGGCCAAGTGAATGTGATCGACTTCTTCCGCGACATCGGCAAACACTTTTCGGTCAATGCGATGATCAACCGCGAATCGGTGAAACAGCGTCTGGCTCGCCCGGACCAAGGCATTTCGTTCACCGAATTCAGCTACTCGCTGCTGCAATCGTTCGACTTTGCCCATTTGAACCGCGAACATCAGTGTCGCCTGCAAATTGGCGGTAACGATCAATGGGGCAACATCGTCAGCGGCATCGACCTCACCCGTCGCCTGAACAATGAAACCGTGCATGGTTTAACGCTGCCACTCGTCACCAAATCCGACGGCAGCAAATTTGGCAAAACCGAAGGGGGCGCCGTTTGGCTGGACGCGAGCGAGACCTCGCCCTACGCGTTCTACCAGTTCTGGTTGAACACCGACGATGCCGATGTATACCGTTTTCTGCGTTACTACACCTTCCTGTCGGTGGACGAGATTGCACGCATTGAAGCCGAAGATGCCGCGCGAAGCGGCAAACCGCAAGCGCAGCAAATTCTGGCCGAGAACATCACTGCATTTGTGCATGGCGAAGCGGGCTTAGCGAGCGCGCAACGCATCAGTGACGCCCTGTTCAGCGGCGCAGTTGCACAGCTCAGCCTGGATGAACTGGCGCAACTGGAGTTGGATGGGCTGCCGTGCACCACCGTCAGCACCGCAGATGATGTGGTTGAACTGCTGATCGCTTCGCAACTCGCCAGCTCCAAACGTCAGGCGCGCGAATGGTTGGCCAATGGCGCCATTCGCGTCAACGGGGAAAAAATGGCCGACGCCAATTTGAGCCAGAGCTTTGCGCTGTTCGATCGCTACTACCTGCTGCAACGCGGTAAGAAACAGTTTGCGTTGATCAAACTGAGCTAAATTTACACTGTAAACAAAGCATCAAAATCTTGTGAATAACGCCAAACTAAGAAAAGCCCAGCACGGGCTTTTCTCATTTTTCGCTCTCAGCCATCACCTGAGCAAGTGCCTGCGTGACCAAATTGTGATCGTGCAAAGAAGGCAAACCAGAAACCGTCACCGCCCCCACCAATCCAGATCCGGCAATACGAATCGGAAACGAGCCGCCATGAGCGCAATATTCCGCAGCATCAATGTGCGGTTGCGTCTCAAATTCGCGCTGTTTCTGCGCGTTGTACAGCGACAGATAGTAAGAACTGCGGCCATAACGCAGCACCGAATTGCGTTTGCGGCGCATCCAATCGAGATGATCCGCGCACGTGCCCGGCATGGCGTATTGGAACAGCGTCTGGCCAAAACCATACACTTCGATCGCCACCGCAGCTTGCTGACTTTCCGCCATCTGTTTTAGAACGCAGCCTAGTTGCCACGCGACATCGTGGTTAAAATGGTTCAGTTGCAGCGTCTCTTCTTGCTGCGCAATCTCGGATAATGTCAGGCTCATAAGTTAACCTGCAACGTTTGGCCCGTTTTGCTGCTCTCCAGCGCCATTTCAATCAGCGCAATGTTTTGCAACGCCTGCTCTGGCGGCACCGGGTTGGCCGTGCCGAGACGAATCGCATCCGCTACGCCTTTGAAATAGAGCTGATAGCCGCCCAGTTCGGTCGCAATGGTTTGTGATCCCGTTTCGCTGTGCAGCTGACCATACAGCGACGCGGCTTCCTGCGACCACTGTGGGCTGTCCGGCTGCTTGCCTTCTTTGAGGTAGCTTTCCTGCGGATCAAGGCCGTATTTCTCATACTTCGCCAAACTGCCCAGCACTTTGTAGCGCAGATTCGGCTCTGGGCTGTAGAGGTTCGAATGCAGGTGCACCAAATGATTTGGGTAGTGCAGGATTAGGTTGAAGTAATCGATGGTCGTCGCGCCCGGGCGCATCATGCGGCACTGCGCATTGATCGCCTGTGGCAAACCAAACAGCGCCAGCGCTTGGTCCAGCAGGTGCGGTGCCAAATCAAACAAAATACCGCCACCATCTTGCGCCAGTTCACGCCAACGCTGACGAATTTGTGGACGGTAGCGGTCGAAGTGGGATTCAAACAGTTTGATATCGCCCAAACGCCCTTGTGCCATCAGCTTTTGCAGGGTGAGAAAATCGCCATCCCAACGACGGTTATGGAAAACGCTCAGCGTTAGGCCTTTTTCCGCCGCCAACGCAATCAGCTCTTCGCCGTCTTCAATGCGGGTCACGAACGGCTTTTCAACAATCACGTGCTTGCCATTTTGCAGCGCACGTTTGGCCAACGGGTAATGCACATCGTTCGGCGCGGTGATGATCACCAGCTCCGCATCGCTGTTGTCCAGCAGGTCATTCGCATCGCCAAACCATTGCGCGCTCGGCCAATCGGCCGCGACTGCGGCTTGTTGGCTGGAACTGATCGCACTCAGCGTCAGCTCAGGCAGCGCGTTGATGAAAGGCAAGTGAAAGGTTTTCGCCGAATAGCCGTAGCCAATCACGGCGGTTTTTACCGGAGCGTAAGTCATATCAAAACTGTCCTTCTGGTGCAGTCGCCACAACACACTGAATGTCGTGACGGTCAAATAATTCTTGCAGTGCTGGCGCGGGTGGCGCGTCGGTGATCACCATGTCGATCGCCGCCACATCACACACGTGATGGAAATTCTCGGTGCCCATTTTGTGCTGTTCGCACACCAAAATGATCTGCTGCGCTTGCGCCATCATCGCGCGTTTCATCGACGCTTCTTGTTCATCATTGGTGGTCAGGCCGCGCTCAGACAGCGCGCACACGCCAATAAACGCCTTGTTGACATGATAGCCAGCCATTTGCTGTTCAGCCTGCGCGCCTAAAATAGCGCGGCTGTAGGGATCGAAATGGCCGCCCAGCAAATGGACCGAATGCGAAGAGCCTTCTTCAACCTGAGCCAGCGTGTTGACTGAGTTGGTCACGATAGTCGCAGGCGCCGCCAGATAACCGGGGACCAGCGCCAACGTGGTGCTGGTATCGAGCACAATGTAATCCTGCGCATCCACCATGGATGCCGCGCACTGCGCCAACGCGTGCTTGCTCGCGCTGACGGTTTTGGCCGAGAACGGCTCGCTTTTCGGCGATACCGGCGCCAGCATCGCACCGCCTCGAATGCGCTGAATGCCCGGCATCTGAGTGAGCTTCACCAGATCGCGCCGCGCGGAATCACGCGATACGCCAAATTGGTCACAGATATCAGTCAGGGTCATTTTCCCCTGCTGCTTAATCAGCATTTGTAAGTGAATCAGGCGCTCTTCTTGCGTCATAAACTTAAAATCACGTAAGTAGTTTTAATGCATTATGCCGAGTTAAACGCTGGCGGTCGAGATCTTTTTCGCTGTGATCTTGACCCGTTTTTGCTGTTTTTATTTGTCTCGGTTGTAATCAAGCTCATCTGCTTGCGACGGGTAATACAGGAAAAGTTAAAAAAATCCCTCGAACTTTGTCGAGGGATGGTATGGGTGAGGTCTATGCTGACTAATTCTCCGTTCGGCCGACAAAAGCGACCACCACCTTGTCATCGCCTTTGGTGCGAGAAAAAACATACGCCCCCTCTTGCTCTATCACCTGATGTACGCCAGCACCAATCGCCGGGTGAGCTTGTCTGAATTTGGCGACGGCCTGCCAGTGTTTCAACAAGCCTTGCTGCTGGTCATTGAGCGTCCAGACCATATCTGAGCGCGTTCCCTGATGGAAATCGTCGGCGTACGGGCCAATGTTGCGGCCGATCTCATCGCCATAATAAACCTGCACCGCGCCGGGGCTCAGCAGCAATGCATTGGCGGCGTTACGCTGTATCGCATAGTCTTTAAAGCGGCTGAAAAACAGCTCCGTGTCGTGAGAAGACATGTAACTGACCGGATTAAAATCTTTCTCTTTGGCGATAGTATTAGCGTAATCCTGATAAGTGTCCGCCATTTGGCTAAAACAGGCCGCGCCTTTATCCAGTTTTTTCTGCATGTCGAAGTTGATCAAGGCATCAAAGCCATCATCAAAATAAGGGCTGCGATACGCCGAATGACCCCAGACTTCGCCCATCATCCAGAAGGGTTCACCGGTTTTTCCGTTGGCTTTACGCCACTCTTCAAGGCGTTCGCTGCCGGCTTTTTTCAACCGTTGCCACACCTCGCCTTCAACGTGCTTCACTGTATCAACGCGATAACCGTCGATACCAAAACGTTTCACCCAATCGCTTTGCCATTCAATCAGGTAATCGGCCACGCTGTAGTTTTCTCTCGCCACAACACGCGTACCGGGATTGTTGAGCAGCCAAGCGGGCGGCGTCACGGCTTGGGTCGATTCAGTGATGAAATCGGGTAGACCGGCCAACGACATGGTGATGTCGCTGCTGCCCGGAGCCTGATAGCCGGGCAGCCCCGTTCTCACCCAATCTGGCCCCCACCATTGCTGCCAGTTCTGGCTTTGGTAATCAATCGCTTGATGGTAGCTGTGCCAGTTCTGGCCTGCTTGTGGCTGCCAATCTGCCCATTTGGGCGGCAGTTGACCCTCGGGTTTGATAACGTTCAAGCCATCAAACTGTAAGTCAGCCAAGGTCGAATAGCCGGAATGGTTGATCACCGCATCAAGTAAGACTTTGATGCCGCGTTTGTGCGCTTCATCGACCAAGGTTTTTAGGTCGGCGTCGTTGCCAAAGTTCTGGTCAATTTTGGTGAAATCCCGCGTCCAGTAGCCGTGATACGCATAAAAAGGAAACGAACCGCTGTCACCGCCGCCAACAAAGCCATGCACTTGTTCGACAATCGGCGAAAGCCAAATCGCATCCGTGCCAAGACTTTGAATGTAGTCAAGCTTTGCAATCACACCTTTCAAATCGCCGCCATGAAACGTCCCCACTTCCTCTTTGCCATCTTTTTTGCGCCCGTAGCTGTTGTCGTTACTCGGGTCGGCGTTGTGGAAGCGATCAACCATAACAAAGTAGATGTTGGCGTTGCGGTAATCAAAACCAACATCTGACTTGGCCGGGGTCACTGGCTCAAGCAGCAGCAGACCGCCAGAGCCCGCCGCAGGGGTGAGCGACACAGCGCCGTTTTCTACCGTCACAATTTGGCCGCTGTACGCGTCGCGCAGTTCAGTGCCGTCAGCAAAGGTGTCGCCAAGGTTCACACTCACTTCCCCTCCAGCGTACACTTCACATTCAACTTGCGGCACGGGGCGCTTAAACTCGCTTTTGGCGACCTTTTTCGGTTCACGCTTAAAGGTCAAGGTGTTCGCGCTTGCATCAAAAGCAAAAGAGTAATCGCCGCTAAAGAGGATTTTCAGCGGTAACTCGGTGGTTTTGCCGCAGTTTAGTGAAATCGGTTGGTTAAACTTAATACGCTGATCATCCTGCGCTTGGCAGTTCCCCTCAAGCCCGGTCACTTTTAGGGTGTAGGTATCTTTGACGAGCGGAACCACTAACGGCTGCTCGGCGCTGAGTGGGAAATCACGGCTGTTGGTGGTGGTTGAAATGGTCAGATTGGGCTCAGCGACCGCGGCGGCCGAGCTGAGCAATAAAGTCAGGGTAATGGCATTGAGTTTCATCATTCAGTCCGTTGTTAGAATAGTTCTGTTCACCGTGCATGGTAAAAAACTCTGTGGCAACGGACATCATTCACAGCCACTACGCCCTAAAATTTAACCTCTATCACAAGTTCGCCAATCAAGGGCGTAGGCGATGAATATTCGCTCAACCACCTGCTCGAAGATAAACGAAACGCGGCTATCCATTACAAATCAGCAGTGATCGCCCCCCTTAACCCCCACCAAATTCATTCGAAATAATTGAACGTCTCAATCACCAACCAGTGATTATCGTAAGCGACACTTCCCTCTAAACTTGCTTCAATGCTTGAGAGATAAAGCCTCTCTCAAAACAAAAAGACATTAAAAATTATTGAGGATATGAAGATGAAATCACTAATCAAAAGCTTAGCTGAATCGAAAGCAGGTTACGGCGCGCTGGCACTTCGTTTGCCAATCGGCATCATTTTTATGGCTCACGGCGCGCAGAAACTGTTTGGTTGGTTTGGCGGTTATGGCCTTGCAGGAACCGGACAATGGATGGATTCCATCGGCCTTGGCCCTGGCATGTTGATGGCTGGCCTAGCAGGTAGTGCCGAGTTCTTCGGCGGATTGGCCATTTTACTTGGCTTGCTGACTCGCCCTGCTGCATTTGCGCTTGCCTTTACCATGCTGGTGGCGATTGTCTCTGTACACCTTGAGAATGGCTTGTTTATGGCCAACAACGGGTACGAATTTGGTTTGGCTCTGCTGGCTGCAAGCGTATCACTGGCTTTTTCGGGCGCTGGTAAACTGGGCCTAGATAGCATTCTTAGCCAGAAACTGGCTGGGAAATAATCCACTCTCACAGAGATCTCAGGAGACATCATGATCAGCGTAAGACAAGCACAAGAGCGCGGGCGCGCCAACTTTGGCTGGCTCGACAGTAAACACACTTTCTCGTTTGGTAGTTACTACGATCCACAGCACATGGGCTTTTCCGCACTGCGTGTGATCAATGATGACAAGGTGATCCCTGGGGCAGGGTTTGAGACCCACGGTCATCGCGACATGGAAATCATCAGCTACGTGCTCAGCGGCACCATTGCGCACAAAGACAGCGAGGGCAACGTACAAACATTGCCAGCGGGTGAGTTCCAGTTGATGTCGGCAGGCAAAGGCATCTACCACAGTGAGTTCAACGCTTCCAAAGCAGATGATTTGCGTTTTCTGCAAATCTGGATTGAGCCCAACAGCCTCGGCGGCCAGCCCGGCTATCAGCAGAAAGATTTTGGTCGTGAGCCGGGACTGACGCCCATCGCCACACCTGATGGCCGAGAAGGCACACTGCACATTAAGCAAGATGCAACCTTATCACAGCTGATCTTAGCATCCGGCGAGTCATTTAGCTTAGCAGTGCAAGTCGGACGCAAGGTGTATGTGCATCTGGTTAGTGGCTCGCTATCGCTTGATAGCACCACACTTCAGCCGGGGGATGGCGCCAAAGTGGTGGATCAAACCGCGATTGAACTGCGCAGTTCAGGCAGTGAAACCGTCACCGCATTGGTGTTTGATTTGCCCTAGACCAGACAAACTTAGGCGATATCGCAGAAATGCGCAGTCGCCTTTAACCCAAGTATTAGCGGGAATTAGAACGAGCTTGAAAAACAGTATCTAACGAATGGCTTGGTCAAAAATTGATTCTAGAAGAGATAAGTTGCCAACATATCCTTGTATGTTAGCGTCTACCCACTGACGTTTTAGCGCCTCTAGGGATTGGGGCTTACCACTTGCTGTAAGACCTTCATAAGAGGTGCTCACCTTAAAATTTTCAGCTTTAGGCACAAACTTACGTGTAGTCTGAGAATTGTTCGCTTCTGCTTTTTCCTGCTTCATGAACTTGCCCTATTAGGATATCTGACATCGTCAGTGTAACTATCAACCTATAAACGATCAAACTCAATGGTTCGACCCAGGCAATTTTTTCTTCTTAAAACGTGCGCGTTTCGTTGTTAGTCAAATAGCACTCGCTCCTACCCCATATCCGGCCATCGCCAATTAGGGGTAGAAAGAATATCCATACTCGGCACCACAGTCTGAGCAAAATCTTTATCTAACTCGATAGCGTTGCATTCTGGGTGAGCTTGCAGCGCGGCGATTAATCGGGGCGCGTGCGACACGACCCACACTTGAGTATGGGCACTGGCGTGAAGGATCAGCCGCGCTAAAGCGGGCAGCAGATCAGGATGCAGGCTAGTTTCTGGCTCATTGAGCACCATCAGACTCGGTGGACGGGGCGTCAATAGCGCAGCAACCCACAGCAAGTAGCGCAAAGTACCATCAGACAGTTCTGCTCCGCTTAGTGGTCGCAAAAGCCCATGCTGCTTAAACTCCAACGAAAAGCGGCCATCACTGTGGTTGAGAATTCGAATGGTCGCACCGGGAAAAGCGTAATCAATCGCTTTAAACAGCGTCTCTTTGTCCCCAATTTCAATGATGGTCTGCAATGCGGCAGCGAGATCTCGACCATCATGGTGCAGCACTGGCGTTCTTGTACCTAATTGGGGCTGGCGTGCTGGCGCGTCCTTATCGGTGCGAAAGTGGTCGTAAAAACGCCACCCTCGAATGATTTCACGCAAAGTAAACGCTTCAGGGGTAGCCATGGGATCGGCGATTTGATCGAACATGCTGTGGTAAGTCGCAATATGCTGTGAAACGACCTGCCAACTTCGACCCTCACGTGACTTGATCATGGCACCTGTGCGGTCAATCAAGGCGCTCGCCGGACGATAGACAGGTCCGTTCCAGATGCACTCACGCTTTACCTCAGGATCGCGACCAAACATGGAGATCGTCGGCGTTGGCAACCCAAGCGAGATGGCGTAGCTAAAGTGCTCGGTCGAAAAACCGAGCCTGAGACGCTTCACCTCTTGCCGCACGTTCTGCTCAACGGGTTGATCACCACGCCGCATGGCCGCTGTGATTTTTTCCGGGCCAGCCCAAAAGGTGGAGTCTAAGCCGCCCTCGGCTGCCAAGGCAGAAACCACACCGCCTTGCGCCGTTTCAGCCAGTAAGCGCAACGCTTTGTAGAGGTTGGATTTGCCCGTCCCATTCGCCCCTTTGATCACATTCAGCGGCCCAAGCGGGATGACCAGATCAAGAATGGAACGGTAATTGTTAATCGCTAAAGCGGTCAGCATAGGATTCTCTGATGATGGATGCGAAGAAATCCTAGCATAAGAAGTCTTTCAGCAAAAACCATCCTGCCTCCTGCTAACACCGCTATTTTATTCACGACGTTGATGCGACTAGCGTACCTGCAACTCTGCTTCAGCAAGCGACGGCATTGGTTTGGCTGGTTTAACAATCAAACCAATACCGAGCAAAAACAGCGCGCAAGCGATGATCTGTGCCAGTGTCAGGGTTTCTGCAAACATAAAGAAACCACTAACTAACGCAAAGATCGGCACTAATAGCGTCAGGGGTGCAGCGGTACTTAACGGATACTTAATCAGCATTTTGTTCCACACCCAATAGCCGAACAACGTCGTAGGATAGGCCTGAAACACCACCGCTATGGTAGTGAACGTGCTCCATTTTTCCGCCGCTTGCCACAGAATATTTGGCCCGTGTAGCGCCAGCGCAAACAGCACCAGTGGCAACGGAGCAAACAACATTCCCCACACGTTAAATGCAAATGCTTGGGTAGTTTTTGATGCTTTGACGATCACGCCCATCACGGTCCAACTCATCGCAGCGGTTAAAATCAGCACCAAGCCGCTGAGAGTAATATTACCTTGGGTGGCAAACACCAAAATCAGTAGCGCCACCAGTGCGCAGCCCGCGCCGAGTAATTTGCGACGCGACAAACGCTCTTTGAACACCACCAGCCCCATCAGCATGCCAAACAGCACGTTGGTCGAGAGCAAGATCGAGGACATTCCCGACGACAAGCCAGCGGTGATCGACCAAGAGGCCATGCCCCAGATGCCCACACCAAACACCAATCCATACGCCGCCAAATAGCGCCAAGCGACTTTGGGCCGCGAGATAAAAAATATCGCCGGAAACACGGCCAAGGTAAAACGGGCCGCCGTCGCCAGCAGCGGATGCACTTCGCTCACCCCTAACTTGATCATTGAGAAGTTAAACCCCCATATCGCCATCACCGCAACCGCCAACAGCAGATCTTCTCTTTTCATACTCTCTCCCTTCTACGCCAATCATCGATAGGCGGAGTATGGCTTGAGCAAGCAAAGGGATACAGATACAATTTTTACAATTAAAACCAGTACAATTTTAAAGGGGTGGCGCAAGATGAGCCGTTATCAAGAACTGGCACAGCAGTTTGTTAGCGACATTGAACAAGGCCGACGCAAACCCGGCAGCCGCCTACCGTCACTGCGCCAACTTGCCAAACAGCAAGCGGTGAGTCTGTCGACTGCTATCAGCTGTTATCAGGAGCTGGAATCCCAAGGGCGAATTCACGCCCGGCCGCAAGCGGGCTATTTTGTTTCAGCCAGTATGGTTTCTCACGCCACCCCAGAATGGACACAGTTTGTCAGCCAAATCTCTACAGCGAAACCCAATCACCAGTTGCCTGCCGCCTTTAATGGGCCGCTTGGGGTGTCCAGCACGCACAGTGAAGCGGCAGATGTGATTGAACTGGAACGCAGTTTTCGCCGTGCGGTCAAGCGCATGGGGGACAGACTCAATCGCTATCCAGACAGCCGTGGCGAGCTTTCACTACGCACCGCGCTGAGCGATCACTTTACGCCGCTCGGGCTGCATTTTTCTCCTGACGAGGTTGTGGTGACATCAGGATGCATGTCGGCAATCAAAACTGCGTTGGAAGCTTGCACACAGCCGGGGGATGCCATCGCCATCAGTTCCCCCTGTTTTAACGGCATTTTGCAGCTCCTTGGCGAGATGTCACGCAGCATCGTCGAAATTCCCTCACTGGATGACGGAATTGATCTCGCTCAGTTGGAGACCCATTTCCAGCAAGGCGTGGTCACCGCAGCGATCTTCTGCACCTCGCACATGAATCCGCAGGGCATCACTATGTCGGTCAAACAGAAACAGGCCTTGGCAAAGTTGGCCAACCAATACCAGATCCCAGTGATTGAAGATGACGTGTATCTGGAGTTGAGCCACGAAGAAACAACGCCGCTACCGGCAAAGTGTTACGACACCGATGGCTATGTACTGTGGTGCGGCTCGGTGTCGAAAAGCCTCTCTCCCGGTTATCGGCTGGGGTGGTGCCTGCCCGGGCGCTATCTTGAGACCTATCAACGCCGCTTTTCGGTCAGCAGCTACGGCGTAGCAACCCCCATACAGCTTGCCGTCGCCGACTATATCGCCTCGGGGCACTATGCTCGTCAGGTCAAAAAGCGGCGGCAGAAATTGGCGCAGCTGAAGCGAGAATACCTTCAGTATCTCAGCGCCCATCTACCCGCTGAGGTGAAAATCAGCCAACCGCAAGGCGGCATGGTTATCTGGCTTCAGATACCCGGCATTGATACAGATACCTTTGCGAAACAGGCACAAGAGCAGCGGTTGGATGTACGTTTAGGGCAACTCTTCACCACGTTGGATTTGTATCAAGATTGTCTGCGCATCAACGCAGGGTATCCCTTACAAGATGAGGCCAAAGCGCAGCTCGACACCTTGATAACACTGATTCACCAGTGCCGGCAAAGCGTATAAGCGCAGCTAATCATGGATTAATATCATGCGGTGTACTTCAGCCAAATCGCCGCGTAAGCTTGCGGCCAAGCCACTTTACAAGGAGTTATTATGAGCGCGATTACCGATTTAGACCTACTGCTAAAATCCATGTCACCCAAACTGCTCGACGGTGAGTACGTTTTCTGCTGCGTTGATGGCCCATTAGCCGACTATTTGCACCTAGAGCCGATGGCAACTTTTCGTGAGCAAGAAGGGCTGACCTTGGTTGTGCCACGCGACAAAGCCGAGTTTGGCGGCCTGAGATTTGATGGCATCTTTCGCCTGATTACGTTAACGGTGCATTCCAGTTTGCAAGCGGTTGGCTTGACGGCGGCGTTTGCGAGCCAGCTCGCCGAGCATGGCATCAGCGCCAATGTGGTCGCTGGTTATTACCATGATCATATTTTTGTCCCACAAGAGAAAGCGCAGGCGGCGCTCCAAGCACTGGAATCATTGGCAGAGTGAGACAAGCAGCCCTGTTGGGCTGCCATTGTGATATTAGCGCTGAAAGCTCTCTTCTTTAAATTTCTCTTTGATCTCAAGAATTTTAGGCAGTTGCTCGATAAACAACGCCACCAATTGCGGATCAAAATGTTTGCCCGATTGCGCCTGAACAAACTTGATCGCCTCTTCAATCGGCCACGCTTTTTTGTAAGGCCGCTCGCTGGTTAAAGCGTCAAACACATCCGTTATCGCCGCAATACGCCCTTCCAGTGGAATAGCTTCACCCGCCAATCCATTCGGGTAACCTGAGCCGTCCCATTTTTCATGGTGAGTAATGGCGATACTGCGCGCCAGCGCCACCAACGCGGAGCGTGGCTCGGCTAAAATGCTCGCGCCAATTTCCGCGTGCTTTTTCATGTGGCTAAACTCTCGCTCATCCAACTTTCCGGGTTTAAGTAAGATATTGTCGGGAATAGCAATTTTCCCAATGTCATGCATGGTAGCCGCCATCCGCAACTCGTCAGCACGTTCTTCATCGATGCCCGCCGCCATGGCAAGAATTTTCGAGTAGTGGCTCATGCGCTGCACGTGCATCCCCGTTTCGTTGTCCTTGTATTCAGCCGCACGACCAAGACGTTGGATCAAATCAATTTGCACCTCACGTAAAGCGTCAATGTTGACCAGCGAAAGGTGAGTTTTCACGCGCGCACGCACAATCGCGGGCACAATCGGTTTGGTAATGTAATCGACCCCGCCAAGGGCAAAACCCGTTTCTTCATCAATGGAATCACGCAGCGCAGTGACAAAAATGACCGGAATCGCTGCGGTTATGGGGTTGGATTTCAGCCGCTGACATACGTCAAATCCGGTCATTTCCGGCATCATGATATCGAGCAGAATCAGCTCGACTTTTTCTTGCTCCAGCAGCGCCAGCGCATCTTGTCCTGAGCGAGCAAACGATAAGCGGTAGTTTTCCTGCAACACCTGACGCATAACCTTGAGGTTTGCTGGCTCATCATCAACGATAAGGATGCGTGGTGTAGGTTTAGCAAGCAAAGACATAACGTTTCCTTAAGATTGCAGAGCGTCAATCGCCGACTGAATGAACCCAGCCGCCGCTTTAAAATCAAATTCGTCCATCGCGTTAAGCGCATCGACGATCATTTTTTTAATCTTATCTGGTGCCACTTGTGGTAACTGCGCAGCCAGATCATCACGCAGTTCACCCGCACGGGTCGCTTTCAGCCATTGATTCAACAGAGCCAGTATCTCTTCTTCGCTGACATCAAGCGGTTGTGATTGGCTGACGTGACGAGTAGCACGCTGTTGCAGCATGTCGAGCTCGACCATCAACTGCGCCCAATACTGTGTGATCTCCGCCAGCGATTTTTCTGCTTGTGCAGGCCGATGACCATCGGCGGATTTTTCCAGTTGGGTAAAGGCGTAAAACAGTGGCATCAACGCCAAGTTGCCTGTGATCCCTTTCATCGCATGGGCACGCTCAGCCAGTTCATTCCAGTGATTTTTATCGAGCAGTTGCGTCAACTGGCTTGAAATATCACGGTTTTTCTCTACCAACTTGCCGAGCTCCTGCGCGTACAATTGCTCATCGCCCCACAACTTGATCGCTTTACCATAGTGAATAACCTGATAGTCGGGCGAATTTGCTAACTCATCACCCTCGTTGAGCAATGTCTTGTACACCTCTGGATCAAGCTGTAACACTCGGGCAATTTCTTGCGTCAGTTGGCCCATTTCTACTGGCTTATTGGCAAAACCATCCATGCCCGCCTGTTTGGCTTGGAGGCGATCTTCCACTAATACGCTCGCGGTCAAAGCAACGATCGGTACCCGCGCTCTGGGTAAGGCTTCACTCAGACGGCGTATCTCGCGGCTGGCGGCCAAACCATCCATATTGGGCATCTGAATATCCATCAGAATCACGTCAAGCTCCTGAGTTTGATACTGCTCGACTGCTTGCAAACCATCGCGAGCGATGAATACCGTATGACCTTGACGTTCAAGCAAAATCTTCAACAAATTGACGTTTTGTTCAATGTCGTCACACACCAGTATCCGCAATGGCGGCAGCATCACTACTTCCATCACACCGCCTGCCACACTCAGTTCACTGGCGGGTAGTGGCAAATCGAGATAAAAACAGCTGCCGACACCCACTTCGCTGCTAGCGTGGATCTCACCACCCATCAGCTCAACCAACTGTTTGGAAATCGAGGTACCCAGCCCGGTACCACCAAAGCGGCGACTCATCGACGCGTCGGCTTGAGTAAAAGGCTCAAAAATTGCGCTTAGCCGATCCGCTTCAATGCCGATGCCAGTATCTTGCACGCTAAAACGCACCCAATCAGGTTTGGTACTTAGCGCCTCGACAAGCAACGAGACTTTGCCTTTTTCGGTAAATTTGATGCCATTGCCAACCAGATTCATCAGCACCTGCCGGATACGATCTTGTGCACCAAACACCACATCCGGCAATTGAGCATCCAACTGCAAATCCAGCTCTATCCCTTTACTTTTAGCGCTGAGCCACAGGGTAGAGATCACCGTATCGACGCAAGAAGAGAGCTTGAACGGGATGGGTTCTATCTCCAGTTTGTTTTTCTCTAGCTTGGCGCTATCTAAAATATCGTTGAGCAGATGCAGCAAAGAGCGCGACGACTGGCTGATGGTTTGCAAATGACGGCGGCTTTCACCGCTGATGTCCGAGTCGAGCAGAATATCGGTAAAACCAATAATCGCGTTCATCGGTGTGCGGATTTCATGGCTCATGTTCGCCAAGAACGAGGCTTTACTTTCCGCCGCTTGTTCGGCTCGTTGCCGCGCTTCAACCAGTTCTTCCTCCATCGCTTTGCGGCTGGAAATATCCACCGTCACGCCATCGCTCCACAAAATTTGGCCGTTTTCGTCGCGCACGATCATGCCATTTTCCAACACCCACACGGTATGACCGTCGCGGTGAATGAGGCGATATTCCAACTCGTAGGTTTCACGATCATCAAGAGACGCAGCTATCGAGGAGCAGACGTTGTCTCTATCTTCGGCGACGATGCAATCGGCAAAACGTTGTTTGCCTGAGAGAAATTCTTGTGCAGTGTAGCCGCACAGATCCACGATGCCATCGCTGAGGAAAATCGGTGTACACTGGCTATCAAGCCGGCGACGAAACGACGCGCCGGGAATGTTTTGCATCAGTGAGCTGAGACGCGCTTCACTCTCGCGCAGCTTCTCTTCCATCGCTTTGCGCTCGGAAATATCGGCCACAAAACCAACAAACAGGGTTTCCCCACTTTCCAAATTGACCTGCCCCACGCCAAGACGTACGGGAATAAGAGCACCGTCGCGATGTTTGGCCTCCACTTCACGTGGCGCGCCAACAACCTTGGTTTCACCGGTTTGCAAATAGCGCGCGAGGTAAGAATCGTGCTGCGCTTGATATGGGGAAGGCATCAGCATTGAGACATTGCGCCCAACCAGTTCACTTTCCGGCCAACCAAAAATCTGACTCACGGCACTATTGATACCCTGAATTTCACCTTGGCCGTTAATCGTGATCACGCCATCGGTGGCGGTATCTAGGATCGCTTGCAACCGCGCTTCTCCGGCGGTTTTTTCACTGAGTAACTGACGATAGCGCAACTGCGAGCTGACATTGACCGCCAGCGTGGAGATAAGCAGAGTGAAGATTGCCACCACGAGCGCCAGTTGCTGGTTATCTTGCTCGGTGATGGTCGGCACGACGCATTGCATATCTTGAATAAAACGCGCCGCTTCCATACCCGTATAATGCATGCCAGAAATCGCCCCGCCCATGATGACCGAGCTAACGAGGCTAATATGTAACGAGCGCATCGCCGGGAATTTTTTCTTCAGCGTACTGCGAGTTGAGAGAGCAATAAACGCCAGCCCCACCGCCACCAAGATCGACAAGGCAAACCAGTAAGGGTCGTAACGTAAAATCATGTCCATGCGCATGGCGGCCATACCGACGTAGTGCATGGTGCCAATCCCCGCGCCAACGATGATGCCATTGCGCAGCGTTACCGATAAGCAGGCCGCTTCGGTGCTTAACGAGTGCAGCACAATATAGCTGGCGACCACCGCTGGCAAAAATGAGAGCGCGGTGATCCACGGGTCGTAAGCCATCGGGTGCGACATTTCAAACGCCAGCATGCCGACAAAGTGCATACTCCAAATCCCGCCCGCCATAATAAAAGCGCCGGAAGAGAGCGCCAACCAGCGGTATTTTTTAATCACAATATGCCGCGCTGCCGCCGCCAAACGCAGTGCAAAAAAAGAGGCCATGCAGGACAGAAAGACGGAAAGCAGCACCAAAGCGGGATCATAGGTGCCTGTGATGAGCGTGTGCGGGTCAACCTGGAAAACGAAAAACTGCGCCAGCATGGAACAAACTCGATAGGGAACGATGTCTTGATGGTAGAGAATTGGTTACAAAAGCGCTACAAATTAGTGTGGAATTGTTTAAAACACGCGTAACTTAAGCGAAACACCCCCGGCTTTCACGCCGAAAACCGGGGGAAACAGAACTAACGATCAAGAAAATCCAGTTTGAGTTTGAAGAACAAGGTTTCGCCGCTACTGTCATCTACGCCGTCGTTATCGGTCACCGCGTAGCCACGGCCTTGCGGGTCGATGGTGAAACCTTCAATTTTATCGACCACATACCCATTGCCTGCCTTAAGTTCTGGCAAGAAATCATACACCAGCTCTTTTTGCACCACAGGCAAGGTTTGCCCAAGCGCGACAGGCGAAATTTGTTTAAGCGAGGCTTTGTACAAGCGTTTGATTTTGGCTGATTTGCCCAGTTGATTGTCGCGCTCCAACAGGTAGAGATTGCCTTGGAATGCGGTGATCTCCGACAAACCGACCCAACCTTTTTCTGTCTGTTCAAGCGGGTAGTGCACCGCGCGCCACGTATCCGACGGAATGTGGTATGCGAGCAATTTGACCCGATCACTTGGGTCATCTTTCCACGGTCTTTGCACCGCAACCCACAAAGTATCATCGACTAACGTCACCCCTTCTGCGCCAAAGCGAGTTTCGTATTGCAACAACTCTTTAGGAAATTCAACCGTTTGTTGGATTTCGCCTTTGGCGTTGACATGATAAAGCGCATGCGGCACCTCTTTGGCGGCGTTGCCTTCCGAGGCAAGCCAAAAGCCACCTTTGCCATCGGTCGTAATGCCTTCCAGATCCAGCTTTTTCGCCGCTTTGCCGTCGCGGGTGACCGTAAGAGCGCTCTTAATTACCGCAGGCGTTTTGCTTGCGTCGATAGTGAAAATCGTCGGCTGTGAAGAATAAAAGCTGTCATTCACTGCATACAATTTGCCGGGCGTTTTGCCGTCGCTAGCAAGGCCGGAAAGCGCCCCCCAACCAATCGGCGCGCCGCGTTTGTCATTCTCCGAGACGATTTGCGGATAGGTCGGCTCACCTGAACTCAGCTGATAAATCATCACATGAGAACGTGCACCGCCTTCAGCAATGAGATCGGCTTCGTTGGCGGTTGCCAGCAAATTACGCTGGGGAATGGCAACCGCCGATTCTGGCGCAATGCCCGAGGGCAGCAGTTGCATCCAGCGCGGATTCGCCCGATGGTCTTGATACACGCCGACCGCCGAGCCTCGCTCCGACAGAACAAAAATGTACTGCTGACCGTTGAAAGTCGCGACTTCCAGCCCTTCCGGTTCTGCTCCTTTTTTGCCCGAGCGCTTTTCTGGATAGTGCCCGGCGCGCACGATCTGATGCTCAAATGACGCGCCGCTTTCAAACAGCACCTCACCCTGCTTACTGAAAATGGTAAAACCCCGTGCGCCGCCGTGATAGTCACCTTCATTGGCGATCACCAGACGTTCATTATCGAGCCATTTCACCGCATCCGGTTCGCGCAAAACGCCTTTCTGCTCGCCAGTAAACAGCAGCGCGCCATCTTTTTTCACATCAATCTGCTGCAAGTCCACACGACCTGCCGAGAAGTGATTGACCACTTTCGCACTGGCGGCATCGACAATCACAATGTGGTTGTTTTCCTGCAAAGTCAGCGCAATTTGATTGGCGGTATTGAATGCAACGAACTCTGGCTCAGGATCGTCGGGGGCGATCTGCGCCAATCCGGTCAAGGTCACGCGTCTGGCTGTGGAACAGTCGGCTTTGCCTTTTTGCGCTGCAATGATCACCAGAAAACCCGCTGGCAACTGCGGCAGTTCGCCGTCATTAAGGCTCTCGTCGCGCTCGTTTTCTATCGCCACCGCGATGTAGCGACCATCTTTAGAGACGGCCACCGAGTCAGGTTGGCCGCCCAGTTCGCATTTATCGACAATTTTGCGCCCGGTCGCCGACACAATCGCCAGATATCCCGAAGGTTGGGTATAGCTTTTCGACGTGTTCACCGCCGCCAACACCCATTTATCATACGCGGCGACCGAGGTGGGTTCGCCATGCAGCGAGAGAAACCCGGCGGCTTGAGGCATATGGGGCTGTTTGATGTCAATAAAACCGATCCCGCCGAGCGGGCTGTCGGAATAAATCAGTGTATTGCCATCTTCTGTGGCGGTGATGATCTCTGCCGAAGTCGGCTTTTTGCTGTCCATACCATGGGGCACATTATCAGCCACCGGGAAACTGGCGATACGTTTGAACGAGTCGGCGGAACTGGCAAAAGAAGAACTGGCCAAGATGAGCGCCAGCGCTCCCAGATGAGAATGGGAGATAAGCATTTAACACTTCCTTATTGTTCACAGATCCGAACAAGCTAGTGACCGATTGTGACAAGGCGATGAGAAACGGGTGTTACTTGTATGACATGCTGCGCCCGTCACAAGTTGCGCCTTTGTGGATGGCCAAGGCGCGACTCTTCTCATGGATAATTGTTCGATAAATTGACAGTCGGTATCGTCTGCGCCCATCATCAAGTCATGACGCAATGACGACAAAGGAGTTCCGCTGTTGAAGTCTGCCTTTTTTAAACACATTCAGTGGGGCCTATGCTTACTTGCTCTGTGCAGTTGGGGAGTCAAGGTTTACGCTACAGAAAAGCATATCGAGAAAAGCAGCGCCAGCGCAGATAACGTCATCCATATCGCTTCGGGTGAATGGCCCCCTTTTATCGGCAGTGATTTAAACAATTATGGTTTCGTTGCCGAAATCATCTCAACCGCCTTCGCGGCTGAAGGCTATCAAGTTCAGTTCCATTTTCTCCCTTGGGCAAGAGCGTACGCCGAAACACAGAGGGGGCTTTACCATGCGACGGCGATTTGGATGCACAGCGCGGAGCGGGAGAACGATTTTTACTATAGCCAACCAGTGAGCCAAGAAGAGTTTGTCTTTTTCTACCCCAGTGCAAAACCTTTTGAGTGGCAATCCCTTAGCGATCTGGCCCCGTACAAACTGGGTGGTGTGATTGCATACAGCTATGGACAGGAGATGGATGCGCTGATTGAGAGTGGCGCTCTCTACATGGAACGTGATGGCTTGGCGGCTAAAAACCTAGAAAAATTAGCCAAAGGACGAGTTGAAATTGTCCCCGAAGAGAAACACATAGGCTACTATCTGATTAATAAAGAGATCCCTCATTTGAGACAACGGATCACCCACCATCCTGTGCCTTTTCTCACCAACAGCAACTACTTACTCTTCCCGAAACAGCGCCAAGATAGCCCTACCTTGCTCAGCATTTTTAATCGAAACCTCCCCAAGGCAAACTCGCCTCAGTTGGATTAATACCTTGGGACGTGTCGCGCTGCGTACGCTTTTCACCGTCACAAACCGAAGAAGCGCCTTGCCTGCGCTTTCAAACAGCGTTATTCGGCAAGCGTAAGCTGATTTTCTTTTAAAGCCTGTGGCAGCCACAGGTTGAGTTTCATCAGCAGTTCGCTTTCAGCGAGTTGGTTGTGCGCAAGCAAGGTTTGCCAATCCGCGTACATGGCTTTGCTCTTTTGCGCTCTGTGCGTCGTGGCACTTAATACGCGCAATACGTCGGCCTGCCAAGCTTCAAGTTTAACCACTTTGACGCGAAATTGATGGCGATAAACCAACAAAGATTCGGGCTGTGCGACGGGCATGGTGGGCTTTTCCGCGCTCTGACCTTGCTCAAGCGCCAGTGCATGACGGTCAGCGGCAAGCACATAGTCATGCAGCGCAAAATCGTGCTCGACTAATGTACTGCTTTGAGGCAAGGCCAGCGCTGGAAAGTGAAACAGACAACCTAACTCCGGCGTGCTATGCGGCTGTGCCCCCGCAGCGCGCAGTGCATTTGCCCGCGCCCTCTCGAATCTCGCAAGTTGCTCTGGAATCTTAAGCCCTGCAGCCCATTGTGGCTGCACGCTCTTTTCACTCGGGCGCGTTGCGGCGAGAAAATCAGCAAATCCCTCACCCAATTGATACAAACTGTAGTGACGGGAAGGTTGCTGTTGCAGATAACCTAAGCTGAATAAACGAAACAGCGGTTCGCCAAGGTAGTGCTGCAATGCCGGAAACTCCGCCGCCATGCATTCAAGCAGACGCAACCGATAGCCGTCCTGATATATGGCCAGACGTGCTGCCGCTGACATTTTCGCCGAGCCGACAATAAACTCGCTGGCCATTTGGCTGGCTTTTGGACCTTGTAGAATCGACTCAAGCAACCACTGCTGACGCGCGGCTAACTGATTAGATGAGCTCATTCGACCTCCTGCGCAGAGACGAACTGCTTGCGGCCAAGCGCATCGGCAATCGGTGTCGAGAGTGGTGCATTCTCGCTCTGTCTTAACGACTCGCGTTGTGGAATTTGCCCTTGTAATACCGCTTTGGCAAGGTTCAGTTCGCCGACCAGCTCGGGAAAATCCGGAATATTGGCATCCCACTCGAGCAATGTGGAAATCGGCCTGCCAGCCTGTTCGATCATCTGTTGATAGAGCTGCCACACAGCGGTTGGTACCGGCTTGTCGTGGGTGTCGATCAAATGGGTTCCGCAATCGGTCGGGCCTGCTAAATGACACTGCACCACCGCATCGAGCGGAATACCCGCCAAGTAGTCATGAGCGGAGAAACCGAGGTTTTTCGCGCTCACGTAGACGTTGTTGACGTCCAACAGCAAGCGGCAGCCACTGCGCTTAACCAACTGGGCAAGGAAATCCCACTCGTGGAATTGATTCTCCTGAAAAGCAAAATAGGTGCTGGGGTTTTCTATCACCAGCGGTCGTTGCAGAAACTCTTGTACCTGCTGCACCCGCGCGCAGACATGCGTTAGGCTCTCTTCGGTAAGTGGCATCGGCAACAGATCGTGGCTGTTAATCCCTTGAATCCCTGTCCAACAAAGGTGGTCGGAAACCAGCTTCGGCTCCAGTTCTTGGCACAAAAGCCGCAGTTTACTAAGGTACTCTTTATCGAGCGGATCGCTCGAGCCTATCGACATCGAAACGCCATGCAAGGCAATCGGATAGTGTTCGCGCAGCTTAAAGAGTAAGTGGCGCGCATAGCCATGGTGGTCGAGGTAGTTTTCGCTGATCGCTTCAAACCAATCAACGCCGCTTTGCTCTGGTAGTAGGTGCTGCTCAAGCCAAGCAAAATGGCAAGAGCGAAGCCCGACGCCAAACCCCATGGAAGCACGAAGCTCGGCATGAGAGTCCTCTGCATGAGAATGGGGCGGTGTCGATGCTGGGAAATTAGGCAGATCTGACGTGGAACGCATTGGCATCCTTTCAACTGAATGTGTAGTCATAATAACTCTGTCTGCCAAAGGGCAGACAGAGCGACGTGCCTTGCAAATAGGCAAACTGTTATTTTTCTTACGTTGATGGTGGGAAGGCCAAACGCAGATCAGAAGGTTGCGGCTTGTCCCCTGCCGTTTTTCCTTCAGCGGCCAGCGCTTTGCTGTACGCCTGCCAAGCGATGTCATACACCGCATCACCGGTGGCAAACTGCACCCCTTCACCGGAAACCTGTTCTGGATGCTGTCCGGCGCGCAATTGGTAAATGGGCATCAGGCCACCATCAGGATAGAGCTGTGAGGCGGAGATGGGCACCGCGCAGCCGCCCAAGCCACCACAAGCGTTATCGGCGGGCGGAGAGTAAAGTTCCGGCGCGCCGCAACCCGCTTGCACCGCATTCTTATTGCTCGGTGTGGCGCTCAAGCTACGACAACCCGAGCCGCCACCTGAGGTTTTCTGCACAAAACCACAACCCCCTTCCGCTTTACAGCTGTTCGAGCCGCGACAGGTGTGGAAAATCTCTTTCGACGCGCAGCTATTGCCCGTTTCATTTGGATTTGGCTCCAGCGCCATCCCTTGGCAAGCGTGATAGAGATAATCGCGCTGCGATTCAGGAATGCGCTGGTACTCTCCTAGCGACAGATCCGGTGCTTGGCCAAACACCGCCCAGCAGATGGAGACACGATCGCCAGAACCTGACATTGACGGGAACGGGAAGTCGACGCCTTTGTCTGTCCAGTATTTATTGAGCACAGTGGTAATGCCTGCAATCGCACCAGCAGCCACATGGCTCATCTCTTGCCAACTGGCGTCGCCACCCGCTTTGAGGTTATTGAGCGCCGTGGAAACCGCCTGAGCAGAAGGCAACACACCCGCATATTGGTTGTGTTGGTACTCTGCGGTTTGCAGATCGTCTGGCTGCCATTTATTGGCTGGGTTGGCATGCCAATCGGCCCAGGTGGTGATTTCGCCGGATTCCAACAACCCCTTCACTTGCTGGAAACGGTCGTAGTGATCCACCACGCCACCAAAGAAGCGAGCGTGCGCTGCGCCAGACATCGGTAGTTCGTCACCCTTTTCGTCATACTGCTTGTAGTCGGCTTGAAGTGCTTGGAAGTTTGGCTGGTAGCTTGGGTCAACTGGCGCCCCCACCAAACCGGCCGGCAAGACGGTTTGCGCTTCCACTTTCATGGTTGCGCCTTCGCCCTGATCGGTAATCGCGTTCATCAACTGGAAGATCTGGCTTTTTGCTTGATTGGCCTCTTTAGCGTCCACCACCGTTTTCATGCGTGGGAACTCTGCCAGCGGGTGGCCGCTCTCTTCGGTGTTGAACAAGTCGCGCTGAATCGAATCCGGATTAAACATTTTGCTAAACAGGCTGCTGCCGTCACTGTAAGTGACATTCAAATACGCGGCCAAACATTCATACATGGTCGCAATAGTGCCAAATTGCGGCAGGTCGGCTTCGGTAGATTGCGCGCTCCAATGGTCAAACGGCACACTGCTCTCGACGCCTTTGCCGTTGGTCGCAATATACTTGTCACGCTTGCTAGCTTGGATGCGGCTAGCGAGTACATCCGACGGCTCTTCAATCAACAAAAATAGGTTGATGCTGTTTTCATCCAAGCCACCCAGTGCAACTTTCACCGCGTTATAGGGCGCTTCAGAGAGATCGGTGAGATCCAAAATGTGCGGAATGGCGGTTTTGTCCGGGCCGTAGCAGATCCAGCCATTGTTCTCATTCACCAGCAGTGGTGAGTTGAAATCGGCCGCAGCCGCTTGGCTACCTGCCACGGTCGCACTGAGCGCATTGTGAATATTGGCCGCCATTTGCAAATGCAGCATCTCTTGGATAAAGACACTGAAAATCAAATTGCACGCTTGCTGATTGGCAGTTTGCGGGTTGGGAGTCGGCGTGATGCCTGGCCAACGACGGCCAAGATAGAGCGCATTGCCTTTCCCTGTAATCGAGTGCATGCCTTCTATCGAGTACATGGTGGTCATGTACAACGGAATAGTAAACAGCTCGACGTTGATCGCAGCCTGAGTCAGACAACGCACAGCGTTCACATCGGCCGCTAAATGGCTGATGTCTCGGTTCGATAAGCGCGGATTTCGTTCTAACTGCAACCCGGCCAAACGTTGAAAATCCATATTTGCTTCCTTTACTTTATCTACTTTTGTTATGTGGTGCCCGATACCGCATGGGCTCATTGCTCTGATATGCACAAATGCACATAAAGTATATTCATGGATTTTTGATTGCGCCAAAAAATTGCCTAATCCATTGCAACGAGTGACAACAGGGTGCCTTTGCACCGTGCAATCCTGCGTAAAATAGGTACAATCCTCGCTCGATTTTTTTGACTTGCTCGGACACTCTCATGCACACGCCGGACCTTTGCTTTACTCGATTCACTGCGACTATCGACGGCTATTCCCTGCCAGAGCGCTTCACTTTTCCGTTTTACTACACGCCGCACCCGCTGTGTGTGTTAGCGGCAGAGCAGTTGCAACACCATTTGCTCACTCAGCAAGATTGGCAACACAACTTTGGTTTGCTAAACGGGCAGCTCAACCGCGAGGATGAAAGCGCGATTGGCAAAATGTTTGGCGTGCTACTGGTACAAAATCCACAAGGTGAAATCGGCTTTTTGAGCGCGTTTTCGGGCAAAGTGGCTGAGCAAAATCTGTTGCCGGGATTTGTCCCACCGGTGTTTGACATGTTGACCAAAGAGAGCTTTTTCCACCGCGAGTTTGCCGAAATCACCGACATCAACCATCAAGTAAAGCAGTTATCGCAAAGCTCTGAACTTATGCAGCTTCGCCAGCAAATTGAGGCTGACCGCCAAGCTTACCAAGCGCAAGAGAAGGCCCAGCGCCAAGCCATGATTGAAGGGCGCGCTAAGCGTAAACAGCAGCGCGAGCAAGCGGAAGCAACGCTCACTGGCGATGCGCTCAAAGCGGTGTTGGATGATCTCGCCAAACAAAGCGTGGCTGAGAAAAACGTGCTCAAATACCTCAAACTGGAGTGGGATGAAAAACTCGCCAGTGAAGAGGCACGTTTGCAAGTGCTGCTCATTCAACTCGACACACTCAAAGAGCAGCGCAAAACCCTATCCAATGCGCTGCAACACAAGCTGTTTGCTCAGTACCGCTTCCTCAATGTGCGCGGGGAGCAGAGCGATCTCAACGCGATTTTCGCCCCCACCACCAGCCCTGTGCCACCAGCAGGCTCTGGAGAATGTGCCGCGCCAAAACTGCTACAATACGCTTTTACCCACAGCTTGAAGCCACTGGCAATGGCGGAGTTTTGGTGGGGCGTATCACCGAAATCGGAAGTGCGCCAACACAAAAAGTTTTACCCATCATGCCACAGCAAATGCCAGCCCATTTTGGGCCATATGCTGCAAGGGCTAAACATGGATCCGAACCCGCTGGAAGAAAACTGGGCAGAAGACAAAGCGCTGGAAATCGTTTATCAAGACGAGGCGATGGTGGTGGTCAACAAACCGTCTGGGCTGTTATCGGTACCGGGAAAAACCATTAGCGATTCCGCTTATACCCGTTTGCAAGCGCTATTCCCTGACGTGGAAGGGCCGTTTGTGATTCACCGCTTAGACATGGCGACCTCAGGACTGTTGGTATTTGCCCTCACTCGCCGTGCCAACAAGAGCCTGCAAAAGCAGTTTATTTCTCGTGGCGTGCAAAAGCGTTATGTGGCGCTATTGGAAGGTGAAGTGTCGCAAAGCCAAGGGGAAATCACTCTGCCCATGCGCGGCGACCCAGACGACCGGCCGCGTCAACTGGTCTGTTTTGAACACGGTAAACCCGCGCATACTGATTGGCAGTTGATTGAAATTCGCGATGGCCGCAGCAAGCTCTACCTCTACCCAAGAACGGGGCGTACTCACCAACTTCGCGTTCATTGTGCTCATCACCTTGGTTTGAACATGCCGATGGTGGGCGATGGTTTGTATGGTGAGAAAGCAAACCGACTGCACTTGCACGCCGAGTCGCTTGAGCTCGACCACCCTTACAGCAAAGAGCGCCTGCATTTTCAAGTAGATGCCGAGTTTTAGTTTGCACATTTCAGTGTGAGGCGCTGACATCAAAAGCGCCTCATCGAACAGCTTCCAATAAATATTCTAAGTAAAAGCCTCTTTATGCCGCTTCGCTTAATCTCAAGCTTTGATAGCAATCTTCAGCCAAAGCAATCATTTTGAAATCAACCTCTATCCCTGCCCCTTCAACAGCACTTCACTGCGGCGCTTTATCTGCATTCGTCATCATGAGGACGAAAAACGCACACAAAAAACATTCCGCTCACCCTCTCTAGGTAAAAGCTCTACGCTAGCCTCATGACGCTGGGCAATATCACGACAAATCGACATTCCTAAGCCAGCGCCATCACCTTTTTCCGTGTTGGCGCGATAAAAGTTGTCGAACATTTTCTCACGCACCTCTTCTTTGATCGCTTGCCCATTGTCTGCCACCGTCACTTGCGCGCCATGGGCATCCACCGTGAGTTGCACTTCAATTTCACTCCCCGTGCCAGAATAGCGAATCGCATTGTCGATCAAATTCTTAAACAGCACCCCCAGCAGAATCTCGTCCCCTTCCAGCCAATATTTCTCCCCCTCAAAGCTCAACTGTTGCTGCTGCTTGATGGCTAATGGCGCGAGATTGGCGATGACTTGCCGAATCAAAGCCGACAACTCAACTTGCTGAGTTGTAAGCTCAGCTAGGCTTTCGACTTTGGCTAAAGTCAGCAGTTGGTGAATCAAACGGTCGGTACGATCAATCCCTTTGAGGATCATGCCCAAGTCATGTTTTAACTCTTCTGGGCTTTGGCTGTTTAGGGCGTTCTCTGCATTTAAACGCAGCACCGTCAGCGGTGTTTTGAGTTCATGCGCCGCCATACGCGTAAAACGTTTTTCCCGCTGCCACGCTTGCTCAAGTTGTTCGAGCAGTTCATTTAAGGTCTCCACCAATGGGGTCAATTCGGCGGTTTGTTCACGCACATAGATGCGATCAAGTTTATGCACGCTGCGCACCGCGATGGCCGATTTTAGCTCGTGGATCGGACGGAAGTTGCGATCGATGAGAACAATCATCAGCAGCACTAAACAAGGGATGAGCACCAGCTGTGGCAGCGCCGTAGAGAGTGCAATTTCATTGATCGCTTCATCACGTATGTGCTGCTTTTCCGCCACTAAGACGTATTCATAACCACGCTGACTGTGCGGTTGAGCGAGCTGAAAAATGCGCCAGAAATGTCCTTCGGTCTGAACATCACCAAAGCCTTGATGATCACGACCAAGGCTCAGCGCAGCTTGTTGCGAGTCAGAACTGAATATCAGCTCATCGTCACGATAGAATTGGAAGAGAATATTCTGTTCATATGGGTGACCAAAAGCGGTTGCGATATCATCCCGAGCATGAGAAAGGCGCTGAATATTCTCCATCCACTCATCAAAATGTTCACGCTGCTCTTGCTGAGCAAGGCCATCGGCAGATACGGAGGTCGCCATTAGAAGTAACTTGGCCGATTGCCCTAACCGCGCGTCATAAACCTCACCCACCTCGTGTTTTGCAGCGGAAAAACTGAAGTAGAGAGACAAAAGGATAAGTGCGCAACTTAGTAGCACAACAGAAAGGGTTAAACGGCGTTTAATCGAGAAAACTTTATGCTTTTTCAATTAGATACCCCACACCGCGGACATTTTTGATTACGTTATCCGGTAGCTTTTTGCGTAAATTATGAATGTGCACTTCGATGGCATTGTCGCTGCTGCCTTCGTCCCAACCATGTAGCGCCTGCTGCAACTGCTCTTTGCTCAATACTCGCCCGGTCTGGGTCATCATGGTGGCCAAAATCTTATACTCATTACGCGTCAGTTTCAGTGGGGTTTGCTGACAACAAATCTCTTGTTTTGAGAGAGATAACGTCAGTTCGCCGACCTGAATCTGCTCTTCCGCACTGCCACTGCTGCGGCGAATGATGAGGCGAAGGCGCGCCAACAACTCTTCTAATGCGAATGGTTTACCGATGTACTCATCCGCGCCGCCATCAAGCCCTTTGACTCGATCGCTGATGTCATCGCGTGCGGTCAGGATCATCACGGGCAAAGTGTAACCAGCGCGGCGAATTTGTCGCAGCACTTCTAGGCCATCAATGTCTGGCAAAGTGAGATCGAGGATCACGGCGGTGAACTGCTCGGTTTTCAGCGCGGTAGTGACACCACTACCACGCTCAAGCCAGTCCACCGTGTATCCATGCCGACTGAGCGCCGCGAGCATGGATTCGCCTAATTGTGTATCGTCTTCAACCAGTAATAAGCGCATAGATTATTTTAATTTCTCCAGTAAACGGGCGATTTCCCCTTGCCGCCCTTCATCGGCCAGTGGGCGGTTTGCTCTGGCGGGCGCTTGCTGCGCGCGCGCGAGATATTGCTTGGCTTCGGCTTTCTTGCCTTGTTCGGCGAGAAAATCAGCATAAAAGTAGTTGGAGTCAATGCCGTTGGGGTTAATTTCAAGCCCTTTCTTCAACATCTCTTCGGCTTTGTCATCATCACCAAAACCAAGCGGCCAGCCGGGTACTTTGTAGTAGAGTGTGCCAAGGCTAGTGTAGGCCGAGCCGTTCAGTGTTTGCGGTGCTTGCTTAATCACCTCTTCAAACAAGGCTTTAGATTCCTTGACTAAGGATAGAGCACCTAAACCGCCGCGCACACCCGCCAATGACGATTTGTTGATCGCAAGCCAGACTTTTAGCTCCGCGTTGTTGGGGGCGATGTTCACTTCGACGGTATTTTGTGCAATCACATTTTCAAAACAGCGTTCTTGCTCATCGCTGTCAGTTACTTGGTACTGGCAATGAGCCCAGTCTGCTTGGATTTTTTCCAGCGGAGTGATCGCATATGCAGGTATCGAAGCGGTCAGCGAGGCCGCCGCCAAAACCAAAAGAGAAATTTGAGTGTTCATGACATCCTCTCCCTGAGAAACAAAGATTAACGATTAAGAAATGAAAGAATCACCGATTGCTGCTTGCGAATCGCGCCCGAGACCAAAAACGGCAAGATCTGGTTGATGCGTACAAACAGCCGCTCCGGCCAACCAATCCAACGCATATTGTGTTCGCGCTCTAAGGTTGTCAGCACGTGCTGTGCCACCACTTCCGGCTCATCACTATGGTTGCCAAGCACCTGATTAAGCTGCTTAACCGCCTCGCTATTAAGCTCGGTATTAGTGGCACGCGGGGCGAGGTAAAGCACCTTGATGCCTGTGCCTTCCAACTCTCGGTTCATCGCTTCACTAAAGCGTAATAAACCTGATTTTGCAGCACAGTAGGTAGCGTAACCGGGGTAGCCTATCGAGCCAAAAGTCGAACCGATATTGAGAATGATCCCCGGTTTGTTCAGCCAAGTGAGCGCCGATTGGGTTAAGTGGATCGGCGTGAGCAGGTTTAGCGCCATCTCACTCTCTATCGATTCGGCACTGCGTTTCGCCAATAGACGAAACTGATTGGAGCCCGCATTGTTGATGAGCGCGTCAATCCGCTCGCCTTGCTGGATACATTGCATCGCGGCGCGGCGGATCTGTGCCATCCCTTCTGTGCTGCTCAAATCGGCACAGATCAGCTTGTGCTTTTCAGCATTGGCCAACGACTGACGCAGCGCGTTTAGCTTGTCGCCATCACGCCCAACTAAGGTCAGGCGCGCCCCTTTTTCGGCTAATAGCTTGGCGATGCTACGCCCAATGCCGCCAGAAGCGCCAGTGAGCAGAATATGACTGTCTTCGATTTTCATACAGCGCTCCTAAGCCACTTTGCCAAATGGACTTGGGTAAAGTTCACACAGCATTTGCCCATAGAGGTGAAACACCATCTTGGCCGATTCAATGATCGCCTGCTGATCGCTTGGCTCGGTGATCTTATCCATCAAGGCAGCAAAAAAACGGATGTGCTGCTGATCCAGTTCACTGTGTGAGGTGAGATAGGTCATCGCCTCGGCAGGCAAATTAAGCTGTGTTTTTACCAAACGGGCAATGTTGCCACCGACACCTACGCTGGTGCCTTCCAACACCCACACCATGCCGAACAGAGCGAGTGGATTGTGGCGGTCAATTTGGTGGTAGAGATAGGCCACCATCAGCTCAATCGGCGTACCCACTCGGCCTTGCGCACGGTTAGCACGCACCGCATCGGCGTCGCCACCACTGGCGTGGATATCATTTAAAATCCACTCTTGATGGCCTTTTTCTTCGTCGATGTATTCGGCGATGGCATCGCGGACCCATTCATAGTCGTCGCTCAGACGCGCACCACAGGCCATAAGAAGCGGCACGGTGTGTTTAACGTGATGAAAAGCCTGAGTCAGAAAACGTTGGTACATCTCAAGCGAGATATCGCCATTGGCACAGGCCGCAAACACCGGCGCTTGCAGCATACTCTGCTGAGCACTGCGTGTTTCATTTTGTAGTGTTTGGAAAAAAGAAGTCATGGTCTATCTCCTTGAAATAATTAGCCTGATTTAAAGCGTTACGCTGGCAGCGCATCTTGTGGCCAGCGAATCAACGCCGCGTCTGACTGCGCTCTGGTAGCAGCGGTTTGGTGTTCAATCAACGCACGTTTTGGTCTGCCGTTGGCCGTCAGCCAGTCGCGCCACTGGGCACTGCTCTCAACCACCAGCAACTGCGCAATGCGCGCGTAGTCGGGCATAGTGCGATTTAACGCCTCGACGCGTTGGGCAATGTCGTCAAAATGGGGACTCACCACCGCCGTCAGATAGGCTTGCCCATCGCCGACGACCACAAAATGACCTCCGGGGACAAACACTTGCGCTTGCGATTCGATCCACTCCGGGGAGATATTGCGACCAAAACTGCTGATGATGAGATTCTTTTTGCGGCCAGAGATGGTGAGAAATCCTTCGTCATCGATGGTAGCGATGTCGCCCGTTGCCAGCCAAACATCCTCAAACGGTTCACCAAGATAGCCCAGCGCGCTATTGCCTTTGACCCACAGCTCGCCATCGTCAGCGATTTTGATCTGCAAGTGACTAAGCACCTTGCCGCAGCTGCCCGGCTTGTTGTTTGTCGCGGTGTTCATGCTCACCACAGAGCCGCACTCCGACAACCCGTAACCTTCGAAAGCGGGAATGCCGAGCTCGCGAGCTTTGTCAATCAGCTCTGGAGCAACCCGCGCGCCGCCGACCGCCACCCATTGCAGTGAACTCGCCAGTGATGGCGCTTGCTGCACCACGGCGATCAGCGCCATCAGTAGCGCGGGGGTCAGCACTAAACTCGAGGGCTGTAAGCGAGCAAGTGCAGCAGCGAAAGCGTGAGGAGAAAATTGGCTGGAGCCGTTTAGCCCCACTTCACGTCCGGCATAAATCAATGAGGTGACACCGAGTAAAATCGGCACGTAAACGCCGGTTATGTTTTCCAGCAAGGTGGACAGCGGCAGCACGACCAAATGCTGATGAAACTCGCTGCCAAGCTCGGCGGCAATCGCTTCGCTGACCCGCACTAAGTTGTCATCACTTAAACAGACCCCTTTCGGCGTTCCGGTTGAGCCAGAAGTAAAGGTGATTTTGCGTGTATTTCTGAGCAAGTTGGCCGAATGCGCGCTACTGAGCGAGAAAATCGGCAGATTGCTTAGCTCACCCGCTGGTTGCAGTTGGCCAAGCGCGTCTACTCGTTGATCTGCGCCAAAAAACCATTCGCCTATCAGCAAATCAGGGCAAGATTGAGATAGAAGATGCGCCACCTGCTCAGTGGAGAAAAACATCGGTACGGGCACAATCACCACATCGGCCAACATCGCCGCGAGATCCACGACCACCCAATCGAGGCTGTTTTCTGCCCTAAGCGCAATGCGCTGTACATCCAGGGCGATAAACTGTTCAGCGATTTCCACCACCGATTGCCACAGGGTAAAATAGCTCAGTGAGATGGCTTGCCCTTTGGCATTGTGACCAATAAAGGCAAGCTGCTCGGGGTTAGTGAGGGCACGCTGTTCAAGCGCGGTCAAAATCGTGTTCATCTTCCCCTCCTATGCCTGTTTTTGTTGCAGCGCCAATTGCTTTAAATGGGCCAGACCCAAGCGCAAATTGCCGGCGAGAATACGTGGCGAGTGCTGATAGTAACTGCCATAGATCTGAGTCGCGTTGGGGATGCGCTTTGCATCGGCACTGGCGATCATGGTCGGCTCTAAACCAAAGCGTTTCATCAAGGCATGCAGCGGATCGGTGGCGGTAAAGATGCACCATTCAAAGCCAAGACCAACCAGTTTTTCGGCGATAAGGGTAAAGTGCAATCCCGATAAACCTCGGCTAAAAGAAGCCAGTTGACCGAACTCAATCAGTGAGTCTCGGGTGACATCGCAAGCGAAACGGCGCGAGAGGATCTGGTTCGCAGGCTCGTCGAGATACTGTTCCAAAAACAGTGGCTCATCCTTCGCCACTCGATAGCCACACACCGATTTCATCTCACCGTTGTCGAGCAAGGCCAAAAAACTGGGCATAAAGCGATGTAAGTGCGCATCGAAGGCTTGTTGATAACGCTCTTGAACCAAGTGTGTCGCCTCAGGCCAGCGCGCATGCTTCTGGTCAATCACTTCAAGCTGAATCGATGATGGCTGGTATCTGCTGTACATAAGCGTTCCCCTTTTGCTCGTTCTGTCAGCAAAATTAGCTTGGGTAACTTAAGAAACGCTTAATCCAATTAGAGGAACACCATTTAAATGGTAATGAGGGAAATGAAGGGAGAGCTTGTCTCCCTAAAGTTACTCTGTGGGTTCACAATGCAGGCGGTGAAACAGGCGATGAATAGCCGGAGCAAATAAGGTGGCTAAAGCGGCAAAAAATACCCCTTCAATGAACAGGCTGTAAAGCGCCAAAAAGAGGTGCGTGGCTGTGGATTCCAGCAAATCTGCCACCGGATAAGGCAGTTCCAAACCACTGACCATGGACAACGCGTTGAGCAGCGCTTGCTCGACAGACAGGCCAGTGATCCAGACGAAGCCACCGATGCCCGGCATAAGGCCGATGAGCAGTACCAACAGCGCGATCAAAGCATAGCGAGCGCAGCGCCAAACAAAACGTTCAAAAGAAATCACATCCTGATGGACCGATTCAAAACGCATGGAAGTTACCCTCTAAGCAATAAGAAGAGCCTGAGGATAACCCGTTGCGCTTGAATTGTCAGTGATTAACCACTTGTTGCCAAAAGGATTTCCAACGCTGACTTTGCCCGTAGAAATCGCTCGGGCGCACGCTGCGCATTTGGCCTTGCTGTTCGACCAATAAGGAAGGAAAACCGCCCTGACCATACTGTTCCATCAGGCGGCGGGTGTTAGCGACTTGGCTATCCACCTTAGTGCTCGCCGCTTGCATCGCCTGTTGCCACGCGTCTTGATCTGCGCCTAACTGCAGCGCAAGCTCGCTCAGCGTCTCTTCACTGGCGACCAGTTTGCCATCAATGTAGTGCGCTTTTTGGATCGCTTTAAGCATCTCAAAAGCGGCAATCCCCACCTGCTCAGCAGCGATGATCGCTTGCGCAGTTTGGTAAGAGTCGAGAATCAGCGGCGCGCCACTCGATACCCGCTCTAAGTACGCCTCGCCAAATGATTGCCCCGTTTGCGCTGTGATGCGCTGATCGGCCTGCAAAATGTGCTGACGAAAATCGACGCTGATCGGCGCACGCTGCATCATACCGCCGGGGTGCAGAAGCAGTTCAATCTCAGGGTGGTGTGCCAGCTCAGCCATCAATGAGGTGGCGCCGAAGCACCACCCACACATTGGGTCAAAAATATAGTGAACTTTTACCATTTCATCTCTCCTGTGTGCACTTTCGCACCAATCTCCAGCGCCATTGGCAAACCTGCATCTGGGTAGCTCGCCAGCATAGTTTTGATCAGCATAGCGCTGTCTTTGCTGTTACTTTTCGCGTGGTCAAACGCAGTTAAATAGCTTTGTGAAAAACGAATCGCGCTGCTGTCGGTCGCCGTGTTGGCCGTCATGTGACCCGGGATCACCACTTGTGGTTTCAACTCTGCCATCTGCTGCAACTGCTCAGCCCAAGCGTGACGCTCTTGATTCGACTGCGCGTCTGCCATCCACAGGTGTACATTGCCATACACCGCAACGTTACCAAGGATCGCGCGATTCGCCGGGATCCACAGATAAGGACGGTGCGCCAACTCTCCTTCGCTGTCGCGAATTTCAATCATTTCGCCATCTAAGCTCAATGTTTTGCCTTGATAAGCGGTTGGCAATAACGGATTCACTGGCGCATTCGCGCCCATTTTTGGCCCCCAGAACGCCAGTTTTCCTTGCAGCTTTTCGGCAATTTTTGCTCGCACAGCAGGAGTGGCGACCACTTCCGCTTGTGGGAAGAGCTGCTTAAGCACCTCGGCACCAAAGTAGTAGTCCGGGTCCGCTTGGCTGATAAAAATGGTTTTCAGCGTTTTGCCAGAGTCCAGCACCTTAGCCGCAATGCGCAGCGCATCAGCTTTGGTGAAACCCGTGTCGACCACCATAGCTTCGGTGTCGCCATAAACCAGTGTTGAGTTAACGTGGAAGCTGTTACCGTCGGCGTTGTACACCTCTAAGGTGAGCGGTTTGGCCATAACGCCTGCAGACATCAGTAAAGTCGCGGTTAAAGTCATAACTGTTTTCATATTCTCTATTCCCGTATTGGTTGGCTCAATCTTGTTTCACTCACTTGGCGGTGAGCTAAGTGGATGAGCGCAGTTTACGGGCTGTACTTGTTCAGATATATAGCCAATAATTAACATCATTATTTCGTAATAAGAGCAAATCATGGATAGACTGACTGCTGCACGCGTCCTGCTGGACGTTGCCGTGACGC
This sequence comes from Vibrio cidicii, assembly GCF_009665415.1. NCBI lineage: Bacteria > Pseudomonadati > Pseudomonadota > Gammaproteobacteria > Vibrionales > Vibrionaceae > Vibrio > Vibrio cidicii. Next base: position 257,972 of record NZ_CP035922.1, on the reverse strand, counting down.
AAAGTTTTACCGCCAGCGCCGAACGGTTGGACATGTCGCGACCTATGGTGACACGCCATGTCGATCTGGTTGAAGAGTGGTTAAGTGTGCGTCTTTTACACCGCACGACCCGTAAAGTTGCCCTGACCTCAGCGGGGGAACAGTGCCTGCCTTTATTGCAAGCGTGGGTTGAGCAAGCGGCGGCGCTGCAGGATGAACTCAGCAACGATGGCGCGCTCGGTGGGCGCATTCGCATCGCCACCAGTATGTCGTTTGGCTTTGCGCAGCTGATCCCTGCGGTGAAAGAGTTTATGACGCAACATCCGATGGTTGAAATTGATATCGATGTGCAAGACCGTGCCAGCGACTTGATTGCCGAGCGGATCGATTTGGCGATCCGCATCGCGGCCAATCCCGATCCGTCTCTGATTGGCCGCCCTATCGCCCGCTGCGATTCCATTTTAGTCGCCTCACCCGACTATTTGGCCAGTAGTCGTCCGATTCAACATCCGACCGATTTGGCGCATCATCGCTGTCTTGGCTACAAGAACTTCGAGCGCCATATCTGGCATCTTAGCCAAGGAGACCATCATCAGTCGGTGGAAGTCTCCTGCGCGCTCACGGCGAACGAGGCAACCACACTACTGAGCGCGGCGCGCCACGGTATGGGGATTGCGATGCAGCCGACCTATCTGGCGCAAAGTGCCGTGGAAAAAGGCGAACTTGAGGTGATACTCCCCTCGTGGCAGCCTAAGGTGATGGAGATCTATGCACTGTATCCTTCGCGCAAGCACCTTTCGCCAGCGGTGCGGGGCTTAATCGATCATCTGCTGCGTTATTTTGCTCAAACAAAATGGCAGGATATCCGTCTGTAGTTTTGCCAAGGCTATGATAGAATGCCGCGCTTTGCGTCCCGCCAGTAGAAGTGACGCGATTTTGATACCCATTAAGTGAGGATTCGCATGTCATTTACTCAACTCGGCCTATGCCAACCCTTGGCACAAGCGGTCAGCGCGCTCGGTTACGAGAAACCGACCCATATCCAGAGCCAAGCGATCCCAGTGATTTTGCAAGGACGAGATGTCATTGCCGCGGCGCAAACGGGCACGGGGAAAACCGCCAGTTTTGTATTGCCGATTTTGCACAAACTGCAGGGCGCGCAAACGCAAAAGAAAAAACGCATCCGCGCGCTGATTTTAGTGCCTACCCGTGAGCTCGCCATTCAGGTCGATGACAAAATTCAGCAGTACGGCCAATCATTGGCGTTACGCTCACTGGCTATCTATGGCGGTGTGGATGAAAAAGCGCAAAAGCAAGCACTGATTGATGGCGTAGATATTCTGGTAGCCACACCCGGGCGATTGCTCGATCTCTACGGCCAACGTGCGGTTTACTTTGAAGAAGTGGAGATTTTAGTTCTCGATGAAGCGGACCGCATGCTGGATATGGGCTTTATCGACGACATCAACAAGATCCTCGATCGTTTGCCGGAGGCGATGCAGCATCTGCTGTTTTCTGCCACTTTGTCGAACAAAGTGCGCGATCTGGCGAAAAGCGTGATCCACAACCCGTTTGAGATCAGCATCGCGTCGAAGCAGGCCTCCAAAGCCAACATTGAGCAGTGGATTATTACTGTCGACAAAGATCAAAAATCGGCACTTTTGAGCCATCTAATTCAGCAAAACCGGTGGGATCAAACACTGATTTTCATTGAAACCAAGCATGGTGCGGCCAAGTTGGTTTCTCAGCTAGAAAAACGCGGCATTCACGCAGAAGCGTTCCACAGTGGCCGCAGCCAAGCAAGTCGCGCTCAACTGCTGGAAGATTTCAAAGCAGGTAAAATCAAATACTTGGTGGCAACCGGTGTCGCGGCACGCGGGATTGATATTGAAGCGCTACCGCGAGTGGTCAACTACGATCTGCCTTTCCCAGCCGACGAATACGTTCATCGCATTGGCCGAACCGGGCGGGCCAACGCACAAGGCGAAGCGATCTCCTTCGTTTCTAAAGATAACTTTAAGAATTTATGCATGATTGAAAGCCGTTTAGGGCATTTATTAGAGCGCCGCGAAATAGACGGTTTTACGCCGAAAAAGCCGGTACCGATTTCAATCTTAAATTATGTGCCTAAACATAAACGCCCGACAAATGACGATAAGTAATAAAAATGCCAGCAATTGCTGGCATTTTTATTATAAAATTCACATCAACAATATTTATTATTAATACATTAGTCATAAACGCCATCAAAAGAGAGTAGTTTGATTTCCAGTTTGGCACCAAAATATTGCAAACTGATCAACGGCTCTTCTTCTTCACTAATTTTTTTTCCCAATGTTTCTAGCACTTCAGCCATAAAATCTTTAACTGACTGATCTGCTTGAGAAAGGTATTGCTCCAGATCTTCATTTTTCATTAATGCACCTAACCCTAACTTTAACGTTAATTCTTATATATTTTTCAATCATTTATATTGTGCTCTTCTTTAACCCAAAGGAGAACAACATGGAAATCCAAAAAATTGTATTGAACGGCCGCCAATACCGCTACCGCGCTTATCCAAGCAAACATTCCGACCAATTTGCGATCTTTTTGCTTGGCGCTCTGCAAGATATCGAAAGCGTACATGCCTATTCGACCCGCTTCGCCACACAACTGAACTGCATCACCATTGAAGTCCCGGGCACAGGGCGCACCACGCCGTTGGACTCGACCATCAGCATTCGTGATCAAGCAAAAATGCTCAAAGATCTCATTCACTATTTAGGCATAGACAAAGCCCACGTAATGGGATTCTCTTACGCCACTGCGGTTGCGGTGGAGCTGTGCGACCTTTGGCCGAACGTGCTCAGCCTCTCCATTTGTGGCGGCGTTCCCGGTATTCCCTCTTCTGGCCGTTTTGCCACCAAGAAAATGATTGCTGCCGCCATGGAGAGCCCAGTGGCATTCGCCAAAAGTTTTACCCATTCATTGACGATCAGGCATCCAGATATTCCCAGAAACAGCGCCATCATTCGTGCAACAGAGCGAGAAGTCAGCAAAATGGAGCAAGAACGTATTGATGTATTCTTTGAGAATTCGGTTCGTCTATTAGTTCATACGCCAGCAAATATTGAAAATATCAATATCCCCTGCACCATTTGTGTCGGTGAATTTGACCCTTATGTCACCAAAGAAGTGGCGCAAGAATTTTCTGCCAAACTCAATCGAAGTCACTTTATTGTGATCAAAAATGCGGACCATTTAGTCCATTTACAACATCCAGACAAAGTCGCGGATATATTAATCGCCCAAGCCGCTTCATCTGTTGCGTTGCAGAAAACATTCGCCAGCCTAACGTAAAAACTTAGGCTATTTTCATTTTTCATGCATTTATAATCAACTCAAGTCGCTGTGCAATTTGGGTTGATTATTTTCACTCACCTTATCAATATCACATTTTATATGTATATCTTTGATAAACTCATCAGTATATCGATGGCGCTATTTTTCCGTGACTTTTCAACCTTGGTCAAAGCTTCCACAATCAACGCATCGCGCACATGCTGCACCTGACGCAACTGATGGAACTCAGGGAATTGGCGCATCTCGCTGGTAAAGTTAACGTGCGAACTTAGATGGAAACCCAACTTGACACGAAAACCAATCGCCACCGGGAAATCGCGTACCTTGTTCACGTCTTCCAAAATTTGGTACTGATATTCTGAAATGCCCAGTACACGCGCAATGGTTTCGAGTGGAATGTTGTGCTGCAAACGAAAACGTTTCACAGTAATCGCCACAGAACGGTAGTAGTCAATCGCGAATTCGTGGATATCCAGCACAGGAGGAGGAAGTAGCTCGTTGTAGTTACTCAGCAAACCCGTTTGCGATTCAAGCTCACTTTTGAAGCGAAGAAACGCCACGCGGTCGTCTTCATTCATTAAGTTCGCCACTAATTCCAAATATAACTTGAACTGATCGCTGGGCAGTCGGCCAATACAGAGCAGCGCCTCAATGGCTTTGTCATCCATGCCACGAAACTGCTCTTTCATTTTCAGGCCATAGTAAAAGCTGGTCATCGGCACCATCATGACCCAAGTTAGCGCGGCCACCACATGGATGGGGCGCATCGACGGATAACTCTGCTGCATGTAACGCTTGAGCGTCGAACCATTGATGCCCGAGAAACGTTGCTCGAGCTGCTTGAAGGAGATACCTTGAGCGCGGCGTACGTAAGACATAGAGACCGCCATATCCGTGTCAATGTTTTGCAGCAGCGTATCCATTTTGCGGATTTCTTGCTCAGACACGGCGACATTGAAGCTTTCCTTGCTGTTTTGCATAAGGCCTGTTTACAACTAATTTCAACAGTCACTCTCCAATGCAAATCCATTAGAGCCCGAATGCTTGCCAGTCCACAGCCTACGCTGCTTTAAGCAAACTTCCGCCCTGCGAAGGTCGACACAAAAATGACACCCAATTGTAACATTTTGTGAAGCGCAGAGCAGCTGAGCGAAAATACCAGATGTCACTTAGATGATCCAGTCTAAGGCCGCTAAGTTGAGGAAATATCTGAATAAATTGCATTAACGTCTCTCTCAACATAACAATTAATAAGGATATCATTAATAAACCCTGAGAATACTAAAGGCAACTACATTTAGAATTTCAATAAACACTCATTGTATTATGTGCGCTAAAATTAATTTTTCTTTTTCATGACAATAATGTCGAATCCACTCTCTATTCTATGCCATCTTTTGATAATTAATGAGATGCCTTACATTTCTCATTTATTTGGTATTACAATGAACAAAAAAATGAAATACAAAATTAAGCTACTTTCTATTTCAGTTCTTACTGCCATGTCGTTCCTGTCACATGCCGGCCAACCGCAAAACATTAAAAATGCGGTTGATAAGAACATTCAAGCTTTAATGAAACAACACCAGATACCGGGGATGGCTGTCGCGATCACTTACAAAGGTAAACATTATTTCTATAATTATGGACTGGCTAATGTAGAGAAAAAAACACCCGTAACGAAAGAAACTCTATTTGAATTGGGTTCAATCAGTAAGACCTTTGCCGCCACATTAGGTGGATATGCACAACATAACGGCAAACTTAACCTACAAAGTACGGCCGCCGATTACTTACCTGAACTTAAAAGCAGTACCATTGGCAGCACAAAAATCATCCAGCTTGCAACCTATACCGCTGGTGGCCTGCCACTTCAGTTTCCTGCTGAAGTGATGGATCATGATTCCATGATGAAATACTATCAGTCATGGCAAGCAAAGTTCCCCGCTGGGCAGCAAAGACAATACTCAAATCCGAGTATTGGACTCTATGGGCACATCGCTGCAGTGAGTATGAATAAAGACTATGCCAGCTTGATGGAGAATACCATTCTCCCTGAGTTAGGTATGTTGAATACCTATATTGACGTCCCAAGTAATCAAGAAAGCAACTACGCTTTTGGTTACAATAAAAACAATGAACCAGTTCGGGTGAGTCCGGGAATGTTGGATGCCGAAGCCTACGGGATAAAGTCATCCAGTACCGATATGATACGTTATATTGACGCCAACCTTGGTCTTATTCCTCTCAACAGTACAATGCAAAATGCTCTAGAAAGTACTCATATAGGCTATTTTGATACGCCAACTTTCACTCAAGCGATCGGATGGGAAATGTATCAGTACCCTGCCACACTACCAACGTTGTTGGAAGGTAACTCAGCAGACATGATTTTAAATCCTAAACACGTAAGCATCACCCACTCACAAAATAACCATATAAACTCCTGGGTCAATAAAACAGGTTCAACTGGAGGATTTGGAGCTTATGTGGCCTATATCCCATCAGAAAATATTGGTATCGTCCTGCTCGCAAATAAAAACTATCCAAATGGAGAACGAGTAACTGCGGCCTACAATATTTTCCAGTCAATCGTATCCTCTTCGAATTAATTCTTCTGTATCTCTACGCCACTGTTTCGAAAACCAGTGGCTATTTTTCGATCACACATTGATATACAGAGTTTTTCATTGTTATACTTTTTAAAATTTAATTATGAGCAAGAAAATGAATACTAAACACTGGTCGAAAGTTACCTTATTACATGAAGTGGTGACAAATCCTAATATCATCATCAAAGGCAGTCACAGTTACTACAGTGATTGTTGGGATGCAGGCTTTGAAGAATCGGCGGTGAGATATCTTCAAGGTGACAAAATAAGCCGTGATTGGCAGCTAAAATGGACTATTGACAAACTTTATATTGGTGATTACGTCTGTATCGCGCCAGAAGTGGTTATCTTGATGGGCGGAAATAGCACGCACAGAGCAGACTGGTTCTGTTTATATCCCTTTATGGATTTCATTGAAGAGGCGTACGTCGGCAAAGGCGATACGCACATCGGCGATGGTGTTTGGCTAGGCATGCGTTCAATGGTAATGCCGGGCGTTAACATTGGAGAAGGAGCTATCGTTGCTGCGAATAGCGTTGTAACTCATGATGTGGAGCCTTATAGTTTCGTCGCGGGATCTCCGGCGAAATTCGTCAAGTATCGTTTCGATAAAACCATCATCGATGAGCTTTTAACGTTGAAAATTTATGACTGGTCTGAAGAAAAATTTTCCGCGCTCAAGAAGTATCTTTGCGCCAGCGACATAGCACAGCTCAAACATGCGAGCAAGCACTATGACTTAAATCTACCTGCCACAAGAGCCTGAATTATCAGGCTTCAGTTGTCGCTGGCTAATACAGCTCTTCTGCCGCACGCTCGAACCGTTGCGCTATGGTCGGCGCTTAGCTCCACTGCCATTCTTTGGGCAAGCGCAGGGATGTAACGCAGCGAGAGATCTTGAGGCTTGCCTCGCAACCTAAACACAAACCTCTAAAGTTCACTGCTCACTCAATGAAGCGACATCTACCATCAAACAGATTGGGATTAAGAGACGTAAATTAGCAGGTGAAAGCAAGTACGCTGAACTGCTCTGGCATTCACTTGTGAAAAGAACATCGGTGATGTGAACACGCGGCACTAATACAAATTACAAATTAAAAGGTGTCGCGTGTTTTGGTCATACTGGACTCGCTATCGCTTCCATCAATTTTGAATACTCTTGCTTGGCTTGGTGATACGTGGTTTCAATCTGAGTGATATCGCACTCTTCTTGTTTACGTGCTTCTTTTTCCATCTCAGCCAACATTTCTCGAAGATCTTGTGCGCCGATGTCGCCGCATAAACCTTTCAGCTTGTGGCTCCACTGTGTAACTTCATTAATGTTACGTGCGGAGATTTCAGATTCCAATTTTTCCATATATTCAACCGAAGAGGCCTGGAACATAGTAACGATTTTATCCAACAGTGCTTGGTTTCCTGCCATGCGCTTTAGCGCCTGATCTTTTTTCCAGCCTTCATAGGTCGATTTCACTGTCACCTGTTGCGTTTGTATCGCTTCAGCACCACGTTGATTCTGATATTTTTTCGTCCAGCGTGATACTTTCTCCACCAGCCTCTCCGAGTCGACGGGCTTGGTGATGTAATCACTCATACCGTGTGCCAAACATTTTTCTTTTTCACCAGAAAAGGCGTTTGCCGTCATCGCGATGATCGGCACATTACTGTGGCCATATTTTTGAGAGTTGTAACGCAGCTGTCGAGCACACTCGTAGCCGTCCATCACTGGCATCTGACAATCCATCAAAATACAGTGGTAAGCTTTACCCTCAATATGTTTCTCCATCACCAAATTAAGCGCATCCAAACCATTGGAGACACAATCGATCTGCGCATTAAGCGGAGCTAAAAAGCCTTTGGCCACTTCCTGATTGATGTCGTTGTCGTCCACAATCATCACTCGTATCCCCGTCAAGTCAACCCGGCACGACGAAACGACACGTTTCTCTGTCCCTTCTTTGTCATCTTCTACTGTTGAATTTGAGCCTATTAATACCGCTAATAAATCCTCGCTCAAAATCGGTTTAGACACCACAGTCACTGCAAGTTCTCCTCCCATTTGATACGGCGGTAACGGCGTCGAAGCGTTCAGTTCAACCCATTTAAGTGCTGAATGTGAGGTGGATGATATGTGCTCTTTCGCCGCTTTGATTAACGCTTTGTAGTGACATGATTCGGCTTCAAAGATAACCGCGTCCAACGACTTCTCATTTAGCCACTGTGCAATAGGCAACTTAGGTTCAAATACCTGCCCACCCCAACTCAGGATCATTTTCGCCACGACTTTGCTTAACGAATCATTGTTTAGGCATAAACCAATGCGCTGACCTTGCAACTCTGCGGCCAATGAACCACTGTTGCATTCTGATTCCGGCATATCCAGATAGAAATAGAAATGACTTCCCTTACCTTGAATCGACTCAAAGCCAATATCACCATTCATTAACTGGCACAACTGACGACAGATAGACAGCCCTAAACCTGTCCCGCCAAACTTAGTCGCTGTCTCGGACGATTCTTGTGAGAAAGGCTGAAAGAGCTTGTGCTGATTTTCTTGAGCAATACCAATTCCAGTATCAAAAATATCAACACTCAACCGCACGCTACCCTGTTCCAGCGTGCTAGTGGACGCAACGACACGAATTTCCCCTTCATTGGTAAATTTGATCGCATTGTTGAGCAGATTATTGATCACTTGCTTGAGACGATTAGGGTCGGAAATGACTCGAGAATGGTGAATATTGGTGGTATCGATAATCAACTCCAGCCCTTTCTCTATTGCTTTAACCGACATCGACTGAACAATACTTTCAACCTCTTCACGCGGTGAAAATTCTTGATTATGCACTTCTAGTTTGCCCGATTCGATTTTCGACAAATCAAGAATATCGTTTATCAGTACGGCTAAAGTACTGACGCTACGTTCAGCCATAGTGAGATATTTTTGCTGGCTGGAAGTGAGCGGATCATTTTGAATTAAGTTGAGTGTGCCCATTATGCCATTGAGCGGCGTTCTCATTTCATGGCTGATGGTGGAGATAAAATTACTTTTCGCCAAGCTCGCCTCCATCGCTTGTTTGTGAGCAATTTCTAGCTCTTCGCTGTGTCGTTTCAGCTCTTCCGTACGCTCTCTGACCTGAGCGTTGCTCTGCTTTAACAACTCTTCGCTACGGACTTCGGAAGTAATATCTCTTAACCTCAGCGCGAACGATTCCATTGACGATGAGCGATGGATGATGGGAGACAAACTGATATCCAAATGTTTCAGATAGCCACTTTTATCATCAAAAGTATCTTTGAACGCCAATACGGAACCTTTGTTTTTCGAGACGGCCAGTTGCTTGAGTAAATCGGCGTTGTGTAGCTTAACAAACTCAGAGACTGGCTTGTTGAGCACCGACGATTGCGGCACGCCAAAAAGCTGCGCCGCAGCGTGGTTCCATGTTTTGATTAAGCCAGTTTCATCAATACAGATGAGCGCATCCACTGATCCATCAACAATTGCTTGAAAAGTTGAATTGGCATTGTTCAACTTGGTGCTGGCGCGATAGGAACGATAGAACACCAAAGTGATCATGGCGAGAATAGAGACGGAAATACCACCCATGGTAATAATTTCTCGATGCCTTGCGTTGATCCTTTGATCGATAACGGTTTGGTTCAACAAGCTATAAACGAACAGATGTTCATCTCGGCTCGTACCGGTATACACCACTTCCCTATCCGCTAACCATTGAGTTTGTCCTCCCGATTTTTCGGCAATGCTGGCCAAGCCTTCGGTACCGAAGGGAGTGATCTCATAAAGACTCGTCAGTGTCCAAGACGGGTTCAACTGCGCAGAAAAATTCAGTTTACTGTTGGTCGAAAAAACAAAACTGCCTGTTTGATCAACCAGCCAGAACTCATTGATAAACCCCGTTTCTGTGACAAAACGTTGAATAAGTTCAGTGGCATCAACATTCATGATCAAGAAGCCAACACGATCACCACCATGACCGAATATCGGCATTGCGATGCGATAAACAGGTTGCGCAGGAAAAACAATTTTCCCATATTCACGGTTCAAGTTGATAGGTGAGACATACACCTCACCAAACTCCAATTCTGCTGCTGCAGCGAAATAGGACTCATCCCTTTTGTCTTGCAAGCGCTGCTCTGGCACGGCAACCACTCGGCCACCATCTCGGTCTACACGCAAGAACTCTCGCCCATCTTCAACAGTGATAATGCGCAGTTGGATAAGCTCGCTGTTGTTTTCAATCAACGCTTTGAAAATAACATCCAATCGGCTTTTCCACTGTGCGAGTGTAGTGTTGTCCATAGGATCGTTACCATTGTTCTCCAGCGCACGGCCAATGCCTGAGATAGGTGGGGTGGAATGAAGAAATTTTAACAAACCGATATTTGAAGCGATACTTTTCTCTAGCAACGAGACTTTACTTTTCGTTGCAGAAATCAGCGTTCTTTGTGCATCTTGAATGATCTGCGACGCGGCATGTTGGCTGTATTGGTAAATCACCATTCCGGAGACCAAGATGAACAAAAAAAATATCGCAACAACAAATAGCTTTTGTATCCGCATGATTGCTTCCCTTCAACCAAGAACTTGCTCAGGCTTTGTCGCTGCCATTTTCACCACAACATTACCATTCTTCCCTAACGCTTTTGCTTGATAGAGGGCACCGTCTGCGATCCCGAGAACCTTTGTCACGTCAGTTGGCATCTCTTCTGCACTGCAAGCAACACCACCAATGCTGATGGTGATGCATCCCATAGGGCTCGCTGCATGCTCTATCCACTGTTGCTCTAACGCCGAATTCAGTCGTCTCGCTACCAATTTTGCGCCGTGAAAATCCGCGTTGGGCAAAATGATAACGAACTCTTCACCGCCAAAACGATAAATTCTATCGGTGACACGCTTTAAGGTGTCGCTTAACACTTTCGCTACCGCACATAGCGCGTTGTCTCCAGGAAGATGGCCATAGGTGTCGTTATACAACTTGAAGTCGTCAATATCAGCAATCAGAATGGAGCAAGGAGAACCGCTACGGCGGCAATGACCCGCGATAACCGGATAATCTTCTTCCAATGCGCGACGACTCAGAACCTTAGTAAGAACATCACGTTTGGATAAGGTTTCCAAATGTTCAGTTTGCAATTTGTGCGTGACATGTGTTTTCACTCGGTGTTCTAAGGTAGCAAAATTGATCGGTTTAGTAATGAAATCAACGCATCCAGCTTCCCAGCAGCGGAGCTGCGCATCGTCGTCTTCGCAAGAAGTGGCGAAAATGATAGGTATATGACAGATGTGTGGCGACGATTTCATGATGGAACAAGTGCTCCACCCATCAATCTTTTCCATCATGATGTCGAGTATGACTAAATCTGGCGACGCTTCAGTAGCAAGGACTATTGCCTCCTCACCACTGCTCGCAGTAATAACATTAAATGCAGACGACAGGCACTCCTTAATGACTTCACGGCTGATCAACTCATCATCAACCACAAGCACGGTCGCCCTATCCTGCCGCTTTTGCAACTCACCTAGCACGTTGGTACTTATCCTTTTGTACTTTTTCGTTATACAGAACTATATTTCCTTTTGAAGCAGCTCCATATTCATCAGGTCTCTAAGCAACAATGAAACAACTCTAATTAGGCTAGTTCATACTGGCACAATGGACAAGGTGTCCAGAACGAAATGAATCGTGACGAGTTCAGCTAAGGCAGGCGGCATATGTCATCAAGTAATACGCAATTTGACGTCAGCATTTTAATCGTGGATGACGAGCAAACCAATTTGATCATAATGGAAGAAGCACTGCGTGGTCTGGGACGCATCATCTCTACCACCAATCCGTTGCAAGCTCTTGATCTTGCTGCGGTCCACCTACCAAAAGTGACGATTCTTGATATTGAGATGCCCACGCTCAATGGCTTAAGCCTGTGTAAGCAGTTACTGGAAAATCCAGACACCGCCAACACCGCTGTTATTTTTATCACCTCGCACAACGAAACCGACCTGGAGTACCAATCGTTTGAGTACGGAGCGGTAGATTTTATTGCCAAACCAATTGACATGCGCCTCTGCCGTTTACGAGTGCTGAATCAACTGCAATTGCGTGTTCAATCCGATGCGTTATCAGTCGCCAAAGGCGATTTGCAAGACTTACTCACCCAGCTACCCATTTTCGTCTCTTATTGGTCACCACAGTGGGAAAGGCGCTTTTGCAATGACTACAGCAAAAATTGGTTTGGTCTCGGCACAGACAAAGAGCTGGGAACAAATGCAAACATCGATATGATCTTGCCGGAAGCGCTCGCACAGCGCATTCGCAGAGAAGTTTGCTGTCAGCACGATCAGAATAATCTCGTATTTCGCTATGAACTCAATACCTATGTTGCGGGAACCAAACATTTAGATATCCATGTGAAACGACGTATTACCGATGATAAATTAACTGGCTACATCGTCACCGCCGTCGATATGACCAATATCGTCAATACTCAACTCGCCTTAACCGAAGAAAAAGAGTGGCTTAACGTTACGTTAAATTCTATTGGCGATGCCGTCATTGCTACTGATATTAACGCACACATCACCTTCATGAATCCAATCGCCGAAAGCATGACAGGTTGGCGGCAAGCACAAGCCAAAGGCAAACATATTGAAGAGATAATGCTGTTGTGCGATGCGACCACGGAACAAAAGAGTTTTAATCCAATCTTGTTGGCGCTAAAAGAACAGCGCACCGTCGCCATGGCATTGAACTGCCAACTCACTTCAAGAGACAACAAAGTGTATCGGGTGGAAGATTCTGCTGCCCCCATTCGTAACAATCAAGGCCAAGTTATTGGTGCTATTATTGTTTTTCACGATGTGAGTGAAACGATTGCCATGTCGGTAAAAATGAGCCATTTAGCCAATCACGATCAATTGACTGATCTGCCCAATCGCGTGCTACTGCACGATAGACTCAATAACGCCATGCGCATTACACAAATTCAAAAACGGCGTCTCGCGATGCTGTTGATTGATATCGATAACTTCAAATATATCAACGATACGCAAGGGCACCACGTCGGAGATTTACTGATCAAAAAACTCGCTACCCGCTTAGCGGAACACTGTCTTCCTGATTTCACCATAGCCAGAGCTGGTGGAGATGAGTTCATTATCATCGCCACCAATGTCTCCAATCTCGGCACGATTGACTCTTTTGCCACTGATTTGCAGCTTGCCATCAATCATCCGTTTTATATCAACGGTACGGCCCATCGAATCACCGCCAGCATCGGCATTAGCATCTACCCCGATGATGCCGATAATGAAGAAAAGCTATTGCGTTATGCAGACACGGCAATGTACCGGGCGAAGAAACAGGGTAAGCAGCAACACTGCTTCTTCTCGCAAGATTTAGAGTCCGAACTGCTTCATCGCCATCACGTTGAAATTCAGCTCAGACAGGCGATTGAGCGTAATGCACTGGAGGTGCTATTCCAGCCGCAGTACAACCTGCAAGACCACGCTATTGTCGGTTGTGAAGCACTGGTTAGGTTAAGAGATACCAATGACAGCCTGATCTCACCACTCGATTTTATCCCAATCGCCGAAGAAACCGGCCTTATCAACCAGCTCGGCTTGCAAGTGATGATGAAAAGTTGCCGCATGGCAAAGCAGATGCTCGACGACGGCATGCCTACACGCTTTTCTGTCAATGTCGCGGCGAAACAGTTCGCCAACCCCGGCTTTGCCAACGAGGTCAGCGCTGTTCTTCAAGAAACTCAGTTACCTAGCCACTTGTTGGAGTTGGAAGTCACCGAGAGCGCCTTAATGAATGACTTCGAAACCACCAGAAATATACTGTTGAGCATTAAAACACTGGGTGTGTCCATTTCTATCGACGATTTCGGCACTGGCTACTCAAGCCTCTCTTATCTCAAAGCCTTCCCAATCGATGAGCTGAAAATCGATAGGGCATTTGTTCGGGATATGACCAAAGATGAGCAGAGTTTCAACATTGTAAAAACTGTCGTTCATCTGGCCAAATCACTGGGCTTAACACTCGTTGCCGAAGGCATTGAAACTGCACATGAAGAAAAGCTTCTGCATGAGTTAGAGTGCGAACTAGGCCAAGGCTTTTTGTTCTCTCGCCCAGTCACTTATGACACGCTGCGCACATTGGTAGAGAATGTGAACTATGTGAAGGTGTGAAGCAAGCTTAAGCTTGCCTTCTTGAGAACCCAATGACCTTCACAATCAATCCAACTCACACTCTATACTGGCGATTGGCGTGGCATCTTCACTGAAACAGACATACGCCCAAACCGCTTGTTGTGGGCGAAAGGTAATGTAGCCCGCCTTTACGTCATCTTTTTTAAAGTTGAGCTGACTTGCGACCAATTCACGCCCATCAATTAAGGTCGCTTCAATGTGCTCACGTAGCCAAATAGCGATTTTTTCTTTGCGAGATGTCGAAGTGATGGTGATTTCTGCGCAGCGAAGCGGTGGATTTTGTGCAACGCTTGATCGCTTGCCATCCTCGTTCTCTTGGACTTGATAACCTTGAACCACATCATGCAAGCGCTCAATCGTCACCTGACAGTCATCAGCGGCCTGAACGCTCGAGGCGGAGAATAAACACAACAACGCAATGTATTTTCTTAACATAATCTCAGATATTCCTTGTTTGCCAGAAACCGAGCTTACCTGCTCAGCTTGTCGCTGACTGTCAAAAGTTGGTGAATTGAGGTTAAGCAAAATCAAACAAGCCACGGTTGCCCAGCGCTTTCAGCTTGTAACAGCGCTAGCGACTTCACTTGAACAGCGCGCTGGCTCTGTCTACAATGACGCACTTTTTAGCGACTTTAGGTCAAAAAACATGAACGACACTACGGCAAAACCAGCCCTACCGGATCGCCTAGCGGGTAATCCACGCAGCCCATTCTTTATTAAAGAGTGTTTCGAACACCAGATCGGTATCCGTTTTAACGGCAAAGAGCGTACTGATGTTGAAGAGTACTGCATCAGCGAAGGTTGGGTTAAAATTCCATCGCCAAAAGCAAAAGATCGCTACGGCAACCCAATGCTGATTCAACTGAAAGGCACGGTTGAAGCTTACTACGTGTAACTTCATCGGTTTCGCTGACAACATAAAAAGTCGATGCTTGCGTCGGCTTTTCTTTTTCTACGGTTTCGTCCGATCTATGACTATTCACAGTAATCAATGGTAGCGGCAATAAAACGCGCCTTTGCCAGTTCACCCCTGTTTAACCAAGTGCTAAACTGCCTGTCTATTTCGTGTATCGATTAAAAGGAAATGTGATGAACCCAATTCTGGCGATGTTGAAAGAAAATAATATTGGCGATGAGCAGATTAACGAGCTTTTCCAAGCACTAACACAAAACCCGCTCGCCGCGATGATGACCATCTCCCAGCTCGGTTTGCCTCAAGAGCAGTTGCAAGCGCTGATGGCGCAAGTGATGCAAAACCCGGCTCTGATCAAAGAAGCGGTGGAAGAGCTTGGCCTTGATTTTTCTAAAGTCGAAGAAGCAAAAGCGAAATTGCAGTCGTAATTTGCGTATTTTGGCCGCAGAAGCGTATACAAACTCTGCGGCCTGCCACTCCTCTTTCTTGCCCTACAATTCGTGACCAGAATCACATAAATTCTGTTCATCTCACTCATTAGTGCTATACTCCGCCCCACTTAACTCAGTACCTCGTCTAGGTGCTGCTGTCTCGCAATTCGGAAAGCATCTTTTTACACACGGACGTGACCAATTCGCTTTATTTTGAGGTCACCGACTCCCTATGTCCTTATTTAAGAATCTACCAATAGGTAAAAAAATTGCCGTTGCATTAGGTGCCGTCGCTATTACGATTTTAGTGTTTGGCGGCTATGTTTACCGTTCGCTCAACACAATCAACAGCGATGTGCTTAATCTGACCGACGATACGTTGCCTGCAATGCTGGTTGTCGATGGAATTAAGTACAACATGTCTTCCGTACGACGCGCGCAAATCAGTCTGCTTACTTCAACCGATGCCAGTGAAATCGCCGAAGATATTCACTGGATGAATGAGCGTTATCAAAAAATTGAGGCCGATCTGCGCCACTACGAAAGCAGCATCTGGACTGACAATGAACGCCGAATTTTTACTCCCGTCAAAACACTGTGGCAGGACTACCTCAATCAGTTGGGTTCTTTCAACAATGACATCATGCAAGCCGAGAAATCGAAAGCACAGCAAGATCTGCAACGCTCACTCGCGACATTTGAAAAGTTGGAAGTCGCGATTGACGAGCTGCTAAAACTCAATCTCACTTATGTAGATAGAAACCGCAATGAGCTGGTTTCACTGATCAGCACGATTAGCCAGTTTTCCCTAATTGGCATGGCATTACTGGTCGGCTTTATGAGTGTTATCACTTGGATGCTAACCAATCTTATTTGCCGCCCTTTGCAGCAAGTGGTCACTCAAGCAAACGCCATTGCCGATGGCAACTTAGCCTACCAATTAGATCGCCAACATTTTGGCCAAGATGAACTTGGCGAACTGGCCGATGCGTGCCACACCATGCAAAACAATTTGCGCGTGATGGTTGAAGAAATCATCACCAGCGCGACACAGCTTTCTCATGCGGTCGATGAAGTGAGTGCCGTCTCCGAGCAAACCTCTCAGGCGATGCAGATCCAGCAAGAAGAGGTGATGCAAATCGCCACTGCCATGGCGGAAATGAAATCTACCGTAGCTGAGGTGGCTCGAAATACCGAATCCACCTCAGATTCGTCTCGTGAAAGTAGCCAGCACGCCAATTTAGGCTCACAGCAAATGCGCACGGTAGCTGAGTCTATTCAGCAGGTTAATCAAGAAATTAGCCAAGCCGAACAGCGTGTACTAGAACTGGAAACACAAGCACAGCAGATTAACATGGTGGTGGATGTGATCAGTAATATTGCCGATCAAACCAATCTGTTGGCACTGAACGCAGCGATTGAAGCGGCTCGTGCCGGTGAACAAGGTCGCGGTTTTGCTGTAGTCGCAGATGAAGTTCGCGCTCTCGCAGGAAAAACCCAGCAATCGACAGGCGATATTGTTGAAATCATTCAAAATCTGCAAAGCTGCGCAGAAAAAGCACGCCAAGCGACCACAAACAGCAGCCACTTGATCCAAACGAGTGTGCAGCAAAGCCAAGAAACACAACAGGCAATTGAACAAATTCGCCAGCAAAGCGGCCAAATTGCCGATATGACCATCCAGATCGCCAGCGCATGTGGTGAGCAAGATTCAGTCACTGAAGAGCTGAGCCGCAACATCGAGCGCATTAATGAATCCGCCAAACATGTTGCACAAGGCTCTTCTTGCGCCGCGCAATCCTGCGTCGAATTGAGCCAGTTGGCGAACCAACTGCAAAATACCGTCCAGAGATTTAAGCTGCGCTAGTCGCAAAATAGCAAAATCAAAGGGGAGGATCATTTGATCCTCCCCTTTGCATTTCATTGTCCATCATTGGCGTATTTTTCTATGGAGGCAGAAGCATAACGCTTACTCAGTTCTCAATCGTCGCCTCACTCGGCTCCTCAAACAAAGTACTCATTTGGGACTCCTGTAAAGCCATGGCATCAGCGGGCATTACGTTCGACTTGGCCTCAACACACTGACAACTTGGCTCTTTCTCTGGCATGTTTTGATGGGGTGCGTACCAACCTTGCAGTCCAGCTTCTAAACGCTCAGCCGCCGCTTTCGGTGCCATTTTGCCAAGCAACACCGCTTGGCTTACCTCGGCCAGTTCATCGCCCAACTTGGGCGTGCCGCGCGAGAGAATTTGCGTCGCCACGCGAATGGTGGAATCACACTGATCGCGCCACTCCATCATCTCCCTTGCCGCAGGGTTGGTGACATCAAAGAAATGGTTTGAAAGCGAGAAGAAACCGGGAAGCGAGTTGGTATAAAGCTCGGCAAACTGAGGAGTAGTCAGCCATTGCAAGAACGCTTTCGCCGCTTGCGGATTTTTGCTCGCCGGATTCATCCCCATGCCGATGTCGGTATGGTCAGTAAAAAAACAACCTTCGCCCGCTTTTGCCACCGGTGGGCGCATTACGCCAAAGTCCACCTTGCCAGTGAAAGGGGCAATTTCCCACGAACCCGCGACATAAAACGCCGCTTTTCCTGAGGTGAACAGCTCGTTACTGGTGCCATAATCGCGACTTTCGCCCCCCGAACCAAGATATTTGCGCCAACGGGCCAGTTCTTCAAATACTTCAACGTATTGCGGATCGTCCAAACGTTCCTGACCATTAATCAGCGCCAAGCGGCCATCTTCTCCCTTCCAGTAGTTGGGGCCGATATTTTGAAAACCGAGCTCAGAGGAAACCCAGCTTTCTGAACCGCTCATAGATAGCGGCACATAACGGCCATCGGCTTTCACTTTATCCAGCACCGCAAAGAACTGATCGCGTGTTTGTGGCACACTCAAACCCAACTGGTTAAAGATGGTTTTGTTGTAAAAGAAACCATGAATCACCGATGCCATCGGCACACAGAAGGTCTGCGCTCCGGAGTCGGTTTGCCATGGTGCTTGGGCAAAACTGGGGAAGTTTTCCATCCCTGCCATTTCGGTCAACTCAGCAAGATGCCCCGCTTTAAACAGCGCTAATGAGTCATCAAACGGGCGACAGGTGATTAAGTCACCCGCTTTACCTGCCTTGAGGTTTTGCCACAGGGTCGGCATGTAGTTGACGTTCTGCACCGGATGAAATTTAACCTTGATGTCAGGGTGAACCGCTTCAAAGGCCGGGATGATTTTTTGCTCCCACAACGCTTTATCATCACCACGCCAGCTTTCGATCACCAGTTCACTTGCCATCAATTGGCTACAAAACAGGAGACTCAACGCTCCAATCCACTTGTTGGTCATAAGCCCTCCTAAACCTTGAAATGTGCAATGAGTTGTTGCTGTTTCGCCGCCAGATCGGCCAACACTTCACTGCTGGTAGCCGATTCTCTCGCTTCCCGTTCAGTTTCATGCGCCACTTCCGAGATGCCTGTCACGTGGTGGGCGACGCTCTGACTAACCAAAATCTGCTCTTGCGCCGCGTGTGCGACTTGATCGGCCATCTCTTTAATCGCACTCATGCGATCCGCAATCGACTGCAATGCGCTGTCCATTTCTCGCGTTTGCTCCACGCAGGTCCGCGTTTGCTCTTGGCTGCGGCCCATCACTTCCACTACTTCTTTACTGGATTGCTGCAAGTTCTCGATCATATTTTGGATCTCTTCGGTCGAGGTTTGCGTGCGAGTGGCCAGCGCACGCACTTCATCAGCCACCACAGCAAAACCGCGTCCGGCATCGCCCGCGCGAGCAGCCTCAATCGCGGCGTTCAAGGCCAATAAATTGGTTTGCTCGGCGATACCGCGAATCACATCCAAGATACTGCCAATGTTGTTGCTAAACTCGCCCAGTTTGTGGGTAATGCCGACGGCAGACTCCATATCGATTGCAAGCTGCTCGGTAATGCGTCGTGTAGTCGCGACTTTCTGCCGACCATTCTTAGCTTCGGCATCAGCGCGATCCACCTCATCTTTCGCGCCATCGGTCGAACGCGCAACCTCGGTGGCACTCACTTCAAGCTCAGTAATGGCAGCCGCGACCTGATCGGTCTGGCTCTTTTGCTCTTGCACGCGCGCCATCGCCCGTTCACTTATTTCTGCCGAACGGCTCGCTTCTTCCACCAAGTGGCGCGATCCGGCGTTAATTTGCGACAACAATTCACCGGTTTTGTCGGCCAAAATATCGATAGAACGGGACAGCTCGCCAAACTCACAGCGGGTCTGATAATTGATTCGGCGCGTCATATCGCCTTTGGCCATGTAGGCCAACTCACTGTTGATTTTCTGCAATGGTCTTTGAATGCTGAGCGCGGTGGTGTAGCCAATAACCAGTGCCACCGCTGCAGAAATGGCAGACACCGCCATGATCCAGAAATTGGCACTGCTTACCGCCGCATCCGCGAGCACGCGACTTTGCTCTGCGATTCTGCCCGCCGATTGCGCCATTTCATCTAGCTTTGAAAGGCTATTGGCTAGGCTTGCATCAACCTGTTGGTTTTGGCTCACGAGATCGTTTTCAAGCTGTTGCGCTTTGCGCATGGTTGCCAGCAAACCTTGCTGCCCAAGCGCCAGCTCTTGCAAACGGTTCAGGTTTGCCACATAGCGCGCCTTGACATCGTCCGCCACCAGCACCCGTTCGAGCCGTTTGCGCGCCATTTCGATATCTTTACTGAGCACTTTTTCCAGCTCATTGAGATCGGTTTTGGCATCGGCGCGACGGATGTTTTTCAAATCACGAGCAATCCCCGAGGTAATCAGCTCCGCTTTATTACGCATTGAGCGTTGGCTAGCACTCTGTTGTAACAGCAAGTCCGCCGCCCATTGATAGGTGTCTTCTAAACGAATAAAGGCAATTTCCAGCTCTCGGCGCTGCAACAAGGTATTGACCCATTCACCATGTTTCGCCAACACTTGGTCGGCTTGCGCGTAGAATTGATCGGTCGCTTTGAGCACCTGTTGGAACTGGGTTTGGCTTTCTTCTGAAGCCAGTTTGTTCATCTCTTGGCTCAGTTGCCGAAAACGAGCTTGCTGGTCTTGAAAGCGACTCGAAAGTTGCGGTAATTCGTTCGCATCTTCGCTGGTGCGAAACTCAAGCACCCAACGGTTACTCTCTTGTAACGCTTCTTTAAGCCCTGCCACCGATACCACTAAAGGCGTCGCCTTATCGGTAACTTGAGACAAACCATCATTAATGCCTTGAATTTTAAACGTACTGATGACGCCCAATAAGATCAACAACAGGAGCATCAACACGAATCCAGCGATAATCCGCTGTACGATAGATAAGCCCATGTACATATCCTCGTTGATGAATGAGTAGATAGATTAAACATAGCCCCGATTCGCGCAGGTGGTGCAACAGGCATCACGATTTGTGATGTTTAGTGTTGCAGTCGGGTATCGGGTAAGGTGTGAAGAAAACGGAAGTCTTTGCTTAGCCAACAGCAAAGATTTTGTCGTGAAATGAGCAATACCTCAGGCAAGACTTACAACGTCAGAATGATCTTACCTTGTCGCCTGTTCGCTGGGTTTTCAATCGATTCGATCGCGCTTTGAAATTTAGCTAATGGCAGCTTACGCTCGATATCAAGGGCAATATGCTGGGTTAGAAAATGCGCTAACATCTCGGCAAAGACTTCTTTTCTTACGACTTTCCCAACCGACTCTTCCCAATAGCGCAGGAAAAAAGTACTGAAATTGATCTCCCGCTGTTTGATACATTGGAAGAATACGTTGTCATAAGGCGTGAGTGAAAGTGTGCCGTAATTGATAAATTGTGCTTTACGGCCAAGCGTATGAGCCAAAGCCGTGCCAGCCTGACCACCAATCGCATCGAAAGCCACCGTCGGCGTGGGCAAACCGCGGGTTTGGATCTGCGAATTGAGGTCTTGATTGGCATTGAGAACGGCAAGATTCTGGTAGGGGTAGTGCTGTGGATTTGATGTGACCGCAATCAAGCGAAAACCGAGCGAACGTGAAAGCTGAGCATATATTTTACCTATCG
Source organism: Vibrio cidicii (assembly GCF_009665415.1). Taxonomy (NCBI): domain Bacteria; kingdom Pseudomonadati; phylum Pseudomonadota; class Gammaproteobacteria; order Vibrionales; family Vibrionaceae; genus Vibrio; species Vibrio cidicii. The sequence goes on along the minus strand of NZ_CP035922.1, from coordinate 236,421 downwards.
CAGAGCCTGCCGCGTTCACTATCACCACATCCTTTTGGCTCAATTGCGCTACCTTCTGCGTGATAACCCAAGCGGTAAGTGCATTAATGTAAAGCTGACACGCGTAGCCGTTGTCCAGTGACGGTGGCAGTAAAAAGAGATTGTCGGGCGCTGCATCGACATATTGCTGCCACGTGCCTCCCATCGCCACCAGCACTTTTTGCCCAAGAAGAAACTCACTGTCGCTTATTCCAATATCCACAATTCTCCCAACTGCTTCGAAGCCAGGTACTCGTGGCGGAACATGCACACGACGATACTGCCCGACACCTTGAATCGAAAGTAGATCACTAGGGTTGATGTTGGTCGCTTCAATTTGAACGCGGATTTTGCCTGCCTCAAGCGGTTGAAGCTCAACCTCTTCGAGCGTTAAGGACTCTTTGGCCGGACCAAAACAACATTGCTTAACTCGGGTGTTTATCATCATGGCTTACGTGCAGCTTAGAAATAGTGCAAGCGTTATAACGTCAGCTCATGAGCGCCGTCAAATGTTCTCAGCACACTTTGGCTAATCTTCGTGAGGGTAGTGGCTTTCACTTTCAGAGAGATAAATCAAATCGGTCGTTTCTGCCATTGAGGCAAAGAAGCGAGTGATATGCACCAACGCATAAAAAGCTAATCCATGCTGTGGCCCGAGATGCAAGACGCCAGGCCGGAGCAACTGCTCCCAAGCCGAAATAAACAGCACCATAAACGCCATGGCCAATTCCATCCTCGGGAATCGCAACCAGCGAATGGCCTGCTGCGCGGTGCGCGCCATGGTTTTTTTTGCCGCTTTACTGGCAAAGTAGATGGCGTCCATCAACTCTCCCGTGGTCTTGGCCATGATCATCGCCCCCACCAACACTAAGTTCCAGTGCCAAACTTGGCTAAGCGCCACTTCACTATCAAATTCCTGAATCGCTTCACTGACGCCAATCACCACCAGCAATATGGCGATCATGATATGAATCAGAGCAATAAAGTTGAATCTGAGTAAAAATCGCGGCTTCTCTTTTTTATAGAAATGCTGAGCTGAATCCACCAGAAGGTCGACACTTTCAAGCAGCCTTAACGTTGCCTTAAGCACCACCCAGCTTCCAAGTAAGAACAGCCCTTTTGCTCCACTCAATTGATGCGTCTCTTCGACCGCGAACTCAAGTATTGCGGTGATTAAGACAAAAATGCCAATGACCATATCCACCCAAGGATTTTTTATCCAACCAATTAGCCAGCGACGAAAAGTCACAAGTTTGGATACGGCCATAGCATCTCCTTTACTCGCCTGTGCGATTAACGTTTTGCGCTTAGCGCCTGATCCAATGAAGAGTAGAGTTCGATTTCACTAAAAATCTCACTGTTTTGTAGCGACTTCTGCACAGACTCATTCACCGCAACAAAACACAGACGTTCGTCTATCGACAACTTCTGTTTGATAAACAGGATCTCGCGGATCGCCGCCGGGCAAATGGAATCCAGTTGACTGCATTCCATTACCAAACGGCTGCTGCCCTCCATGTCACCGACATACTGACTAAAAATCGGGATAGCGCGCTCATCAAAAGCGCCGGATAGACGTACCACACACGCCTCCGCTTGTTTCTCGACCTGCACTTTAAAGTGATCGACGCCGCTGGTTGGCGTGAGTCTGACTTTTACCGATAAACGGCTGTCCGACTGCGGCAAGTCGACGGTTAATGCCTTGGCATCAAACTTGTCATAAGGCTGGCCATCAATCGATACCGACTCAATCACGATGGAATCCTGCGGCAAGATATCTGGCGCGACGCGGAGAACGCGATTTTGAAATCCGTTCGGCAGCGGCTTGAAGTATAAATCCATCGGCTGTTTATGGATGAGCAAGTTGCCGTATACAGCCGCCAAGTCACAGAGCTCAAACGAGTGATAACCACTCATGCTATGGCTGCCTTTTTCTCGTTCTTGCCCAAGCAGATAAGGCAAACTTAGACTGGATAGCTGCTGCACCAAATAAAGATCTATGGTTCTATAACAGAAAAGACCAAGCTCTCGCAGCAATTGACTATGACCAAAAAGTTTTGTCTACTCGCGCCTTATCAGACGAATATGTGCCTAGAGGAATCGTCACAAACAATGGGACATTTGTATTTTATGACAAACGCGTTGGTAAACTACTTGAGTTCGACGCCCAACTAACAGTGTTAAGAGAACAAGCTTTTCAATCATGCATAGGTGAAGTTGGCTACTTTCGTTGTCAAGAGACTGACAGTGAAGAGTATATTTTAATCGATCCTAACACTGGCGGAAAATTTGACACTATTGACGATGTTCCAAAGCTGACTCATAAGCTTAATGTTACTTATGAGCATCCAAACACTACGATCACAGATCAAGATGGTACAGTATTGTTTGATGCGCCAGCCAGTAACAGAGCTGATTTGACATTTTCACTAGCGGATAACATGCTAGCATTTGAGAGAAGTAACAGTACCGACGTTCTTGTTGTAGATATGCAAGGTAATGAGATCAAATTTATCGAAAACGATATAAAAGCTCAGATAGCTTTCCATCCTGCAGGCTATGTTATGATAAGCTCTATGCTTCTTCGTAGTGTCAACGTGGTGGAGATGCCAGAGCTAAAGATGACGAACTTTAGAACTGTAGACTACCTAGGAACCCGCAACCCCGACATCATCAACTACTACAATATTTCCATCAACGATAGTAACGGCGGTAACGATAGTAACGGCGGTAACGATAGTAACGATAGTAACGGCGGTAACGATAGTAACGATAGTAACGGCGGTAACGATGCACAAGACACCTCTAGAGATTCCTCCACAGGCGGCGGTGGCGGCAGTATCTCTATCTGGAGCATACTAATTGCTGCAGCTTTAATGTTCCGCCGTAAGTACGCCATTCATTAAGAGCTTACTTTAAAGGAAACCCCGCTCATATACATGTTCGGGGTTTTCTTAGTTAATGGAACATCATAATCTTGTTTCACTCCGTAAGAAAGAGAGTAGACTTAGCTGCGGTCAAAACTACTGACTCACCATCGGTGACTAAACGGGGAGCTTTACCGCTTTACCGCTTGCTCGCGTTTCTTACACAGCCAAACTCTTACCCTGCGTTAATCCAGCGTAGATGCATTTGCGCGAGACGCGTTTTGGCGCTCAATGGGCTCACTGGATTGATAAATCGAGTCATTAAGCGCCAATAAAAGCCCAGGCTATCGCCTTTGCGGCGAGGGATCAGGTGAATGTGTACGTGCGGTATGTGTTGCCCAGCGTCGCGGCCATTATTAACCACCAGTGTGTAATCACTCACGTCATCCAGCACCTCAAACATCTTCTTGCCGATTTGATGCGCAAACTGAAACAGCTCTGCGTGTTCTTCGGCAGAGAGTTGCTCAAGATGAGAGGCGTGGCTGCGGCTTAGAATCAGCACATGACCTTCGGCTATCGGGAAGATGTCGAGTACGGCTTTTAACCCATTTTGCTCAGCAATCCGATAGTGTTGTAAGTTGTCGCTATTAATAGCGCAAATGATGCATGCGTCACTACTTGGCAAAGCGCTACTCCTTGGCTGTTAACTGTTCGGTTATCGCTCGGCGGTCCAACTTTCCGCTGCTGTTCATCTCATCGGCAAGGGTCAAAGGTCACAGCAACCATACTAATCGATAGCGCCCTTTTGGCCACAACTGGCAGGATAAACTCTATTTTTAGTGAACTCTATTTTTAGAGTTGCGACTGAGTTAAGCGCCCACCGAAACTCGCTTGGCATAGACAGGTTTAGAGTGCTCATCTACATCTTTGATTTTGCTCTCTAAAATCACTTTATAGGGCAAATTTAAACTGAGTAAGTGATGGTAACGTTGCTCAATTTGATCTCTTTTCAGTTTCAACGTTGGGGTAAGCAGGCCGTTTTCGATGCTCCAAGGCTCTTCCACCACGATTAAGTGATCCAGCTTTTCATGCGCTTCAAGCTCTTGGTTGACCTTTATTAACGTATCCTTAAGCTCTTTTCTTACCTGAGAGGTATGCCCATGAGTGCCTTCTCCCAACACAATAAGTGCGATCGGTTGTTTTCGACCAACGCCAATCACGCACACCTGCTCGATGTCCGGATTTCGTCCTAAGCTACTTTCAATGGGTACCGGCGAGACGTACTTGCCTTTGCTGGTTTTAAACTGCTCTTTCACCCGACCAATAATTTTCCAAGAACCGTCCGCCTTCAACTCCGCTTTGTCTCCGGTTTTAAACCAACCATCTTCAAAGGCGGCTTGCGTCGCTTCTTCGTTGTTGTAGTACGTGGAAAACACGGCATCGCCTTTAATCAACACTTCCCCTTCGGCCGATAACTTCATTTCGACACAAGGTTGCGGCGTACCAATGGTACCTAGGTGATTAAAATCAAACGGCACGTTGCTGCATGACAGACCTGAGCTTTCAGTCATCCCCCAACCTTCACCAATACTGATGCCAATTTTGTGGAACCAAAGCAGGACCTCAGGAGAGATAGGCGCACTGCCAGAGCCAAATAGTACGCACTCTTGCAGCCCTAAATTTTCGCGTATCTTTCTTGCCACAAGCTGACCAACAAAGGGAATTTTGAGCAGCAGTTGCAAACGATTGTTCGGCATTTTTGCCAATATTTTCGACTGAAATTTCGTCCACAGTCTCGGTACGGACAGAAAAGCCGTTGGACGAGCGTACTTAACGTCGTCAATGAAGGTATCGATGGACTCGGTAAAAAAGACTTCCGCAGGATTGTAGATCGAAGGCAGTTCAACCACGCAGCGTTCTGTGATGTGCGCTAAAGGTAAATAAGACATCACACGTGTCGCCTCTGACTGGAAAAAGATTTCACTGCCAGAAATGGCAGAGGATGCCACATTTAAATAACTGAGCAGAACGCCTTTTGCCAAACCGGTACTGCCGGAAGTGTAGATGATGGAGAAAGTATCGCTGAGCGTAGGCGTATTGACCTCTGCAAGCGGCTCTAGTTTTGACAACCATGCATGCCAGTCCAGCTGACAATCAACTTTGGCACTCGGCATAGCGATGGTGATTAAAGAATCGGGTAAGGCTTGGCAAAGCTCTTTACTATCATCGAGTTTGCCAATGAACATGGCTTTAACACCACTGTGCTCAATCACATACTTGATGTTGTCCGCACTGGCCGTTGGGTAGATAGGTACACTGATAAGCCCAGCCATCATGATAGCCAAATCACAGATGTACCACTCTGCCGAGTTTTTAGCGATGATCGACACTTTATCGCCCGCCACTAACCCGGCATCAAGCAACCCTTTAGCAACCTTTCTGGCGGTCGTGTCCGCCTCTAGCCAAGTGTAGGTAAACCATTGTCGATCAACGGGTTGATGTAGCCAGACTTTATCAGGATGTTGCTTAACGTTGATTTTCAACTGGTCTAAAGGCGTGCGGTAATTGCTCATGAGTAACCCTTCCTTAGTCGTTTGAGGTTGCCGTTCCATTGCAATGATGCGTCATAAACGATGGAAATCAGAGCTGAGATCCTCTCCAACCCTCAAAGAATATTTCGCATCTTATGGTCAGACCAGAATAGATTTGAGCAACATTTAATCAACAATTATTTAACATCAAGCCATTGTTCTGAGATATAGCTTTTTAATATTGTCCGGCACAGCTGATGCATTTATAAATTAAAGCGACTTGATATGGATGTGTCACAACAATTCAGAGTACATTTGTTACCCCAAAGTGCGCTTGTCGAAGATGGTCATGGCTTAGCTGTGATTGTCCATTGCAATCCCAAAGTAGGTCATGACCTCAGATGCCACTTACGCGGTTAGCCGAGATGACTATTTGGCGCGCGGGTTCGGCTTGGTCGGTTTACTTTGGAACTGTTTGATGCTGTTTTTATTTTGCGTGCGGCGATTGGCTTTTTTGTCACGCGGAGCGCGCTTACTCTCACCCGTTGAGGGCTGGTCCGTAACCGGGAAACCCTCTAGGTTCTGCACCGGCAATTCACGTTGCGTGAGGTGGCGAATGGCATTGAGCGATTCCATTTCACCGTGGCACACCAGCGAAAGAGCAAGGCCTTGCTGTCCGGCTCTTGCAGTGCGACCGACTCGGTGTACATAGGTTTCGGCGTGCATCGGCAGGTCAAAGTTGATCACCACTGGCAGTTGTTCAATGTGTACACCGCGCGCTAAAACGTCCGTCGCAATCAGCACTTGGCTTTGGCCACTTTTGAACTGCGCAAGCGCCGTCTCCCGCTCGCTTTGGCTTTTATCCCCATGCAATACACTGGCAGCGATGCCCGCTTTGTTGAGCTTTTTATTTAAGCCATCGGCATGTTCTTTCGCACCAATAAACACCAACACCTGTGGCCATTGCTTTTGCTGTACAAGCTCAATCAAGGCTTTGGTTTTACTGCCTTTATTGACGAGATAGAGCGTTTCCGCCACATCTTGATTAGTGCTGTTTTGCGCGTGAGCCGCCAGTTGAACAGGGTCTTGCATCAGTTGCGCGACTTTGTGCTTTAGCTCATCTGAAAACGTCGCCGAGAACATCGCGGTTTGTCGTGCACAGGCGGTTTGCTCGGCAATCTTCTGCACTTCAGGCCAAAAGCCCATATCGAGCAGCCGATCCGCTTCGTCTAGCACCAGCGTCGTTACGCGGTTCAAGCTCAATCCACTTTGGGTGAGATCGAACAAACGTCCCGTCGTGGCCACCAGAATATTTGGGATCTCGGCTAGCGTATTTTGCTGCTCAATCTTATCTACCCCACCGCACAAGCAGAGCGTGTTCAGCCCTAACGGTTTGCCAACGTAAGTGAACACTTCACTTACCTGCATGGCTAATTCACGCGTGGGTACCAACACTAAGGCTTGCTGCTCGGGGCTGTTTTTTAAACGCTCAAGCAGAGGCAGACCGTAAGCCAAGGTTTTACCGCTGCCCGTATTCGCCAGCGCCAGCACATCTTTACCAGCCAACAGCTCAGGAATGGCCAACACTTGAATGTCGGTCGGTTTCTTGAAGTCTTTTGGCAGGGCGTGAATCAGCTTAGAACTCAATGAGAGAGTAGAAAATGGCATTGGCTTAACCTTGTGCTTTGGGTTGAAGAGTCAGTAAAAACAGTCACACTGCGCTAAAGCGCTGGCGCGGACTTTACCACAATCTAGTGGGCGAACCATCCCATTTTAGAAGCGAAAACTAAGCATGGTCTGAGAATCGTGCGGCACAAACAAAAAGCGCAGAGCCGAAACCCTGCGCTTTTAAAAATCGGTTTTACATTGTAAATCGTTACTTGGTGTAGAAAGCGCGTTTTAGTGCCATTTCTAGGCCGCGAACTTCAGCCAAACCTTTCAAACGACCAATGGCGGAGTAGCCTGGGTTGGTTTTCTTCTTCAAGTCATCCAGCATTTGGTGGCCGTGATCCGGTCGCATTGGGATCAAACGGTGGTTGCCCACTTCTGCGCGGCGTTGTTCTTCATCCAGAATCGCCATCACCACGTTGTACATGTCCACGTCGCCATCAAGGTGCGCCGCTTCGTGGAATGTCATCGGGTTACTTTCTTCACGCTTGGTGGAACGCAAATGGGTAAAGTAAATACGCTCGCCGTGCTTTTTGATCATCTTCACTAGGTCGTTGTCACCACGCACACCGTAAGAGCCAGTACACATGGTCAAACCGTTCATTTTGCTTGGCACTTTTTCGGTCAACCAGTCGATGTCTTCGATGGTTGAAACGATACGCGGCAAGCCAAGAATTGGGCGCGGTGGATCATCTGGGTGCACCGCAAGCTTCAAGCCGTGTGCCTCACACACTGGCATAAGCTCTGCCAAGAAGTGCGCCATATGCTCACGCAGTTTGTCTTTGCTAATGCCCGCGTAGCGATCCAATTGTGCTTGGAACTCTTCCAAAGTGTAGCCTTCTTCTGCGCCCGGTAAGCCTGCAATAATGTTGCTGGTGAGCTGCTGGATTTGCGCTTCAGACATGTTGTTGAAGTATGCCAATGCCTGCGCTTGCTCAGCTTCGGTGTAATCCGCTTCAGCGCCCGGACGCTTGAGGATGTGCAGCTCAAATGCCGCAAAGGCAATTTGGTCAAAACGCAGCGCTTTAGAGCCATCTGGCATTTCAAATTCTAAGTCGGTGCGCGTCCAATCAAGCACCGGCATAAAGTTGTAGCAAACGGTATCAATACCGCACTCTGCAAGGTTACGCAGGGTTTGCTTGTAGTTGTCGATCCATTGTTGGAAATTGCCCGTCTGAGTTTTGATTTCTTCGTGAACTGGCACACTTTCAACCACTGACCACGTTAAGCCCTTCGCTTCGATGATGGCTTTACGTTTTAAAATCTCTTCTTTTGGCCACACTTCCCCATTTGGGATGTGGTGCAAGGCATTCACAATGCCTGTTGCGCCCGCTTGACGAATATCGTCTAGCGAAACCGGATCATTCGGGCCGTACCAACGCCAAGTTTGTTCCATATCGATACCTTTTCTTATTACTATTCAACATGGAGAAGAGTTATGCCTACCGCATAGTTGATAATGGTATACCAATAACAACATCCCCAAAACATGAAGCAAATACTGATGCTTGACCTACATTGAGTCAAACACCAACATACAATTGATTGACCAAAATCACGAAAAACACCCCACATTTGGCATACCAAAACATTTGTGACCACAATCACGCATACCAAAACCAATTTAAACTTATAATAGCGATGACTGATTTTGTTGCGCAAAACCTGCACAATCAAAGATGACACTACTTATAGCCCTAATGACAGATACTGGTTTCAACTCATTTTTTGGTAAACCAATTATTAAAAAGGCGCTTAACAAACAGATTTAGGGCACTTTGGCACCGTTAACTGCTTGTCGTGCTTAGATGGAGAACACAATGACCACGCTTTCTACCGACCGTTTTACTCAATTACCTCAACCTACGTACTCACGTTCTCAGCTCAAGAGTCGTATCGTTCATTTAGGTTTTGGTGCATTCCATCGAGCACACCAAGCGCTGTTCACTAATGAAATGCTCGAAAAAACTGGCAGTGATTGGGGGATTTGTGAGATCAACTTATTTGGTGGTGAAGACCTCATCACACAACTAAGAGCACAAGACCACCTATACACCGTTGCAGAAAAAGGCGCAAAATCAACAGAAGTAAAATTGATTGGAGCGGTAACCGAGTCCCTACACCCGGCACTTGATGGCAAAGAAGCCGTTTTGAATAAAATGGTCGAAGAGCAAGTTGCTATCGTATCAATGACCATCACTGAAAAAGGTTATTGTGCGGACCCTGCAACAGGTCGATTAGATAAAACAAATGCCCTCATCCAACAGGATTTAGAAACGCCTCACTCTCCGAGTTCAGCAATTGGTTACATCGTCGAAGCGTTAAGATTGCGCAAACAAGCAGGGCTCAAACCATTTACCGTCATGTCGTGCGATAACGTTCAAGAGAACGGACACGTCGCAAGAGCCGCAATCCTAGATTTCGCCTACCTAATCGATACAGACTTAGCAGGCTGGATTGAAGCAAACGTAACGTTTCCATGCACGATGGTAGACCGTATTGTTCCTGCGGCTACACCAGAAACCCTCAAAGAAATCGCCCATCTTGTTGGTCACGAAGATCCATGTGGCATTGCTTGTGAGCCGTTCCGTCAATGGGTTATCGAAGACAATTTTGTAAATGGACGTCCAGCTTGGAACGTGGCAGGTGCAGAGTTCGTTACTGATGTCGTGCCTTTTGAAGAAATGAAACTTCGCATGCTTAATGGTAGCCATTCGTTTTTGGCATATCTCGGCTACTTAGGTGGTTACGAGCATATCTCTGATACGATGACCAATGATAACTATCGCAAAGCGGCGCTCGATATGATGCTAAAAGCACAAGCACCGACACTATCTATGCCAGAGGGAACGGACTTAACCGCTTACGCAAAACTATTGATTGAGCGATTTACTAACCCAAGTTTAAAACATCAAACTTGGCAAATCGCCATGGACGGGAGCCAAAAGATTCCTCAGCGTATGGGCGGTTCATTGCGATTCCACCTTGCAAACCATAGCGACTATCGCTGGCTTGCAATGGGTATAGCAGGATGGATGCGTTACATCGCGGGTGTCGATGAAAAAGGTCAAGAGATCGATGTTAGAGACCCAATGAGTGACAAATTCAAAGCGATTTTCACACAGCATGGCATTGAAAGTGGCGCAGTAAAAGAGCTTCTGGCTATTGAGTCAATCTTCGGTACGGATCTCATTCAAAATGAAAACTTCGTCAAAGAGGTTACCAAAGCGTTCCAACTGATCCTAACCAAAGGCGCACGTGCTGCCGTTGCTTCTCTTTAATTCAATAAGCCCAAGCGGAAGCCTTATTTCGCTTGGGCTGGAGCCCCAATATGAAAACCTTTTTATGTGAAGACTTTCTACTAGATACAGACGTCGCACGTGATCTTTACCACAACCATGCCAAACACCTGCCAATTTATGATTACCATTGTCATCTAAACCCAAAAGATGTGGCTGAAAACCGCCAATTTGAGAACCTTAGCAAAATTTGGTTAGAGGGCGATCACTACAAATGGCGTGCAATGCGAGCGGCAGGTGTATCAGAATCTCTGATCACCGGTGATGCGTCAGATTTAGACAAGTTTCAAGCATGGGCTAAAACGGTTCCACAAACCTTAGGTAACCCTTTATATCACTGGACTCACCTTGAACTTAGACGTCCTTTTGGCATCTCTGGTGTTTTGTTCGGCCCAGAAAGCGCTGATTCAATTTGGCATCATGGTAATGAGTTGCTGCAATCCTCTGACTTCTCAGCTCGTGGCATCATGAAGCAAATGAACGTGGTCATGGCGGGCACGACCGACGACCCAATCCATACCTTGGAACACCATAAAACCATCGCAGCAGACACGACCTTTGACGTGGAAGTTGCACCAAGTTGGCGCCCAGACCGCGCATTCAAAATTGAATTGGCAGGGTTCAATGAGTACATGGCATTACTAGGTGAGAGTGCTGATATTGAGATCCAACGCTTTTCTGATCTACTGAAAGCACTTGAAGTTCGACTAGATTACTTTGCTCATCATGGCTGTCGCGCTGCCGATCATGGCATAGAAGTGGTTCGTTACGCTTCGATTCCTAGTGAAAGCACACTCGATGCCATTCTAAGCCGCCGCCTCAACGAGCAAACGCTGACAGAGCAGGAAATTGATCAGTTCACCACCGCCGTTCAAGTATGGCTAGGCAAACAGTACGCAAAGCGCGGCTGGGTGATGCAATTACACATTGGCGCACAGCGCAACAACAGCTCTCGCATGTTTAACTTACTCGGAGCAGACGCAGGATTTGATTCTATAGGCGATCGCCCTTTTGCATTCGAGCTAGCACACATTCTCGATGACATGGATCAAACCAATGAACTGCCTAAAACTATCCTGTACTGCTTAAACCCACGCGATAATGAAATGATGGCGACCATGATTGGTAACTTCCAAGGGGGTGGCATTGCAGGAAAAGTGCAGTTTGGCTCTGGCTGGTGGTTTAACGATCAAAAAGACGGCATGGAGAGACAAATGCAGCAATTGTCTCAACTTGGGTTGCTTAGCCAATTCGTTGGTATGTTAACAGACTCTCGTTCATTTTTATCTTACACACGCCATGAATACTTCCGCCGTATTCTGTGTAATATGATTGGCCAGTGGGTCGTAAAAGGCGAAGCGCCAAACGATACCCAACTTCTTAGCCAAATGGTTGAAAATGTTTGTTATTTCAATGCGAAACGTTACTTTACGTTACCAGGAGAGCAAGCATGAAACGCATCGCGATTATAGGAGAGTGCATGATCGAGTTAAATGGTGAACCATTTGGCTCTATGCTGCAGTCCTACGGCGGAGACTCACTCAACACTGCCGTTTACTTGGCCCGAACAACAAACAAGCAGATCGACATTCAATATGTTTCAGCACTTGGACAGGATGCCGTAAGTCAAGGAATGCTAGAGCGTTGGAAAAGCGAAAACATCAATACTGATTTGGTCTTGCGTGATGATAAACGCCAACCAGGACTATACCTGATTCAACTCGATAGCAAGGGAGAGAGAACTTTCCTTTACTGGCGCAATCAGTCGGCGGCTCGACACTTACTCCAACATCCAGATTTTTCAAAAGTTGAGCAAGCACTCTCTCACGTCGATATGGTGTACTTAAGTGGCATCAGTTTGGCGATTTTACCACGTGATGATCGCACGCGTTTGATTGGCTTGTTGACTCAACTTCAGTCACAGGGCATCGAAATCGCCTTTGACACCAATTATCGACCAGCCCTTTGGGAGAATGCGGAAGAGGCTCGATATTTCTATCGCCAAATCTTCGCTATCACCGACCTTGCTTTAGTCACAAACGACGATGAACAAGCACTTTGGGGCGACAGCGATGAAAATGCTTCACTACAACGATTGAAGCAACAAGGCGTAAAGCAGGTCGCTCTTAAAATGGGTGCGAAAGGCAATATTTACTGCAATTTCAAGACCAATGAAACGTTAGAAATTCGGACTCAGCCAGTGAAACAAGTGGTCGATACGACGTCCGCCGGTGACTCATTTAATGCTGGCTTCTTGGCTGGTTGGCTACTAAACCAATCACCAAGTATATGTTCAAAACAAGGGCATCTGCTTGCAGGACTCGTGATTCAGCATAAGGGCGCTATTATTCCAACTGACACAATGAAACATATTCAGTTTTCTCTTTGATATTAATAGGATTTAAACAATGAAAACCATCGCAGAGCAACTTGCAGAAATAAAAGTAATTCCTGTTATTGCCATTGACCGTGCAGAAGACATCATCCCTCTGGGTAAAGCACTGGCTGAAAATGGCCTACCTGCGGCAGAAATCACCTTTCGCTCAGATGCCGCGGCAGAAGCTATTCGCCTACTCAGAGAGGCGCAACCTGACATGCTAATTGGTGCAGGTACCGTGCTCAATAAAGAACAAGCCATTGCAGCCAAAGAAGCAGGCGCGACTTTTGTTGTTTCTCCGGGTTTAAACCCAAATACAGTGAAAGCATGTCAAGAAATCGGCATTGAAATCGTCCCGGGCGTAAACAACCCAAGTGCGGTTGAAGCAGCGCTAGAACTCGGCCTTACTACGGTTAAGTTCTTCCCTGCGGAGGCATCTGGCGGCATCAATATGCTGAAATCGCTTTTAGCGCCTTACACGCAAATTCAAGTGATGCCTACAGGCGGGATTAATCCTAACAACGTCAATGATTACCTTAGCCTTGAACGTGTCGTAGCTTGTGGTGGTACGTGGATGGTGGACAAAGTGCTGATCAATGAAGGCCGCTGGGATGAGATTGCCCGACTCACTCGTGAGGCAGCAGATTTAGTTGCTTAATCCGCATCGATAACCAAGTTAATCTCGTTCTATTTGATTTTATACTTTCCTTTCAATTCCAAGGCTTCCTCATGCAGGAGGCCTTTCTTGTAAAAGAAAACACATGAAAATCGCTTTTTTACATACCGTTCGTAGCAACATCGCTCTATTTCAACCCTATATCGACGATTTGCTTCCAACTTCCAACATACAAATCTCTCATTTCCTTGCAGAGTCTTTATTGGATCAGGCGATAGAGAGCACGCCATCGCAAGCCGTAAATAACTCGCAAAACATAACATGCGCCCAAAGCATAGAAAGCGTGGTGCACAACTGCATCAAAAACATCGCAAGGCAAGGCTTTGATCTGATAGTTTGTACGTGCTCTAGCATCGGGGAATACGCAGAAACGACATCAGGACTTTCCGCTAAGGTTGTCCGAATTGATAGAGCAATGGCTGAAAAGGCCGTCAGATTTCGTCATCTCTATATTTTGGCAGCAGCAGAGAGTACGGTGTCTCCCACTTATAAATTGGTGTGTCAAAATGCAGAGAAAACGCCATTATCAGTCTGCGAGATGATTCATGTCACTATTGTGCCTCACGCATGGCAGCACTACAGTAACGGTGACCATTCGGCGTATATTACATCAATATCCAAGGCCATCGAATCCACGTTGGAAAACGCTCCCTCAAACAGTGTCATTATCCTTGCCCAAGCATCCATGGCGCCTGCCGCAACGTTCAGTCACCCATTCATCCCTATTCTTACTAGCCCTATCGATGGTATTCAATCGTTATTAAGATATATAAAGTAAAATTATACAGACACCAAAAGCCCCTTTATTGAACCGAACAATAAAGGGGCTTTTACTCTGTTGTCTTATCCCGAATTAAGCGTACTCTCTGAAACTTGTGTACTTAATGGCAATTTAAACAGAAATAAGATGTCCATTATGTTGACGCATTCCGGGAATAAATCCCAATTTATCGGTCGATATTTTCTTACCATCAGGGAGCAATACGTGCGTCAAAGACCATAAAACGCAACCTTGAGGTAAATTAAGCAAACTTCTTACTTGGCTATAGACACAGCCATCATCAAAAGCATCAGTGACAGGAAATGCGCTTCCCTGCCATGCATTAAGAATACAGGTTTGGCTTGCGTCTAAGTTCAGGTAGAGCATTTCTGGCTCACTATCTTTAACAATCTTCATACACAAGCGAGTGGTATCGTCTTCTTGTTTTTCGATCCACAATCGATGTGGGATCTGTTCATCCGTCCAATTTAATACATTCATGTAAGTATTCATATTCAGTCCCATCAGTGCCAAGTACATCAGGCTTACCTTGTTCAGCTTGTACTTATAATTTCCCGAATGCCATAAAGACAAAAGGCACTAACTGGGATTCCAAGTCAGTGCCTTTATCAGGGGTTATGCGATTTGCGCATCCGCCTCTTTTGGTTTTTCGTTAGGTTCTTCCGATTTTGGCTCTAAGTTCCAGAAGAAGTAATAAAGAACAAAACAACCCGCCATTGCGATACTTGGCATCGCGAACATAAATGCTTTAATGCCCATCAATGTTGCGTCAGCTTGAACGTCTAGAGCCGCATTGTAACCAACCATGCTTAACCCCATACCAGCGATAAACCCGGCAATTGCTTGGCCCATTTTGCGCATGAAAGAGTAACTGGAGTAAATAATGCCTTCTTGACGCTGACCAGAGATTTCATAGTTGTAATCGATACAGTCAGCTACGTTCGCCCAGATAAGAATGTTTGGAAGCAACATAAATGGCATACCAACAATATAGAACACCATCGCACCATAGATACTGGTTGGTAAAACAAAGCTGACCATAGAAGCAATACCAGCACCAGCAAAGCCTATTAGCATCAACTTCCTAGTCCCAAAGCGTGCTGACAATTTACCCACACTTGGCGCGACAACGATGGTTGTCACAACTTGTACAACCGCAGTCAAAGAAATGAACCAAAGTGCGCCATCAAGGTTTAGTGATAAGTAGTAGTAAAGCACACTGCCTTGGCCCAACATTGCGGTTAACATCAGCATTGATGCTACGCTCACACACAGAAACGGTACGTTTTTGCCTAATGTTTTAATGGTGTCTTTGAAACCAAAATCTGGGTTGTCAGTCAGCTCATGTTTGATGTGCTCTTCTGTCATGCGGTATGCAAACAAATAACAAATGAAAGAAACAAGGCCAAGTGCAGTTACGCCATACAAGTAAGCTTTCGATAAGTCGTCAGCAAAGAACGAAAGTAAGAAAGGCATAATCATGTTACAACTAACCATCCCCATCATGCTGCCAAACGCGCGAGCACCCGATAGGCCAGCACGCTCTGCTGGATCGTTAGTCATTACTGTCGCGAGTGAACCATAAGGGATGTTGATAAAGGTATATGCCATACCAAATACAATATAAGTGACATAAGCCCAAATCAGTTTCTGAACATCGGTCAGTCCCTCAGGCGCCCAAAATACAAGAATGGCGGCAATGATGACTGGCCAACTGCCTTTTAGTAAGAAAGGACGGAATTTTTCACCACGACGTTTAGCAAACAATTTGTCACACAACGCCCCCATCATAGGATCGTTTATCGCATCCCAAACACGAGCAACCAAAAATAGCGTACCAGCCGCAGCGGCCGAAATACCAAGAACATCAGTATAGTAAGCCAGCAAAAACATGGAGCTCATACCAAAAGTCAGTGAGTTAGCTAAATCCCCAAGGGCATAGCCAACTTTGTTTGATACGGATATCGTTTTCATCTTATTCCCTTACGTTCACGTTGTATTTTGAGTTAATGCAGTAGTAGTGCCACTTGCTTTATATGCGACTAATTATACAAAGCATTGGAATACCAATAAGTGCTCAAACTCACCCTTTGCATACCAAAAGGATAAATATGAAAAAATGGTGAACCACATCCCAATATCGCACTTGTCTTCAAGAATCCAACTACTCACGACAAATACAACGAAGAGCAGTATAAAACTGCCCTTTGTTCATGGCCAAAAGGAGTGATGCACTTGTGATTAAGGTTCAGTAATTTTATTTAACTCTCAAATAATTGGTGTGCCGCTTCCATTTATTAATCGCTACCCAATTGAATCCGATGCCAGTACATTTAAGGCAAAATGCCTTGTGGGTGCCCATATAACAAAAAAGGGGCCACAAGGGCCCCTTAACAAAGGAATGTCAGTTAACGTGACTTTCTGCGATTATTTCTTATATTTGAAATCTGGAATTTTTGCCCAGCGTTTACGTAAGTGGTGGGCAGCCATCTTAGGTTGACGGTTACGAGTAAATGCGCCTTTCTTGTTACCATCCATACGAATAATGCCTTCCCATGTTTGGAAATCGGCAAAGTTCCACATTTGCTCACCGACAACCGCATCACAGCTATCAAATGCAAAGTGCTGTTGGTCTAGGTATTCAACTTGGTACTCTTCTGACCATTGAACACTTGGCAGTTTGTGTACACCAGCCGTCGTATCTGCACCGTATTCAGTGATGATGATTGGCTTACCTTCGGTAGCCCAACCTGCTAGCTCTTTCGCAAATGCTTTACCAGCATCACGCATCTCAATGCCGCCCATGATGTACCAACCGTAGTAACGGTTTAGACAGATAACATCGGCATGCTGATGTGCATGACATTTGCCATACGGAGCCATCATAAAGTTTACGAATGTCAGTGGGCGATTTTGTGGATCTTGAGTACGTGCATATTCAAATACTTGACGGAAGTATTCGTTCGAGCTTTCTTGTGATGTATCCGGTTCATTTGATAATGACCACATCACAACACATGGATGGTTTTTGTCACGCTTAAACAACTCTTCAATCGCATGTTTTTGAGCCGCTAAACCTTCTGTTTTCACGTCTTCGTTGTCGAAGAATTTCAGTTTTTCAGAGCCACCAGCACCCGCGCCAGCACCTGCAATACCACCACCACTGATCATCATGTCCCATTGACCAACTGCTGGTGTCTCATCAATGACAACCAAACCACGACGGTTCGCTAACTGCATGAACTCTTCAGCGTAAGGGTAATGCGATGTGCGCATGGAGTTTGCGTTGATCCAATCCATCAGTTCCATATCACGTAGGTTTACAACTGGATCGTAACCACGACCGCGATGGTCTGAATCTTCGTGTTTGCCAAAGCCTTTGAAGTAGAAAGGTTCATTGTTAATTAGGAACTTAGTCCCCTCAACTTTCACAGTACGAATACCAACTTCTAGTGGGTATTGGTCGACAATCGCACCATCTACTTCAATAGACGTTTCTAATGTGTATAAGTATCCTTTACCAGGTTTCCACAGGTTAACATTCTCAACCTTTAATTGACCTTTTACACCAGTATGCTCTGCAACTGGAGTGCCTTGTGCATCATAAAGTTTTACGCTGACCTGTGCGCCGACCGGAAGATTCGCTTCTAGCGTATAGTCAACTTTACCAACCGTACCCTCAAAGTCAGTAATGACTGTGATATCACTTAAACGATGCTTTGGTAGTGCCATTAGCTTAACTGGGCGATGAATACCCGCATAGTTAAAGAAGTCGAACCAAGGTTTAACTTCTCGCACACCATCTTCGTACTCAGCAACATGACCACATGGAATGGTTGTACGTGAAAGCTCATTATTCACAACCACAACAACTTTGTTCTTTTGATCAAACTTAATGCAATCATTTAGCAGACCAGCGAACGGCATGTAACCACCAACATGGCTCGCGACTTCGACACCGTTTACCCATACAATTGCTTGGTGGGTTGCAGAGCCAAAGCGAACGAATACATCTTTGTCTTTCCACTCAGATGGGATCATCACTTCTGTTTCGTACCACACATCACCACAATGGTCGCGCATCTCTTTTTCAGTAAAGATGTCGTTGTAGCTTGACGGCACTGCCATATCTGTTGTGTCAGTTAGACCATCTTTCCAGTCGTTAACGCGACCTTCGTTACGTGTATCCAACTTAAAGCGCCAAATGCCGCTAATATCTTTAACGCGACGAGTCATTGTTTCTTGAGGGTACAAAAATGCAGTCATAAATGCTCCGATCTTTATCAGTAGAGTTATATTATTGTAAATATTGTTCGAGAAAACATTCCTCGGTAACTGGAATACCAATATAGAGATCAAACCCAGACAATTCCGCGACACAGATCACGCAAGTATAGATTTACAACCAATTGGTGCACCAAATCACAAAACAAACCGCCTCAACCTGTATACCAAATAAACTATGATAAGGTCGCAACCCAACGTAAGTACCGTTTAAAATAGAAAGTATATGACGATTGATTTTGCACAATGGGTAGGTTTTATCGCTCTGTTTTTGGGCGCCACAGCATTCTGGAACCCAAATGGTGAGAAGTTCAAAAGACGACTCACTTGGTTTCAATTAACCATACTCATTCACTTTATCCTGCTCGGCAGTTTTGCATCAGCCGCAGTCACATTCATTGCCGCGCTGCGCAGTTACTTCTCCACCAAGACTCGATCGCTCGCTGTCGCAATCTTATTTATTGTCCTCATTTGGGTAACGGGTTTAACCACACTTCAATATCAAAGTGAAATCCTCACTATGATTGGTGCAAGTATCGGTACATATGCGCTATATCGATGTGATGGAATGCAAATGCGACTGCTAATTCTGGTTAACTCAACTTGCTGGTTTACCAATAACTTACTTATTGGTTCAATTGGGGGGACAATAACAGAAGGGCTTTTTATTCTATTGAATATAAAGGTTATTGCGACAATGTACTTATCTCATCGCCGCAAACACCTTTGCGATATATCAAGCAGTAATGAAGCTTAACTTATCCATTGCTCGCGTTAAAAATAGGGTAGGAATCAAAGAGGTAGCCATCAAAGCTCTCATCTTCAACATCTGAAAGATCGAGCAGGGTATTCTTCACACTTTCTAAATGTTGCCACATCGCCAGCTTTGCAGCTTGTGGATCTTTACGTTGCAAAGCTGATAGGATTTTTGCGTGATCTTCTAACCATTTTAAAAGGTATTCCGAAGTATCAATGTGGCTGTGTAATTGAGCCCACATTTTACTTTCAGCACGCTTTCTCCACATCAATTCCGACACTTCAATCAAGAATGTGTTTTTACTCGCTTTTGCGATCAACAGATGAAATTCTTTATCGTGATCTTCTGCGTATTCACCAGATTCAAGTGCTTGTTTCTCTAAACTTAACACTTTACGCATCTTCATAATTTCATCTTTGGTGATCTGCGTTGCTGCAAATTCGGCAATGTTACTTTCAATCAACTGTCTTCCTTGTAACATTTCGAACGGACCAATATCGGTACCATCCAAACATTGCACCGATGATAAAGGTTGCGCAGAACCAGAAGCTTCTGAGCGATTCTGGTTTGGAAGTGCGACTACATAGACGCCAGATCCTTTACGAACCTCGACCAACCCTTCCAGTTCCAGCATGATAATCGCTTCACGAATAACCGTACGGCTCACGTCATATTGCTCAGCAATTTCCCTTTCAGTAGGTAACCTATCACCTATCGCATACGCACCTTGTTCTAGTTGCGTAAGCAAATCCAAACCAATGGAAACATAGCGACGGCTATTTTTTGTTGTTTTGCTTTCATTAAACATTGTCACTTTTATCCTATTTATGCGTGCGTTTCCTCGCGACGAACTACCCATACCTATAAATTTGAATACATAACTAGTCTGAATGAACGATATGATCAATTCATCTGCGCTCTGTACTTTCATGTACACCAACGCAATTGTAATCAGGCTCAAAAACGACATTCTACCATTCGGAATACCAAAATTCCCTACTAAAACTCTTATTGAGTTCAAATTTTGGAAATAGCAACCGAGAGCTTAGTGATCATTGTCACCCAAAAATTATTTCTGTGTGTTCTCGATCAATAAATGACATACCAAAAATGGGTTTTGATCTACCAATCTGTATATATTGGTATGCATAAATAACACCCTACGCTGGAATATAACAATGACAACACTCCTTACCCGAAAAACAACGATATCCGGATACATAGCTGCCATGCTTGGATGTCAATTATTTACCTCACCTGTGTCAGCTAGTTTCATCGAGAATTCAACCTTAGATGTAAAACTGAGAAATGAGTACCGAAACGCAGAACGGCCAAGCGCAAGTGATGGAGTCTATGGCCCAGAGATTGATGCATGGGTTCAAGGTTTCTTATTCGATTTCGAGTCGGGTCAACTCATGGATACCGTAAGCTTTCAAGTAGGTACATACCATATTGAAAAATTACGCGCTGACCCTGATAAATCAACACGTTTTTATTTAGACGGCCATGAAAGTTTTACTATCAACTACGCAAACCTCAGTTTAGATTTTGGTGATTGGGCCAACATTAAAATCGGTCAGTTCGGTACTGATTACAGATACGGTTCTCTGGATTACATGATCCCTTTGATTGATAACTCTTCAGTTCGTACAGTGCCGTCTCTAAACGAAGGTGTTTTTTATAAAGGCAACTTCGCAAACTTCCACTTATACGGTATGTATAGTCAGAAATACGCAGGTGGGTACTATCAAGAATGGACAGATGAAGGATTAGTAACCGATATAAAGCTGGCACCATCTGGTGATAAATACATAATTGATGTCGACAATAAGCCAAGCTACACCCTCGCGGGTGTTTGGGACAACCAAAAGACCATGTTGTCATTTGGTGCCAGCTATCAAGAAGATTTATCGTGGCAGTTAATGAGCCGTGGTAGTCACAGTTGGATCAACTCAAAAATAGGATTCGTCAAAGCGGAGTACGTCGGCTTCTATGCCCAACCCATTGGCGTATCACAAGACAAAAATATAGACAATGACACTTACGCCTTATCTGGCCAACTCCTGTGGAACAAAGACCGAATCACAGTTATGGGTTCATTCGGCCAAGTAGGTAAAAAGCTTCCTGGAAATCCTGATATCGACACCGATATTGGCTTCCCATTTGACCAAAGTATCGACCGCAATCACTACGACATGTTCTCATGGCAGATCGGCGGTTTCTACAAAATTTCTGATTCCCTCGATATGGGACTAGCACTTGTCGTGACAGATGGTTATGAGGATCGAGACCACGACGTCAACATTGAAGGCTTAGGTGCAAACTTAGTGCTAAGTCATACTGTTCAAGAAGGGCCTCTGAAAGGATTTAAAACATCAGCTATTCTTAACAAGGCTCAAGAATATCGCGAAGGCAGTGCACTTGGCGACAAGTTAGATTACTACGACATAAAGCTTACCGCGCACTACGATTTTAATCTGTTCTAGATTCAACTCTCCTGTTAAGAGTGGCGGAACTCAGTTCGCCACTCCTGCACTTCATCACCTCAGCTATAGTTAAAACACGTCATCCTGGGACGTCTATAGATATCGCGGTTCTATGCCTAAGTTTTTTTAATCTGCATATTGTCATTTTTCTTTAGCTCCGCCCCCTTCGCGACTTCACAAATTAACACAAAAAATCAATAATTTACTCAAAAATCAAATCACTACCTACCACCGGTTTCAACTCAGTTCCTCACAAAGGTGCTTATTTCTCATGCAGCACACACAAAACCTTCACATCACGGTCATAATCTAGGGTCTAAAAATACCCTTGAACTCGTGTCTACGGACGAAATTTTCAATCTTTAGTTGTGGGAGGTTGCTATGGAAAAGTACTGTCCAATATGTCAAACAGAGTTAATCGATAGAAGTCACTATCTTATCTGTCCTAGAAACAATATTGGCGAATGCGCGTATGATGGCTACGAGGATCACCACAACCATTGCTGTCATGAAGTGGGCGAAAACACCCATGAAAAAGAATTGCTCGCTTTAGATTAAACAAAGCTAGCAGTGACGAAGCATGAAGGTGCCACTCAATGTTGAGTGGCATTTTTAATGGTCAGCTCTTCACCCACAATACAAATAAAAAAACACCACATCTTTCAACATGGTGCTTTTTGGGGAAGCTCTGGGGAACTTACAACACCGCTTTGCGTTTGGGTAAAAATACTTCACCAAGCATGCAGCGCACTGAACCGCCGCCAATGTCTTCAATCGTCGTTACGTCAAATGGCAGCAACTTACCGTGCGTGGCCAGTTGGTTGCGCTGCGCTTCTGAAAACGCATCGTAGGCCGATTGCGACATCGCAATCACCTTGCTGCCGTTGACCGTTTCCAACTGTAACATGTTGCCGCAAAAACGGTTCATCTGCTCGATGGAAATCGAGATCACTTGCTTATCTTTCGCCAACGCTTTGAGCACGAAACGACGTTCAAACTCGGGGATCACTTCATCGCAAATCACACAAAATTTCTCGCCAATCGCCATCATCACATTGGTGTGATAGATAGGCTTGCCAGACGGTAAGCGGGTTTGAAAAGAGATCACGCGCGGGTAGCCGATACGTTTGGCATACTCTTCCAGCACCAAGCGATCACAACGTTGTGACAGGGCGGCATAAATGGTTTTGTTGCAATGATCGATCACCATCACGCCCGTGCTTTCCAAAAATGCCTGATCGTGGGTGTATTGGGTCAGTGAATCTTGGTGGGTCACTTCTCGCCCTGCGGCGATGAGCGCGTCAATCAAAGCTTGCGGGCGAACTTCTTCCCGGCGGTTTTCACACGCCATCGGAAAAGTGAAAAAAGCGCCCTCTTCGGTAGTACTAAACCAGTTATTCGGGAAAACGGCGTCCGGCGTTGCGACGGATGACTCGGGGTAGTCAAACTCCACCACTTGCACCCCTTCCTGACGCAGTTTACTCACCATCGCTTTAAACTCCGCCATGGTTTTTTGTCGCACTGCCTCTTGGCCGAGGGAGATTTGATTCTGAAATTCGTTGTCGCGAGCGGTCTCTTCATTAAAACGAAACTCTTTCGGCGGCACCATCACCACGCAGTTGGCGTTTTGTCGCACGCTCTGTTTCGATAGATTTGTCTCATTCGGTAACAACATCGGTCCATTCCTTATCACTAGATTAGGCAGATTGTAAAATTAATGTTAACCATGTTTTTACTGATTTTAAGCATAGCATACGCCCCCTTCAGTAATAGTTACTCTAGAAGTGAGGGATGACAGAAATATTTATCGACACCTCGCCGATAAACAAACTATTTCGTCTCCAGAGTGTCGCCTGCGCCGAACCATTGTCTTAAAGCCATAACCAACTAGTTACATTTGTCTCACCAATCCGTTAGACTACTTTTTGCCCTTCCAAGCCACTCTGTCTCGTTTTACCCGCACTTTCCGTCCGTGTGGGTGCATTACTTTAGGACGCGTTATGTTTAAACGATTTGAAAGCTTTACCAATCCGTTTCCGGCCGGACAGCCGGAGCAGCCACCAGAGGGATTACTGGCATTTTGCCGCTACTACACTCGTGGCTTTGAAAAACCGCTGATTTTGATGTCACTGTTGTCAACCATTGTCGCCATGGTCGAAGTCTCCCTGTTTGGCGCAATGGGCCAACTGGTGGATTGGCTGAGCAATAGCGACCCTCGTACCTTTATCGAGCAAAACCAACGCGAGCTGATTTACTACGGCTTGGTACTGTTGGTGGTGATGCCCACGCTCGTCGTGGTTTATTCGCTGGTGGTACACCAAACCCTGCTCGGTAACTATCCGATGTCGATTCGCTGGTTAGCGCACCGTTATCTGCTCAATCAGAGCCTGAACTTTTATCAGGATGATTTTGCCGGCCGCGTCGCTACCAAAGTGATGCAAACATCGCTGGCAGTGCGTGAATCGGTGATGAAAACCATGGATGTGTTCGTCTATGTTTCGGTTTACTTCACCAGCATCATCGTGATGCTGGCGGCGGCCGACTGGCGTTTGATGGTGCCGATGGTGATTTGGCTGCTGATTTACATCGCCATTCAGCTCTACTTTGTGCCAAAGCTGAAAAGTGTCGCTTCTGAACAAGCAGACGCGCGCTCCACCATGACCGGGCGTATCGTCGATAGCTACACCAACATTCAAACCGTGAAGCTGTTCTCGCACAGCAAGCGGGAAACGCAATACGCCGAAAACGGTATGCGCGAATTTCTGGGCACTGTCTATCGACAAATGCGCCTGGTTACGGGCTTTAACATCGCCGTGCAAGTCACCAACTATGTGCTGGTGTTTTCCATCGCGTCGCTCTCTATCTATTTGTGGCTGGGCGGCGCAATCAGTGTCGGCGCGATCGCGATTGCGGTCAGTTTGGCACTGCGCATCAACGGCATGTCGATGTGGATCATGTGGGAAGTCGGCGCGCTGTTTGAAAACATGGGTACTGTGGTTGACGGGATGAAAACGCTGGCAAAGCCGATTGCCATCCAAGATAAACCGCAAGCCGCTGAGCTCACGGTGACACAAGGCGGAATCGAGTTTGAAGATGTCAGCTTCCACTACGGCGAGAACAAAGGGGTGATCAACCATCTCAATCTGAGCATCAAACCGGGAGAGAAAATCGGCTTGGTGGGCCGCTCTGGCGCAGGAAAATCAACGCTGGTTAACCTGTTGCTGCGCTTTCACGATGTGGAGAGTGGCAAGATCAAGATCGATGGGCAGACCATCTCCGAGGTCACGCAAGATTCGCTGCGTGCGCAAATTGGTATGGTGACGCAAGACACCTCACTGCTGCACCGCTCGATTCGCGACAACATTCTTTATGGTAATCCGGATGCCAGCGAAGAAGAGCTGTTACGCGCCACCAAGCAGGCGCACGCCCATGAGTTTATCGAAACGCTGACCGATCCGTTTGGTAATGTTGGCTACGATGCACAAGTGGGCGAACGCGGGGTGAAACTCTCTGGCGGCCAGCGCCAACGCATTGCTATTTCTCGCGTGTTGCTCAAAGACGCACCACTGCTGGTACTCGATGAAGCGACCTCTGCGCTCGATTCCGAGGTGGAAGCGGCAATCCAAGAGAGCTTGAATGAGCTTATGCAAGGCAAAACGGTGATCGCGATTGCCCACCGACTCTCGACTATCGCGCAGATGGATCGGCTGATCGTGCTCGATAAAGGCAACATTGTCGAGCAAGGAACGCATCAAGAACTGTTGGATAACAAAGGCATCTACGCGCAGCTTTGGGCACATCAAACTGGCGGGTTCCTCGCCGACGATTGCCCAGAGGAGAACAGCAAGATCGCCTAAGTCCTGTCGAAAAATACCCATGTGTTGCCCCAAGCCCCGTTCATTCGGGGCTTTTTTAAAGAGAAACGTGCGCTTAAACCTCCATGCGAGGGTGGCTTAGATCACAAAATGTGATTAAAATCGCCGCACCGATGACTTCAACTCAAATCAGATTTTGTACTAATGAACAAAAGCTTAATCACTAATTTGCTGTCGCTTGGCGCTTTAGCTGCGGGTTACGCGCTAAGTAACGATTACCTTCTTTATGCTGGCCTATTTGCTTTTTCAGGGGCGATCACTAACTGGCTAGCAATTCATATGCTGTTTGAAAAAGTGCCGGGGCTGTATGGTTCAGGGGTCATTCCAGCGCGTTTTGAAGAGTTCAAAGCGGCGATCAAAACCCTGATGATGGAACAATTTTTCACCCGCGAAAACATCGACAAATTCCTCAACAAAGAGATGGCAGGTGGTAAGAGCCTCAATCTTGAGCCGATCATCGCCAAAGTGGATTTCAATCCAACGTTTGATTCTTTAGTCGATGTGATCGCCCAATCGCAGTTTGGCGGCATGCTGGCGATGTTGGGTGGAACAGAAGCCTTGGTGCCACTCAAACAACCTTTCGTAGAAAAAATGCAAGCGGCCATGGTTGAGCTTAGCCAGAGCGATAGCATTAAGCAGGCGTTAAAAGAAGAGTTGGAAGCGCCCGCCATGATGGAGGAGATCCAAGCCAATATTGAAAACATCATCGATCAGCGTCTCAACGAGCTGACGCCGAAAATGGTCAAAGAGATGGTGCAAAAGATGATCAAGCAACATTTAGGCTGGCTGGTGGTTTGGGGCGGCGTGTTTGGGGGGTTAATTGGCCTTGTCACTGCGGTAATTGCGTAACTTGGCGACATCTGCCGCAGCAAACAAACTCAACTCGCAATTAAAACGCCCGCCAATTTGGCGGGCGTTTTGCAGTATGTCGACCAGAACATTTCGCTACTTTTTCGGCATTTCGAAAGACTGAGAAAAGTCGAGTGAAGGCTTTTCTGAATTGGCGTTTGGCGAAACGGGTTCTTGTTCAGTTTCTACCGTATCCGCCAGCAAGGTTTCTTCAAACGCAGCGTCATCGCTAAGCAACTGAGTATCCGCATCTAGCGGCTTTTCCAATGGTGGGAAGTACGCAGGGCGTTTGTAGACCTTGTTCAGCGCCTTGATGATCGAATGTTTGCCGACTTTGCCCGCTTCCAGTTTCTTCATCAACGGTTTTGCTACCGACTGCAAGCCAACAACGATATCTACACCAATTTTGGTCGCCACCTGGTCACGCATCGCCCGGGCTTTTTCATAACCAAAATGCGACGCCAGAAACAGCCACACGTAGGCCAGCGCATTGCCCGTTTTACCGTAATCGCGCCACGCTTCACCAGCATGAAACATCGCTTCTGCACTGCCTTTTTCTGCCGCACGCTCCAGCCAGTAGGTTCCTTTGGTGTGATCTTTACTGGTACCCAAACCACTTAAGTAACTTAGACCAAGCTGAATTTGCCCATCAACGCTGCCCAAATCCGCCGCTTTGTGATACCACTCAAAGGCACTATCACTTGATTTATCTGGATTTTGATAAGACTGGCTCCAATCGCCCATAAACAGCATGGCATCTAAGTTACCTTCCGTGGCCGCTTCTTCCACTAAGCCGTAACCTTTGGGAATGTTCTTTTCCACCCCGCGGCCGTTGACTAAGGCTTTCCCTGCTTCAAACTTAGCCCCAAGGTTACCTTCTGCGCCAGCAATTACCAAACGCCAGAAGTTGGCTTGCTCCTTGAGCACCATATCTTCGCGCATGCGTTCGCTCATGCGCACAATGCCATACATGCAATTGATGTTATCCAAACGTGCACCTTTGTTGTACCAATAGAGCGCTTCTTTTAAATTGGTGCGTTCTGCTTCCTTGGCTAAAAACAAAATGGTTGGAATGTGCCCACTCTCCGCCTTAAAAAGGCGTTCTTGCCGTTCCTGTTCTCGCGCTTTTTCAATCGCCCTGCGATACGCTGCCTCTTTTGCTTTCCTTTCCTGTTCTAGACGCTGCTTCCTTAATGACAGCGAAAACATCCAGACAAAAACCAACAGCAATGAAAGGCTGGTAGCACCAATTGCAACCGCCATCATACTCATAGTGTCATTTCTTTTATCATTGGCTCATCCCAAGCTCAATTAAACCACGCCTTTTGCTAAGTTTAACGGCTTTTATCGCAAATTCTTGAGCTATTCTACGAGGATAGCCAAACCGACGCAGCTTTCTTCAGTCACTTGCTCCCACGCTCTACGCCCCCACTTAGGATGAGTTCAATGCATTTCATATTCGCTAAATTAGCCGCTGACCAACCCTACATCTGCAAGTGAATAAACAATGAAAAAACAAAAACATTCAGTTTATCAAGTTTTTACTCGCCTATTTGGCAATCAAGGCACACAAAATCAACCTTGGGGAACGTTAGAAGAGAACGGCGTCGGCAAGTTCAGCGATTTCAACGACGACGCGCTTGCGGCGATCAAACAACTGGGTATTAGCCATATTTGGTACACAGGTGTTCCGCATCACGCTTTGGTGCGCGACTACCAAGCCTACGGCATCAACAACGATCACCCGGCAGTGGTCAAAGGGCGGGCCGGCTCCCCCTATGCGGTCAAAGATTACTATTCGGTCAACCCAGATCTGGCCGACAATCCGGCCGAGCGCATGGCCGAATTCGCCGCGCTGATTGAGCGCACTCATCGACATGGCATGCGCGTTATCATCGATATCGTACCGAATCATGTAGCACGAAAGTATCATGGATTAAACAACCCTGAAGGAGTGCGCGACTTTGGTGCTGATGACGATACCTCGGTCGAGTATCACCGCGACAACAACTTCTACTACATTCCCGGCCAAGCGTTTCAACTGCCGGATATTCCAGCGCAGTCTTCTCCCCTTGGCGGCGAAGCGCACCCGCAATTAGCACAGCCGTATGAGGAATTTCCCGCCAAGTGGACCGGCAACGGCTCGCGCTTATCCAAACCCAACTTTGATGACTGGTACGAAACGGTGAAAGTGAACTACGGCGTGCGACCCGATGGCAGCAAAGATTTTGCCGAACTGCCAGCCGATTACGCGCAGCGTTCGTTTGAGGAACACTTTGCCTTTTGGCAGCAGCAAGAGGTGCCGAGCTCTTGGCACAAGTTTCGCGATATCGCGCTATTTTGGCTCGATTTTGGCGTCGATGGTTTCCGTTACGACATGGCGGAAATGGTCCCTGTCGAGTTTTGGAGCTATCTCAACTCACACATCAAGATGCGCAACCGCGACGCATTTTTGATGGCGGAAGTTTACCAACCTCACCTCTATCGCGATTACATTCATCTGGGCAAAATGGATTACCTGTATGACAAGGTGGACTTGTACGATGGGCTAAAAGCGGTCATCCAGGGCAAAGCGTCCACGGCGATTATCGGTGAAATTCAAACCAAGATGATGGATATTGAGCACAATATGCTGCATTTCCTCGACAATCATGACGAGCAGAGGCTGGCCCACGCCGAATTTGCCGGCGACGCCGATTATGGTCGCCCGGCCATGTTAGTCTCAGCACTGCTGAGCAGTTCTCCCAGCATGATCTATTTCGGCCAAGAGGTCGGCGAGGCGGGCAATGAAAACGCGGGCTTTGGCCTACCAAGTCGTACCTCGATTTTTGACTATATCGGCGTGCCGGAACATCAGAAATGGATGAACAACGGCCTGTTTGACGGTGGCCTGTTAAGCGACAAACAAAAAGCGCTGCGCGCCTTTTACGCCCGCTTACTCAACTTCAGCCTCGATTGCCCCGCGCTGCGTGGCGAGTATATGGATCTCTATCCGCTTAACCAAAGAGCACTCGGCCAGCATTGCCATCTGTTTGCTCGCTTTGATCAGCAAACGCTGGTCTTAGCGGCGAGTAATTTCTCTGCTGAACTGAGTAATACGTGCCATGTGACGCTGCCTGAAAAGTTGCTCAACCAGTTCGGCCTGAGCGACGGAAGCTATACACTCAGCGATGCGGTTGGCGAGCAAGCCGACATTCAGTTGCAAGTACAGCAAGGGCAAGGGGACGTCTGGATTGAACTGCCACCCTTTGCGGCCAGCGCTTGGGTGTTGCAGCAATAAACGGCACGCGACATAGCCAAATTCCACCAAGATTGGCGAGGCAATATTTAGTTTTTGGGCTTGTTCACAAATTCGCATTAAGGTGACAAGCCCGTTGACTTGATAACACGGTTTAGAAGCGTCGCAATAGAGTGTGATATCAATTTTTCCTATATCACTGCATCGCTTGGCTATTTCTCCCGATAAAAAAGAGAGGTTAATATTCCACTCAGAACATATTAAACGGAATAATAACAATGAAACGAGTCATCAAAACCCTTTCTGTCTGTACGCTTGCAACCTTGATTGCCACGCCAGTCATGGCGATGCAAGAGGGCGAAATCACCATCTGGATCAACGGCGATAAAAGCTATGAAGGTCTGGCACAAATTGGCAAACAATTTGAGCAAGATACCGGCGTAAAAGTGATCGTCCAGCACCCAGAATCACTGGAAGCCAAATTCCAACAGCACGCGGCCACAGGCGGCGGCCCAGACATCATCTTCTGGGCCCATGATCGTTTCGGCGGTTACGCGGAAGCGGGCCTGTTGTATGAAATCAAGCCAAGCAAAGCGTTTAAAGAGAAGCTGGTTGATTTCAGTTGGGACGCCGTGACCGTCAACGGCAAAATTGTCGGTTACCCATTGGCGATTGAAGCGCCTTCACTGATTTACAACAAAGACTTACTGCCAAACCCGCCCAAAACATGGGAAGAGCTGCCTGCGATTCAAAAGCAGATGCAAAAACAAGGCAAGAAAGCCATCATGTGGGACATCAAAAACGCCTACTTTACTTGGCCAGTGATCTCATCTGGCGGCGCGTTTGCCTTTGAGAAAATCGACGGCGGCTACAACGCCAAAAGCACTGGTGTGAATAACTCAGCCGGCGTAGCAGGCTTGCAGTTCCTCGTAGACATGGTTAACCAAGGCGTGCTCAACCCAGACATGGATTACTCTGTCTCGGAAGCCGCTTTCACTAAAGGCGAAGCGGCAATGACCATTAACGGCCCTTGGTCGTGGGGTAACTTGGACAAAATGAACGTCAACTACGGCGTGGCCGTTTTGCCTACCTTAAACGGCGGCAAAGGCAATCCGTTTGTCGGCATTCTCAGCGCGGGCATCAACTCGGCCAGTCCAAATACCGATCTCGCGGTGGAGTTTTTAGAAAACTATCTGTTTAAAGACGACGCGCTGAAAACCATGAACGACGACAAACCGCTTGGCGCGGTGACGTTGAAGTCATTCCAGAAAGTGCTAGAGAGCGACGATCGCATCCGATCCACCATGATCAACGCGGAAAATGGCGAAATTATGCCAAACATTCCGCAAATGACCGCTTACTGGTTTGCCGAAGGCGCCGCGATTGATAATGCCATGCAAGGTAAACAGAGCGTTAAACAAGCGCTCGATACCGCAGCCAAACAGATCACTAAATAACGATTTCATCGTATCCTTGGCACAGTTCGCTGTGCCTTTTTTCGTTTTTGGGAAGAAAATGATGCCTATGCCCACTTTGTATTTAAAAGGCACCTTTAACGGTTGGGGACTTGATACACCCTTTGTGCCTATTTCTGACTCACAGCTGCAAGTCAGCGTGGTGTTTTCCGCGGACCGCCATCAATGCAAAATTGCCGATATGGATGGCAGCGCGCAATGGACACTGGCCGCGCACCCAACCCAAGCGGTCACGCTTAATCTCGATCAGCCACAAACGCTGATCAGCACCCAAGGCATCGGCAACGATCTCGCCTTTACTCCCAGCCAAACTGGCCGTTTTACCTTGACGTTGGATTTATCCGGCCCTGCCCCCACGCTGACCATCACTTCTGGCGCAAGCAACCAACAAGCGCTCGCCCAGCGCGCGCTGCTTGATAGCGTGCTCAAGATCGATTGCGATCCGCTGCCAGTACTCGAGACACGTTACGGCGCTCTCTCGGCCAACGAGCTATTCGATACCCTCGCCATTGATGAGACTGGCTCCTTTGCGTTTGTGTTTGGCGACAACGTCGATGGCTACTACGAAGGGCACAGCCACTGCTTTGTTGGCGCGGGCCGCTATCGGCATCATCAAGGTTGGTACTTAGGCGGCTTTGCCGCTTTTGTCGATGGCAAACTGCTAGATAAAACCCAAGCGAGCAGCGCGCGTTTACTCCCTTACGGCATTGAGCACCTGTTTACCAGCCATAGTCGAGATCGCCTCTCGCTGGCGGCAGGGCAACGCTTGGTGACACTCAGCGTCGAAAGCCAAACCGAGGCGGTGCTGTCGCTGCTGCCGGAGCTTAATCTCGGCCTCAACGACTGCACGATTGAAGCGATTGACGACGTGGTATTGATTGCGGTGAAACCTGAGCTGTGCCCAGAAGGTGCGCCGCGCTTTATCGCCATCAGCGCCAATCAAACCATTAGCGCTAAAGAGGTTAGGTTTGATGCGTATCCTGCGCTCGATACAGCAGTGCATCTCAACGGGCAAAATTGCAAATTGATGCTTAGCACGGTTCGAGAAACCACTCAGCTGAGTGTTTATCTCTGCTTTGAACATGACTCAGCAGAGGCGCTGCACAAGGCCAAACTGGCCGCCAAACAGCACGCCGAAACGCAGCATCAGCAGCAGATTTACCAGTTCCTGACCGACAATTACCTATGGTGTGACGATGTGCAATACAACCGCGCAGTGATGTGGGCAAGGCTCGCCAGCCGCACGTTTGTCAGCCATGAATTTGGCGCTGGTATTTGGGCAGGTTTACCGTGGTTCAAAGATTGCTGGGGTCGCGATACCTTTATTGCCCTTTCCGGCACGTCACTAATAAACGGTGCGTTTAACGAAGCGCGTGAGATCATCCGTAACTTTGCCGCCATGCAGAAGGAGGATCTGGATGACGTCAATCATGGCCGCATTCCCAACCGCGTCACCAGTAAAACCAACATCATTTACAACACCACCGATGGTACGCCGTGGATGATTCGCGAAGTGATGGAATACATCCACTACAGCGGTGACATGACATTTGCCGAGCAGATCTATCCTGTGGTGAAACGCTTTATCCAAGGGGTAGAAAAGCACTACTTAGACGATGATGGTTTGATGTCGCACCGCGATCCGGATACCTGGATGGACGCCAAAATCAATGGCCAGATCCCGTGGTCACCACGTGGACCGAAAGCCAACGACATTCAGGCCTTGTGGTTTGAGAGCCTGCAAACTGCCGAACAACTGGCTCTTTGGCAAGATGATGAGGCGTTTGCTCAGCACTGCCACCAGCTCGCCACCAAAGCGCAACAGAGCTTTGTAGCGAAATTTTGGAATCCAGAGAGCCAGCGCTTGGCCGATTGCCTGCGGGCCCAAGATATTGCCGATGAAAGCACTCGGCCAAATCAGTTGCTCACTTTAACCATTCCGCTCAAACGCAATCTGCTTTCTGCCAACATTGCGCAGCACGTGGTGAAAAACAGCGTTGACCAGTTGCTCTTTCCGTGGGGCATTTGTTCTTTGACGCAAGATCACCGCGATTTCCACCCGTATCACGACAATCGCAGCGAGTACCACAAAGACGCGGCTTACCACAACGGCACCATTTGGGGCTGGAACGCCGGATTTACCGTCAGTGCTTTGTGCCAATTCAAGCAGCAAGATTTTGCTTATCAGCTGAGCAAAAATCTCGCTCAGCAGATCTTAACCCAAGGGCATCGTGGCACCATGAGTGAAAACCTCGATGCGTATCAAGCGGATGAAAAGGCGTTGGTGATGACAGGCACTTACGCGCAAGCGTGGTCCGTCTCTGAATATGCACGCAACGCGCAGCAAGATTATCTCGGCTTTACGCCGCGCCTCGCCGAGCAACGTATTATTTTGCGCCCTGCCCTGCCAAGCGCTTGGCAGCAGGTCAAAGCGCGCCTGCCCTTTGGTCAAGGTAATGCGCTGTGGTTTGAGATGACAAGCAACAAGGATGGCATTATTTACAGTGTAAAAGCCGAACGCGACGAGCCATCGATCACCTTGCTGCTGGAGCTGGAGACGAGCGACAAACATCTGCAAATCACGGAGACGCTGCAAAGCGAGCTGCTGGTGACTATCCGCCATGGCGAGGTCATTTGCTCCCCGAGCGATGTGCACTGCGTGGAAAGTGCAGCGGTGCACTATCCATTGCTCGATGGGCTCTGCTTTGCTCAACCGGACTGGCAACGCGAGCATTCAGCGCTGACACAGAGTGACTACTTGCTGCAAAAACGCATGGCGGAGAAACTCAGCATCGCACAGGATTAAACCCAGCAGAACAGATCACGACCAAGAAAAAAGCACTGGTGACCCCAGTGCTTTTTATTGGTGGCTTATTATTGATTGGTGTTCAAGCTCAAGCCTTTTCGGCTGGCAAAGCCCAACGCGCAAAGTGTGGAAAGCGCAGTGACCAAGCCAGTTCATTGTGTTGATGGCCAGCCCCTTCGATGTATTCAACGTCAAGGTAGGCTTTGTTTTGCAGCAGCGCGTGCATATCTCGCGAGCCTTGCAGATAGACTTGGGCAAAGTCACTGCGGGCGTGATCGCTGGTTTCGTCGCTGCCCATATCCATATAAATACGCATTGGGTAGGCAAGCGTGGTGCGCTCGACCAAATCAAACATCGCTTGGCGATTAAACCAGAACGCGGGAGAAAAAACGCCCAAAACACCAAATATCGCCGGTCGCGTCATTCCCGCATACAAGCTGATGTAACCGCCCATCGAACTGCCCGCAATGACTGTGTGCTGGCGGGCGCTCAACGTCCGATAATGCTGGTCGATATAAGGTTTGAGCGTCTCTGCAAGAAAACGTACATACGCTTCGCCTTCGCCACCCGAAGCGTGCAGCCCCTGCTTATCGCGTCCGGGCAACGCAAACTGGGCATCCATTTGCCACGGAGAGTATTCATTAAAGCGACGTAAATCCTCTCCACAGTCGATGGCGACCACAATCGCGCCCTGTCCTGATTGCTCATGCAGCGCATCTAACGCTTCCCCAACCCGCCAACTACGGCCATAACCAGCGGTGGCATCGTCAAACACATTCTGTCCATCCTGCATGTAAATGACCGGGTAGCGACACTGGGTGGTGTGATAGTCACGTGGCAGATAGAGACGAATGGCTCGCTCGCGCGCCAACTGCGGCATGTGAAAAGCATCCAGAATCTGTAAACGTTCAGGATCAAATGCCATGACAAGCTCCTTAAAATAAGACGCTCACAAGGAGCGTCTAAGAACGAAGGGGGTTATTTCATCTGATTGACCGCGCGGACAAACGTTTCTTGCGCGCCGGGAATATTGAGCGCTTTGGCTTCATCCAATAGGCTCAACGCTTTAGGGATGTCACCTGCCGCTACCGCTTGTTCAATTGCGGATAAGTAGAACTGCTGCGACTCTGGCTGTGCTTTAATGGTTTTTTCTACGACTGGCGTTTGTACCGATTGTACGGCTTCTGCCGCGCGGAATGGACGCAATTTACGCGTCTCAACCTGCAACTCAATACGTCCGCCTAAACGATAGGTATAAACAGGATCAACCACCATCGGCATCACCTCGCCAAATTCTTTGGCGCGAATTTTCGCGGGATGGTCAACCGTCACTTGCTTGCCCAATTGATCAGCAGGGGTATAAATCACAAAGTAAGGCGTTTGCTCGGCATTAGTGGTGAATTTTTCAATATAACGGGTGCGGGTGAACGCATCGGACGGCAAAATCTGGAAATCTTGCAGTTTTAAGGTCTCAACCACCTGAAACTGTTTATCCAGCAGCAGCACTTCTGGCGCAAACACCGAATCGTCAATCATCAGACTGGAGACCGTCACCGTGACATCGCCGCTGCGCTCGCTAAAGCGAAATGCAGCAAAGTGGCTGTTGCCCGCCGCAAAAGTGCCTACTGGTGAGGCAAGATCGACATCAAACTTGAGATCTTCCTTATCGTTAAGCTGAGCATAAGGAAACTGAGCAAAGTCGCTGCAACAGACTTCGGCATTAGTCGGAGGAGTAAGCTCTGTCTGCAGCTTGGCATCCGATGCACAACCGGTAAGTAAGGCACCCAGCACAACTGCCAACAAAGAGTGTTTATTTTTCATTTTATTTCTCACTATAGGTTGTAGGATACAAAGTCAAAAAGGCAGCCCGTGGGCTGCCTTTAATACTAAATGGTTTAGAACCAAATTTCAGTGTGGACACCAAAGACAAATTGGTCTTTTCCGTTTTCGATACCAATAACACCCGCACTAGTCTCATCATCCGCTTTGATGTAGCTGATGTAAGGCTTAACTTGTGGACGACCAAAGTAATCTGAGTTTGCTGTAAATGCGGTCGCAATCTCTAAGTTGATAACTTTCGTCTCATCCGCGTCTTTTCCTCGACCCCAAGCACCTGGGTTACCAAGCTCTTCATTGCCATAAGATGCTGTCGCTTCTAGACGAACATTGTCGCTTAGTTTGTAAGAAGGACGAGCAGCTAAAATCCAACGAGTAAGGTCTTCTTGCCCAAACAGGGTATCCAAGCTTGTGAAGTATGTTGCTTCCGTACCTAGTTGCATCTTATCTGAGATGTTCAATACACCGTAAGATGTGAAGAATAGAGACTCAGCTTTGTCATCACCGCCTGACCAGCCACCGAAGTTCACACCGCGGTTTTGCATTACACCTTTACCGTATGCAATCGCGGTTTGAGTCCAACCATCTAGACCGTAGTAGCTTGTATTTAGAGTCACCGATGCGCCGACGCCGTCATCATCCTTGCCATCTTTTGCTTGGCGACCCAGTTTTAGGTCGAAATCAAGGCTACCAATACCTGCATCAACACCATAGTAGTATAGGTCAATAGAAGAGTTGGTTTGACGAGTGTTATTTGGATTCGCGTTTCCTGCATCTGGGTCAGCCATTACATAGGCGATACCTGCAGTTTTACCCGCGAGTTTGGTTTGAATACCCGCACCGATACCTGAAGATTGTTTCCAGAATTCACCAGACAAGATACCCGCACTACGGTTTAGGAAACGTTGACCACCCCAAATAGAGGTGTCTTCACCTAGAATGCCACCGAGCTCAACAAACGCTTCTTTTACTTCAAATTGAGCTGTATCGTTTGCTTTTTGGCTACCAGAAGAAGAATACGCGTAAGAGTTACCGTTACCGTACTCAGCACGCAAATTGTAATTCGCCCAAACACCGTTCTCGTATTCAGTGTGTTTTTTTACTGTAAACTCAACTTGGTTAGTGCTCTTGCCGTGAGTACCAGCCGTTAAATAGTCAGGTTTACCAAATTCAGTATCAGTGGTGGTGCCATCAACAACACGCACGTTAGAAGACATATAACCGTGAACTTCCCATCCGTCGGTTGTAACGTCAGTTCCAGCAGCGAAGGCAGTACCCGCTGCTAAAGTAGAAGCCACTGCGGCAGCGATCAAACTTACTTTTTTCATTCTTAGCTCCATTAAGGGTATTTATCGTTCTTTCTCCCCGCTCGCTCTCAAGATGAAGTAGGCAGTAAAATTCACCTAAAGAAAGAGAGGTAAGATGGGACAAAGTCCCCAGTTGTTTCAACACCGACTATGCTAAGAGAGGAGGAACAGAATAGCGTCCTCCACCCCCAAAAAAAATGGGGGGGATGAGAAAGGAGGATAGATTTTACCGAACGATGTTTAATAGAGCAGGATCACTGAATTAGGGTGGAGTTAGTAACTTTGCTAGAGATCTTCGCGCTACAAAGTGAGGCACAATTCATATTTTTGCCAACAATGATAGGTAGAAAGTAATTTTATTACATTTATATTAATCTCTAAGGGGCGCTTGACCTCTTTGTGACAAAGTTTTTTACTAATAGTTCCGAATATGGATAAAGACCCAAGAAAAATAACTATGACAGCATCGCTCTCACGCCCATACCCTCTGGGCGCTACGTTACACGAAACGGGGTGCAACTTTGCCATACATGCACCGGACTGTCCGTCGATTCGTTTGGCTCTGTTTGATGAAAAAAAACAATTCAAAACCTATGAGCTAGAAAATGAGTACGCGGGCATTCGTTACACTTTTGTTCCGGGCATTAAAGCCGGGCAAAAGTATGGCTACCTAGTGGACGGCGAAGAAGGGCCATTGCTCCTTTCCGATCCCTATGCCAAAGCCTTAGATGGACCACTGCATTACAAGACACCTTACAGCGCAGAAAAAAGCTTCGCCATGCCCAAGTGTGTTGTCTATCAGGATGATTTCGATTGGCAAGATACCGATCACCCTCGTATTGCGCGTGAAGAGATGATTCTGTTTGAAACGCACGTCAAGGGAGTAAGTAAACTTCACCCTGAAATTACAGTTAGTGAACGGGGACGATATTTGGGCTTAGTCAGCGAACCGATGCTGGCGTTTTACAAAGAGCAAAACATCAACACCTTACAGCTGTTGCCCATTGCCGCATGCATGCACGAACCGCATTTGCTCGATATGGGCAAAGTGAACTATTGGGGCTACAACCCTTATTTGTTTATGGTGCCTGACCCGCGCTACGCCGATAAAGATGCAGTGCTTGAGCTTAAAACCGCAATTCGGGAACTGCATCGCCACGGTATTCAAGTGATTCTTGATGTCGTGTACAACCACACCGCGGAAGGCGGTGCCGGCCCAACCGTATTTAACCTAAAAGCGCTCGATTCACGCTTTTACTTTAAACATGGCAGCCATTTTGCCAATTTTACCGGGTGCGGTAACACGGTGGATCTCACCTATCAACCCGCGCTCAACTTGATTATGGATACCTTGCGCTACTGGGTGAGCGAGTTCAAAGTCGACGGATTTCGTTTTGATCTCGCCGCCACGCTGGGCCGCCAAGGAGATGACTACAGCCGTGAAGCGGCATTTTTTAAAGCGGTCGCACAAGATCCCGTCCTTAAAGAGACCAAGCTGATTGCCGAGCCGTGGGACATCGGGCCAAATGGCTACCAAGTGGGCAATTTCCCGTTTGGTTGGAACGAGTGTAACGACAAACTGCGCGACATCACTCGCAGCTTTTGGCGTGGCGATCAAGGCTATCTCAAAGAGTTTGCCACCCGTTTGATGGGTTCGCGTGATATCTACAGCGCGGCAAACTGGCCATACAAACTCACCGTGAATTACATTACCTATCACGACGGTTTCACCATGCAAGATCTGGTGTCTTACAAACATAAGCACAATGAAGACAACGGCGAACAAAACCGCGATGGGCACGGTGATAACCGCTCTGAAAACTATGGCGTAGAAGGGCCCACAGAGAACTTGATGGTGATCGCCACGCGTGAAAAGCAAAAGCGCAACTTCATGGCGAGCCTACTGTTTGCCTTTGGCATTCCACATGTACTTACCGCCGATGTACTGTCCCATACACAAAAGGGCAACAACAACGCCTATTGTCAGGACAACGAAACCAGTTGGCTCAATTGGCAATCGTCAGAGCGTAAGCGAGATTTTAAACATTGGCTTTCGCAGATGGTGGCGAATCGACAGACCTATATGGTGCCGTTTATTCGTGCGTTCAGTGGATCAAACCGCAACCTCAACCGCATTTTTTGGCGTAGAGTGGATGGTTCACCAATGGAGCACGAAGATTGGAATCGTTTGAGCGCGGTGGCACTGCATATTGGTATTGGCAAAGATGGCGCGGAAATGGTCTATCTTATCAACCAAACCAGCGCTCCGGCACGTTTTACCCTGCCCAATGACTGTAAACAAACCTGGACGCTGATCTGTGATACCAACGTACGTAATATCTCTCCTGGGCATGCAGAGGGGGAGTTATTGCTCTCTCCGGTGTCGATGGCGATATTACACTATCAGCCCCAAGAAGCACCCAAAAGCAGACTTACTGATTAACACAAGGTAGAGGCTGGTCGAAACCAGCCTCTCTGATTTTGACGCCATTGGCTCTTTAGATTATTTCGTTATTAAGCAACACTATTAATGCCTCTTTTTGCTATACATTTTGTCACCGTCTGATGGTCAATTTTTTGCCAACGACACCTGGAACACATTACATTCCTTCGCTTTAGGCCAAAGAAAGCCGATGGTCGTAACGACAAATATCTAACACTGCGACAATCCGTTCAGTCTCACACAACACCATACCCAATTAACACTTTTGAGCTATTGGTTCAAAAATCCATTTCTCAACTACAATTACGCTGTGAAGGAGTACAAGTTACAGAATTTATTGAGGGAAAATGGCCAGTTTAGCAGGACAACATATCGAGGAAATGGCGGATATAAGGCTGACGAGAAAGCGCAAAATTGTCAGCATATGTTCGCTCGCCTCCTGCGTGCTGTTTCTCTACCACACTATTGAACAAGCGTTGGCGGCTCATCTGAGTATTGCACTACTCAATGGCGCGTTTGCTTTGCTGAGCTTAGCCGTATTTGCTTACCTTCAACGTAGTAGTAAGGGCCTTAATGCCGACCTATTCTTGAGTGCGATTTTATTGCTTGGCGTAATTCCGATGGTTTTCCACGCCACGCCCTCCCCTGAACGCCTCCTTTGGTTGTTCCCTATTCTAAGCACTGTTATCCTAATCAACCGTTTTAAAATCGGCTTGTTACTGAACTCACTCTTCTGCCTCACCATTTGCCTGACTCTACTAGTCAGCCATCCCGCGCAAGGATATCCGATCCAAAGCGCTTATAGCCTTGTGGTTGCCTTAGTTTTCACCAGTCTTATTTGCCATACTTTTGCATTTTACCACTATAGATTGATCAATTACGTTCATTCACTCTACCTCGAAGGCATCGAAGATCTCGCCTATACCGATAAGCTTACTGGCCTAGCCAATCGCTGGAGTTTCGAAAGCTGGGCACAAGAGAAACTCAAGGATATCAACACCAAACCCACCACTTGCATCACCGCGCTTATCTTTATTGATATCGATAATTTTAAAACCATCAATGACAACTACGGGCACGATGTTGGCGATAAGGTGCTGCAACATTTTGCTCGAAGGCTGAAAAATAACATCCGTAATAAAGATCGCCGCACCGACAAGCATGATTACTCGATTGCCCGTTTCGCTGGCGATGAGTTTGTCTTGATGCTTTATGATGTGAAAAGTCGCCAAGATCTGGACAACATCCTCAAACGCATCATTACGCTTTATCACAGTGACTATCAAGCCAACGAGCGTATCCACGGTTTGACGTTGAGTTTAGGTGCGGCAATATACGGGCAAGATGCTGTTGAGCTATCAGAGTTGACACGCTGCGCAGACAAAGCCATGTATAAAGCCAAGCACGCAGGCAAGAACCGTTTTGCTTACTACAATGAGGATGAGAAAACCCACTTCAGTAAATCTCAGGATGTACCCAAGACACACTCGATGACGAACGTTTCCCAACTGATACCCCATCAGCGCCCGAGCAAATACTAACTGGGTGCGTAACACCTAGAGTGAACAAAATGCACTCAATGCGCTGAACTACCCCGCCATATACATCAGCCACAAACAGACAGCTAAAAAAGTACATAACCAAATGGCATAACGTACTTTATTGATTTTGTTTGGCCGCGGTCGAACTACGGGCTTCAGCGCTGCTCGTTTGGCTGTTTCAATAATGGAGGGATGCTCTTCCAACTGCTCTTTCCTTACCTGCGCTTTGTTGGCCACAGAGGTAAAGCGATGCCGCTGCTCGTTGGTCATATCTGGTACATCATAATGAGCGGGATGATCATTGTGTTTCGGTTGTACAGCCACACGACACCTCCGTCTTAGCTAGCCTATTGTGAGTATAGTCAATTCCCTCCAGAGAGGTCTTAAATACGTCTCTCAAATGAAAGTGAAAACCGTAAGCATGTATTTCCGACATGCAGAATTATCCAGAGCAGGATACAAATTTTCTCGCCAAAACACTTTCTGGTTTTCAAATCTTTCGAACATGTCGAACAACTTTCCAACCTGCTCTCATTAGACGAATGTCATTAAACTCATTGGAAAAACAAGGAGTCAGCCATGTCCTCATACCGCACTGTAAAACAGCTCCATCGCGCCGTTCGAACTTCAGATGGTGATGGGGTTAATATTCGTCGTATCGCGGGTTTTAACCAACCGAACTTTTCTCCTTTTCTGATGATTG
Organism: Vibrio cidicii; assembly: GCF_009665415.1. Lineage (NCBI taxonomy): Bacteria > Pseudomonadati > Pseudomonadota > Gammaproteobacteria > Vibrionales > Vibrionaceae > Vibrio > Vibrio cidicii. The sequence continues at coordinate 194,604 of NZ_CP035922.1, read as the reverse complement.
ACGAGCTGAAATCAGATGAGGCGGCCGACTATATCGGCGGCTTTCCACCACATCCGCATCGCGGTATTGAAACCTTAACCTATATGCTCAATGGCCATTTTCAGCATAAAGATCATATGGGGAATGTCGGAGAACTGAGAAGTGGTGGGGCTCAATGGATGTCGGCAGGTCGCGGCGTGATACACAGCGAAATGCCGATTATGACGGAGGGACAGCTGCATGGGTTTCAGATCTGGATTAACCAGCCAGCCAAAAACAAAATGTCGCCAGCGCAATATCACGATTTCCAGCCGGAGAGCATTACCGAAAAAAGCCATCCGGACTGGGGGTTAGTCCGCGTGATTGCCGGAGCGCTATCTATCGATGCGCAAGAGATCGCTGGCCCGCTGCAAAGCAGTTCGATAGCCATGACCATTGCCGATTGGCGCAGCAACGCCGCCCATAATCTCACGGTCGAGATCCCGGCAGACTTGCAATGTTTAGTGTTTGTCTACCAAGGGAAAATTGCCATTGACCAGCAGCTTATCAGCGCAGGACAACTCGGCATATTGAGCAGCGCAGACCAACTTAAACTGTCTGCATTAGAGGAAAGCGGCGCACTGATTCTTGCTGGAATGCCAATCCATGAACCTATCGTGCACTACGGCCCTTTTGTGATGAACAGTGTGGAAGAAATTGAGCAAGCTATTAAAGATTACCAAACAGGCAATTTTGTCTAAAGAAAAGGGCCCGAGATTCGGACTAATGCCGATCAGTTAAGAAAAGTTTTTGAGATCATTTGACCGATCCTCAAAAGGCTTCAAAATCCGATATTAGGAAACTAATATCGGATTTTTCATGTCTTTAGAGAGCCAACTTGCGAGTACTTTTCGCTCATGCAATACCTTCCATCACTTTGACAAATACTCTGAAATTCTTAGTCCAGAGCTTATCCAGCAAGGTTTTGAAAAAGCTGGCGTAGCAACAGTTAGAAGAAGACGTTTACCCTTGGAAGCAGTACTTTGGTCCGTTGTTGGAATGAGTCTTTTTCGGCAACAATCTGTTTGGGATATTGCTAACCAACTTGATATTGTCCTACCAGACAAACGGCGTTTTGTTGCGCCAAGTGCTGTTGTCCAAGCTAGGCAGAGATTAGGCGAAGAAGGTGTTAAACAAGTCTTTAAGACGATGGCGGCTCAGAGTTATCAATCTTCTAAATTTGAAACTTGGTGTGGACTCAATCTCCTATCTGTCGATGGTGTCGTTTGGAGAACAGCGGATACACCTGAAAATCATCAAGAGTTTAAAGCACAGCGTAATCAGTCATCTGAAAATATTTACCCTAAGGTACGCATGGTTTGCTTGATGGAGCTTACAAGCCATCAGCTCATCGATAGTGCATTCTCTGACTATCGAACCAACGAAATGCGGCTTGCAGAAGAGCTCATAGAACAAACGCCAGACCATTCTCTGACTATTTTTGACAAAGGATATTACTCTCTGGGACTGCTGAACCGCTGGAACAAAGTCGGCCAAGAGAGGCATTGGATGCTTCCTGTGAGAAAAGACTTCCAGTATGAAGTCGTTCATAGGTACAGCAAGAGTGATGCAATCGTTGCGATTAAAACCACTCCTCAGGCAAGAAAGAAGTTTAGTGAACTTCCTGATGTAGTTGAAGCAAGGCTAGTCTCGAAAATCATTAACGGTAAAGAGTATCAGATACTTACCTCAATGCGTGACGGGTTACGTTTTCCTGGCGAAGAAATTGTAGAGCTCTATCGTTATCGCTGGGAAATCGAATTAGGCTATCGGGAAATGAAGGAAACCTTGCTTGACAGAGAGTATACATTGCGAAGCAAGCGTCCAGATATGGTTAAGCAGGAGCTCTGGGGTATTCTACTAGCCTATAACCTTATCAGGCAGGTTATGACAAAAGCGGCAAGTAGGTTAGATAGTGTCTGGCCAAATCAACTGAGCTTTACGAGCAGTGCTATGGCTGTGACGCAATACTTTGCAGCGTTGCCTTTAACAAGCCCAGGAAAGCTCCCTAAACACTATGAAGTATTACTGGAGCATGTATCCATGTTTATCCTACCACCTCGAAGAGAAGATAGAAGTTATCCTCGATGGGTGAAGTTGAAACCCAAGAAGTACGCGACAAATAGAAAAAATGCCAGTCAGCTTAACTGACTGGTATTACCCGAGATTCGGACCCTTTGTTTTTATAAGTATTCGCACAGATAAGCAGTGGCGATTTCGACCTGTAAGTCGAAAGAAGATTTACCCGCCACTTCAAACGCTTCACCTGCATTGTAGGTGCTCCACGTTTCTTCTCCGGCGCGCTTAATGACCAAGGAACCTTTAATCACCGTCATGCGCTCAGGGGCATCGGTACCGAAAGTATAATTGCCTGGCAGCATCACACCCACGCTACTGTCTTCGCCGTTTTGTTCGAAGCCAAGAGATTTAACGGTACCTGCAAAATAGCTATTTTCTTTGATCATTGTTTATCCTTAAACACTTCAATTACCGCTGGATGCGGACCCTCTTTTTACCGTGTTTTTACATCGACCTCAAGCCATTCCTTGCATGGTGATAAAAAGCTCATCACCACAGTGCTCGCACAGAAAAGTACAAACTTTCTGAGGGAAAAGTTGCTAATTGAGCGCAAAAAAACCACTATTAACGATGGACAAGGATGATGTATGAACACAAGTAAAATCACCAACGAAAATCGTAAACTGGACGACAATCGGGAAGAGGCTGAGCGAAGACGTCGCATCCGGCGCATTTTGATAGCCTCGACCGTAACGCTGCTTTTCCTTGCTTTAGTGACTTATTTTTCTTACCGAATTTATATCGAGTACCAAGAATACATTGATCCATCCAATGTATATGGCGATTGGATTGAAATTGGTGCGCCCCCCTATCAAACCGAAATCCTAACTTTGAGTGACAAAGGTGTGTATCGCAACAATCGTTTGATCGCCACCAGCTATCACTTTAATGGCAAACGTATCACCATTGAGACGGGTATTGGTTTGACCGTCTACCAACTGGCAGGTAACGACAATTCGCCTCAACTACGCCGTATCGTTCCGGACTCCCCAGCTCAACGGCTGGTGAAAAAAGGTTATGAAGAGACCATTTTGCAAAGTGTTGACGGCGCGGCACAAGATCGCCGCCAAGCATTACGAGAACATTTCGACCTCTCCAATTGATCTGCCCTGCAATAGTGAAATCACTGACATATGACCAAATCATGTCAAACTGCAAAATTTTCACCATGCCGTACGATAATTTATAAAACTTTATGCCACGGTTCCATTTTCAATGTAACACGTCCTTTTCTTCCATCAATTTCTCTCTGGTCACTCGAAAAGCGCTTTAATTTTTTTTGCTGAAAAAAAAGACTCTTCAATACTGTCCATGATGCCAAGTGAACTCATTCACTGGCAGCTTATGTCTCTTATTTTAATGACATAACATTCAAGGACTGAGAGAAAAAAGATGAACAAATTAAACCTCTGTGCAGCGAGTGTTGCGTTGGCTCTTTCCGGAACCGCGCTTGCCGTACCTACCGCACCCAGCTTGGATCTGTATGGTTCTAACAATCTGCAGTTTTCAAAAATCGAACTTGCAATGGAAACCACGGCTGGTTACAACCAGATGGTGAAATATCATGACCAAGCCACCATATCGGTGAAGTTCAATCAATGGAGCGGCAATACTGGCGATACGTACAATATCTACTTTGATGGCGTTAAAGTGGCCTCTGGTGCAATTTCTGGTAGCCAGACCACCGCCACTTTCCAGTATGGGAAAGGCGGTTTATTCCAGATGGAAATTGAAGCCTGTGATGCAACAGGCTGCGCCAAAAGTGCACCCGCAGAAATTACCATTGCCGATACCGATGGCGCGCACTTAAAACCATTGACAATGAATGTTGACCCTAACAACAAGTCTTACAATACCGATAAGAATACCGTAGTAGGCACTTACTTTGTTGAGTGGGGCATCTACGGCCGCAACTACACAGTGGATAACATTCCGGCACAAAATCTTACCCATATTCTCTACGGTTTTATTCCTATCTGTGGTCCAAATGAATCGGTAAAATCAATTGGTGGTAACAGCTACAATGCACTACAAACCGCCTGTCAGGGGGTACCTGATTACGAAGTGGTGATCCACGATCCTTGGGCGGCATTCCAAAAAAGTTTCCCGCAAGCCGGACATCAATACAGCACGCCGATCAAAGGCAACTACGCGATGATGATGGCGCTGAAACAACGCTATCCAGATCTGAAAATCATCCCGTCCGTCGGCGGCTGGACTTTGTCTGACCCATTCTATGACTTCGTTGACAAGAAAAACCGTGACACCTTTGTTGCCTCAGTAAAACGCTTTCTGACCACATGGAAATTCTACGACGGTATCGATATCGACTGGGAATACCCTGGGGGTGATGGTGCAGCGACAGACAAAGGCGATCCGATAAATGATGGCCCGGCTTATGTGGCCTTGATGCGTGAACTGCGCGCCATGCTAGACGAACTTGAAACGGAAACTGGCAAAACGTACGAGCTGACATCCGCTATCGGTGTCGGCCACGACAAGATTGAAGATGTCAACTATGCCGATGCAATCCAGTACATGGATTACATCTTTGCCATGAGTTACGACTTCTACGGCGGCTGGAACAATGTTCCCGGCCATCAAGCTGGACTGTACTGTGGTAACTTTATGCGCCCCGGTCAATGTGACGGTACTGGTGTAGACGAAGAAGGCGTGCCATACAAAGGCCCCGCTTACACCGCAGATAACGGCATTCAACTATTGCTTGCGCAAGGTGTCCCCGCCAATAAACTGGTTCTCGGTGCTGCCATGTATGGCCGTGGTTGGGAAGGCGTAATGCCAAGCACCCTCACCGACCCAACCGATCCGATGACAGGCACAGGCACCGGCAAACTGAAAGGCAGCACGGCCCAAGGCGTTTGGGAAGATGGCGTCATCGATTACAAAGGCATTAAATCTTACATGCTCGGGCCAAATAATACCGGCATCAATGGCTTTGAATATGGCTATGATGCACAAGCTGAAGCGCCGTACGTTTGGAACCGTAGCACTGGAACGCTGATCACCTTTGATGACCATCGCTCAGTACTCGCCAAAGGTGCTTATGCGAAAGCGCAAGGCTTAGCGGGCTTGTTCTCGTGGGAAATTGATGCCGATAACGGCGATATCCTCAATGCCATGCATGAAGGTTTAGCTGGCAGCGTGGTGACACCACCAAACAAAAAACCCACGGCGAATGCGGGCGCTGACATCACGGTTGTCGGTCCTGCGACTGTGACGCTCGATGGCTCTGCATCCAAAGACGCAGAAGGGCCAATCGCCAGCTATGCGTGGAAGCAAGTCAGCGGTACAACGGTAGCATTAACTGGCGCAAACAGCGCATCCGCCAGCTTTAGCGCAGCGGAAGTGGCCGCCGATCAATCTTTGACGTTCCAACTGACCGTCACTGATGCTGATGGTGCCAGTGCAACCGATACTGTTGTGGTCACAGTGAAAGCGAAAGATACTGGCCCAGTCAACACCGCGCCAGTCGCGAAGGTGAGTGCGCCAGCAGCAGCCAACGCAGGCGATGTGGTGGTGGTAGATGCTTCCGCTTCTACCGATGCGGATAACGACGTCTTAACTTACACTTGGCAGTTACCACAAGGGCTGAACGCACAAGTTAACGGCTCGAAAGTGACCTTCACCGCGGCAGAATACAGCGCAGATACCAACCTAGTTTTCTCGGTCACCGTGAGTGATGGCTTAGCAAGCTCGGTCGCGTCTACTACGGTCGTGGTGGCGAAGAAAGACAGCGGCAGCACCTGTAGTAATACATGGGATGCGTCCGCCGTTTATACTGGTGGTCAGCAAGTCACCTACGCAGACAAAACTTGGGAAGCGAAATGGTGGACAAAAGGTGATGATCCAAGCAAATCAGGTCAATGGGGCGTATGGAAAGAAGTGGGCCCAGCCAACTGCAACTAACCTCAATTAGTTACTTAATCCACTAAAAATCAAGATCAGGTGCTAGCACCTGATCTTTGCTTTCTCAGCGCACTCTGGCTAAACGGTCAAAACTCTCAAACACTTGCTGACATTTCATTACACGGCCATGCCCTTGACCGCTGGTACTAACCAGTTCAACACGTGGCATTTCTCTGGCGGCAGAGGCCGATATTGCGTGGCTGGTGAATTTATCTTGCTGGTCGTGCACTATGATGGTTGGCGCTTCGCGCATTGCCAAACGGCGATACGGATCGATAGACTGAATGGGATAATTGAACTGCTCTTCAACCTCTGACACCACCGCCTTAAACAGCTTCATCGAATACCCTGAACGTTCAATGCTGGAGAACAGGTTCTCAACATAGTTGAGCACGGGCGCAATCAACAAAATCGGCTTGTTTTCCAGTTTACGATGACGGCATTCAAGCGCGGATGCGGTGCCCATGCTGTGGCCGATCAAACCTTCGATTTGCGCAACTGAGTCGAGTATCGCCTCTAAACCTTCGACAAAAGCGGGAATGTGTCCAATCTCACCTGAGCTCTCACCATGCGCCGGATGATCATAGGCAAGCGCAGTAAACCCTTGCGCAGCAATATACTCCATTAGCGGGAAAAACTGACTGGCCGTTCCGGACCAACCATGGGTCAGCACCCAAACCGGCCCCGCACCTAACTGATAGGTGGTCAAAGTGCCATGAGGTGTGCTGACTTGGCCTTTCACCAGTCCATTCGGTTGTGCATTTTTGCTCTTCGTTCGCGCCGGAGTAAGTAATAACTTACGTGCGGTTTTCTTCGCATGAGTCGGGGCAAGCGTATGATGCAAGCGAGTAGACCAGTTCACTAAACTGCGCTTTAGGCTGAACTTTGCTGACGTATTGAAGTAGATTTTTTCACTCATTTTGTTGTCCTTGGATCGCAATAGAACGACCGTGCTATTTTTATGCTTTAAAAAGGGCAACCGCGTTGCCCTTACTCATCGACGCCTAAAGCGCGCGCCAACTGACCAATAATTTCTCAACACCTAACCAAAAATGCGTTTGGCTATCCTGCTTACCACGAATCGAATAGAACACGTGAGCGCTTAAGTAGAGGCCATACAATTCAAATACCGCTTGCTTCGCCTGCAGATCAGCACGAAACTCACCGAGTTCGATGCCTTTTTCTACCTGAATTTGCAAGTAATCCAGCCAGTGCCCTATCGATTGGCGCAACGCATTTTGCAGCTCACACTCTTTGCTACTTACGTCATTCCACGCATCAAGAAACATACAACTGCCTTGAAAAGAGTGATTCCACGTCATCCAATTATCGAGCAATTGACGGATTTTCTGTTCAATATCGACGTCCCCCAATCGCCTCGCTGGCGCAATGACACGCTCGGTAAACACTTGATTGGCATACTCAAGCACTGACAACTGCAAATTCAATCTGGCATTGAAGTGGGCAAACAAGCCACTTTTCGACATACCGCACTGCTTTGCCAGTTCACCAATGGTTAAGCTGTCTAACCCATTTTCACTGGCGAACTGAAACGCTTGTTGCAGTATGTACTCTTTTGTAATTCGACCTTTACTCATAATGGCCCTTTTTAGCACGATCGTTCTTTTCAACCAAGCAATAATTCTCTGGTCACACCTGTGGTAATCAAGCTACGAGGTTTTCCATGATCTTACTCAGGGAATTCGTGATTGTAACACTGCAAACTGCGACCCAAATCTCATTATGAGCAAACAACAAAAATACACCTATAACTCTTTGTAAGTAATCACAAAAATTGAATAACAAACTCGGTAAAGTAGTAAGTATATTCCGCATGTTGTAGCCAAAGATAGTAAGGAGGGGTTATGTGGAGCAGTCAATTAACACCGATTTTAGAACTCAGCATCTGGTTATCTCATGGCCTGTATCTTGTGGCCGCTCTGCTCAGTGTCGCAGGTTTATACAGTCTCAAACGCTAACCTTAGCGACGTCCAACGAATTGGACTGTAATCACACCTAAACCGTTCATTTGTGTCTAGAATTTCTCCAAACAAATAAGGAGAAATTTCTATGAGCATTTTTCAATGGATGGCTGCATTCATCCTGCTATTTTTTCCTACTTGGAGTCACGCGGCCAACACCAGTACGCTTGATCTCACCACTTCTGCCATTGGAATCGTCTCGCTGGTTATTTTCCTTTTCGCCTATCTCTTGGTGATGCTGGAAGAGTATCTCAAGATGCGTAAGTCCAAGCCAGTGCTGCTGGCAGCGGGTCTCATCTGGATCCTGATTGGTTTTGCTTATCAAGCTCATGGACAAAGTGACGTTGCTAAACTGGCCTTAGAACACAACTTACTCGAGTACGCTGAACTACTGCTGTTCTTGCTGGTGGCAATGACCTACATTAACGCGATGGAAGAACGCGGGTTGTTTGACGCATTGCAGGCTTGGATGGTGGGAAAAGGCTTCGATTTTCGCAAACTCTTCTGGCTCACGGGCTCTCTCGCTTTCTTTATTTCTCCGATTGCCGATAACCTCACAACCGCCCTTTTGATGTGCACCGTGGTACTCAAAGTCTCCGGCGATAATCGGCGTTTTGTCAATATTGCCTGTATTAATATCGTGGTGGCAGCCAACGCTGGAGGCGCGTTCAGCCCGTTTGGCGATATCACTACACTGATGGTGTGGCAAGCTGGCCATGTCAGTTTTTCTCAGTTTATGCCGCTGTTTCTGCCTTCCGTCATCAACTACTTGGTGCCCGCTTTGATCATGTCGTTTTTTATTCCTCAAGAACGACCACAAACTCTTCACCAACACGTCGAGCTGAAACGCGGTGCGAGGCGTATCGTCGCTCTGTTCGTCCTGACCATCGCCACGGCAGTGGCTTTCCATGCCGTGCTGCATTTTCCTCCTGTGATGGGAATGATGATGGGCTTGGCCTATCTGCAGTTCTTTGGCTATTTTCTCAGAAAAACCTTGGTGCGCTCTTTGGCGAGAAAAACCGCCATCGCTATTGCTAATGGCGATGAAGAAGCGTTGAAACGCTTGGGTTCCATAGTGCCGTTTGATGTTTTTCACCGCATCTCGCGCGCCGAATGGGACACCTTGCTGTTTTTCTACGGCGTAGTGATGTGTGTCGGTGGGCTCAGTTTGCTTGGCTATTTGCACGTGGTTTCGCTCACCATGTACAGCGAGTGGGATCCGATCTGGGCCAACGTCATGGTTGGTTTTCTCTCGGCAATTGTTGATAACATCCCGGTAATGTTCGCCGTGTTGACTATGGAGCCCACCATGTCAACGGGTAACTGGTTACTGGTTACGCTAACCGCAGGCGTTGGCGGCAGTTTACTCTCGATTGGCTCAGCGGCGGGGGTCGCATTGATGGGCGCCGCCAGAGGGCAATATACCTTCTTTGGTCACTTAAAATGGACACCTGTGATTTTGTTTGGTTACTTTGCCAGCATTGCCGTCCATTTAATGTTTAACTCTGCATTGTTTACGCTCTGAAGCGAAAAAAGGGGTAAACCGATTCGTTTGCCCCGATAAAGCTTTCGCTTGGCGCACTTTGGTGCGAAATCCCCCAGCCAGTTACTGCCGGTCCGCTGGGTGGTTGACGCCATCCATGAGCGGCACATCGCCCAACTCATACGGGTTCACGCCATCCAGACAACCGAGGTTGTAGCCATATTCGTCCGGCGCGGAACGACGTTGATGATGAGTATAGATGCCGCAGTGAGAGCAAAAGTAGTGCTTGGCGGTGTGGGTATTAAATTGGTATAGCTTGAGCGACTCTTCACCTTGCAAAATACGGATACCGTCCAATTTCACCGAAGCGACGATGGCCCCTTTTCGTCGGCAAATCGAACAGTCACAGCGTCTTGGTTTATCAATACCATTGGGCAGGCTCAGTTCGAGCACAACCTTGCCACAATGGCAGGAAGCGGTATGTTTTTCTAATATCGGGGTTTTTCCAATTTGTTTGATCATTGAAGTTCTCCTTGTATGCGCCTTGTAGCAAACTCATTTTTTCCCTCAACCTCAAATCCGCTGTGTAAATTTTGTTAAACACATAACATTTTGCCGATTTCAGTATGCCACTCGACAAAAAACACAATAATCGACATCTTTAGCCAGTTTTTTGCCCGTTTTACGTCTTTGACGACCAAATAAGAAAGGAATCATGATAATGGATAAAGATCATAGCCTCAGAGAAAATCTATTGGCGCTGACGCTAGGTAGTGCCTTGGTTTCACTCGGCGTCATTTTTTTCAGCAAAGTAGGACTGCTCACAGGTGGTACCGCTGGATTAGCAATTTTCCTGACAAAAATCAGCGACTTTAGTTTTGGTCAGGTATTTTTTGCCCTCAACTTGCCTTTTTACCTACTTTCCGTGCTGCGCATGGGTTGGCGTTTTACCATCAACACCTTTATCTCGGTTACGATTGTCTCCTTCGCCGTTGACCATCTGCATCACGTGATTGAAATCGCACATATTGATCCGTTCTACGCAGCACTGCTGGGCGGCGGATTGATTGGGATAGGCATGCTGATCATTTTCCGCCACAAAATGAGTTTGGGCGGCTTCAACATTCTTGCGCTGTTTTTACAAGAACGTTTTGGCATCCGAGCAGGTAAAGTGCAAATGGCGCTCGATTGCGGCATCGTCATCATGTCACTGTTTATTGTTGAGCCAACTCTGATTGCGCTTTCCGTGTTAGGCGCAGTGGCCACCAACTTGATTTTGGCCATGAATCACAAACCCGGGCGCTATCAAGCAAAAACTCAAACGGCTTAACAATCACTTAATCAGGGGCTTATCGTCCCTGATTACTCTCTTTCTCCAATAACCACCGCTTCCGCTCAATTCCGCCTGCATAACCTGTAAGTTTGCCGTTCTTACCAATCACACGATGGCAAGGCACTACGATCGAAACCGGGTTTTTACCATTGGCAAGCCCGACCGCCCGAACTGCTTTTGGGTTGCCAATCGCATTAGCTAACTCCTGATAACTCCATGTTTCTCCATAAGGAATGGTGGTTAACGCCTGCCAAACCTGCATCTGAAAAGCAGTTCCTTTAGCCGCAATCGGTAAATCGAATTGGGTCCTCTTTCCCGAGAAGTATTCATCCAGTTGAGTTAACGCCAGACTAAGCACTGAGTGGTTGGCATTTTCCTGACCGAGATCATCTGGCAGAGTCGTTTGAGTGGTAAACCAGATGCCAAGGATGCCTTCATCATTGGCTTGCAACGTCATCTCACCCAACGGGCTTGGTGCGATAGTGTAATAGTTCATATCACTGATTCCATAGATGAAAAGTGGCGTAACTACCCCATGGGGAGGCCGTTTTTGCGTTCAGTTGCGGATAAGCTAACAAGGCTTTTTTCACTACCAAGTCTTTATCTAAAAAGCAATCTGGGCGCGATTCTCCCCTGAGCTGCGCATAACTGACCGTCCATGGACCTATCCCTTTGAGCGCTAACCACGTTTCGGGATCCGCATCAGGGTCGTCTTGCACATAACAGGCGAAGCGATGCAAAGTCTCCTTACGGCTTTTCGGCATGCGCAGAAAATCGAGATTCGCTTGAGCAAGTTGCAAAGGGGTTGGGAAACAACGCTCACTAGGCTCTGGCATGAGCGTGCTCACCAGCAAGTTAAGCTGTCCGATGGCCGCCTTAACCGACACTTGCTGGCCTAAAATGGCGCGAACGCCCGCTTCCCATGCATTCCATACTCCGGGAATGCGAATACCGGTTTGTTTGACAAGGCCAGGAGCGAGTGACTGCAAATGGCGCTCAATGTTATCGGTATTGCAATTCAGATCGAGCATTTGGCGAATTTTTTTCACTAGCAAGTGCAGTTGGCCAACATCGTCTAATCGAAACCACACCGTCATCTGCTGCTCTGCCGTTTGCTGCACCCTAAACCAAACGCGAGAGCCCGCCAAATTCGCAAAGCGAGAATAGCTGTTCTCATCCACTTGCTCGACCCCCTCAATGGCGCGTAAACGGTAGAAGTTCAACATGTGTGACCAACCCATCGCGCCCTGAAAAGGGATTATCAGCGCTTGTTCACCGGCTGGCAGCGTAACTTCTCGCCGCACCTGTGAGGGGGTCAACTGGATCACTTTTTTAAAAGCGTCATTAAAGCGGCGCGTGCTGTTAAAACCCGCGGCAAAGCCGATGTCCGTGACACTGAGATTACTCATATGCAGCAGTTGTTTGGCAAACATCAGCTGTTGATATTGGGCGTACTGCTTGGGCGCGATACCCAAATAGCGTGAAAACAGTTGCCGAACATAACGATCGCTCACGCCTAATCGCTGTGCAAGCTCAGCGAGCGAGTGCTGCTGCAACGCACCACTATCAATAAGATGGAGCGCGCGCTGGAAGGTAGTTTCTACCCCTTTCCACGCCCAGGAGCCTGGGTGACTTTCTGGCCTGCAACGCAAACAAGGTCGATATCCTGCATCAAGCGCCTGAGTGCGATCGCTGTAGTATTCCACATTTTCTTCTTTCGGTAGATTCGCCGGACAAACCGGTCGACAAAAGATACCTGTGGTTTTGACTGCCACATAAAATAAGCCATCAAAACGACTGTCACGCGCCATTCTTGCCTGCTGGCATTGCTCTTTCGTCAACGGTGAATAGACTGATATCGCCACAAAAACACTCCTTTGCTGATGCCCTAATTGTAAACATCACAGCGCGTACAACCAGCCAATTTCGGAACTCAATGATGAACACAAAATAATCGACCTTCGCTTCATCGATTGTTGTGGCAAATTTGCCAAAGTGAACTAAGGTGAAAGTTGTGACACCAGTTCACTGCTTATGAATGGCTGGGTCAGCAACGTCAGATAGAAGGAAAACGGCTATGGATCTGCATACCTGCATTATTGTGCTGCGCAACAGCAATGTCATTACCAGCAACTCAGTAGAAGACTCGCTAGGCATCATCGAAACTCAAGGGCCTAAAAGCATCTCAACCATTCAAATCAATGCCCGTGATGGGAACTTTATCCGAACCTATCACTGCAACAACATTGAGGATTCTCTTGAAAGCCTGATGAACCTGTAGCACTGCTCCTAAAACACAAAAAGCCTCTTCATGAGGCTTTTGTTGTCTGTTTGGGCCAGAACAATTTTATTCGTCTTCAACAGGCCGCTCGGCCACTTGTTGCAAACTGTAGGCGGTGAGTGGATCGATCATCTTCACCAACTCTTCCACTTGGCGAATCGCATCTATGGTTGAGCTGGCTTTACGATAGCTCAGATAAATAGGGCGGTACCAATCTTCAACGCCCGGAACTCGATACAGTTGCTCATTGGCAATGAACGGCTGGACCAAAGAAGCTGGCAGATAAGCGCTGCCCCCTTTCTCTAAAATGAAATCCAAGGCGATACGCGCAGTCGAAGTACGTAAGTATGGAGCCATGCTTTTGGGATGACGCTCTGCGTGCTCAGACGCGAATTTGGTGCCCCAATCGACATAAACATATTTGTCGTCAAACACGGTCTCTTTGTTGTGCGGCTGAGTCGACACCAGTATCAGCACTAAATCGGCCACTTTTTTGCAGTACAGTTCATCGGCTTTAATTTGGTCAAACGCAAACGCCATGTCTAAGGTACGCTCTTGTAAACCACGATTGAGTTGCTCCCGCCCCATCACTTCGGCGATAAAACCGTAGCCACCAAATGCATCGCTCACCACACTCAAACAGTTTTGCAGATAGGCATCCCACACATTAGGCGTTCCGCCCAGTGTCAATTGTAATCCTCGGCCATCTTGCATCGACAACTCTAACTTAGCCTGTTGCAGCGTCGCCACCATCACTTCCGCGTAGCCAACCAAGCGCTCACCCGCGGACGTCAATTTGATGTTGTTGCGATCACGAATAAATAACTGGGTATCAAAATAGCTTTCTAGCTGCTTAATTCGGGCGCTCACCGCAGCCTGTGTGATGTAGAGATTTTCTGCCGCTCGACCAAAATGACGGACCTTAGCCAACTCTAAAAATGTTCGAAAGACCTTTACGTCCATTGCACTTCTCCGGGTTAATCGGCATCAGATTAACAATAAAAAACAATCTTTTCGATAAAAAAGTTTTGTTTTTCTTTTGTTAATTTTGCGCCTAATTTTCGCCGTAAATCATCATTGTTGATCAATAACGGTTATAGAGGCTGTTTGATATGTCTGACACGACGATTCGTCATGGCAAAAAACGTTTTTACGATAACGCAAAGTTTCCTAGAGGATTTGCCAAGTCCGGTGATTTTACTCTGGCAGAAGAGGAAATCCTAACACTTTATGGGGACACTTTGCAGGCTCTGGAAACAGGTGCATTGACACCAGAAAACGAAGCAGAAGCGCATTTTCTAACTCTGCTGGATAACCCAGAAAATGCCAACAGCAAAGTAGAACGCACTTGGCTCAAATACGTTCGTTTAGCGCGTGGTCGCAAGCGTTTTCACACTTTGAATGGCCGCAATAAGCCAGACGCAGGGGATGATTACGTGGAAGAGGACGCAAGCTTAAACGAGGAAGATTAATGCATATCTGCTTTTTGATGTATCCATGGGAGCAGGTATGTGCGGAAACGGACACCACGTTGCGCTTAGTGCACGAATGCGCGTCCAGAGGCCATACGGTTGCCATTACAACAACAAGCGGGTTAACCATTCGTGACAGCAACGTGTTCGGTTTCTGTCAGGTCCTGAAAAAGGGCCAAAAAATCTCCGAGAAAGTGCCCACTTTCTATCGCCAAGCTGAGTTTCAAAAAGCCCGCCTCCCCATGGCGGGCTTTGACGTTATTTTTATGCGCGCCAATCCGCCACTGGATAATCTGGCGTTAAACTTTCTCGATTCAATCAAAGATGACACCTTGATCATCAATGACTTGGAAGGGCTGCGCATTGCCAATAACAAGCTTTACACCGCCAGCATGGGCGGAACGGCAAGCGAGTTTCTTCCCAGCACCCACGTCTCAAAAAACCGCGATTACCTTCAGCGCGTGTTGGAAGAATCGCCCAGCGAGAAGATGATTTTAAAACCACTCAATGGCTTTGGCGGTCATGGCGTGATTGTGATTGAGAAAAACGCGCGGCAAAACTTTCGTTCTCTACTCGATTTTTACATTGGCGAAGGGGAACAGAGTAACTACGTAATTTTGCAAGATTACATCGAAGGTGCTGAAGAGGGTGACAAACGCATTCTGATGCTAAACGGAGAGCCGATTGGTGCGATGCGCCGCGTCCCGGCGAGCGGAGAGTTTCGCTCCAATGTCCACGCGGGCGGCTCGGTGGTTAAGCATGTGATAAGCAAAGAGGAGCGACGCCTTTGCGCGGCAATCGGGCCCAAATTGGTTCGCGATGGCCTCTATTTTACCGGCCTTGATGTAATTGGTAACAAGCTGGTGGAAGTGAACGTACTCAGCCCCGGTGGCATCACACGCATCAACAAATTAAACCGTGTGCGGCTTCAGCGTCAGGTGATTGATTTTGTTGAAAACATCGTCAACTCAAAAGACCTGTTGCAACAGCGCAAAAGCGCGTTTCGCAGCGCCGTGCAAAATGCACACATCGAACACTAATGCTTACTCCCTGCAAGAGATGCTTGGGTTTATCAAGCAAGGATTGCCATTTAACGGCGAGTTAATCGGTGCGGGCTGTTACATTAAAATCGATGAATATCTTCCCGTGGTCTGTACCGCGATTCATGCCGGACATCGTTTAAGACCCGAACTGCACAAACAGTGCTTGCTTAACTCAGACGAACGCTTTTTTGAAGAAGACCCGTTTACCGATCAAATGATCGCCTCCCAGGCAATTACGTTAATCGGTCTGGACTCTCGTTTTGAGTACGATCTCAATCGTCCGATGGCGCTCAGTACCTATTATAAATCGGCATGGAGCCGACAAGTGTGGCAAAAAGCGCTCAGCGCTCATCAACGGCAAGAGAGCCATCGCAAACACGCCACCTTCTATACGCTCTATGAAGCACTGATTGGCAAGCTAGAAGCTCTGCACGGGATGGTGGTGGTGTTTGATCTCCATTCATACAACTACAAACGGCAAAAGACCGACGCGCCAGTATTCAACATCGGCACCGCGCAGATAGATATGGAACGTTGGGGCCCGGTAGTGAAACGTTTCTGCACTGAGCTTGAGCAGATAACGCTACCCAACATGACCACCAGCGCGGCAATCAATGCGGTGTTTGAAGGTCGAGGGTATCTGATTTCCCACACCAATGCCCACTTTGACCGCACGCTGGTTTTGCCAACCGAAGTGAAAAAAGTCTTTATGGAGGAAGAGAGCGGAGCTCTATTTCCGCTGGTGTTGGAAGCATTGCAAACCGGGCTCAAGCAAGCCTTTAGCCAAACAGGGGCTTATTTTCAGCGCCACTTTAACCGCCAGCATCGCATTGGTAAAGCCGACATGCTCAGCTCATCGATTGAACCTGCGGTTCTGCACGTTGACAAGGCGCTGTACAAACTGGCGCAAAAACTGGAAACGCTTAAATACGTCAACCCAACCAATCTCAGCGCAGAGAAAAAGCGTTTTGAAGCCGCACCGAGTCGCTATCAACCGGACTACCGTTACCGTCAGCTTCCCCTGCATGCCAACGAGTTTAAATCTCAGCTTTATCGGTTACCGATTGAAGAGATTGCCGATCCAGACATGCGCCAGCTTTACAGCGACACGCTCAATAGCTTGAGCGAACAAGTCGATCTGCTTACCAGCGTCGGCCAAGAATCGTTTCTGTATCACTCTTTGCGCCACTATGGTCAACCGGATAACAACGCGATCAATAACGCTCAGTTTCTTCTTTACGCCAAAGCACTGGCAGAGGATGAAATTGAGCAATACAACGCACAGCAGGCCAAGCAGCTAATGCAACAGGCAGCCGAGCAGTGGCACATGCCGTGTAAAGTCACTGTGTCTACTTCACTGGCGGCCAAAGCCATGGTGACATCCCAGCCACCGACTCTGCTGATCAATGGCAAAGCAGGCTTTTCTCACGCCGAAGTACAGCGTTTAATCCACCACGAGCTTGGCGTGCATATGGCGACAACGCTGAACGCAAGAAAGCAGCCGCTCAATCTGTTTCGTTTAGGTTTGCCCGGCGCGCCCGCCACTCAAGAAGGGCTGGCCATCTTGGCCGAATACAAAGCGGGCTGGATGTCCCACCAGCGGCTGAAACTCTTAGCCACGCGAGTACTGGCGGTGCACTCGATGCTCAAAGAGCATAATTTCTACCAAACATACCAATATCTGCGTGAGGAACTGGCGTTGCACCAAGAGAGTGCTTGGACCACCACCATGCGCGTTTACCGGGGCGGCGGTTTTACCAAAGATCACCTCTATCTCAGCGGCTTTTTGCACATGCGCCAACTTGAGCAGCAGCGCAGCCTCGATAATCTTTTACTGGGCAAATGCAGCCACCGCTATCTCGATCTGCTTGACGAACTAGTCGCGCGCGGCTGGTTAACCAAACCGCCTCACCTGTTGATGGATAAGCGCGCCGAGGCAGAGCCACATCTCACTTATTTAATTGACAGCCTAAAAATCTGACGGCCACAGAACCGTAAAACGATCCATAGAAAAAAGCTCCACAGGCTATGTAGAGCTTAGAATCGTATGACTTGGGCAACCGCACTCTGCCCGCTATTTCGCCAGCATCGCCACTTTCTTCAAGAAACTCTCTTTAAGGTGTTCCTGATCGTAGTCAAGATGATAAGTGTTGTGAAAACCAATTTTCAACTCAACACCATTGCCGCGCATGTAGACACTGTAGCCATCGTAATCGGAGAAGGCTTCGACGCCTTCATAGATTTTTCCGAACTCCGTCGGCGTACCACGCTCCATAATCACTTCATAAGCATGCAAAATTTTGGTGGGATCGAGTTCGTTTTTCATAAAGGTACTCCTGAACAGAGAGACATTTTAAGTATGGTTAACGACACAAACTTTTGCCAACAGCGAAACATGAAGCCCATCAAAAGCTCACTTAATTCAAGTGGTAAATTTATCCTTTCATCCTAGCGAAAACCTGCTTATTTTACTCCCCCGCCAGCAGCGTACGTCGGTCACAATATGGACAAAATCGCCACTAACCCGGCGAAATGTAACCTAGAAAAACAAAAGTTGTGAAATTTTGACCTAAAACAATGGCAGACCCAGAAAACTTATTTTATAATGCAAAATAATGTTTCAGCATAACAAAATTTCCAATATCTAGGGGCGAAAAATGAGACTTATCCCGTTACAAACCGCGGCACAAGTTGGTAAGTGGGCAGCGGCGCACATTGCTAAACGCATCAATGATTTCAACCCAACGGCAGAGCGTCCGTTTGTGCTTGGCCTGCCAACTGGCGGAACTCCACTCGCGACTTATAAAGCGCTGATCGAGCTGTACAAAGCAGGCGAAGTAAGCTTTAAACATGTGGTCACGTTCAATATGGACGAGTACGTGGGTCTCGATCCACAGCATCCAGAATCTTACCGCTCGTTCATGTACAACAACTTCTTCAATCACGTGGATATCCAGGAAGAAAACATCAACCTGCTCAACGGCAACGCTGAAGATCACGAAGTCGAATGCCAACGCTACGAAGATAAAATCAAGTCTTACGGCAAGATCAATCTGTTTATGGGCGGCGTGGGTAACGACGGTCATATTGCTTTCAACGAGCCAGCGTCTTCTCTGTCATCTCGTACTCGCATCAAAACTCTGACCGAAGACACGCGTATTGCCAACTCACGTTTCTTCGATGGCGATATCAATCAGGTACCCAAATACGCACTGACCATCGGTGTAGGCACCTTGCTCGATTCACATGAGATCATGATCCTAGTAACGGGTCACAACAAAGCGCTCGCACTGGAAGCCGCAGTAGAAGGCAGTGTTAACCACTTATGGACCGTGTCTGCACTACAATTGCATCCGAAATCGGTGATTGTGTGTGACGCACCATCGACCCAAGAGCTCAAAGTAAAAACCGTAAAATACTTCTCTGAGCTAGAAGCAAAAAACATCGAAGGCTTCTAATCGCCCTCGCTACGTTTCATTTTCATAAAAAAATCCCGCATCAAACGCGGGATTTTTATTGGCTCTTTTTCAGTAGGCTTTGATGCCAAACTGACGCAGCCTTGCTGGCAACACATCATCCAATTTATCCACCTCTTCAGGCTCAATTTCGATCAGATTAAAATGGTGCGCTTGGTAGATGGCTCTGGTTTTTTCTCTGATACTGCCTGCCGTTACACTGTTGTCTGAACCCCAAAATTGCAGATAGACCTTGCCTGCGGGCAAGTAGAAATCGCTCATCACCTCTTCTTCTATCGGCAGCTGTCTTTCATAAGCGTGCACGACACCCGCCATGTACAGCCAATTGTCAATCAGCAGCTCACCTTTCGAGCGGACGTAGTGGCCATCTAAAGTGCGGTGTTTGGCCTCAAATTTCTGCCGGAAATTCGACAGTGAGCGATCGGTGGATTGCGTCTGTGCATCTTGACCTAAAAATTCCACCACCGATTGACGTAAACGCTTGTGACGCAGCAGAGAATCGTGCCACAGCACGTAGAACGGGTGCTCGCTACCATCGCCTCTTTGCTTGCCACCAGCGCGGATCCCAGATTCGGTTAACTGCCAACCTTGCTCTGATTTGAACATCCAACCCAGCTCACTCAACAGTTGGTTGATTTTTTTCGCATTAAGTTGCCACGCTGCCCCCAGTTCGGTGGCGCTAAGCAGCTTGCCTTGAGTATTGGCCAATTCAACATGTAAATTGGCGGGCCACACAATGAATTGACCGAACTTAGGGTGATCGACATACTCTCCGCCAAAACGCGCGCCGAGTTCCGTTAAAATCCATTTATCACCCACGCGGCTGATGTAGCCAGCACGTTTGAGATCGCTAAACAACATCGGAGCATCCATGTTACGCATTTTGGCCAATGCCGTGGTGGAAATTTTTTCGCTCATCATGCTGCCCTCGGTTTACCTTTCCTCTTTATGCCGCCAGCAAAACGGTGCAAACGGTTGCAAAACCATTGTAATAGAAGATGACTGAATCAGATAGTTCGCTGTTTTATAAAGAAAAGGGAGCTCACGCTCCCAAGTCAAAGGCTTAGCCAAGCAGGGAAATAAACCCCTGTAAGATGATCATGTTCATTAAGTCGATAAAAAAAGCACCAACAATCGGCACCACCAGAAATGCCTGTGGAGACGGGCCAAAACGATTGACGATAGTCCCCATGTTCATCACTGCCGTTGGTGTCGCGCCGAGGCCAAACCCACAATGGCCGCTGGCAATCACCGCGCTGTCATAACCGCGCCCCATTAAACGATACGTCACACCATAGGCAAACAGCACCATGGCGAAAGATTGCACAGTGAGAATGAGTAAAAACGGCAACGCTAAATCAAAAATATTCCACAGTTTCAAACTCATCAACGCCATAGCCAAAAACAGTGACAATGAGACGGTACCGATGATATCCACCGTCTCCGCTTCCAATTTTCTCACTCGGGTCACTTCAAGCAAATTTGTGACCACGACGCCAATCAGCAAGGCATAGACAAAATCGGGGATCATCAGCCAGCGGATAGCTAAGGCAGAGACCCACTGCTCCAAATAGCGAGCACCTAGTACACATAGCAGAATCAACGCTAAGCTCTCAATCACTTTCTGCGCGGTCACTTTGTCTTCTTCATACTGGTTGTAGGTAACAAGCTCAGGGAAGCGTTGATGCGCTTGTGGGCCACGCCCGTAATGCGATTCCAACTGATGTTTATCAATCAGGCGCTGCGCAAGAGGGCTGCCTAAGATCCCGCCGACCACTAAACCAAAGGTTGCCGATGCCATGGCTATTTCGAGTGTATTTTCAATGCCATAAAGCTCGGTGAGGGTTTGTGACCATGCCGCGCCCGTACCATGCCCGCCAGACAAGGTGATCGACCCTGCAATCAGGCCCATCAGCGGATCGAGCCCCAACAAGCTTGCCATTGAGACACCAATGCCATTTTGAATCACAATATAGAGCGAGGCGATCGCCAAAAAGAGCACGACTTTCACGCCTCCTTTGAGCAACTGACTATAGTTTGCCGCCAAACCAACCGTTGCGAAAAACATCAGCATTAAGGTTTTTTGCAGCGGCAGGTCGAAGTTGAATGTCGTACCACGAAAGTGCAGCAAGGTCATGACCGTCGCCATCACTAAGCCACCCACGATAGGTTCAGGAATATTGAATTTTTTCAGAAGAGGAAAACGGCCATTTATCAAGCCACCAAGAAACAGCACACCGATCGCCACGAGAAAAGACGCTAGCGGGCCAACAGAGACAACATTGTTCATAACACCCCTTTTGTTGCTCGTTGTTGTCCAGACAGACAACAATTTTTCAAACAGGCAGTGTGCCGCCATCGTCAGGAATGTCACTGAATCATGCCCGCTCCATTCTCACCCACAGAGAATTTAAGGCAAATAACTTTAATTAATTATCATCAGGCAAGAAAAAAAGGAGCTCGCAAGCTCCTTATTTTTAACATGAATCACTATTTGATAAACGAGATAAACCCTTGCAGAATGAGTAAATTGACAATATCGATAAAAAACGCGCCCACAATCGGTACTACCATAAACGCCTGAGGCGACGGGCCAAAACGATTGACAATCGAGCCCATATTCATCACCGCAGTGGGGGTCGCTCCCAAACCAAAACCACAGTGCCCTCCGGCCATCACCGCTGCATCGTAATTACGCCCCATCGTCCGAAACGTCACGTAGTAAGTGAACAGCGCCAACACAAGCGACTGAACCGCCAGAATGAGCAGAAATGGAATCGCCAAATCAAAAATGTTCCACAGTTTTAGGCTCATCAGCGCCATCGCCAAAAACAAAGACAGTGATACCGTGCCGAGCATATCGATGGTTTCTGCGTCCAATTTGCGAATTTTGCTCACTTCCAAGAAGTTGGTGATGATCACGCCAATAAACAGTGCATAGACGAAATCAGGTATCATCAACCATTTGATTTGATACGCACTCACCCACTGCTCTACGTATTTAGCACCAGTGACGCAGATCAGCAGAAAAAACAGCTTCTCAATCACCTTCTTGGCGGTCACTTTGTCTTCTTCATATTCGTTGTAGGTCACCAGCTCGGGAAACTTCTCGTGGGTTTTCGAACCGCGTCCGTATTCCGACTCTAACTGATGTTTATCGACCAAACGCTGTGCCACTGGGCTACCGATCAAACCGCCGATAATCAGGCCAAATGTCGCTGACGCCATTGCAATTTCTAGCGTATTTTCAATACCATACAGATCGGTAAAGGTTTGCGACCACGCCGCGCCCGTACCATGGCCGCCAGAGAGGGTAATCGAGCCGGCAATCAGGCCCATCAATGGCTCTAAACCCAGCACGCTGGCTAACGCGACTCCAACTCCGTTTTGAATCACGATATACACGGAAGCAATAGCTAAGAAGAGCAGCACTTTTGCACCACCTTTGAGCAACTGCGTATAGTTCGCCGCCAGTCCCACAGTGGCAAAAAACATCAACATAAAGGTGTTTTGCAAGGGCAAATCAAACTGCAAATCCACGCCATGAAAGTGCAGCGCGGTAATAGCACAAGCCACAATCAACCCACCAACGATGGGTTCTGGAATGTTGAACTTTTGCAACACGGGCAATTTTGCATTAATAAAATGGCCGAGAAACAGGACGCTAATCGCCACTAAAAATGATTCCAGCGCCCCGACTGTGATTAGATGATTCATACAACCTCTTCATCTCAGACTCTTTATCTTCCTTGATGTCAGAGTGTTGTTGTTACTTTTGAACGTCAGTGCTGCATATGTTTAAGGCGTCGAACTAACCTCGCCACAGCGCATGGTTAGCAACAACAGAGACAAGCCATCTGGTTAGGCTCAGACTGGAAAACGATCATCGGGTGATGTCTCAAACACCCTCAGCAAGCTTCCAAAATGCAAAAGGAGCTATCTCTAGCTCCTAGAAGTGTCGGCAAATTGCACACTCACTTTCCTCGATGAGGTGCAAAGGCCTTACGCGCGTACTGGCGTTCAAAATCCGTTGCTATTGAGTTGGTCAAACAGAGCCTATCAACGGCCAAACCATTGAATCATTGAGATGCGGATTCTCGCACCAAATCAATAGGTCGCAGACTATAGCATAATTCGACGAAAATGTCCGAACTTAGCTTAAACAGCCAATGCAATTAGAAAAACTCCAGATAAAACACCAGAAAATAAAACAGTATCAGTATAAAAATGAAAGATTTCTAGCCAATTACTCAAAGATGCCTTTGCGCGCTAATGGAAGCAAGCGTCTCTAGCGTTACAGCCCATCAATAAGCAACCGAACGCTTAAAATGTGCGGCTAAAAAAATGACAAAAAGCAAAATTACAGCAATAACTTCATTTTTCAGCCACAAAACTTTCAGATTTCACAGTCTGAACAGTCAGATTTGGCTACGCTTAACACATAACTATTACACCAATCTATCAACGCTAAGTTGTCACGATATAAGCCGATTAAGCAAGGAAAGTAGCAATGAGTTTGACCATAAGAAAAAGACTCTACATTTTGTCAATAGTGCCGGTTGTCACTATTGCATTGGGCATGATGTGGTTTACCTATCTCAAAACCGTCGCGTTTAATGAGCAGCAGTTCAGTGTTACCCACCAGAACATGATGCGTATGAAGCAAGAGGAACTAAAAAACTACATACAAATGGCTGAATCCGCTGTTCAACCATTATTGAAAAAAAACGCCCCGCTCTCTGAAGCGCTGCCGATTTTAAAAGAGATACAGTACGGTGATTCCGGCTACATCTTTGGCTACGACTCCAAAGGTACACGGGTTTTTCTTGGTAAAAGCGATAAAGGAGTAGGCGAAAACTTTCTGAATTTGCAAGATCAGAAAGGCAACTACTTGGTTAAAGATCTGTTAAAAAACGCCAAACAGGGGCAATTTACCACTTACTATTTCCCAAAACCTGGGCAAAACACGCCACTGCCTAAGCTCAGTTACTCGGTGTACATTCCACAATGGGATCTGATGATTGGTACCGGTTTTTACACGGACGACATTGATGCCACCGTTAACGAGATGAAGGAAAATGCCCATCAAGCTTTGCAAGACACACTCACTGCCATAGGGCTCTTTTGTGTTGTGATTGCTGTACTGGTAGGGATTTTCGCCGTGTTTGTTAACCGTAGCATCATGCGGCCGTTGGAGCTGTTTGACCAATCTATTCGCTCGTTTGCCAGCGGCGATGCCGATTTAACCGCGCGTATGGAACCGTTCACCGTTCCTGAGTTCACGCAACTGAGCAAAAACTTTAACCAGTTTGTTGCCAGTTTGCAGAACATCATTCACCGCGTAAGTGAAGTTGGGCAAGAGGTCGTCAGTGAAACCAACAACATGACAGGGCGCGCAACCCAAGTTGATGAAATCGCCGCAGGCCAGCGAGAAGAAACCGAGCAAGTGGCCACGGCAATGACCGAGATGACCACCACGGCGACCGAAATATCAAACAATGCTAATCAAGCAGCGCAAGCCGCTCGCTATGCAGAAGACAATGCCAACGAGGCCGAAACCATCGTCAACTCGGCCGCCTCTTCAGTGCGCGATCTCGCAGGTGAAGTCTCCAAAGCAAATCAGGTTATCTCACGCCTAGAAGATGATGTGAAAAACATCTCATCATCGCTGGAAGTGATTCAAGACATTGCCGAGCAAACCAACCTGTTGGCGCTGAATGCGGCTATCGAAGCTGCGCGTGCTGGTGAGCAAGGACGCGGTTTTGCCGTAGTGGCCGATGAAGTGCGCAAATTAGCCAGCCGCACTCAAGACAGTACCGGCGAGATCCATCAGATGATTAATCAGCTCAAGTCGGCTTCCGATGCAGCAGTGAAAGCGATGGACGCCAGCCAAGCCCGTGGGGAGCATACCGTGAAAGAGGCCAATGCGGCTGCAGAAGCGCTGCTTAAGATCAAATCCTCGATTGGCACAATCATGGACATGAACTCGCTTATCGCCACCGCGACCGAGGAACAGAGCATTGTTGGACAGGAAATCTCCCAACGGATTGTGGTTATCTCCGATCAAAGTAGCCAATCTGCCGATCTGGCGAACCAAAACCGAGCGGGCAGCCAGAGTTTGAACCACAAAGCTCATGAGCTGTATGACTTAGTCGGTCGATTCACCGTATAAGCTAACGGTGCATGTAAAGTTCGGGCAGCCGATTGGCTGCCCGATTTACACTGTAAACACCACAGTTACATCCCTTTAAACAGACTTTGTGACGCGCGGCTTACCGGCAGTTGCGTTTTGCCGATATGCACAAACATATGTCCGCTGAAGTTCTTCTTCACCTTTTCAATTTTACTCACCTGCACCACGCAAGAACGATGGATTTGCCAGAACTGCTCTGGGTCGAGCTGCGCCAGCAACTCTTTTAACGAAGTGCGAATCAAATACTCTTGCATCGCCTCCCTCCCTTGCGCGGCAAAAACGGAGACGTACTTCTCTTCCGCTTTGAAATAGAGCACATCCGAAACCGCAATCAGATGGATCTCTTCGGCCAGTTGCGCCTTGATCCACTGCAAATACTGTGGTGTGCGTAATGGTGTCGAAAGTTGTTGCAACTGATTCAACAAGGCAGATAGTGAGGGATCACTTTGCGTTTGCCCTGCGCGCTCATGCAAACGCTGCTCAACCCGCTGACAACTCTTTTGCAATCTCGCCGCCGAAATTGGCTTGAGGAGATAATCCACGGCATTTTGTTCAAAAGCGCGAATTGCGTAATCATCGTACGCGGTGATAAACACCACCAGCGGCGCACCTTGTTTGCCGTGTAGCTGCTTCGCCACTTGTAACCCATCCATCACTGGCATGCGAATGTCGAGAAACACCACGTCCGGCTGATGCTGCTCAATGGCGTGCAGCGCTTGTTCACCATCGTCAGCCAATGCGACTATCTCCAGCGTTGGCCATACATCGGCGAGGCTTTTGTTCAAATGGTGTCGCAGCAGCGGCTCATCATCCACGATGATCGCGCGATAGCTTTGTTGCATCTTGCTATTCCTACTCTTTTTTCTCTGTCAACGCTAACGGCCAGCTCAAGCGTACAATCACACCTTGCGGCTTGTTCTCAACGATGCTGACCTGACCACGCCCAGCAAACAAAGTCTCTACTCGTTGCTTAAGGTTATTCAATCCGACACCGGAACCCACATGCGTCGAACTTGAACCGAGCCCTGCCCCGGTGTCTTTTACGCAAATCTGTAATGTCTGATCGAACGTGTCGATCGTCACCTCAATCTCGCCGCCCATTTTGAGCGGTTCAATCCCATGCAAAATAGCGTTCTCAACCAAAGGTTGCAGCATCAACGGCGGAATGCTGACGTGCTCTAAACCGGGTTCTACCTGGATTCGATAGCGCAGACGATCGCCCAAACGGATATGTTGGATGGCGAGATACGCCTCAATCAGCGCGACTTCATCGGCAATCGTGGTGTGTTCTTCACGGCAATTACTCAGCGTCGCCCGCATCATGGCGGTTAAACTTTCCAGCATCAGCCGCGCTTTGTCGATGTCTTGCGACATTAAAGCGCTGATATTAGCCAGCGTATTGAAAAGGAAATGCGGCTCAATTTGGCTCTGCATTTGTTTGAGCTGGCTAAGTAATAGCGCTTGTTCTTGCTCCGCTTTTTCTCTTTTGATCACTTCTAGCTCATGCAGCGCTCTCATTTGCTGCTCTTTAGAGTGAAAATAAAAATAACACATGCCACTGAAAAGTAACCCCATCAAGCCAACGGGCACCATATCTGACATGCCCATGTAGTCACTCACCCAAAAACGGGCATTGAGAATACCAAACAGCAAGCAAGCGGTGAGTGAGAGCAATACTTCCGCCCGGCGAGGCACCTCTGGGAACAGATGTACAATCAGCCAAGAAAAAAACAGCGCTGAATAACCAAACCCTAAACTGATGAACAGATGGATATAGTAAGGCCCGCCCCACACAGACAGCGTCAACAGCGAGACGAACAGGCAGAAAAGCGATGTCACGATGAAACTTTTCTGCCAACTGTTTTCATTAGCAACATTAGCGAGAAACATTAAAACCTCCCTTTGAGATTAAAAACCATCATATGCTGGTCGGGGAGATGGGCGTATACAGAATCCCCATTCCCCGTCAAAAAGCGTGCGGCAAATTCCACTTCAACGCTTTGCGTGCCCGTGTCGAGCCACTGATAACGTAGCCACTGAGTGGCAATTACCCCGCCATCTTGCGGCGAGAAAAGCAGATCCAACGTTGGCGTGATATCCGAAAGCCAGGCTGGCCCGGTGAGACCGTTCCACATCATCCAAGCTTGCAGATCCCAACTCCAATGCAGCATCAGGTTATGTTGTACTAAGTTGGCATGTTGAAAGCCTTGCTGATAGCTAGCAGCCAATCCGGCCGTTTGTGCAGCCGTCTTGAAGCTTTCTGCTCGCTCAAGGGCCTGTTGCCACTCATCATGCGACCAAGATCGACTGTCGTACCAGTATTCACCAATCAGATTATGGCCGTCTTGGCTGGCCCAATTCAGCCCCACCAACGCCTGTAGCGCATGGCCTTGCTCTGCAACGTACGGCGCTGTATAAGTCGTCGGCGGGAACTGATAGCCGACGCTTTGCCGCTGCCAGACGGTAGAGACGTGCCAAGCCAGAGAATCCGACCACACGGAGCGCAAACTGGCTGCAAGCAGCCCGCGGCGTACGTCATCGTAGTAACCAATCCATTGATACTCACTTTGCTCATTTAACCAGTAACGGCGGAGACCGGAACCACGCTGCTCGCTGGCATTATCCAGCGCCGTTTGTCTGGCATGTGTCCAGCTCGAATCCGTCACCAGCCAAGTCCATTCTCCGTCTAAGTCAAAATGCGACAACGACACTACGCCCGTGCCCTCTTCGGCCACCAAGCTGATCGGGTTTTGCCGATAAGGACGAAACAGATCCAGTGGCCGATAGCCATAACCGACACCCCAATCAAGGCGCAATTTGCCGACACTAACATCCAGTGGTAACCCATAAATCGTCCATTCACCTTGCCAAGCAAGCTCACGAACAATCAGATCCGAATCTCGCTCCTGCCACCATGCGGATTGATGGCCATCATCAAGATACAAACCCTCACTGTAGAGCGTCCAAAGCGAAGTCCAAGTACCGTACTCACTGGCATAATCAAGCTGCAAATCCAACATGCCGTTAACAGCAGCGCGATGACTCGTTTGCGCCGCAACAAAAGCGCTCTCACGCGGCTTCGCCGTTTCGTAACTGAGTGCCCAATCCCAAGCCGTTCTTAACCCTGCAACACTCGGCGTAGCGCAACTGAGCAGCGCAAGAGCAAACCAAGCACGAGACCAGCACATTGACGCCTGTTTGTGCATCAAAGTTACCATTGGCTGACATCCGCTTTGATGAGGTAGCTCGGGTTGTAAAACTTATCCTCCAAAGCCCATGGCTGAATATCTTGATACTCAATCACGGTTTTTTTCGCGGGCTGAATACTGTCAAGTAAGGTCATTGAGACAACGCGGCTAGCTCCTTGCCGATCGCCACGCTCAAACCATGCTTGCTTGGCGAGCTTCCCGGAACGCAGATAGAGATCCGCTTTGATGGGAAAATCATCCTTTTGCGCGATCCAAAGGTCGATATGCTGATAGCTGGCGCCGCTGGTGAGCGCGGTTAAGGCCAACTTGTGCGTATTCAGCGATTGGCCCTCAGGCAAAGTGAGTGTCTCTTGCGCTTGCCACTGGCCTTGATAATCGTCACTCCAAGTCAGGGTCGAAATGTCGCCTACCGAGGCTTCGCCAAGCAGCTTTTGCATCGGCGTAATGCGGATCGGGCGACGGCTTTTCGGCATTTGCAACCAGTAGTTATCTTGTAGCATCAGCAGCTTCTGCCCCGCTTCCACCGCCGATTTGAAGATCACCAGAGATTCGCGGTTAGAACGAGTGTATACGTGATACTCGCGGGTTTTATCCAGTTCCCCCGCTTGATAGAGACTGACCAGTGAAATCACTCGCGCTGCCTCCTCTTTCAGTCGATAGTCGTCGGCGCGCTGAAGCATTTGCGCCACTTGTTCAGGCGATGGCGCGGTGGCGGCCATACTGGTTGGGGCAACAAGCGCTAGGCCGAGCAAAATTCGCGATGAAAATACGGTGAAATTAGACATAAATTAGCGCCTCCGTGATCGGTTTTTTCACCCCTTTGCGGGCAGAAAGGTAAGCGGCAAGGAGACAGATCCCCACCACGCCGAGTGTTGCACTCAACACCAGCGGCCAAGAGAAGTAGATGGAGAGCGGGTAGCCATCGGTACGCCCCGGCGGAGGCGGCATTTGCACATCCACCACCATCAAAAGAGCACAAAGCGCAGCGCAAGCCAACGCGCCGACCACACTGCCAATCAGACCGATTAATCCCGCTTCACGTAAAAAGCCACCAATAATTTCATTGGGATAGCTGCCCAGTGCCGACAAGGTGCCAATTTCCCGCGTGCGTTCGGTCACCGACATGGTCATGGTATTAAATAGTGCGACAAACACCACCAGCGCCATCACCGCGCCCATGATGCCGAAAATGCGATCATAAAGATCTTTCACTTTGAGGTAGAAAAACGCTCGCTCTTGCCAAGGGGAGATCTGCAATGCTTGTTCTTGGCTGGCGAGGCGTTTGGTCAACATTTGCCCGACTTGCTCGGTTTTCGCCGTCTCAAACAGAAACACGGAGAGAGTGCTTACTTTGTCGCTGCCCAGCAGAGATTGCGCGCTGTCAATGTGTAGATACAACTGACGTTTATCCAGCTCAGGTACACCAGTTGAGTAGATGCCGCGAACTTTGAAATCGTACGCGTTGAGCGCACCATCGGTGGTGGTGGCCAGCAATGTCACCCAATCCCCGACACTGACGTGTAAGTTGCGCGCCAGATCGGTCGCCAACATCACTTCCGGTTCGCCCGGGTCATAGCGTACAGAGCTTGGATCAGACAAGGTTTTCCCTTGGCGCACATCCAAAAACGGCCCTTTCATATCAAACTCGCGCTCATTAACGCCAATACCAGCAAAAATGGTCGACTTGCTGCCGTTCGACACCAGTCCGGTAAAGTCGATGCGCGGCTGCACGCCACGGACCGCTTCCAGCCCCATCAGATCGCGCATCAAAGAGTCGGCATTGCTTAAACCGTTGCTCAGCGGCATCTCTTCTTCTTTCTCGAAGTAGCCAGGGGTACTGATGGTCAAATGACCGGTATCTCTAGCGGTTGACTCTTTGAGACTGTCATAGGTGTACAGGCCAAAACCGCCCGCACTGCCTAGCGCAAACACCGCGATGGCGATAATGCTGGCTGAGAGTGCGCTGCGACGACGATTACGCTGCAAATTGAGCAACGCAATACGTAGCGAATCAGGCAAACAGCGTGCGATCAACTTGCCCATGAAACCTCCTCCATTCTGGCGTGCGTTTGGATGATTTTGCCGTCCACCAGCTCGATGGTGCGATCACAGCGTGATGCCATGCGAGGATCGTGAGTGGCGACAATAAAGGTGGTACCAAACTCGTGCCCGAGCTCTTTCATGATATCGATGACTTTGTTTGCGGTTTGGCTATCGAGGCTTGCTGTTGGCTCGTCGGCAATTACTAATGCAGGTTTGTGAACCAAAGCGCGAGCAATCGCTACCCGTTGCTGCTGACCGCCAGACAAGTTATCGGGCATGTGACGGATAAATTCACCCAGCCCCACATGTTCCAGCATTTGTGAGGCAAGTTCGGTTTGCTCTGTTTTTGAAAAACCGTTGAGATGCAGCGGATAAGCGACGTTCTCTAAAGCCGTCATCACTGGCACCAAGTTGAATTTTTGGAATATAAACCCCAGCTTTTCACGGCGCATTTTCGCAGCCTGCATTTGTCCGTTCGGGTAAGGTTGGCCAGCAAACGTTACCTGACCTTGATATTGAGCATCCAGCATGCCAAGCACATTGAGTAAGGTACTTTTGCCCGAACCAGATGGGCCGCATAACGCAACCATTTCCCCTTGTGCGATATACCCGCTCACGCCACGCAGTGCGGGAACACTTTGACTCCCTAAAAGGTAGTGGCGCTCAAGTTGGCTAAATTCAATCATCTTGCTTCCCCTACCCTTTGGCAGCGACTTGCGCCAATGCCGATTGGGTGTCTAAATTGGCTTTGTCGCGCTGTTCCATCTCACTGAGCCATGCTTTCGCTTGTTTAATGTCTTCCGCTCGCAATGCCGCCTGCACCGCGTAGCGGTAAATCCATGAAGTGGCTGCAAACGGCTGCTCAACGAAGCCCGGTTCATCAAGCAAGTTGAGATACAAATCGTAGCCACGCTCAAAGTGATTAAACATGTCGGGCAGCGCTGTAAAGGTGGCAGCCGCCATCGCACGTGCTAGATAGCTTTCTGGCAAGCCCTGAATTCGTTCTTGCTTTTCGAGAGAGGAAGGTAAAGTGTGCAGCAGCGCCAAGCCTTTATTAATGGTCGAAAGCCCCTGCTCGGTGAACTTCATTTTATTCCACGGCAAGAAGGCATCTCGACCTTGCAAGGTTTGCGTGCTGCCAAGGTAAACCAGAGACAAAGGCGTCGCGCCTTCTTTCTCAATCAAGCGGTTCAGTTGACCGAAAACCGAGTCGACCAGTGGCGCTTCACCTTGTGCGGCAAGATTATACTGGTTGATTAACGCTTGATCGGGGTTGGCAAGCACCGGCACTGTCCATAGCGACGTCACAACTAAGAGACCAGAGAGCAGCGTTTTTTTCTTTAGCAACATCATCACCGTTATCCTTCTGTTGGTTTGATGATGTCAGCATATCGGCCCCATTTCCCGCTTGCAGGAGCATGCGACCAAACGCATCGAGGCGCGATAAACGGTCAACAGAGAGGATAAACGGGAGAGATTAAGGGCGATGGCGAAATTGCGGCTGCGCCACTTTCGCCAGCAAGGCTTCAATCAGAAAAGTCAATACGAGCGAGAAAAATCGAGGCGTGGAATAACGTCGAGGTATAAAAAAACCGAGCTTCGAACAGCTCGGTTTTTTTTCATTACAGTTCAGCGTTGTGATAAACCTGCTGAACATCATCACAGTCATCCAGCATGTCGAGGAATTTCTGGAATTTTTCTGCGTCTTCTTCCGGCACAGGGCTGTAGTTCTGTGGAACGAAAGTGATCTCTTCAACGTCGATAACCAGATCAGGGTACTCTGTATTCAACGCGGTTTTCACTTTGAAAAACTCGGTATTTGGTGCGTAAATGGTGATCACGCCGTCTTCAAGTTCGATATCGGTCACATCGCAATCGGCCATCATCAGCGCTTCAAGAATCGCTTCTTCGTCTTCGCCTTTGAACTGGAATACCGCTTGGTGATCGAACATGTGTGCAACCACACCAGGAGTACCAATTTTTGCGCCTGTCTTCACAAAGCACTGACGAACGTCTTGGAAAGTACGGTTGCCATTGTCTGTTAGACAGTCAACGATCACGCTAATACCACCTGGGCCAAAACCTTCGTAACGTGCTGGTTGGTAATCTTCACCACCACCGCCGTTTGCTTTGTCGATCGCTTTCTCGATAACGTGCGACGGTACTTGGTCTTTTTTCGCTTTAGTGATCAGGTGGCGAAGAGACAGGTTCATATCTGGATCTGAACCACCATTTTTCGCACACATGTAAATTTCTTTACCGTATTTGGAGTAAACTTTAATTTTTGCGCCTGCTGTTTTCGCCATTGAGGCTTTGCGCACTTCAAAACTTCTTCCCATCGGGATGTCTCTCTACATTACATTTTTAACGCGAAGGATTTTAGCAAAAAGCGAGATCAATTCAATTCTCGCTCCACGAGAAATCAGAGCCGCCAATCACGGCCAATTTGGCTGCTAGGCAAACCTGCTCATGCCACTCTCATTGCTCGTTTGTATTTTTCAATTGATTGCTCAAAAAATGCCTTTTCACGCGGATCAGTGATTTTATTGGCACGCTCAATGATCGCCTCTGGACCACATTTCGCTTCTTTCATTCTCCAGACCAAGAACGAAGCCTGCTTATCTAACTCAACTTTGTTCTTTTCATCCGGCGCCAACAGTGAAAGATTAAACGACATGAAAATCTCCTGAAGTTCTACATCGGTACGCATCTGGTTGTTTCAAGGTGCCCTCTTAGTGAGGAAATCGCCCCTTTAAGGACAACGAGTCGCGAAATATAACACAGCGCCTGCTTTTTACAGAAGATAAATCGAGAGCGCTTGTTTAGCAAGCCGTCCCGGAAAACACTCGTCTGCTTGCCAAAAAGCACAAAGGGTGGCTAGCGGCCACCCTCTCCATTGAGTTCGTTAGATCACACAGTTGCGTTAGTGAAGCAGTCCTAATTCTTTTGCTTCCTCGATACTCAGACCGCTTTCACGGATCTCTCTCAGCGCTTCAATGCGGCGTCTCGCTTCTGCGGATTTCACTTGTTTTTCTGGTCTCAGCGCGACTTCCTCTTCCGGAACTTCCCACTTGTGAGCCATATCTGCCATCTCGTCATGGTTTATTGAATTAATGGACATATTACCTCCGAACACACCATGTTTTGACACTTGATGTATAGCAAACCCGATTTGCTGAATTAAGTAAAACAGTAGGGAAATGTGACCATTCCCTCTCTTCCATCAACTAAATTATAAAACCGTCATTTAACTTTTGCTAAATTCGCCACAGCCCAGTAGATTTAAAAGATTACCCTTGTCAAAAGCAAGGAGATCAAACTCTCATTTCGCTTTCAACTCTCTCTTCCAAAGTACCTGATTCAAGCCGATATAAGTAAATTCACATCAATACCACCACTGGTCAATTGTCGGAATATCAACCAAACTTAACACTAAAGTTAACGATGGTATGGGGTTGAGAATGACATTGACTTTCTGGCTAACCAGCATTTCTGACTGGTATCAACAGCGAAAATATGATCAAAGACGTGAGTTGGAAACGATCCTCTTCTCTGCACCTGACGCCGTATTTGGCCCTGATCTCACCGATGATCAAAGTAAAGCGATCGCTTGTTGGTTAGATGGGTGCTTGCGACTTTTCCAACACTATCGTTATCAAAATCCGCCTCACGCTTTTGAGTTCCTACTGTATGCAGCCGGCAAGTTCGAGCTGGTGGGATGTGATTGTCATACCGATGTCGAGATCCGCGATTGGTGTCTCAAGCGTTTACAACATATCACGGTCCTTAGCTTAGAGTTTTGTGCAGAGCAAAACGATCAAACGGCTTGGTTAGTCAAAGCCAACAGTATCATTGACGGCCATGTGAAACTGATGGAATCACTTGCTTGGAATGAACCTCGAAAGCATGATCAAGTGATTTGGCATTGATCGAACTACCCACGGAACAATGATCAAGGTAAGAAATGCTTAATGGCAGATTTTGGATAAAAAAAAGCGAGTTCGTTTGAACTCGCGAAATCTATTCAGAATGAATGTAACAATATGAGCCAATCTATTAATCATCAGAAAGGACAAAAGGTTGTCTATTCGAGGCCATAGTAGCTTTGGCGAACGATGCTAATGTCAGTAGATTGTTAACGTTCGGTCTGAATTCAATCAATATACAAATTATTGCATTGGTTAATATTTACTTACATGAATCACTTGAAGATTGGCAGAGACTTTTACTGTTTGCTGGCATTCAACATCACCCCAGAGAAATTACTGTAAGCTCTCACCATGATGTAAAGATCTTTCCCCGCAGCAGGCACAGAGCAAGATTCATTGTTGCCTGAACGAAAAGGGCGGCAATCATAGACACTCGTGGTAGGTTTTTCACCTGAGCGTACATACAAATCGGCATCACCCGCACCAAATTGAATCGCCACTGTCAGTGCTGACAGTCTATTTTCCGCTTTGACGACAAACATCTTCTCTTCCCCTTTATTCAAAGCCAAGTCGGTAATCGCGGAATCTGGGATGAGTTCTTCGATCGTTGGCGTAGTTGGATCAATAGACCCCTCAGGCAAAGTGTTGTTGAAGTACGTGGCGACCTGCGGCCAAATACGGCTTATTTTGACCCCTTGATTTTCACAGCCACCAAAATGGTGGAGCGCAATCGCCTTGTTATTGGCCGCGTTCAATACTGGAGAGCCCGATGATCCACCGATGGTGTCGCAGAAATAACCGGTATCGGTGTTGGTGCCTCGGCCATTGGTTGAAGCGATATCAATTTGGCACAAACCGGAGCCATTTTGATCGCTTTCAATCGCGAGCTCTTTCGGGTTGCCAGCACCATGTTGAGGAATGTAGATACCATCGCCATAGACGGGTTCATTGGCATCCAAACCTAAGTAACCAAAGGCTGCAATCTTGGCAAAGTCATCAACACTAAACAGGGTGTAGTCCAAGGTGTAATCTGTGCGCAGCAGTTCACTGCCCATCACTTTCACTGTTGTTGCCAAAGATCCGTTACAGCTGCTGCGTTGATAATTGAACCACACTTCGGTGTTTTTCAACTCAGATGCCGTACTGACACAATGGTTGTTGGTAAAGAGCGTATTGTCAGGGCCAACACGCCAAGCCGTACAGAGACTACGCCCGTCAATCAGTAGCCGAGCCACTGGGCTTGACCACGCCACTTTGTCAGCATGGCTCTCTTGCCAGCAAGCGACATCTTTACGCTCGTTGATTCCGCAAGTGGAGAATGTGCTATCTCCCCTAGACGCTGTCATTTCAGCCTGATGACCGGCGGTAAAATAGTCAATGTCGAACTCACCGACTTCACCCGCTTGGTTAGGCAGCAACTCAACGGTGACCTGTTCACCGAAAATCGATTGCGCGAACCAATTCTCTTGGCTTTGCGTATACTCCAGCACCTCGGTTCCCTCTTTTGAGGTCAGGCGGATCGAACTTCCTGCTGGTAAGATCAAGGTTTTAAAGTGTATCTTAATAAACTGCGCGCCGGGATGTTTAATCTCCAGCGGAGCGATCGCCTTGAATGCAGAGGTGTAAGCAAATGGTATTTGATCGGCGATCACAGGCAGTTCCACTTGCGCATAAGCCACGGAAGCGCTGCAGAGTGATGAAGCCAAAATAACGTTGCGTAGAATGTGTATCATTGGATGTCCTTATCGGTTGTCGATATCGATAAAAACATAATCGCTGTGACAAAATAAGCAACTAGTTGCTTATTTATAGTATGTAAACTCTTACTGACAGTTCAGCCATGTCAACTCAATCATAACGAGGTAAAGAACTGATATTTAAGGTAGAGTGAGGTATTGGACCTGGGCGGTTTTACATCCGCCCAGTGTAGAACATGGTACGTTGGAAAATCAGACGGCCACTTCGTCTAGCGCACGAAACACAGTGTCATCCAAATGGCCCTCAAACACTTGACGGCACACTTTTCGCCGCACAGCGAGTCCGGCAATCAAACGCTCAATCGACAAATGTTTGTTCTCCGTCTGGCTGTTGTACAGTTCTACGACTTTACTGAGCGCTTCATAGGGCAAAACATGCTCATCGACACGGATGTAATCCAGCTTCTCTAAGAGCTCCTGACACTCTTCTTTGATAGAAACATACGGATGGCCTGTCATCGCAGACAACGCCGTTATACTGCGTTCTAGAGCCTCTGGGGAGGTATATTTGGTTAGCGTAATGGTGATCTCATCGGCATTGATCTCCACCAAGTGTTTACGCAGTTTCACTCTACGTCCTAAATTGCCTTTCGGAGAACGCTCCTTGCGCTGAATCGGTTCAAACTCACCATCAATGATGCCCGATAGCTCTTCCAGTTTCTGCTTACTCACCATTTCGTTGCGTAGCGGATTAGGCAAAGTTGGCGCCATATTACGTTTGCCCGCATTGGTGGTGCGAGCTCGCGAGTAACGCAGCACTTCTTCAACATCACATTTGATATCGATCTGGTAATCGATCACCTTATCTTTATCTTGGATCGTTGTAACGCTCAGGTGGTAGCCCCATAAGTTGACAGTAAAAAGATCTTCCGATCCCTTTTCTTCGGATAATCGACGCAATTCACGGATCAGATCCATCGAAAAACGTCGCCATTCAATGTTACGTGCCAGCTTCTGATTAAGCTCGGTTAACAGCATGCTGTCGGTGTGACGACGAACCATACGACTGCGGAAAAATGAATACAACTGGAACACTAAGGTATGTTGTTTCAAGATCTCTGGTGGAAAGAGGAAGAAGTAATCGCGCGTCAGCAGTTCTTCGTAAAACGAAGGTTCCCAAACCAAAATGTATAGATTGGGTTTAATGCGAATTTCGCCATCACTGCCCTCTGTAGGCGCCTCTTCAGATGCCGTAATGGTGCGAGCAAGAAAGCGAAAGCGATCGCTTTTAAACCCTTCGGGCATATTCTCACTCAGCCAACGCCCTGTCAGTTCATGCAACTGAAAATCGGTAAACTCAATGCGATCAATACTATCGCGGATCGAATCCCGTGCAGGGCCACTGTCTTTTTTGCCTCTTAGCGACAAAATATCCGTGATATAGAGTGGGGTCTTGTTCGGAATATGAGTGGCATCTAACTGATATTCCTCTTTGTGATGATCATGGTATTGCACCGTCAAAGTGAACAGTGCAAATAGTGTCATCAGATCGTCCACCGTCATGATATTTTTTGAGGAACGAGTTTCGATAACCGCTCGTGTACCGGAGATTGAAACCATCGATTTTTGGTAACTTTTACGCGTCCTTGGAGGAGCGAGCGCTTGGTCAATGATCCCAGCCCAATTGGTTGGTGAAACGACGAATTGATCGGCTTCATCTTTCATACTCGGTGGTGTGTTTAAGCCGTGCTCATTGAGCAATCGTTTATTGACCTGAGTTTGTGCTAAGGCTTTCGAGCGTTTCTCTTTTTCGCTCTGTTTCACTTTTTCGGTGACTAAACTGGCTGCACCTAATACTGAGATAAGTTTGTTTGGATTAACAAAGCGATGCAGCATGGTTTTGCCTGCGAGCCCCTCTTCAAAGCGCACGGGGGTTTGGGTAAACAAGCCGATACTGACCGCGGCTCGTAAACGTTGCTGCAGAGCGGCTCGGGTTAATTGTCCATCGGTAGCATCGACAATTTCAGTGGTGGATACCAATCCATCTTTACTGCTAAACCCACGCAAAGAGATCAAATTTAACAATTCTAAAATACTTTTCGTTACCCCTTTGAAATGCTGATATTGCTCAACCCAATCTGCAGATGAGTCATTGACTTCAAATAGATGGCCGTCTTTGTGGCTCCTTGGAGCTTTGATCAGTATTTTTTCTTCGGTTGTCATGTTAGATCCAGATCGCTTTGACCGTAAAAGCACTATAGTTCCAAGAGAATAATGAAAAAAAGATCATAAATAAAGGGAAAAGAGAGATCTTTAAATAACTGATCTTTTTGCTTTATTTGATCTTATTGATATAGATGATCTAATGATCTGGAACGAACGGCGCCTGTAAGTTCCCGTAATTAAAGACTTTTTATTTTCCCCGTTAGGAAGCATGATCATCTCCAGATAGAAAACATGATCATCATTAGCCAGAAAGCATGATCATAAGTTTATGAAAACATGATCATTAGAGAATCGAAACGATGATCAGCAAAGAATAGAAAGCATGATCATCAGTCGTAAACAATTTATCCACAGAGAGAAGCCAAACGTAAGCTTTTTATCTCTATCTGCCGAGCTGAATGGCTAACGGAACGATGATCAAGCATGGCACATTTTGGCAATATGCGATGGGAATAACAGCAGTATCGGCTGATAGTCTAAAAATTGTGCGTTTACCAGCGTTAATAGAGCGTAATTGGTTTGAGTTAATCTTTGCGAAAGCATGATCATGGAAATAAGGATGATGTAATGCGTTTGTCGTCACTGCTTGATGCACCAAAGAAACGTGCGGGATTGCCTGAATCCCCATTCCATCGGCATTCTTCCGTAGTTTGGTTAAGTATTTACATGCTTCCGAGCATGATGACACTTGATCATGGTTCCGCAGAATGGATCCTCCTGCCCTCTCTCTTCCTGTAGATCTCATCGAGCTTCATGGCCATGATCATCGTTTCGCCAACCAAACTATTTACGGAAAGATGATCAACAGGCTTCCTTGATCATCTTTCCTAATGCGATTTACTCAAAATAGAATGGAAAAGGCGCGACTTTTTTACAGAAGCATGATTATGATGCGATACCGCGCTTTCTTTCTCTCTTTCTACGTGATTGCGATTAGAGCGACTTTTCCGCTCGTTTGGCTAATCGATTTGACAAGTGCCGTAATTTAGAGGTGCTATCTAATCGTTCCGATGATTTATGACATTTACATTGTAAATTAGTGACACTGTAATTCTTTCATTCTATCTCAGTTGCAAACATCAAGTTGATAAAAGCCATAGTGCTCAAAAGCACATTATCGTTCTTTTTTACATCATTATGACGTGATTAAAACATTTTTATGTGATTACTCTTCAAAATGAACGTTCACCTTTTTGTTGTATTTGAATTAAAGTGCTGTACAATCGTGTGAAAGATATTTCTCTAAGGAATCGATAATGAAAAGAGAGCAAACGATAGAGAATCTCATTAAGTTGGCCGAATCAACTCAACAAGTTCAGGCGGACCGAATTGAGATTGTGCTTGAAGAGCGCAGTGATGATTATTTTCCGCCAATGTCCAAGGCATTAATGGAAACGCGTTCTGGTTTAACCCGTCGTAAGTTGGATGATGCGATTAGCAAAATGGAAGCGGAAGGGCATCAGTTTACCAAAAACAACGCCAACCATTACTCGATCTCTTTAGAAGAAGCACATATGTTGATGGACGCTGCGGGCGTGGCGAAGTTCCACCAGCGTAAAAACAGTACCGGAAACAAGCCGTGGATTATCAATGTGCAAAACCAGAAGGGCGGTACGGGCAAGTCAATGACGGCTGTGCATTTAGCCGCTTGCTTGGCATTGAATTTGGATAAGCGTTACCGTATTTGTCTTATTGACTTAGACCCACAAGGCTCTTTGCGTTTGTTCCTCAATCCGCAAATCAGTATTGCCGAGCACGATAATATCTATTCTGCGGTTGATATCATGTTGGACAACGTTCCAGAAGAGGTCGAGGTGAATCGTGAATTCTTGCACCGCAATGTGCTTTTACCAACGCAGTATCCTAATCTGAAAACCATTTCCGCATTCCCGGAAGATGCGATGTTTAACGCTGAAGCTTGGCAGTATTTGTCACAAAATCAGTCGCTTGATATCGTGCGACTGCTCAAGGAAAAACTGATCGATAAGATTGCTGATGATTTTGATGTCATCATGATTGATACTGGTCCTCACGTCGATCCTCTGGTGTGGAATGCGATGTATGCATCGAATGCGCTGTTGATCCCATGTGCGGCGAAACGTTTAGACTGGGCGTCGACCGTCAACTTCTTCCAACACTTGCCAACCGTGTATGAAATGTTTCCAGACGATTGGAAAGGGCTGGAGTTTGTCCGCCTTATGCCAACCATGTTTGAAGATGACAATAAAAAACAAGTCTCGGTACTGACCGAGATGAACTACTTGCTTGGTGATCAAGTGATGATGGCGACCATTCCTCGCAGCCGCGCTTTTGAAACCTGCGCCGATACGTACAGCACCGTATTTGATTTAACCACGGGTGACTTTGAAGGTGGCAAAAAGACACTAGCGACGGCGCAAGATGCGGTGCAAAAGAGTGCGCTTGAACTAGAGCGTGTGCTTCATTCTCATTGGTCTTCACTGAATCAAGGATAAATAAGTCATGGCAATTAGAACTTCAGAACTCAATGCCAAACTCTTTGGTAAAGCAGATAAGCGCCGAGTCACCACACCTCAAGAGGCACAGACCGCGGCGAAAGAGCAAGCACAAGTGATTGAACTGTCTGTGGCGGGCGAGCAGAGCGTCACGTTTGAATTGGTGCGTATTGCCGCTCAAGAGGTGGAACAGAAAACGGTCGTGTTTGCAGAAAATGCTCGTGAACAAGCATTTTTAAATGAACACGCGTTGTCCGATGTTTTAAGTACTCTCAAAGAGAGAGGACAGCAATACCCAGCGGTCGGTCGTCGTGCGGCTGACGGTAAGATCGAAGTACTCGATGGTAGTCGTCGTCGTATGTCTTGTATTCTCGCGAAGCAAGATTTCCTCATTTATGTCGCCGATAACATCAGTGCTGAGCAGGCGAAATTTTTGTCTGATGTCGCTAACGCGCACAAGCCACTCTCTCTGTACGAGAAAGGTAAAGAGATGCAAGCGAAGCTAGACAAAGGCGAAGCAGAAGATCAAAAAGCGCTGGCAAAAATGTTCCAATGCAGTGAGGCATTGGTTAGCGGCGCACTCAAAGCGGCTTCGCTGCCGCTGGGGTTGCTGCAAGCTTACCCCAACGTGAGCGAGCTTGGCCGCCCGACGATCGTAAAACTGCACAAACAGTACTTCTCTTTGCCAAGTGAGCAACAAACGCAGCTTTTGCATAAATGTTTGAGTGAAGAAGGGCTGGTTTGGCAACGCAGTCAGGCTCAGGGAGTGGCGCGTTTGACCAAAGAAGTGACGGAAACACTTGAGCTGTGGATGTCTGAGTTGCTACCAAGTCAGCCTAAAGCCAAAGCAGAGAAGACAGAGCTTATCAAAGGACGCGCATCTTACAGCCGTAAGGGCAGTAATTTAGCGCTGACACTAAAGAAAATTGATGACCAAACAATGGATGAGATCCTAAAGTTCCTTGAATCCAAACTAGGATAAGACGCCATTTTTTGACGAAAAGCCGCTGATGCGGCTTTTTTTGATCCTGTGCTACCATAAGCACACTTCGAACTTGGGTACGATTTATGGACACTCCTTTACAAGCGTTGCATGCGATTTGTCAGCAAGCATCAACGACTGGCTGGCGTTACGGCGTGGTTTTGCGTGGTGACGCTAAGTGGCAAGATGCACAATTGCATCACTGGCTAACTCTGCAAACTTCAGCGGTGATTTTTTCTGTTGGGTTACGTGATGACTTTCATCCGCAGATCAGTAAAGCGGTTGGATATAAACAGGGGCAGCGCCTTTTAGGGCAGGAGTGCCAAATTCTGGTTGTCGATGCGCGCCAGCCGTTTGATGCCAATAGCTTCACTGCGGCTTGTGGTGCATTAGTTGGCGGCGGAATTTTGCTGATATTACCCAGTAACGGGCCCACAACCTCTTATGCTCAAGCTTGGTTAGAGCGTCACTTTGCCGAGTTAGTACAAATAGATAAAGGGCAGATTACCCAGCTTCCCCAATTGGTTTTAGCTGCCGAGGTTGAAGATGGTTTCGCAGATCAGCTTCATGCCGTCGAGTTGGTCAAAAAAGTGCTGACAGGTCATCGCAAGCGGCCTCTTGTTCTGACGGCAGACCGAGGACGAGGGAAAAGCAGTGCGCTTGGTCTGGCTTGTGGCCAGTTAATGCAGCAGCGGCCTTTGAAAATTTTGCTGACTGCGCCGTCATTTTCAGCAGTTGAAACGTTATTTTTCCACGCACAAACCCAGTTATCCAGTGCCCAAAGCGATGGGAAATTCATTTTACGTACTGGTGAATCGTCACTGCAATTTATTGCGCCCGATGAGCTGTTATCACAACGCCCATCGTGTGACCTCTTGCTGGTTGACGAAGCTGCCTCCATTCCTTTGCCGATGCTAAAAGCGATGGTGGCTGACTATCATCGTTTGGTCTTCTCTTCTACCGTCCATGGTTACGAAGGTTGCGGCAGAGGCTTTTCCAATAAGTTTATTCCTTGGCTGCAAGCCGAGCGGCCCGGAATGAAAGCGTATCATTTAGAGCAGCCTATCCGCTGGAAAAGCAATGACCCACTGGAAGCGTGGCTCAATCACGCCTTTTTGTTACAAAGCGATGATGTGTCGATTGACAACGTGACTCGTGATGCGTTGAGCTTGCGTTTAGTAAGTAAAGCGGAATTACTTGCGAAGCCAGCCATACTTCAATCTTGTTTCTCTCTTTTGGTCAACGCACATTATCAAACCACACCCAATGATTTACTTCAGTTGCTTGCCGATGAGGCGTGTCAGCTTTATCTCGCTCAAGCGCAAAATGCGGTCGTTTGCTGCATCTTGACTGTTGACGAAGGCGGGTTGGAGGCCGATCTGATTAAAGCGATTCAGCTTGGCCACAGGCGCCCAGCCGGGCATTTGGTTGCGACCACCATTGCCAATCATCTCGGCATTACGCAAGCCGCGCAGCAAACCGCGACACGGGTGATGCGAATTGCTGTTCACCCAGATTGGCAAGGGCGTGGCATCGGGCAGAATCTATTGGCTCAGTTACAAGTTCTGCTCGAAGGTAAAACGGATTACCTTGCGACCAGTTTTGGCGCCAGCGCGGAATTGGTTCGCTTTTGGCAGCAAGCGGGTTATGTGCCACTGCGATTGGGTTTTTCGCGTGATGCGGCCAGTGGATGCCATTCTCTGGTGATGGTGAAAGCGTTAAGTGCCTTGGCTGAAAGATGGCAAACGCAAGCGCATCTGATGTTCAAAGAGACACTGCCGGATTATCTGTCGTCGAGTTTTTCCGAGTTGGATGCGATGCTGGTACGATCGCTGCTCAACACGGTGAGCTACTCAAGCCCCAATCCGACTTGTATCGCTCTGATTGTTAATTATGCTGAAGGTGGCAACAGTTTTGACAGCGTCCAACCTTGGCTTAAAGCTTGGCTACTGTCGCTTGAGGTGCAGAGCCTATCGGATCTGTTAATCAGTAAAGTGTTGCTTAACCAATCGTGGCAGTACTGCGCGGAGCGTTTTACTTTCCCTGGCCGCAAACAAGCAGAACAAGCGCTAAGAGGCGATGTGCACCAACTCGTTTCCCTGTCAAATTTACAATGTAAATTGGAGCATCTTGCCGAGTAAACTCATTGCTATTTACACTGTAAATCGAGCCCATTAATCCTTATTTGTTTTTAGCAGTAGAAGATAGTGAGCTGCAACGGAAAGGGAATCGATATATTGGAGGCGCGCTTTGGCTAGTGGGGATCTATCTGTGTGTGGTTGGTGAAGTGGATTTACAGTGTAAACCGATTGAGCGAGAAATGAACTCGCAGTCACAAACTGGATGCAATCTCGTTCGATATACCCTTTAGTGATGTGAGCCAGATTATTCCCTTTCCATGATTCTCAGCGATCCTCATTTTCGTTAGACTAGTTCCAAGATTACCTTTTGGCTTTAACTGCACGTGGCTGTTTATGTGGAAACTATGCCTTTCATGGAATGAAAATAAGACCAGCATCATTGCCAAACTCCCAGAAGTGGATTTGGGTGGTGAGCTGATCAGAAAAGAAATTGACGCCGTACTGGCGGAGATGGACGCTGGAAATCTGTTTCTTGATGAAGCAGAAGTGGTGCGGTTTATTAACAGTGTGCGGGAGAAAAAGGCCGAAGCGTACCAAGGTATTGAGGTGGCAAAACGGTTGAATGCACAGTTGGAAGTCGAACTGTCAAACAATGATATGTTGGCCAGTATGAAAGTTACGGGCGCCTACGGTGGACGAAGTTTACGTGGCAGTGAGATAGTCCACGCGCTAG
This sequence comes from Vibrio cidicii, assembly GCF_009665415.1. NCBI lineage: Bacteria > Pseudomonadati > Pseudomonadota > Gammaproteobacteria > Vibrionales > Vibrionaceae > Vibrio > Vibrio cidicii. The sequence goes on along the minus strand of NZ_CP035922.1, from coordinate 149,943 downwards.
CCAGCGCGCATGTCACTAAAGGCATTAACAAGCTGGCCTTGAAAAAAGTGCTGGTCATGAGTAATCAGCTCAAACCGGGAGAGAGCTTTGTACAGGCTGTGGCGCAAGGCAAACAACCAGTTAAAGGCAAAGATGCCCAGTTTGTCCCTCTAGTTGAAGACATCACCAAGCGAGTGCTTAAACCGGAAAAAGGGAAATCAGCGAACGCTAAAATCGACATGCGCAATCTTGGTGAAACCATTACCGTTGAACGCGGAGACGAAGTGATGCGTCGCGAGCCCGCCACTAAAGGTACCCCGGGATTTACGGTTCAAGGCAAAGCCATTCCACCTTTAGCGGGGAAAGATGCTGTGCTGAAACCCGGCAAAGGAACGGAAATTGCGTCTTACAATCCCAACATACTCATCGCCAGTCAAGCAGGCATGCCGCTGATTAAAGAAAAAACCATCGAAGTCGACAGTGCGCTGTGCCTCAATAACGTCGGTGTCGGGACTGGACATATCAAATTTAAAGGTAATGTCGTGATCTCCGGTGATATTGAGGCTGGGATGAAAGTGCGTGCGACGGGCTCTATCACCGTTGGTGGCTTCATTGAATCCGCCGATGTACAGGCACAAGGCGATATTGTGGTTGGCAAAGGCATCATAGGTCATACCGTGAGTGATGGTGAAGCCAAAAGTTGCTCGGTTAAAACCAAAGGCAATATTAGCGCCAACTACGCACAATATTGTGAGTTGCAGGCAGGGCACAACATTGAACTTGCAGTGCATTCACTCAACAACGACATTTTGTGCGGGCATGATCTCACCGTGATGGACGCCAATGGTAAAAATGGTACCTTGAGTGGCGGGGTAGCCCGCGTTGGCGGAAAAGTAAAATGTGTCTTCCTTGGCGTTGAAGGGGATACGGCGACTAAGATTGAGGCCTTTGCTCGTTTCGCCGCCTATAAAGATAAAATCGCTTCGCTCAAAGAGCAGTATAAGATTGCCCAAGAAGAGACGATGGATGTGATTCGTCGCGAACTCGAATTTAAGAAGACGCCGAAATCGGAGAGGGAAGAAGGCGTCGAAGCTGAAATTGCAGATCTGAAAGCGCAAAACAGTGCGCAACTCGAGTCGCTTAAAGGCGATCTCGAAACTGCCGATGCCGAATTCAACGCATTGTTGGAAATTAACACGGTGGAAGCAACGGAAAAAGTGTTCACCCGAGTGACGGTGCAATTTGGTGATGAACAGGTGGTGACCAAGCGAACTCATGGTGGCAGTATCTTCCGCTTCAATCAGTATGAAATCAAAGTTTCTTCAACTCTGGAAGAAGAAGACGTGGCCGTAAACTAGCCCTCATTTTGAGTATTAGTTTTTGGAAGATTGCTTTTTAGAAGATTGCTTTTTAGCCACAACTCCTTTAGGTTAACTATATGACACAGACTAAGATTGTTACCCAAGCCCTTTGTTGTTGCTGTAAAACTCCGTTTTACGGCCGAAAGCGCGTGTCTGTTTGTTAGTATAACTACCCGTATTTCTAAGGCCGTCGATGCATGCATCCACGGCCTTTTTTATTTTTGCAAGGAAGAAAATATGAATTATCCCTCTCCCGTTCAGCTGTTTAATACGCTCACTAGGACCCTTCAGCCCTTTCGCACCATTCGGAAAAACGAAGTCGGGCTCTATGCTTGTGGCCCGACAGTTTACGATTACGCGCATATCGGCAATTTGCGTACCTACTTGTTTGTTGATGTTTTGACACGAGTGCTGAGACTCAACGGTTATCAAGTCAAGCACGTGATGAATATCACCGATGTTGGTCATCTGGTCTCCGATGGGGACAGTGGAGAAGACAAAATGGAAAAAGGTGCGCGCAAACAAGGGAAAAGCGCGTGGGAAATCGCTCGCTACTTTGAACAAACCTTTTTCACGGATTTGCACAAACTGAATATCGAGCAGCCGAGTCAGGTGTGCCGTGCCACAGAGCACATTGATGAGCAGATAGCGTTTGTGCGTGAGCTGCAAGAAAAAGGCTTTACTTATCGCACCAGTGACGGAATTTACTTCGATACAGAAAAGCTCGCGAATTATGGCGAGTTGGCCAAACTGGATAAAAAAGGACTCGCGGCGGGTATTCGTGTGGAGATGGCTGAGAAAAGGCTGCCCACCGATTTTGCGCTGTGGAAGTTCAGTGGCGAGCAACAAAGACAAATGGAGTGGCCGAGCCCTTGGGGCATTGGGTTTCCCGGTTGGCACATCGAATGTTCCGCGATGGCCGAAAAATACTTGGGTAAGCGATTTGATATTCATGTCGGCGGAGAAGACCATATCCCAATTCATCACACCAACGAGATCGCCCAATGTGAAGCAAAGAATGGTCATATTCAGGCCAATTTTTGGTTGCATGGCTATTTTCTACAACTCAGCAATGAAAAGATCTCCAAATCCGGAACGTCAATGCGCTTAGAAAGCTTGTTGCAGCAAAGCTACACTCCGCTGGCTTATCGTTACCTCACATTGACTGCCCATTATCGAAGCCATTTGAACTTTACTTGGCAAGGGTTAAGCGGCGCGCAGACCGCACTGAATCGCATGCGGCGAAGGCTCGCTGATTTACCCGAAGGCGGGCGAGTAGATGCGGCTTTCCGAGAGCGTTTTATGCTGCTGGTCAACCGCGATCTCAACATGCCGCAAGCCCTGGCACTCGCTTGGCAGGTGTTCGACAGTGACATTTCGCCGGAGGATAAAAGAGCAACCTTGCTCTATTTCGACCGCGTGTTTGGTTTACAGTTGGAGCGCAATGAGGAGATTATCATCCCAGTGCAAGTACAAGCACTGGCGGACCAACGTTTGGCGCTGAAACAGCAAGGACGTTATCAAGAGGCGGATAAACTAAGAGATGAGATTGTGGAACTCGGTTATCAAGTGAATGATGTTGGTAACCACTCAACTACGTTACAGCGACGTTGAGTCGGGCATGACGGGTCTATTTACACTGTAAACTGAGAATAAAAATAACCCCAGCTTGTGCTGGGGTTGGTGTTAACTGACGGCGCGAACTTTGCCTTGTTTGAGATCACTGAGCACCTGTGCTTTGGGCCCATCGGCAATAATACTGCCTTTTTCCATCACGATGACGCGTTCCACCACATCCAACATCGACGTTTTATGCGTGATGAGAATCAGCGTTTCACTCGCTTTTAGTTGAGAGAGCTGATGCTTGATCTGCATTTCCGAGCGGTTATCCATGGCACTGGTTGGCTCGTCCATGAGTAGGATTGGTGGCCGTCCCAAAAATGCGCGCGCAATGGTGACCGCTTGTCGCTGCCCCCCCGAGAGCATTGCACCGCCTTCGCCCACTTGACGCTCCAAACCTGCGGGGTCAGCTTGGGTAAAACTGGTCACACCGGCGCGGTTAGCGGCGTCTAACACGTCCCTATCGTCGACCAAAGGACGCCCTAAGGTAATGTTTTCGCGAATGGAGCCAAAGAACAGGGTACTGTCTTGAGGAACGCAGCCAATGTTGCGACGGATATCGACATGATGCAACTGCTCAATATCGGTGTCGTCGATACGCACGTGTCCTGCTGTGGGTTTGTACAAGCCCATAATTAGCCGTTCCAGTGTGGTTTTACCCGAGCCAATTCGGCCAATGATGGCGACTTTTTCCCCCGGATTAATGGTCAGGCTCAAATCACGAATCGAAGCGATGGGGGCATCTGGGTAGTGAAATGTCACTCGATCCAGTTCAATTTTGCCTTGCACAATCGGGCGGTGAATATAGCGTTTGCCTTCTTCTTGCTCATCTGGCATTTCCATCACCTGATTAATGATGGTCATTGACGATTTTGCTTGATTGTAGCGAGTTGATAACAGCGAAAGCTGCACTAGCGGACCAATCGCTTTGCCGCTCAGCATCGTCGCGGCGATCAGGCCCCCCATGGTCAGATCACCCTCAGAAATGAGATAGACGCCAAGAATGATCATACCCACGTTGGCACTTTGTTGCACAAAGCCAGCAGCACTTTGGATGCTGTCGGTGATGCGGCGGGTTTTGATGTTCCAGTTAGCCATGTGGGCGACCGCTTCTTCCCAGCGGTACTGAAACTGACCTTGAGCGCTGAACAGTTTGACCGTTTCCAGCCCGGCTAGGCTTTCGATCAGGTTGGCATATTTTTGTGACGCCAAACGGGAGCCTTCTTCAATCGAGCGGCGCAGAGGGCCTTGAATGAGGAATGAGTGAATCATCACGATCAGCACGCCGATGATGGGTACCCAAACCAAGTCGCCCGCCATCAACCAAATCAGTAAGAGAAACAGCAGTGCGAAGGGAAGGTCGATCAGCGAGCTTATCGTTGCCGAAGTAAAAAACTCGCGAATCGATTCAAACTCTTGCAAGTGGCGAGCAAAAGCGCCGACAGAAGGGGGTTTCGATTCCATGCGAATGCCCATCACTTTGCTAAACAACTTGGAAGAAATCAAGATGTCCGACTTTTTCCCTGCCACATCAATAAAGTAGTTGCGCAGCATTTTTAGGACAAAATCGAACAGGAAGACAACGAAAATCCCACTTGCCAGTACCCATAAGGTTTCAAACGCGAGATTTGGCACCACCTTGTCATAGACAATACGAGTAAACATCGGCGCTGCGATGGCAAATAGGTTAATCAGGATAGAAGCGATCAAGACGTCACGATAGATGTGTTTTGATTGCCACAAAGTAGACCAGAACCAATGACCTTCGCGCGTTTTAAGAATTTCAGGCGAGCGTTCGTCATAGCGAAATTGCTTTTTGACTAAGAAATAGCGCCCTGTGTACTGCGCTTTGAGCTCGTCCAAAGGAATGACGACCGGCACCATACCACTTTCTAAGGTGGTGATTTCCGCTTCGCCTTTTTCTTGATTGAGGCTGTTAAGTACGCATGAGTCGCCGCCTTTGAGCAGCAAAATGGCGGGCAAGACTAAGCTGGAGATGGCTTCCAGTTCTGCGCGGTTCTCTTTCGCAACCAGGCCTGCACGCTCTGCAGAACGTGGCAGCAGAAAAGGCGTCAGCTTGCCATCGGAGAGTGGCAAACCATTGACCAGCGCCTCAGGCGAGTTGGCCAGTCCGTAATAGCGGCTGACGTATATCAGCGAATTCAACAATGGATCTTTCATGAGATAACCTTACTACTCTTTATCTACGATGAAGCCCTGGAATACTTCAACAAAATGTTCTGACAAGAAGTCCAACTGCGTTTGGGTTTCTACCCTTGAGGCGATGGTGGTGATACCCAAATTGTGAGCCGCCCGAGAGATGGACGTCAGGGTGAATTTCTGCTTTTCATCGTCCAGATTGTGGGTAAACAGATAGTCGAGTTTGACGTAGCTAGGACGATATTCATTAATGTAATCGAGCGATTGGAAGTTACGACCGTAGTTGTCCACGCCAAACTCGGCACCAGCGTTACGAATAGCGTGGCACAATAAAGCGGTGTGGTGTGGCTGGTTTACAAAGCACTCTTCTGGGATCTCAAAATGAAGCAAAGACGCCACTGATTTATGTTTCTCCAGTGTATTGGTTATCCAACGGATGAAGCTGGGCTGTGACAGACTGCTGTGGGCGATGTTGATCGCCATCGGCTCGGTGAAGGTTTTACGCTCCAGCAGCTTGATCATCGATTCAATCACGTATTCGTCAAATAGGTGGGTTGCTTCGAGCTGTTCCAACGCATAGAGATATTGGTTCGCACGGTAAACCACGCCTTCTTTTTCAATGCTGGAGAAGACTTCACGGTGGAACGTGTTACCAGTGCGGCTGTTGGCTGATTGAAAACGGAACTGAATCCAATCGTTGTGAATCGCTTCTTCCACCAAGGCTTTCCACTGCTGTTTGCCCATGGTACTGCCTTGTGTGTCGGTGCCGACAAAGCCGTAGGTAAGCTCTGGTGACGCTTTGGCTTTGGAAAGCGCGTTGTCGACCATAGAGAGCATTTCTGTGCGTGTTTTGCTGTCTTTGTTATGCGCAACCCCCAAAGCCACTTTGGCATCAGCAGTACCCGTTGGGTCAGTATTGAGCATTTGCACGCAATTGATGATGCTGTCCGCGACAATCTTGAGTTCACTCTCATCCATGTGAGGGAAGATAAAACCAAACTCATCGCTGGAGATTCGAGCCATGGTGGCGCCGGGGACGGTGATGGTACTCTCGAGCTGTTTTGCCAATTCGGCCACCATGCGATCGGCCGATTGATAATCTTTGTTGTCATACACTTCGCCGATGTACTCGGCGTTGAGTACCGCGACGCCGCCGGGCGCATTTTCCGCAAGCCACTGATCGAGCTGACTGATATAGAAAGAGCGGTTGCCCAGCTTCGATACAGGGTCGATGTACGCCTGCTCGCGTAGACGCTGTGCCTCTTTCGCCTGAATCTTAAAGGAGACTTCAATCTGTGATGACATGCGGTTAATGCCATCGACGACGGCAATCAAATCTTTGGTGTGAGGGCGAGCGAGTGGTTCGCCAAACTTGTTGTTGGCGATGTCGTTCATCTTCTCAATGATGGCGGTGAGCGGTTTCAGCGAGCGTTTGAGTATGTAAGCAATCGCGAGTAGACCGATGACAAAGATGCCACTAAATGCGCTGACAAGGCGCATAAAAGCTTGCCAAAGCTGTTCGTATGCCGCACCCGGGTGGCTCACTATCTCCACTTCCGCCAGTTGCAACCAACCGCTGGTGACAATGCGCTGATCATGGATGCGCTGGAACAGATTTAGTTTACTAAACCAAGCAGGTACTGAGTTCGGCTTGACTGGGTAAGTACGAATGATCTCTTCCCCTGAATCGAGGAAAATAAGCCGCACCACTGAGTAAGAACTGCCATCGAACAGAGCGTTGATCACCGATTCCACCGCCACTGTATCTTTGTCTTTCAGATAAGGGGCCAGCGCTAAACCAACGGTGTTGATGGTGTTGTTCATCTCGGAGCGTTGCTGCTGCTCTAGGCTATTCCGAGTGGTGTTGAATTCGATTACAAATACTGATGCCATCAGCAGGATAAACACTGTAATCATACCAACCACAAGTTGCTTGTATAATGTCATGCTCATTACTCGTCATAGTTAATGATAGGTTTGTTTAGCTTGAGTGTTTTTTCTCTTGAACGAAGATCGTTCCACAAGCTTAAACGGGATGAATCGCCAGCCAGTTGTCCGTTGGAGTTGGCGGATTTCATCAACCAGAGATTTTTACCGTTAAAACTGTATATCGGCAGCAGATCCTGGCGCTTGGACGCTTTGAGGATCCTTGGATTGAGGTTGTCGAGGATCAATGGTTCTGAACTCGGCGTTTTATAGTAAGCCAACACCATATGGAACTGATTGAGTTCCAAGGCTTTGACGTACACCAAGCGCAGTTTGTTGTCCGAGACGCCCAATTCCAGCAATGAAAAATATTTGGCGATGGTGAAGTCTTCACAATCGCCTGCATTACTGCCTAAAAATTCCAGTGGTGTGGCCCAATAATCTTTCTGTCCCCATAGCTTAATGTCGTCGACAAAATAGAGCTGGTTGAAAAAGTCGTTGATGCCTGCCAGTTGTTCTTGCTCTTCTAACTGTTTAAAAAAATCAATATTCTCGCGCCAAGCCGTAACACGCTTACCCGCTCTTTGCCCATAGGTGCTGGAAACAGCCTCAACCCATTTCTGCTCGGTGGTGTTGAGCGCTTGAGAGCTAAACGCCGCCCAACCGAGTAACGCGAGTCCAACCCATCGGCCTGCGTTGTTGGTGTTGTGCCTTAGCAGACTGAGCGCTGCTTTAAAGTGTCTCTTATTCTTTAAGGGCATTGCTTTGCGCGCTAAGAATGGGTTTAAGCAAATATTCCAGTACAGTTCGCTTACCAGTGATGATGTCCACCGAAGCCGTCATGCCGGGAATAATCGGCAAATCGGCATCTTGGCCAAAATTGGTCTTTTCCGTGCGAACGCGAACAATATAGAAGCTGTTTCCCTCCTCATCTTTAGTGGTATCGGCGCTGATGTGCTCCAGCACTCCCGTCAGGCCGCCGTACTTACTAAAATCGTAGGCGGTGAACTTAACCACCGCCGACAAGTTCGGTCTAAGGAAGGCGATATCTTGCGGAGCAATTTTCGCTTCGACTAAGAGCGTGTCTTCGGTGGGGACGATCTCAACAATATCCATCCCCGGCTGAATGACGCCGCCGACGGTATTAATGTTCAGCGTTTTAATTTTGCCGGTAACCGGTGAAACCACCACGGTTCGTTTCACTCTGTCTTTTAGCCCAACGGTGGATTCCACTAACGCCGAGAGCTGATCTTGCGCTTTATTGAGCTTTTCTTGCTGTTCCGAGCGAAACTTCAGCGCCGCATCAATGCGGCTGAGCATGGACTCGCGAATCGAAGACTGCAGAACCGGAATTTTCAGTTCGGTCGATGTGAGCTCTCGACGGGTATCGTTGACTTGACGCTGCAACTTCAGCAGCTCGATTTTTGGCACTACACCTTCGTCGGCCAGCGGTTGGGTGATCTCCAGCTCTTTCTTGGCGAACTCGTACCCTTGTCGCAAGCTTTTCACGCGCGATTGGATTTCCACCAAGTCTTGCTGTTTCTGCCTAACTTGCTGGGTTAACACGGAAAGTTGGTTGCGTAAGTTATTTAAATCTTGGCGATATTCTGCTTTTTGTCTCTGGATCAGATCAGCCTGCTCTTGCTCTAATTGCTCAGGAAAACTGAGCTGGCTGTAGTTGATCACCACGCTTTTTTCCCACTCGGCGTTGGTGAACTCTTCATCGATTTCGACACTGTCGATTGAGGCGGTGAGTTGCAGCACTGCCGCCGTTAAGTTGGCCACTTGCTGTTCACGTTCACGGTAGTCAGAGCGAAAGCGGGTGTCGTCGATCAGTAACAGTTGCTGGCCTTTTTGTACCAACTGACCCTCTTTTACCAGAATTTCTTTAACTAACCCCCCTTCGAGGTTTTGCACAATTTGGATTTGCGACGAGGGGATCACTTTCCCTTGGCCGACGGTCACTTTGTCGATTTCGGCCCACGAGGCCCAGCCAATCGAAATGGCAAAAAATAACACAATCACCCACAGCATAAGGCGCGCATTAGTGGGGGTGTTTAAAAGCAAAGCGGCGGTTTTGTCGTCGACAAAATCGAGCTCTTGGTTGCTGAGCTTGTTGTAGTTGTCGCTGCTCATGCACTGTCCTTGTTTAATTAGTTGTCTAAGTAATTGTAAGCCCAGTCGGAAATAATGTTAAAGGCAGAACTGACAAATCGAGTGCTGCCAAATATTACTTGCTTACGGTTCTTTAAATTGAGATTTATCTAGCTGATGCTTTTTAAGCTTATCATACAGCGTTTTACGCGATATCTGTAACTCGTGTTGCACGTCTTTTAACCGCCCGCCGTGCCGTTGCAGAGCGTCAAACAGCAATGTGTATTCGAAGTAATCCATACGTTGGGCCATGCTTTGCGCTTCGCCTTGGTTGAGTTGTTCGACATCTTGCCAGGAGATAAACTGCTGCGCTTTCAGTGCCCGCAGTTCGGCAAACTGACGCAACTGGCGAATATTTTCTGGCCATGATTGCTGTTGAATGGCGTCTAGCTCAGCGGCGGTGATACGTGGAGGTTGCACTTGATAGCGGCTGCAAGCATTGCGCACAAAGTGTTTGTACAGCGCCGGAATGTCCTCTTTGCGCGCATCTAACGGCGGCAGTGACACGCTATCAATTTCGCCTTGCAACGCGGTTGGCAGTGCTTGCGTTGAACAGACCAAGCGGGTGCCGTTTAGGGGCACAGAAACCAGTGCTTGCCATTGAGATGGTTTGAGCACTTCGCCATCATTAATATACAAAGTGCTGTGCTTATGTTGTTCCAGCAGGCGAGCAAGCTTGCTCTGGATCTCGTCTGCGGGCATATCGCTAAAGTAAAAACCGGAAATGGGGACCAGTTCGCCTTCCGCGCGGTTGTGAATGTCGTAGAAAAACTGCGCACACAGCCGCTTCCCCGTGCCACTGTCACCCAGCAAAATCAGCGGTTTTTCGGGATTGGCGCTGATCAACGCTCGGCGAATCTGCACCATGGCTTGTGAATGGCCAATCAGTTTGGAACCGGCATGAGTCTGCATGTCGAGCTCCTTTTTCAGCCAGACGTTTTCTTGCAGCAGCGCCAGCTTATCTTGTGCATTGCGGATCGATTTCAGCAGACTATCGCTGGAAAAGGGTTTTTCGAGAAAATCGTACGCACCGCTTTTCATCGCTTGCACGGCGGTTTTCACATCGCCATAGCCAGTTAAGACGATCACCTGAAAATGCGCGTTGCGCTCAAGCAACTGAGCGAGGAAGGCTAAGCCATTCATTACTGGCATATGAATATCGGTGATCACAACCGCAGGCTCGCTGCTATCGATCAGTTTGAGCGCTTCTACGGCGTTGGGGAAGGTTCGCACTTCAAGGCCTTCTATCATCAGGGCTTGGCTGACTGAATCGCGGATGTGTGGTTCGTCATCGACGAGGTAAATTCGGTTTTGCATGCTTTATTCTTGTGTCGGCAAGAGACGTGGGAGACGGATGGTAAAACGCATGCCCTGCGGCGAGCGCGCTTGTACCTCAAGCGAGCCTTGATAGCTCTCGATGATACGCCGGGAAATGGTTAAACCCAGCCCTAATCCTTCAGGCTTGGTGGTATAAAAAGGGTCAAACAAGTGAGCGAGTTTTTGTTTCTCTACGCCCGGGCCGTTGTCCGCAACACTGAGTTGGCACCAATCACTATCATGGTGGCATTCGACAACGATTTGCGCGTCTGCCTGCCCATCCATCGCTTGTGCGGCGTTATGGATAAGATTGATCAGCACCTGTTCGAGCTCGACATGGTGAATGTTGGCGGCGAGTGTGGCCAAAATGGGCTCAACTTTGAGGGTGACGCCTGATTTGATCAATTTATTGCTTAAAATTCGCGTGGCATTGTGCACCGAATCGTGCAGATTGGCGCAATAGCGCCGATCATCGGTGGTGGATTTACGGGTAAATACTTTCAGGCGCGCAATCACCTCATGGATGGTTTGATTGAGCTCAAGCATCTGTTCAAGGTTGCCCTTGACGAGATCAATTTTGTCCATCGCCAGCAGCTTTTGGCTGTTTTCAGTGTAAGTACGCAGCGCCGCAAGCGGCTGGTTAATTTCATGATTGATGCTGGCCGAGAGCTCGCCAAGCAGCGCCAGTTTTGCCGCTTGCGTTAGCTCTTGTTGTGTCTGTTTGAGCTCTTGCTGGCTTTTTTCATACTGAATGATGGTTTGCTGCAATTGGCTATTCGCTTGGCTGAGTACTTCGGTGCGCTGAGTCACTTTCTGTTCAAGCTCAGCATTGAGTCTGGCGAGCTGCTGCTTATTAGTTAGGGTTTGACGCCAAGCAAACGCGATCAGGGTAATTAAACCGAAAATCAATAAGAAGATGGTGTCGGCTTGTAGCGCAGCGAGAATACGTTGCTGATGCGGTGCGAGCGTGACCACACGAAAACCGTTTTCGTTGCTGGCCGAAATGAACACTTGGTAGCGTGCCGCCATCAAAGCGGCCGCTTCAGGACCGAGATGCAGCGGCAGTTGAATATCGGGGTGCACTGCAGGCGCTTGCAGGCCATATTGCTGATTTTGCACGATTTGCGCGATACGTTGCTCATCAATCGCTGCGAGGGCTGTGTAGCGCCAACGCGGATGATTGCTCAGAAACGCCACTTGGTTCTCATCCAACACCATGATGTCTGCCCGCTCTGGCTCGATGGTATCTTCAAGCGCTTCCAAACTCACTTTCACGGTAATTACGCCAAGAATGTCACCGGCGTGCCAAATCGGCGCAGAGTAAAAATAGCCGCGTTTGTTGGAGCGAATACCTAAAGCAACGTAGCGGGCGATCTCGCCCTGAATGGCGGTCATAAAGTAAGGACGAAAAGAGAAGTTTTCACCGACAAAGGTGTCGTCTTGCTGGTAGTTACTCGACCCCAGCACCAAACCGTTTCGATCGTGCAGATAGATGGTATCGGCCAAGGTCTGCTGTGACCAATCGGCTAGCAAGCGATTGAGTGTGCTTTGATCGCCTTGCTCCGTGAGGTAGGCCGCTAGGCGAGGATCGTGGCTGAGCAGCTTGGGGATCTGTTCAAATTTCGCCAGCTCCGAGGCGATCTGCTGGGTGGCTCTTTCCGAGTAGTTCTTCAGAGTGTTAGCCCATTTTTTCTCCAGATACTGCGAGGCAGAAAAATGGGTGACCAAAAGGCCGGCAACACCAAGTAGGCTAGCGAGTAAGACAAAGCGACGCAGCGATGGACGATTAGAAACGGACACTGGAAACCCAAGCCACAGCGAAGATGAAAGAAGGTTTACTTTAACTGCGAGCGCGCCAAAGATAAACCGACATGCCGCAACAACGCGAAACCGATCTTAGTTTTACAAACGGCCATCAAACCTTGAGTTTGTTTGAGTTCGGGCGCACAATCGGCAAAAAAATAGTGAAGGAGTAGAGATGGAACTTGCTGATATTCGCCGTGAATACACCAAAGGTGGTTTACGCCGCAAAGATTTGAAAGAAAATCCGATTGACCAGTTTAATCTTTGGCTGGAGCAGGCGATTCGTGCCAACTTAAGCGATCCCACTGCGATGACAGTGGCTACAGTTGATGAAAATGGCATGCCTTTTCAACGAATCGTACTGTTGAAAAGTGTCGATGAAAATGGCTTTGTTTTTTACACCAATTTAGGCAGCCGCAAAGCGCAGCATTTAGAGCACAACAGCAAAATCAGTCTGCATTTTCCCTGGCATCCACTCGAGCGCCAAGTGCATATTACCGGTACGGCGGAGAAGTTGACGGCGATGGAAAACCTGAAATATTTCACCTCGCGACCCAAAGAGAGCCAACTGGCGGCGATTGCCAGCCGTCAGAGTAGCCGAATTTCAGCGCGTGGTGTGTTGGAAGGGAAGTTTCTTGAGCTAAAACAGAAATTCGCCAACGGGGATATTCCGGTGCCAAGCTTCTGGGGTGGTTTCCGAGTTAAGCCGCAAAGCGTGGAGTTTTGGCAAGGGGGCGAGCATCGTCTGCACGATCGCTTCCTGTTTAGCCAAACTGAAGGCGAGTGGCAAATCGATCGTCTCGCTCCTTAACGCTTTTTTCTGGCGACCGACGTCACAGTTGGTCGCCGTTGAGTACTACCGAAAGCTGCGTTTGCAACAAACTCTCCGGGATCATCGATCCAAATCCTGCCTCTAGCGCTTTATCAATCAGTTGATTTTTACTATTGGCCGCAAATTTCGTGCGCAACCTCGCCACATGCCCTTCAACGGTCTTAATGGAAATGCCCATAATTTTCGCGATGTACTGTGGCTTGCGGCCGTAAAGCAACAAAAACAGCGTTTCCTGCTCTCGCGCGGTTAAATTCTTCGGTACGCTGACCGATTCATCGAAGCGAAAATTGCTGCGTGTATCTTGATGCAACCCCGTAGCGCGGCACACCCAGTAACCCACTTCCAGCACCGCTGTGTCGGTCAGCTCTTGCCCATAAAAAATAGTGCCTTGCACTTCTCCTTCCGCGTTACGCCAAGGAGATTTAGTGAAGATGTGCGCGTGCCAGTGACCATCAGGATAAGGATGAATATCGAGGATCTTCAGCGTGCGGCCCGTTTCCATCACGTATTTATCTTGACGTTGGAACTCTGCGGCGCACTCAGTGGTTGGGCTGGGCATCTGGAAATCGGTGAGGCCAATGCAATCTTCTGCTTTGCGATGGCCGATTAACTGTGCGTAGTGGTGATTGGCGTAACGAAATACGGAGTCTTTATCTTTGCAGCCCCAACAGCCGGGTAACTGATGAAAAAGAGATTGTTCGACAGAAGTAAATGAAATCGTCACGTTGCAACTCGCTTTTACGACACTAGGACAGAATAAATATGCGCTTGATTGGTGTGCAATCTTTTGGTTGCGCTATATCTTATAAGCAATGTCTCACTTTTGCGAGGATTATCAATAAAGAGCCAAGGTGCAGATAAAAAAAAGCCAGCCTGAAGACGGGCTGGCAATACAAGATAATCATCTTGTCGACGTGTAGAAGAGGTTCTAAATCACATAGCGAGGGTCTGCTACGGGAATTTAGAGGTATCGATTGATACCGGGATCTCAGCGTACAGCAGTACCTTGAGTTCCTGAGCGCTACTGTAGGGGAAATGGTGCATAAGCAAAAGGGGGGAAAACCCCTATTCATCAATAAGATGGCCCAAAGTGGTTATCCTCGGTTGGTCGTACAGTGACCGTAGGATGACGCTACATGATCATCGTTCCGGAACAATGATCATCGAAGTTGGCGCATGGATCCTCGTCAATCAAATGAGTGCAGATAGGCAATCGGCCTGTGCTGGGGTATGATTTATTGGTCCTTTTCTCACTAAACTTGATTATGAGCGAACAACCGAAAGTGCAATCTAAGATCACGCCGGAGCAGAGTAAGCCCAGGCCCGCAGAGCTGGTGACGTTACCCTCGTATATGGATTGCCATGATCATCAGTACACGCAAATTGTCATTGGCCTCAAAGGGCAGGCGGAATTTGAAGTGCGCGGGCGCGGCAACTTGGTTGGCCCCGGGCAGGGATGTGTGGTGACGGCGTGCTCTGATCATGCTTTCGGTGGGGTGATTGGTCAGTCGGATATTTTGGTGCTCAATATGCCGCTGCCCAGTGGCGATGATCCTCTGATGCTGCAAAAAATCAATCAGTTGGAGCAATCTCATCTCTACTTTCAGCTAGATGGGCAGATCCAAAAGTTGATCCAGATGTTAGTGCGTGAAATGCAGGCCAGTCCAAATGATCTTCTGCTGAGTCGCGCTTGCAATGATACCGTCATGGCGCTGCTACAGCGCCACATCTCAGCGTTTGAGACGCCGAAAAAAGAGTCTCGCTTTGATCTCGACGCGATTGATCGTTACATTGAAAGCCATTTGAGCCATAGGATCAGTGTCGCGCAGCTGGCGGGGAGCGTTTTTCTCGGCGAGAGTCAGTTCCATAACTTGTTCAAAGAACAGATGGGCATTACCCCGCATCAGTATGTGTTGGGTAAACGCATCGACATGGCCAAAGAACTGATCGAAAAAGGCACCCTCAGCTTAGGGCAAATTGCCGAAATCACCGGGTTTTCCGGACAAAGCACTTTTACCCACTCCTTCACCCGTCTGCAGGGCATTTCTCCTTCTCTCTACAAAAAGCAAAATAGCGTTAAATAAGTTGCATTATGTATTGGTTTATTTTGCTTAATTTCGTGTGATCATGTGTTTGTTTTGTTAAAAAAGCGAGTTTTTAGCAAAAAGCTCGGAGTTTTTGACAAGTATTCCTCTCAGCCTCAAAATACACTGCCTGCCATATGTATAGCCCCGGAGCGGTTTTCGGGGATGAGATTGAGGAAAACGCATGTTTACAGCGACAGATGTGTTGAAACCGGAGTTTGTCCAGCAGCCGCTTGATACGCTTTGGTCATTGATCTCCCCATTGTATATGGTGGACGAATCTCAATGGCTACAGCAGCTCCTGCCACTGGCGACCCCTTCAGCGGAAGAAAAAGCGGCGATTGCCAAAAGCACCACGCAACTGATAGAAGCGATTCGCGCTGATAAGAAATCGATCCAATTGATCGATGCCCTTTTGCTGGAGTACAGCTTAGATACTCAGGAAGGGATCTTGTTGATGTGTCTGGCTGAGGCGCTGATGCGAATTCCGGACTCGGCCACCGCCGATGCCTTGATCAAAGACAAACTCAGTGTGGCCGATTGGAAATCTCACCTAAAGAACTCGGAGTCGGTGTTCGTCAACGCCTCCACTTGGGGATTGATGCTGACGGGCAAAGTGATCGGTCTTGCGGATGAAGATACCAGCAGCCCAACTCAAGCGGTGAATCGTCTGGTCAACAAGCTCTCTGAGCCAGTGATCCGCAAAGCGATGTATCAGGCGATGAAGATCATGGGCCACCAATTTGTTCGTGGTCGCACCATCGAAGAGGCGCAGAAAAACGGTCGCCCAATGCGTGATAAAGGCTTCACTTACTCATTTGACATGCTGGGTGAAGCGGCGCTGACCACGGCCGATGCCAATAAATACTTCAAAGATTACCTGATGGCGATTGAGTCGGTGGGCCGTGAAAGCTATGGCAACAACACCAGCCCTGCGCCGTCGGTGTCGATCAAACTTTCTGCGCTGCACCCACGCTATGAAGTGGCCAACGAAGCACGTGTAATGAGCGAGCTTTATACCACGCTTGAACAGCTGCTTAAGCGTGCGGTTGAATTGGATGTCGCCATCACCATTGATGCAGAAGAAGCGGATCGCCTAGAACTGTCGCTTAAGCTGTTTGCCAAACTCTACCGCAGCGAAACGGTTAAAGGGTGGGGTAAGTTTGGCCTCGTCGTTCAGGCGTATTCCAAACGTGCGCTGCCTGTTTTGGTGTGGCTCAACGCACTGGCCAAAGAACAGGGCGATTTGATCCCGCTGCGTTTGGTAAAAGGCGCCTACTGGGATAGCGAAGTGAAGTGGTCGCAGCAGCGCGGCTATGAGAACTATCCAGTCTATACCCGTAAAGAAGCGACCGATGTGGCTTACCTTGCTTGTGCTCGTTTCCTCTTAAGCGAGAACGTGCGCGGCAACATCTTCCCTCAATTTGCCAGCCACAACGCGCAAACCGTCTCGTCGATTGCCGTGATGGCGCAACACAAAGATTTTGAGTTCCAACGTCTACATGGCATGGGTGATTCGCTTTACAACCATGTGATGGACAAATATCGTCAGCCCGTGCGCATTTATGCGCCAGTCGGTAGCCACAAAGATCTGCTGCCTTATCTGGTTCGTCGCTTGCTGGAAAATGGCGCCAACAGCTCGTTTGTACACCGTTTGGTTGACGCGCGCTGCCCGATTTCTGAGCTGACCAAACATCCAGTCGAAGCGTTGGCTTCCTTTGCAACCCTCAACAATACCAAGATCCCGCTGCCGAGCGCGATTTTCCCAGAGCGTAAGAACTCGTATGGCGTGAACGTCGATATTGAAAGCGAATCCAAGCCGTTTGAAGCGCAGGTTGAGTCGTTTTTAGCCAAGCAGTGGATTGCTGGCCCAGTGATCAATGGTCAGTCTCTGGCCGAAAGCATGATCAAGGATGGGCAAGCGGAAAGCGTGACCGCACCTTATGATCGTCGCATCGAAGTTGGCAAGATCGCCTTTGCGTCACTTGATCATGTTTCCGCCGCGATTGAGGGAGCGCAACAAGCGTTTGCCGGTTGGCAAGCCACCCCACTGGCCGAGAAAGCACGTTGCTTGGACTCGCTGGCGGATCTCATGGAAGCCAATCTGGCCGAGCTGGTGGCCCTGTGCCATCAAGAAGCGGGTAAAACTCTCCACGACAGCATCGATGAAGTGCGTGAAGCGGTCGATTTCTGTCGTTACTACGCCAAGCAAGCGCAAAACCTGCAACCTTTCGAGTTGCAAGGTTTTGATGGCGTGAAGCGCATCGCCAGCCGCGAAGGCTTGGGGGTGTTCGTTTGTATCAGCCCGTGGAACTTCCCGCTGGCGATCTTCTTAGGGCAAATTTCCGCCGCCTTGGTGGCTGGTAATACCGTTGTCGCTAAACCCGCTGAGCAAACTAGCCTTATCGCAGCGCGTGCGGTGGAATTAATGCAGCAAGCGGGATTCCCTGCCGGTGTGATTCAACTGATCCCCGGCCGCGGCGCGGATATCGGCTCGGCGCTGACGTCTCATCCTGCGATTGCGGGAGTCGCCTTTACCGGTTCGACGGCGACCGCTCAGCGCATCAACGTGACCTTAGCACAACGTGAGGCCAAACCCGTGCCATTTATCGCAGAGACGGGTGGGCAGAACGCGATGATTGTCGACAGTACTGCGCTGCCAGAGCAAGTGGTGCGTGATGTGATCCGCTCTGCTTTCGCCTCGGCGGGACAGCGCTGCTCGGCGTTGCGGGTGCTGTTTGTGCAACAAGACATCGCTGATCGCGTTATTTCTCTCATCCAAGGGGCGATGAACGAGCTGAGCGTTGGTCTGCCGTATTTGCACAAAACCGATGTCGGCCCTGTGATCGATAACAAAGCGAAAGAGAAGCTACGTGCACACTTGGCACAGATGAGTGCCACGCAGAAGAAAGTGGCGCAACTGACGCTGGATGACGTCTGTCAGCATGGTGATTTTATCGAACCAAGTGCGTTTGAAATTGAAGGTATCCACGTGCTACAAGAAGAGCAGTTTGGCCCTATTCTGCACATCGTGCGTTTCAAAGCGTCTGAGCTGACGAAAGTGGTTGAGCAGATCAATCAGACTGGTTTTGGCTTGACCATGGGGATACACAGCCGTAACGAGACCACCTATCGCTGGATAGAAAAACATGCGCGAGTCGGCAACTGCTATATCAACCGTGACCAAGTCGGTGCGGTGGTGGGCGTACAACCGTTTGGCGGCCAAGGGCTGTCTGGCACTGGGCCGAAAGCGGGTGGCCCACACTATTTGTACCGCTTTACCCAGATCCAATTCAAACCAACTGAGAACGCATAAGGAGTCACAACATGGTTCATCAAGTAACAAGTTTTGCGGATGCATTCTCAGCGTGGGAACAGTGGAATCTGACCAATTTTGATTACAAATGCGAGCACTTGCTGGCATTTAAAAACGCGCTGGAAGCGAAGCATTCTACGCTGGCGAAAGTGGTGTCGTACCACTTGCAACAAGCTGCTTCACTTTTGGCGGAGGCCCATCTTCTGGTTGGGCCAACCGGAGAAACCAACGAGTTGTACACCGCTGGCCGTGGCGTCGCGCTGGTGATCGTTGAAAATGAGCAAAGCGACCAAGAGGCGGCTCTATATAGCGCGTTTGCTCTGGTGACCTGTGCGCTGATCGCTGGAAACAGTGTGATTGTGTGCAGTGATAACCAAACGTTCAATGGCTTGCTCGGCAGTGCCCTTGAACAAACCCCTTTCCCATCAAACCTAGTACAGATGGTGGCTTATGATGCTGCTCAGCAGTTGATTGAGCGTGATGTACGCAGTGTTGGTTATGTTGGGCATACTTCGGTTGAGCGCGAGCTTAACCTGCAATTGGCTAAACGCAACGGGGCGATCGTTGGTTTAGTGTCTGCAACGGATCCGGCAACGTTGAACGTAGCAAACGATCCGCATCTCTCGCTGCGCTTTATTACTGAGCGCACGCGTACCATAAATATTACCGCTGTGGGTGGTAACGCAACTCTGCTCGAGTTGGGGAACGATACTCACTAACCTTTCTCCACTCCCCCCAAGCCGTTTGGGGGGAATCAGGGAAGGATAACTATTCTAATGAGGACTATCTAATGATAGAGAATAGCTTTGCTATTACGGGCACGTTTGTTGCCTATTTAATTCTTATGGTCGCCATAGGGATTTACGCTTATAAAAAGACGTCTAGTTCGAGTGATTACTTCTTGGGAGGGCGCAGCCTTGGGCCGTGGCCAGCAGCACTGTCGGCGGGTGCGTCTGACATGAGTGGTTGGTCGCTGCTTGGTTTACCGGGTTACGCTTACGCTGCGGGTATCGAGTCTCTATGGCTCGCGGGTGGTCTACTTGTTGGCACTTGGGCCAACTGGCTGATCAACGCTAAGCGCCTGCGCACATACAGTATTCAAACAGACGCTCTTACTTTGCCTGAATTCTTATCGCGTCGTTTTGATGATAAATCAAAACTGATTCAGACAATCTCTGCGTTCTTCATTCTTCTATTCTTCCTCTTCTACACCAGCTCTGGCTTGGTCGCAGGGGGCAAACTGTTTGAAACGGTATTTGGTTTAGATTACAGCATCGCGGTGATTGTCGGTACGGTGTGTGTCGTATCGTACACCTTGTTTGGTGGCTTCCTCGCGGTATCGTGGACTGACTTAGTGCAAGGCCTACTGATGGCTGCGGCGCTGATGATCGTTCCTGTGGCGGTAATGGAAGGCGGTTTTGGCCAGTTGGCGAGCGATATGCACAACATCAACCCTGAGCTGTTAACCCTTTGGCATGACGTAAAAGGGGAACCACTCTCTGCGATTGCGATTATTTCACTGGTTGCGTGGGGCCTGGGTTATTTCGGTCAGCCACACATTCTGGCGCGCTTTAAAGCCACACGTTCAAATCGTGAACTGGGTACGGCACGTCGTATCGCCGTGGGTTGGACTGCGCTTTCGATGGGCGGCGCGATCTTAGTTGGTCTTGTTGGTTTGGTGTGGGTCAATGGCCACCCAGGCACTGAACTGGCTGATGGCGAGAAAATCTTCATGTTGCTGGTTAATACCGTATTTCATCCAGTCATTGCGGGTATCTTGCTGGCAGCCATTCTGGCGGCTGTAATGAGTACCGCTGACTCGCAGCTGTTGGTTTCTTCTTCAGCCTTAGCGGAAGATTTCTACAAACAAGTCTTCAAACCAAACGCTTCTTCTGAAGAGATCGTCATGGTTGGCCGTATTGGTGTGATCGTTATTTCGCTGGTGGCGCTGTTCTTGGCGATGACGCCAGACAGCTCAGTACTGGGTCTGGTTTCCTATGCGTGGGCAGGCTTTGGCGCGGCCTTTGGCCCTGCGGTAGTTCTCAGCCTGTACTGGCAAGGGATGAACCGTAATGGCGCGTTAGCGGGAATTGTGTTGGGCGGTGTGACTATTGTGGTGTGGAAACAGCTTTCTGGTGGCTGGTTCGATGTGTACGAAATTGTCCCTGGCATTATTATTTCGACTGCGGCGATTGTGATTATCAGCAAGCTGACGGGCGGCCCTGCGAAGAATGTGGTTGAGCAGCATAAACAGTTCGAACAGAAACTGGTTGAGCTCGACTAAGCTGTCGCTCGATTTACATTGTAAATAGTCAAACCCCGCTCAGTTCGCTGTGCGGGGTTTTTGCTTGTTGAAAGAAAATAACTAAGTTGTCGCTATTTTGTCATGCTCTTAACACAAGCAGTACGTTGAACGTTATACTCGCTGCGTAACAAAGTGAGCGCTGACGATCATAACTTACCGATACGCTTCTCACTTTCGATAAAATCAACAATAAATATTGAATCTGTACCACAAAAATTAAAAGTATCTTTTTTCATGTGGGAAATTTTTGCACAAAATAGGCCACTTTCATTAACTAGTGGTCGGACATCGGAGGAAAGGTCATGCCGGAAATTTACTGCTCAGCTTGTAAAAAGACAACCGCGCACAAGGTTATCATGTGTCGTTGTGAGTCACAGCCAGTAGAAAGTTTTACCGGAAGGATCTTGAGCTTTACGCAACTGATGGCCAAATTCGTCTCGGGTGAGCACTACTACGAAATGGAGCCGCAGCATTTCTGCCGCTACTGCAATCAGAAAAACATCGCGCCAGTGAAGAAGATCCCCGCACCCTCGGTTGTGCAGCATATTTAAATTCGTACCGATACTTTGCCACTTACTAGCCTAAGCTTCTCGCTTGGGCTTTTTGCATGGATTATTTTTAATCGGCATGTGAAACCGTGGCGCCGACGGTTGCTGATCAAAGCGCTGGGCGATTACACTGACAAAAAAGAGAAAAGGACTCAAAGATGCCAGGTTACCAACTCGATCGCATCGACTTACACATATTGCGGATACTGCATCTGAAGGGGCGTCTGCCCGTGGTAGAGCTGGCGAAAATAGTCAACCTCACCACCTCACCTTGTTCTGAGCGGGTTAAACGCCTAGAAAAAGAGGGCTACATCAAAGGCTATCATGCTGAGCTCAATGCGGAAAAGTTGGGGCTGGATGTGCAAGTGTTTATTCATATTCGCCTCGATCAAACCAGTTTTTCTATTTTCGACAAGTTTGCTAAAGCGGTGGCGGATATGCCGGAAATCGAAGAGTGTTACTCTCTTTCGGGTGACTTCGACACCATGATTAAGGTGCGAGTAAAAAGTATGAAAGCCTATCAGGAGTTTATGTCGAGCAAACTGGGCACCTTGCCGGGAGTGATTCAAACTCGCAGCGAAGTGGTGATTGAAGAGCATAAAACGGGTTTTGGTGTTAATCCTGAACTGCTCTCGACCCTATATCAAAAATAGCCTTTCCTGCTCTGCTTTTACACGCCTTTTTCGACCAAGAAAAGTGGTGGCAGTGACGCACAATTTTCACTGCTTAAACAGAGCCTTGAGCGATTTTGTGCTAGGATGCGGGCACGGTTTATCTTCCCGGAATGCCAATGAACAACTTTCTCAAATTCGTCGCACTGATGCTGGCTCTGGCTGGTGGGTATTTTGCCCAAGACGTTGCCAGCTATTTCTCCGCCAAGCCCAGAAGCGTCGATCTTGCCGATTATTGCCTATTGTCCACTGAGCCTTGTCAGCAGCAGCAAGCGTCCATGACGCTAAGCGTTGACACGCTGCAACCGCTTGCCGCGGCCACGCTCACCGTTGATTGGCCTCAGAGCAGTGCCACGCAACTGGTACTGAGCTTAACGGGGGTGGAAATGGAGATGGGCAATCCAAAATACATTTTGCAGCAAGTTTCTCCCGGCCACTATGTGGGCCAGTTGGTGCTGCCTGTGTGTACGTCCGACTCAATGACTTGGGCGGGGGAACTGAGTGACGGACAACATACCCTTTACCCCGCGATGAGGATGCAACGATGAGTAGAAATTGGTCACTGATTTTAGTAGTGGCATTTGTTTTAGGTTTTGGCGTAAAAAGCTATTTTGATCAGCAGCAGAAAGTTGCCCCTAAGCCCACACCAAGTGCCGAGCAGCCAATTTTGTTTGGTGAAAACGAGCAACCAGTCGATATTTTTGACCAGAATGATCCACGCATTCGCATCGCTTATTTTGGTTTCACTCGCTGTCCGGATGTTTGTCCAACCTCGCTTGCGATGCTCGCTGGCGCGCTCAATCAACTGGATGATGTCACCAAAGCCAAGTTGCGCCCGCTGTTTATCTCTCTCGACCCTGAGCGAGATGGTGCTAAGGCTTCTGCCGAGTACGCCCACTACTTCCACCCCATGATTGAGGGTCTGTCTGCGCCACTCGATATCACCAAATCGCTGGCTAATCGCTATGGGGTTATTTTTCGTAAAACCGAGCTGAAAGATTCACAACTTAAGTACACCTTAGACCATAGCTCCTATTTTTATTTTTTGAAGCCTGACGGTACCTTGATCACCAAAGTGCCGCACACCTTAACGCCTGCACCGATTGTGGATGCAATTAAAACCACCACACAAGGACAATAAAATGAAACTGAAAGCTTTGATGATTGGCGCACTGCTGCTTAGCCCGCTCGCACACGCCAGTGATGTTATGTTCAACCATCCTTATGCGCGCGCCATGGCACCGGGGGCGGTCAACAGCGCAGTGTTTGTCGAACTGGTTAACAATAGCGCGCAAGCGCAAACCATTGTTGCGGCTAGCACTCCGGCGGCGGGAAAAGTCGAACTGCATGATGTGATCAAACAAGGCGATGTGATGCAGATGCGCCAGATTGAAGGCATTGAGGTTCCTGCCAATGGCAAGACGGAACTTAAGCCGGGCAGTTTGCACATCATGTTGTTTGATCTGGCACAGCAGTTGAAAGAGGGCAGTGAGATTGAAGTGACAGTCACGTTCGCCAGCGGTGAGAAACAAACCTTCACCGCACCAGTGAAGAAAGTGATGGCAGGCATGAAGCACGCCAGTCATTAATGTGACAGTATGCACAAAAAGGAGCGACAACAGTCGCTCCTTTTTCTTTGCTGCGCCTATACTGCCGCTGTCTAAAACACACTGGAGGAATTCTGATGATTGTCACTAACCAACTTCAAAGGGCATTGTTGGGTTAACGGAAAGTCCGTTCACAAACCTATTTATCGCAACGAGCGACTTCTCCCCATCCCTTCTTGTTTGCCCGGTACAACCGGGGTCATTCTATCGTAACGAACGAATTACACCCTGAATCCTAATGATTTAGTCAGGTGCTTTTGTGCACCGGGAAGATTCGCAATGAACAAAACAAGTAATCCACTTCAGCCAGCAACACTTTCTCAACTTGGCTGGAAACCTTTTTTTCAACAACAACTGACACTAGACGATTACGACGACACGCTGATTTGCCGTGTGCTTGCTCACCATCGTAGTGGGTATCAACTGGCTTGTGAGCAGGGCAGTTTTCATTTAGCCATTCATCATGCACAGCCCAAAATGACGGTTGGCGACTGGTTGTTGGTCGATGCGCAGCATCAGTTTAAACGGCTGCTGGAACGCCAGAGTGAATTGAGCCGCAAAGCGGCGGGCAGCAAAGTTGAGGAGCAATTGATTGCGGCCAATGTCGATACGCTGTTTATCGTCTGCTCGCTCAATGATGATTTTAACCTCAGTCGCATTGAGCGTTACCTTAGTGTCGCCAAGGAAGCGCACATTGAACCTGTGGTGGTACTCACTAAAGCGGATCTTTGTGTTGACGCCGAAGCGCGCATCCAACAAGTGAAGCAGTTAAGCGCGACGTTGCTGGTTGAAGCGGTCAATGCACTCGATAGCCATAGCGTTGACGTGTTAAGACCGTGGTGCACGACGGGCCGCACTGTGGCGTTTCTCGGCTCATCCGGGGTAGGAAAGTCAACCTTGACCAACTCGCTACTGGGTGATGAAACGCAACAAACGGGCGGGATTCGTGAAGACGACAGCAAAGGACGACATACCACCACCGCGCGTTCGGTGCATCTGATAGTCGGTGGCGGCATCATTATTGATACGCCCGGGATGCGTGAGCTGCAGCTGGCTGATTGTGGTGAGGGGGTCAGTGAGACTTTTGCCGAAATCGAAAGCTTGGCAGAGCGTTGCCGTTTTAGTGATTGTCGACACCAGCAAGAGCCGGGTTGTGCGGTACAAAAAGCGATAGAAAATGGCACATTAGAGCTAAGACGCTATCAAAACTACCTCAAACTGCAAAAAGAGCAGGCCTACAATGCGTCAACCTTCGCTGAGCAAAGGAATCGATTGAAGCAAATAGGAAAAATGCATCGTAACGTACTCAGTGATAAGCAAAAATTAAAAGCGCCTTATTGAGTTAACTGACAACGCATCTTGTTGTAGCCAAAGTGGTTATCAAAACTGCTTTGGCTATTATTTTATTCTTCTTTCTCTTGTTTATAACAACTCTACAACATTTTTCACCATCCATCACAACTTTGAACACACAATCAGCCCAGAAACAAACTAAAACTAGACACAAAATATTCCCCCGCTACTATAGATGCTATTCAGCACAACTATGCTGGATTTCGCTTAGTTCTATAGAATGAATAATCAAACCACCATAATTCTGATAAATGCAGGAATGATGTATGCAACATAACAGTCTTATAGCGCGATTTGCCCGTGGCAACCTCGTGCTACAGATCCTAGTCGGTATCATCCTCGGGATCTCACTCGCCGTCGTCTCACCAAGTTCAGCTGAAAGTGTTGGCTTACTTGGGAGCTTATTCGTCGGTGCGTTGAAAGCGATCGCCCCAATTTTGGTCTTTATCCTTGTCGCCGCTTCCATCGCCAATCAAAAGAAAAATCAGCATACCCATATGCGCCCAATCGTGGTGATGTATCTGGCGGGAACCTTTTTTGCCGCTCTGACAGCCGTTGTCTTGAGCTTCATGTTCCCAACAACACTGACCTTAGTGACAGGCGCGGAAGGGGCAAACCCACCGCAAGGCATTATGGAAGTACTTAAAACCCTGCTCTTCAAACTGGTGGATAACCCAGTTAATGCGCTAACCAATGCCAACTACATTGGTATTTTGGCTTGGGGTGTGGGCCTTGGCTTGGCGTTGCATCATGCCTCAGCAACCACGAAAGCGGTGTTTGAAGATCTCAGCCACAGCGTTTCACACATCGTGCGTTTCATCATCCGTTTGGCACCATTCGGTATTTTCGGCCTCGTTGCGTCTACTTTTGCGACCACAGGCTTTGACGCGCTAGCCGGTTACGCACACCTGTTAGTGGTACTGCTGAGCGCGATGGCGATCATCGCACTGGTGGTTAACCCTGCGATGGTTTACGTAAAAACCAAACAAAACCCATATCCGTTGGTGTTCCAGTGTCTGCGTGAAAGTGGCGTAACGGCGTTCTTTACCCGTTCAAGTGCGGCTAACATTCCAGTCAATATGGCTCTGTGTGAGAAGCTAAAACTGGATGAAGACACCTACTCGGTATCGATTCCACTAGGCGCGACCATCAACATGGCAGGCGCTGCTATTACCATCACAACACTGACTCTGGCTGCGGTACACACCATGGGTATCGAAGTGGATCTAATGACCGCGATTCTGCTCAGCGTTGTGGCTGCGGTGTCGGCTTGTGGCGCCTCTGGTGTGGCTGGTGGTTCGCTGCTTTTGATCCCGCTGGCGTGTGGTCTGTTCGGGATTTCCAACGACATCGCGATGCAAGTGGTTGCGGTTGGCTTTATCATCGGTGTTATCCAAGACTCGGCGGAAACGGCGCTTAACAGCTCAACTGACGTGGTCTTTACGGCTGCAGTGTGTGAATCAGAAGCACAAAAAGCACAGCGTTAATCTGCGCAATATGCTCTGAGTGGCATTTGATGCCACTTTGATCAAACCTTTCATCCCCGGGCTATGCTCGGGGATTTTTTTACCTCGTCCTAATACTTTTCATCCCCCGACAGCAGATCCGCGAATAAAACCACTCGAAAACATCACTTTACCTAATTAAACAAATCCGTATAATGCGCAAAAACACAAATGATAATTGTTATTATTTGCATTAAGGAGGGTCGTTGTGTTGTCCCCGGTATTTATGCTAGCGCTTTCAGCCACGTCACCAGTGCCTCAAACGTGGCAGAAAGAGTTTGACATCGAGCAAACCACGCTCCAGCCTTTGCTCACTGAGTCGCAAACCTATTTTCGTGGCACACTCTCTAGTGATGCACCGTTACAGTCCGCTTTGATTGTCGATCAGCAAGGTCAAGTGGTGAAACAACTGCTCCGCTCTGGGCAGAAAGAAGCAGAAATCTTCTGGCTGGCGGATAAGGCAGGGCGCTATCAGATAGAGATTCAGCCTTTTGCGCAGCAAAATGCTCACATTTCGCTTAATTTGAACAAGCTGGCCCTAAAGTCTGATCAACGTGTATTACCACAACATCCGCTGCTCAGCCCGCTGCTTCAGCAGACGCACGATGCGATTGTGGCCAGCAACGTCGATGCCGAGTCACTCTTCTGGCAGCGAATAGAACAAGTTGGGACCCCACTGATCGAGCCGATTGATGATGGGCAAATGCTCCTCACATTTCTTTGGCGCGGTGAAGCAGACAACGTTCGTTTGCTCGGCAGTCCGTACGATGGCCATGTTCACTTAGCCCGTCTGGCCAATAGCACCATCTGGTATAAAAGCTATGTGGTGCCAGCACAAACGCGCCTTTCTTATCGTTTAGCGCCTAATGTGCCACAAATTGTGAGTGACGATTCTCTGGAGGCGTGGCGAGAGCAGCGCCGCGCAGTGCTGGCAACGGCAGGGCCCGATCCCCTTAACCACAACGCGCTTTTTGCGCAAGACGATACGCTGTTTTCTGCCGCTTCCACCGTGACCTTACCGAAGGCGTTGAGCGATGAGATAACCCGGCCACAGGGCAATCTATCCGGCCAAGTGACGACGTTTCACTACGACAGTGCGATGCTGAACAATCGCCGCACCATCCACCTCTATCAACCCCATGCTCGCTATGCGGTGACACCAGCTTCGCCGCTGCTTATTTTGTTCGATGGGGATGCGTATCTGGGTCGCGCCTCTGTCCCGATGACGTTGGACAACTTAATTGCGCAGAAAAAAATACCGCCACTGCGTGCGGTGTTTATCAATAATCCGTTGCCCAGCTTACGTGCGAAAGAGCTGACTCCCAACGCTCGCTTTGCCGATTTTATGGCCGACGAGTTCAAGCCTTGGCTATGTCAGGCACATGGAATTTGCCCCAAGGCGGAAGAGACCATTCTTTCCGGCTCAAGTTTTGGTGGCTTGGCCTCGATGGCAATTGCTTTTCACCGCCCCGATGCCTTTGGCAAGGTGCTCAGTCAGTCTGGTTCGTTTTGGTGGGGAGAAAACCCACACAGCGGCGAGTGGTTGACACAGCAGTTTGCGCTTAGCGAGCGCAAAGATGTCGACATTTACATGAACGCGGGTGTGTTCGAAGTTAGCCCGGATTCGGCAAATATACTGAAAACCAACCAAAAACTGCACAAAGTACTGAAAGAGAAAGGTTACTCCGTGGTCTTTGAACAGGTAGCTGGTGGTCATGATTACTTCAGTTGGCGCGTTATGTTGGCTCAAGGTTTAGCCCAGTTTTTTAACCAGGATAAAAAGGAATGAAAAAGAGAATGAAAAAATCAGCACTCAGTTACGCAATTACGTTGGCGGTTTTCTCCCTCCCTGTTTTGGCGGATACAACGCAAAGTTCTGACGTGGATGTTATGGTGGTGACCGCGACCACCAACCAAACCTCGTTGCGCGAAGCGCCAGCGACCATCAGCGTGATCACCAGTGAGGATCTCAACCGCACGCCAGTGAATGATGTGGCCAGCGCGCTTGAAAGTGTCCCCGGTGTGCATGTGGTGCGCAGTTCTGGTAGCGAGCCGAATATCATTATTCGTGGTTTGAAGAACAACAATACCGCACGGGACAACTTTACCTTGTTGCTGGTCAATGGCCGTCGTATCAATTCCGGTGAGACGATGGTACGCGGTGCCGGGTTTGATTTCTCCAGCATTCCGATTAGCGCCATTGATCGTATTGAAGTGATCCGCGGGCCGATGTCGTCGCTTTATGGCAGTGATGCGCTCGGCGGGGTAGTGAACGTTATCCTCAAGCAGCCAACGGAAGAGACGCGCATTAACGCCAGTCTCTCTTATTCGCACCCTGAAGAGGGGGATGGCGCTATGACCAAAGGCAACGTTTGGGTCAGTGGGAGCGCACTGCCTGACAAACTGCTCTACTCTGTGGCAGCAGAAGTGAGCCAGCAAGATGCTTGGTTCCCTGACGATGTGCATGCTGGGAATAACTTCTCCGGTAACGCAGAGCAGGAACGTAAAGGTATCCAAGCGGCATTGACTTGGCTTGTGAATGAAAACAACAAAATCCTTTGGGATATCAGCTATCTGGAAGATAAGCGTACCTATCCCGATACCGACAGAAACAGTTCGGCGGATGATGACATCACCAACGGTAAAAAATACACCACCTCGTTGGGCCATCAAGGAGAGTGGAGTTGGGGCAATAACAACATCAACTATTTGTACGAAAACTCGAAAATCCATGATGACAACACGCACCCTCTGCTAGCGGTTGCCAATGCGAAACAGCAAAACCACTCACTGGATGCTAAGTTTGGCATCACGGCCATCGATGGACAACTGATTACCACTGGCTTTGATGTTCTTTACTCCTCAATCGACATCGACCGAGATTACAATGACAGCCAATCGCTGACGCAAAATGCGCTGTTCTTGCAAGATCAGATAACTTTGAGTGATTCCTTATCAGCAACGCTGAGTGGCCGCTTAACCCACAACAACAATTTTGGCAGTGATTTCACCCCAAGAGCGTATTTAGTGTATACCCCAAGCGATCGTTTGACGCTCAAAGGGGGCTATGCGGAAGGGTTTAAAACGCCTTCTATTTACCAATCATCGAAAGAGTTCACTCTGGTCAGCTGTGGCGGTGCTTGCTACCTGACGGGCAATCCCGATCTCAAGCCAGAGAGCTCAAAAACCGTCGAATTCACCTCTAGTTACCGCGGTGATAGCTGGTTTGTTCAGGGCACGGTGTTTGCAAACCAGATTGAAAATATGATTGACCGAGACACCTCAACACGTGCTACGGGCTTTATTACCTACCAGAACATTAAAGACGATGTTGAGTCGAAAGGCTTAGAGCTGGAAGGCGATCTGGATATCAGCGATACCCTCTATCTCAACGCGAATGCCACATACACAAAAACCGAAGTGAAAGCGACGGGGCTGGATTTGGAAAACGTGCCGTCATGGTTGGCGAACATTACGCTGAACTGGGACGTAAGCACGGATCTCACTCTGTTTACTTCAGCCAATTACACGGGGAAACAGTGGGGCTACAGTTATAGCCTCGGTGAGAACATCTGGTTTGACCCGTATGTGATCGCCAATCTCGGTGCCAGCTACCGCATCAATCATGATTGGACGGTAAAAGCAGGCGTCACCAACTTCCTAGACAAAAATCTTCAAGCGGAAAGCCAAGATTATCAGGAAAGTGAGATCGGTCGCTCTTACTACATCACCATCGATATGGCGCTGTAATCACAAGCCTTAGCCTTCCCCAGACGCTGGTTTGGGGAGGGCTTGATAACCTGTGCCCTTCTTTCATTCTCGCTTAATCTCTTTTGTTTCCCTGTTTTCCTTTCATCCATATTGTTTTGTTCGATATTGTTTTTTTATTTGGGTACTGAATGCGCTTTTTTCGTGAGCTACAGGAAGGTTATTTTTATTCGAAAATTAACATCAATGAAATATGTGATTTGACCCGCACTGGGTGAGAGTGGCGAAATGTTATGCAGAATGGCATCCTCCGTACCTAGCTCACAAAAGTGCCTATTCCTCCCCCTTTCTACGCCCTAAAAATGTGCAGCAATTCACGACCTCTCCTTCTACTTTCCGTGATCTCGATACCCGCATTGCATTAATTATTAACGACAAAAATCTTTACTGAGTCTTCTCACATTTTGCTGGCAAACGAAATTCTTAGCATAACTGGGCTTTTTATAATTACGCATATGGATATAGAACGTGAACATACAACCTTTTAATTTATCAATGGTGGCGAAAGCCATTTTACCTCTGTTAGCCACATCGCTCGTGGTTGGCTGTAATTCTTCCAGCAGCGACAACGGCACACCGCAACAACCGGATCCCAGCAAAACGGCGCGTGTTTACTACAAAGCGAATAGCGCAGTGGCAGCGGCCGACGCCTCTGCTTACGATAAAGCGTCGCTGTATGTATGGAATAATGACAGCTGCAATAGCTACGCCGAAACCGATCCCAATGCTAACGACTGGGGAACGGGCATGGCGCCAAAAGGGGTGGACGATAAGCTCGGCGTTTACTGGGAGCTCGACGTCCGTGAAGATGCAACCCAGTGTATCAACTTTATTCCGCGCATCGATGGTAACAAACCGTTGGGCGACTTCGATGCCAAACTCGATCTGACGCAAACAGACAAAAACAACGCGGTATTTACCCAAGAAGGCGTCAAGGCGGTTTATCCTGAGCTGATCCCGACCTCGGACATTCCTGCAAACACGGCGCGCGTTTACATGAACACGCCAGATGGCGACCAAAGTGCGTTCCGCCTGCATGTGTGGAATGACGACACATGTAAAAACTATGGAGCAGCCAATACCGACTGGCCGGGCCTTGAACCTACGGGTGTGAGTGAAGTGTATGGCCCTTATTGGGACTTGCCTGTCACCGGTACCGACAGTTGTCTCAATATCATTCCAAACAACAAATCGAATGGCGATTACCAAACCGCGAACTTGAAGTTTGAGTTTGATAAAACCACAGCGATTGGCAAGGTGGCGTTTGTTTTCAAAGGCACCGACAAGGTTTACTACAGCGCTTTGGCGCAAAAACCCGTTGCACAAGTGGAACTGGCGGGTGCGAGCGCGATTTTTGCCGATGATAAAGTCATCCTAGTCAATGCCAAAGACGCAACCAGCGTCACGCTCTACTATTCACAAAGCGGCGAACTCGCGTTTGACAGCGCGACGAAAAAAGTCACAGGTGCCACCAAACAGGTGACCTCAAGCAAAGTGGCAAGCGGTGATTGGGCCAGCGTTAAACCTCATTTGAAAAATGACTTTATTGGCTTTGAGATGGACTTTAGCGGCGAAGGTCTCGCGCTGAAAGATCTGTTGAAAGGTCAACTAATGGTGGTGGCAAGTGACGCGACAGGTGTTATCAAAGCGACCGAAGTTCAGCCTGCCAGCGCACTGGACGCATTGTACGCGGATAGCGCGACCAAGCTAAGTTATGGCGCGATCATCAACCAAGACAGCAGCACCACGTTCCGTTTGTGGGCTCCGACCGCGCAAAGTGTCAAACTGATCCCTTACAGCGCGGATAAACAGGCGCAAAGTGCAATTGCAATGAGCTTTGACGCCACTAGTGGTGCTTGGGTAGCAGAAAACACAGCGTTAAAACATGGTGATTTCTACCGCTACGAAGTGACGGTTTACCACCCTGCAACCGACAAAGTGGAAACCTATCAAGTGACCGACCCGTATTCATTGAGCTTGTCGATGAACTCGGAATACAGCCAAGTGGTGGATCTGGAAAATGCCGAGCTGAAACCGTCGGGTTGGGATGCGCTTGCCGCGCCGCACGCGCAAGATAACCCAGCCAGCTTTGTCTTGTACGAAGCACACATTCGTGACTTCTCAGCGCTAGACAGTTCAACCATTGAAGCGAACCGTGGCAAATACAAAGCCTTTACTCAAAGTGGCAGCGCGCCGGTTGAGCATTTGAAGAATCTGGCGAAATCAGGCGTTACTCATTTGCACCTGTTGCCTACCTTTGACATCGCGACCATCAACGAAGATCCAAGCAAAGTGGCCGACATCAACGCTAAGTTCGCCAAATTGTGTGAACTCGACGCTAGCGTGAAAGATGACAAAGACTTTGGCAGCTATTGCGCTGGAGATGAAACCATCGCCGCGGTGTTTGACACTCTGTCAAAGGCCGACAGTAAAGACAATGCGGTAGTTCAGCGCCTCAACAGCCATGTTCGTAATGTTGACTCCTTCAACTGGGGGTACGATCCATACCACTACACGGTGCCAGAAGGCTCTTACTCCTCTGACGCCGAGGGCATGACGCGCATCAAAGAGTTCCGTGAGATGGTGATGGCGGTGAAACAGGATGTCGGTATGAACGTCGTGATGGATGTGGTGTACAACCACACCAACGAATCGGGCGTCTCTTCCAAGTCGGTGTTGGATCGCATTGTGCCTTGGTACTACCAGCGCTTGAACGAATTCTCTGGTGCGGTTGAGCAATCAACTTGTTGTTCAAACACCGCTCCTGAGAACAAAATGTTCGGCAAATTGATCGACGATTCGATCGCCACTTGGGTGAAAGAGTACAAGATTGATGCTTTCCGCTGGGATTTGATGGGACATCACCCACTGGCGCAAATGCAGCAAACCCTCGCGGTGGCGCAAGCGGTCGATCCACACGTTTACTTCTACGGTGAAGGGTGGAACTTTGGTGAAGTAGGTAATGATCGCATGTTTAAGCAAGCGACGCAGCCGAACTTGGGCGGCACGGGCATCGGCTCTTTCTCTGACCGTCTGCGCGATGCCGTTCGCGGTGGTGGCCCATTCGATGGTGAAGCGACCCTGCGTTCGAACCAAGGTTTTGGTAATGGTATTTACGTACAAGTGAATGACAAAAATACCCAAACCGCTGAATTGAAGAAAACTGCGCTGCACTTGGCGGATCTCACTCGCCTTGGTATGGCGGGTAACCTGAAAGATTTCCCATTTACCGACAGCACAGGCAAAGCGATTACAGGTGGTGAGCTGGACTACAACGGCCAACCGGCTGGTTACGCGCAAGATGCGTGGGAAATTCAAAACTACGTCTCTAAGCATGACAACCAAACATTGTGGGACAACAACCAGTACAAGATTGCGTACGACGTGACGTCTGCTGATCGTACTCGCATGCAGGCGGTCAGCCTGTCAACGGCGATGCTGGGCCAAGGCGTGCCATTTATCCACATGGGTAGTGAGCTGCTTCGTTCTAAATCGATGCAGCGCGACTCGTACGATTCGGGTGACTGGTACAACCGTGTTGATTTCACCAAACAAGACAACAACTGGAATGTTGGCTTGCCACGTGAAGATAAAGATGGCAGTAACTGGGGCATTATTAGCGATGTCATCACAGGGTCGAGTGATCGCGCCATGCCAACCGCAACAGACATTGGCAACATGGACAAGTTCTTCAATGAACTGGCGGCGCTGCGTGCATCATCTGGCTTGTTGACCTTAGGCAAAGGCAGCGAAATCATCAAACGAGTTAAGTTCCACAACACTGGCGCGGATCAAACCCCGGGTCTGATTGTGATGAGCGTGGATAACAGCGGTGAGCTGTACGACGCGAAAGTGGATGCAACTCGTGATGGTTTAGTGGTGGTGGTCAACGCTTCACCAAGCGCATTGAGCAGCTTCGCTCACTTTGATGCGAC
This sequence comes from Vibrio cidicii, assembly GCF_009665415.1. Lineage (NCBI taxonomy): Bacteria > Pseudomonadati > Pseudomonadota > Gammaproteobacteria > Vibrionales > Vibrionaceae > Vibrio > Vibrio cidicii. The sequence continues at coordinate 115,699 of NZ_CP035922.1, read as the reverse complement.
AGGTTACAGCCTGCATGCCATTCAAGCTGCCGCTGGCAATGATTCTTTGGCGAAAAACCAAGCTCAAGTGGCGTCAGTGACCGAGGGTAAACTCTCTGTACCTGCGTGGTCTGTGGCGGTGTTTGAGAAGCTGCGTAACTAACGCTTCACTCATTCTATCAGCCTAAAAACAAACCCCACCAAATTCGGTGGGGTTTTTCTATTCAAACAGGGCAAAATTGGCGTCAGTGCCATAGCGTGCGCTAAGTGTTAATGCGTTTTTTGATTGGCTTCGGCAAACTTCTCCAGCCCCAGTACCAAGGCAAACGCCAGCAAGGCCATGACGATGGCCAAGCCTAACTGCGAAGGTTGCGAGGTCAGGCTTTCAAACTCGAACGGAGAGAGATTGTGTTGCACCAGAGGCACTTGCTCGCCTTTGGAGTTGAGGCGCCAACTGATGGTCTCTTTCCATGGCCAAATTTTCGGTAGTGTGCCGATCATCAATCCGGTGAGAAACATCAAGGTGAAATCGCGAAAGCGGCGTAACAGCCAAGAGAGCACATGAGAAAACGTCAGCAAACCCGCGACACATCCGATGAGAAACAGGCCGAGGATATCAAACTGCACGTTTTTGACCGCGCCGAGCACGGGCGCGTACATGCCGATCAGCAGCAAAATAAAGCTGCCAGAAATGCCCGGTAAGATCATCGCGCAGATGGCAATCGCGCCTGCTAACAGGACATTGAGCGACGTCGGTTCGAGGTACAGTGGTTTGAGCACTGTGATGCTGTAGGCGAAAACGATGCCGAACAAGAGCAGAGCAAAGCGCGCTACATCTTTGCGCTCAACTTGTCTGAGAATGTGGTACACCGACACAAGGATCAGGCCAAAAAAGAACGACCAAATCGGGATCGGATGATTGGCCAGCATCCAAGTAATCAGCTTCGCCAGTGTAGCAATACTGGTCAGTACGCCGCCAAACAGCGCTATGAGGAAAAACCCGTTGATGTGCTTAAAAGCGGCTTTAAAGCCTTGGGCTTTCCATAAACGAAAAATGCTCGGGTTAATGCGGCGAATACTTTCAAGTAGGGTGTCGTAAATACCAGTGATAAAAGCGATGGTACCCCCAGAAACGCCCGGGACCACATCGGCGGCGCCCATGGCCAGCCCTTTGAGAAACGTGGATAAATAATTCATGGCTCATAAACCGTCAGAAAACAGAGTGGAGGAGTATAACCAGATTCAAGGTAAAAAAGTATGCAATCGCTTTGAATCGCGCCGCCGTGATCTTCTTATGCAGCGGAAGTGGCAGGAGTTGGGTGAAAAGTAATCACCCTGATAAGCATATGGCTATTTGCGTGGTTGTTTGCAAAATGAAATTGCAAAATGCAATAGAAAATCGATCGATGAGAAGAATATGAGATATTTAGCCAAAAATAGAGCTTTTAATCTTGGCATGAATCATGCATAATCTCTTTCGACCCTTATTAAGCCGAGGGTCACCTAGCCAACTGACGTTGTTAGTGAATATCTATTGTTCACACCATACATAAGCCAATCGCACCTTTTTGCGCTTGGCTCTTTTTTTATCTGCGTTTTGGTTTGGACGCTTTTTGCCCTATTCGCCATTGACGGAACATCCGTTTCCCGCCGCACTTTTCTTGCCTAGGCTTTGCTTTGTGCTTGTAAGGTTAAGCGATCATCCACCACCATATTGTTTTCGAGCTCGTGCACGGTGGCAATACGACAGCGCTTTTCCGGCGCTAGCTTTTCATACTCAGTGAGATAGATATCACTGTGGATATGTTCGGCCATCATTTTGACCATCAAACGGTTGTTGGAAAATAGCCCTTGCGTCTCCTCGCGATGTGAAAACATCATCGCTTGTTTCATGTCCACCACCAGCATGAAGCGGTGTGAAGGATAACGTTGTTCTAAGCTATCGGAGCGCGAATAGTGCTCGACTTTCGGATGCGGCAAGGTTAAACGATTGAAAGAGAAAACAATGACGCGCACTCCGCGTTCAATCGCGTGGCAGATCTCATCGGCGAGTAGGTCGAGATGAAAATCAGTATTGAGATAGACTTCGATCTGCGCCAAATTCAGCATCTCGCGCGCTTTTTGCAGCAGATTTTCAAAACCAGAGACGTTATAGATAAACTCTTTCTCTTCCTGAAGCATCATGCGTGAGAGCTCTTTTTTCAGGATCTGAATGTTCTCTATGGTTTTTTTCTCAATCTGGCTAAAAATCAAATCGGGTGATTTGGCCTCGTACTCTTTGGTCTCGCCATCGGACATAAAGATGCAGCCATTTTTGTACAAGTTATCAATCGATGAATAGACAGATGAGCGAGAGAGCGAAATCTCTTTGGCAATTTTATAACCGCTGGCGCGGCCATTTTTGAGTAAATTGATATAAACCAAGGCATCGGTCTTGGTAAAGCCAAAGTCCATCAGTTTTGTTACCAGCTCGGTCACGGGGGTTCCTCGGTAATGATTCACGCGAATTTTCCTGTCAAGGTTACCACTCCTCATGCAGTGAATGTAGATGGTTGTGCACAATTTACGGTGCACATCGAGACGGCTCCCTCGGCAAAACGATACTCATCGTTGTGCAGACATAAAATTTCCGGCAGGGCGTCAAATTGGCAGTAGCGGCTTAAGGTGCTTTTGAGCGTTAAGGCGAGATCAGGGTGCAGGATCAAGCTACCACTTAAAACCAGCAGCTTAGGTTGGAAGCGAAACACCGCATCGGAGAGCGATCTGGCGAGCTGATCGACCCAGATACGATAAATGCGCGTTGACCAAGCGTGGTTGTCATCGACCCCGAAGACGATGTCGCGCGCGGTGCGATGTTGCAAAGAGAGTTGATGATATTGGCGCTCAATCCCCTTGCGTGACAAATATTGACGAATGCACTCATCACTGCCGCAGTTGCACAGTGGTGTCAGCCCGTCAATTAAGCTTTGATACCCTTTGAGCGGTTTGTGCGCCCAGCCTAAATCGAGCACGTGGCGATACGGTTCGCGCCGACAAAGTTGATCGGTAACGTACAGCTCGCAGCCGTCATCCAATACCGCGCTTAAAACGTTGCCTTGCGGCAGGCTTGGAATTTGCGCTAAGGCGATCACCGCTGGATTAAACAACTGGCAGGGCACCGAGAGATGCGTTGTCAGCCAATCGGTCAAGACCTCTTTGGCATTGGAGAGTGCGCCTTGCCAGCAATCGGGCATAAGATTGATACCGACCAGTGTGAGTGGGCCAAACATGCGCTGCATGCTCAGCGCCACGCTGGTGATGACTTCAGCGGTTTGTTGCGCGCTGAGTGGCGTTTTGAGCTGATTGCGATAACGGGGCTGCCCATCGTTATCGATGAGCACCCCCCAGATCCATTCTGAATCGACAGAAAGACCCAGCTTCATAGCACTTCCGCAGTGGTGAGATCACGCAGCTCAAAGCCAAACTCGGGCAAAGCAAGCTCCGCGCCGTTGACAAGACAGCGCGCTTCACTGTCGCTATTGTTGAGCACCACTTGCAGTGCGCCTTTGCGAAAAGCCACCACGTGTGGATGCTCCACCTCGATCCACTCTAAGTAAGGCTGGTTGCACTCTGGGTAGGCTTGGCGAAGTCGAATCAGCTTTTGCATAAAGGCTTTGAACTCGAGATCTTGCTGCTGCTCATCCCAAATCATGCATTTGCGGTTTAGCTCAAGGCCCATGCCTTTTTGCCCGTCCATGCCCACTTCGCCGCCGTAGTAGATACACGGAGAGCCCACTTGGGTGAACATAAATAGATACGCCAGTTTCGCTTTGCGTTTGTCGTTGCCACACAGGCTCAAAAGGCGCGTGGTGTCGTGGCTTTCCAGCAGATTAAACATCGCCTCATTGACGTTACGCGGGTAAGCAAGGTAAGAGCGCGTAACCGCATTGATGAAGCTGGTTTTGTCGTCGTTGCCAAGGGCAAAGAAGTCGGTGATCGCCTGTGTCAGCGGATAGTTCATCAGCGAGTCGTATTGATCACCGCGCAGCCACGGCATGCCTTCGTGCCAGATCTCGCCCAAAATGTAGCAATCGGGCTTGATGCCTTTGACCAAACGGCGGAAATCACGCCAGAACTCGTGGTCGACCTCGTTGGCTACGTCTAAACGCCAGCCGTCGATATCAAACTCTTGCACCCAATGGCGCGCCACATCCAACAGGTAGGCGCGGCACTCTGGGTTTTCAGTGTTGAGTTTGGGCATCTCCGCCACATTGCCGAACGTTTCGTAATTGAGGTTGCTAAAGTCCCACTCCGATTTGGGCTTATCTGGATAAACCGGAAACTGCTTGATCCAGAACCAATCGGCGTAGCGAGACTCGGCGCCTTTTTCCACCACATCCAACCACAGCGGGGATTGATGGCCGATGTGGTTAAATACCGCGTCTAACATTACCTTCATGCCACGGCGGTGCGCTTCTTGAACCAAAGCACGGAAGGCTTCGTTGCCGCCAAAATGCGGGTCGACGTTGTAGTAATCGACCGTGTCGTATTTGTGGTTGGCGTTGGCGGTGAAAATTGGGCAGAAATAGAGGCCATTGACCCCGAGTTCTTGCAAGTAATCGAGCTTTTCAATCACGCCCCACAGATCGCCGCCCATGAAGTTGTCGCTGGTGGGCGTGCTGCCCCACGGCTGTACATTGGCAGGCGAGATCTCCGCACGGCCGTTGTAAAAGCGCTCCGGGAAAATCTGATACCAGATGGTGCTGCGCACCCACGTTGGGGTTTTCAACACATCTTTAGGGTTGATGTAAGGAAAGCAGAAAAAATTGCTTAAGTTGCTCAGTTCAATTTCGGCTGTGCGCTCGTCTTGAATGTCCACACAACGTTTTTCGCCAAACAGCAGTTTCTCGCCCGCTTTGCCATGCAAAATAAAGCCGTAGCGGGTGCGTTTTTTCGGTGGCACGAATGGGGCGAACCAGTGATCATGATGTTCGCTTTGTCCTTCTAACTGCATCGGCACTTCAGTTCCGCCGGTCCAGCCGTGCGCGTCGCTGCCGCCTAAATTTCCGCCGTCTAGGCCGCCTTCGGCCCAGGTGTAGGGGTCGCCGATCCACAGCGTCACGCGGTCAACTTCGCCTTTGGCACTGCGAAAGCGAATGTGCAAAGTGTCGTTGTCGTAGGCGTAACTGTCCGCACTTTTCGCCAAGTGAGTTAATGAGCTTCTAGTAATCATAAAGGTTCCTGATATTTATTCTTTTACTGCGCCACTGACTAAGCCAGTTGTGATGTGTTTTTGTGTGGCGACAAACAGCAAGGTGATCGGTACGGCGACCAGTAGCGAGCCAGCGGCAAACAGGGTGAAGTTTTCCGCTGAGTTGGAGGTGATCCAACTGAAGATGCCGATGGCTAAAGTCATCTTCTCTTCGCTGCGTAAAATCAGCGTCGGCAGGATGAAATCCATCCAAGGGCCGGTAAAAGAGACCAAGGCGACAAACACTAAGATCGGTTTGGCGAGTGGCAAAATGATCTCAAGGAAGATGGTCATGTGCCCGGCGCCGTCGATTTTCGCCGCTTCATCCAGCGAGGTGGGAATGGCGTCAAAGTAGCCTTTCACCAGCCAAGTCATAAACGGCAGAGAGCCCGTCACGTAGACAAACAGCAAGCCGATGTAGGTATCAATCAAGCCCATTTTTGACAGCAGAATGTATATCGCCGTCATCGAGAGAAAGGCCGGGAACATCTGCAATACCAAAATGCTCATCAACACGTTACGTTTGCCCTGAAAGCGGTAGCGCGAGAACACAAACGCCGTCATGGTGACAATCACCAGCGAGATCAGCATGTTAGCCGTTGCGAGCAAAAAGGTGTTTTTGTACCACTCCAAATACGGGGTATCGGTAAACAGTGCTTTGTAGTGGTCGAGGGTGAAAGCGAACTCACCGAACGAGGAACTGAACAGGTTGTTGCCCGGTTTAAACGAAGCCAGCACTGTCCACAGTACCGGACCAAGCACCAGGATGGCGTTGACGGCGAGGAACAAATAGACGATTACGGTCCCCAGCTTTTCTAATACACGACTCATAGTTACATCCCCACATCGTCTTTAAAGGATTTCATGCGGCGGAATTGCCAGATAGCAATCACCGACAGGAATAAGAAGATCACAATCGAAATCACCGAAGCGATTTGGTACTGCTGGAAGTCGAGTGTCAGTTTGTAAATCCAAGTGATCAAAATGTCGGTATGACCTGCAAAACGGTATTCCGGATTAATTGGCCCGCCTTCGGTGAGCAAGAAAATCGCACCGAAGTTGTTGAAGTTGTGGGCAAAGGTCATCACTAACGACGGTGCGACTTGATGCAACACCATCGGCAGGGTGATTTCGCGAAATTGCTGGAATTTGCTGGCGCCGTCGACTTCACTCGCTTCATACAGATCGCGTGGAATATTGGTCAACGCGCCGGAAATCAGCAGCATAAAGTAGGGCGCGCCGACCCAAACACTCACCGCAATCACGGTCAGCTTGGCTAAGTGTGGATCCGAGAGAAAAGCGACCGACTCAAAGCCCCAAGCATTGAGTGTGGCATTGACTGGGCCAATACCGTTGAGTAGCAGGCGGAACATCAGCAGTGTCACGAACGCAGGAATGGCATAGGGCAAAATAAACACAAAACGCCATAGCTTTTTCGCTTTGATGTTGCGATTTTCCAGCGCCAGCGCGAGGATAAAACCAAAACCGCAAGTGCAAATGGTCGCAGCAATCGCCCAGATGACCGTCCAAGTGGCGACACCGACGAAGGTGCTCGACCAGATTCTCAGCTCAAACAGAGTGAGAAAGTTTTTAAAACCGACCCAATCGACCAGATTTTTCGGTGGAATATGGTGCGGCGCTGAGTAGTTGGTGAACGAGACCAACACGGTGATCGCAATCGGCATGATGATGAAAGCGATGCTGGCGATAAACGCTGGTGACAACACGATAAAAGCGAATTTGTCGTCGTAGATGGCTTTAAGTTGCTGGCGCACGCTCAAACGGCATGGCTGACACTCTTGCGCCTGACGTACGTTAACCACGTAGGCGGCAATTGCTAAGAAAAGAAACAGCAGGGCAATGACCCCTTCCACCAGCATAAAGATGGAGTTGTCCCCTTGAATCACTTTAAACCCTTGGCGAGTTTGCGCCACGTCCCCCAGTGATACTAAGCCCTTGAGTGCGGCCGCTAAATCCGGCAAGTAGAGTAGAAACAGGCATTGGATGGCGAGGAAAACCCCGCCAGTCACCCAATGTTTGTGCGCCAGTTGTGTTGAGCCCATGAGAATCCACGAGGTCGACACTTTCGGTGCTTTGATGGTTTGCGACAACAACATAACTACTCCTGAAACGCGATCTGCTCTTCAATGATCGCTTTAGCGTGATCAAGTACCTGCTTGGGCGTTTGATCGTTGACCCACATCGCGGTGATGGCACTGGCCATCGGTGACCACAGGTAGCCCATTTCCGGAATCGATGGCATTGCGTCAGAGTAGAAGCCTTGCGCGATGATCGCGTAGGTCGCTTCATCTGCATCGACAATGATTTTCTCCATCAGACTCTCTACCGGCGGGATGGATTTGGTCATCTGATAGCGTTTCATCAGCATCTTTTCTGAAGAGAGGTAGTCGGCAAACAGCTGCGCTGCTTTCGGGTACTCACTGTACGAGGATACGACCGCCAGGCGTACGGTTGAAAAGGTACGCGGCTGTTTGCCTTCAAAGGTTGGGATGGGCACGACGCCATAATTGACGCCACTGTTGTCATAGCCTTGAATTGCCCATGGACCATCGATAATCGCGGCGACTTTGCCCTCACCAAACAGGCCACGACGCACCTGCGGGTTGCGCATGTCGACCGGGTTGGAGTTGTTCGCGGCTTTGAGCGTTTTCATCGCGCTCATGCCCTGCTGCGCCAGTGGCGAGTTGATGCCGAGATCTTTGGCATCGGTGCCACCTTTGCCAAACTCGTAGGCACCGTACAGGGTTAAGAACATGCGTGATTCGTAGTAGTTCTGAATATCCCACAGCAGCGCGTATTTGTTCTCTTTAGCGTTGTTAAACCCTTTGCCAAAATCGATGATCTCTTCAAAGGTTTTTGGCGCCGTTGGCAGCAGATCTTTGTTGTAAAACAGCGCTAACGTGGCGTAGCTTACCGGGAAGCCATAGCTGGTGCCCGCGTATTTGGCCGCAGAGGTGGCGTTGGGTAAGAAGGTCGATTGAATGCGATCGGCAGAGACGAGGTTTTCCATCGCACCACCCGCGACCACTAAACGGCCGAGCAGATCGTGTTCAATTTCGGCGATGTCGGCGACGCGAGCGGAACCACCATCCTGAATCATGCGTGACGCAGCATCAATCGGGGCTAAACCACGAAATGAAAACTTCACCTTGTAACCAAAATCTTGGTTAAACGACTCTGCCGCGTACTTCATGTAGTCCAGCGTGGTGGTGTCGGTCCAGATCAACAGATCTGAGCCGGGTTCCGGCTGAATATCTTGAGCGTAAGTAACTGCGGGCAGACTAACGAACGTAGCGAGTAGCGCTGCTTTTATCCATGTCTTTTTCATCGTGATAGCTCTGTAGTAGTTCATAATATACTACTAGGTTAAATCCGCCTTCTTTTAAGTCAACTACTATCCATCGAACTTTGAGTTCAAGTGTGATGTGCATCAATAAATACTGATGAAGACTAAGCCCAGGGGTGCTTTGATAGTCGCGGGTTAGATGGGTTTTGGTCTGAGCAAAAAACGCTCACAAGTTGGCTGCATTCTCAGCTGTCAAATCTAAAGTTGTGATCAATGTCATTCAAATGAGGCAGTGAGAGTGATGAGAGTCTCATTTGAAGAAAAGGGGAGAGGAAAAACAAATCAACATGCAGAAGAATAGATAGGCGTTCACAGTGAACTACTAAATATTCAACTTAACTCTACCGACGATTTACAACCAAGTGGTTGATAAGGACCTATCGTGAAAAGAACGTTAATTTCCGTCTCCGTAGCGGCGGCGCTTGCTCTCTCTTTCCCTACTCTTGCCGCCAGTGAGCGTGGCATGGACTCTGACACCGGTTTCCTTGACGAAGCGATGCAGTTTGGCGGCCATGTGGGCACCTCTCTTGAATACGAAGATAAGGTGACTGAAGATTTCAGCGGCGACAAGAAAAAGGAGAAAACCACCACCCATGAAGTGTTTGGTGTCTACTACAACAATGCTCGCTGGAACCTTAGCGCGCTCTATGGCCTGAAACTGGAAAACCGTGAGCAGAGAAATACCAGCGGCTACCATGAAAATGAAGATGGCATTAAACAGCTTTTCTCCCTCAATAAGGGCTTTGATCTCGGTAATGGCTGGGCTACTGGTGCGATTTATGAGCTGGAGTATACCCGTAGCAAAGTATTTTCTCCTTATGTGAGTGGCCTGCGTAAAGAGTTGGCCGAGCACAGCTTCCGTCCGTATTTGACCTATTTTAACAACGAGCATAACTGGGGCTTCTACTCAAATCTAGAGTACCTATACAGTTCAGAAGATAAGAGTGCCTGGGGCGAGCGCACCGAAGAAGGATACAGCTTGCTGTTTAAACCTTATAAGCGCTTTGGCAACTGGGAGTTAGGCGTCGAGCTTTACTACCAAATCAAAGACAACGAAGATCGCTCATCAAGCGGTTCTATCAATGAAATCAGTGATTTCAATGAAAAATACATCGAACCGATTGTGCAATATAGCTTCGACGATGCGGGGGTACTTTATGCACGTGTCCGAGTGGGTGAAAACGAAACCAACAATGCAGCCAACAGCGGTAGCAATGCAAACGTGGATTACTTCAAAGACATTCGAAAAGCGACCTTAGGCTATGAACAGGCGGTGGGCGATAACTGGTTGTTAAAAGGCGAATATGAGTACGCGAACGAAGTAGAAGAAAAAAGTATTATTTCTAAGGGGGATAAGACAGACGAGAAAGAGCTCAAACAGCACACCGTCTATCTTCAAGCTTTATACCGTTTCTAACCGAGTTAAGGGGTCAACATGCTGAGTGTTTCAGAAATTGCGCAAAGTTTATCGGGTCGAGTGGAGGGGGATACCTCGCTGGTGGTGGACACCATACGTCCGGTGGCCAGTGATATCCGTGGCGGCCTTGCCGTGGTCTTTGCCCGCTCGGATCTGAAACAGCTTTCTGAAACCTCAGCCGATGTGCTGGTCGGCCCGGCGGCGATTTTACAAAGCCAAGCCAAAGCACACATAGTGATTGACCATTTGGATGTGGAGAAAATCAATTCGCTGCTGCGCTTTTATAAAGTGCATAAATATCAGCTATTTGATCAAGGCAACACATCAACCATTGATGGGGTATATATCGGCAAACATTGCCAGATAGGGCAGGGATGCCATTTTATGCCCGGCGTACGCATTATGAACGGCGTGACCATTGGTAACAACGTGGCGATTCACGCCAATACGGTGATCAAAGAAGGCACGGTGATCGGCAATAACGTCATCATCGACTCCAACAACTCGATTGGCAACTACAGCTTTGAGTACATGTCTGGCAAAGATGGCAGTTATCAGCGCGTGGAAAGTATTGGCCGCGTCATCATTGAAGATGACGTGGAGATCGGCTGTAACAACACCATCGATCGCGGCACACTGGGCGACACTGTGATTGGCAAAGGCAGCAAAATCGACAATCAAGTGCAAATCGGCCACGACTGCCGCATTGGTAAGCACTGTTTGATCATCTCTCAATGCGGTTTCGCCGGGCACACCGTGCTGGGCGATCACGTGGTGGTGCATGGCCAAGTCGGCACCGCCGGACACATTCACATCGGCAGCCATTCGGTGATCAAAGCCAAATCGGGGGTGAGCCACTCTTGCCCGCCGGGCAGTGATCTGTTTGGTTATCCGGCCAAAGAGTCTAAAGCCTATTACCGCAATCTTGCGGTGCTGAACAAACTGACTCAGCACTATGAACAGTTGAAAAAAACGCCACCTGAGCAAAAGCGCTGGTTTGCCCGTCTGTTTGACAAGAAATCGGCCTAACAAGCGAACACAACCGACAACGCGGAGCAGGCAGTTCGGACTCCGCTGGATAGAAACGAGAACGAAATAATCAAGGATTTGTTATGAAACATACACTTCTGATTGCGGCGACCGCCACCGCGTTACTGGCAGGCTGTGCCAGCACCACCACTGAGCAGGCCCAGCCTGCCGCGACCAATGTCGACGCGCGCTTTTCTAACTGTACCTTGCCGACGTTAGAAGATGATCGCGGGCCAATTCGCCCATCGCTGTTTGTGGTGGGTACTTTCCCAGAAGGTCAGTGGATTCATTTGGACAACCACAAAATGGGCTACAAAGGCGATGGTATCTATCAAGTGGTGGTGGACGAAAAAGCGGGCAACGTGAGCTTGCAATTTGCCACCATGAGCTGGACACCGCAGTTCACCGCCGCAGGAATGGAGATGACGGTTGGCCAAGTGAAAGAGCTGAAACGCGGCGGCTTTGCCAAGAACACCGTAGTGAACTTGCCCAAAGATGGCAAATACGTCTGGACCATTCAGATCGCTGCGGACAAAAAACCGCTGCTGGCGATGGTCACTGAGTGTCAGTAACAAAGTCATCGAGTTGGCAGCCGAAGATACGTTCGGCTGCCCGATTTACCCAGACAGATTGCCTGCCAGTCTGCCTCGGTAAATTGAGGACCAATTTTATACCCTTTTGGTAAGTGGAGAGATTCATGGCGACGGTTAGCTTACGTAAAGTAGAAAAAAAATATGAGAACGGTTTTAAAGCTGTCCATGGCATAGATCTGGATATTCGCGAAGGCGAATTTATGGTGTTTGTCGGGCCATCGGGCTGCGCAAAATCGACCACCTTGCGCATGATAGCGGGGTTGGAAAGCATCTCGGGCGGTGAGATCCGCATTGGCAACAAAGTGGTCAACGACTTGCCACCCAAAGATCGCGGCATCGCGATGGTGTTTCAAAACTACGCGCTCTACCCGCACAAAACCGTGTTTGACAACATGGCCTTTGGTTTGAAAATGCAAAAGCGGCCGAAAGATGAGATCAAGCGCCGCGTGGAAGAGGCGGCTGAAAAATTGGAGATCACCGATCTTTTGTATCGCAAGCCGAAGGAGATGTCTGGTGGTCAGCGCCAGCGCGTAGCGGTTGGGCGCGCGATTGTGCGTAAGCCAGATGTCTTCCTGTTTGACGAGCCGCTGTCCAACCTAGATGCCAAGCTGCGCGTTTCTATGCGGGTGAAAATCGCCCAATTGCATCAATCGCTCAAAGAAGAGGGTAATCCGGCGACCATGATCTACGTGACGCACGATCAGACCGAAGCGCTCACGCTTGGCGATCGCATCTGCGTGCTCAACCAAGGCAAGATCATGCAGGTGGATACTCCCGCCAACCTCTACAACTATCCGGCCAACAAATTTGTTGCGAGCTTTATCGGCTCTCCGGCGATGAACCTGATTGATACGGTGATCCGCGAGGAAAATGGCCAGCTCTATGTTGAAATTGGCAATGGCCTGCGCATGTTCATTCCGGTGGAAAAGCAGAAAGCGCTCAGCGAATACGTGGATAAACCGGTTTGCTTTGGCATTCGCCCAGAACACATTCGTGTTGCCGCGCCGGGTGACACCATTAACGCCGTCGAGGGTATTTTGACGGTGGTCGAAAACATGGGCAACGAGAAGTACCTCTACTTCAAAGTGGGAGGCAAGGAGCTGATCGCGCGCGTGAACGATCAAACCATCACTACCGCTGACATCGGCAAACCGATGCGCTTCAACCTCAATACCGCCTTCTGCCACATCTTCGATTTCTACAGTGAAAAGAATCTAACCAACAACCGGGAATAGTTCCCGGTTCATTTTCACAAACCACGGGGGATCTCCAATGAAAAAACGCACTATGCTTTGCAGTGCGCTGCTGGCGGCTATTGCCGCAAATGGACTGATGTTTAGCCCAACACTTTATGCTGCGACCAGCGCGCAGACGGAAAGTGGCACTTTTCTCGATTTTCGCAAAGAGACGATTTACTTTGTTTTTCTTGATCGTTTCAGCGATGGCGATGCAACTAACAACACGGGCCGCAACCCAGCAACTTACGATCCGAACAACTTGAAAAAGTATGTCGGCGGAGACCTTCGTGGCTTAATCAACAAACTGCCGTACTTGAAATCATTGGGCGTGACGGCCATTTGGATCACGCCGCCAGTGGACAACGCCGATAACCTCGATGCCAATGGTGGCGCGGGCTATCACGGTTACTGGGGACGAGATTTCTTTCGCGTCGATGAGCATTTTGGGACGCTAGACGATTTCAAAGAACTGACCGCTAAAATGCACAGCGCAGAGTACAACATGAAGCTGGTGCTGGACTACGCGCCGAACCATTCCAACGGCAACGATGAAAACGAATACGGCGCGTTGTATCGTGATGGTCAGTTCATCACCGATTACAACAGCGATGTCGCGGCGGGCACCAATTGGTATCACCATAACGGCGGTGTGACCAACTGGAATGACTGGTACCAAGTGCGCAATTTCAACTTGTTCAACCTTTCGGACTTTAACCAGTCAGATGCCAATGTGTATCAATACCTGCTGGATGGCTCAAAATTCTGGATAGATGCCGGGGTGGATGCGATTCGTATCGATGCAATCAAACACATGGATAAATCCTTTATCCAACAGTGGACCACGGACATCTACAACTACAGCAAAACGCTGGGGCGCGATGGCTTCTACTTCTTCGGCGAATGGTTTGGTGCCAGTGCCAATACCACCACAGGCATTGATGGCTACGCGATTGACTACGCCAACACCTCAGGCTCAGCACTGCTCGACTTCGGTTTCCGCGATACGTTAGAGCGCGTGTTGGCCGGCCGTGCAGGCAACAGCATGAAAACGCTGAACAACTATTTGGAAACGCGCAAATCCGTCTTCAGCAGTGATGATTGGCAAGTGGTGTTTATGGACAACCACGACATGGCGCGTATCTCGACCGCGTTGCGCTCCAGTGCCTCGACGTTTGGCCCGGGCAACAACGAAACCGGTGGCAATCAGAGCGAAGCGTTTGCCCAGCAGCGCGTTAATTTAGGTTTAGTAGCGACCATGACGGTGCGCGGTATTCCCGCGATCTACTACGGAACGGAGCACTACTCGGCGAACTTTACCCAAAACGCGTTTGGTCAAGTGGGCAGTGACCCATACAACCGTGAAAAGATGCCAAGCTTTAGCCAAGATACGCAAGCTTTTAAGATCATCCAAGCGCTGACTGAACTCCGCCAGAACAGCTTAGCGATTCAACGCGGCAGCTATACTCAGCGCTGGGTGAATGACGATGTGTTGGTCTATGAGCGCCAAGAGGGCGACGATGTGGTGACCGTAGCGCTCAACCGTGGCCCTGCAACGTCGGTGACGGTGAGCAACTTGGCCATGAAAGACGGTAGCCACACCAGTTTGATTGGCGATGACAGCGTTAGTGTTGCTGGCGGACAGGCGACGTTCCACTTGGCACAAAACCAAGCGGTGGTACTGCATGCCACAGGCAGTGGCAGTGTGGATCCGACGTTGAAAAGTGTCACCTTCACTTGCTACAACGGCTACACCAATCTTGGTCAAAGCGTTTACGCGGTGGGCAGTGTTGCGCAGCTCGGCAACTGGGCAGCCTCAGGCGCGGTCAAACTTGACCCAGCTCAGTACCCAACGTGGAGTGCAACAATTAGCGTACCAGCGGCGCAAAATATTGAGTGGAAGTGCCTAAAACGGGATGAAACCAATCCTGCGCTAAACGTGGTTTGGCAATCTGGTGCAAACAATCAACTGAGCAGCAGTAGCAGTGCCACCCAAGGTGCTTTCTAGCCTTAAGCTACGTCGTTAATGCTTGCATAAAACCCTGCTTAAATAAAAATCCGATAGCCAAGGCTATCGGATTTTTACCTTGCTACTCAACTATTCGGCTAACACGGATTCAACGGTGAACTCGGGTGGGTTGGCCTTGAGCGCTTCAAAGCTTGGGCCTTCGCCTTTGATCAACCACATCGGAGCGTAGAGCGAATCGAAGCTTGGTGTTTCACCCGTTTGTTGGTAGTGCACTTTTAAAAACGCGGTGAGAATGTCATGAAACAAGCAGCTACGGTCATTAAGGTGCAAGCTCTCTTCTCCGGTTTTGCCGCCATTTTGTTCGGCGAAATAGGCATACCATTGATAGTTGGCCTCGATAGACGCTTCCACCGCTTGGTCTAGCGGTGTTGCTTCAAATCCCCAGCTAATTGCAATCAGGCTGTAGAGCGGAAAAATGAGGAACTCATAGTAATCCATCCAGTAAGGGTGTAATGCCAGTCAGTTAAGCTGACTGGCATTTTTTCTATTTGTCGCGTACTTCTTGGGTTTCAACTTCACCCATCGAGGATAACTTCTATCTTCTCTTCGAGGTGGTAGGATAAACATGGATACATGCTCCAGTAATACTTCATAGTGTTTAGGGAGCTTTCCTGGGCTTGTTAAAGGCAACGCTGCAAAGTATTGCGTCACAGCCATAGCACTGCTCGTAAAGCTCAGTTGATTTGGCCAGACACTATCTAACCTACTTGCCGCTTTTGTCATAACCTGCCTGATAAGGTTATAGGCTAGTAGAATACCCCAGAGCTCCTGCTTAACCATATCTGGACGCTTGCTTCGCAATGTATACTCTCTGTCAAGCAAGGTTTCCTTCATTTCCCGATAGCCTAATTCGATTTCCCAGCGATAACGATAGAGCTCTACAATTTCTTCGCCAGGAAAACGTAACCCGTCACGCATTGAGGTAAGTATCTGATACTCTTTACCGTTAATGATTTTCGAGACTAGCCTTGCTTCAACTACATCAGGAAGTTCACTAAACTTCTTTCTTGCCTGAGGAGTGGTTTTAATCGCAACGATTGCATCACTCTTGCTGTACCTATGAACGACTTCATACTGGAAGTCTTTTCTCACAGGAAGCATCCAATGCCTCTCTTGGCCGACTTTGTTCCAGCGGTTCAGCAGTCCCAGAGAGTAATATCCTTTGTCAAAAATAGTCAGAGAATGGTCTGGCGTTTGTTCTATGAGCTCTTCTGCAAGCCGCATTTCGTTGGTTCGATAGTCAGAGAATGCACTATCGATGAGCTGATGGCTTGTAAGCTCCATCAAGCAAACCATGCGTACCTTAGGGTAAATATTTTCAGATGACTGATTACGCTGTGCTTTAAACTCTTGATGATTTTCAGGTGTATCCGCTGTTCTCCAAACGACACCATCGACAGATAGGAGATTGAGTCCACACCAAGTTTCAAATTTAGAAGATTGATAACTCTGAGCCGCCATCGTCTTAAAGACTTGTTTAACACCTTCTTCGCCTAATCTCTGCCTAGCTTGGACAACAGCACTTGGCGCAACAAAACGCCGTTTGTCTGGTAGGACAATATCAAGTTGGTTAGCAATATCCCAAACAGATTGTTGCCGAAAAAGACTCATTCCAACAACGGACCAAAGTACTGCTTCCAAGGGTAAACGTCTTCTTCTAACTGTTGCTACGCCAGCTTTTTCAAAACCTTGCTGGATAAGCTCTGGACTAAGAATTTCAGAGTATTTGTCAAAGTGATGGAAGGTATTGCATGAGCGAAAAGTACTCGCAAGTTGGCTCTCTAAAGACATGAAAAATCCGATATTAGTTTCCTAATATCGGATTTTGAAGCCTTTTGAGGATCGGTCAAATGATCTCAAAAACTTTTCTTAACTGATCGGCATTACCAGTAAGGGTGGCCTTTTTCCGCAATTAACTCACTGGTGAGGTAGGGAACCACCGCTTGCAGCAGTGCGGCCTGTTGCTCCTTGTTTTGCTCACCAAACAAAAACGCCTTAAACAAGTGAAAGAAATCTTGTTCAATCGGACGAAAATCGGTGAGGTCTGTTTTCCGTGAGATTTCATGAGCGGGAACGGCGTTGAGCTGCGTTTTCGCCTGTGAATTATCGGCCAAAATCGCCATGCTTGCGCCATCCAACCAATGAATCAAAGAGTCGTAGCTGTTGTAATCGTGCTGCTTTTCTACTGTGGTGACTTGCAAGCGCTGGGTAAAATAGTCCACCTCAATGGTCTGGTTCGGCTGGCAGTGAATCGCCCAATGCATCTTAGCCAGCTCGGACGCCGAACCAATCAAATATTGAATCGCAGGTCGAGACCAATGCAAAAGAATTGCGCTTGCTATTCGATAGAAAATATCGTCGGAAGCAGCATAGTTCTGGATGTAAGTAGAGTTTGAGGCATACATGTCAAAATTATGAATATTAAATTGTATACTGTTGATTTCACACTCGGAATAATCTGAACGATTGTCACCCATGTACAGCGAAAATTTATGGTGCGGTTTGATTGATGTATTCATGACTTAGTTTTTCGGATACCTAGCTATGTCGTTTTGCTATTCTACCTTATAAATGAGAATAAAACTCATTAGTCTTGCATGGTAATAAAAACGAGTCGATTTCACCTTAATCCTCCCTTTAAGTGTGATTTTGATATAGTTTTTATCAGTTTGGCGAGAGAATAACCTGCTTCAGCGAGATAGAGTGGGATCTTATGATGTTGCGGTTTGGGTCTCAACGCAGAATATAAGCCAGCGTATGTGATGAAAGAAAAAAGCCGATCAGTCGATCGGCTTTTGTTGGGGGACTCATTGTGTGGCTTAATACCCCATCAATTGCAACAGGCTTTCGGCGGTGGTGATCGCCTCGCGGCGGTTAGCGATATTGAGCTTTTGATACAAGTTGCGAATGTGGGTTTTGATGGTCGTGCCTGCCACATCCAGCTCTTGTGCTATCTGCTCGTTGCTAAAGCCAGAATAGATCAGCCCCAACACTTGCCATTCACGCTGGGTGAGCGGGCTGGTGCGCACTAACTCCGGCACATTCGGGTGAGTGACCAGTTTTTCGACAAACTCTTCATCAAAATGAATCGAACGGCTGCGCTGGCTCGATGAGATGTCTTTCATCAGTTGCTGCGCGCGGTGACGTTCCAGATCGCCGAGCTCGTGACGGTTGGTCAGTTTCTCTAGTAAGTTGCCAATGGTCGCCCCGTCAATTAAGAAATTCCCCACCATACCTGTCTGGTTGGTGAGCACTAACGCCTCTTTAAGCAGCGATTTGGCTTGTTCTTCGTCTTTCTGCTGGACTGCGTAAATCGCTTCAACAATTAGGTTGCGATTTTTGTCGGTGATTAAACGTGAGCGGTTCGCTTCACTTTGCAGAAAATCGAGTGCCTGACGCGCTTCTGGGTATTGACCAAGATTGATGTGCGCGCGGGCGATGTTGCGCCACTGCAATTGACAGAAGTGGTTGCTGGCGGTTTCCGGACGAACCGCACTGTTGAGCCACTCTTGCGTTGCTGCCATGTTGCCTTTGGCTTGCCAATACAAGATCAGCGAAAGCGAGGCGTTGGCAGTCCAGTCGACGTGATAAGTAGACTGTTTCATCAAATGTTGGATGTGCTCGATAAACTTACCGGCGCGATCCAGCTCACCGCGGCCAATGGCAATACGCGCCAACATCGAGTAGCTGTGTAAGTGCTTACTTGGCGCGTGATTTTCAAGGATCTGTAGCCCTTTGTAGGCGCACTCTTCGGCTTCGTCCAGGCGGTTCCAACACCACAGCACTTGCGCCCGGATGCGTAGCAAAAACTCGTGCAGCGGTACGTGTTGCAACTGCTGATCTTCAATCAATTTGAACGCCGAATCTTGCAGTTCGAATGCCGCTTGCACATAACCCTGCGCGATGAGAATTTCACTTTGCTGCAAAATTGCCCACAGCGCCTGATGGTACACTTGGTACTGACGCGCCAGCTTCTCGGTTTGTTGCATCATCGGCAGCGCACGGTCCAAGCAGCCAATCACGTGGTTGACTTCGCCGACCACGGAAGTGGCGACAATACGGCTGCGATAGATAGTGCTATCAAGCTGACTCAGTGCCAGTTCGGCAAGCTCCAGCGCTTTTTGCGGTTCATTGTTATTGATTGCCACTTGCGCCAGCAGCGCATTGGCTTGGCCCTGATATTGAATGTCGAGGTCAATATTGCGTTTTGTGTGCTCATTTTCCGCTTCGGCGAGCAAGGTACCGACTTGATTGTAGCGGTGCTGACTTTGTGCCAGCCAAGCGCGCAGCATGGTCAGTTTGGGGTCGCTAAACAGCAAATCTTTATCGAGCAAGTTGATCGCCGCTTCTAAGGTTGAGAGCTCACCTTGGTGGAACATTTTCCAGCCGTACTCGTTGAGGATCTCCGCCACCAATTCGCCGTCGTAGGCGCGCTGTGCATGACGCAGCGCTTGATGGGGCATCTTCTGTTTGAGCCAAGCGATCGCCGCGTTGCGGTTGAGATCTTGCTCTTGCTGCGGGATGCGCGCCTGACGTTCGTGCGACAAAAACTCGCCAAACAGATTGTGGAAGCGGAACCAGTTTTGTTCCCCCTCCAGCGGATAGATAAACAGGCCATAACGGTTGAGCGATTCAATCATGCCTAGCGCGTCTTCGCGCTGGGTGAGTGCATAGACCAGTTCATCGTTGAAATGATCGAGCACCGACACTTGCATCAGAAACTGACGCGTCTCTTTATCGAGCAGATCAAAAACCTCTTCCACCAGATAATCCCACAAGTGAGCGTGGTTAAAATGCGAGACCGATTCAGCCGATTGCGCCAAGGTGCGCTTTTGGTGCTGCGCTTGCAGCGCGATCAATTGCAGCGCCGATGGCCAACCTTCAACGTAAATACGGAGGTTATTGGCGGTATCTTCGTCTATTCCGTCGCTAACGCGCTGATTAAAGAAGCGCGTGGTCTCTTCGGTGTCAAAGGCGAGCATCTCATTGCCAATCTCAATCATCAGATCGCGCACGCGCAAATTGGCGGTACCGAGTGGCGGATTGGCGCGGCTAGTCACCACTAGGGTGACGTTATCCGGCATGTGTTTGAGGAAAAAGCGCATCGCCTCGTGGATCTCGTCATTGGTAATGACGTGATAGTCATCCAACACCACGTAGCACTCTTGATGAAAATCGCTCATCTCCGAGAATACGTCACTAAAGAGTGAACGGAGCGAGGAAAATTGGCGTTTTTCGGCCTGTTTGAGCGCGTTGGCGCACTGGCCATTGGTGGCTTTATTCAGCGCTTGCAGCAGATAGTTTACAAAGCGGAAGCCATCGTTATCACTGTCGTCGACACTGTACCAACCGACATGCGTTTTATCGGCTAACCACTGCGCGGCCATGGTGGTTTTTCCGTAACCTGCAGGCGAGCGAAACAGCACCAATTTGTAGTGTGGTGCTTGCTGTAGCAGATCCAGCACTCTGGGACGCACAATGGCGTTATGCAGTCGTCCTGGGCGCGTGAGTTTAGAAGGAATCCACATCGTTAACTGTCCTTATTTTGGCGGTGCCCGCAGTGAGGACACCGTAAAAACGGGCGAACAAAAATTAGTCAATTTGCTCGATTTGTCCGGCATGTTACGTTAAACAAAAGACGAAAGACTTTGATCCACTTCCTAATTCTCAAGAGCTGATGCTTTTCACGCCAACTACGCCCCGTTTTTGTGAACTCTATCAATATTAATCTCTATTTTCAGTCTAGATTTAAATGTGGCTGCGCAACATTTTGTAATATTTTCCATTGTTGGAAAATTTATTGTGATCGGTTTTACATAAATGGATTTTAGAAAATTGCCTGTCAATCACAGCGTCATGTTTCTCTTTTAAGGTGATTGAGTGATGGCTGTGATCTTGGTCACTGCAATCTGGTTGCTGAGGTTGATTGGTGAGAGACAGATCACTAACTCATCGCTGGTCCCCCCTCTACGCCCTGACCCCTCCTCCCGTAAAGGCCCAAAAATGGGAGGATGTTTATTCATTGCCATCCATGCACGATGTACCGCAGATGGATTAGAACCAAAGGTGAGATTTCTCTAATGAAACCTACTCAACAAAAACAGTTCGACAAAGTGTCGTTCCAAGAAAGTGTCAAAAAACACCTCTCAGCAACTTACGCCCACACTCTAGAAAACGCCGATAGCCGCGCTTGGTATCTGGCGATGGGTCGTGCGCTCGCGGAGCTGACGACTTTCGACTTACTTGCTACCGAAACCGACAAGAAAATTCTTCAAGCTAAGAGCGTTAACTATCTTTCTCTAGAATTCCTGATTGGCCGTTTAACCGGTAACAACCTCATCAGCTTAGGTCTGTATGAGCAGATCACAGAGGCGATGGCAGAGCTTGGTCAAAACCTGACGGATCTGCTGGAAGAAGAGCGTGACCCTTCTCTGGGTAACGGTGGTCTTGGTCGTCTCGCGGCGTGTTTTATGGACTCGCTGGCTGCGCAAGAATTCCCAACCGTGGGTTACGGTCTGCACTACGAGTACGGACTGTTCAAACAATCTTTTGAAAATGGCCGTCAAAAAGAAGCCCCTGATGCTTGGTGTGGTGTTGAAGGTTACCCATGGGAAGTAGCGCGTCCTGAACTGGCGCAACAGATCGGTTTCTACGGCCATGTGGAAGCGTACCAAGAAGATGGCAAAGAGAAACGCCGTTGGGTACCGGGCATGCATGTGAAAGCGATGCCGTGGGATCTGCCTATCGTTGGTTACGAGAGTGACACCGTTTATCCGCTGCGTTTGTGGGAATGTCAGGCGATCGCCCCATTCTCGCTAGAGAGCTTTAACAACGGCAACTACTTTGAAGCGCAGCACGCATTGATCGACGCGGGCAACATCACCAAAGTGTTGTACCCGAACGACAACCACGAAAAAGGCAAGACACTGCGTCTGATGCAGCAATACTTCCACAGCGCTGCATCGGTACGTGACATTCTGCGTCGCCACGAAGCGGCGGGTCACGCGCTGGCGGATCTGGCAAAATTTGAAACCATTCAGCTTAACGATACGCACCCAACCATCGCTATCCCTGAGCTAATGCGCATTCTGATCGACGAAAAAGGTCTGACTTGGGATGAAGCGTGGGCAATCAGCTCAAAAACCTTCGCTTACACCAACCACACACTACTGCCTGAAGCACTGGAAACGTGGAGCGAGTCGTTGATTCAGCACCTGCTGCCGCGTCACATGGAGATCATTTACGAGATCAACCACCGCTTCTTGCAAGAAGTTCGTGCCAAATGGCCGGGTGATGTGGCGAAACAGCAAAAACTGTCGATCATTCAAGAAGGCTTCCACCGTATGGTGCGCATGGCGAACTTGTGTGTGATTGGCTCTTATGCGGTCAACGGCGTTGCAGCGCTGCACTCAGAGCTGGTTAAACGTGACCTGTTCCCAGAGTTCAACGAACTGTACCCAACCCGCCTGCAAAACGTGACCAACGGTGTGACGCCACGTCGCTGGTTGAAGTTCTGTAACCCAGGTTTGTCTGCGCTGATCTCTGAGAAGATTGGCACGGAGTGGCCAGCTCATCTTGAGCAGCTAGAAGGCATTGCCAAGTTTGCCGATGACGCCAAGTTCCAGAAGCAATACATGGCGGTTAAGAAAGCCAACAAAGAGCGTTTGGCCAAGTGGGTGAAAGAGAACATGGGTATCGAGCTAGATACCAATGCGATCTTCGACGTACAGATCAAACGTCTGCATGAGTACAAGCGTCAGCATCTCAACATGCTGCACATCCTGTCTCTGTATCATCGTCTACTGAACGATGCGAACTTCGACATGGCGCCTCGCGTGGTGTTCTTTGCAGCCAAAGCGGCGCCGGGTTACCACTTAGCGAAAGAGATCATCTTTGCTATCAACAAGATTGCAGAGAAGGTCAACAATGATCCACGTATCGGCAACAAGCTGAAAGTGGTTTTCATCCCTGACTACCGTGTCAGCATGGCGGAAATCATCATTCCAGCGGCAGACGTTTCTGAGCAAATCTCAACAGCAGGTAAAGAAGCATCTGGTACCGGCAACATGAAGATGGCGCTTAACGGTGCACTGACCATCGGTACCATGGACGGCGCGAACGTGGAGATCCGCGAAGAAGTGGGCGATGACAACATCTACATCTTCGGTTTGGAAGTGGATGGTGTTGAAGCGCTGAAAGCGAAAGGGTACAACCCGTTTGATTACTACCACGCCGATCCGCTACTCAAAGCATCAATGGATCTGCTGCTGGGTGAGGAGTTCACTCCGGGTCAACCTGGTCTGCTGCGCGCCACTTACGACAGCCTGCTTGATGGCGGCGACCCATACCTCTGCTTGGCTGACTTCGCCTCTTACGTGCAAGCGCATGAAGCGATGGACAAACAGTACCGTGACCCAGCGGGTTGGGCGAAGAAAGCGATTTTGAACACCGCCTTGGTTGGCAAGTTTAGCTCAGACCGCTCAATTCGTGACTACGTGAACAACATCTGGAAACTCGAAGCGGTTCACCGTTAAGCAAAATAACCAAGGTAGCCAACGGCTGCCTTGGTTGTTTATCCACGACTTGGTTGTTTATCTAAGAATTAAATAACAACACTAATTGCAGCAATAAAACCCTACATTGAAGGCTTGAGAAGTACCTTCGGAGAAAGCGATGAAAGAACAAACAGCATTAAAGAAAGTCGCAGAGATGGCAAGATTAGCCGATAGCTACGTCAGCGCTTGGGGAGATGAAGCGTACGTTTCCGATGAAACGCTTCGCCGCCTGTTGACTTCGCTTGGCTACGACACCAGCAGCGACGAAAAACTACTGGCATCTGCTGAAAGAATGCACAAGAAAGACGTATTGGCCCCTGTTTTGGTTCTACGTGACGGTGATGCGGTTGAGGTTGAGCTTAACCTTGGCGTGAGCGCGCGTGAAAGCGAGTTCAACTGGCGCTTAGAAACCGAGCAAGGAGAGGTACTGGAAGGCTATCTTCAATCACAAATTGTGCGTGACGAGCGTGCCGAGGGTGGCCCTCTAGTGTTTGCACTGCCAAAAGATTTGGCGTGGGGTTATCACAAATTGTATGTCAGTCGTAAGCGTCGCAAAGCGCCTTATGAAATGACGCTGATCAAAACGCCACGCGCGTGTTTCAAACAAGGTTCGCTGGAGCACGGCAAGAAACTTTGGGGGCCAAGCATTCAGCTTTACACCCTGCGCACTCAGCATAACTGGGGTATCGGTGATTTTGGCGATCTGAAACAACTGGTTAGCGACATCGCTTCGCGTGGCGGTGATTTCATTGGTCTAAACCCAATCCACTCACTTTTCCCAGCCAACCCTGAAGGGGCTAGCCCATACAGCCCATCTTCTCGCCGCTGGCTGAACATTCTGTACATCGATGTGAGTTCCGTACCTGAGTTTGCCCTAAGTGCGCAAGCGCAGCAAAAAGTCGGCAGCGCAGAGTTCCAGCAGCGCCTGCAAAAAGTGCGTGAATCGCACTGGGTGAATTACTCGCAAGTCGCCGAGCTGAAGATGAGCGTACTGCCGCTTCTGTTTGACGAGTTCAAAGCGCGTCATCTGGACAAAAACAGCGACCGCGCTCGCGCGTTTCTCGCTTTTGTGGAAGATGGCGGCGACAGCTTAGTACACCAAGCGGCGTTTGACGCTTTGCATGCCGATCTGCACGCCAAAGACAGCAACATGTGGGGCTGGCCTGTTTTCCCTGAGCAGTATCGCCGTTTTGATTCTGCCGCGACGCAGAAGTACATCAAAGAGAACCAAGATCGCGTTCACCTCTACATGTACCTGCAATGGATTGCGGATGGCCAAATCAACGAAGCGCAAGCACTCGCAGAAGAGAAAGGCATGTCGGTTGGTCTGTACCGTGACCTCGCGGTGGGCGTGGCCGATTCCGGCAGTGAAACGTGGGCAGACAACGGCAACTTAGTGCTAGACGCAAGCATTGGCGCGCCGCCAGATGTGCTGGGCCCACTTGGTCAAAACTGGGGTTTGCCGCCGCTTAACCCACAGGTGCTGCAAAACACCTCATACGACGCGTACATCAAACTGCTGCGCGCCAACATGAAACATTGTGGCGCACTGCGTATCGACCACGTACTTGGCTTGCTGCGTTTGTGGTGGATCCCAAGAGGTGAGAAAGCGACTGAAGGGGCGTATCTCTACTACCCAGTGGAAGACATGCTGGCGATTTTGGCGCTGGAATCTCACCGCCACCAATGCAGCGTGATCGGCGAAGATTTGGGTACCGTACCTGATGAGATCGTTGACATTTTGCGTGACGCGGGCGTGCACTCCTACAAAGTGTTCTTCTTCGAAACATCGAAAGAAGATGGGGGTTTTATTTCACCTAAGCATTACGCCGAGCAATCCATGGCGGCACTGTGTACCCACGACATGCCAACGCTACGCGGTTTCTGGCACTGTGATGACCTGAAAATGGGTCGTGAGATTGGCCTTTACCCGAATGAAGAGCAACTGCTCGGTTTGTTTGATGATCGCTTGAAGTGCAAACAAGGCATTCTGGACAGCGTGCGTTGGCACGGTTATCTGCCAGAAGGTATCGGTCACGACGCGCAATTTGTGCCAATGGATGCTTACCTAAGCGAAGCGCTGCAACTGCACGTCGCAGCGGGTTCGTCGGCACTGCTTAGCGTTCAGCTTGAAGACTGGCTGCAAATGGACAACCCAGTCAACATTCCGGGCACGGTCGATGAGTACCCGAACTGGCGTCGTAAACTGTCGATGAATCTTGATGAGATCTTCAGCCGTGACGATGTTAACCGCATCGCCAAACGTTTGAGCGAAGTGCGCGCCCAAGCGAGCAAATAAGCCGGCTTGAAAAGAGATGACCCGATGTAATGACTTGATTTTACGCACAGAAACTACAGCATGGGTCACTCTATCTTTACCAGTAAATTGGTAGAATAAGGTACCGTTATTATGCCCGCCCCATAAAGCGGGCATTTTTGTTATTTATTGCCGTTTGCGCTTTACTGTGTAACGCAATAAGTTTGTGGTGAACGCGGAATTTAGTTCACAACGTTGGCTGTTTGGCGAGGGAAAAGGTTTGAAAAAAAGTGTAAAAAGTAAGCGAGATCAGGTGGTGGAGAAATTGTCTCAAGCCGCTTACGCCGACCCGTTCTCATTTTTGGGTCCATTTATTGATGATGTAGCAGGCTCACTGCGTGTTTGGATGCCCGGAGCAACTGGGGTTGAACTGGTGCTGGATGGGCAACCACGCATCACCTTAAAACGCGAAAAAGAGAGCGCGTTTATTCTAGAAGAAAAGCGCGATCTGCATCTAACGCATTACCAATTAGCAATCGATTGGAATGGCGTGGAGCAGCTTATCGATGACCCGTATCAGTACCATACCATTTACGCTGAGTATGACGATCTGCACACTCCAAAGCAGATGTATCACCATATGGGCGCGCAATTTGTCACCCAAGAGCGCGGCGGAAAGTCGATCTCCGGGGTTCGTTTCTTGGTCTATGCGCCACACGCTTCTGCGGTGAGCTTGGTCGGTGCGTTTAACGATTGGGATGGCCGCCGCCACCCGATGCAGCGTCTGGATTACGGCATTTGGGGCCTATTTGTCCCCGGCTTAGTAGAGGGCGTTAGCTACAAGTTTGAGATGAAAGGGCCTGATGGCAAAGGGTTACCGCACAAAGCAGACCCTTGGGGTTTCTACGCTGAGCAATACCCTTCTTTTGCATCGGTCACTTACGATCACAATCGCTACCAATGGCAAGACGACGCTTGGCAATCGCGCCCGGTGACGGCGAAGCGCAAAGAAGCGCTGTCGTTTTATGAGCTGCATGCGGGGTCTTGGAAACGCAATGCTGATGGCGAGTTTCTTAACTATCGCGAATTGGCCGATGAACTGGTGCCATACCTTACCGAAATGGGTTACACCCATGTCGAGCTGATGCCGGTCTCTGAGCACCCGTTCTACGGCTCTTGGGGTTACCAGCCGGTTGGTCTGTTTGCGCCCACCAGCCGTTATGGCTCACCAGATGATTTCAAATATTTCGTCGATGCGTGTCACCAAGCTGGCCTTGGCGTTGTGCTCGATTGGGTACCGGCGCACTTCCCGTCAGATGATCACGGCTTGGCCAATTTTGACGGCACACCGCTGTTCCACGATCCCGATCCGCGTCGTGGCTGGCACCAAGACTGGAACTCGTTTATTTACGATGTGGGCCGCGAGCAAGTGCGCCGCTTCTTGGTCTCCAACGCGCTCTACTGGTTCGAGCAGTTCCACATTGACGGTATTCGCGTTGATGCGGTGGCGTCGATGCTTTACCTCGACTATTCACGCAGCCACGGCCAGTGGATCCCGAACCAAGACGGCGGCAATGAGAACTACGATGCGATTGCGATGTTCAAATGGATGAACGAGGAAGTGTACAAATACTTCCCGAATGCCATGACCATTGCTGAAGAATCGACCGCGTTTCCGGGCGTGTCTGCCCCGACTTTCCTCGGTGGTTTAGGCTTTGGCTTTAAGTGGAACATGGGCTGGATGCACGATAGTCTCGCGTACATCAAAGAAGAGCCTGTTCACCGCAAATACCACCACAACACGCTCACATTCCCGCTGGTGTATGCGCACAGTGAAAACTACGTGCTGTCGTTGTCGCACGATGAAGTAGTGTACGGCAAAGGCTCG
Source organism: Vibrio cidicii (assembly GCF_009665415.1). Classification (NCBI taxonomy): domain Bacteria; kingdom Pseudomonadati; phylum Pseudomonadota; class Gammaproteobacteria; order Vibrionales; family Vibrionaceae; genus Vibrio; species Vibrio cidicii. The sequence continues at coordinate 88,120 of NZ_CP035922.1, read as the reverse complement.
ATCCACAACAAGATGCCGGGGGATGAGTGGCAGCAAACCGCCAACCTGCGTGCGTATTACGGTTATATGTATGGTCAGCCGGGTAAAAAACTCAACTTTATGGGCGCTGAGTTTGGTCAAACGGCGGAGTGGAACCACGACGATCAACTGCAATGGTTCTTGCTCGATTTTGAACGCCATCAAGGGGTGAAAGCGCTGATGCGTGATCTCAACTTCTTGTACCGTAACGAAGCGGCGCTGCACGATCAAGATTGTGTGCCAGCCGGTTTCGAGTGGCGTTTGCAAGACGCTGCAGAACTGAGCATCATCGCTCACGAGCGTATTAGCGAAGCGGGTGAGCGTATTTTGGTGATCTCCAACTTTACTCCGGTTCCGCGCGACGATTTCCGCCTTGGTGTACCAAGTCAGGGTACCTATTCGCTGTTGCTCAACACCGATGACGGCAAATACGCTGGTGCTGATTACGCCGTGCTGCCACAAGCGAAAACCGAAGCTATTGAGAGCGAAGGTCTGGCGCAATCCATTGTGCTTAACCTGCCGCCGCTGTCGACGCTGTTCTATAAACTGGGCTAAAAATCCGTTTCTAGATCGGCAAAAATGGGAACCGAGCGTTCCCATTTTTATTGGCTAAATTTTGCACTAAAATCCTTATCTGGCTCTTTGCAATTTTTTGCCGTCAGTTATAATTCGCGCTCTTTAGAGATATCGCCAGCAGCGAAAAGTGGCAATCCGATCACGACCGGCTGGAAGTAATCAACACTGGAAGCAGACCAAGTAATGACAGTTCAAACGTTTACGCCTAACCAAACAACTACGTTGGAGACGGCAAAGAAAACCATCGAGCAGCAAAGCCAAGAAATGACGCCAACGGGCGGCAATAAAGTCGGTTTTGTCTCTTTGGGTTGTCCAAAAAACCTGGTGGATTCTGAGCGAATCCTGACTCAGTTACGTACCGAAGGCTACGAAATCGTCAATAGTTACCATGATTCTGACGTCGTGATCGTCAATACCTGCGGTTTTATCGACAGTGCGGTGCAGGAATCGCTGGATACCATCGGCGAAGCGTTAAAAGAGAACGGCAAAGTGATTGTGACTGGCTGTTTGGGCGCGCGTGAAGATGAGATCCGCGAGGTGCACCCGAATGTGCTTGGTATTACTGGCCCGCATGCCTACGAAAACGTCCTTGAACACGTGCACCAGTTTGCGCCAAAACCCGCGCACAATCCGTTTACTAGCCTAGTGCCGGATCATGGCGTTAAGCTGACGCCAAAGCATTACGCTTATTTGAAAATATCGGAAGGGTGTAACCACCGCTGCACCTTCTGCATCATCCCATCGATGCGTGGCGATCTGGTTAGCCGTCCGGTGGGTGAAATCATCAGCGAAGCGGAGCGTTTGAAAAACGCTGGCGTGAAAGAGCTACTGGTGATCAGCCAAGACACCAGTGCTTACGGGGTCGACAGCAAACACAGCTTAGGCTTTGCCAACGGCACGCCTGTGCGTCAAAACATCAAAGCGCTGAGCGAAGAACTTGGCAAACTGGGCATTTGGGTGCGCTTGCACTATGTCTATCCGTATCCACATGTGGATGATCTGATCCCGCTGATGGCGGAAGGAAAGATCCTGCCGTATTTGGATATTCCGTTCCAACACGCCAGCCCGAATGTTTTGAAAGCGATGAAACGTCCGGGTCGCGCCGAGCGTACGCTGGATCAAATCAAAAAATGGCGCGAAATCTGCCCTGAGTTGGTGATCCGTTCGACTTTCATTGTTGGCTTCCCTGGCGAGACAGAAGAAGATTTCGAAATGCTGCTGGAGTGGCTAAAAGAAGCGCAACTGGATCGCGTTGGCTGCTTTAAATACTCTCCGGTTGAGGGAGCGGCGGCAAATGAGATCGCGGAGCAGATCGCCGAAGAGGTCAAGCAAGAGCGTTTCGAACGTTTTATGCTGGTTCAGCAAGAGATCAGTGCCGCCAAGCTGCAAAAACGTGTTGGCAGCATCATGAAAGTGATCATCGATGAAGTGGACGAAGAGGGCGCGATTGGCCGTACCTACGCTGATGCGCCGGAAATCGATGGTCTGGTTTACCTTAATGGCGAAACCAGCCTCAAGCCGGGTGAGCTGGTTGAGGTGGTGATCGAGCACGCCGATGAGTACGATCTGTGGGGTTCGCTGGCCAGCGCGCAGTAAAGCCGCCGATTTTTACCAGCAAATCATCGCAATCAAAAAGAGCCGGCTTGTCCGGCTCTTTGCTTATCCCAGCATAGGGAGGGTGGAGACCAGCAGTAGAAGCGCCATGCTGATGTTGAACCCTTTGACTCGCGTGCTAGTGGTAAGCCAACGCTGCAATTGTGTGCCAGCGGCGGCCCAAAAGCTGACCGAAGGAATGTTGGCAGCGATAAAAATCCCGGCGATCAACGTCAGCTCCCACCAATGGCTGCCGCTGCTGTAAACGCTGACCGCAGTCAGTGCCATCGACCAGCCTTTAGGGTTAACCCATTGAAAACTGGCGGCTTGTAAAAAATTGAGCGGCGTGAAATTCTCTTTCTCGGCCGCTTTGCCGCTGGTGGCGATTTTCACCGCCAAATAGAGTAAATAGCTCAGACTGAGGTATTTCAAAATATCATGGCTGAGTGGGTAGCGGTTAAACAGCCCCATCAGCCCCACGCCGACTAAGATCACCATCAGGGCAAAACCGAATGTAACGCCAAGCATGTGCGGAATGGTGCGCACAAATCCGACATTGGCCCCTGAGGTCATCAACATAATGTTGTTCGGACCGGGGGTAAAGGTAGAAACAAACGCAAACAAGGCCAAAGCCCCCAATTGTTGCAACTCCATCATTTTTTCCTCAATTTCTCTTATTGTTGGTTCATGAGATAACGCTTGACCGGTCACGACAATCATAAGTAGTTTCAATGGCAATTTTGTGCTTATATTTGATGACAAAACACAATATCAGCAAGAAAATTTCACCATGGACAAGTTTGACGAAAAAATATTGCACGCACTGAAAAATAATGGTCGTCTCCCTAATGTTGAGCTGGCAGAGCGTGTCGGGTTGTCGGCCTCGGCCACCTTAAGACGAGTGCAAGATCTGGAGCGGAAAGGGGTGATTCAGGGCTACCGGGCGGTGCTCGACAGCAACCAACTTGGTATCGGTTTTGTCGCCTATGTGTCGATTGGGCTGGCGTCGCACAGTAAAAAAGCGCAGCAACAATTTGAAGATCATGTGCGCTTTGTCGATGAAGTGGTCGAGTGTCACAACATCACGGGAGCGAATGAGTACTTACTTCGAGTCGAAACACGCGATCTGGTCAGCTACAAGAAATTTCACGCCGATGTGTTAGGAGAGTGCGAGCAGGTCAAATCCATCACCACTATGGTGGTAATGGACTCGCCAAAGGATGAACGCTAGAGAAATTCGCTCGCTAACGCCTCCCATTTCTCTTGGCCGATAAACTGAATTACCTGAGTGGTAAAGTCGCTACTGAGCTGAACTTGGCTACCAAGGTCGATGTTTTGCAGGTTATCTAAAGAGTGGCCTTTTGCTTGTAGCGCTAAGTCAAGAGCGTACCAAAATGCGGCACCTTTGAAGTAAAACAGAGGGTAGTATTGATAGTTGCCGAGCTCTTTGACTTGGCGATGCGCCTCGTATAACCCCAGCTTGGCAAAGGGAAACTTCTGCGCCATTTTCTGCCAAAGCACGTCCGGCGTGTCAAAGGCGAATTTACTGCCAAACAGCGATTTTTGCGCATAATACTCAGCCAAGCTTTCGGCTTTCCAACCGGCAAGGTTGCGGTGTTCCATGTAGTGCACTGATTCATGGGCCGAAATTTTTAACAAATGACGTAGCGACTCATCGGTTAACTCGCCCTGCTCGAGCAGGGTATTGGTGAGCAACAGGTTACTGCCTGCCGCGCCGCCAATGCTGCCGCCTTCTTTTTCACGCTTGAAAAAGGCCAATTCCCAATCCTGCATTTGTGCTGGAAACACTTTTTGCAGATACTGCAACTGATGCTCTAACGTGGGTAACCAGCGCTGCTTTTGTTGCAATACTTGCGGGTCTTCAACGTGAATGGTTACGGGCTGGCCATTGATATTCAACGTCGCTGTTGGCATCCCCCACAACAAGTATAGTGGCGGCGCATCTTCCCCTTTCAGTGGATAGCAACGAGCTTGCGGAGTGCACACTTGCGCGTTACTGCTGCCGGCGATGCGCGGCAAGGTATTGAATTCAGAGATAAAATACCAACCGGATTTCGCTGAGTAAGTATTTTCTTGGCTGGAAGGATCAAAACCTTGCGGATCAACCGTTGGCAGGTTCACTTGCCACGTGAGCGCATCACACGCTGTTTCGCGGTGGTAATCCAGTGGCGTGGATGTGCCGTTACGCAGACAAAAGAGATCAGGCTGGGCGGTAATGGGACCACTTTTTGGCGGCAAAACCGTCATTTTGGGTAACGAGCTCGTATCAATGGAAAAGTGCAGTTGGCTTTTTAATAGCGGGTCGACCTGAACTTGATAAGTGAGCGGTTGAGTGAGTGCGGCAAAAGTGGTGATAGTCGGTAACAAAGCTGCAAAAAGGCGAATAGTCATCATCTGGCATGGGTGGGTTGACGGTTTTTTTTAAGACTAGCACCTTCACTTGCGGTTCAGCGGAGAATGTCAATTTACGGTTAACAAATCGTGCCGCCAGCCAGTGCGATGTCGTTCGGATGCTCTAGCGAGGCGAGAATGGCAAGTTTGAGCCCGTGTACGATCGTCTCCAAACTCATACTGGGCTGCTGGCCCAAAACCGCTTGTTGAGTGAGCAGCGGAATATGCACAAATCCACTGCGAATCGCACGTTGTTCGAGATAGCGCTGCACGCTGTAAAAGAGGTGATTGCAGACATATGTTCCGGCCGAATGTGAGATCTGGCAAGGAATACCGGCGTCTTGTAGCGTTTTTGTGATGGCTTTGACTGGCAGAGTTGAAAAATAGGCCGCAGGGCCTGCCGCGTCAATCGCTTGGTCTACTGGCTGATTGCCCGCATTGTCAGCGATACGAAAATCATCCAGATTGATCGCGATACGCTCAGGAGTAATGGCGTGTCTGCCAGCAGCTTGACCAAGCATAATCACCACATCCGGCTGATGGTGTTCAATTGCCTCAATAACCACTTGTGCCGACTGATAACGCACCACAGGAACGCTGCAACTGACCACGCGTACTTGCTGCCAAGGGCTGTCACTCAGCTTTTTTACCGCTTCAAGAGAGGGGTTGATGGACTCTCCACCAAAGGGTTCAAAGCCAGTTACCAGAACGGTGCGCATGTTAAAATCTCCCAAAATAACAATGAACTACGCTAAATAGCCAAGCCATTATGCCTGCAAATCACTATGCCTGATTTTGGCTCTGCCGCCAATCCGATTTCATCGCCAATTACCTGCACGGTTTGAAGTGGCTCGAAAATGTTTGTCGAGCGCTTTGGCGTGCTACAAACAGGTTGGAAAGAAGCTAGCAAACCGGGCAAAAAGTCCCACGGATTCCCATTTTGAGCGCGGCATGCCACGCACATCCTGCTAGCTTTACAAGCGCCTATTCTCACTAAGCGGGATAGGTTTTCAATACGTAACGTTTTGAGAATCAAAAGGGATCAGGATGAAAAATACAATTACTCTGTCTGCCTTGGGGGCGAGTGTCATCGCCGCGCTCAGCGCATTCAATGTCAGTGCCCATGGCTGGGTCGAATACCCCAATGCGAGACAAAATATCTGTTATGAAGATGGCGGTTTCTGGACTAATCAAATACCGAATAAAGCGTGTCAGGCGGCGTATGATGTCTCTGGCGCGTATCCATTTGTGCAGCGCAATGAAGTCTCGGCCAATGTGCCTAACTATCGTGATATGGCCCATGTAAAAGCGATTGTGGCCAATGGCGAGCTGTGCTCGGCGGGCGATGCGGCGAAAGCGGGTTTGAATCTGCCTTCGCCCCATTGGCAAAGAACCAATGTCTCTTTGGATGCCAACAATCAACTGGATTTAGTGTTCGCTGGCGTGGTGCCACATAACCCCTCTTACTGGGAGTTTTATCTCACCAAACCAAGCTACGATCCTTCTTTGCCACTGACCTGGGATGATCTCGAGCTGATCGATAGTGCTGGCGATGTGGCAGTGGATGATCAAAAACGCTATCGCATTAAGGTCCGCTTTCCGGCGGGGCGCAGCGGTGATGCCATTCTCTACACTCGCTGGCAGCGTGTTGATGCCGGTGGTGAAGGCTTCTACAACTGTAGCGACATCACGTTCAAAGACGGAGGAACCACGCTTCCAACCGACCCGACGGATCCACCGACTGAGCCGGGTAACAACCTGAGCGTGCTGGGCTATTTTGTTCCGCAAGGCTTTACGGTGGAATCGGGAGATACGGTGCGTTTTCGAACCTTTGATGCGTCCGGCGCAGAGCTGGTGGATCTCTCTTTACCGATCAGCGCCAACAACACCAGTACTTGGGGAGCTGAGCTGGCAGGGCAGTTTAATGGTCAGCAACACAAAGATTGGTACATCGGTATCTGGCATCAGGAGATGAACCACTATATGTTCGATACGCGCAACGTGTTTGCCAACCAAGTCTATGCGCCAAGCGCCGATTTCAGTTACGCGCTGTCGCTGGTCAAAGGCGATACCACACCACCGACCGAGCCAGACAACCTTTGGAGCAAAGGCAAAGTTTATCAGGCGGGCGATGTAGTGAGCCACAACGGACGCGAATGGACTGCCAAATGGTGGACCAAAGGTGAGGAACCGGGTACCACTGGAGAGTGGGGCGTTTGGAAATAGTCTCGCGACTAACGATTGGCAGTGCGCACGCGCTGCCAATTCATATAGGCTTCATCGGCCAAATTGAGCATGAGCCTATCCTCTTCGGTGTCACCATACGCATAAATCTTGCTGTAGTCGCTTAAGCGACAGTGCTGTTTTACCCGCTGTACTTTCTGTTTTCTGCTGCAATCGCCCTGTTGGTACTTGCCCGTATATCGGCCTTGTCTGACCGCCATTTCACTGCACAATAGATCTATGCCCTGCGCGTCGCACCAATGGCGTAGATAGAGATCGAGCGACGCGGAGACCAAGATGATCCGATCGCCGCGCTGTTGATGCCAAGCCAGTTTCGCCATTGCTTCCGGCCGTAGATAACGTGGAATAACCTCACGGGCAAACTGCTTTCCGATTACTTGCAAGCTTGCCTCTCGGCGGCCTTTAAACGCGATCCAACTGGCGATGGGGCGCATAAGATGACTTGGCAGCAGATTGGCTTTGTACAGCAGATAAAATGGCGCGATCACCATTCGACCCATCCACTTACGCGTGCCTGAGGCGGAATGGTTGAGAAAGAGTGAAAACATATCTTCGTTGGTGAGTGTACCGTCGAAATCAAACAGAGCCAGATTCATCACAACGCCTTGTTATCTTTTGCTTTAAGCGCCAAGTGTACCTCATCAGCGCAAAGAGGCCGAGCCAAAAGGAAAAATGCAATTGCATTAGGACTTGTTAGATAGATATGCAAAATATAGTTATAAATAATCGTGGTCTTTACCATAAAAAATCTTTTCCTTAGGCGGGACATTTTTTATTGTGCTGAGTAAACGATGACCTTATTATCCCCCTGCTTCTTGATGATAGCCAATCCGAGTACATCACATTCTGTTTTGTGGCAAGGCGATAGAGCAACTATCCAAGAGTGACTTTGACGGCGCACGCGCGCTCTTATTGACGCTCCACTTTTCATCACGACTCACATGAAAAGTGCCCAACAGACTTGGAGGTTTACAATGGCTCATTCTGCATTTGGTTTTCAATCTATCTCTTCTCCTGCGCTGTCCAATGACGACATCGCGCTGATCGAATCTTCCGTGGAACAATTTGGCGCGCCGCTGTTGCTGCTTGATTGCGATATTATTCGTCAGCAGTACCGTGCACTGAAAAATGCCTTACCCGGCGTGACGTTACACTACGCGCTCAAGCCACTGCCGCACCCAGTTGTGGTCAGAACGCTGTTGGCGGAAGGCGCCAGTTTTGATCTGGCAACCAGCGGAGAAGTCGATGTCGTTGCGCAAGAAGGCGTACCGGCCGAGCTGACCATCCACACCCATCCGATCAAACGTGATGCGGATATCCGCGATGCGCTGGCGTATGGCTGTAATGTGTTTGTGGTCGACAACCTCAATGAGCTGGCGAAGTTCAAAGCGTACAGCGAAGAGGTGGAATTGTTGGTGCGTTTGAGCTTTCGTAACTCAGAAGCGTTTGCTGATTTATCGAAAAAATTCGGCTGTTCACCAGAGCAAGCACTGACCATCATTGAAACCGCTCAAGCGTGGAATATTCGCATTAAAGGCTTGTCGTTCCATGTTGGTTCACAAACCACCAATCCGCATAAATATGTAGAAGCGATCCACACCTGCCATCGTGTGATGCAGCAAGTGGTGGAAATGGGTCTACCAGCACTGAGCACGCTCGATATCGGTGGCGGTTTCCCAGTCAACTACACTCAGCAAGTGATGCCGATTGATGAGTTTTGTGCGCCGATTAACCAAGCGTTAAATGCACTGCCTGATACGGTGCATGTGCTGGCTGAACCCGGACGCTTTATCTGCGCGCCAGCGGTAACTAGCGTTGCTTCGGTGATGGGGCAAGCCGAGCGTGAAGGACAGATCTGGTATTACCTAGACGACGGTATCTACGGTTCGTTCAGTGGTTTGATGTTCGATGATGCCAAATACCCATTGGTGACTATCAAACAAGGCGGTGAGCTATTGCCAAGCGTGTTGTCTGGCCCAACTTGTGACAGTGTGGACGTGATTGCGGAAAACATCATGCTGCCAAAACTGGAAAACGGCGATTTGGTGATTGGCCGTACCATGGGCGCGTACACCAGCGCGACGGCCACGGACTTTAACTTTTTCAAACGTGCGCAGACCATCGCGCTGAATGAACAAGTGGAAAACAGCGAACGTTTGATTGGCTGATAACCCACCTGATGCCCGCAAAAACAAAAAACGCTCACATTGCTGTGGGCGTTTTGCTTTTGTGCCACAAGTGGTGAATTCCAGTGGCACTTTCGCTTGTTGTCGGCTTAGAGCTTTTGGTTGAACTGACTGACCGATTCGATGACTTGTTCCGCGCCAGATTTGATCTCTTCCATCAATTGCCCAGCTTGATTGGATAATTGCAACGTGTCGCCTGCCTGCACTTGGCAGTCCGCGATAAGCTCAACCGCTTTGGTGGTTCTTTGTAAATTCTCCGACACCACATCGGCTATCTCTTTGGTGGTCTGGTTGGTTCTCGATGCCAGTTTGCGCACTTCGTCCGCCACCACGGCAAATCCACGGCCCTGTTCGCCCGCTCGCGCCGCTTCAATCGCCGCGTTTAGTGCCAGCAAGTTGGTTTGGTCGGCAATGGCGCTAATATCGCCTACGAGGTCATCAATTTTCTGTGAGTCGTCTTTCAGTTTTTCTATGTCTTGCGTGGCACGCTGCATCTGCTCGACTAGGCTCTCCATCTTGTCGATCATGCTTCTGACCACTTCTTGACCTTGCGATGTCTGCTTTCCAGTCTCTTCCGAGATGCTGTAAGCCAAATGTGCGGCTTCGGCAACAACCTGTTCTTGATTCACTTGATCGGTGATCACCGTGGCAAACTTGACGACTTTATACAGTTCCCCGAAGTCATCATGGATGGGGTTGTAGGAGGCTTCGAGCCACACGGTACGTCCGTAGTTATCGATACGCTGAAAGCGGTCTGAAATGAACTGACCTGCTGCCAGCTTTTTCCAAAATTCTATGTAAGCGGAAGAATTCGCTTCTTCGCTATGACAAAAAATGCGGTGATGTTTCCCGGCGATTTGTTCATTGTTGCTAAATCCCATGCCGCGCAAGAAATTCTCATTGGCGCGGATAATTGTGCCATCAAGGTTAAATTCAATCACAGCGGTAGAGCGATTGAGCGCTTTGAGCAAATCTTCGTGCTCGCGAGATTTACTGATGGTACGGGTTAGCTCAGTGGCAAAAACGACGAAGCTTTGGACTTTGCCCTTAATATCTATCACAGGTTGAATAATCGCTCTGAGCCAGGCTTCTTGGTGATTACCTTTCTCAATCTGCAAGGCGCCATTCCAATGTTCACGCTTCTCAATGGCACTTTTCATCCGCGTATAATGTGGGGTAGTTCTAGCGTGTTTGGGAACGAGGTTAGTGAGGTGTTCGCCAGAGATATCATTAAGCTTAATACCCAGTTCTTGCTCAAAATTTGCGTTGATGTCAATGACCTTCCCTTGTGGGTCAAGCGTTATGCGCAACATGTCATTGTTGAGGCTCTCATTTGTCTGTTCAAGCGAATACAATCTTTCTTTTAGTTGTTGGTTTTCTCTTTGCTGAGATTTATTAAAAAACATGTCGGTTTACCTTGGGCGAAGGACAGTATTAAGGATTATAGCTTTTGTCACAATTGCTTACATCGTAGTTTAGCACATTCTTAAACAACATGTTAAACAACGAAGTATCAACCAGTCGCGCGGCGGTTTCTATCATATTGAACTAGAGGGAGTGTTCCCTTTCGGCAAAATGAGCGGTAAAGCTTGATGCGAATGAGCTGAAAGAAAAAACGCCCCACAGTGTGAAGCCGACTGACGATCTCGCGATGTCTCTTCGGTCAGCGATGACGCTTGCCCTTCTCGCTAGGCGAGCTAGGCTTGGCTAGTTATACTGCCCACTCTCTTTTTTTCTGAGCCGATGTTGATGAAAGACAGCCTGAGTATTCGTGCCTACACCAAGCAATTGCAAAGCCATGCACACGATGACTATCACCAGTTGGTGCTGCCAGTGCAGGGCAGTATCGATATCGAAATGGCCAGTTTTTGCGGTAAGGTGAGCGTCGGGGAGTGTGTGGTGATTGCCTCTGGTACATCGCATGCGTTTAAAGCCGATGAGCTAGCGAGGTTCATTGTCGCTGACTTAAGTGAGCTACCTGCTTCGCTGACCCAGCAAGAATGGCTGGTGTTTCAGCTTACGCCGCCTATGTTAAGTTTTTTGCATTTCATCGAAAAGCAGCTTGAGTTTCAGGTAGATAGTGGCATTGAAAGCTCGATACTCAGCGTGTTTAACCTGCTTTTGCAACAGCAAAACGGCAGCAAACAGATCGAGCCGAGAATACGGGCGGTGCAGCGACATATTGCGGAAAACCTCGATCAACCGCTCTCGATTGATCGGCTTGCGGCGGTGGCCTGTTTAAGCCCAACTCAGTTTAAAAAGCGTTTTAAACAAAACCTTTCTTGCAGTGTGTTGCAGTATGTTACTGAGCGACGGATGGAAAAAGCCAAAGCGCTGCTTACCCATACAGATTTGCCTGTTCAATTGATTGCGCAGCAGGTTGGCTACAGCGATCTTTCCGCCTTCAGCCGCCGTTTTTCGCTCCACTTTGGCCTATCTCCCCGCGAGTGTGCTCGCTAGTTTTGCGGCTTTGGCACAATAAATTTGCCACTTGCGCTCACATGAACCTTTCCCTGAACAGACAGCTCGGCAGAAAGCTGATATATGCCCCGTTTCTGCGTATCGCAACGGGCGAAAATCATCACCTGATCGCCAATTTCAATCGGTTCATGGTAACGAACGTCGAGCCTTGCCGTCAGCGCTGGAATATTTTGCAACAGCAAACAGTGCGTCATTGCGCCATCGAGCAAGGCACTGGCGATACCACCATGGAGCAGATTTTGATAGCCCATATGACGAACCTGCGGAGTAAACTGCGCAAAGACGAGGTTTTCTTCACTCAATTGGTATTCCACTCCAAGGCTGTACGGGTTTTGTTGTTCGCTGGCGCAGACAGCACAGCTTTTGTGCAGGGTGAGGGCGTGATTCATGGTGATCCCGTTGGTTAGGCAAATTGAGTTAATAGCATATGCCAATAACAGCGGAAGATACTGGCTGCAATCATTGTTTGCAGCCAGTGGTAGAAGCGCGCTCTTTACCCGCCGTGAAACACAAACGATCGCATGGCGATGGAGCCGAGGTCGATGGTTTCGGTCGCAAAGAAGAGCTCATCTTTGCTGCTGGAAGCGCCCGCGATAGTCAATGCTGGTGCGTAATGTTCCAATGTCGGATTGGCCATGTTCATCAATTGTCCCATCGAACTCACATCGGCGAGCACGGCAAAATTGCGCTCATTCAGTCTATCCGCAACAAAGCGATCAAACTCAAGTGCCCAGTCGTGCGCTTTCCCGTCAAAACGCAGCGCACGCAGATTGTGCACAATGTTACCGGAACCGAGGATAAGCACACCGCGATCGCGCAGTTCAGACAAGGTCTGACCGATACGCAAATGCCAGTCCATCGTTTGAGTGATGTCGACAGAAAGCTGGAACACTGGCACATCGGCGGCAGGGAACAAGGCATCTAAGAGTGCCCACGCGCCATGATCTAACCCCCAAGTATCATCGGTTTCTACTTGATACGGCGAGAGCAATGTTGCTACTTCGCCTGCCAGTTGCGGATGCCCATTGGCTGGATATTGCTTGGCGTACAGCTCCTCTGGAAAACCGTAGAAATCATGAATGGTGCGAGGCTTGGCAGACACATCAACCAATGTGGTGCCGCGTGTCATCCAGTGTGCTGAAATGACCAAAATGGCTTGTGGCCGAGGCAGCGACCGGCCAAGCTCTGCCCAACTGCGGCTAAAAGGGTTATCTTCTATCACATTCATTGGCGAACCATGCCCGAGGAAGACGAGTGGCATTCTCGGCGATTTTTTCAGGCTGTGTTTGAGTTTTTCTAGTGAAGATGCAAGGCTCATACTCTTTCCTATTCGGTCATGCTTTTGTCGTCGATATAGAGAGTATCCGTCTCGCTGCTTTTCCACGAAATGGCGATTATGTAGAATAACAATCCTCAAAATGTTCTTAATTGGCGTGGCAAAATGGACTTAATCGATGGACTAAAAGCGTTTGTGGCAACGGCGCAAACGGGCTCATTTACTGAGGCGGCAGAGCGTTTGGGGGTTTCCAATCGCATTACCTCAAAATATGTCGCTCAGTTGGAAGAGCGCATGGGGGCTAGGCTGTTGCAACGCACCACGCGCAAAGTGGGCTTAACGCCAATCGGGCAGGAGTTATTGACGCGTGCACCTGCTTTGCTCGACGAGCTGGACGATCTGCTCGGAAGCGTGTCTGAAGCCTCACAGGGGTTAACTGGGCAACTGCGAATGTCTGCGCCCGTCACCTTTGGCGAGATTTACATCACAGGCCTTATCAGCCGTTTTACGGCGCTGCATCCGGGAATTTGTGTTGATTTGCGCCTAACCGATTCATACGTTGATCTGGCGGCCGATGGTTTTGACCTCGCTTTTCGCATCGGAGAGCCGGAGGTGAACACACTCAAAGCGCGCAAATTGGGTGAAATTAACAGCTGTTTGGTTGCTTCACCCCACTACTTGGCGAATTACGGCACGCCGTTGGTGCCGGACGATCTGAGATCGCATTTGTGCATCGTCGATACCAATCGACGCGATTACAGCAAGTGGACGTTTTATCGTGGTGAAACCCCGATCACCTTTATGCCGCAACGCCATTTGCTGGTGAACAGCGCGCGCATCGCCAGAGATTGGGCGATGGATGGACGTGGAATCGCATTATGCCCAGATTTTGTATTGCATGATGCGCTACACCAAGGCCGGCTAGTTGAGCTGCTTGGTAATTATACGATGAAAACCCATCCCATCAGCGTGGTGTACCTCGCGGGGAATGTTGTGCCGAGAAAAGTACGCGCTTTGATTGATTTTGCCGTTGATGATTTTCAGCAAGTGAGATGAAGGTTAAAGTTTTTAGGGAACGTTACCGAAACTAACCGTTAAAGGCTTGAGTGGTGCTGTAAATCTTCTTACACTGAAACAAATCATGTTTGGAGAAGTGAGATGAGCAGAGTATGGGTAACGGGCGATGCGGTGGTCGATTTAATCCCCGATGGTGAAACGCACTACCTTAAATGTCCGGGTGGCGCGCCTGCCAATGTTGCGGTGGCGATTGCTCGCCTAGGTGGAGATAGCGCGTTTTTTGGTCGAGTCGGGAACGATCCCTTTGGGCGTTTTATGCAGCAAACACTTAGCGATGAAGCGGTGGATTGCCAGCATTTAGCCCTAGATAGCGAAAAACGCACCTCAACGGTGGTGGTCGATTTGGACGACAACGGTGAGCGTAGTTTCACATTTATGGTCAAGCCAAGTGCGGATCAATTTCTCCAACCTACTGATATACCAAGATTTAAATCGCGAGAGTGGCTGCATGTTTGCTCAATTGCCTTGGCCAACGAGCCAAGCCGCAGCAGCACGTTTGAAGCGATCGCGCGGATGAAACAGGCAGGCGGTTTTGTCAGTTTTGACCCAAACTTGCGCGAAGAAGTTTGGGCGCAACCACAGGAGCTGATTGAGGTGGTGATGCGTGCGGTTGCGCTGGCGGATGTGGTGAAGTTCTCCGAAGAAGAACTGATGTTCCTCACTCAAACGGCCTCGATTGAAGAAGGTTTGGCGGTATTGCAAAGCTATGTACTGCCGCTGGTGGTGATCACCCAAGGTGCCAAGGGTGCTTTAGTGGTGGCGGGCAAAACGCAAACGTTGGTGAGCGGAAAAGTGGTGAAGCCGATTGATACGACCGGAGCGGGCGATGCGTTTGTTGGCGGCTTACTTTACCAACTGTCTGTCGCGCAAGATTGGCGCTCGGCAGAGGCCATCACACAGGCTATTACTTGGGCGCACGGCTGTGGCGCGCTTGCTACGACGCAGAAAGGCGCGATGACGGCACTGCCCAATCAAGCGGCGCTTATGGCCTTTCTTGCTTGATGGTGCGAGTGAATTTGTTTTGGGCGAGCTGCGAGCTCGCCTTTTTTCTGTTGTCGTTTTTTTATCTGCCTAGATCACAAAACCGATTCAGATCGTGAATCAGATTAAAGTTTTCTATTAAATTTCGGGATCGTTCCCTAAGGTTGCAGTATAGTCTAGCTACACAAGATAACGCAGGCATGCTTGCTACCTAACTAGGTTGGCTGTGATGTTGAAAAGAGCACACAACAGCGTGTTAGCGAAAGATACTGCAACTTGTCATATTGCGAATTGGTTTATCGGGGAGCGTTTGCCACTTTTCCCATGCGTAAACTGCCAGCTTGCCTAGTTGCGCTCAACTCAATAGCCAGCTAGTCTTTAGAGTAAATCTCTAATAAGGCTAGGATATGGCAGAAGAATTGATGCAAGGCGAGCGAATAACCTGCCGAAATTGTGCTGATAAAAATCAGCTGGGTTTCGATTTCTCGATGGCGTTTCAACCCATCATTAACTGCCACACGCAAACTGTTTTTGGTTATGAAGCTTTGGTTAGAGGGCTGAATAACGAACCTGCTTTTTCTATCATTTCTCGTATTACCGACGAAAATCGTTATCTGTTTGATCAGTTGTGCCGCGTCAAAGCCATTTCGTTGGCGGCGAAGCTAGGCATAGAATCGATGCTGAGCATTAACTTTCTTCCCAATGCGGTTTACCAACCTGAGCGCTGCATTCGCACCACGCTGGAAGCGGCGAAAAAGTATGATTTCCCGACAGAAAGCATCATGTTTGAGTTTACCGAAGTCGAAAAAATAGAAGACAGCCAGCACGTTGAACGCATCGTTTCTTATTACCAATCGTTAGGCTTTAAAACTGCGATCGACGATTTTGGCTCGGGTTATTCTGGTTTGAGTCTGCTGGCGGATTTTCAAACCAATATTGTCAAACTGGACATGGGTTTGATTCGTGATATTGACCGCGATACAACGCGTCAATCCATCGTCACGCACTGTTTGGCGATGTTTCGCGATCTTAATATCAACCCGCTTGCAGAGGGAGTGGAGAGTGAGGGTGAATATCGCTGGCTAAAAGAGGCTGGGGTGGTGTTGATGCAAGGTTATCTTTTTGCCAAGCCCGGTTTTGAGAGTTTGCCGCCAGTGAATTTTATTAACTGAGTGGTAAAACAGAGGAGAAAGAAAAACCACCGTTGGCATGCGGTGGTTTTTTGGTTTTAGCGTGGTGCAAATGACCATGACATAGTATTTAGCGGGGTAAAATGCGCCTGCGCCTCGGTATGATGGAGCGAGATTTGCGTCGCCTCTGGCGGAGTAAAGATGCGCCCTGTCATCACTTTTTCTCCGTCGTTGATGAAGATTTCCAGCGAAGAGTTATCGGCCAGAATGTGTAGTTTCACTTTATCGGACGTGAGCGCGAGTTCGCGAATGGTGTCGCCTTGGCGAATATCGGTGGCGCTGCGATCAAAACGCAGTACGCGCTGCTGTGCGTCTAAAGCTAGCACCACGCGATGCTGCTCATCGTGCATTAAGTGCAGTTCGCTGCCCCAAGGCAGAGTGACTTGCAGTTCAAAGCTTTTAGTACCAAGCGTGATTGGCTGAGCGCTTAGCGCCAGTGATTGTGTTTCGCCGCGCAGAGCGTCCAGTTCGGCCGTTGGCTGCTGGATAATTTGACCTTCTTGCCAACGAAGTTCACGCAGCGCAGTGAACTGGTGGATCCAGCCGTTATCACAACTTGGGTGATCAATTTCGTCGGGCAGCCCCATCCAGGCGCACATTACGCGGCGACCATCGGCGGTTTGCAGGCTTTGCGGAGCATAAAAATCAAAGCCAGCGTCCAGTTCCCAACCTTGCAGAAAATGGAATCCGCCTTGCTCATCCTGCTCAACACGAAAGATGCGGTTTTGGTGCACTATGGTGTGGTGCGGGTTATCTGAGGTGATGCCTTGGGGGCCGAACACGACAAACTGCTCACCATCGATCTCAAACCAATCCGGGCATTCCCACATATATCCATATGGCGCGAGTTCATCGCCGTAGAGCTTATCGAACTGCCACTGATGCAGATCTTCACTGTGGTACACCGCTAACCTGCCTTGCAAATCTTGCGTCTGCGCGCCAAGCAACATGTGCCAACGACCTTGTTTGAACACCACTTTGGGGTCGCGAATATGCTCGGTGACACCGGGCGGCAACGTGCGGATCATAGGCCCCATTTTTTCAAAAGTGCCATTTGCACTAAGGCGAGCCGCACACTGCATGGTTTGTCTGTCACGTTCATGGCCAAGGCGAGTGTTGCCGGTGTAGAACAGCCACAAATTGTCGCCATCACTCACGGCATGACCAGAAAATACCCCGTGACTATCGAACCAATCTGAAGGGGTGAGGGCGATGGACTGCCAAGCCCAGTTGACGAGATCCGCGCTTTTCAGGTGTACCCAGTATTTGTCTTTGTGCTCGCAAGCAAAAGGGTACCATTGATAAAAAAGGTGATATTCTCCTTGATGGTAGACAAAGCCATTTGGATCGTTGAGTAAGCCTTGCGGCGGTGAAATGTGCCATTGTGGGCGATAGGGGCAAGCGGTGGGTTGCAGATGCTGTGAGGCTTGTTGGCGCTGGCGAGCAGCGATAGCCAAACCCACCTTGGCAAGATCCTCATCGCTGATGCTGGCATCGCGCGCCATCGACAGTTGCCATTCTCCGAGGACAGACTCGGCGCAGACAGCGTCGGGCTGTGTAACGCGCTTTGCGTCGATCACGGCAACCGTCACTTGCCCCTTCGGTGCCAAAATTCGTTGGATATTATCGAGCCCGCCAGCGAGTTCGATAAGCTTTTCTAGTGACATAACTTACCTAATAATAAATTCGGGAACGTTCTCAAAAATATAAAACAAAGCAGATTTAGGCAAGTCTTTCTGGCAAAAGAGGAGGGCAGAGTGTCAGTGAGTGTGAGGCCGGGCACAGAAACCCGGCGCAAAAGAGAAAAAACTGAGAGGGGAGCTCAGCAAGTTTCGCGGCTGATATTTTGGAAGGTAAGCACCACTTTACTCATTTCCTGACCGCGCCCCGCGATGCGTTCAAGAAGCATTTTTGCGGCATTTTCTCCCGCTTTATCAAAGGCATAGTTGAATGTTGAAAGTGAGGGTGTGCTGACGTAAGCGAGTTCATCGTTCCCCACGCCCAGCACTTTGATCTGCTCGCCAACCTGAACGCCCTCTTCTTGCAAGGCTTTCACCGCCCCCACAGCCAAACGGTCGGTGGCGCAAAACAGGCCATCGAGTTTAGGATGCGCTTTAAGCTGTTCCTTTGCTAAACGGTAGCCCGACTCAATAGAGAAATCGCCGCGAACATGGAACAAAAGCGCTTGTTGATGAAACGCCAAAGATTGCTCTAACCCCTGTGAGCGCAGCACATCCACGGCGATGTCGTCCCTTTGCACACCAATAAAGCCGATTTGCGAGCAGCCCGCTTGGACTAAGCGATTACCGGCCTCAAAGCCGACACGCATATCATCGTGCACCACGCTGGGAATATTGTGCATGGAGCCATCTTGCCCAACCAGTACCACGGGCACGGCGGATTGTTGGATAGCCTTGACCAGCGGTGCGTCTAAATGGGTGGCGTAAAAGACAATGCCTTCGACACGCTTCTGGTTAAATATCTGAATATATTCAAGTTCTTTTTCATGAACTTGATGTGTATTGGCCAGCAGAACGTGTTTGCCTGCTTGTTCAAAAATGGCGGTGAGGCCATCCACACCTTGCGCCGTCGCATGGGAAGAGACGCGCGGTACAATCACCCCAATCAAGTTGGTCTTTTGCGATTTTAAATCTTTGGCGACTTGATTGACGACGTAACCACATTCGGCAACAGCTTGTAACACTTTGATTTTTGTTGATTCTTTTACACCGTACTCGTCGTTGATCACCCGAGAAACCGTCGATTTGGACACGCCAGCCATTTTGGCGACGTCATGCAAACTTGCCATAAAGCATCCTATTTCACATTTCATTTGGGATTGATTGCAGAACTGATCGATCTCAATCCGCTTTTAACGTGATTCTACCCTTGTTTTACGGATCCTCTGCGTTGAATTTACCGATCCCACTCACAGATTTTACCCGCATGTTTTGACCAATGGCGATTTATTGACAAGAATTCGTTTTGCAAACGTTCCCAAAAAATGAAAACAAAATCGCAGTCAACCACTATACTGAAACGAAACAACAATCGGGGTGAGTTATGGACTATCCAGTCATAGCAAAACAACTTTTAGAACATTTGGGCGGTAAAGCCAACATTCAGGCATTAGCGCATTGTGCAACACGTCTGCGCTTAGCAGTCAAAGATGAAGCGCTGATCAATGAGAGTGCGATTGATTCTCTAGACGGGGTAAAGGGCCAGTTTAAGGTCGCTGGTCAGTACCAGATTATTTTTGGTTCTGGCATCGTCAACCAAGTGTATGCCGAAATGGCGAAACTCACCGGTATGGCAGAGATGTCGACCAACGACGTCGCCAGCGCGGGCGCAGAAAAGCAGAACATTGTGCAGCGTGCGGTCAAAGGTTTGTCGGATATTTTTGTCCCTATCATTCCGGCGATTGTCGCGGGCGGCCTGTTGATGGGTCTGTTTAACGTGCTAACCGCCAAGGGGCTGTTTATTGATGGGCAATCTTTGATTGATGCCAATCCGGGCCTTGCTGATCTCGCCAGTATGATCAACACTTTTGCCAATGCACCTTTCGTTTATCTCCCTGTTTTATTGGCATTTTCTGCTTCTCGCAAGTTTGGTGGCAACCCATTCCTTGGCGCGGCACTTGGTATGTTGATGGTTCATCCAGACTTACTCAACGGCTGGGGTTTTGGTAGCGCGACGGTTTCCGGTACGGTGCCGACGTGGAATATTCTCGGTCTGGAAATCCAAAAAGTAGGCTATCAAGGCTCGGTGCTTCCTGTGCTGGTGTCGGCGTTCATCTTAGCGAAAGTGGAGCTTGGCCTGCGTAAAGTGGTGCCATCGGTTCTCGATAACTTGCTTACTCCGATGTTGGCAATTTTCATCACTGGTTTCCTTACCTTCACGCTGGTAGGTCCGATCACTCGTGATGTTGGCTTTATGCTGGGCGACGGCTTGAACTGGCTGTACGATTCGGCGGGCTTTATCGGCGGCGCACTGTTTGGCTTTATCTACGCGCCATTTGTGATCACCGGCATGCACCACAGCTTTATCGCGATTGAAACTCAGCTTTTAGCCGACATCGCGACTACGGGCGGCACCTTTATTTTCCCAATCGCGGCGATGTCAAACGTGGCGCAGGGTGCAGCGGCTTTAGCCGTCGGCTTCACCACCAAAGAGACCAAGCTGAAAGGCATTGCGCTGCCTTCGGGTATCACGGCGCTACTGGGTATTACTGAGCCAGCAATGTTCGGTGTGAACCTAAAACTGCGCTACCCATTTATTGCTGCGATCATCGGCGCGGCGGTTTCCAGTGCCTTTATCACCCTGTTTAACGTTAAAGCTCAGGCGCTAGGCGCGGCAGGCTTGCCAGGCGTCATCTCAATTAACCCTGAGAAGATCGGCTACTACGTGGTGGGCATGGCGATCTCTTTTGCTGTTGCCTTCGGCTTAACCGTCATGCTTGGCATGCGCGAAAAAGCCAAACAAGGCGTTCGCGCTACGGCGTAATACACCCCCTAAAATGCGATTACGCTTTTGCCCACTCCATCGAGTGGGCTTTTTTCTACCTAAAACGTCTGACAAAGCAATTTTTGCGTCCGTTTAGCAAAGTCAAAAGTAATTTCTCTGGTTAGGATAACGCCAAGATTCGATTAAAAACGAGCGTAAAAATGACCGAGATAATCACTAAAGCCGACACCAACCAATACCAAACTGGTGTTGCCGCCATATTACTGGCCTGCATTTTATGGGGCACCACGGGTACGGCGGCCAGCTTTACTCAAGCGGTTTCGCCCCTCGCGACGGGTGCTTTTGCCATGGGCGTTGGAGGCTTGCTGCAAGCCTCCAACGCCAGCAAGATCATCGTCTATCAACGTCGTCAGTTGTGGCAGTTTCGCTCGGCGCTGCTTTGCAGTGCGCTTGCTTTAGCCGTCTATCCGCTGGCGTTTTATACGTCGATGCAACTGGCGGGTGTGGCGGTGGGAACGGTGGTTTCGATTGCCAGTGCGCCGTTTTTTACCGTGCTTATCGAGCGTCTTTTTGGCAAAGGGTTAGTAATTTCTCGGCGCTGGTGGCAGAGCTTTGCAACTGGCGCTTTGGGTATCGCGTTACTAGCGGGGGCGAAAACGCCGATGCATGCGCAAAGTGGTAGCGATTATCTGTTTGGTATCGCGCTTGGTTTAGTGGCAGGGCTAGCCTACGCGATTTACTCTTGGGTTGCGAAAGCGATGATCGTTCAAGGGGTGAAATCACAAGCGGCGGTAGGGGCTATCTTCGCCCTTGGCGCGCTCTTGTTGTTGCCAAGCCTAGCGCTGACTGGTGAGAACTTGCTCGCAAACCCACTCAACAGTAGCATTGCCTTGTATATGGCTGTGTTTCCTATGTGCGCGGGTTACCTGCTGTTTGGCTACGGGCTGCGCCATGTCGAAGTGCACAATGCCAACTTGCTGACGCTGTTTGAGCCCGTGGTCGCCAGCCTTCTGGCTGTGTGGATTGTTGGTGAGAGCATTTCTCTGCTTGGCTGGCTGGGCATTGCCCTGATTGGTGGATGTTTGGTGATGCAAAGTCAGCCCAAAGGCGGTTGAATAGAGAAGGGCGTAGTACGCCCTTTTACAGTGTAAATTTGGGGGGTTAACTTGTTTTTGGACAGAACCTTGTTAGAGTACTTGTTCTAAAAGGGTTCTGTCAGATAAGAAAAAGTATCTTGTTTCTATAGAAATTTAGAAAATGTCCCGTAACGTTTTCCGTGCCTAACTCTCGACTGTGAAGATATTACCCACACCCCATCAATGGAAATTAAACTATTTGTATTTATTTTTGATTAGAGAGCAATTCTCTGAGCTTAACAATCTGCTCTTTTTCAGTAGCATCCAAAACTTTTTTTGAAAATGATTTTTGATAGCTAGTCTTTTGAGTAGGGCAGCCACCAAGATAAGGTCTAAGTTTAGTTTTACAACTGTCACCACAGGTTCCAGCCTTAACACCAAGAACATCAAGCAGCATCCCCTCAAGACATACAGGTGTGGATAAAATTACTTCAATCTTATGCTTTTTCGCATACGCCCAATCTTGTTGCGGTATTGCGACGTCACTATCCATTAACACATATCGTTTGTCGTATGCGGCTTCTTGGCTCTTTTTAGCAGACATGAGAATATTTCTAGGTGAACCACCATCTGATGATTCTATTTTAACTACTTGGCCAGTTTCTCGGCCGTCATAGTTGTCTTTCATGTGATTCAAAAATGCTCTGTCGTGAATACCCTCACCAACGACGATTAGTGATGCAACATTAGCCTTTCTAACTTTCTTTTTAGCCAACTTCAACACTCCTATACGTTGGGTACAGCACCTAGAGCACCAGCTTGGTACTTAGCGTAAAGGTTGTCATCGGCACGAATTCCTACCATTTCATCCAAACGCCATGCATCACTTTCAAGACACTCTTTTTCTACGAGGTAGACTTGATGTTTCTTGAGCATATTTAGTATTTCTGGGGTGTGGCAAGTAAAGATAATTTGTGCATCATGTTGGTTAGTCTCTTTATGCTTAAACCAATCCAGAATGACTGGAAGCATGTGAGGGTGGAGGTCGTTATCAATCTCATCTAGTATAGCAACACCACCATATTGTAATACTGGCAGTACCCTGCGAAGCATTACGAAAAGAGCTTTAGTACCGCTAGACTCCTCGAATAATGGGAGTGTAAATTCACCTTTTTCACACTTATGGATAGCGAAAGGAAAGTCAAACTCGTGTTCCTCTCCTTTCTCATCTGTAACCTTTTGCTGTTTATATTCAATATCGTGAATTCCCAAATCGAAATCAAAGACAGCTTGGTGTAATCTCTGTTTCAACTTACTCTCATCTTTTAGAAATTCGGTCGCTTCCAGAATATCACCATCATTGAAATGTCTACGCCCCATCATATTCACATTGAAAATAAAACTATTAAAGTACGTATAGAGTTCGGATGCATTAGAGACGTTTTGCTGGAATGCAGCTGAAATAACAGAGACATTACTTCTCACTTTTTTAGCTTGAGCCACAGAAAAGCCGAAGCCTTTTTGCTTGTAGCTGTACCCATCATCAGCTTTCTCTCTAACAAACACATACGAGTAGCTACGACTAGTTTTTTTATACAGTGATTCCAACAAGACATCATTTTTTGTAACCGACAAGTTGTACTTGTACTGCTCCCCACCGAGCATGAAGTGCAACTCAAAATCAGTCGGCCTATCGGCATACAATCGGTGGGGCATGTATGGGATACTTTCAGAAGGTTTATAGTCGAACGCAGAAGTCGATATAAATGAACCAAGGAAAGCAAGTGGACGCAACAGCTGAGTCTTACCAGCACCATTAGCCCCAACAACTGCCAATACCTTGTTTAGACGCTCACCAGATTCTAGGTTTATGTCGTAGTAGGAAGCTGATGGTTTTTTCCCAACTTCAAAAGAAACTTCTTGCTCGTTGCCAAATGAGTAGAAATTTTTACAGATAAACTTTATTAGCATGCAAAAGCCATAATCAACATATTTTTGTTGATTATGGCTCTTGGTGGTGCATTTTTCAACCGTGTTAAGTGTGATTTATGTCTAGTACTCAAGTTGTTAAACATGGGGTGTTGGACTTTTGTATATATGTTACTGGGAAATACATCGACTGCCATATTTTGCTAAACGCCAGCGAAACCATACTGGCGTAGCTTTGTGTAATAGATAGTCATCCTAAAATGATGTTTTCCCGTTTTTTTAGTCTTACTTGTATTATAAAAAGTAAGTCAAGTGATGCCTTGGTAAAGTGTGTATTCAATCTGGCGAAACAAAGAAAGGGGCAATTTCGATCTGCCTGCACCGCTAGCTCACAAATGTGTCCTGACATATAGGTACTGATAAGTCGTTATCTATAATCTATGGTAATACGCACTTCAGGGTTAAGCCTTTGTATTTATGTTATTTCCATTCGCCGTGGCGAGCTTGTCAATCACAAAGTCCAAAAAGACTTTTACTCGTTCAGGCTGGTAATTGCCTCCGCCATATAGCGCGTTTAACGGATACTCAAGCGGCTTAAAACCGACATCAAGCTTTTGCAATAAGCCCTTTTTTACATAAGGGGCCACAATCATATCCGGCTGATAGCTTGCTCCGACCGCGGAGAGCGTCAATTGGCGGATCATCCTTGGGCTATTGCTTTTGAAAACGGTGTTTACAG
Organism: Vibrio cidicii; assembly: GCF_009665415.1. Lineage (NCBI taxonomy): Bacteria > Pseudomonadati > Pseudomonadota > Gammaproteobacteria > Vibrionales > Vibrionaceae > Vibrio > Vibrio cidicii. The sequence continues at coordinate 63,878 of NZ_CP035922.1, read as the reverse complement.
TAAAGCTATTCCCTTGGCCCAAAGAGCTGAGCACGGGCCAACGCGCTGTCGGGTGAAGGTTGCTATCGATAAGGCAAGGAAGTTGTGACAGCGCCATACCTTGGCTATACCGCTTTGCTAAATCGGGTGCGGCATACACCGAGCTTTGAAGTGACATTATCTTACGATATCTCAAACTGGAGTCTGGTAGTTCACTGGCACGAAACGCGATGTCTATCGCTTGCTCAACTAAGTTAAGCTTCTGATTGGTAACGATGATATCAATTTGAATATTGGGATAGCGAAGGTGGAACTCTGGAATCAGCGGACTTAATAGCTCCTCGGCAAAACCTTGCGAGGCCGTTATACGTAAAGGCCCAGAGACCTCTCTGTTTTTGGCGTGGAGCTGCTGGTACAACTTATCAAGATTGGCCAAAACATGTTGCGCTTGATTGTAGTATTCGTGGCCAGACTGGTTGACAGAAAGTTTGCGGGTCGTGCGATGAAACAGTTTGACTCCGAGCTGCTCTTCGACACTGTTAACGTATTTGGAGGTAAGAGATTTAGAAATACCTAAACGCTCTGCAGCGGCAGTGAATGAGCCTGTCTCTATGACGGCTACCACTGTTCTCATTCCATCGATAGTATCCATGCATTATCAACATAGTGGAAATTATCATTCCATGTTAGCGGGGTTTTTCTTCTTAGCAAGTTGTTCTTAAATAGAAAAACAATCAGTTAGGAGAAAACGATGCTTAAACTATATTGGCACCCCTTTTCAGGGCATGCACACCGCGCGCATATGCTATTGAGTATGCTCGAATTGGATTTTGAACTCATTACCGTTGATCTGCCTGCCGGGGAGCATCAACAAGCCGAATTTTTGGCGCTTAACCCCTTTGGCCAGATCCCCGTACTGGTGGATGGCGAAACGGTCATTGCTGACTCAAACGCGATCTTGGTTTATCTCGCCAGCGTTTATGATAAAGAGCGGCAATGGCTGCCGGATTCACCGCAAATGCGCGCGCATATTGAACAGTTTCTTTCTCTTGCCGCGCATCGACTCGCAGGCTCAATTGCCAAACTGCGCGCGGCGAATTTATTTAACCGAGCGATAGACAGTGAACCGCTGACTCAAGAAGCATACAAGCTGCTAAAACAGCTCCAGAGCTACCAACATGGCCGCCAATGGTTGGTCGGAAGCGCGCCGACTATTGCTGACTTAGCCCTCTACAGTTATATCAAGTTAGCGCCAGAAGGCGGCATAAGTTTGGCGGATTTCCCTGATGTGCAAGTGTGGCTGAAGCGAGTCGAAGCGTTACCTCACTTTGTCCCCGTGCAACTGTCGAATGTGGGGCTGCGCAAGGAGATACTAAACAGCGCTGCTAACGAAAATAATGACTAGCTTTGCAACCGGATACGTCTTTTGCAACCGAATGCGGCCTTAATCGGTTCAATCTGCGTCCTGCAGCAGGCCACATTCTTCTTTGTGTTTGATTTGTGCCGCTAGCGCCAATACAAAAACGGGCGGTGAATGTTACCGCCCGTTCGATGGGCAAAGCCCTGTTCACATCGCTGCTGGTTTCAATTACAAGTAACTGAGATCGGTTGCTTTGCCTTTAAAGATCCGATAGACGAAAAAGGTGTAAAGCAAGATGGTCGGCATCACAATGACCACGCCAATACCCACTACCATTAAGGTGTCGGGTGACGAGGCAGCTTGCTGGGCCGTCATCATTCCGGGAACGATTTCTGGAAAAAAGCTGTAGGCGAGCCCTAAGAAACTCAGGCCGAAAATCAGCGCCACGCCAAAAAATGGCCACTGCACGCCTGCGTCATTGACGGTCGGCACCCGCTTTAGATAGCGATCCACCACCAAAATGGTGGCGAGCACAATAAGCGGAATTGGCGCGAGTAAAATCACTTCAGGAAAGCTGAACCAACGCTCGGCCACGGCGGAGTTCACCCATGGGTTCACCACGCTTACTGCCAGCACGCCCAGTGCGGCGAGCCAACCCGCTTTGCGCGACCAACGCGCAGCGCGCACTTGCAATTCGCCCTCGGTTTTGAGCACCAGCCATGCACCGCCAATGTACACGTAGGCCGCAGCAACACACAACGCGCTGAGCACAGCAAAACCGTAAGCGGCCAGCGAAGCATCAAAACCTACCACATAGCGGCCAATCATATAGCCTTGGGTTAACGCGGCGAGCAGCGAGCCGAGCTTGAAGCAGAGATCCCAATGCTCTTTGTGATCTGCTTTGGCTTTGGCACGAAAATCGAACGCCACTCCGCGCATGATAAGGGCAATCAGCATCAGTGCTGTTGGCAAGTAGAGCTCAGTAAAAATCAAGCTGTGCGCGGTGGGAAAAGCAATCAGCAGAATACCCACCGCCAGCACCAGCCAAGTTTCATTGGCATCCCAAAACGGGCCGATGGAGGCGATCATCCGATCGCGTTGCACCACATCATTGCGTGGCAGCAAGATGCCAACACCGAGATCATAGCCATCCAGCACCGCGTACATAAACACGGTAAAGCCAAGTAACAGAAGATAAATTTCTGGAAGATACTGCATCATAACGCGGCCTTTGAAGTGGTTGAGGAAGTCGGCGCGGCTTGTACGCCTTTGCGCGCGAGATAGAACAAGGTATGAATGTAGGCGACGAGCAGCACCACGTAGGTCAGCAGATAGAGCGCGAGCGAGATTCCGACCGAGCTGCTTGCCACGGGTGTGACGGCCTCAGAGGTGCGCAAAACGCCGTTCACCAGCCAAGGTTGACGGCCGATTTCGGTCACGTACCAACCGGCAAGAGTGGCGACCCAACCGGAGAAAGTCATTCCCACCAAAGCATACATGTACGGTTTCGGCACGGGTTTGTTGCGCCAAAAATGCCAAGCGCCGAACCAACTGACCAGCAGCATCAGCACGCCGACGCCCACCATCACGCGAAAGCCAAAAAACAGCGGCGCGACTGGAGGATGGTCCGGTGCAAAGGCATCTAAGCCGACGATTTCGCCATCCATTTCATGGGTTAAAATCAAACTCGCCAAGTGCGGAATGCCGATAGCCCAATCGTTGCTGCGCGTCTCTTCATTAGGTAAGGCAAACAGCAGCAAAGGTGCGCCTCGTTCGGTCTGCCACACTCCTTCCATCGCGGCGATTTTCGCTGGCTGATGTTCCAATGTGTTGAGACCATGTAGGTCGCCCACCAAGATCTGCACAGGAATGGTGATGGCTGCCACGCTCACCGCCACTTTTAGTCCGAGTTTCGCCGCTTGATTTTTGCCATCGCGCAGCACTTGGTAAGCGCTGAGCCCGGCGATCAAAAAGCTGGCAGTCAGCGCAGAAGCGAGCAGGGTATGCGCGAATCGATACGGCATGGAAGGGTTAAAAATCACCTCTTTCCAACTGGTGACATGTACGATACCGTCGATCACTTCGTGTCCTGTTGGGGTGTGCATCCAACTGTTGAGCACCAAAATCCAGAATGCCGAAAGAGTGGTTCCCACCGCCACCAACACGGTCGCTAAGGTGTGCAGCCATTCCGGCACACGGCCGCGGCCAAACAGCATCACGCCAAGAAAAGTCGCTTCCATAAAAAAGGCGGTCATCACTTCATAACCGAGCAATGGGCCGGCGACGTTGCCGACGCGTTCCATAAACCCCGGCCAGTTGGTGCCAAACTGGAAACTCATGGTGATGCCCGACACCACCCCCAAAGCAAAAGTTAAGGCGAACACCTTGACCCAGAAATAGTAGAGATCGAGCCACTGTTGGGCCTGCGTTCGCACATAGCGCCATTTGAAAAACACCAGCATCCAGCCCAAAGCGATGGTGATGGTGGGGAACAATATGTGGAAACTGATATTGGCGGCGAATTGGATCCGCGACAACATGAGGGTATCTAACATCTTTTTTCCTCAAAAAATGAAACAAACCAGTGATGGTGAAGGCAAGTCAGCCCCATCTTTATTGACTATTACGTCATTGCGACTGGATTGGTTTAGTCGCCACGAGGGAAACCCCGTGGCAAGCAAATTTGATTTGTATCAATTTTGCCAAGGTAAACCGAGGAAAAAGGTGTATCTAAGCTCAGGGAAATGTTGACAAAATATTACGCCGTCAGCCGAACGGCTTGATTCGCTAGCGTGAGGTTAAAGTGTTAACTTCGGCTGAATAAAATCAATGAAAACCGAGATGCGCTTGGCCACAGAAGAGGATTTGTAGTAGACCGCGTTGATCTGCTCACGGCCGGTATTGAGGATTTTTTCGCTCTCCAGCAGTGCAATCAAGCGGCCCTCGGCGAGGTCCTTTTTCACCATGAATCCCGACAGGCAGGCGATACCGTTGCCCATTAAAGCAAGCTGTCTTATCGTTTCGCCGTTGCTTGATGTCAGGGTTGGCGTTAGGCGGCTAAACCCTTTGAGTGGCCATTCGTTGAGTGTTTTTGGGGTCGAAAACCCAAGCGTATCGTGGTGAGCGAGATCGCTGCTTTTATAGGGGAAACCGCGTTTTGCCAAGTAATCGGGAGAGGCGACGATGTAAAGTGAACTGCGGCCAAGCGGTCTCGCGTGTAAGGTTGAGTCGCTTAACGCGCCGATGCGGATCGCCAAATCGGTTCTCTTTTCCAGCAGATCGACAAACCCTTCGTTGGAGGTGAGCTCCAGTTCAATGTCGGGATAAGCTTGTTTGAACGGCTGGATGAGCGGTATCAGTTGATGGAAGACAAACGGGCTGGCAGCATCGACCCGCAGGCGTCCTTTGGGTAACTCTCCGCGCGAGATAATCTCCTCTTCCGCTTGCTGGATCTGTTGTAACCCCATTCGTACTGCCTCGACAAACTGGCGTCCTTCCTCGGTGAGTTCGATGCGGCGAGTGGTGCGGTTTAAGATAGACACGCCCACTTGGTTTTCCACTTTGCTCACCGCGCGAGAAACGCGCGCGACCTGAATGTCCAACTGTTCCGCTGCCGCAGAAAAGCCGCCGCTATCGACCACCGCCAGCAGTATTTCTAAGTCATCGGATCGTGTTTTCATCGTCTTCTCGCTTCGGCGTTGTTGCGTTATTTTTGCATTAATAACAAATATCATTTGTTAAAACACCTATTTTTCGCAAAATAAGCCTTGCGCATAATCCTCCCATCAACACCGACGTGTTAGGCATGACGACGCCAGTCGCGACGGTGTTTTCCTCAAAATCCATTTTAAAATAAGTGAGAGAGATTATGCCGTTAGCTCTTTTAGCCTTGACGCTCAGCGCCTTTGCTATTGGTACCACCGAATTTGTCATTGTTGGGCTTATCCCGACGATGGCCGCCGATTTAGCCGTTTCGATCCCCTCAGCCGGTTTGCTGGTCAGCCTGTATGCGCTTGGTGTAGCCGTTGGCGCGCCTGTTTTGACCGCCCTGAGCGGAAAATGGAACCGCAAGTACGTTCTGCTGGCAGTGATGTCGCTGTTTGTGGTCGGTAATCTACTGGCATGGCAAGCACCCGGTTACAACACCTTGATTCTCGCCCGCATTTTGACCGGTTTAGCCCATGGGGTATTTTTCTCGATTGGTTCAACCATCGCCACAGGTTTGGTGCCTAAAGAAAAAGCGGCCAGTGCGATTGCACTGATGTTCACTGGCCTGACCGTCGCGCTGGTTACGGGGGTACCGCTTGGCACTTACATTGGGCAAACTTTTGGCTGGCAGGCGACGTTTCTGATCGTTGCGCTACTGGGGCTGATTGCTTTAATTGGCAGTGCGTTCTTAGTGCCCAACAACCTAAAACAGCCTGCTGCGGCAAAGTTTTCCTCCCAGCTTAGGGTGTTAACGCAGCCTCGTTTGTTACTGGTGTACGCCATTACTGCACTTGGCTATGGCGGCACCTTTACCGCTTTTACCTTCCTTGCGCCGATTTTGCAGCAAGAAGCCGGATTTAGCGCCAGCGCGATCAGCATCATCATGCTGGTATATGGCGTATCGGTAGCGATTGGCAATCTCTGGGGCGGAAAAATGGCCGACAAAATGGGACCGGTTAAAGCGCTGACGATTATTTTTACTGGTCTAGCGGCGATTTTAGTGGTGTTTAACTTTACCGCGGCGCACCCAATGGCGGCGGTCGCCACCATTTTGCTGTGGGGCGCCTTTGCCTTTGGCAACGTGCCCGGGCTGCAAGTGTACGTGGTAAAACTGGCGGAACAATACGCACCAGATGCAGTGGACGTCGCCTCTGGTCTGAACATCGCTGCGTTTAATGTCGGCATTGCACTGGGCTCGTGGGGCGGCGGCGTGATTGTGGCGAAAGCCGGTTTAATGCACACCCCTTGGGTAGGGGCGTTGATTGTCTTGCTTGCGCTGGCGCTCACTCGTTTAAGCGGCCGACTGGATAAACGCCGTGACGGTGCGTGGGGTAAAGAAGCGGCACTAGTGAAATAACGGTTGATTGTCAGCTTTAGTCATTGGCCAGTGTTTACGCATTGGCCAATGTTTTTGCCTCGCGTCGCAATAGCAGACAAGAGATTTGTCACTTTGCCTGGGCAACGCTTACTCGCTGGCAGCAATCTGCGTATGAGTCAGTTTTGCCATCAGTCTTGCAATGCGTTCGCGTAGTTCACGCCGATCAACAATCATATCGAGCGCACCGTGTTCTAAGAGAAACTCACTTTGCTGAAAGTCGTCCGGAAGTGTTTCACGAACGGTTTGCTCAATCACCCGACGTCCTGCAAAGCCAATGCGCGCTTTGGGTTCGGCAATATTGATGTCTCCGAGCATAGCGATGCTGGCTGACACACCGCCAAAGGTTTGGTCCGTCAGCACGGAAACGTAAGGCAGCCCAGCCTCAGAAAGATGACGAAGGGCAGCACTGGTTTTGGCCATTTGCATCAAGGAAATCAGAGACTCCTGCATTCGTGCGCCACCACAGGCGGAGAAGCAGACCAAACCGCAGTTCGCTGCGAGTGCTGCTTCAACGGCGCTGACAAATCGTGCCCCCACTACTGAGCCCATTGAACCTGCCATAAAAGAGAATTCAAACGCGCAGGCCACTACGGGCACACCTAGCACGCGGCCTTGCATCACCACTAAGGCGTCCTTCTCTCCGCTTTGTCTTTGCGCCAGCGACAAGCGTTCTTGGTAAGATTTGATGTCTTTAAAATTCAAGACATCTTTGGGTTGCAGTTCGCTGGCAATTTCTACTCTGTGCGCGTTATCGAGAAAGCTTTCCAGACGTGCCCGCGCTGCCATTCGCATATGATGATGACATTTTGGGCACACCTGCAAGTTGGCCTGCAAGGTTAAACGATAAAGAATTTCATCGCAGGCGTCGCACTTAGTCCATATTCCGTCTGGGATGGTCGCTTTACGTGTTGCGATAAGTTTTCTTTTGTCGAAGAGTCTTTCTAGCCAGCCCATACTGCTCCTTACTCAGTGAATCACCCATCAGAAAGATTGTACTAACCCTAAAATCGCAATAAAGTGGCAAAAATTGATTTAACAATCCAACTTTATGGGATTATTGAATGCTCAATCATATTGATCAACTGTGGTTAAGAAGCTTTCATTGTGTCTATGAAAACCAAAGCTTTAAGCGCGCTGCCGAGTTCCTCAATTTGCCGACGTCCAATGTCAGTCGTCACATTGCCTTGCTGGAAGAGAAATTGGCAACGCGTTTATTCGACCGAACCACACGCCGCATTGCGGCAACCGATGCCGGAGAGCAACTTTATGCGCGAACCCACGCTTTGTTAGCACGTTTGGATGAGGCTTTTGAAGAGGTGACGCAGCATAGCCACGAAGTGATGGGGCAGCTCAAGATTTTGATGCCCGATTCACCTGCATTAGCTCAGGCGGTGGTTGCTTTTTGTCGCCAGCATCCTTCGATTGGATTGTGCTGTGATACCAGCTTAAGCCCGAAAGAAGACCTCCTCGATGGGTTTGATGTGGTACTGAGTTTTCAGCGTGGGCCGCTTGCCGATAGCAACTGGATAGCGACGGAAATAAAGCGCTGGCCGAGTGTGGTGGTGGCCTCGCCCGAATGCTTGCAAGCACATCCTCTGCCGTATCACATCACCGATTTGCAACATCTCCCTTGTATCAGCAGCTTAACGGCGCTTAACGGAACGCCTTGGATTTTCAAAACTGCGCAAGGCGGATTGGTGACACAGAGAGTTCACTCCTCGTTTCGAGTCAACAGTGGCAATCTTGCCAAATCGGCTGCGTTAGCTGGGCTTGGTTTCGCCATCCTGCCAATCGATTTTTGCCAAGAGGAGATAAAAGCAGGCCATCTTGAAACGGTTGCATTGGAATACCAGCCTGACGATCTGGTTTTGTACGCTTTTTATGCATCGAGAAAACACATAGCGAGAAAGATCCCCATGTTTATCGATCATCTGCGACGCCAAGCGAACGAAGAGATGAGCATTTAAAAAATGCGCTGATGATTTGCTCATCGTGAGTAAAACAGCGCCACGGAAATCCTCCATGACGCTGCTCGCCGCTACGCTTGTGGGTGGATTTTGAGGTAAACCTCACCCAATTCCAGTTGATGATGCTCAACGTCATCGCTGATCTGCAAATCAAAATCGAGGGTCAAGGTCAGGGTTTCGCGTTTCAATTAAGAGATTTTCCTTGTTTCTTCCACTACTTAAACTTTGTCCACGAAGTGGATGAGGTTGACTTGCTGACGGAGATCTATTTGCCAATCAAATAGCGCGTTGGCGATGTTTTACTCTGTGTGCTTTGCAATTAAAAACGTCAGTATAAAGGTTAATCCGGCATTGGCGTTTTTGTTGACCGAGATGCGCCCTTGCATGTCGCGCATGTTATTGGCGGTGATAGACAAGCCCAAACCAAGCCCTTCACCGATTTTTTTGCTGGTCGCGAAAGGTTCAAATAGTTGGCTTAGTTGCTCCTCACTTACACCACAACCATTATCGCTAACAGCAAGGCTCAGTTTGTTTTGCGCTATTGAAGCGGAAATTATCAGTTGAGGTTGCGCGGTGGCTTTCATCGCGTCGATGGCGTTGGAGATCAAATTCCCCAGCACTTGTCGTAAACGCTGCTCTTCGCCCAACACGTTGGCGAGTGGATGAGGCAGACGCACTCGCACGTCGATGGGGGCCAGTTCCGCTTGGTAAATCCGCAGCGTTTCTTGCAGAGCCTCAGGCAGTGACACCGGACAAAGTTGTTCCGGCTTTTGATAGGCAAAAGATTTTAGCTGGCTGGTCATTTTACCCATGCGATCAATCAGGCGATGAATCAACTGATTATTGGATTTCAGCATTGCCAACTCGCCTCGTTCCATCAGCACTTCGTTACTGGTGAGCAGCGTTTTTAAGCCTGTTAACGGCTGGTTAAGCTCATGGGTAATTGCGCTGGACATCTTACCCAGTGCGGCGAGCTTGCTGCTCTCAATCAGCTCTTGTTGCGCCGCTTTTAGCTCGGCGGTGCGCGCTTCGACTCGGCTGGTCAGCTCTTCATTGGCTTTTTGCAGCGCCTGTTCGGCTTTTTTGCGTTTGCTGATGTCGAGCACGGTCACCAAATAGTGATGCTCGCCGTGCCAAGGAAAAGCGGTGAGGGAAAACAGCAAAGGAAACTGGCTGCCATCACTGCGCCGCCCCATGGTTTCGATGGCCGTGAGTTCGGCTAAATCTCGGTGTTTGGGCAGATTTTTTAACAACGGCAAAATCGTGGAAGCGGGATTGCCGATATCAAACAACTGCCACGCTGGCATCTTGGTGGTCATGCTGTCGGAGAGGCTGAAGTAGCGCTTGGCCATGGGATTGATGTCTTCAATCTGGCCTTGGGCGTTGAGCAGAAATAACCCAACATGGGTTTTGTTGATCATCTGGCTCATGCGCTGGCGAGATTCGTCCATCAGTTTTTGAATGCGTTGCTGGCTCAAGTTTTTTTGCTGACGCTGGTAGGCAATGACAGCAAACATCAGCAGCACAAGATTGCCAATGGTTATCCCCCAACTGGCGGAAACGACCGCTTGGCGAACAGGCTTGTAACTGCTCAGATAGGTTAGTTGCCAATGGAGATCGTCCAAGACGATGGTTTGTGCAAGATAGGTGTTGTCTTGGTTGAGCCAAAACAGCAGCGAAGTGCCGTCTTTGAGCTCTGAGTGTTGTTGAACAATTTGCGGTTGGTGTTCGTTGAGCCAGTCGGCGGTCATCTCTGGGTGGCTGGAGAGAAAATAGTCGCCGCGCAGGTTCTGAAACAAGATCGCGTCGCTGCTGGTTAACGCTTGTTCGGTAAGCAGGCGCAAATTGATCTGCACTACGGCGATGCCGACAATATCGAAATCGATGTTGATGGGCGCGGCGAGATAGAAAAACGGCGAGGAGCCTCGAGTTTTACTCACCAGCGAAACGCCTTCACGCTGGGCGTGGATCTGCTCGACAATCGCATCAATGTCAGCCTCGCTGAGGCGTTCATCTTCCAAGCTGGAAATGAGCATGTCGCCGCTGGCCGAGAGCAAATACCAGCCTTTGGTATTGGCGGCTTTGTCGAGTAAGGTCAGCTCATTGCGCAGTGCTGGGTAAAGCGTGCTATCGCCAGCTAAAAACGTTTGGCTGTTGCGGTTGTTGGTGATCAGATATGGCAGATGATAAAAACGGTGTAACGTGCGGCGAACATCGCCAATATAGTCGAGAAAGCGCTGCTGAGATTGTTCGATGCTTTGCGCACTTTGCCACTGTCGGACCAACTCTTTTCCGGCCCATTGGCTGAGCAAAAACCACATCAAAATCACGAAAATTAGCAGCACTTTTGCTCTCATCGACTCACTTCCCTGAGCATTTCAACCGTGCAAGAGTGCGCCGCTCCATTCGTTTGTTAAAGCTTTGTTGTCAAGAAGTGAGATCCAGCTCCTTTTCCCTCGGGCGCTTTTTGCCTAACGTAGCGAAACATCACACAGCATAAGCGGTAGCAGCGACATGGACTCAATTTCTCCCCCTTACATTGCTCTGGTTGAAGACGATGACATTGTGCGTCAAGCGACCGCACAATGGCTACAACTGGCGGGTTTTCACGTTGAGGCATTTAGCCAAGGTGAAGCGGCGTTGGCGGAAATTAAGCGCCGGGCTTTTGATGGGGTGGTGAGTGATGTGCGCTTACCTGGTATGGATGGCTTGTCCTTAATGGAGGCGATTCAGGCTGAGCAGGTGAGCTGTCCGGTTATCTTGATCACCGGACATGGTGATATCGACATGGCGGTGAAAGCGCTGCAAAAAGGCGCCTACGATTTCATTGAAAAGCCGTTTAATCCTGAGCGTTTGTCGCAAACGCTGCACACCGCCGTGAGTGATTATCAAAACCAAGCCAAAAGCACTCATCGTAGCCACTATCTGCAGCAGCTACGCGGCATCGAGCAACAACTGATTGGTAACAGTGCGGTGATGTGCCAACTGCGTGAACAGATCGCCAGAGTGGCTGACATGGACACCAATGTGATCATCTATGGGGAAACCGGTACGGGTAAAGAGCTGGTGGCGCGCAGCCTACATACCGAAAGTACCCGTCGGGCCAATCCATTTGTGGCGATCAACTGTGGCGCCATTCCGGAAAATCTGTTTGAGAGTGAGCTGTTTGGTCATGAAGCTGGCGCGTTTACTGGCGCGAGTAAACGGCGGGTTGGCAAGTTGGAATACGCCGACCGAGGTACGCTGTTTATGGATGAGATAGAAAGCATGCCGATGTCGATGCAAGTTAAAGTGCTGCGCAGTTTGCAGGAAAATCAGGTGGAGCGAGTGGGCGGTAACCGACCGATTGGTGTGGATTTGCGAGTGGTGGCCGCGGCGAAAGCGGATCTGTTTAACCATCCCGATTTTCGTCAGGATCTTTTCTATCGCCTTAGCGTGGCGCAGTTGCATCTTCCGCCTTTGCGTGAGAGGGAAGAAGACGCACTACTGCTATTTGAACATTTTGCGACTCAGTCCAATGCCAACAAGCGAGCGTTAAGCTCAGCAGAATCGCGCGCACTACTTAGCTATGGCTGGCCGGGCAATGTGCGTGAGCTACGCAATGTGGCGATACGCTTTGCGCTGGATGAAAGCTTGTCGGTGATGGAAATTCTCTCCAACCGGGCGGGTTTTGCTCAAGAGAGCCTGCCGAGCGGCGTACCACTGGCGATACAGTTGCACAACTTTGAGCGCAAAGTGATTCATGAAGCGTTACTTCGTCATCAGGGGAGTATTGTCGAGGTGATGACAGAGCTGGATCTGCCGCGCCGTACCCTTAATCAAAAGATGCAGAAGCTGGGGCTCAACCGGGCCGATTACACCGATGGCTAACCCTGCCGCTGCACGTTTTGTCGATGAGCAAGATCTTGCCTGTTATAAAAATTAACAAATCCATTACTTTGGTCACATCTCAGCGTTGGGATGTGGCTGGAGTCACAAGCTGATTTTCTATAATTACATGATTTTGTTTGTTTTTATTTATATGTGCTTATAGGCAAGATCTTGCTTACTGATTTTGTCCTTTATAAGCAAAAAATGGCTCATTTCGTGTTGTTTCTCTCGTATTTATATTTAATATCAATGGCTTAAAATATGGCATCGCTTTTGCTCTAGTTGGTTGTTAGTAACAAAAAAATAACAACCACCCTACACGGAGTGTAACGATGAAACTCAATAAACTGATGAAATCCCTTGCGCTGGCAACCCTGTCTCTTACTGCCGCGTCCAATCTACAGGCCGCCGAACAACGCAGTTATATCTTGGCCACCGCATCGACTGGCGGCACTTACTACCCTGTGGGTGTAGCGCTGGCGACGTTGAGCAAAGTAAAGCTGGAGCCGAAATATAAGTTTTCCCTCTCGGCGATAAGCTCTGCGGGATCGGGCGAAAATATCAAGTTGTTAAATGAAAAAGAGGCGCAATTTGCGATTTTGCAAGGGCTTTACGGCGCTTGGGCTTCCAGTGGTGATGGACCATATGCGCAAAGCGGCCCGCAGACTCAACTGCGTTCTGTCTCTATGCTGTGGCAAAACGTTGAGCACTTTATCGTCCGCACCGATCTTGCTCCCTCCGGTACGGTGGCGGATCTTAATCAGATGAAGGACAAGAAATTCTCTATCGGCACCAAAAACTCCGGTACAGAGAATTCGGGTCGGCAAATCATGGCTGGGCTGGGGGTCAATCCGGATGAATTCAACCTCGCCTACATGGGCTATGGCGCCAGTGCCAGCGCGATGCAAAACGGCACTATTGACGGCATGAACACGCCAGCAGGCGTTCCTGTTGGTGCGGTGACTCAGGCGTTTGCGGCCATGGGCAATGACATCACGCTACTGTCATTTACCGATGAACAGATCAAACAAGCCAACGGTAAGTATCAACTGTGGACCAAATACGTCATCCCGGCTAACACCTATCCCGGCGTGAATAAAGCCATCACCACCATCGCGCAGCCGAATTTCCTTGCGGTGCGTGAAGACGTCTCTGAAGAAGATGTTTATCAATTGACCAAAGCGATTTACGAAAACCTGCCATTTTTGCAAGGCATTCATAAAGCGACCAAAGACATGGCGCTGCAAAAAGCCATCGATGGTTTGCCTTTGCCACTGCACCCAGGGGCGGCGCGCTACTACAAAGAAGTCGGTATCTCAATCCCGCAAGGATTGATGGCGAACTGATGCTTGTGGGCATGTCTGAGCGCTGGTTCAGCGTGCCCTGACTTTGTGATTTCAGCCCCTTGGAGCGAACGAATGAGTGATTCTTTACAACAACAGTTGCAGCAGTTTGAGTTACCCACTCGGACTGATTTTCCTTGGGTGACGGCAGCGATTACCGGTATCGGCGTGGTGTTATCGCTGCTGCACATCTGGTTTAACACCTTATCAACCCTTTCTGAACTGTGGATCTCGGCGACCCACTTTGCTGGCTTCGCGCTGATTTGCCTGCTTTGGTATCCCGCGCACGCCTCGTTAAAACGCAGCAAATTGGCCTTAATGGTCGATGTGTTGATCGCGCTCGCTGCACTCGGCTGCCTTGTCTACCTTCCTTTTGCCGAAGATGCGCTCTATCAGCGTGGCGTGAAATTTGTTACTTCCGACTGGGTTGTCTCCATCGTGGCGATTCTGATCGCGATAGAAGTGATCCGCCGCACCATGGGCTGGTTTATTCCGGTGCTAATTGTGATTTGCTTAAGCTACGTCGTCTGGTGGGGCAAATGGGCGGGTGGCATTTTCCACTTTCCCGGCTTGAGTATGGAAACCTTGCTGTATCGCAGTTTCTTCTCATCCGAAGGGATGTTTGGTTCTATTTCGCGCATTAGCTGGACCTTCGTTTTCATGTTCATCTTGTTTGGCGCGTTTTTGGTCAAATCCGGCGTTGGTGATTACATCATCAACGTTTCGCGTGCGGCGGCAGGTAAAATTATTGGCGGCCCCGGCTTTATCGCCGTGCTCGGCTCGGGGCTGATGGGTTCTGTGTCGGGATCGAGTGTCGCCAATACCGTTTCAACCGGGGTTATCAGCATTCCGCTGATGCAAAAAGCCGGTTTTCCATCGCGCTTCGCCGCAGGCGTGGAAGCCGCCGCCTCAACCGGAGGGCAGTTGATGCCACCAGTGATGGGCGCTGGGGCGTTTATCATGGCCTCTTACACGCAAATTCCGTATGTCGATATTGTGGCGGTGTCGTTTGTTCCGGCGCTGATCTACTTTTTGTCTGTGGCGTTTTTTGTCCGCATTGAAGCCAAACGCAGCGGGGTGCAAAAAGTGACCACCAGTGATGAGTCGCTCTTTAAAGTGCTGCTGTCAGGCTGGCATAACCTGATCCCGCTATTGGTGTTAGTGACGCTGCTGGTGAAAGGGTTTACCCCTACTTACGCCGCAGGCATTTCAATCCTTTCGGTGATCGTCGCTTCTTGGTTTTCTAAAGATCACAAAATGGGGCCAAAAGAGATCATTGATGCGCTGTCGCAAGGGGCGAAAAACATGGCGACCACGGCGGTCTTGCTGGTCGGCATTGGTCTGGTGATCAACGTGATTACCACCACCGGCATTGGCAATACCTTTTCGCTGATGATTAACGGCTGGTCGCAGGGCGATCTGCTGATCATGCTGGTGCTGATTGCTTTGGCATCCTTGGTGCTGGGCATGGGGCTGCCCGTGACCGCTGCGTACATCGTCTTGGGTACGCTGTCCGCACCTGCGTTGTATCAACTGATCGCGGAAAATCAACTGCTCGAGCTAATGGTCAACGGACAGATGCCAGAGCAAGCCAAAGCGATCTTTATGTTGGCCGCGCCAGACAAATTTGCCCTGCTTAGCGCGCCGATGTCGCTGCAAACGGCGACGGAGATGTTGGCTCTGGTTCCGGTTGATTTCAAAGAAACCTTGCTTGAACAAAGTTTAGGCATGGAAGCGGTTGGCTTGGCGCTGCTGGCGGCGCATCTGATCATCTTCTGGCTCTCTCAAGATAGCAACGTCACCCCGCCTGTCTGTTTGACCGCTTTTGCGGCGGCAACCATCGCCAAAACGCCGCCCATGCGCACCGGATTAACTGCGTGGAAAATTGCCAAAGGCTTGTATTTGGTGCCGCTGTTGATTGCGTACACTGGGCTGGTGAGCTGGGATGTGACCACGGTGCTGATGACGGGATTTTTCGCCATCTTTGGCACTTACGCTTTGATCGGCGCGATTGAAGGCTATTTGGAAAGTAAGATTAACGTTCTGATCCGACTCGTATTATTAGCTGTGGGCGCGCTGATGGTGTGGCATGATGTGCCGTTGTGGGGACGTGTGCTCTCGCTCGCGATTTTTATCGGGATTTTTATTTACAGTAGCCGGGCATATAAAACGCAGCCGCCTGTGGCGACCGCATAGAGGAGAGCAAAACGTGTATGACTACATCATCGTCGGCGGTGGCATTGTGGGTGTCTCTACCGCGTGGCAATTACAACGTCAGTTTGCCGATAAATCGGTGCTGCTGTTAGAAAAAGAAGCGCAGTTTGCCAAACATCAGACTGGCCACAATAGCGGGGTGATCCACGCAGGCGTTTACTACGCGCCGGGTAGCTTGAAGGCGGATTTTTGCAAACGCGGCGTAGAAGCGACCAAGGCGTTTTGCGCTAAGCATCAGATCCCGGTGGAAAACTGCGGCAAGCTGTTGGTGGCGACAAGCGGGGCAGAAATGGAACGGATGGAGGCGCTTTATCAGCGCTGTCATACCAACGGCATTGAGGTTGAACGGCTTGATGCTGCGCAACTGAAACTGGCGGAGCCCAATATCGTTGGCCTTGGCGCGATTTATGTGCCGTCGACCAGTATTGTCGACTACAAGCAGGTGACGGAAAAAATGGCGCAGGAGTTTATCGAATGCGGTGGCGAAGTACGTTTGCAAAGCGAAGTGGTGGCAATTGAAGAGCACGCAGAAGAAGTGCAGATCACCTGTGTTTCTGACGGACAAAGCGTGCAGATTAACGGGCGATTTCTGATCTCGTGTGGCGGACTCATGGCGGATCGGCTCACTAAAATGATGGGCATTGCCACTGATTTCCAGATCATTCCTTATCGCGGCGAGTATTACCGCTTGCCTGCTCACCACAATCAGGTGGTGAAGCATTTGATCTACCCAATCCCCGATCCCGACTTGCCGTTTCTTGGTGTCCACCTGACTCGAATGATTGATGGCAGTGTGACGGTTGGCCCAAACGCCGTACAAGGCTGGAAGCGAGAAGGGTATCAAAAGTTCAATTTCAGTTGGCGCGATAGCGCGCAGATGTTGGCGTTTCCCGGTTTTTGGAAAGTAACCGCCAAACATTTGCGCACCGGAGTGAAGGAGTTTATCAACTCGTGGTGGAAGCCGGGTTATCTGCAATTGGTCAACAAATATTGCCCGCGCATCACCTTGGCGGATCTGCAACCTTATCCCGCGGGTATTCGCGCCCAAGCGGTGCTCTCGGATGGCAGCTTAGTGCATGATTTCTTGTTTGCGGAGAGTCCACGCAGCCTGCATGTGTGTAATGCGCCGTCCCCCGCTGCAACCTCGGCCATTCCGATTGGCGAATACATCGGTAAAAAAGTGATCGAGAAACAGAAGGGTTACTGAGCGATTTCGCTTGAAATCAACGCTGATGAGCTAATCCGGTAAAACGATTAAGCCAAATTGCTCTAGCAATTGAGCCTGTTGCCATTGACAGATCTTAACGCCTTGGAGAGAGACGCGGCGAACATCCAGCCCATCGAGTTCGACGTGGGTTAAATCGCTCTCCTCTAGCGTGAATGTGCCCCATTGATCGGCAGAAAACTCGCCACGGGAGAGATCGGAGCCGCGAAAACTTGCGCCATACAGGTTGGCACCGCGCCAACGGTTTTCAAACAGGTCACACTTCTCCAACATCGCGCGCTCAAAATTCGTGTAATTGAGATTGCATCCCGTGATAAACGCCGAGCAGAAATAGAAGCGCTGACTGACTCGGTTGCTAAAGTTGGCTTGGCTAAAATTAGCGCCCTTCAAATCGCATTCACGAAACTCAATGCCAAAACAGTCTGCGCCGACAAACTGACTCATCGCCAACATACAATGTTTGAAACTGGCTTCCTTGAGTTTGCTGTAGCGAAAACTGCATCCTTCAAGGCCAGATGCCTCAATGAAACGGCAGTGAATAAACTGGCATTCACTGAGATTGGCGCGATCAAAACGGCACTCGATAAAGTGGCAATGTTCAAAGATCACATGTTGTAGATCTTGAGCGGAAAAGTCGTGTTGGTGGAATTGTTGGTTTTTGTACTGCATCGTCACTCCTCAGTTAACGTGCAGGCTATCATGTTAAGCTGTTGAAAATCCAAGAAATTAACTTCTTTAAAAACAAGAATTTAAAAGGTGTCAAAATCGCTTAAATAAGCGGTCTAGTAGCGGTTTTAAGGTGGTGTTTTTTTGTTTTTAGTATGAGCGGTAAGCAAAAAAAGTTTTACCGCTCTCAAATAACACTGAGGAAAGAAAATCACGCTGGTCAATGACATGGTCAACACGCAAGGTGTGACACACGCAATTTGCATTACATAATTGTGGTTTATTTGCAATAAATGTTGATCGGTGAAGCATTTTTGTAATCAAAGCATCACTAAATTTTACAAATTGATTTCCATCAAAATGGTAGGGTTATTATGTGCTACTGTGCGCGCAACAAAAAATTCTTACAAATTAGAAAGATAATTTAGCCCTACATAAAAGGAATAAAAAATGAGAAAAACACTTTCTAGTCTTGCAGTGGTTGCAGCGCTATTTTCTACGAACGTTTTGGCGCACGCAGAAGGTGACTACATCTTACGTGTCGGTTTAGCCTCTGTGATGCCAAATGACAGCAGTGATAAGATTTTAGGGTCCTCTCATGAGTTGGAAGTCGACTCGAACACCCAGCTTGGTTTAACGTTCGGTTATATGTACACCGACAACATCAGTTTCGAAGTGCTGGCGGCAACGCCATTTAGCCATAACATCTCGACTGAGCTGGGCGGTTTGGACAACATTGCCAAAACCAAGCATTTGCCACCGAGCTTCATGGTGCAGTACTACTTTGGCACTAAAGAGAGCACGTGGCGCCCTTACGTTGGTGCGGGTCTGAACTACACCATGTTCTTTAACGAAGGGTTTAATGATCGCGGCAAAGGTGCGGGTTTGTCGGATCTGAGCTTAGAAGATTCTTGGGGATTGGTGGCCAACGTTGGTGTTGACTACGCACTGAACGACACTTGGTTCCTAAACACTTCATTGTGGTATGCCGATATCGATACCGAAGCAACCTACAAAGCGGGCGGTACAACCTATAAAACCGATGTGACGATTGACCCTTGGGTTGTGATGTTCACTGGTGGTTATAAATTCTAATCGGCTTAAACAGACACCATCAGCAAAGAACACCGTTTCACTAACTATTTGGCGAAGTTTCGCCCGTCAGTTATCTAATTCGTTCCTTATATTAAGAGGAGCCCGGCAAGGCTCCTCTTCTTCCTTCTCTCTCACCTCACTCTTGGGTGAATTCAATTTGAGTAAAATGGGGATTTTCGCAAAGTGCGGTCATCGCGAGGATCTGTTTGGTGGGCACCAACACCGCATCGCCGCCAACTTCAATCTCCATACATTCCTGCTTCTGTTGGTTGTAACTGGTCGTGAGGGCCAATCCGGAAATGCTGTTGCCGTTGATTAAAGTTAACTCAACCGCAATGCCATATAAGCAGGCGATTTCAATGTAGTCATATTGGCTGCAACTGATCATGGTGACTCCGTTTCACGTGGTTATCGTTTGCTAAGCACAGATCGCCATTCTAGCAGTGTTGACGAATCAAACAGGTACAAACAGATGTTAAATCGCGCTTATTTGTGCGGTGAGTGTCTCAGGATTGGCGATATTTTGCGCTTTACCACTGGCGAACGCGTTGATGTTCTCAAACGCACAGCGAAAGTACAGCTCGTAGCTGTTTTGCTCAACATAGCCGAGGTGTGGCGAGGCGAGCACGTTGGGTAACGTCAGCAGCGGTTGATTCTCTGCGTTGGCGGGTTCTTGCTCGTAGACATCAATGGCGGCAAACTTGTCTGGGTTGTCAGCCATTTGTTGATATAACGCGCCCGTTTGTACCAGCTCGGCCCGACTGGTGTTGACAAACAACGAGCCGGATTTCATCTGCGCTAAATCTGCTTGAGTGACGATGCCACGCGTTGCATCATTTAAGCGTAAATGCAGTGAAAGCACATCCGCCCGGCAAAAAAACTCGCTTTTACTTTTCGCTGCGTCAAAGCCATCTTGCTGCGCTTTTTGTCGCGATGCGTCACTGCCCCAAATCAACACTTGCATACCGAATGTTCTACCGAACTGCGCAATCATCTGGCCAATCTTGCCATAACCCCAGATCCCGAGCGTTTGTCCGTGCAGTGTTTGCCCAAGCCCCGGTAAGTCGCTTTGCTGCCAGCGCCCGCGTTGTAGATTGTTGAGATATTGAGGTAACTGTCTACGTGCGGCCATGATCAAGGCCCAACATAGCTCCGCGGGTGCTATCGGCGAGCCAATCCCCTCGGCTACTGCCACGTTGGCTTGCGTACAGGCAGCGAGATCGAGATGGTTGCTGATTTTTCCAGTTTGGCTAATTAACTGTAAGTTTGGCAGTTGGCGAAGTAGGGAAGCGGTGATCGGGGTACGTTCGCGGATGAGGACTAGAGCCTCAAAGGGCTGAAGCCTCTGCGCCAGTGTCGTTTCGTCGTTGATGGTTTGATTAAAGACCGTCACCTGATGACCATCAAGTAGCGAAAAACAGCTAAGGCGCCGCACCTGATCCTGATAATCGTCCAAAATTGCAATTTTCATGAACTCTCCTTGTGAATGAACCCTGCATATAACACAAATAAATCAAATTCTTAAGTGAGATTCTGAGAGAATGTTCGCAGTAATATTATTGATAACTCTGTGTCAAAACAGATAAGCACAAAAATATAATTAGCGAATAATTCACTGATTTTTATAGTTGTATTTTATAAAATAAATCAATACTGAATGTCTCAGTGTTAATAATATGTATCATTTTGTATACATGTGGTTAAATTTATTTTTATAAAAAATTGGCTGAGTGATTTTTTGTTGACCATCTTTCTCGTGCCAGCGGTGTTCCGTTGGCCTTCAACCACATAGATGAGGTTGGAGAAGGAAAAACTATATCAACAGGAATCAAGAATGAAACACAACCAACGTCAAATTCCTTGGCTGATTGCAGCCGGAGTCATCTGTTCTCTTCCAGCCACAGCTGCCGAGATGGTCCCCGTATCCGATAGCAATATCTTGGAGCAGGCGCTTTCGCTACAGGCACAAAGTGTGGCTCCAGTCGACAATGGCTTTCAGGCAGTCAAGAGCGTTCAGCTTCCTAACGGTCAGGTGCGAGTTCGTTATCAGCAGACTTACCAAGGGATCCCTGTCTTTGACACTGCGGTGGTCGCAACAGAAACTCAGTCAGGTTTAAGCAATGTTTATGGCACCATGGCGCAAGGCATCGCAGGCGATGTGGCCTCGGTGAAACCAGTTATCGACCTCAAACAAGCCATCAACATCGCGCTACAGCGCCACCAGACGATCAGCTTCAATGGCCAACCTTTTAAGGTGGAAAACGAGAACGGTCAACTGATGGTGCGCCTTGATGAAAATAACAAAGCACAAGTGGTTTACTTAGTCAGCTTCTTTGTTGCTGAAGAGGAGCCATCTCGTCCGTTTATGTTCATTGATGCCAACAGTGGCGAAGTGCTGCAAAGCTGGGATGGCCTCAACCATGCAGAGGCGCACGGTACTGGCCCTGGCGGAAACAGCAAAACAGGCCGCTATGAGTACGGTACCAACTACCCGGGTTTTGTCATCGACAAAGTGGGCACCACCTGTACCATGGACAACAGTGTGGTCAAAACTGTTGACCTGAAAAACCGTACTTCGGGAAACACAGCATACAGTTATAGTTGTACTGGTGAAAGCAACTACAACGAGTATAAACCTGTTAATGGTGCTTACTCTCCACTCAATGATGCGCACTATTTTGGCAAAGTAGTGTACGACATGTATCAAGATTGGATGAACACTTCGCCGCTGACCTTCAAACTGACCATGCGCGTTCACTACAGCAGCAACTATGAGAATGCGTTCTGGGATGGTTCTGCGATGACCTTCGGTGACGGGGCTTCAACCTTCTATCCATTGGTTGATATCAACGTTAGTGCCCACGAAGTGAGCCACGGCTTTACCGAGCAAAACTCAGGGCTGATTTACAGCGGCATGTCCGGCGGTATGAACGAAGCCTTCTCCGATATCGCAGGGGAAGCGGCTGAGTTTTACATGAAAGGCAGCGTTGACTGGTTAGTGGGGGCGGATATTTTCAAATCGAGCGGCGGTCTGCGCTACTTTGAGCAACCATCACGCGATGGACGCTCAATCGACCACGCCTCGCAATACTACAACGGTTTGGACGTGCACCACTCCAGTGGTGTTTACAACCGCGCTTTCTACCTGTTAGCGAACAAATCCGGCTGGAACGTGCGCAAAGGCTTTGAAGTGTTTACCTTGGCAAACCAACTGTACTGGACCGCGAGCAGTACCTTTGATGCTGGTGCTTGTGGTGTTGCGAAAGCCGCTGGTGACATGGGATACAGCGTAAACGATGTGGTTGACGCGTTTAACCAAGTGGGTGTTAACGCCAACTGTGGTACGAATAACTCACGTGTGTTGGTCAATGGAACACCAGTGAACAACCTTTCTGGCGCATCTGGTTCACTTGAGTACTACACCTTTACTGTGGACAGTGCAGCGAATGCGGTGGTTTCCATCTCTGGTGGCAGCGGCGATGCGGATCTCTATCTCAAGGCGGGCAGCAAACCCACCACCAGTTCTTGGGATTGCCGCCCTTATCGCAACGGCAACAGCGAGAGCTGTTCGGTGAATGCGCAACCCGGCACCACCTACCATGTGATGCTGCGTGGCTATTCGAGCTACAACGGCGTGACATTACAACTGCAACACTAACTGGTTTGTTTTACAGAAAATCAGGCCGGGCAGGCACTCCTGCCCGGTTTTTCGTTTACATAACCAAATGTTCTAGATAAGACGACAATGTTTTGTCTTGAGCGCTTTTGTTTTTACTTTCTTGCCCTGATATTGGTTAAGACACCCTCCAATAACACAAGGAAACATCATGGCAGATACCTACATTCCACCTAAAGTTTGGACCATGAATGCGGACAACGGCGGTCAGTGGGCAAGCATCAACCGACCTGATTCCGGTGCGCGCTTTGAACAAGAGCTTCCGGTAGGGCAACATCCGTTGCAGCTCTATTCGATGGGCACGCCAAATGGACAAAAAGTTACGATTTTGCTCGAAGAGTTACTGGCACTCGGCGTCTCACAAGCGGAATATGACGCGCACCTGATCAAAATCGGCGATGGCGATCAGTTCTCTTCTGGCTTT
Organism: Vibrio cidicii; assembly: GCF_009665415.1. Classification (NCBI taxonomy): domain Bacteria; kingdom Pseudomonadati; phylum Pseudomonadota; class Gammaproteobacteria; order Vibrionales; family Vibrionaceae; genus Vibrio; species Vibrio cidicii. The sequence continues at coordinate 40,973 of NZ_CP035922.1, read as the reverse complement.
GTGGCGGTCAACCCCAATTCGAAGATCCCCGCACTGGTCGATCGCTCTGCTGAGCAGCCGATCAATGTGTTTGAGTCGGGCAACATATTGCTCTATCTCGCAGAAAAATTTGGCCATTTCCTGCCGAGCGATCTCGCTGCGCGCACTGAAGTGATGAACTGGCTGTTTTGGCTACAGGGCTCGGCGCCGTATCTTGGTGGCGGATTTGGCCATTTCTACGCCTATGCGCCGGAAAAATTTGAGTACCCGATCAACCGTTTTACCATGGAAGCCAAACGCCAACTGGATGTGTTGGATAAACAGTTAGCCAAACATGCCTACATTGCGGGTAATGAGTACAGCATTGCCGATATCGCCATCTGGCCTTGGTATGGAAATTTGGTGCTCGGCACCGTGTACAACGCAGCGGAGTTTTTGGATGTGGCGAGCTATCAAAACGTGGTGCGCTGGGCAAAAGCGATCGAGCAGCGCACCGCCGTGCAACGCGGGCGTATTGTCAACCGCACTTGGGGCGAGGAGTGGGAGATGGTGGCCGAAAGACACAGCGCCGCGGACATCGACCAAGTACTTGCCAAACGCAGCTAATCCGGCGTAAGCGCCACTTGCAAGTAGCCATAGAAAAGGAATGCCACGCCATTCCTTTTTGTTAGGACGTAAGTTTTTCGCTGGTCGGCTAGCCGCGCTCTTGTATTTATGGTGCTGGGACGGTGCGATCAGGCGTTCACTGGTATCGGCTTACCCACTGGTTCTTCAGTTGCTTGGGTTGAAAGTGCGTAGCATGTCTGTAAATGACGTTCCAAACAGGCATAGACGTCTTTATCAATTTCTCCCTTATCGACCAAAGGTTGCATGATGGCAACGATCTCATCGCTTGAAAGTCTGGCTCGATAGGGGCGATCTTGCGACAACGCTTGGAAAATATCTGCGACTGCGATGATCCGTGAAGGCAAATCCAACTCCTTGTCGGTTTTGTTGTAGGGATAGCCACTGCCGTTTAGCCTTTCGTGGTGATTGATGGCCCATTCACCAATTTTTGAATCGGGGAAAACCATACTGAGTGCCACCTCGGTATCGACGGTGTGCCGCTTAATGTGAATGTACTCATCTTTGCTCAGTAGCCCGCGTTTGTGCAATATCTCGTCTGGAGTGCGTAATTTACCGATGTCGTGCACCAGTCCGGCGACATACAACATTCGGCCCACTTCAGCATTTAACCCCATTTTGTGTGCTAGAAACTCACACAGTTCCGCGACTTTGATCGAGTGTTGGTAGGTGAAGGGGCTTTTAGCGTCTACGATACCAGCGATAAAACGGCCAAGCTGGATCAGCAAAGGGAGTGAGAGATCTTGGCGTAGCCAGTCCAGATGTTCAAAATGGAGTGGAATGGTTTCGATATGGGTTGAATCCATGGCGAACCAGAAGCCGTCTTTTTTGACAAGTTGGCTCAGCACATCGACATATTCAGGACAAAACAGCGTACCTCGGTGAACATTCAGTTCGTCGATCATCTGCTGCTTGTATAACGTTATCAGATCATGATGTGTATCTTGCAGGTATTTGGCGCGCAGGAAATCAAGTCTGTCTGCGGCGAAAATCAATGCGGCGATGTTCCGCTCATCCTCCATGATCGGCATGTCTTTTAGTTCTCGCCATTCGGTATGGTGAAACAGAATGATACTCGAAAAACGCGCCAGCAATTCGCACGCTTTCAAAGCTTGGTAACCAGCTTGGCAATGCGTGTCGGCATCTTTTGGCTGCATCTGGCTGACTAATTTCTCATGTTCTTGCGTTTGCGATACGCCACAGTCGTGCAGTAAACCAGCGAAAAAACAGAACTCTTGCTGACTTTGTGTCCAGCCCAATGCTTTAGCGGATTCATAGACGATGTAAGCTACTCGTTGATTGTGGTGTAAATCATCAATGCCGACATAATCGAGCGCACGAGCAACCCAAATCAAAGCGTGTTGCAGGTTCACTGCAAAGGTGACATTTCCGTGATGTTTAGCCGTTTCCATGATAGCCCTCCCAGCACAGAGCGAGTTTGCTCGCAGCTTTTTGCAGACGTTGTTCCCTTTAAAATATAGTGCAACAGTACTCATTATGCGGTGCAAAAAATAGTGTTTGCACTGCAACTTTAGTCTTATTTTCGTGCCACGGAGCAGTTACTAACTGGCAACCGATTGGCTCTCTTCTTCACTGGCACGGCTGCGCAGTTGCACCTTTGCCATCCGTTTGGCTAAGGTATACACGCGTTTGAGTGATTCCACCCACTCCATTTCATAGCGGAAAACTCGTAGGCGATTGCCATCTTGCAGCGCCAATCGTTGCGCCTGATGGGCCAATACTGCATCAATCAATGCATTGAGTTCACGCTTGGCGTTGATTACTGCTTGCGCTTCGGCGGCATCGCTGCGCCGCACCGAGTTAACCGCATCCAGTAACGTGTGGTTCACTTTTTCTTGGACAGTGTCTAAGGTCTTGCGCATCTCGGGGCTGATGCTGATGTCATCGTTAAGTGCTTTATAGGCCAGTGGCAAGAGCGAGTTGACGACGATATCGGCGACGCTTTCAAGCTGGTGGCTAATGCTGATCAATTTGATCTGCCGCGCACTTTGTTGATCAGAAAGTGGCTCTTTGCGCAGTTGGCCAAGATAGGAAAGAATCGCGCCGTGCAGTTGATCGACCTCTTCTTCAATCGCTTCAATTTCTTTGAGTTTGTCTCTCACCGCGAGCACCTCTTGGCGCTTTTTACAACCTGGCGCGAGAGGAGGCAACATGTTGAGCATGTTACAGACCCGTCGTCCGACTCGGCCAATCTCCAGTTTCGCTTGATCGAGCGCGATGTCAGGGGTGGGAAGAAACGCTGCGTCAATGTATTTAGTCTGCAATTGCGTTTTTGTCTCGCCCGATTGAGGAGGAAGAATTTTGCGTACCAGCCAGACAAACGCCCCGGCAAAAGGCAGCATGATTGCGGTGTTGAGCACATTAAATAGGGTATTGGCGTTGGCAATTTGCCTTGGCAGTTCGGCGGCCAGTTTTTCCACCCCGCTTAGGCCCGGTTGCGTCGGTGAAAGTGCGATACTCATTTGCGCCAGCCAACCAATCAGCGGTAACCAAATCATCACTCCCAGCACATTGAACAGCACATGCACGGCCGCGGTTTGCATCGCTTCGCGGCTTTTTCCGACCGCGGCAAAGATGGCAGTGATGCAGGTGCCGATGTTCGCGCCCATGGCCAGTGCGATCCCGGTTTCTAGCGGAATAAAACCTTGGCCAGCGAGCACAATCACAATCCCTGTGGTGGCGGACGAGGACTGAACCAGTGCGGTAAATAGGGCCGAAATTAAGATCGCCAGAAAGAAATTGTGCATGTGCGCCATTAACTGAATGAATGGCTGGTAGCTGCGCAGCGGCTCCATCGCCTCGCTCATTAGATTCATGCCAAGGAAAATCAATCCTAAGCCAAACAACATGTTACCGTAGTGCTGGGTGGTCTCTTTTTTCGAGACAAAGAACATCATAAAGCCAATTGCAACCATCGCCAGTGCCGCTTTGGTGACTTTAAAGGCGATGATTTGTGCGGTAACTGTGGTACCAATATTTGCGCCCATAATCACGCCAATGGCTTGCGGCAGCGTCATGAGCCCCGCTGAAATAAAACCCACCAACAGGACCGTGGTCACCGACGACGATTGAATGATCGCAGTAATGCCCGTACCAGTTGCGACCGCCGCTAAACGGTTGGTGGTCAGTTTGGCAAGCCACTGCTTCATCTTGTTGCCCGCGACGCGTTTTAGCGCATCGGACATTTTCTCCATGCCATAGAGAAAAATCGCCAAACCGCCGAAAAGACCAATGCTCATCGGTAAGTAGTGGATCTCATTTTGCTGGGTGCTCGCCGTTTCAGTGGCGGAAAAAACGGCAAAAGGCAACAAGGTGAGGAGAAAGGCGAGCTTGGACAGAAAAGGGCGAGTAGGCATAGACAACATAGGCAGCATCACTTTTATTCTTCTTCGTTACTTAAAGATTAGCCGTTAATAATCAGAGCGTGACAGATTCGTTTCACTGAGCAGTTTGCGAGTGATTTCTAACTCTTTCATGGTGTTGTAAGTATTGAATGGCATGCATATCCGCTGGCCGATATATTGGTCAGAGCAATTTAACGAAGGGCTAGATTAATGAGAAGTATGCTGTTTATACCCGTTATACCTGCACTTTTGCTGGCTGGATGCACGCTGACCGAGTCGTCACTGCCACTTCAGCCAGACAGCAACTGGCAGGTGGCCACACTACCGAATGGAATGAAATATCACCTTTATCCCACTGACGACTCGCAAGTATCACTGCGCTTGGTGATCAATAGCGGTTCTTTTCAAGAAACGCCGCAGCAGCAAGGTTACGCGCATTTTATTGAACACATGGCGTTTAATGGCAGCCAACATTTTGCGGGTAATCAAGTGATTGAGCTGTTTGAGCAAGCTGGGGGTAGCTTTGGTGCCGATATCAACGCGTTTACCAGTTACCAGCAAACAACTTATAAATTGGATCTGGCAGACAATAAAAGGCTTAAAGACGCGTTAACGTGGATGCGTGACATTGGCGATGGCCTTGAGTTTGACCCCAATGAAGTTGAAAAAGAGAAAGGGGTGATTTTGGGCGAGTGGCGTCGCTCTCGCCCGGAAGATAAAGCGTTTTTTTATAATCTATACAATGCCATGATCGATGACACGGCTTACGAGCAGCATGATGTACTGGGCTCGGAAGCATCCATCCAAAATGCCAGTGCCATGGCGTTGCAAAACTACTATCAACGCTGGTATCAGCCGCAATATAGCGAACTGATTGTCACTGGCAATGTCGATGCTGCGCAGTTGAGCGAAGTGATTCAGCAGACTTTTTCGAGCTGGCAGTCAAGCAGCACTGAGCCTTTGCCAAAACAGCGTGATATCCCCCTAGTGGTCGAAGATCGGGTTCTACTGAGCAATACCTTAGAATCGCCAAGTGTCCATTATGTGATTGATCGTGGTGCCGCCAGCGTGCAGAGCCGCGCACAGCAGTGGCAAAACTGGAGTGATGAGATTAGCGCCAAGCTCATTCAGCAGCGTTTGTATGCAACGCTGAATGACTCGGCAGAGCCTTTTTTAGACGTCTACGCCACTAATGAAATCATCAACTACAGCCGAGTCTCTTTTGCCGGGATATTTTTTGCGCCCGAACAGCGACATGAGATGAATCGATTGTTCACCAGCACACTCGCATCACTGCGCGATCATGGCGTGACCCAGCAAGAGCTGGATACGGTGCTGGCTGAATATCACGGCTGGCTAGACAATCTAGAGAGCGATTGGTCGAAGCACACGCCTGCTTACTTCGCCGATCAGCGCGTTTTTGCCCTCGAGCAAAATAGCATCAATCAATCCAAAGCGGACTATCAGCAGAGCTTAAGCCAGTTTGTTGCCAGCTACGACTTAAGCCAAACCAATCAGCAGCTACGCGATTTATTATCCTCGGATCCTGCGTTTATTATGGGGTTAGATAGAGGCGATAAGATTGCCCAGTGGGTCGGCGCAACTAGGGCCGTTCGTGCCGCTTATCAACAAGCAGGTATCAAGCCGCTCAATATGGAAGTGAAAAGTAATGGCTTGCTGCAGCCTAAGCAGGATGGGCGCATTTTAAGCGTGGCTGATTATCCCGGCGGTTTTAAAGTTTTCCAATTATCGAATGGGGTGGAAGTCTGGTTTCAGCAAGACAAACAAGCAGGCGATCGCGCTTACGTCAATTTTGCCAGTGCAGGTGGCAAAGCGGCGTTGGATCCTTCGCTGTTCGCTGCGTTCGACGTGGGCACGGCCGCGGCGATACAAAGCGGTTTGGGACAATTTTCAGGCCCGGAGCTAGATCGCTTTTTGCGCAGTAAGGACGTTGCCCTCAATCCCTATCTGGGTTTGACACACCACGGCGTGGAAATAACCGCAGCGAAAAAGCACTTAGCGGTGGCGATGCAAGCGTTATACAACACCGCGACAGAAATTAAGGTGGAAGCTAAGCAGCTTGAAGCGGCGAAGAAAAGCTTTGTGCAAAACCGAGAGTCGTTTATCAAGTCGCCTTTCGGTCGGTGGATGATGAGTATTGCTAGTAACTTTTACCAACCGCAAAGTCGTAACCAGTTATTGCTGCCGGAGGATATTAAGGAGGTTACGGCAGAACAGATCTATGCGCTGCATCGAGAGTTATTTCATAAGAATCACGGTTTTAAAATGGTCATTGTCGCTGATTTGACCAGTGAGCAATTAACGCCCTTGCTGCGTCAATATGTGGCGTCAATTGAACTGCAAGACGCCGACCCTGTCGACTTCAGCGTAAAATATCGACCAGACGCAAAAGCCTATCAATCTTTGAATGAAGGGGCAGAAGCATCATCCATGCACCTTGTGCGGCTGTGGAATCCACAGGGGGAGACCAAGCAGGGCAGATCGGTATTTGCTGAAGACATGCTCCAGCGCATCAGCACTAGCCGCGTGCTCAAACAACTGCGTGAGGAAGCGAGTTTAGATTACAGCCCAAATGTGACTTCAGTTGCACTGGACAATGAAGCGGTCTCCGACTGGTATTTTGTATCGCAACTGAATCCGCAAGATGTGGAAAAAATGGAAGCCCAGTTAACCACCGTACTGTCGCAACTGGCGAATGACATTACGCAGCAAGACGTCGATACCGCTGCGCAGCAACTGAGTTTGGCGCTGCAAGATCTTGACAAGGACCCCAAGCAGCGCTGTTGGTTCTACACTCGCTATCTAATCAGCGGCTATGGAGTAGATGTGTTGCTTGATGTGGACAAAACCGCTCACAGCATCACTCTGCAAGAGATTCGCCGATTGGCTAAGCACGCCTTTGGCCCACAGGCCAAACGCTTTACCAGTGTACTCAATCCTAAATCCTAATCTTCGTCTATCTATGTTCAGGCAACGGAGGCGGTTGCCTGAACGTTTCTCAATGTTCCGAGAAAAATCGTCTCTGACCTGCTTGTGTGTTTCGTAGAGTTTGCTAATACTCTTTAGTGTATTCGTAATATTATCAGTAATTTAATATGCATCTTGTTGCGTTTTTGGTGTGGTGTGTGCTAGTCAATTGACTGGTTTTACCAATAAACGTAAGTGCAGTCACAGAAAAAAAACCGTGCTTCAGAGTTCGCCCATATTAAAACCGTGGCACTAGTGAGAAAATACACTGGCTTAGGTGAGGGAGAGTGATTGCTGCCACTCCCGTGCAATGTATGAGCCACAACGGCGAGTGTGCTGTGCCCTGACGTGATGAGAATAATAGTTAAAAAGAAACGCCATTTCGCCCTTCTGCTTTGCAGGGTGAGCAGACCAGGAAAGCTAGTCATGTTTAATCAAAAACTCAAATTAGAAATACGCCAATTACAGAGTGAATTGGATGCTGCCAAACAACAACATGCCACCGAAATCGCCGAGTTTTCTGCCTTAATTGAGCAAAAAGAGCGAGAAATACAAGAATTGAAAGAATCGCGTTTTATTGAGTCGGCCCTTGTAAGAAGCCAATTGCAAGGTGGCACTATGCTTGAAGCGATTCGTACCGGGCTTGCCTCTAGCGCCGAAGAGCTGATTCGTGAGCGCGAGTCGCTGGTCGAATTGGACGAGATGTTCGAACAGACGCACGCTGCGCTGGCAAGGTTGGAAAGTCGTGCTAAACGCATTAATGAGCAGGCCAACAGCAATATGCAAGGGGCGCAAGTGTTGGAAAACACTGCTTCCTCCATTGGCCAACTTATCCACGCGATTCAAGAGATCTCTGCGCAAACCAACTTGTTGGCGCTCAATGCTGCGATTGAAGCGGCACGCGCTGGTGAAGCTGGGCGCGGTTTTGCCGTGGTCGCGGATGAAGTGCGCGCTTTGGCGGGCAAAGCGCACACGGCCAGTGAGCAAATCGAAGAGTTGGTCAACAAAGTGATTGTGCAAACCTCAGACATCAAACAGTCGATCGGTAAAAACCAGACTTATTCGTTGGAAGTGGCCAGCTCGTCAGAACAAATCGGCGCTGTGGTCAGCGATGTGGTGGTCAAATCCCGCCAAATGCAGGAGGTGATCCGCGTAGCGACAACCCGAGCCTTCCTTGACACGGTCAAGCTAGACCACGCAGTGTGGAAAAATAACGTCTACGACAGTATCAATCGTCGTAAATTCGACACTGTGGTGAACAGTCACAGCGAATGTCGTTTAGGGCGCTGGTACTTCGAAGGACAAGGCGCTAAACAGTACAGCCACCTCGCCAGCTATGGTAGTTTGAAAACGCCACATCAGCGTGTCCACGACGCTGGCCGCGCCGCATTGGATGCTGGCGGCAAGCGCGATATGAACCGTTTAGTCAGCCAACTAGAATCAATGGAATCGTCCAGTGAACAAGTGGTTACTGTGATTGATCGCTTACTTAACGAAGTGATTCACGATAAACGCTAAAGGATAAAACTCGCCACGGCGTTGTGGGTCGTGGCGACATCCCTTTGAAAGCACTCTATTATTCTCATGTCTTTGCTTGCACATTGACTGATAATAGAGTGATAAATTCTAAAAACGAGGTAAATATCGCAAAATAAACTGTAGTGAAATTCACTAATATTGATTATATTGATATTCGTATGACAAATTTGAAACAATCCGATTTCAAATGGTGGTGATATGGAAATGCACAACTACTCAAGTTATTGGTTTACCAAAGATTACAAAATCGCTTTCTTCTTTCCAGCATAGTCTCTTCTATTGGTGGGTCTTCCGCTATCTGTCTGATTTTAAATTAATAATAAACCGTTAATTAATCAGAATCCCACAATCTGCTTACTCATTCACATGCGAACGGTTATTTCCGTAGCGTGCAAAAAAGTACGCTTTAAATATATTTATCCTGAATATTCTGAGTCTCTATTCGGGCGGGATCTGATTACCTGCAAGAAAGGTAATAATAATGAACAATTTCAAACATCTTCCAGAACCATTTCGTATTCGTGTTATTGAGCCAGTAAAACGCACCACAGAAGAATATCGCCAACAGGCGATTATCAATGCCGGTATGAATCCGTTTTTACTCGACAGCGAAGATGTGTTTATCGATCTGTTGACCGACAGTGGTACTGGCGCAGTAACGCAAGACATGCAAGCGGCGATGCTGCGTGGTGATGAAGCGTACAGCGGTAGCCGCAGTTACTACGCCTTAAAAAATGCAGTACAAGATATTTTTGGCTATCAATACACCATTCCAACGCATCAAGGGCGGGGCGCTGAGCAAATTTATATTCCGGTTCTGATTAAAAAACGCGAACAGGAGAAAGGGTTAGATCGCAGTAAAATGGTCGCGCTATCCAACTATTTTTTCGACACCACGCAAGGGCATACACAAATTAACTGCTGCGTGGCGAAAAACGTCTACACCGAAGAGGCGTTTGACACTTCGGTGACCGCCGATTTTAAGGGCAACTTTGATTTAGAAAAGCTCGAGCACGCCATCCTTGAAGCCGGGCCTGCTAATGTTCCTTATATTGTCAGCACCATTACTTGCAACTCTGCGGGCGGCCAGCCTGTATCGATCGCCAACTTGAAAGCGGTGTATGAAATCGCGCAGCGCTACCACATTCCGGTGATTATGGACTCAGCGCGTTTTGCGGAAAACGCCTATTTTATTCAGCAGCGCGAGCCGGGTTATCAGGAAAAAAGCATTGCCGAAATCACCTTAGAAGCTTACCGCTACGCCGATGGATTGGCGATGTCGGCGAAAAAAGATGCCATGGTACAGATGGGTGGTTTGCTCTGTTTTAAAGACGAGCGCATGCTGGATGTGTACAACGAATGTCGCACCTTGTGTGTGGTGCAAGAGGGTTTTCCAACCTATGGCGGTTTGGAAGGCGGCGCGATGGAACGTTTAGCGGTTGGCTTGTATGACGGCATGCGCCAAGAGTGGCTCGCCTATCGCATCAGCCAAGTGCAATATTTAGTCGATGGGTTAGAAGCTTTGGGTATCGTTTGCCAACAAGCAGGCGGTCATGCGGCGTTTGTTGATGCGGGGAAATTGCTACCCCATATTCCGGCGGAGCAGTTCCCGGCGCATGCATTGGCGTGTGAGCTCTATAAAGTGGCGGGGATTCGCGCGGTGGAAATTGGATCTTTGCTGCTAGGGCGTGATCCGGCAACAGGTAAGCAGCTTGCCTCCCCAGCAGAGCTGTTGCGCCTTACCATTCCCCGCGCGACCTACACGCAAACGCACATGGATTTTATTATCGAAGCGTTTGAAAAGGTCAAAGCCAATGCGGCAAACGTCAAAGGGCTGGAATTTACTTACGAGCCGCCCGTACTGCGACATTTCACTGCGCGCTTTAAAGAGGTGAAATAAAGCCTTAGCGGTGAGAAAAGATAAGCAACAGCAACCGGGCACGATCGCCCGCTTGCTGTTTTTGCTAACTCACGGATGAGCGCGCCGCTTAGCGAGACATGCTCTGATTGGCGGCGATCTGCTCGCCCATGGTGATTAAGCGATCGAGGATGCGCTCACCGTCGGCACGTAAGCCGTTGTGTTCATATTCGTTAGTGATCCACGCTTTGGCGTTGGGCATCAGCGCTAAGGTTTCACGGCTGAAATCCATCTCCACAAACATATCCTCGGCGTACACTGCGCAGCTTACTGGCACGCTGTTACGCTTGAGCTGTTCGGCATCATACAAGTCATCCCAATCGGTCTTTTGTGCGAGGAGCTCGGCCGCTTGCTGAAGTGGTTTAAGATTGATGTATTGATCAAACATCCAAGGAAAGACCATTTCCCCTGTGAAGTAAAATGCTTGGTCCGACTGATAGTCAAACACTTGCTGCGCTTGACGCACGCGGTGCGCGCTCCAGTTTGACGCAAACCCCTGACAGTAAATCGACTCATGCAAAATGGCGTAAATTGGGTTAGTGTGAAACGACTGTTGCCCCAGCATTTGCTGCAAAAATTCATAGCGCAGTGCCGCTTTGCCATTCTGGTTGATAAAGGCATTTTCCAGCAAATAATAGGTCGCAAGGAAGGTGTCACTCATGCCAAAGTGAATGCCCGTTTGCTGGAACTGCTCGACGGTAAAACGCTGGCCGTTAGGTAAATATTCGTCATGTGTCAGCAGATGGTCGGCGATCTGTTGGCAGAGAGTTTGCGCTTGTGGAAATTGTTCGAAGAAGGCGCGGTTTTTGTCCATGGTGCGCTTAAACGTTGCCTGATAGACATCATCTGGGTGGCGCGAAATCGATGGCACGCCACCGGTAATGTAGCTGCGCAGTAGACTGTCTGGGAACAGCGATAGGTACGTGAGGGAACAAAAACCACCAAAACTTTGCCCTAAAATGGCCCACTTCTCGATGCCTAACTCACGGCGAATAAACTCGGCATCGCGCACTATGTTATCGGCGCGAAAATGTTGCAGATACTCGGCCTGCTGCTGCGCGCTGAGCTCGGCTAACGTCTGATGGCTGATCACGCTGCTGTTGCCCGTGCCACGTTGGTCCAAAAGTAGTACGCGATACTGTTGTAATGCACGCTTGAGCCAGCCGCTGTTGCCTGTGGGCCTTCCGGCTGGAAACCCCGGTCCACCTTGAAAGTAAACGAGCCAAGGCTTTTCCTCATCACCAGTGTGACGCACGGCGCGGGCAAAAATCTCAATCTCGCCTTTGCTTTGGTCTGCATAATCCAACGGTACGTTAAAATAGTGCGGGGTGAACGTCAGTCCTTCGTGGTGAAACGTCAGTGCGTGATGCATTTTCTTTCCTTGTTCTGGGGGTAGCGGAGTAGTTTAACGAGTATTGTCACGTTTGTCTTAAATCCAACAAATGTCGAGTCGTGCTGAACTATTTTCAAAAAAAATTTGAAAAAGAAGTTAATCACTGGCGGTTTTTCAAATGGGTTCAGTTGGTTAGATTAGTCACACTAACGACATGAAGGACAATGAGTCCACCCATTGGAGAAAATATGAGTATTGTTCACGCCGCCAAATCCCGTTATTCCACCAAAGCATTTGATGCCAGCCGAAAAATTGCGCCAGAGAAAGTGGAAGAGATCAAAGAGCTACTGCGTATGAGTGCTTCGAGTGTTAACTCTCAACCTTGGCACTTTATCGTTGCTAGTAGCGATGAGGGCAAAGCGCGCATTGCCAAAGCGACTCAAGGCGGTTTTGCTTTTAACGAGCGTAAGGTGCTGGATGCATCACACATTGTGGTGTTTTGTGCCAAAACCAGCATTGATGAAAACTATCTACTGGATCTCCTTGAAAACGAAGACAAAGATGGACGTTTTGCCGATGAAGCGAGCAAAACTGGCATGCACAATGGTCGCTCCTTTTTTGTCAATTTGCACCGTTTTGATATCAAAGATGCGCAGCACTGGATGGAGAAACAAGTCTATTTGAACGTGGGGACCTTGCTTTTGGGCGCTTCTGCGATGGAAATTGACGCGGTGCCGATTGAAGGCTTCGATGCCAAAGTGCTCGATGAAGAGTTTGGTCTGCGTGATAAAGGGCTGACCAGTTTAGTGATCGTACCGCTGGGCTATCATAGTGAAGCCGATTTTAATGCCAAACTACCGAAATCGCGCTGGCCAGCCGAAACGGTTTTTACCGAGATCTAAATCATGATTCATCTATTAGTGGAAATTAAAGCGCACGCTGAGCACATCGAACAAGTTCGCGGTTTACTTACTGCGCTGCTTGAGCCGACGCGTCTGGAAGAGGGCTGCTGCCAGTATGAGCTTTTTGCCGACAGCCAAATCGAAGGCCTTTTTTTGATGCAAGAGATTTGGTGTTCGCAGCAGAGTCTTGATAGACACGTTGCCAGCGACCACTTTCAAGCCTTCAAGCAACAAGTGGACAGTGCCGATATTTTAGAATACCTGCACCTTCGCCCGCTCTCATTCGTGGCTTAGCTCTGTGTGGTTTTGCTGACAATGTTGCTCAATTGCTGCCAGTACCGCTTGACGTTGCTGGCAGCACTTATTTTGTACAAATTCTTGGAAAGTACGGATAAGTGGCGTGATTGCACGCCGATCGGTACACATCATGTAAATCGGTACCACGCCGCCATCCCACTCAGGCAACACGCGCACCAATCGGCCGCTTAGAATATCTTGGCTAATATCCATCAGCGATTTATACGCGACGCCTTTACCTTTTAACGCTTGGCGATGCGCCACTTCGCCGTCATTAGTGGTTGGATTGCCGCTGACGAGCACGCTTTCCGTTTCTCCTTGACGATGCAACTGCCATTTGTTGTGTAGCGAGCCAGAGAGCATGTAGCACAAGCAGTTGTGCTGAAGCAGGTCGTTAGGCTCGCGAAGCGGCGCATGAGAGGCGACGTACTCCGGTGATGCGCACAAAATGCGCTCATTGGACTTGCACAGAGGAATCGCAATTAAGCTCGAATCGGCTGGTTCGCCGTAGCGAATAGCGACATCGATGGGCTGGCTATACATGTCGGTAAGGCTGTCTGACAGGTCGAGTTTGACCATCACGCGCGGGTGCAGTTCGATAAACTCATCAATCCACTCCAAGAGCATGTTGCGGCCAAAATCGGAAGGGGCGCTGACATAAAGCTGCCCGGCCAATTCGCCCCGAGCGCAGTTGATCTCATTGAGACCCTCTTCAATCAAGTTGAGCGCTGCACTGGTTTTTTGCAGGAAAAGCGTGCCATCCCCCGTGAGGCGTAAGCTGCGCGTCGAGCGAACAAACAGCGGGAAATGGATCTGCTCTTCAAGGCGTTTAATGGCAGCGCTGACGGCGGCAGGAGTGAGATCGAGGCTGTTGGCTGCTTTTGAAAAACTGCCCTGACGAGCGGTTTCCACGAAAATGTTCAGATCGTTCAGTGCTTTCATCGGAGGTGTCGTGAGAGATAATTTTGCCCGACTATAGCCGATTTATCAGCAAAAAGCCTCAGTCATAGCGCTGAGGCTGGTACGAACGTTAGCTAAGCGTGGGCTGCAAGGTGAGCATCGCATCTCTTAAGCGCTCTGATAGTGGCGCTTTACACTGATTTTTAAAATCGAACATCACCACAGTCGCACTGCCTATGGTGGTGACCTTGTCCATGTTTTTACTCACGACCTGATATTCCATGGTAAAGCGATCTTCACCCACCTGCGTCACTTTGGAGCCGATGAGCAAGGTATCGGGGTAAGTGACTGGAATGCGATAACGGCATTGAGTGTCACTTAAGACGGGGCCAATCTGTGTCTTTTTCAGTTCATCCATCAAGTTGATTTGCGCAAAATACTCCAAACGCGCGGTTTCAAAGTAGCGGAAGTAGACAACATTGTTGACGTGCTGTAGCGCGTCCATTTCTCCCCACGCGACCTTAATCTCGGTGATGACCGGAAATTCTTCTAATAGCGAATGCATTGGCGCTCCTTTTCGTGATTCGTCTTACTATTTCGAGTCTTTATTCTAAATTGCACGCGACAATTATGTAATGATTGGATTAACAAAATGTAAAAATAAAAGATGTTTTATGTTGAAATTGGTAAGGTGTAAGCTTTACTAAGACGCGAGAGCAACGTACCTTTTGCTTAAATGTGCGCGCAAGGAGAAGTAGCGATGACAGAACTGGCGGGTTTTAATCGAGCGGTTGTGGGCAAGCGTACAGATTGGACGGATGAGTTATTTAGTCTGCGTATCAACGGGGCCAATCTCGATTTCAAAGCAGGACAATTTACCAAACTGGCGTTGCCAGGGGAAAACGATAAATTGCTCAGTCGTGCTTATTCTTTGGTGAATGCACCCTCGGTCAATAGTGACTGGTTGGAGTTTCTCATTGTCGCCAACCCAGAAGGACAATTGACGCCGAAACTGCAAGCGTTAAAACCCGGCGATGAGATTTACGTTGGGCAAACCGCGCACGGCGATCTCACGGCAGAAACGATTCCTAAGTCAACCCAAGATCTCTGGCTGTTTGCCACAGGTACGGGCATCGGACCTTTTCTCTCTTTGCTTGACGATATCACTCAGCCACCTCGCTGCGACCAGATTGTTCTGTTGCATGCGGTTCGCTACGAGAAAGATCTCGTTTATCGCTACCTGATAGAACAGCTTGCTGAGCTCTACCAAGGACGCCTCAGATATGTGCCCGTGGTCTCGCGAGAGTCAAGTGCTGGCGCGCTGAAAGGGCGCATCCCTGATTTATTACAATCGGGAGCGCTGTTTGACCATTTGCAGTGTACTCTCAGTGCTGAACGCAGTTTTACCATGTTGTGCGGCAACCCTGAGATGATTAAAGAGACTACGGCGGTGTTGCAAAGTTTGGGGTTGGAAAAATATCGTCGTCAAACAGGTGGACATATCCTCTACGAGCGCTATTGGTAAGTGAGTCTGCGAGGCGGATGTCGCAAAAAAAGAGCCCTGATAAAATCAGCGCTCTTGATTCAGGTGGCGTCAATCACTGCTGATTGATAAAGGCCTTAAATCGTGCTTTGGTTTCATCGTCGGCTTTTTCATACCAGAAGTGCAGCATCTCCTCAGCCGCGCTTGAGGCTTGATGCCCTTCTACCACAGGCTTTAACGCAGCAACGGTGAGCGGGGCGCCAATTGCGGCGATGCCGCCAGCGCGGTTATAGTCTGCCACTTCACGATGAAAATCACGGCCGATTTGCAGCCCTTCCTTGACCAGTTTGTCTTCCTTTTTGTTTACCGTTTTCCCATCGGCATCGACCAACTGCCAGTCGAGCTGCTTGATCTCATTTTCAGCAACACGATGGTCGCGGTATTCCGGCATAACAAAACTCAGTTCACTACCATTGGCATTAAACTTTGCCACAATCACGTCACTTTCAACGCCGATACGGTCATTGCCTTGGCTAAAAAACGGCTCGTAGCGGAATACTATCTGATTCTCACCATCGGGCAGTGTGGCCGTTTTGCTGGTGGAAAAGAGGCTGCCAGAGAGTTTCGGGGTTTTACCATTGGCGACAAATAAGGTGACCTCGTCAGGTACGTTCAGAGTAACCTCTGCAGCGGCAAATCCGCTCAAACTTATCGATAAAAAGTATGTTAACGGTTTAATAAAATTCACAATTTCTATTCCTGAACAATCAGTTACGGCAAGTTTGAGAGTGCCTAGTTCAACGGGGCTTTGCAACGACCTGATGCGAAAAATTAGAGAAATTCACCAAATCTTCACACATCTGGCCGATAAGATTCAGAAAGAGAAATTGATGTTGTAAGAGGGCGATAGCAGTGAACTGCGTTCTCGGACTAAATCGCGCCGTTTGCTTTGCAGCACGTTGCGCTTCTGCTTATCTTGATCGGAATCCTTTAAGCTGCTCAGTTGCCGATCGATGTCGCCAATTTGTCGGTCAATCTCGGCAATTCGCTGCTGAACGAGATACTCTTGCCGGCCCAACTGATAGTTATTGAGAAATTGTTCACTCTCACAAACACCGTAGTATTCCCGGCCCTGTTTCCCGACACGATAACCGTTATCGGGCGAGCAATAGAGTACGGTGCCTTGCTGAAAACCTTTGCGCCACAGATCGCTATCGGCTACGACACCCGCTTCCGCGCAATCTTGGCTGTAACGCTGAATGATGCTGGGATCATTGCCATTTTGCCCATCGCGATAGCCGATTTGTTGCCAGTTGGCGACACGGCACTCGTCTGGGCTCATGGTTGTACAGGCCGATAAAAGCACCGTGAAGGTAGCGCAGGTAAGGATTCGATTCATCAGAGATTACCGTCAGGAAAATAAGCGACAATTTTAATTGAATGGCGTTCAATTGCAACCTCGACTGACAAATCCATACATAAACTACATGCCTCCTGCTTTGGGGGTTGGTGGTTTCAGCGCGGCTTTGAGTGAAAATCCGGTGACCAGCATAGTGCCGCTCAGCACCAACACGCTTCCCGCCACGGTATTTAAACCAATGGGCTCGCCCAGCACCAGATAGCCCCAAAAAATACCAAAAGCAGGGATAAGAAACGTCACCGACAACGCGGAAGCTGGGCCGATTTCAGCAATCAGACGAAAGTACATCAGATAAGCAACACCAGTACATAACACACCGAGGGCGGTAACCGAAAGCATCTCAAAGGAGCTCGGCATTTCACGCATCGGTGCAAATGGCAGCAGAGGAAGCACCAACAGCACCGCCATCCACATGCTGCCGTGCGCGTTATCAAACGCGGCAATTTGCGGAGCATTTTTGGTGTAGTTGGTGGCGATACCGTAGCAAAACGCGGCAGAGACGGCGGCGATAATCGGTAAGATCGCTTGCTGGCCGATTTGTAGCGCATCCCAGCCAACTAATACGACGACGCCGCTAATACCGAGCAGCAAACCCAATACCCCTTTGGCGGAGATCGGGGTGCGGTACCAAAGGTAACTAATGATTACCCCCCAAATGACGGCCGTGGAGTTGAGCACCGCCAATGTCGAGGCGTTGAGAGTTTGCGCAGCGTAGGCGAAACATAGAAAGGGTAAGGCGGTATTAAACAGACCAATCATCAAAAAATGTTTCGGGTGGTGTAACAAAGGCGCGAGATTCTTTTTCAAATAGAGAGCAACCACCAGCAGGCTCAATGCGGCAAACAGAACTCGAAATTCAATCAGATACGCAGGCCCAAAACTGTGCGCGGCGATACGCATGAAGAGAAAAGAGCTGCCCCAAATAGCAGCAAGAAAGAGTAAGCGAAAAAAACTGGCAGCAGACATGGTTGTGACTTCTTTGTTGGAGGATTGTATATGCCCTGTAATGGACGCTGCGATTATACGCCACGGCAGCGAATAAGCGATGCGGAAGATGTGCTTTCGCCACCCGTTTGGCATTTTGTGGCGCGCGTTGCACATAGCACAACGTCGCGACTGGGCGGTTGGCTGCAACCGATTTGAGCTGAATTCTCACAGGGCGAGAATTAGCCGTGATTGTCACTGGCTTCTTGGGCGCGATCTTTTACGATTTGCGCACATTTTAAGCGAGAGGTTAAGGCCAGTGCTCAGCCTGTTTTTCAAGTCATTGTTAGGGGCGGCTGCGGTGCTTCTCATAGCGCTGCTGTCTAAAAGTAAAAGCTTTTACATTGCCGGATTAGTACCGCTGTTTCCCACCTTTGCGCTGATCGCTCACTTCATTATTGGCAGTGAGCGTAGCATGGAGGATTTGCGTCAAACTGCTTTATTTGGATTGTGGTCACTGCTGCCATACGCGGCTTATTTATTGGCGGTTTATTACCTCAGCTACCGTTTTTCACTGCTGGCGACCTTATTTGGCGCGACCTTGGTTTGGCTACTTTGCGCTATGGTGCTGATTGTTGGCTGGACAAAGCTATCCGTGGCCATTTGAGCAGTGTAATTGACGTGCTGGATCACAATTTTGTCATATCGAATCCCGCTTACTTTGCCTCTTGTCACTGTTTTCTATTGATTTGCCAGAAGATTAGCGAAATTGGCTGCAAAACACACCTTTTTTGCCGTTGACAGCCTAGCCAGCTTTACTACGCTTAAGGCTGGTTTTTACGGTCAGTCAGCAAGGAGAACAGAATGGCTACATTCAAGCAGGATATTCCGCATCGTGTCACTGTCTATCATGACAACCACGAGCAGGAGCGTGAGTTAAAAGAGGCAATGCTCCCAGAAAAACCACGTTACTTTAATGGATCACCAACCTACAAAGCGGAAAGCCTCGCTGATTTTGAAGAAAAAATTCGTCAGATGAACTTGTCGTTCGACAAATAGACGTTCACCTGAGTGTTCACCCTATAAAGCCGCTGCGAGCGGCTTTTGTTTTTCGTGCAATCTTACATTGAGCTTTTTGTTATTGGCATATGCCAATAACATGGTTTACCTTTTCGTTATCGATTTGCTTTTTGGAAACACCATGCCCAGACCACGAAAACCGCGCCATATCGGCTGCCGACCACCCGCCAGTTGTTTTAAGCCTAACGGCATTCCGGCATCGAACTTACAAGCCGAAACGCTTGATGCCGATGAGCTGGAAGCGCTGCGTTTGGCCGATCTTCTGCAAATGAATCAGATAGATGCAGCGCAGTGCATGGGGGTTTCCCGACAGACGTTTGGCAACATTGTTAAATGTGCGCGTCATAAAGTCGCGCTCTGTTTGGTGCAAGGCAAAATGTTGAAATTCTCACTGGAGGAAGAATGATGATCATCGCAGTCCCCGTTAACGATCAAAATGTCGCGAACCATTTCACCAAAGCGCAGCGCTTTGCTTTGCTTGATGATCGCGGCAATGTTCTAAACTATTTAGATAATCCGGCGCTAAGCAGTGAAGGTTGTCACGGAAAAAAACGCTTGATTGCGCAATTGCTCGCTGCCAAGGTCAACAAGGTGTTGGTAAAAAACATCGGGCAGAAATCGCTGGCGAAATTGCTGGCTGGTAATGTGTTAGTCGAGCGTGTTGCTGGGCGCAACTCTCTTGCGACTGTGTTGAGCGCTGGAGCCATGCCGCTGACTGAGGCGAGCCAAGGGCGTGAGTGTCGCACCGAGTCGAAAAGTCGCTGTTGTGGCTCGCGCCGAGAGCGCGCTCGTGGCTTGATCGCAACACCAGATACCGCGGCGGCGATGTCGCCCATCAAGGGCTTTCAAGTCAAAGGGCTGCGCAGGCTGTTTAAGGAGTAAATCATGACGACTTTGTTGTACGCATTTGCTTTTTTCCTCATCGTTATCGCGTTGATGGCGATAGGCGTAATGTTTAAGCGCAAAGCTATCCAAGGCAGTTGCGGCGGGTTAAACCAAGTTGGTGTCGATAAAGTGTGCAATTGCGAAACCACCTGCTCCGAACACAAACTGTATCAGATAGCGGAACCGCAAGAGAAAAATAAGGGAGCGTAAGGCTCCCTGTAGCTTAGCTGTGCAAGTTTAGGCGGTTTCACACACTTTTTTCTGTACTGAAGGAGGCGCGGGCTCATAGTGGCTGAGCGTCATTTGGAATGTGCCTTCACCACCTGTCATTGCTCTGAGTTTGCGCGCGTAATCTTGCAGTTCATTGAGCGGTGATTTGCTGCGAATCAGTGAGAAGTGGTTCGTTTGCGGCTCTGTGCCCTCAATCAAGCCGCGATTGGCAGACAAATCGCCAGTGACATCGCCGACGCTGGCCGTGGGGATCACCAGATCCATTTGTACAATTGGCTCAAGCACAATCGGTCCAGCGTTTTCCACTGCATTGAGGAAGGCCTTTTTACCCGCAATCACGAAAGCGATCTCTTTTGAATCCACCGAATGGAATTTGCCATCGTGAACGGTCACTTCAATGTCGCGAATTGGGTTGCCGGAAATCGCCCCTTCTTCTAGCGCTTGCAGAATGCCTTTTTCAACCGCAGGAATGAGTGAGGTGGGGATGGCGCCGCCGACGACTTTGTTGACAAACTTAAAGCCTTCGCCGCGCTCAAGTGGTCTGACACGTAAATGCACCTCGCCAAATTGCCCCGCGCCCCCGCTTTGCTTTTTATGTCGATACTGGCCATCGGCGGCTTGGGTGATGGTTTCGAAGTATTCCACGCTTGGCTGCTCGGTCTCCACCTCCAGTTTGTAGACGCTGGCCATTTTTTCCAGCGCAATCTTAAGATGAAATTCACCTTGGCCGCTTAAGATGGTCTCATTGCTGCGGGCGCGGTGTTCAAGCCGCAGTGATGGATCTTCACTGACGATGCGTTTTAACACTTCGCCCAGTTTTTGTTCATCACCGCGTTTTGTGGGTTTGAGGCTTAGGCTGTACATCGATTGTGGGAACTGTAACGTTTTCAGAGAGATACCATCTTCGTCATGGGAATCGTGCACAATCGAATCAAATTCAAGTTCATCGACTTTGGCCAGCACACAAAAATCGCCTGCGAGGGCTCGAGAAATCTCACTACGTTGCTTGCCTTGTAACTGATAGAGGTGGCCGACTTTAAACGCTTTGTTGCTCTCACCGATATAGAGTTGACTGCCTGTGTTTATCTCCCCCTGAAATACGCGCAGATAGGCCAGTTTGCCCATGTAAGGATCGACGCTGATTTTGTACACATGCGCCACGCTGTGCTCCAACGTCTCGCAGTTGACGCGAATAAGTTGGCCATTTTTCTCCAGCAGCGGTGGGTTGCCCTCGTTGGGCATCGGCATCAATTCGCACAAGGTTTGTAGCAGCAGTTCAATGCCAGCGCCCGTTTCGGCACAGACAAAACAGATCGGGATAACATGGCCAGTACGCAGCGCCTCTTCAAACGGGTCATGCAGCTGTTGCGCTGTGAGTTCCGAGCCTTGCTCCAGATAAAGCGCCATCAAATCCTCATCCACTTCCACCACTTGATCCACTAAGGTTTCATGAGTTGTCTCGACATCTGAAATCAGTGTTGGTGTTTGATATTGCGGGGTGAAAAAACAGTCGACGACTTGGTTGCCATCGGCAGAGGGAAGGTTGATAGGCAGGCAATGTCTGCCAAAATGTTCTTCAATTTGGCGCAGCAGGCGGCTGAGCGCTTTGTCGTTGTGGTCGATTTTATTGATGATGATCATCTGGCATTTTTTCCGCTCACTCGCGAACTCAAATAACCGATCGGAGATTTGAGTCAGCGGCGTGTGCGGATCCAACACCAGCGCAGTGGCTTCGACGGCCGGAAAGACGCTGAGCGTGCGCCCCAGTAGCTCGCTTTGTCCGGGGGTATCGATAATATTGAGGCGGTGATTTTGCCAGCGCAGTGCCACCGGAGTGGCTTCAATACTGTGCTGATATTGGATTGATTGAGCATCAAAGTCGGTGACGGTATCGCCTTTCTCGACGCTGCCTAAGTGCGTGGTAGCGTCGCAGGTAAACAGCAGTTTTTCGATGAGCGTAGTTTTGCCACTGCCCGTTTGGCCGATGAAAGCGATGTTGCGGATTTGGTTGATAGGCATAAGAGCTCCTTGCAATGAATGGAAGAGACGTAACATCCTGAGCGGGCGGGGTTACCGCCTGCCCGTCTTCCAAGTCATTTTGCGCAGATCTCCATACATAGGCTGTCTCGACACGACATGAATACCAGCAAGAGTGTGTACCCATCGCCCCAATTTTTATGTGATTCAATTCATACTGAGCGACATCCACTCTGACGCGCACCACAACTTGCTCCATTTGTTGCACGGATCAACCGTTCGCATTCGCCGCAATGCACATACATACTTACTTACTTACTTACTTACTTGCTTACTTGCTTGCTTGTCGCGCGAGCCGGCTGAGCGTCATGGAGTCGGTCTAAATGGCAGAGCGTTCCGGTGCGCTAGACATCAACGTGGCGTGAGCGTTTCGGCGCAGCAGCCAAATCACCAGTGTTGCCACCGCCAGTACCAAGGCCGCAATGGCAAAGCCACTTTGGGTCGATTGATAGTGGTTGAGTATGGCAATCAACACGTAACTCAAACTTTGCACTAGTGTGGAGAACATACCTATCCCCCCATCCACCCGACCGCGCTGCTCAATTGGGATGGTGTGGTGCATCCAATTGATACGAGCGATTCGGTTTAACGCATTAAAGAAACCAAAACCAGCCGTAAAGAGCAGAATGAATGCGGGTGAAGCGGAAAAACTCATCCCAACCAAGGCTAAAGCGGCAGCGCCAAGTGAATATTGGATGATGGACAACGGGCTGGTTAAAGCCAAAATGCGGCTAACCAACAAGCCCGTAATAAGGGAGCCTAAGCCAAAAGCGATGTTGTACCCTGCAAACCAGTCACCGGAGATCTGTTGTTCGGCAAACCAAATTGGCACGAGTTTGCTAAGAAACGTCAGCACCGGATACGAGAGGCACGAGAGCAAAATGATAGCGTAAAAGCGTGGGCTGGCCGAAAAAATGGTTTTACTCTCAGCCATTTGTGTCCAAAACCGGCTTGGTTGATGCAAACGTAACTGACGTCGGTAAGGCGTGAAGCAATAACTGAGCGTGGCAAGGGCCGAAGCGATGGCCGCAAACAAGGCAAATTCCACTACTCCCCAGTATTCCAGTAACACGACACCAAGCGCCCCTGCGCCTAACGTGGTGCCCTGCATCACCACTTCTTGTTGGCCCGAAATGGCCGCGTACTCGTGGGCATCGTAGTTTTCTTGGGTAAAGGCGTTGTTGGTGCTCCACGCGAGGTTGCTCGAAACCCAGAAGATCAATTGCGCGAGGGCGAGTAGCAGTTGAGAGCCCAAATCGAACAGGTACGCGAGCGCAACCAAAGCGGCAGTGCAGGCTTGAAGCACCTGATTGAACACTAGGATCTGTTTGCGCGAGTGGCGGTCAACCAGAGTGGAAAAAAACGGGGTGAGTACAAAGGAGATGGCAGTACAGGCCAGTGCCGTCATCGCCACAAAGGAGCCCATATCGGGCGTTTGCAGCATAATCCACGGCAGTGCCATCATAAAAAGACCGGAAGAGATCCCATCAAAAAAACGTCCGGATAAGTAAGGCAAGGTACGGTTTTGCGTTCCAGTTCGCAAGTTCATGTTTTTTCTCCATCTAGATAACCAACTTGCGGTTACTGTAGAAGCTCAACTTAACTTGAGGTAAAGCACTTTTTATCGCCAAAGGAGAAATAAGATGGAAATGAGTGTCGGCGATGTGGCAAAGCGTGCCGGAGTCAAAGTCTCTGCATTGCATTTTTACGAGCAAAAAGGATTGATCAGCAGTTGGCGCAATGCGGGTAATCAGCGCCGATATCATCGCAGTGTTTTACGTCGCATCGCGGTAATTAAAGCGGCGCAACAAGTGGGTTTATCGCTGGAAGAAATCGCTGAAGCGTTGGCTGAGTTGCCCAAACACCAAGCGCCAACCAAGCAGCAGTGGGAAGTGATGGCAACTGGCTGGCATGACAAGCTAGAACTGCGCATCGCCCAGTTGAAAGCTCTGCAACAGGAACTCGGTGGGTGTATTGGCTGCGGCTGTTTATCGTTAGAAAGCTGCAATTTACGCAATCCGAAAGATGAAAAAGCAGCCCAGCATTGCGGAGAAAGCCTACTGACCAATCCGCAAGATGAAGATTTTCAGTAAAAAAGCGTGCTCTACAAGCGCTCTAGATGGATCAAATAGTGTTTGGCCGTTTCGAGTATCGCTTGCTGTTCATGTTCGGGTTTGGTTAACCAGTTACGATGCACCATACCAAGGCGAGGGTGCTGGCTAAACAGCGCATCATGTTGATGAACAAAGTGCCAATAGAGGCTGTTGAACGGGCAAGAACCGGGGCCGCTGCGCTGCTTCACCTGATAATGGCACTTTTTGCAATAATCACTCATTTTGTCGATGTATGCGCCGCTGGCAGTGTAGGGTTTAGTACCGACAATCCCGCCATCGGCAAACAGCGCCATGCCGCGAGTGTTGGGCATTTCGACCCACTCTAATGCGTCTATGTAGACGCCGAGATACCACGCATCCACTTCATCGGGGTGGCATTGGCTAAGCAGCGCAAAATTGCCAATCACCATCAAGCGTTGGATATGGTGCGCGTAGGCGTGTTGCAGCGACTGCGTCAGTGCATGTTGCAGGCAGCGCATTTTGGTTTTGCCCGTCCAGAAATAACTCGGTAGCGGGCGCGAAGCTTGCCAGTAATTGAGCGTCGCGTAGTGCGGCATATTGCTCCAGTAAACCCCGCGCACGTACTCGCGCCAGCCAAGGATCTGGCGAACAAAGCCTTCAATCTGCGCGATGTCAATGGCCCCCTTAGCTTGATGATAAGTGCGAATGGCCGCGTCAATCACCTCTCGGGGCGAGAGTATTTTGCTGTTGATGGCAAAGGAGAGTCGACTGTGGTACAGGCTCCACTGGCTCTCATGCTCGCCCGTCATCGCATCCTGAAAATAGCCGAATCTTGGCAGACAGACTTGGCAAAAATGGGCCAGCAAGGTGAGCGACTGGGCGCGGTTGATTGGCCAGAGCAGCCATTCGTCGGCTTGACCAAAATGGTCGACCTGATGTTTTTCGAGCAGCGATAAAATCGGCCGAACGTCGTTGCGAAACTCAAGCGGCTTGGGCAGCTCGGCAATGTCTTTGGCGCTCAGTTTACGGCGATTTTTGCTGTCGTAATTCCATTTTCCGCCTTCGGGCTTTCCATCCGTATCGAGTAAAATGCCGCTTTGCTTGCGCATCTGACGATAGAAATGCTCCATCAGTCGATGTTGACCGGGCTTAAAATGGTTTGAAATATTGCTAAACGGCAGCAAAAAGTGTTCGCTATCGACGCAGCGAAGGCTCTCTACCGGCAAAGCTAATGCAGCGAGCTGTTGATGCAGGCGGTACTCATCTGGCTGCTGGTATTCAAAATAGCGAATGGAGTGCGAATCACAAAGGGCATGCAAGAGCGCAGGCAGATCGGCGTAAGCCGCCGATTCATCAAGAGTGAAATAGCAGACGTGGTGGCCGGCCTGTCGCAGCTCTTGCGCGAAGGCGCGCATCGCCGAGAAAAAGGCGCAGATTTTTTGCACGTGATGCTTCACATAGCCCGTTTCCTGAGCAAGCTCAGCCATCACATATAAAGTGTTTTCATTGGGCTGCTGAAACCAGGAGTGTTCTCGATTGAGTTGGTCACCCAAAATCAGGCGTAGCGTGTCAAATTTCATCGGGCGTGCTTCTCGGTTTTTAGCCTGCTTGTACGCGCTCTGCTGGGCAGAAGATCACTCGCTGCCACGCGGGTTTGCTACCCGCGATGGCTGGATGAGCGAAAACTATTTGCCAATACGAGTGTAGAGACGGGATTTACTTTTGGTTTTCGGTGCCTCAGACAATTTGAGCACCCCTTTTTGTAAAATCAGGTTATTCGGGTAGGTGATGACAGTGCCCGATTCATGCTGGATCAACACATGGAACATGGTGATATCAATGATTTTGCCCCGTACATCTTCATCTTTTTCCACCACTTTAATCAAATCGCCAACGCGATAAGGAAAAACGAAAAAGATCAGAAAACTGGCGGTGATGTTGCTGAGGATCGACCACTGCGCCACCAAGGCCACGCCAAGCACGGCGAAGATCGAAGAGAGAAACAGCGACACATCGCCATAACCGACGCCGGTGGCGATAAGATACAGTGAGGCAAAAACGAACAGTAAGGCGATATTGACGCTGCGCAGAATGAACGCGGTGCGTGAAGCGTGCGCCTGTTTGGTGTTGGCGAGCGCGACAATCGTTTTGCCTATCAGGTGCTTGAACAGGCGGTAGATGAGATACATCACCACCGCCAATACCACTTTATGTATCAGGGATTCTGAGACGTTGAGGTCAAATATCTGCATGGTTTTCTTTAACTTAGTTTGGGTGCACAGGAAATGTGATCATTAACCCAATCCAGTTGAACTGTCTAGTACCAAGCGCAGTGGCTGCAGTGGGACGGCTAACTTGGCAGCGTTTTGAGGTATTCACGCGGCGTGAGACCAAAACGCTGACGAAAGCGTTGGGTGAAACGTTCGGTGGATTGATAACCACACATGAGAGCCAGTTCGCCACTAGAACGAACCCCGTTTTGCATCAGGTTAAGCGCGTGGCCAAGCCGGACGTTAGTTAAAACTTGGCGATACTGAGTGCCTTCCTCTTTGAGGCGGCGAATCAAGGTGGCTTTACTCAGGGCAAAGTGGTGGCAGGCATCCTCAATCTGATGATTTTTTCCGGGTTCGGCAGCGATGAACTCACTGAGCTTTTGTTCAAAGCGCGCCGCACCGAGTGGAAAGAGAAGGTGCAATTTCCCCGCCTCAGCAAGCTGCTGGTATAGGCCAAACAGCCAATAAGCCTGAGTGGCTAAAGTGAGTTCTTGGGTGTTGAGCGAGACAAGAATATCCAAGCTGTGCAGAATGCTCGGCGAAGTTTTGCGCACCGGGCCATCTGATGTCGCTCGCGCTTGGCTGAGCTCTAACATCGCCGGCTCGGGCAAAAGAGAAAAGCTAAACTGTCGTGAGGCAAATTGTCCGTGTGCGGGTAAATTTTCAAACGTGAGCTTTTGCGACGCAGGGCAGTAGAGCAAATGGCGCTGGTTGAGCTCCAGCGTGCTTTCCTGCCAATACAGCCGTTTGCTGCCTGTGCGTACCTGAATGATGCTGGGAGAGAGAATGGCGACATTACGCAGCATTTGCAGTTTGTTGCCGCGGTAATGGGTGATAGCAAAGTGCGTGTTCATTCTCTCTCCGATGTGAGGGTCTGTTTAGCGTACGTAAGTGGCAGTTAACGTGGCTTTGCCAAGTGCCATGCTATTGAGCATAAAGCCCACTAACGCCGCAGAGCTGTTTTCATCTAGTGCCAGTTTCTCTTCAGGCAGTGCCCAAACGGTGAACTGGTAGCGATGCATTCCATGGCCTTTGGGTGGACAAGCGCCGCCGAAAGCGTGTTGGCCGTAATCATTTCGCATTTCGCGTGCCCCGAGTTTGGTCATATCCGCACCGCGAGGCAATGAAGCCAAACTGGCGGGCAGGTTGATCACCGACCAGTGCCACCAGCCACTGCCTGTTGGTGCGTCGGGGTCGTAGGCGGTGATGGCGAAGCTTTTGGTCCCTTCTGGAACGTTTTGCCAGCTCAACTGAGGTGACAGGTTATCCCCTTGGCAACCAAATCCGGCGTATTCGAAACTGCGGTGCATCTTGTGTCCTTCCGCAATATCTTGGCTAGTTAAGGTAAAGTTGGCTGCCATGGCACTGGCTGAACAAAAGGCGCTGATTGCTAGAGCGGTTTTAAATAACGTTTTCATCATGGTGTTCTCCTTGAAGTGGTGAACACCATTCTAGGTCATCCGTGGGTGCTTATTTTGCCTGAAAGTTTCAATGTTAACGAATTTGAATATTAATTTGATACTTTTGGTTGTTCTTGATGATTATAGGAATAGCCCATATTGCTGCAAGCGGATTAACTCTTGCAGCGCGGTGTTGTCGGCTTCTGTGTCGGCGGCTTGGTTATGTAAAGGAGTCCAGAATACCGATTCGGCTTCATGGCAGCTCAGCTCTCCTTGCCAGCCGCGCACTACGTAGTAATGCAGCAGTTGCAGCTCAGAGGTCGGATGGTAGAGGCTGCAGAGATAATCGGCTTGCGTAACCGCGACGCCGAGCTCTTCGGCGACTTCACGCTCAAGCGTCTCGATTTGGCTTTCGCCCGCTTCCATATGACCGCCGGGAATGGCGACCATGTTTGGATCACAAGCTTTCTCTTTGGCGCGTTTCTCAAGCAAAATTTGGTTATCTTTCAGAAGGATAAATGATACGCATGGGTGAACTTGCATGTTAAAGCCTCTAAGATTTATTCGATTTTCCAGCACGGCCAAACCGTGGATCATAGTATTGCATCGCAGCTTGAATCGTGAACAGATAAATGTGGTGAATTTTACTTAATTTTGGTCAATTTCACTGTTAGAACGCAGAGGTACTGCCGCAGTTTGTTTTTAACTATATGTAAAATATAAATTTATTATGTGGCACTTAATTTGCTATCAGAACGCCAAACGAGTTAGGCAATATTTTTTACAGTGTTTTTTATTGGTCGGGGATATAAATTATCGATCCTTGGTCTGAGTTCTATGAAAAATATTAATAGTTTGCGTGAGAACTGTTCGCGAAACATTAAATGAGCAGATTCAGGTCGAAATCACGCTGGAAGCGTACATTACAATAAAGGATGCATATGTTACACAAATCCATTCGTTGGCTAGTCCCAGTCGCTCTGCTGGGCAGCTCCTATCTTGGTTATCAGGCTATCGCGGCACATGGCCCGGTGGTTGAAGAGAAAAAAGTCGAATCAAAGCAACCGACGGTTGAAGTCGCAGGTTTGTTTCCCACCAATCATCGCGTGCTCATTACCAGCCATGGTGAGTTAGTGCCGTTTGAAGTGACTCGACTCTCGGCACAAGTGTCGGGCGAGGTGACCTCGTGGCATGCGAACTTTGTCAGCGGTGGCATCGTCAAGCGGGGCGAAGTGCTGTTCACCATCGAAAGTGACAACTACGAAGCCGCTGTGTTACAAGCCGAAGCGGCATTGGCCAGCGCACAGGCTACGCTGATTGAAGAGCGAGCCAAAGCAAAAGTGGCGGAAAAGCAAGCAAGTAAACTGAGTGATAAGCAAGTTTCCGACCTCTACTTACGCAAACCGCAACTGCTTAGCGCAGAGGCGCAGGTGAAATCCGCGCAGGCGGCACTAAAACGCGCCAAACGCGATCTGCAAAACTGCAAAGTGATTGCGCCATACGACGCGTTAGTCGTGTCACGTAACTTAGGTGTCGGCCAGTTTATTTCGGCGGGCAGTGAGGTTGCGGTACTTAACAATATCGAAGCTGGCGAAATCCACTTACCGATTGCGGGGTTCGACAGTGCCTTTTTGCCGGAGAAGCTCTCTGATCTAAACGCTTTAGTGACGTTGGATGGCATTCAAAAAACGCAGCGCGAAGGCAAGGTAGTGCGCGATCAAGGTTTGATCGATTCAGCCACGCGGATGACCAATGTGGTGGTGCGCATTAGTGATCCCTACGGGATTAACAGTAAGCAGCCAGCGATCAAATTTGGCTCTTACGTTGAAGTGAACTTTGCGGGTAAAGAGCTCAAGCATATTTACCGCTTGCCTCAAGAATTGGTCAACAATCGAACGGTCTGGGTGGTTGATGAAAACAATGAGTTACAACCAAGAACGGTCAATGTATTGCGTGCTGAAGGGGAGTTCATGCTCATCGCCGAAGGCATTGAACAGAGTGACCAACTGGTGTTAACTGTGCCTGAATATCCGCAAAAAGGCATGACGGTAAAGTTATTGTCCGCTGAGGCCGACAGCAACGACAAGCAAGGTTAGAAGGAGCCGTCATGGAATCGACCCAGCAACGCGGGCTTATCGCCTATTTCGCTCATAACTCCGTGGCCGCAAACTTGCTGATGGTGTTCATCATCATCATGGGGATTGTGAGCTTTTTCTTTATTCAAAGGCAGATGTTTCCCAACATCGAAGTGAACTACATCAACGTCAGTGCTTCTTATCCCGGCGCGTCACCGCAGGAGATTGAAGAAAGCATTTTGATCAAGATGGAAGAGTCGCTCAAAGATGTCACAGGGATAAAAAAAGCCGTCTCCACCGCCTCGCGTGGCAGTGCGCAGATTGAACTGGAAATTGATGTCAAAGCGGACATCAAAGAGGTGCTCGACGATGTCAAACAGCGCATCAGTACCATCGCCACCTTCCCCAAAGGGATGGAGCCGGTCAACATCTATCAATATGAGTTTCGTCAAGATGTGATTGAAATGTCGCTGGTGGGCGATCGTTCACTGGAAGAACTCAAGCCGATCGCCAAGCAAATTGAAGATGAACTGCTGCAATTGCAAAACGTGATGCTGGTCGAGCTCAGTGCGCCGGAAGAGGAGATCGCGATTGAGATAGACCCTCTGGTGTTGCGTAAATATGACCTCACCTTAAACGATGTGACCAATGCGATTCGCCGTTATTCGGCCAACTATTCTGCTGGTGAAGTCACCACCAACGCGGGCATGATAGCGGTTCGAATTGAAAACCAGTACTACAAAGGCGAAGAGTTTCGCAACATTCCGGTGAAACTGGGTGCCAATGGCGCAAAAGTGCTGCTGCAAGATATTGCGACGATTAAAGATGGCTTTACCGAGGCAGAACGTTACTTCCAATTTTCGGGGCAAAACGCGATTTATCTGTCGGTAAAAGCGACCAAAGAGCAAGACATGATTCCGGTAGCGGAATCGGTAAAAGCGTACATTGAGCATAAAAATGCTCAGTTACCTGCCGATCTTAAGATCAAAACACTGGTGGATATGACCTACTACCTGCAAGGTCGTCTCGACATGATGCTGAAAAACTTACTGCAAGGGGCGGTACTAGTTGCTCTGATGCTGAGCATTTTCTTGCGTGTACGTTTGGCGCTGTGGGTGATGATCGGTTTGCCAGTGTGTTTTTTAGGCGCAGTGATGCTAATGCCGTTCTTGGGTGTCACCATCAACATCGTTTCGCTGTTTGCTTTCATCATGGTGCTGGGCATTGTGGTCGATGACGCTATTGTTATTGGTGAAAGTGCCTACAGTGAGATTGAGAGTAAGGGTGGTGGCGTTGACAATGTCATCAAAGGCGTAAAGCGGGTCGCCACTCCTGCAACCTTCGGTGTTTTGACTACCATCGCCGTTTTTGCACCGTTTTTGATGTCTTCAGGTCCAGAGCGTGCGTTCTTTTTTGGCATCGCCTCGGTGGTGATCCTGTGCCTGACTTTCAGTTTGATCGAATCGAAACTGATTTTGCCTGCACACTTGGCACACACCCATTTTAAACCGATTGAACCGGGTAGTTGGCGTGAGCGTTTCAACGCCCGTTTCTTTGGCTTTATCAATGGCCCTTACAAGCGCTTTGTGGTGGCTTGCACCCACTGGCGTTGGAGTGTGATGGCCTTTTTTGTCGGCCTGTTGGTGATAAGCATTGCGCTGATGACATCCAACCATGTGCGCATTGTGATGAACCCAAAAGTGCCAACGGACTTCCCGGCGGTGGTGTTGGAAATGAACGATAACGTCTCCAGCGCACAAACCATTGCGACCTTGAAAGCGATTGAAACGGTCATCAAGGACGTTGAACAAGAAACGGTGGCAACGCATGGACGCGGAATGATTCGTGACATGCTCTCCTACAATCGTGGTCGTACCAAAGGACGCATTGTGGTACCGCTAGTGGACGAAGAACTCAGACCATTTAACACCTTCGAACTTTCGCGGATGTGGCGTGAACGCATGCCAGAGCTCGCTGGGGTGAAAAGTTTGACCATTCGTGACGCGACCAACAGTGGTGATGGCGGCGATGAGTTTGGTTATCTGCTCTTTGGATCGGACATTGCGCAGCTTAACGAAGCCGGGCGCTACTTGATCACCCGTTTACAGCAGCAAAATGGCTTGTTTGATATCTCCTCCTCGATAGATTCAGGCAGTAAAGAAGTGTTGTTGTCGCTAGCGCCAGTTGCCTATGATTTGGGTTTAGATCTCACCATGATCGCCGAACAGGTTGGTGGCAGCTTTTACGGTGGTGAAGCGCAGCGGATTATTCGCGATGGTGAAGAGCTTAAGGTAATGGTGCGCTACCCTAAATTGACGCGCGAAGCCTTTGCCTCACTTCGCTATGCGGTGATCACAACGCCATCGGGTAAGAAAGTGATGCTGGGCGATGTGGTGAACATTACCGAGCAACCGGGTGTGACCAGTATTCGCCGCGAACAGGGTTATCAAACGGTTTACGTTTATGGCTCAATTGACGAAGAGCTGATCGAGCCGAATGAGGTGGTGAACAACATTCGTGACAATCTACTGCCAGAACTCAAAGAGAAGTTCCCTGGTGTTCGTACCGAATTGGGTGGCAGTATCGAAGAGCAGCAGGCACAGCGCAATGAACAGATCATCTTCTTTGTCGCTGGGATGATCATCGTCTACATTCTGCTGGCCGTACCGCTTAAAAGTTATACCCAGCCTTTGATTGTGATGTCAGTGATTCCATTTAGCTTGACTGGCGCGATTTGGGGCCATTTCTGGCTTGGGCTCGACATCAGTATGATGTCCACCTTTGGCTTAATTGCTGCTGCTGGCGTGGTGATTAACGACTCGTTGGTCATGACAGACTACGTGAACCAAGTGAGAAAAGAGGGGATGTCAATCAAACAAGCCGTGGTTGAAGCGGGCTGCGCCCGTTTTCGGGCTATTACACTGACGTCGATCACCACGTTTGTTGGGGTGTTGCCGATCATGTTTGAAACCAGCTTACAAGCTCGCTTTGTCATTC
This sequence comes from Vibrio cidicii, assembly GCF_009665415.1. NCBI lineage: Bacteria > Pseudomonadati > Pseudomonadota > Gammaproteobacteria > Vibrionales > Vibrionaceae > Vibrio > Vibrio cidicii. Next base: position 8,248 of record NZ_CP035922.1, on the reverse strand, counting down.
CCATGGCCGTTGCATTGGGATTCGCCGTGCTGTTTGCTACGCTGTTAACCTTAGTGCTAGTACCCTGTTTATATCTTATCTTGGAAGACATTAAGCGCGGATTAAAACAGCTTTGGCGTGGCGTGACCTACCCACTGCGCTGGTTTGGGCGGCGTAAACTTGCTTCCTCTTAGTGAAGTTAAAGTTAGGTCAAACACTAACGAAATGCAGCTCTCGAGCTGCATTTTTTATGCATCCTAGATGCCGGTTAGCTCGAATGGTCTGAGCTCGCTCTGCTTATCATGTCTATACTCAATAAGTGAGGAGTGGTGAACCAGAGTGTGTGATGCTGTTGGAATATGTGCACATTATTCGTCTTGTAAATACTTGGTAAAATTTGCACATACTTTGTAAATATCGCCAAGTTACGTATTTATCTCTAAGCAGTATAAATTAAGTTGTTGATTTTTAATGAATAAAAACTTGGCACGCTAAGTGCTATATAGAGTTCGTTGGTTGATTATTCATTTACACGAGGAACTTAATATGCGCCGTTCAATTCTATCTACTGCAATGCTTCTATTGGTGATGACGTCTGCTGCGAACGCAAACGCACTGGACAACTCTTCCCTGAGCAGTGATCTTAGTGCCGAAATGGAAGCGATGAAACAAGAAGCGATTGCTCAAGTGCAGCAAGAAAACGTTAAAGCGATCGCAGATAAGGACGCGTTGTTAGTGAACTACATCAAACAAGAACAGTCTCAATTAGTGAATTTGAAATGCCAACAAAAAGGCAATGAAGAGTCCTAATCTGCGCATCATTTTTGCTTTGCCAGAACCGCTTGTCACTGCCCCGTAACAGATCGAATTTAAAGTTGAGGCAAATGAGGTGATTCTTTCAGTCATGAAATATGCCTTGTTTGCCCCGTTCGCCAGGTCTCCTATGTACCTGGCTTTTTTCTTTTCAGGACATTGAAAAAAGAAAGCCCGTGTATAGGCTGATACACGGGCAAAAAGGGCACCATATTGGTGTGTCTATTCATTTTGGAGATGGTCGCAAAAGATCCATTTTCTTTTACTGTAAAGAAGCTTTCCCGGGATTGGATGGCTTCAAGTCAGTGTGACCAGCGGGAAGTAAAGTAACACTATTGTTACCATTGTTAAAATGTGAATTGGGTAATCATAGTTTGCACAAATATCGCCATTATGCTTACGAAGTCTGTGGGTTTTACGTTTGAATTGACGAATTTTGTCCCTAGTTCCGTCTTTTACCTTTTGATGTATTGTTGTTTACTCCAACTAAAAATCAGGATGAAAAAGGTAATGTTAACCATCACGTTACCAGTTTAACATTCTTAGAGATCTTGTGGTTTTATGGTTCAGGTAACGCTAGAGTGGCCGTAGTCAGTGGAATAAATTTGTTTTATTTCTTTAGGAATAATGCGTTATAGGAGACTTAATGTTTTCCTCCCTCCGTTATGAGATTAATCCGTCTAAAGAACGGAGAGATTGTGCCGAGAGGCATTTGAATAGCTTGCCAAATGCCGCACGTTTGCTGCGCAGCATTGATCTTGCCAGCGACTTTTGTGTGGTGGTGGCGATGGATGGTGAACAGTTAGTGGGAGTCGCGACCATCAAGAGCTTAGTGCAGGGAAAAAATGGCGAATTAGGCCACTTGTTTGTACTGCCAGAGTATCAAAGGCAAGGTATCGCCAAAGAACTCACCCGGCTGCGGATTGAATACGCTAAGGCCCATGGTTTGGAGCTGCTGTATGCGGTAATTAAAGATCACAACGAGGCCTCGGCGAATAATCTTGTGCAGCACGGTTTTGTCCGTTACGGGCGGTTTTATAGCCTGAGCAACAGCGGGCTGAAATTTGCTTGGTATTTTATGGTGTTAGCTGATGGATTGGATGCTGAAGCGGTCATGCAAACGCTCACCCATCCACGTCGTCGATGTGATTAACGCCTTTGAGCGAAATGAGAAAACAAGCCAGAGCAAAGTGCTCTGGCTTGATAAGTTGCAGTGGTAAGTTGAGTGATATTCGATACTTACAGCTGCGCGTTGATGCTGGCAATCTCCTCTCTCCATTGCTGTTGTAACTGTGGCTTCTGATGCTTAGGCTTTCGCCCGAGATCTTCTTCCAACAGGGTTTCCAACTGCAAAAGACGTTCAAGCAATTGTTCTTCATCGCTCAGGTTTACGCTTGAATGGGTTTGACCTGCCTGCAACGCTGCGTTTTGCTCTGTGTCAGCATTGAGATCGAGTTCAGAGATGTGCTGATAGATCGCTTCAACGCTGAGGTATTCGGTCAATGCGCCATCGTGAATATACCAAAAGCGGTTGCAGCTTTGCTCAATCAGCGTTCTGTCGTGGCTGACCAAAAGCACCGCGCCTGCAAAGGTATTTAAGGTGGCGATCAACTCCTCCTTGCCTTCCATATCCAAATGGTTGGTCGGTTCATCCAAAAACAGCAGGTGATAACAGGCTAGGCTCAGCCCGACAAACAGTAAACGGGCGCGTTCACCACCACTGAGTGACACGACTTTCTGTTGGTGCCTCGCGTACTCAAATCCGGCGCTGATCAAAGCGCGTTTACATTGCTCATTGCTAAGGCGAGCAAAAGTGAGCAGGGCGTCACTGAGTGAGTCGTGATCACAAAGTTGCTGCTGTGATTGGTCGTAATACCCTAAACGGCAGCGGTCATGAAAAGTCACTGTCGGTAAGTCGCGGCGCAGAAATGACGCATGCAGAGCATTGAGCAGGGTCGATTTACCACAGCCGTTACTGCCGAGGATAGCAATGCGATCGCCGCTTTTAACCCGTACTTCACTCATCGCGAATAAAGTGACATCCGTTAACCTTGGCTTCACGGAAAAAGGCAAGATTTCCACCAGCCGCTTGGCAGGCAGAGCTTCCCCTTTGAGGCTCAAACACCAAGGCGCTCCTTCACTTAACTCGGTTTGTTGCTCCTCTAAACGCTCTTTGCGGGCAAACATGGTTTTGGCCTTGCGCGCGAGATCTTCGTTGTCATACACCTTGCCCCACTGTGCAAGACGCTTGGCACTTTTTTCGATTCGGTCGATCTCTTTTTGCTCACTTTGATGGCGCAGTCGGTCGGCCTGATCTTTCTCATCCAGTGCAGCTCTTGCCAGTGAGCATGGCAGGGCGAAGTGGTGTAGGGCTTTATCACGCATGATCCAAGTGGTGTTGGTCACTCGGTCGAGCAGCGTTTGATCATGGGATACCAACACAAATGCCCCTTTCCAGCGAGATAAAAAGCCCTCCAGCCAAATCAGCGACGGCAAGTCGAGGTGGTTGCTTGGTTCATCTAAAAGCAGCAAGTCCGGCTGATGAATGATGGCTCGGGCTAACAGTAAACGCATCTGCTGACCGCCACTGCAGTGGCTGACTGGCATGTGCCACTCTGTTGGCGCGAAGCCTAACTCACCCAACAGCACTTCAGCTTGCCAAGTGTTTTCTGCGGCTAAATGTTCAGCGAGGGCTTGCATCACACTCATCGATTGCACGGCAAGCGGCAGATACTGCTCGACATAGCGCATCAAGCATTGTTTGGCTTTCATTACTTGGCCGCCACTGGCTTCCAACTCGCCATTAAGCAGTTTGAGTAAGGAGCTTTTGCCACAGCCGTTATGACCAATCAGGCCGATTTTGTCGCCGCGTTGGATGGTAAAATTTAACGCATCAAACAGTGCGTGTGAGGTGTGAGAAAGGGTTAGTGATTGTGCAGTTAAAAAAGTACTCATAATGTTCTCAAGAATTTTGGGCGCAAAAGGCCGTTGTCAGGGCTGACAATAATTCTTCGAGCTTGAGGGAAGGTATTCGGATTGGACGCTAGTCGTCGTGGTTGATGTTTCGCTCAAGTCGAGATTATCGCAGCGCGATATCTAAAACTCTTGAGCGAAGCTTAATACCAAACAAACGTGGGTAGATGGCACACCACATAGACATAAAGATCCTCCTTAAATTTCGTTGGGAAAGTACTGGGTACTCTCGGGTTAAACCATGCTCGCTATTCTAGCCTTGCCGATGCAGATGTACACAGGATCAGCCTCTTTCGCGTCGTTTTTTGCCCAAAGTGAGCTGCTGATCGTGCTTGGTCAAAAGCCGAGAAAGGAAATCGGAATGTAAATTTGCTTAAAGAGACTAGGCGCTTTGCTGGGAGGTTGCTAGTATAAATGCAAAAGAGAATGATTATCGAGTAGAGAAATGAATAGACCTGCGCCTCAAGTACTGACTGTCGTATCGACGCAAACCCTGACACCCAATATGCAACGCATTGTTTTTGAGGGTGATTTTCTTAAGCAATTTCCGCAAGAGTGCGAAGGCGGCTATATCAAACTGCTGTTTGATACTCACGGTAATACCGATTTAAGCCAGCTTGCGGAAGGTGAACGTCCGGTGATGCGCACTTACACCATTCGCCGTTTTGATGCCAAGCGTGGTGCAATCGAAGTGGATTTTGTGCGCCATATTACCCCGGACGCGCATTGTGGCTTTGCTGCTCGCTGGGCGATGGCAGCGCAGGTCGGTGACACCATTTCGATGGTCGGTCCGGGCACAATCGCGCCGATAAGCACCGACGCAGATTGGTTCTTCATGGTGGCAGATATGACCTCGTTACCCGCACTTTCTGCCAAAGCGGCACGGTTGCCACAAGAAGCTAAAGGGTACGCTGTGGTCAAAATTACCGAAGCCTCTGACCAACAGACACTTGAGCTGCCTGCCAATATGGAGTTGATTTGGCTAACCGGCGAAGAGACGTTGACACAGAAAGTGACTCACTTGCCATGGCTGGCGGGCAGAGCATCAGTTTGGTGTGCCTGCGAGTTTGACTCCATGCGTCAACTGCGTCAGTACTTTCGCAATGAGCGCGAGGTGGGACGCGAACATATCTACATCAGTAGCTATTGGAAAAACGGTGTATCGGAAGATGGGCACAAAGTCCTTAAACGTGAGGATGCAGAAAGTCACGTCGACTAACGGTGTCGCTCTTTAGCTGATCGCGGGTTTGCTCTATAATCGGCCCGCTTTCATCTGGGACAAAGTCAATGATTTCGAAAAACCAATTAAAACTCCTGCGTGCGTTAGGACAAAAGAAACAGCGTAAAGCGCAAGGCCTTTTTTTAGTGCAAGGTGAGAAAAACGTTCTTGAACTCGCCAAGAGTACTCTTGCGGTTCAACAGATTTTTGCCACTGAGGAATTTCTCGCACAGAATGGCAAGGAGTTGGCGAGCTTTGAATGCATTGAAGCCTCGTTGGATGACTTAACCAAAGCAAGTACCTTGGTGAGCAACAATGCTGCCATTGCCGTGGTTGAGATTCCGCGTGTTGAAATTCCTCTGGCGCAAGGCTTGATGATTGCTTTAGATGGCGTTTCTGACCCTGGTAATTTGGGTACCATCATCCGTGTGGCCGATTGGTACGGGATCAAACATATTGTGGCAAGCAGCGATTGCGCTGACCCATACAACCCGAAAACCATCAGCGCTACTATGGGCAGTTTTGGCCGAGTGCAGGTGAGTTTAGTTGACCTGCCAAGTTATTTGCAGCAGTCCAACTTGCCGATTTACGGTGCGTTCCTTGAAGGGAAAAGTGTGCACAAGACGGATTTTGCAGCGCAAGGTATTTTGCTGATGGGCAGTGAATCTCATGGCATTCGTGAACAAGCGTCAAAGTTTGTCACCGATAAGATCACCATTCCGGCATTTGGCGGCGCAGAATCACTCAATGTGGCGATGGCAACAGGCATCATTCTTGACAATATGCGTCGTCAGCATAGCTAACGTTAGCGGCTGATTTAAAAACAAAAAAAGCGTGCCCAGTAAAATCGGCACGCTTTTTCTTAGGTTCGATTGGCTTTTTAGCGTTCGAGCATGTCCAGCTTATTGGGCACACCATTCCATTTCGCCGCTTCATCCATGGCGGGTTTCACTTCGGTCTGATTTGGCCAGATTTCCGCAAGCTCGGCGTTGAGTTCCACAAAGATCTTTTGATCGTCTTCTAGTTCATCTTCCTGAAAAATGGCTTGCGCGTCGCATTCAGGGACACATAAGCCGCAGTCGATACATTCGATCGGATTGATCACCATGAAGTTTGGCCCTTCATGGAAAGCATCTGCCGGACACACCGCCACACAATCGGTGTATTTGCATTGAATACAGTTATCGGTTACGACAAACGCCATGGCAATCCGCTCTTAAAATCAGTCAAAAATTGAAGAAAGGGGATGATACTGATCCGAAGCGAAAATTCAACATTCCGCGCAGTGAATCTTCGCTCTTCTCCTTTCGCTTACGGGATTTAGTATGACAGACAAGGCAATTTCTCGTAAAATGCGCGCCATTGTGAGCGGGCTTGACTTGGTTGGGCTTCGCTATGACACCAACTGCAACGAGACATCCAATGATACGTTTAACTGAAATCAGACTTCCGCTTGATCATGAGGAAGGCGCGCTACTCGACGCGATAACCCGCAAGCTCTCCATTCCGGCCGATCAGGTTCTTTCTTTTAACATGTTTAGACGTGGCTACGATGCTCGTAAGAAAACTCAAATTCAACTGATTTACACCTTAGATGTGGTGGTGGCGGGTGACGAAGCCGCGTTGCTGGCCAAATTCAGCAAAGATCAGCATGTGCGTCAAACGCCGGATATGGATTACAAATTTGTCGCCAAAGCCCCCGCTAACCTGACTGAGCGTCCAATCGTTATCGGTTTTGGCCCGTGCGGTTTGTTCGCTGGCCTAGTGTTGGCGCAAATGGGCTTTAACCCCATCATTGTTGAGCGTGGTAAAGAGGTGCGTGAGCGCACCAAAGACACTTTCGGCTTTTGGCGAAAACGAACCCTCAACACAGAATCGAACGTGCAGTTTGGTGAAGGCGGTGCGGGCACCTTTTCGGATGGCAAACTGTATAGCCAAGTGAAAGATCCCAACTTCTATGGCCGCAAAGTGATCACCGAGTTTGTTGCCGCAGGCGCGCCAGAAGAGATCCTCTACGTGAGTAAACCGCACATCGGCACCTTTAAACTGGTCACGATGATCGAAAAGATGCGCGCGACAATTCTAGAGTTAGGCGGTGAGATCCGTTTCAGTACTCGCGTTGATGACATCCATATGCAAGATGGGCAAATCACCGGCGTGACCTTGTCGAACGGCGAAGAGCTGAAATCTCGTCATGTGGTACTCGCGGTGGGTCACAGTGCGCGTGATACCTTTGAGATGCTGCATGAGCGCGGTGTTTACATGGAAGCTAAACCGTTTTCTGTCGGTTTCCGTATCGAGCACAAACAATCGATGATTGATGAAGCGCGTTTTGGTCCAAATGCGGGCAATCCAATTCTCGGCGCGGCAGATTACAAACTGGTGCACCACTGTAAGAATGGCCGCACTGTGTATAGCTTCTGTATGTGTCCGGGCGGTACGGTGGTCGCGGCGACGTCAGAAGAGGGGCGCGTTGTCACTAACGGCATGAGCCAATATTCGCGCGCCGAGCGCAACGCCAACAGCGCCATCGTGGTGGGTATCGACCCTGAACGCGATTATCCTGGCGATCCATTGGCGGGCATCCGTTTCCAGCGTGAACTGGAGTCGAATGCTTACCGATTGGGCGGTGAAAACTACGATGCGCCAGCGCAGAAAATTGGCGACTTCCTCAAAGGTCGCGATCCAAGTGCACTGGGCGATGTTGAACCATCCTTCACGCCGGGGATCAAGTTGACCGATTTGTCAAAAGCACTCCCTGCTTTTGCTATTGAAGCGATTCGTGAAGCAATTCCTGCATTTGACAGCCAAATCAAAGGTTTTGCCACAGCCGATGGCTTATTGACTGGGGTAGAAACTCGAACTTCTTCGCCTGTGTGCATCAAGCGTGGCAAAGATTTCCAAAGCATTAACCTAAAAGGCTTCTACCCAGCGGGTGAAGGCGCAGGTTATGCGGGCGGGATTTTGTCAGCGGGTATCGATGGCATCAAAGTCGCCGAAGCGGTGGCTCGTGATATCGTCGCACAGTTAGAAAATGCGTAAGTGAAGCTAAATAGAAAAAGCAACTCCGAAAGAGTTGCTTTTTTTGTAGATTTTATTTGGTTAAAAGCCGTAAATCACATTTAACTCGATGGTTTTCGCCGCGTCAAACCAGCAATGCCCAGCTCACAATCAAGCGAGAGGTCAGTTGTTTTGTGAGCTTTTGCCGAGGTTTAACGCAATATCTTAAGAGAAACCGTGTTGCTGGTCAGTGGTTACCAACAA